>CAXRIF010000004.1:0-11858 GCA_964231325.1 Rickettsiales bacterium | reverse complement strand
ACTTGGTGCATTATCACCGGCTGCTGGTGGTTCACTTACTGCAGAGGATGATCGTGTTGCTTGCATGAATGCGTATCTGCAAAGCCCAGATGCTTTCGAAAGCGCTGAGCTGAAGCAAAAATGTGCTGGTGGCGTAGATGGCTCATCTGCTATCTAGCATCAAGCTATTTTTATGATATAAGCGGCAGGTGATTTTTTTACCTGCCGTTTTTTTTGAGGTATTTTTGTGAATAACAGACGCATCATCGTAGGTATCAGCGGCGCATCAGGTGCCATCTACGGCATTGAGATTCTCAAGGCACTCAAAGCCGCCAATATCGAAAGCCACTTGGTTATCAGCAAAACAGCAGGCATCACCATTGCACACGAGACCGATTATTCACTCACACAAGTGCAAAAATTGGCTGATCATTTCTACGCGCCCAATGATTTAGCCGCGCATGTTTCCAGTGGTTCATTCAAAACAGATGGTATGATCGTAGCGCCCTGCTCCATGAAAAGCCTCGCAGAAATTGCTACCGGTATTTCCACCACATTGCTCACACGTGCGGCTGATGTCGTGTTAAAAGAGCGCCGCAAACTTGTGCTCATGACACGGGAAACACCACTACATTCCGTACATTTGCGCAACATGCTGACCTTATCAGATATGGGCGCGATTATCGCACCACCTGTGCCTGCTTTTTACAGCAATCCAGCTTCGCTTGATGAGATGGCACAGCACACAGTGGGTCGGGTGCTTGACCTGTTCGATATTGAAACAGGCAATATAAAGCGCTGGGAAGGCGTAAACGCCTCTTAGAGCTGGGGGCAGTAAATTTAGTGCTGATTTATTAATTTTCCGTATAAATGCTGGGCTTTTTCCCAATTTTTTGCTATAATCTCCGTGTTTTTTGATAAATCAGATACTTACTGGCTCGACTCACATCGCTCTCGGTATGTATCTCTCAATGACGGCAATTGCGCATATGAATGAAGATCTTCTGCTGCTAAAACGGCTTGAATCCCTCCGCGACCAACATCGTGATTTGGATGATAAAATTGAAGTTAACGGGCTTGATGAATTCACCAAACAACGCTTCAAAAAAATGAAGTTACAATTGCGTGATGAGATCATCAAAATCGAACAAATCGTTTACCCAGACATCATCGCCTAATTTTTTGAAACACTCCCCCACTTCACATTCTGATCTACACGAGATCAGCATAAATGCTCTTGGCGGCTTAGGCGATGGCATTGCCGATTATAACGGCAAACCATTATTCATCGAAAAAGCTGCCGCGGGCGATCACCTACATGTTCGTATTATAAACGAAACCAAAGAAACCGCACGCGGCGAGATTGCAGAAATTCTACAAGGCGGGCCAGATCGCACTCCCGCCCCCTGTCCACATTTTTCAAACTGTGGCGGGTGCAGCTTGCAGCAACTCAAAGAAGATTCCTATCGCGAGTTCAAACATCGTATCTTTAAAGATACGTTGACACATGCAGGCTTTCCGAACACGCACGGGGAGCTCACATTCCTGCCAGCTGCTTCGCGCCGTCGCGTAGAGTTCAAGCTTCATCATGGCGATGATGGCATATCGTTTGCTTTTTATGCGCCGCGTAGCCGTGACCTTGTTCCTGTAGATAGCTGCCTTATTTTAGAACCCGCGCTGCAAAAGCTTATGAAACCGCTCGCCGAAAAACTTAGCGACTGGTATGCAGTGAAAGCCATCAAAACCCTGAGCCTCACCATGGCCGATAGTGGCATTGACATGGTGCTTTCCTGCAGCTCTATACCAGACAATACCAATGATCTAGGCGTACTTGCTGAATCACTAAATATCGGACGCATCAGCCTGCTTGCACCAGGTGAAAAAATGTTTGTCGCTTCCAACAATTCTCCTATCACCATGGCACTTGGCGGTTATGATATTCCCCTGCCTGCTGGTGCTTTCCTGCAGGCCAGCAAAGAAGGACAAAGGCTGCTCACCGAAGCTGTAATAAAAGGCGTTGGCAGTATCACCTCTGTAGTCGATCTGTTTTGTGGCATTGGCACTTATAGTTTTCCCCTTAGCAAAACAGCTAAAGTGCATGCAGTAGAAAACAGCCCACATATGATAAAAGGCTTAAAAGCATCCATTGCCCTGCATGGGCTGACTGGTCACCTTAGCGCCAAGCAGCGCGATCTATTTATCTCCCCGCTGCTCCCCAAAGAACTGGGACGCTATAAAGCGGCCATTATCAACCCACCGCGCCCGGGTGCTAAAAAGCAATGTGAGGAAATCGCCAAATCCTCGATAGACCGTGTGGTGATGGTCTCCTGCAACCCAGCCAGCTTCGCGCGCGATGCAAAAACCCTTGGCAAGGCCGGATTCAACCTGGAATCTGCTCTGGCTGTCGATCAGTTCGTCTATAGCCCGCATCTGGAAATTGTTGCCACATTCCAGCGTTAGCGCTTGTCTTTTCTGCTATTTTACCTTACATCAACGGCTCTATGACTGATCTATCGAAAATACGTAATTTTTCCATCATTGCCCATATCGATCACGGCAAGTCGACATTGGCCGATCGTATGATCGAGTTTTGTGGCGGGCTGGAAAAGCGCGAAATGAAAGAGCAAGTGCTCGATTCGATGGAGATTGAAAAAGAGCGCGGCATTACCATCAAAGCGCAAACGGTGCGCCTGAAATATAAAGCCAAAGATGGTGAAACATATACGCTCAACCTAATGGACACACCCGGCCACGTGGATTTTGGCTACGAGGTGTCACGTTGTTTATCAGCCTGTGAAGGGTCACTGCTCGTAGTAGACGCCTCGCAAGGCGTAGAAGCGCAAACGCTAGCTAACGTGTATAAGGCGCTGGATGTAAATCACGAGCTGGTGCCTGTGCTCAACAAAATTGATCTACCCGCAGCAGATATTGATCGCGCTAAAGGCCAAATCGAAGAAGTGATTGGTATTGATGCCTCAGATTCTGTGCCGATTTCCGCCAAGAGCGGAATGGGAATTGAAGATGTGCTGGAAGCCATCGTCACTCGTCTTCCAGCCCCGCAAGGTGACGACAGCAAAGACCTCAAAGCGTTACTGGTCGATAGCTGGTACGACACTTATCTCGGCGTAATTATTCTGGTGCGCATCATGGATGGCGTGCTCAAAAAAGGCATGAAGATTCGCATGATGAGCAACGGCGCTGTACATAATGTCGATCAGGTAGGTATTTTCACACCTAAGAAAATTCCGGTCGATGCGCTGACTCCCGGTGAAGTCGGTTACATCATCACCGGTATTAAACAAGTCGCAGATTGTAATGTAGGTGATACGGTGACTGATGACCGAAAACCCACAGAGACCGCTCTTCCCGGCTTCAAACCTTCACAATCGGTAGTGTTCTGCGGTCTATACCCCACCGATGCAGGGCAGTTTGAACATCTCAAAGATTCTCTGGCTAAGTTGCGCTTGAACGATGCGAGTTTTGAGTTCGAAACCGAAAGTTCTACTGCCTTGGGTTTTGGTTTCCGTTGTGGTTTCCTCGGCATGCTGCATCTGGAAATTATTCAGGAACGCTTAGAGCGTGAATTTGACCTCGACCTGATTACTACCGCTCCTTCCGTAGTTTACCGTATCACCATGACCGATGGAAAAACGATCGAACTACATAATCCAAATGACATGCCCGATGTCACTAAGATCTCACATATTGAAGAGCCGTGGATCAAAGCGACCATCATGACACCAGACGAACATCTGGGCAGCATCCTCTCGTTATGCACAGAAAAGCGTGGCATTCAGGAAAACCTTACCTATGTTGGCGCGCGTGCGATGGTGGAATACAAACTTCCCCTCAACGAAGTGGTGTTTGATTTTTATGATCGCCTGAAAAGCTGCTCCAAAGGCTATGCGAGTTTTGATTATGAGCTCGCTGAATATAGCGAGTCTGATTTGGTGAAAATGAACATTCTGGTCAATCACGAACCGGTAGATGCGTTGGCGCTTATCGTGCATAAATCACAAGCAGATGCACGCGGTCGCCGTTTATGTGAACGCCTCAAAGATCTCATTCCTAAGCACATGTTCGCCATTCCGATTCAGGCAGCACTAGGTGGCAAAGTTATTGCGCGCGAAACCATTTCTGCCATGCGCAAAGACGTACTCGCCAAATGTTATGGTGGCGACGTGTCACGTAAGCGCAAACTGCTTGATAAGCAGAAAAAAGGTAAGAAGAAAATGCGTGAAATCGGAAACGTTACCATCCCGCAGTCAGCCTTCCTTTCCGCCCTCAAAATGGGCGATGAAAAGTAGCTGTAACCATTCTGCTTTGAAGTGCGAATACTAAGTAAACCGTAAGAGGCCATATGCGTAGTATAATCGTTCTATCACTATTGTTTATCGTATCATTCTCTGCTGCATCATTTGCCGCGGAACTGACGCCGTTGCAAAAACGTGTGACCCAAGGAGGTACCGAGCCTCCTTTTAAAAACGAATATTGGGATCACAAGGAAGAAGGCATTTATGTCGACATCATCTCCGGCAAGCCCCTCTTCTCTTCTACCGATAAATTTGATTCCGGTACTGGCTGGCCAAGCTTTACCAAGCCGATTGATGAAAGCAACGTCACCGAACATAAAGACCTGAGCCATAGCATGATTCGCACCGAAGTAAAATCCAAAGCAGGTACCCACCTGGGGCATGTGTTTAATGACGGGCCGAAGGATAAAGGCGGACTGCGCTACTGCATCAATTCTGCCTCTCTACGTTTTGTACCTAAGGCTGATCTGGCGAAAGAAGGCTACGGCAAATACCTGCCACTCTTTGGTGAGAAGGCACAGGAAGGGAGCGCGTCACACATGCTCCCTGCCCCTAAATTGATCGCGCTGTATTTTTATGCGGATTGGTGCCCGAGCTGCAAAACCCTTTCTCCAGAGCTTGCAAAGGCACGTAAGGAGGCTAAGCTAGACGGTAGCGATATCGTGTTTGTCACACTGAACCTTACGAATAAAACCACCATCCACCAGTCATCACTGCTGGCCTCTGCCCTTGATATGGATGAGTATGTAAAGCAGCAAGGCAGCGCTACCGGCTATATTGCGGTACTGGATGCCAATAGCAAAAAAGAGCTGCTAAGGCTGGATAAGAGCGATGATGCTGCTTCCATTACCACCCGCCTACAGCAAACATTGGCACAATAGCCAAAACGGTTGACTTGCTACGCTCAAGCCATTAAGCACTAATTCCACCTAAAATGGGGCCTTAGCTCAGCTGGTAGAGCGCTTCCATGGCATGGAAGAGGTCAGGAGTTCGACTCTCCTAGGCTCCACCATTTCCGACTTACCCTTAATCGACTGCCCTGAAAGCCCGAATGGGAGCGCGATAGCGGCGGTTTGAAAACCCTCATTTCGCTGATATGCCAATGGGCGGGTAAATACCAGTTTTAGCAGTAGTCTTCTGTCCTCCAGATCGTTGGAGTGCCAAAGTTTCTGCGGGTTTTCGATAAAATCAAAGACGGTTTGAAAACTCTCCTCAAAACTTTCCGGGCCGCTCAGTGAGCTTGCCAGTTTTGAGCTAATTTCTGCTTTCTGATATTCAATCTTTGTGATCTTCGCTTCGTAGGCTTTGACCAATGTCTCGCTATCGGTCTCAACGATACGATCCATTAATTGTTCCGCTTTTCGCTCCAGTTCTTTGAGTTGCTTCTTCAACTCGTTGCGGTCTAATCCGTGACCATTTTTATGCTTCTTCCAAACCTTCTTGACCGCCTCTCTGGTGATGTACACCAGATCGGGCGTTGGCTGTAATTCGTGCAAGATGCCTTCAAATTCGTCTTCCAGCTTTTCTTTACGGATCGACTTTTTGCAATCAGGGCATTCCTTGTTTCGGCAAAGATAATATGGATATTTCGATGCCCGTCCAGCTGACCAGCATGCTGTCATTGGTGTATGGCATGTGCCGCAAAGCACGAAGCCTCGCAGCGGGAAATCTTCCCGAATATCCTTCCGAGCCGGAGCTTTCGCCTGACCACGTAGTCGCGCTTGCACTTTGTTGTAGGTTTCAAAGTCAATAAGCGGCGTATGTTTGCCGGGCTGAAGCGTAATTCCCCATGGCTTGTACTCCATATAGCCCGTGTAAAGTACACGCTCTAGCATCTCGCGAATTTTTGTTACGTGCAAATCCCCATTCCGATCACGCGGATAGCCGGGCTTAGACAGCAAAAAGCACCGCACTTCTGAAATAGTTTCAAACCGTCCTGCCGCAAATCCTTCTAGCGCTTCAACGATGATTGAGGCAGCGGGTTCATCTGGCACCAATATTTTTCCGTGTCCGGGTTTGCGTTCAAACTTGTATCCGATGGCAGCATTGAATACCCAATAGCCATTCTGCATTCGTGCTCGCATGCGGTTCTTTACCTGCTCGGCATTCTTTTCACGCTGGTGAGCGGCGACGGATGCAAGCAAGTGCTCCACCAAACGGCTGTCTGAATCTTCACCAAACTCAATCGCCGGAGATTCCAGCTTGCCGCCTGCATCGGCGATAGCGGTGCGTAATCGTATGTGTGTTTCAAGGTCTCGCGCTAATCGGCTAATATCGTCGATGATAACAACGATAGGTTCTTTCTGCGCATGGCTGTTTAAATACTCCAGCAGTTCGCGCATCTTGGCGCGGTCGAGCAATTTGCCGCTGATGCCTTCATCATAAAAGACTTCTTCAACGCTATAACCGCGCATGCGTGCAAATTCACGACAGCGCGTCTCTTGGCTTGCCAGCCCATCGCCCTTTTTCAGTTGCGCTTGACTGGAAACCCGCAATAAATAACTGATTTTGCATTAGTTTTCATGCCTATCACCATTGATCGAAGCGCCAACTTCATCAACTGGTTTCTGGCACTGATGCGGATATTTTATCAGCCCAAACCGTACATCCAACACCATGTCGGCAATCGCTATAATCGTGCCGACCAGTTCGAGCTTCTGCTCTTCTGTCAGGTCAAAACGGTCTATGTGGGGACGATAAGGCGCGAGAGGGTCATTTTCACCCACCTCTGGCGATGATATGTCTATGCATAGCAGATTCTGTTCATCTTGTTTAGTCTTTTTTTTCAACACCATGCTAACGCCCTCCCTGCTTGGCATTCAGGCGAGTGACAACCTTGAGAAGTGCGTATGTCCACATCTGCCATGCCTTGGTACGGCCACACCCTAATCGCCAACAAATGGGTCTCCATGGAACACGGGCGGCACGCAGCCAAATCAGGCGGCGCTCATCTTCATCATCGAGCCAGAAAATCCATTGGATAGTTTCTTCCATCCGGCTAATGGCATCCGGTGCTGGTGGGCCGAGGCGCATGGGCAAGCGGTCGGCCTGCAGCTGCTCCATGACGGTGCGAACGATTTCCGGCCAGGCATTGAAATATCCCTGCACCTTCACCGGCGGCAGGCGCTTCAGCGTATAAGCGGCTTCCTCAAACCGATCCGCCACATCGGTGACTGTCCATTTTTTAATTTCTTTCATTGCGGAGTCCTCCTTGGTTATCTTCCGGAAGCACCTCAGCCATCACCGCCGCGTAACCGGCGATATCGATGATGCTATCGAGATGCGTGGGATTTCCTTTGAGCCGCGCCAGCTTGAGTTCAATCAGGCACATCACCACTTGCTGCGGGGTGACCTGGCAATTCAGAATCAGCGACCACCGCCTGGCCACCTCTCGGAAGTGATGTTTCGCCTGGCCATAATTGGCGCGGCGTTCTTCGAATGTTTGCAGCGCTTGCTGCAGTAGCTGCTCTCCGTTCATGATGCGGACTCCTTGGTTTGAAGTTGGATGCCGATCACAGGGCGTGAGCTGTAATCACATTCGCGCCAGTGGTGATTCAAATCGGCAAGGAAATGTTTTTCAATCCAGCCGCGCACAAATTCACGAGGAGCCTGCAGCGTGAGCATGGCCCCATCCGGTGTATTCTCGGCTTTGGTGATAACGGTGTTTGAAAACCAGCTGCGAACAGCAGCTTTGCCATGATGATGGGCTAGATGTTTCAGAACATCATCCCAAGCATCGGCGAATTCAGGAATATCGCATGATGGTGGTTTGGATGGATGCTTCCCACCTGAAAAGCCACCTTCTAAAATCTTGGCTACCCGATCTGATGACTGCACTGCCCAGGTCAGGTCAATCGTCCAATCCTTGCCTTCAATTTTGCCAAGACAAAATTCTGATCTGCCTATGATTTCGCAGAAATATCTCCATGCTCTGATATCCTCTGCAAATTCATCTATCCATCTGGCTGTAAGCAGCTCTTTGCGTTTTTTTGTGAGTATGGCATTCTGGTTTGGTGTGATTTTACTCTGCACCTCTTCGTTCCAGATATCTGCCATCTGCTGTAAAATCTGCTTTTGATTTTTATCTGCATCTTTTCCACAGTTCTGCTGTTTTTCTTCCTCAGACTCCTTCTTTTCTTCTCTCGTTCTGTTTTTTGTATTTGAATCTTTTTTTGAATCTGTATCTGTATTCTCCTCTGCATCTGAGTCTGTATCTGCTTCTGTATCTGTATCTGGTGATTTTTTGCTGTTTTTGCGTTGCGAGCTGTTGCCTGCTGTTGCACCGCGTTGCGCGGCGTTGCCACCCGTTGCACCACTTTTTTTCTTGGCGCGGCTTTTCTTAGAACGCTCGGTGGATGTGGTGTGCTGGCGCTTATCCCACGCCTCAAGGTGACCATCTTTATCCATCATACCTTTGTCCAGCATGGCAGCAAGCACGGCTTCCACCGCCTCCACCTCAAAATCTAAGGCAACGGCAATCTCCTCCGCATCAATCACGGCGATGCCACGCGGGTCGGATTGTGAGGCGGCATCAAGTATGCAAGCCCACACCACCACCGCGACACCCATCGGCTGGCCAGCGCGTTTGGCCACCACCCGAAGTTTGGTGTCAAAAGGCATGCCGTGATACATCCGGAACCATTCCATCGCCATTCGCTAACCCCTAATCCAGCATTGAAGGTTGGTTGGGGTCTTCGCTGGAACTTTTGTCTAGCGCCTGCTGTTTAAGCGAAAGGGCAAGCTCAATTTGTCCTTTCGCTAATTTGGCCCGGTCGAGGTTGCGTACTGCATGTTTTTTCCAATACAGCAGCTCTTCCATATCCATCCGGCACATGGCCTCAATGGTGATGTGACAGATTTCATCAAATACTGAGATAGGTTTGTTTTCGTGTGAATCGTTCATATTTGCCTCCTGTGTTCGAACTGTTCGGACACAAGGCTGGCAAACGATGGGTGGGGATGTCGTGGGGCTTGGTGGGGGGTTGCTGGGGGAGCAATATCCCCCTCTACAATTCAGGAAATATAAGGCTTAGAGTATTTGGGTGGGGACAAGATGGGGATTAGAGGGGGAGCAAAACTAAACAAAAATGCAAAAACATGCCCCAGGTGGGGATTAGAGGGGGATGAAATGAGGAGCAAAGGGGGATAAGGTGGGGATGGTTCTTCCCGAAAAAGGTGCAAAAAGAAGGTAAAAGTCATGTATTCGATACATGAAATGCTCTGCCCTTTAGGGTATGCGCCATGTCAACCCTCTTGGGTGGGGGTTGGTGGTGGATGGAGTGGGGATTAAGGAGTCAACTCCTAGGAGTTAGATTCAAGGTTTAGTATGCAAATTGATGCAATGATCTCACCACGACACCGGCAACAGCAAACTGCATATCTTTGGAGATATCAATTTCCGGATAGTTAGAGTTGGCAGGTACCAACTTAATCGCATTGTCTTTTTTGAAAAAGCGTTTGACGGTATATTCACCATCCACGGCAGCAATAACAATCATGCCATGCTTAGGTTGGATTGAGCCATCGACTATCAACAAATCACCTTCATAAATATGATCGCCTTCCATGGAATCACCCATTGCTTCAATCAAAAACATATTGTCAGGATCATTGATGATCATCTGATTTATATCTACCCATTCAGATATATGGTCAGTTGCATTGAGTGGAAAACCCGCAGGTACTTTTCCGGTAAGCAACGGCAAGCGATAGCCGCTTTTTTTGCAATAATTTTCGATCTGATCTGTCAATTCCAGAGGGACTCGCATCACCTTGGTTGGCCTTGCCGGACGACCTCTTTTTGCTGTTCTTGTTGTCAAGTTATTTTATCCTATAGGTTGTGTTGGGGTGCGCTAATATATAGCTTTGGTTGCATTATAGCCACGGATATTTTATATAAAACTTTATCCGTAACAAATCAAGTAACAACTATTGTTACAGATAATAATATGAAAAAGCGAGGCAGGATATGGCACTTCCCAAGCAGAACTATTTTCGATTGGAAATAATTGAAAAACAATGGAGCATATCTCACGATGAAGTGATGTATGCAGTCGAAAATAATTTGCTTCGGGTATGTGTCTGGCTCCCCATATGTTTTGTTGAGCGTGGTAAAGAAGAAGGTTATCAATTTCATACAGCTACTTCTGAGCATTATGAAGGGTTGGTGGGAATTCGGGCTAAAGATTGCCATATGCTGTTTCAACGAGGTGAATCCTTGCTCACTCATTTTTTAACCGTAGATGAAAAAGAACATAGCGACATTCGCATTGCCGATGAACCGCACCAGCCTGCATTGCAAGTTTATGTTCGTGATCTGCTGGTGACAAATTATGATCGGACAGCATTTGAAGAAGAGTATGAAGTGACGACTGTCAATCACCAGCCAGCTTATAGCGACCATCTACAGCATGATCGTTATTATGATAGGAAAAGAACTAATGGTCGCCGCTTTGCATATAGCAATCAATATCGGCATGTGGTTTATGAGGATGAAAATTTTCACCTCGGCAACATTCAGGCCAAAGTGGTGGAGCAGTTACACAATGCACACGAAGGTGGAGACCCTTGGATTTATGGCAAAGTGCTGTTGCATGATGTCGGGTCGCAATGTAACCGAATGCGGGATGTGTTTAAAAGCCAACCGCACTGGCGCAACTTGATTGAATCTGATGGCAAAGGTCATTACCGTCTTCGCGCCGCTTAAGCTACCCTGCCGTTTTTTCGTTCAATAATGTCACTAAAGCCTGTTGGGATTCACCTGACAAATCACGCACGCTGTGTAAAATCTTCCACTCCACATCAGACAGCATGGTTTTCACATCCTGCAGATCTTCCAGGAAATACGGCAAGGGTAATTGCAGTGCTTCCGCGATATCGCATAGCATTGAAACGCTAATCCGATTACTTCCGGTTTCGTATTTTTGAATTTGCTGAAAAGTTATTGGGTTTGGGATCGTATTACCCAGCTCGGATTGGCTTAAACCTGATGCCTTACGACCAGAGCGAATGCGCTCACCAATTTTGATGTTAAGCGGATGCTTTTCTCGTTTGATACTTGCCATGGTACTGCCTCATTTCACCAGTTCCCATGTCGATGCACTGCCATCAAACCGCATTTGGTATTGATTGCCATCGGTGCAGATCACATCATAAGCGTTGCTATCCGTGTTATATTTCGGCCCTTCATTCACACCGGCGCATTTTTTACCCTGATCTTGCAGAAATGCTTTGAAGCCCAGCCGCTCCGCCTCATAGTCAAACGGTAAAATATAATCCCATGTCACGGCGCTTTTACGGCCTTCAATGGTATGTTTGGCACTGCGGCGGCAGCTTTTTTTGTCGCTGTCACTCAGGCCGTAGCATTGCAAATAAGCCAAATGCACTTCCTTGGGCTGCTTTTTCGCATCAGCAATAGCGCGATCACGCAGTGCTTCCTTTTCTACACTACCCAACGTAGTGCAGGCAGAAAGCGCCGCCATGGTCATGATTGTAAGTGATTTTTTCATCAGGTTACCTCCTTATTATTGCTACATTACTGTAACGAGGTATCCCTCATGTGGCACC
>CAXRIF010000003.1:0-1432032 GCA_964231325.1 Rickettsiales bacterium | reverse complement strand
TGAACCACCAGCAGCCGGTGATAATGCACCAAGTTGTTCAGGGCTCAGGCCTGCAGTTGGGATATCGCCAGCAAACAGGTTGTCAGGGTTACCGCTACCGCCGCCAACAGAATCCTGCACACCGCTTTGTAGTGTTTCTGTCAGGTCGTTGCTGGCGATATCACCTGTGCCAGACGGGGTGTTTCCAGGAAACGGGATTGCTCTTGTGACTCGCGCACCAACGTTTTGTTTAGGCTTGTTTATCTCCGCCAATGGGTTCGCCTGATTTCCAGGCACAACAGGGCCTGCAGCACGGCGTAGCCCAGTATTAACGATATTGGCAATGTTGCTAGCGCGTACGGCAATTTGATTGTGGTTACTCTTAGCGGAAGAAACAGACAGATTGTTTGCAAAAGATGGGGATGTCGCTAGCAGCAAAGAGGCAGAGAGCGCTATTGCTGGAACGGAGTGTTTAGAAATTAGCTTGTGAGTTTTCATACGTTGTCTCCTTTTAGTGGTTGCCGCGCTATATGACTGACGGATAGTGCGAGCAATTACAAATGCAAAAATTAGCGGGTACCTTTTAGTAGTACGCCACTTATATTAGAAGCTGGCAGAGGCCTCAAAGAAGAAGCGAGGATCATCACCATGACGTCCTTCGTTGCTTACATCTTTGGTCAGCGGCATAGCAATTTCAAAGTTAGCAGCAAAAACCTCAGTGATATTTGCGCGAATCCCTACACCTGCTGAAGAGAGGCTGTCGTCACCATTAAGGGTGTCTTTAAGCCAGGTGCGGCCAATATCGTAGAAGCCATATAATTGGTACGCCTGCATATATTCCTGACCAGGTACTTCGGTGTAACGCATTTCAATTTTACCTGTAATAGCGTGATCACCAGAGAGCTCTGTAGGGTTATAGCCACGACCATAGGTGGCGCCACCTATGGCAAACTGTTCGGCAGCAAGTAGTTGGTCAGTCGCGTATTGGCCTGATGCTGAGGCAAATAGTGAGAACCCGTTAAACGGCAAATACTGTGTGCGGGCCACATCGAAATTAAACTTTGTAAAGCTGCCATCTGTATTCGCACGTGACGCAGGGTCGGCATTCTTGGATGCGCCAAATGCATCTAGGCCTTGGCTTACCTGTACATCAAGAATGTTTGCTCCATCGAAGTCATCGCTGAAATCGTAGGTTGCGCCCAGACGCGCAACACGCAGATGGTCTTTGCTGGTAGTAACACCCGCTGTATCTATCGTGGTATTACGTACATCAAACGTGAAGCGCCCGGTGAATGTTTCTTTGCGAGAGCGCAGGAACGGGTGCGAAATATGTGCTTCAAAATAATTTGAGTCCGCTTCAATGTCTGAGGCGTTAAAAGAATCGCCCGGCTTGGTTTTTGAATAAGAGGCGATAAATCCTGCGATGGTCCCATTTGAGCCAATAGGTTGTTCATGCGTTAAGTCTACAAACTTTAACTCACTGGCCGGAGAAGTGGTGATGCCACGTAGCACCGTACGGTCATAAAGACCAAAAAGAGAGTTGGCCGCTAAAGTTGCGGTGTGTTGCCATGGGCCAATAAATTTACTTCCGCGGTTGTCAATGCTGTAAGAGCCTTCGAAAGGAGTGTGGCTCATGACCACGGAAAGGTCGGCTGCGCCAGTTGCAGAATTTGTAGCACGCACAGCACCTTTGGCGGTGGCACCAGACAGATCATCAAGCAATAACAGGAAACGCTCGATATCGGTGTTTTTTACCGGACGCAGTGATTTGAGATAATCTGCATAATCCTGCGTTACGCTACGCAGGCTGCTATCACCAATATCGCCAGCAAAGGTGATGTTATTGATGTGCCCTTCGCGTACTTGGATATTAAGTGTTCCGCCTGAAACATTTTGTAATTTTGCATCAGATAATATGTAGCCATGCGCACGGTACGTAGAGGTAATGCTGCTAACAATGTTATGAGCATCAAGCATAGAAACTTTTTTGCCAACCATATCCTGATAGTCGGCTGTTAGCTCTGCATCAGAGAATGCGGTGTTTCCCTCAATGGATATGCTATCAAGCACAAAATGTTTCTTGGAAAGCTGTGCACGTTTTGCAGGGGTTAGTGATGTGCTAGGGACAGTGACGCTGACGCCAGGTGCGCGTGAGGTGCTGGCTGTCGGTTGGTCGAAACGTTTTTCCACCTGTGCTGGATCTACAGCCACTTGTGCCATCGCCTCAGCGCTTACAGTAAGGGTTAAGGCGCCGATTAACGCATTGCGATAATGGGTGGAGGATAAAATACGTGGAAAAGTCATAATTGTTCCATTGGTTACGGTTAATTGAGGTATGGTGGCTGTCATAAGATGATATCAGCCGAAAGTAAAGTGTAATTTCCCCGGATTATCTATAAAAACCGGCCTTGTGGTGGTTATACCACAAGTGATTTCGCACATGTTATCGCGCTGTAGGTTAATATGGCCCGCGCACCCGCACGTTTCATAGAAAGCAGGCTTTCTGCCATGGCTATGTCTGCATCTACCCACCCTTTTTCAGCAGCCGCTTTGATCATGGCATATTCGCCGCTGACCTGATAGGCGAGTACAGGGATAGGGAAGGTGGTGGATGCTCTGTATATGATATCAAGATATGCACCGCCCGGTTTAACCATCACCATATCGGCACCTTCTTCGATATCCATGGCGATCTCGCGCAAGGCTTCATCGCTGTTGGCCGGATTCATCTGATAGGTTTTTTTGTCGGCTGCGCCTAAATGCTTTGCTGAGTCCACGGCCTCGCGGAAGGGGCCATAAAAGCCCGATGCATATTTAGCAGCATAAGAAAGAATGACCGTGTCCTGCAGGTTCTCGTCTTCCAACGCCTCACGAATTTCGCCAATTCGCCCGTCCATCATGTCGGATGGGGCAACGATGTCACACCCTGCCTGTGCCTGATTGATAGCCTGTTTACATAGAATTTCAACCGTGGCGTCGTTGATGATTTTGCCGTCTTCTACAATGCCATCCTGCCCATGGGAAGTGTAGGGGTCGAGCGCTACGTCGGTGATGATGCCCAGATCGGGCACAGCGCTTTTAAGCTCACGGATGGCGCGGCATACCAGATTATCTTCAAATAAAGCCTCGTCACCCATCGGGCTTTTAAGCTTATCCTCAATCACCGGGAATAGTGCAATGGCCGGAATGCCGAGCGCATGTGCCTCTTTGGCTTTTTTCACTAAGAGGTCGAGTGACAGGCGCGACACACCTGGCATTGCATCTATGGTAGTTTCTTTGTTTTTACCTTCCTGAATGAAAACCGGCCAGATAAGGTCGCTGGCATGCAGGCGATGTTCGGCCACCATGTCGCGCAGCCAGCTTTGTGAGCGTAAACGGCGCAGACGTGTGGAAGGAAAACTAGATGAGGGAATCATTGCGTGCCTCTGGAAAATATCGTATTGCTGCGTAATCGTTAAAACTTTTATCAGAAATTGTCTAATTCTTTATGTCTACACCTCAAAAACGCATTCTATCCGGCGCACAGCCGACCGGTAATCTTCATCTTGGTAACTATTTAGGCGCCATTCGCAACTGGGTAAACGTGCAAAACGAAGGTGGCCAGTGTCTGTATATGATTGCTGACCTGCACGCCATTACCGTGTTTCAACAGCCAGAAGCCTTACGCTCTGCCACGCGCCAGGTGGCTGCCGCCATGATCGCTTGTGGCATTGACCCAAAAAGAAGCGCTATTTTCCCACAATCTTGTGTGAGTGCACATTCTGAGTTGTCATGGATTCTGTCGTGCCACACACCGCTGGGCTGGCTCAACCGTATGACGCAGTTTAAAGAGAAAGCGGGTAAGAAACGTGAAGAGGCCGTGCTGGGTCTATATGGCTATCCGGTGCTGATGGCGGCCGATATTCTGCTTTATAAGGCAACGCACGTGCCGGTGGGTGAAGATCAGAAGCAACATCTGGAGCTGGCACGCGATATTGCTGGAGCGTTTAACCGCGCATATGATAAAGAGTGCCTGACTGTGCCGGAGCCATTGATTATGGGCGAAGCCACGCGGGTAATGAGCCTGCGCGATGGCACTAAAAAAATGAGTAAGTCCGATGAATCGGAATATTCCCGTATTAATTTGACGGATGATGCAGACGCTATTGCCAAGAAATTTAGAAAAGCCAAATCGGACATGGAAGAGGGGATGAGCTATGACGTCGAGAAGCGTCCGGAAGCGGCTAACCTGCTTACCATTTATGCAGCGATGAAAAACATATCACGTGATGCAGCGGTGGCTGAATGTGCGGATATGAATTTTGCCAGCTTCAAAAAAGAACTGACCGATGCCGCTGTGGCTCACCTTTCGCCGATTACTGAAAAAATGCGCGAGTTGATGGCCTCTCCTGATTATCTCGATGAGGTGCTGAAAGAGGGGGCGACGCAAGCGCGCAACATGGCAAATGCGAGCATCGAAGAAGTTAAGGATTTGGTAGGTTTCCTGCAGGTATAATTCGCTCATGCAAACACAGCCCTCCATACCATTTGCGACACTAATAAAGACTATTATTGTAGCCACTAGCCCTGTTTTGCTGGTGCTTGGCGCGCTTTCCATTTTCGGTGATCTGGACTTTAATTATTTTATTTATGGCTATCTGGGCATTATTGCCGTGTCCTTTGTGTTGGTGATCCCGTTTCTTTCCAATATTTCTGCACTGACCCATTATGTGAATGATCTGGCGCTGGATAAACGCGTTAGTTCTCCGGATTTGAGCTTTCTATCTAACGTAGGGGAGCTTTCTGGTGCGCTAGTGAAACTACAGCGCTCATGGGAAAATAAACGTCAGGAAATGGAGACCATCATTACTGAGCGTGAAATTCTGGTTGATACGTTACCGGATATTCTGATCATGACTAACGATGATAAGCTGGTGGTGCGCACCAACCGCGCTGCCCGTAATATCTTCGGGCAAAACCTCGCACACAGGCATTTGCGTGACATTATCCCCAATGAAAAATTGCTGACTGCTATTAACACGGTGGTAGAAGATTTGATCGGGCAGGCGGTGGAGTTCCATCTGGATGAACCTATCCCGCGCGATTTTCAGGCGGTGATTGAGCGTTTTCCGATTCCTTCCGAAGGCGGGATTTCCATCGTGATTACCATGACTGATATTACTTCACAAAAACGTATCCAGCATATGCGCGCTGACTTTGTGGCCAATGCCAGCCATGAAATCCGTACGCCGCTTGCCTCCTTGATTGGGTTTATTGAAACATTACGTGGCCCTGCTAAGGATGATCCGGTGGCACGCGAAGAGTTTCTCAAGGTGATGAGTGAACAGGCTGAGCGTATGTCGAAATTGGTCAATGACCTGTTGTCACTTTCTAAAATTGAGATGAATGCGGTTACCAAGCCGGAATCGAAGGTGGATCTGGTCCGCATAGTGAAGGCAGAACGCCAGCATTTTGAATGGGCGTGTAAACAGAAAAATGTCACCATTCGGTTGAAGGTAAATGATAATATTCCACCGGCAAAAGGTGAGGATGAAGAGCTGGCGCAGGTGGTGCGTAACTTGCTGGGTAATGCCATTAAATATACCAATCAGGATTCCGAGGTGGTGATGAGTGTGCGGTTGACCTCAGAGCTTCCTGATGACCCGTTCTTCCGTAACCTCACACGAGCCATTGTGTTTTCTGTGCAGGATCAGGGCGAGGGGATTCCCAAGGAGCATATTCCGCGCCTGACTGAGCGTTTTTACCGTGTGGATTCAGCGCGTACACGCAAGGTGGGGGGCACGGGGCTGGGGCTTGCCATTGTGAAGCATATTTTGAACCGCCATCATGGCGTGATGACTATTGACAGCGAGGTTGGGGTGGGCAGTACCTTCAGTATGTATCTGCCGGTTTATGAGGATGCGCTCGCTTTAGAACAAAAACAGAAAGAATACTTGGCACCGGATGAAGGTTAGGCTAGTTTCGCCTTCGCAATGACAGTATCGCAGCTTAAATTTCGTGAAAAAAACCCATTCACCCAATATACCCATGGGGGGGTATATTGTTTGCTATGGCTTTCGGCTGCTGTTTCCATTCTTATCACGCTTGCTATCGTCTTTTCAGTGCTATTCGAGGCATTGCGATTTTTCAGTATTGTACCGTTAGATGAATTCCTTTTTGGCTTGAAATGGAGCCCGCAACTTGCCTTGCGTGCTGATCAGGCCGGATCAAGCGGAGCCTTTGGTGCAATTCCTGTGTTTTTGGGCACGATATTGGTAACCGTAGTGGCTATGGCACTTGCCCTGCCTGTTGGTTTGTTCTCTGCTATTTACATGTCGGAATATGCGGATAGGCGCGTGCGTAACTTGCTTAAACCTGCGCTCGAAATTCTCGCCGGTATTCCCACCGTGGTGTATGGCTATTTCGCCATTATGCTTATTGCACCGGCCATACGTAGTTTTGGCGCGTCGATAGGGCTAGATATTGCTTCGGAAAGCGCGCTTGCGGCAGGGCTGGTAATGGGGATCATGATCATCCCGCTCGTGTCTTCCTTGTCGGATGACATTATCACTGCGGTGCCACGTGCATTACGTGATGGGTCTTATGCGCTAGGGGCGACGAAGTCAGAAACGATTAAAAAAGTGGTGTTACCTGCTGCCATCCCCGGCATCATGGGAGCGGTGTTGCTCGCCATATCGCGCGCTATTGGTGAAACCATGATTGTGGTAATGGCTGCCGGTATGGCTGCCCACCTGACATTCAACCCGTTAGACTCGGTAACAACGGTAACGGTGCAGATTGTTGCATTGCTAGTAGGCGATCAGGAATTTGATAGCCCGAAAACGCTGGCCGCTTTTGCTCTAGGGCTAACACTGTTCTGTATCACGCTTGTGCTCAATGTTGTGGCGCAACGTATCGTGAAAAAATATAGGGAACAATATGACTGACGCACTGCATAACAAACGTATGAAGGCGGAGAAACGCTTCCGTTTTTATGGGGTGGCCGCGCTGGGTTTTTCCGTGTTGGTGCTGGTGCTATTGATGCTTAGTCTTTTTGTGCATGGCCTGCCGGGCTTTATGCAAACCCAGGTAAAGCTGACAATTCCATTTGATGAAGCGTTGTTTGAGCTGGAAGAGGGTGAAAAGCTGAAATCAGTATCAGCGTCTGCCTATGTGGTGTTGGTACGTCAATCACTCAAAAACACATTTCCGGATGTGACAGAGCCCAAAGATCGTCGCGCACTATATGCGCTGGTAAGCAGTGTGGAGGGATGGAAGCTCAAGACAATGCTGAAGGAAAACCCTGCGTTACTTGGCACCCAAAAAGATATCTGGCTTACGGCCTCCAGCCTGACGGATGCTTTTTACAAAGGGAATGTGAAAGAAGAAACGCCAGAAGCAAACCGCAAAATCACCAATCAGCAAATTGCCTGGATTAAGGAGCTGAAGGCCGAAGGCCGTATTCGTAAAGCATTTAATACAACATTTTTCAGTAGAGGCGATTCGCGTTCGCCTGAGCGTGCCGGCTTCTTAGGCGCAATGGCTGGTTCGGCCTTTACGCTGTTAATTTGCCTTGCTGTATCCTTTCCTCTGGGAGTGATGACAGCGGTGTATCTTGAAGAATTTGCAAAGAAAGGGCGCTTTGTCGACATCATCGAAGTAAACATCAACAACCTCGCGGCAGTACCGTCGATCATTTTTGGTCTGCTAGGGCTCGCGGTTTACATTAATGTGATGGGGCTGCCACGCTCTGCCTCTGTGGTGGGTGGCTTGACGCTAGCGCTAATGGTGTTGCCGGTGATTATCATTGCCACACGTGCTTCGTTAAAAGCGATTCCCGATTCTATTCGCGATGCCGCACGCGCACTGGGTGCATCACCGCTCATGGTGGTGTGGCACCATACATTGCCGCTTGCTATGCCCGGTATTATGACGGGAACGATTCTGAGTCTGGCTAGGGCGATTGGGGAAACTGCGCCACTATTAATGATTGGTATGGTGGCCTTTGTGGCTGACGTTCCGGGCAATTTTACTGATCCGGCCACAGTGATGCCAGTGCAGATATTTTTGTGGGCAAGCAGCCCGGAAGGGGGCTTCGCAGAAAAGACAGCTGCGGGCATTTTGGTGCTGCTTATATTGCTGCTTGCTATGAATGCCCTGGCCATATATTTACGCAAACGACTGGAAGTACGGTGGTAATATGAGCAAAATCGTAAGTGAAAACCTGAATGTATTTTACGGTGAAAAACAGGCATTGTTTGATGTCAGTATTTCGGTGCCGGAAAATAATGTAACCGCATTTATTGGCCCTAGCGGTTGTGGTAAGTCGACTTTTCTGCGCTGCCTGAACCGTATGAACGATACGATTGATGGTTGCCGTGTAGAAGGAAGAATCCTGATCGACGGCAAGGACATCAATACGCCGGCGGAAGATGTGGTGCGCCTGCGCTCGTGGGTGGGAATGGTGTTCCAGAAGCCAAACCCGTTTCCTAAGTCTATCTACGATAATGTGGCTTACGGTCCGCGTATTCATAACCTGACCAAGAGCAAAGCCGAGCTGGATGAGTTGGTGGCTAAAAGCCTGGATAGTGCCGGTTTGTTTGAAGAGGTGAAAGACCGCCTGCATGATGCCGGGACGGGGCTTTCCGGTGGTCAGCAGCAGCGCCTGTGTATTGCGCGTACACTGGCAGTGAGCCCGGAGGTGATTTTGATGGATGAGCCGTGCTCTGCATTGGATCCTATTGCAACCGCTCGTATTGAAGAGCTGATTATGCAGCTTAAGAACGATTACACTATCGTGATCGTAACCCACTCTATGCAGCAGGCAAAACGTGTATCACAGCAAACCTGTTTCTTCCATTTGGGCAAAGTAGTGGAAAGCGGGGATACGGAGCAAATCTTTGAAGCTCCAAAAGAGAAGCAAACCAAAGATTATGTAACGGGCCGCTACGGCTAATACGCGATATAATCGTGACCTTTTTCTCGTAATGTGCTATAATATATAGATAAAATTTTATCTATTGTTAGGAAGCTATAACTATATGACAGATCAAAGTTCATTTCGTGAGCGCCGTCTCACGGTGCGTTTGCTGGCCTATTGGGAAAGGCTGCGTCGCGGTAAAGTTATGCCTACCGAAGAGGATATTGATCCAGACGATATAGAGGATCTATGGGAAAACTGCTTCCTGGTGCATGTGACCGATATCGATAAGCCAGACTACAACTACACCTATTTAGGGAAGGCTATTGATGAAGCATATCGAGGCCATTTATCGGAATCTGAGGCCAGCGGGATGGTCTGTCCGCAAGCCAAATGGCTCAAAGAGCATTACCTTAAAATAGTAGAGACCCGTAAGCCGATCGTGGAAGAAGGGGAATTTACTAACTTAAACAATAAGATAGTGAAGTTTCGTCAGTGTTTGCTGCCTCTCGGAACGGGAGATGAAGTAAAGGCGATTTTCGGCGGTATGCGCTATAAGATCTACGACTAACACTAGCCCAAAAAAAAGCCCCAATTTCCTGCCTAATTTGCTATTGACTTGGCCGTGTCCTTGCAATACATTCCGCTTCCTTTTTTAAAAAAATACGAAAATAACGTTGGTTTTTATGCAAACATATTCGGCTAAACCCGCAGAAGTAGAGAAAAAATGGCACTTGATTGACGCTGAGGGCGTTGTGCTTGGTCGTCTGGCCAGCCAGGTGGCAAAAATCCTTCGCGGTAAACATAAAGTGACTTTCACCCCGCACATTGATACTGGCGACCATGTGGTGGTTATTAATGCGGAAAAAGTAAAGCTTACTGGTAAGAAACGTACCGCTAAGGTTTATCACCGTCATACAGGACACCCAGGCGGGATTAAAAGCCCGAATGCGGAATTCATTCTTGAAGGTGCGCATCCAGAGCGTATCATCATGAAAGCAGTTGAGCGTATGTTGCCAAAAGAAAGCCCATTGGCTCGCCAACAACTGACAAAGTTGCGTGTGTTCGCTGGTGAGAAACACGGCCACGAAGCACAAAAACCTGAAGTGTATGATTTCGCTTCAATGAATCCGAAGAATAAAAGGTAACCCATGGCTAAAACGACAAAAGACGAACCTGCTAAAGCAACAAAGAAAGCAGCGCCAAAGAAAACGACTAAGGCAGCAGCAACGAAGAAAGCAGAACCAAAGAAAACAACTAAAGCCGCTGCAACTAAAGTAGCGCCGAAGGTTGGCAAGGCACCGGCTAAAGCGGCGGCTCCTAAAGCAGCTGCTCCAAAGCCAAAAGCAAAACCTGCTGCAGCCAGCAACGAGTTGATCACTTATGGTACTGGCCGTCGTAAAAATGCGATCGCACGTGTGTGGTTGAAGCGTGGTAATGGTAAAATTACTGTGAACGGCAAAGATCTGGAAAGCTACTTCGCTCGTCCAGTACTTCGCATGATCATCAACCAACCATTCTCTAGCATTGATCGTGTTGGTAACTTCGACATTAACTGCACAGTACTCGGTGGTGGCCTTTCAGGTCAGGCTGGTGCGGTACGTCTTGGCATTAGCCGTGCGCTGGATGCTTATGATGAAACCTTCCACAAACCACTTCGTAAAAATGGCTTCCTTACCCGCGATAGCCGTGTGGTGGAACGTAAGAAATACGGTCATGCAAAAGCTCGCCGTAGCTTCCAGTTCTCTAAACGCTAGAAGAAGCGAATATACTTTTTTCAAAAAGGCGCCTTCTTCGGGCGCCTTTTTTGTATTATAAGGACAGTTATGACAAACAAACTTAACATTGCCATTTTGGGTGCCAGTGGTTACACGGGAGCCGAGCTGCTTCGTTTTTTACACACACATCCGCATGTTAATATTGCGGCGCTAAGTGGTGACTCGCAGGCTGGAAAACCTATAGAGGACGTCTATCCACATTTGCGTCTTGGCTCACAAAATTTGCCATCGCTGGTGAAGCTGGATGAAATAAATTTTGATTCTATTGATCTGGTGTTTTGTTGCTTACCGCATGGTACCACGCAGGAGGTAATCGCGGGGCTGCCAGCACATGTGAAGATCATAGACCTGTCTGCTGATTTCCGCCTATTCAACCCAGACACTTACAAAGAATGGTATGGACATGCCCACCGCGCGACTGATTTGCAAAAGGAAGCTGTGTATGGCCTGAGTGAACATGCGCGTGAAGATGTTAAAAAAGCACGACTCATCGCCAATCCTGGCTGCTATCCGACATCGGCGTTATTACCGCTTATGCCTTTGCTTAAAGAAAAACAGATACTC
The DNA here is from genome assembly GCA_964231325.1 of Rickettsiales bacterium. Taxonomy (GTDB): domain Bacteria; phylum Pseudomonadota; class Alphaproteobacteria; order Rickettsiales; family SXRF01; genus JAJTHB01. The sequence goes on along the minus strand of CAXRIF010000003.1, from coordinate 1,420,812 downwards.
CCAGAGGGTATTGTGATTGATGCGAAATCAGGCATTACAGGTGCGGGAAGGGCAGCGAAACAAGCAACACTCTTTTCTGAAATAGATGGGGGTATATCCGCTTATGGTGTGGCTTCACATCGCCATGCGCCAGAGATAGAACAAAGCCTAGGTTGGGTATCCGGAAGTGATATGTGTGTGAGGTTTACTCCGCATTTGATGCCAATGAACCGGGGAATATTGTCGACCATCTATGTTAAATTAGCAGAAGGGAAAATGGTTGGTGATTTGAGAAATACGCTCGAAAAATCCTATGAAAATGAAGCTTTCGTACATGTGTTGCCCGAGGGAGCAGGGGTGTCTACCCATCAGGTGCGCGGCACTAATCATTGCATCATGAATGTGTTTGCTGATCGCGCAAAAGGGCATGCAATCATTGTCTCTGCAATTGATAATCTGGTAAAAGGGGCATCAGGACAGGCAATCCAGAACATGAATATTATGTATGGCTGGCCAGAAAATACAGGATTAACCAACACGGCAGTATTTCCATGAATAAACCACTTATCCTTCCATACAAGGGTGAATATAACCCCGAGGGTGTATCACCTACCATTTCAGAAAAGGCATTTATTGCGCCCGGAGCGGTAGTGATCGGTGATACACATATTGGTGCGGGTACTGGTGTATGGTTTGGTTGTGTGATTCGTGGGGATGTGAACCTGATCCGCATCGGCGAAAAGACCAACATCCAAGATGGCACGGTGATTCACGTCACGCGTCATACCGCAGAGACCATCATCGGATCGAATGTAACTATTGGACATTCGGCCCTCATTCATGGGGCAACACTGGAAGATGATTGCTTTGTAGGCATGCGTGCTACACTGATGGATGGATCAAGGGTAGAAAGCGGGGGGATGCTCGCTGCTGGCGCGCTGCTTACGCCTGGCAAAACCGTGCCCAAAGGGCAGTTATGGGCAGGCAATCCCGCCAAGTATTTCAGGGACTTAAAACCTGAAGAAGCGGCGTTTATTGGCCAGTCTGCCGAAAATTACTACAAACATGTGCTGGAATATCAAGCGCTTAATCTTTGATAGGCATTCATAAAAGCTTCACACTACTAAATCCATTTTCGTGTAGAATGGAAGAGTAGAGGGATTTTTTTTATTATGAAAGTTGTTGATAAAGTTGCAGTAGGTATCCAAGCTGGTGCGCATAACGGGGCAGAAAAATTGAGCCACGTTGTTGCCAAGGAAGGCGCGCTTGCAACTACTGCTGTGCCCAGCACTACTACTACAGGCACGACGGTTACCGTTGGCTCAGCACTTGGTGGTGTGGGTATTGCGGCGGCAATTAGTGCCATGTTGGCTCAGGTCGATTACGAAGATAAGAAACGTAATCTCAAAAGGTTTTACCGCGAAGAAATTGCTTCTGTGTTTGATAAAACAAAACGCAAAGTTAAAAACAGTGACGTTGATCAGATGGCCAAACATAACCATACGATCAATGAACAGATGCATAAGAACCGCCGTGAGCGTTTGCTCAATGTAGGTACTATTTTTGCTGCAACGAGTGTTGCACTTGGTGTGGTGATGCTTGGTATGGCGGCGCAAATGTTTGTACCGTTGGTCGCATTTGGTGGCAGTGCGGCATTAATTGGCGAGATCACTACAGGCGTTGCACTTGAAATGGCCGTGAAAGGCGCAGTCGGTTTGGTTGCCTATAGCTATGCCAGAGACCCGATTCAGAAAGTGGGCGAGAAGCTTTTAGGCTTAAATAAAACAACAGGCCATGAGCTTATTAAGCAAATTCACAAAGACCACAGCAAGGGAGATGCAATCTCTGAGGAGCGTGTATTTGAGGTATTTGTGCATGCAAACCCTGAACTCGACAAACATATTAAAACACGCTACGGCCGCAAATTTGACGAGCTGAGCGTAGGCGATAAAGAGGTGCTGACGGAAACAATCGGCACACAGCTAGGCGTTAAACAAATGACTGATGACATTAATCAGGGGCGTGTGAAAGCGCATGAGCTGGCTTTTGCGGTAGAGGGTAAAATGTCGGGTGTGTTGCCAAAAGAAGGCAAAGAAGATAAGCAGCCGATATTGATGACGATTAAGGAGCGCTTGCATAATGTGGGAGAACATTTCCACCATGGCCACCCGGCAGATGATGCCCCAGAAAAGGGCTTTGTACAGCGCCTTGAGGAATCTCGTGCGGCCGAACAAACCGTACAGCGCTAAGCGCTAAACTTTTTTACTGTATGCGAATGATTGAGCGGGCCATGACCTTGGCCTAAGCCAGGTGCCGTTTCGATAGCTTTGCGCACATAGGCGCGCGCGCGTTTAACCGAGTCATTCATGCTCATATCTTGCGCTAGCCCAGTGGCGATGGCTGAGGCCAGTGTGCAGCCCGTACCGTGTGTATGTGCGCTATCAATACGCGTATCGCTAAAAGACTCATGTATTTCGTTATGTACCAGCACATCTGTCACTGTCTCACCTTCCAAATGTCCGCCTTTTAGCAATACAGCTTTGCAGCCCAATGCACTGATGAATTTTGCTGCGACAATCATATCATCCAGCGTGTGAATGCACGTGTTGGATAATAATTCTGCTTCAGGAATATTCGGGGTGATGAGTGTAGACAGGGGAATCAGTTTTTGTTTGAGCGTATCGATAGCTTCATCTTCCAACAGTTTTGCACCACCCTTGGCAACCATCACCGGATCCAGCACAAGCGGTGTTTTGTTCGTATGTTTTTTTAGGGTATTTGCAACGGTGCAGATGATGCTGGCTTTGTGTAGCATGCCGGTCTTAAATGCATCCACACCAATATCACCCACAACAAGTTCAATTTGTTTTTTGATAAATTCGTCCGGCACATCATGAATGCCGTCTACTCCCTGGGTGTTTTGCGCGGTAAGTGCAGTAATGGCCGTAGAAGCGTAGCCCCCCAAGCAAGTAACGGTTTTGATATCGCCTTGTATGCCAGCGCCACCGCCAGAATCTGAGCCAGCAATAATAAGGACGCGGCCTAGGCGCACAGTTTCTTTGCCAGTTCTTCGGTGATGTTTTCGATCTGCCCGCGATCGGTACCTTCTGCCATCACACGAATGAGTGGCTCGGTGCCAGATTCACGAATAAAAATACGCCCGTCTTTTCCCAGCGTATCACGCGCCGCTTCAATCGCTTGCTGAATGTCCGGTTTTTGTAGTGGTGATGTGCCGCTATAAGGAACGTTTTTCAGAATTTGCGGAACCGGGGTGAACAAGGTGGAGCACTCGGAAAATGGTCTGCCATCTTCGCGGAAATAGGCGAGCACTTGTAGAGCAGCGATGATGCCATCGCCAGTTGTCGCGTAATCGGAAAGTACAATGTGGCCAGATTGTTCGCCGCCAATATTGAATCCATGCTCGCGCATATGTTCAACCACGTAACGATCACCGACTTTGGTGCGTGCCATTTTCAGCCCTTTTTCAGCAAGGAAATGCTCAAGCCCCATGTTCGACATATCGGTGGTGACGATACCCCCACCACGTATTTCGTTTGCACTTTGACAATGTGTAGCGATCATGGCCATCACCTGATCACCATCTGCAATTTTTCCATTTTCGTCGCAAATAAGCACGCGGTCCGCATCACCATCCAGCGCAATACCCAGATCCGCCTTTTCTTTGACCACGGTTTTGCATAATAGCTCAGGTGCAGTAGAGCCGCAGCCTTCATTGATGTTAAAACCATCAGGAGCAACGCCGATAGCTACTACTTCGGCACCTAGCTCGCGCAGGATGGTTGGGGCGACTTGGTAAGAGGCACCATTCGCACAATCTACCACAATCTTCAGCCCATCAAGCGTGAGCGCTTTGGGGAAGGTGGCTTTGGCAAACTCAATATATCGGCCTTGCGCATCATCCAGACGTTTGGCGCGACCAAGATTGACCGGCTTCGCACGCGCTTCGAAATGATTATCGGCCACCAGCTTCTCAATGGCTTTTTCTACCTCATCGGAGAGTTTGTAGCCATCTGGGCCAAAGAGTTTGATGCCATTATCACAGTAAGGATTGTGCGAAGCAGAAATCATTACCCCAAGATCCGCGCGCATGGCCTTAACCAGCATGGCGACGGCAGGCGTCGGCATTGGGCCTACCAAGACCACATCCATTCCCACCGCAATAAAGCCAGCAGTTAGCGCTGGTTCGATCATATAGCCAGAAAGGCGTGTATCTTTGGCGATCACCACACGATGACGATGATCCCCGCGTAAAAATTGCTGACCTGCTGCCATGCCCACTTTCAGGGCGATGTCGGCGGTCATTGGGTGCTGATTAGCGGTGCCGCGAATACCATCTGTGCCAAAAAGTCTGCTCATGATTATTCCTGCGGTTTATCATCCGTTCCCGTTTTTTTCGCGCGGGAAGATGGAAGTGAGGATTTGACCAAGGTCGGTTTTTTCTGACCTTCGTTTTTGCGGATTGGCTCACCCTTCATTACGGCTTTGATTTCATCACCGGAAAGGGTTTCATACTCAAGCAATGCCTTGGCGATGTTATGTAGTTCATCGAGGTGCTCATTAATAAGGTCGGTCGCTTTTTTATGGGCGCCTTCTACCAGTGACTTGATTTCTTCATCAATGATGTTGGCCATATCATCAGACACGCCACTGGATTGCTGTCCCATTGAATAGCCAAGGAACACTTCCTGTTGGTCGGAACCATAGAAGAGGGGGCCAATTTTTTCGGACATACCCCATTCCGTGACCATGGCGCGCGCAAGTTGCGTTGCATATTTAATGTCGCTAGAAGCACCGGAAGATACTTGATCATGCCCAAAGATAATTTCTTCAGCCACACGACCACCCATAGCCACCGCAAGGTCTGCATACATTTTTTCGCGCTTATAGGAGATTTTGTCAGATTCAGGTAGGCGCATCACCATCCCCAGCGCGCGGCCACGCGGGATGATGGTGGCTTTGTGAATAGGATCAGACGCAGGCTCATATAGCGAAACCAACGCGTGCCCACCTTCGTGATAGGCGGTCATTTTCTTTTCCTCTTCGCTCATCACCATGGACTTGCGTTCCACACCCATCATCACCTTATCTTTTGCAGCTTCCAGATCTTTCATGGTCACCACTTTCTTACCCTGACGGGCAGCGAGCAATGCACCTTCATTGACGATATTTGCAAGATCAGCACCAGAGAAACCCGGCGTTCCACGCGCGATCACATGCGCATCCACATCCGGCGCTTTAGGGATTTTTCTCAAATGCACTTCAAGGATTTTAGCACGACCTTTAATGTCAGGGTTAGGTACGGTGATTTGACGATCAAAACGACCAGGGCGCAGTAATGCAGGATCGAGTACATCTGGTCGGTTGGTCGCTGCCACGATGATCACAGATTCATTCGCCTCGAAACCATCCATCTCAACGAGTAGTTGGTTTAGGGTTTGTTCGCGCTCATCGTTACCACCACCTAGACCGGCACCACGATGACGGCCTACCGCATCAATTTCATCAATAAAGATAATGCACGGAGAGTTTTTCTTTCCTTGTTCAAACATGTCGCGTACGCGGGAGGCACCCACACCTACGAACATTTCCACGAAGTCAGAACCGGAAATGGTAAAGAACGGCACTTTCGCTTCACCCGCGATAGAGCGGGCAAGCAGGGTTTTACCCGTACCAGGAGGGCCAACCAACAAGCAACCGCGAGGGATTTTACCGCCGAGGCGCTGGTATTTCTGTGGGTCTTTAAGGAAGTCAACAATCTCGACCAGCTCTTCTTTGGCTTCTTCGATACCGGCGACATCATCAAACGTGACGCGCTCAGTTCTTTCGGTGAGTAATTTTGCGCGGGACTTGCCGAAGCCTAACGCGCCGCCTTTACCGCCGCCACCTTGCATCTGGCGCATGAAGAAAATATACACCCCAACCAATAGTAAAATAGGAAACCACGAGAGCAACACGCTCCAGAAGGAATCCATCTTGCCTTCATCAGAAACAGCAGAGATTTTAACCCCACGATCTGAGAGCTTATCCACCAGGTTCGGATAATCTGGTGCTTGCGTGTAAAACGCAGTGCCATCGCTTAGGTGGCCAGTAATGGTTGAGCCTTTGGTTTCTGACTCGCGAATAGTGACGTCACTGATTTGCGATTGCTCAACTTTGCCAAGAAAGTCTGAAAAAGACATGCGACTATAGCCACTCTTTTCCATGCCTCCCTGAAACATATTAAATAAAGCGACGATCAACACACCAATAATTAACCAGATAACGATATTTTTTCCCATATTAGGCACAGGTTTTTTCCTTCTGTTTAGCGAGGGGGCAATAATGTCTCAAAAAATGCCTCTCAGCAAGTATTTTTGCGGGATGTAAGTACTTATAGAATATGGGGTATTTCTTCTGCAATTCAAGAGGCGTAGTGCTTGCGGGCTATCACAAAATAGCCATCCCGACTATTAAGCGTAAATAGCAGGTTAGCCAGGCTAGCTCTGCCGGTGTGCTTGTTTTTGAGCAATTTATAGAGATTCTCGATTTTTTCTGACCGAGGGGGGTAGTCACTGCCCGCTAATGACTGGGTCAGGCGTGATAACATGAGTTTGCCAATCTCTGGCGGTTGGTCAATAAATGTATCTACATGTAGGCGTACACTACCGTCAGTACAGGTTTTGACGGTTTTATCGGTTGCTTCTGCCAGTTGTCGCTCAATAACCGCCCGAAAACCCGCAAATTTCTCAGCCAGCGCGGCCGCACGTGCTTCAAGTTCCTCCGCATTTGGTTGTGCCTGCAAATGCTGGCGGATTACATTGCGTGTATATTTCATGCTCTGGTTGGATGCGTCCTCTATCCATTCCTGCCCTTCATCGCTCAGGTAAGATTCCAGCGATTTTTTGGAAAAAGAGAGCAGGGGGCGAAGTAGACGGACGCCATGAAGCTCAGACACGGGCGCGATGCAGGAAAGCCCGAGAATGGTACTGCCGCGCGCCAGCCGGAAGAAAAGGGTTTCCGCCTGATCTCCACGGTGATGGGCAGTGAGCAGGTGACCAACTTTGTGTGCTTTACACCAATCGGTCATCATCCGGTAACGGGCACCACGCGCCCGCTCTTGCACCGAGCTGTTCACACCATCGGATTGCCAGGTAAGTATGTGGTGCTCAATGCCACGCGCTGTACACCACCCGGCTACTTGCTTGGCTTCATCAGCTGATTCTTTGCGTAAATTATGATCGACTGTAAGCGCGATGACGTTACCTTGATTCTCCTTTGCCCACTGATGCATAAGCAGCAACAATGCCATACTGTCGGCGCCGCCAGAAGTGGCGATGGCAAGGGTTGGCCTTTCTTCAAAGCCACCAATGGAGTTAAGCACGTTGCCTAATTGATCGCGGATCATGACGTTATGGTTACTGACAACCGATACGTTGTTGCTCTTGCGTAGCTTTGTCTACGATGCTCGCCGAAGAGTTTTTAAACTTGGTAACGATCTGGCCAAGCACCACGCAGGATTCTTTATTGCGATCAAGCGCAGAAAGCGACATGGCGAGCTTCAGCAAATTATCTGCGGCTTTGGGGCCGGCGGGCAGAGCTTCAAAACCCTGACGGAAATTATCGGCGGCATTCACATAGTCGCGGCGGATATAGTGGGTTTCACCTTCCCAGTAATAGGCATTCCCAATAAGCGGATCTTTCGGGTATTTTTTGGTGAATGCGTCAAACGCCTGTGCGGCTTCACCATATTTGGTTTGGTTTAGCAGGCGAAACGCGTAGTTATAATGATCGCGCGGGGTTGGGAAGTTTTCGCTCGTTGGCGTATTTAGTGGAACAATATCACCATTCGCGGGTTGCACCGAAATTTCCATATTCCCATTTACTGGCTTGCGTTCGGCTTCGATGGTGGGTGTTTCCGTTGGCGTAGCCGCTACGCTTCCGGGCTTGATCTCGTTAAAACGAAATTCAGTGTCTTTTTTGAAGCGCTGCAAATCTTCAGCCAGTTTGCGGCTTTGAAACTCTGCTTCCTCCACGCGGCCACGCAATGCACGAATATCCTCATCCATTTTGCTCAGGCGCACATCAAGCTTAGCCGCGCCACCGCTGTCTTCGATTTCATCATCACTTACCGGATTAATAGAGGGCAGAGGGGCATCACCACGTGCGAGCTGGCGCTGCATAAGCTGAATATCGCGTTGCAGGCGTTCAATTTGCTGCATCACGGCTTGGTTTTCCGTGATTTGTGCCTGTGCGGCGGGGGTGAAAACGAGGAAAGAGGCCAAAGCCAAAAGACAAAGTCGCAACATAATATCAATACTCACAAATTAGAATGCGAGCACCATAGCCGATTATTTTAAATTTTCCACAAAAACACTTCGCCCCACCAAGCAAAAGCCGGGCGGGGCGAAAAAGCATTAAAACCTTAGAAGGTATTAGTTGCCGAGAACGGTTACACCGCGGCGGTTTTGTGCCCATGCAGAGCTATCAGAACCGATAACGGCAGGGCGTTCTTTACCGTAGCTGATAGTGGAAATACGGCTAGCCGCAATGCCAAGACCCATCAGGTATTTTTTAACCGCAGAAGCGCGACGCTCACCAAGAGCAAGGTTGTATTCACGCGTGCCACGCTCATCGCAGTGACCTTCTACTGTTACGTTCATGTCGCCATATTGTTTTAGCCATTCTGCTTGGCGCTCAAGCGTTTGCTGGCCTTCCATAGTGATAACGGAGCTATCGTAATCGAAGAATACGCGGTCGCCCACATTTTGTGCCAGATCTTCCTGGCTACCAGGGGTCGCGTTGCTAGCAGACATGCCGCCAGTGCCTTCCTGACCGGAAGTTGAATCAGACATAGAGTCACACGCAGAAAGAAGGAATACAGCAGACAGTACTGCAACTGATTTGGTAAGTAGGTTCATAGGATACTCCTGAACGATAGAATTTTTGCCAAAAGGGGCTAAAGAATTAGCGTAGGAAGGGTGTAAAACAATCCGCGCCCGAGTGCAAGAATTATAAATTGTACTCGCTGTGTTATAACGGCAACAGTGGAGACCATGCCGGGTCGGATGCATCAATCGGAGTCACTACTTGACGCAGATTATAACCCGTCAGATCGATGGTATAAAGCCGCGTAGAACCAGCGCGCCCACCGCGGCTGCGTTCGGAACGATGGAACACAATTACGCGGCCGTTGGGCGACCAGCTTGGCCCTTCATCCAGATAGCTTTCGGTCAGTAGTCGTTCGCCACTTCCATCCGGGCGCATCACACCAATATAGAATCGCCCTTGGCTCATTTTAGTAAAGGCAATTAAATCTCCACGTGGTGACCAGACCGGCGTGCCGTAACGCCCCTCTCCGAAGCTGATGCGTTGCACGTTGCTGCCATCGGCATTCATGACATAGAGTTGTTGTGAGCCACCACGGTCAGAGTTGAACACGATGCGTGAGCCGTTGGGTGAATAGCTAGGGGACGTGTTGATGCCGCTGCCGGAGGTGAGGCGAATCATACGACGTGAGCGCAGATCCATACGGAAAATTTGCGTGTTACCGCCATTGGCAATCGACATGATGATATTCTCGCCATCAGCCGCAAAACGTGGCGCAAAGGACATGCCTTCGAATGTGCCGAGCGATTCTTCACGGCCAGTCTGCAGGTCACGCAGGAATACTCGCGGTTGCTTGCCGGCATAAGAGAGATAGAGAATTTCTTGTGAGTTTGGTGAAAAACGCGGGGTGAGTACGAGGAAGCGCCCATCAGTGAGGAATTTATGGTTTTCGCCATCCTGATCCATGATAGCCAGGCGTTTCACGCGCTTGGTGGCTGGGCCACTCTCGGCAATATATACAATGCGTGAATCAAAATAGCCCGCTTCACCTGTCAGGCGCTTGTAGATTTCATCGGCCATAATATGGGCAATGCGCCGCCAGTTGCTTTTAAAGGTGTTGTATTCTTTACCGGCGATTTGTTCTTCACCAACCACATCCCATAAGCGGAATGATACGCGCACCTTATCGCCACCTTCGGAAATAGCGCTACCGGTAATCAGCGCAGCGGCGTTGATACGGCGCCAGTCACCAAAACGTGGGGTGCTGGTTTGTGCGGTGATTTGTTCGATGAAGGCCTGTTTGCTGATAGGTTTAAACAGGCCGCTGCGTTCCAGATCGGCTGCGACCACCCGCATAATATCTGCGCCTACAGAGCTTCCGGGCAGATCGGGCAGGGCGATGGGTAGGGGATCTACGTTGCCGCGCGTAATGTCAATACGCAAGCCTGCATGGGCAGGTGCAGCAAGTGAAAAACAAACTAACAGAGAAAGCAGAAAGGAACGCAACGTCATGTGATGTCCTAATGTGAGTGAGCAATAACGCCGAGATTGTTACCCACATGCGTTAAAAAAGCAATAAGGCAATCACTTAATTCAGCATGTATTTCGGATCGAAATAAAGCTCCAGTTCGCTCCATCCATTATAGCGTTCAGCAGGGAGGCCTTGTAGTGGACTACATAGCTTGACGGCGCGAATGGCAGAATCCGCGGCGGCTCTAAAGAAGCTATCGCGGCTATAGCGTCCTTTTTGTTCATCAGCCAGCTTCACGTTAATATAGCTGCCATCCTTGTTATAATTGGCATGTACAATCACCACTAGGTCCTGAGCATTTTTTGCCCCAGCCGGCACACTCCAGCATTTGGCAATTTGGCTCATGATGGCGTCTTTCTCGCTCATGGAAAGCTGCATGGTTGGGTCAAACTTATTGGAAAAGCTTTTACTCTTTGAGCTTTCGGAGTCTTGTTCTTTTTTCTTATCTTTTTTCTCTTTTTGCGCGGTGTCTTTGACTGCTTTCAAGACAGCATCCAGCGCATCTTCTTTCTTTTTCTTTTCGTCTTTTTTCTTATCCGGCTTTTTCTCTTTTTTCTTCTTTTCCTTTTCTTTCTCTTTAGGTTTAGGCTCGACTTTTTCTTCCGGCGGAGGAGCTTGCTCCGCTTGCTTCACCGGAGGGCTGGGTTTTTTCTGCTCGGCGGTTTTATCGGTCTTTTTTTCTTCCGGCGCGGGTGGCTGCTGCGATGGTTTTACATTGGTAATGCCCGTGATGGGCAGAATTTCTACCGTAATTGCGCCCGGCTCAATAAGCGGTTCGGGATTGAAAAACGAAGGCATGCCAAAAAAAGCCACCACAAAAAGTAGCAAGTGAAATACTACTGAGTAGGTGACGCCTTGTTGCCGCTCGCGATACACGGGTTATTTACTCCGCTCCGGCATGTCGGTAAGGAGCGCCACCTTGGTGAAGCCCGCCGCATTGATCTCGCTGACCACTTCCATGATGCGCCCATAATCAACATTCTTGTCACCGCGTACGAAAATACGTGTTTCTTTTTTAGCGCCTAGAATGGCAGCCAATTTGTCACGCAGGTCACCAAGTTTTACAGCGGTTTTCTGTACATATACCTTGCCGTTTGACTTAACCGACACGGCAATGGGCTCATCCTGCCCAGTAACAGGTGCGGAGCTGGTTTTAGGTAAATCAACACTGACACCTGTGGTCATCAGCGGTGCCGCTACCATAAAGATGATGAGCAATACCAACATCACATCAACCATCGGGGTAATGTTGATTTCCGCCATGGCTTTATGTTTGCCGCCACGACGCGCTTTACGGTCGCTATAGCCGGAGTTCATACCCATGATTAAGACTCCAGCTGGCGGGAAAGAATCGTGTCGAACTCGGTCGAAAAATCATCCAGCTTGTTAGAGTAACGGTTAATTTCGCTGGAGAATTTGTTGTAGGCGATTACCGCCGGAATAGCAGCAAACAGCCCGATAGCGGTGGCAAATAATGCCTCTGCAATACCGGGGGCGACAGCCACCAGTGAGGTGTTTTTGGAAATGGCGATAGCGTTAAAGCTGTTCATGATCCCAAGCACCGTGCCGAACAGACCGATGAACGGGGCAGCAGAACCGGTGGTGGCCAAGAAACCCAGCCCACTTTCCAGATATTGCATCTCGCGGTTACGGGCAACCAACATCACCTGTACAATGCGCTCACGCAGCCCTACACGTAGCCCTTGCGGGGTTTGATCGGCAGAGTTTTTGGAACGGAACCATTCCTCCATGGCAGCTACAAAGATCACCGCCATTGGATGGTTCACACGTTTTTTGCTTTTTTCATAAAACTTATCGAGCGCTTCTGATGACCAGAAGTCCGCTTCGAAACGTGCGGCTTTAGCTTTGATATTGCGAAACAGGAAGTATTTTTCAAAAATAATTGCCCAGCACCAGAAGGAAGCGAGCACCAGCAAAATCATCACCGCCTTAACGGCGAGATCCGCCTGCATGAACATACCCCACATGGAAAAATCAATGGAAGCGGCAGCTGTACTTCCTTCTAATGTGGTTGCATCTACGCCTTCAACAGCAGTGGAAACGGGATCGGCCATGATTACTCCTCATAATAATATTGTGCGCCAATAGCTATAATGCATTGGTCGCTCAGTGACGAGTGAATTTTATGTAATGTCAGTCGAAAATTTTTTGCAACAATTCACGCAATTCGCCGGTTAAGGTGACGAGCTTGAACTCGCGGTCTATCACCGCCATTTTGATGATGATAGTGGCGATGCGTTCTTCGCCACGCATGATGACTTGTTTTAGCGTCAGGCTGGCTTTGCCAAATTTCTCCAGCGAAGTTTCCACTACCACCATGTCATCAAGATGCATGGGGCGCTTATAGTCGATGCTCGCTGAGCGTGCGACAAAACCGATCCCGTGGCTTTTCCATAAACCCGATTGGCTGATCTCTGCATCGCGCAGGGCTTCCGTGCGGGCGCGTTCACAAAAATTCAAATAATTGGCGTGATACACAATGCCACCAGCATCGGTGTCTTCATAATATACGCGGATGGGAAACTTATGGATCGTCATTCAAAACTCATTTTTATGGCCAATTGCGTGTGTCTACGCCTAGCACTCGTCTCATATAAATGAGTTTTACGCAATATTTATTCACTATTATCGTTGTCTAATAACGGCATGGGCGATTCTTGTTTGGGAGCCTTCAGGCCCAGATGTTTGAAGCAGCCCTGTGTGAGCATACGTCCGCGAGGTGTGCGTTGAATGAAGCCAACTTGTAACAAAAATGGCTCAATGGTTTCTTCAATCGCATCGCGCTGCTCGGAAAGGCCAGCTGCGATGGTTTCCACGCCAACAGGCCCACCTTGGTAATGCTCTGCGATATAGGAGAGGTAGCGGCGGTCAGCAGAATCCAATCCCAGTCCGTCCACTTCCAGTTTTTGCAGAGAGCTATCGGCCAATTCCTTATCAATGACCTTTTTGCCGGATGCATCGGCGAAGTCGCGTACACGTCTTAGCAGGCGGATCGCTATACGCGGTGTGCCACGTGAACGGCGTGCGATCTCGATGTTACCATCAGCGGATAAGCCGATGTCGAGCAACCCAGCCGCGCGATCCAGCACGCGTTGTAGCTCTGGCACTTCATAAAAACGCAAACGCAGCGGAATACCAAAACGATCGCGCAATGGCCCAGTAAGCAGGCCTAATCGTGTGGTAGCGCCGACTAATGTAAATGGTGGTAGGTCGATACGCACTGTGCGCGCTGCGGGGCCTTCACCAATCATCAGGTCAATCTTGCGATCTTCCATTGCCGGGTAAAGGATTTCTTCTACAGCGGCATTAAGCCGGTGAATTTCATCGACGAACAACACATCATTGGGTTGCAGGTTGGTGAGCACCGCGGCGAGGTCTCCCGCTTTGGTGAGAATAGGCCCTGAGGTAGGTTTGAAGCCAACGCCCATTTCTTTGGCAATAATCTGGGCGAGGGTGGTCTTGCCCAACCCGGGAGGGCCGTAAAGCAATGTGTGGTCCAGCGCATCACCGCGCCCTTTAGCGGCTTTGATGAACACGCGCAGATTGTCGCATGCTTCCGGTTGGCCGGTAAAATCATCCAGCGAAAACGGGCGCAAGGCTTGCTGCGTCAAATCTTCTTCACTGATTTCTTCAGGGCTGCTTATGCGTTGTTCTGCCGTTTCCATTATCCTCTCACAAGCTCTTTCAGGCTAAGTTTTATCAGCTCATCAAGGTTGCTTCCAGCACCATTCTGGCTTGCTTTTAGCGCTGCGCTATAGGCTTCGGAGCGCGAATAGCCGAGATTAACCAGCGCAGAAATCGCATCATCCGTGTGATTTGCTTTTGGTTCTTCCTTTGCTTTGCCTTTTTTCTTTTTACCTTTGCTAGGCGGTGTGGCCGGAGCGCTAAATTCAGAAGTAGGTAGTTTAGTGACCTTGTCTTTAAGTTCGGTGACGATGCGTTCAGCAAGCCCCGCGCCTATGCCTTTGACGCGCGAAAAGGCGGTCGTGTCTTTGGCGAGGATGGCGTGTGCGAGTTGCTCCGGCGTGTAATGCCCCAAAATTACCAGCGCGACTTTGTTGCCCACGCGTTGCACCGTGGTAAGCAAGCGAAACCATTCGCGCTCTACCTTGTCTGGAAAACCATAGAGCTGCATGATGTCTTCACGCACGATCATCTCGGTGACCAGTTGCGCTGGCTCACCAATTGGAGGAAGTGCTGCGATAGTGCGGCTGGAGCAGAAGAGGTGATAGCCCACGCCATTTACATCGAGGATTACGGAGTCTTCCTCAATGTCGTCGATATGTCCGCGCAGTTTTCCGATCATGCTAGCTACCTGTCATTTGTGAGAGTGTGCGGTGGTGCGAATGGGTTATGGCAACGGCGAGTGCATCCGCGCTGTCTGCGCTATCTGGGGTGCTGGTTGGCAGCAAGGTTTTGACCATCATTGCAATTTGCCCCTTATCCGCATGGCCTTTACCGACCACACTTTTTTTCACCATGGTGGCACTATACTCACTAAGTGGCAGCTTTGCCAGCGAAACTGTGAGCATCAGCGCGCCACGCGCTTGCCCAAGCTTGAGCGACGAGGCGCCACTCATATTGACGAATGTTTCCTCCAAAGCCGCTTCTTCAGGCTGATGGCGCTCTATCACCGCAGATAGCTCATCATGCAGCTGCTTAATGCGTGTAGGCATATCTGCTTTGCTGTTGGTTTTGATGGTGCCACACGCAACGAAAGAAAGCTGATTTTGCTTGGAGGAAATAACCCCCCAGCCTGTTTTCTGTAATCCCGGATCTATGCCGAGGATAACCGTCATGCCGATAATTTTTCCATCACATCGTCAGGAATATCAAAATTCGCAAACACTTCCTGAACGTCGTCATTATCTTCCAGCGCTTCAATCAGTTTCAGTACACTGGTGGCTTGTTCTTCATCAAGTGTGGTGGTGGTTTGCGGTTTCCACTGAAGTTTTGCAGAAGTAGGCGCGCCATACTTTTTCTCTAAAAAAGTTTGTACATCGCCAAAGCTTTCCATCGCACATGTAACAACATGACTGTCACCATCCATTTCGCAATTATCTGCGCCCGCCTCAAGTGCCGCTTCAAACATTTTGTCTTCAGGTGCAACGCCGGCAGGAAAAACAATCACCCCGACATGGTCAAACATGAAGCTCACACTGCCTGCATCGCCCATATTTCCATTATGTTTAGAAAAAGTTGAGCGCACATCTGACGCCGTGCGGTTACGGTTATCGGTCAGTGCTTCCACGATAATCGCTACACCTGCTGCGCCATAGCCTTCATAGCGAATAGGTTCGTAGTTATCCGTGTCAAGGTCACCACTACCGCGCTTGATCGCTGCTTCAATTTTATCACGTGGCATATTTTCCTGGCGCGCCCACTGGATAGCGCCGCGCAAACGCGGATTACTTGCCGGATCGCCACCGCCGCCAACCTTACAGGCAGCAATGATCTCACGCGCAATCTTGCTAAGCATCTTTGCTTTTTTCTTATCCTGCGCACCTTTACGGTGCATGATGTTTTTAAACTGTGAATGACCTGCCATTACTACTTCTTCTCATTCTCATTCTTGATCATGATGTCCACACGGTCATCCGCACCGCCAGGGTTTTTGTTTCCTTCGGCCTGTACATTAATCGAGAGTTTATCAACGCCTTGCTCAATCAAATAAGCCCGTACAGCCAATGCACGTGAGAGAGACACACGACGTGCTGTGCTTGCCTGATCTTTTGAACCAGAAGCATACGCCACAAGGTTCACCCGGCTTTTATCCTTGATGATATCCTTCGCGAGCGCATTGAGTTGAGGCTTAATGCTAAGTGGAAGCGAAGTTTCCGTCGCGGTGAAGGTGATCGTGAAATCAGCGCCACTGGTTGGCTTAGCAGGCTCCGCTTTAGCAGGCTCCGCCTTTTCCGCAGGTGCTTCCTCTGCTGGTTTAAGCACCACAGGCTTAGCTGGTTCTTCTTTTGGCGCTGCCTTTTTATCTTCCTGACCAGGTAATGGCGGTAACGGTGGCGGAGGTGGAATTAGCGCTTTTGCTGGCGGAGTTTCCGTTACCGTAGGAATCAGCGGTTGGTTTTCGTCCACTGGTGCTGCTGGTGGCTTAGGCAATGCAGGCGCCACAGGAGGTGCCGGAGGTTTTGGCGGCACAACAGGTTTTTCTGCCTTCGGTGCTAGCGCGGCAGGTTTAGGGGCTTCCGGTGCCTTCGGCGCAGGCGGAATTGCTGGCTCTTTCGGCTTCACCATAGTCGCCGGAGGTGGAGGTGGTGCTGGTATTGCCGCTGGAGGTTTAGCTACCTTAGGCTCTTCCTTTGGTTCCTCTACTTTAGGTTCTTCCTTCGGCTTTTCTGCCTTTGGTAGTTCTTTCGGAGCCTCGGCTTTTGGTTCTTCAGCTTTCGGAGCAGGCTCTTCTTTCGCAACAGGTAGAGGGGGTGGGGGTGGCGGAGGAGCGGGTGCTTCTAACGCTTCCGTTTTTTCGGCGGGTTTTTCTTCTACTGGTTTTGCTTCTTCCTTCTTCGGCTCTGCTTTAGGAAGCTCCACCGGTTCCGGTTTTTTTGGCTTTGCTACCTCTTTAGGAGCCTCTTTTACTTTTGGCTCTTCCTTAGGCGTTTCAGCTTCTTTCTTTTCTTCTACTGGCTCTGCTTTCTTAATGGCCGGCTTAGGCGTGGTTGCTTTCTTCTTAGGTGCAGGCTTAGGTTTGCGTTTAGGAATAGTTTTTTCCTGTTCAACAATTTTGCCTTCTGGGCCGGTCGTCCATATGAGTTTACGACCTGTGCTGTCAACAGCGGCAGGCATAGGAGCCACGCCTTTGCTTGGCTGTGCAACTGGAGTAAACGGCTTCGCCGTGTTATTGGCAGGGGCGGCCACAGGTGCAGTGCCACGTAATTTGCTCAATACATCGAGGTTTAACTCGATCGTAGGCAGTTCTTCTTTTGCCGAGACGGGGTTACATATAGCTAGCGCCACAAAAAGAGAAAGGACGATAGGGTTTAAAAAGCGAAAATATGTCATGCGCTAACCTGATAAAATGTGAGGATTACAAACGGGTTAGACTTAAGACAAAAAAGGGGCTTTACGCAACAAAAATCTAGGCTGCTTGCAGTATTTTGCGCACAGGCGGGACAAGATGGCGGTTAGATGCAATGAGTGTTTCGCTGTTAAGCGCAGCTGTATTGCCTTCCATGTCACTTGTAATGCCGCCTGCCTCTGTCACCATGAGCATGCCTGCGGCGATATCCCACGGTTTTAAGCTGTAATACCAGCACGCGTCGATACGCCCGGCAGCCAAGTGTGCCAGATCGAGGGCGGTGGCGCCAAATATACGCACCGTGGCACCGCATTCGTGAATGATATTGGAGAGCGATGGTGAATAAGCCTCGCGAGACGAGCCGCGCAACCCACCTGTGACCAGCATGGCGTCTTCCATCTTTTCCCGATTGGAGACGACCATTCGACGGCCATCCACAAATGCACCTTTATGTTGCTCGGCAGTAAACAGTTCATTCTGCAGAGGATCATAGATAACACCGGCAACTATGTTGGTGTTGCCATTTGCTTCACGTTTTTCAAGCGCGATGGAGATACAAAAATAAGGAATCGCATGAATGAAGTTACTGGTGCCATCTAGCGGATCAATAATCCAACGGTAGCTTTCGTTCTTACCGATGATTTCGCCACCTTCTTCCAGTAAAAAACTATAACCCGGACGTGCGGCTTCCAGCTCTTTCTGTAGGAGTTTTTCGGTGCGTATATCTGATTTGGTAACAAAGTTTGACGTACCTTTGCGCGAAATTTGTAGGCGATCAACCTCACCAAAATCACGCACCAAGCCCTTGCCTGCCTTAATGGCGGCAGCGGACATCACATTTATAATCGCAGATGTTTGCATTATGAGGCCTTGGCTCTTTCCACATATTCCAGCGTAGTGGTATCAACCACGATGGTTTCGCCTGATGGAATAAACGGGGGCACCATCACGCGCACACCATTTTCCAATATAGCAGGCTTGTAAGAAGAAGAGGCAGTCTGGCCTTTCACTACAGGGTCAGCCTCGGCGATCGTCACCGTTACTCTTTGAGGAAGTTTGGCGGTGATCGCTTTGCCTTCATACATCTCAACATCAACGGTCATACCATCCTGTAGGAAGGGTAATGCATCGCCGATCATTTCTTTGTCCATTACGAATTGTTCGTAATTTTCATTGTCCATGAAGTTGAGCAGGTCATCTTCCGCATACAGGAAATTGCAGGTGCGTGAATCAAGGGTTACACGTTCCATTTTTTCATCAGCGGCAAGGCGGATGTTGTTTTTGGTGCCAGCTTGTACATCTTTTAGCTCAACCTGGTTAAATGAACGCAAATTACCAGGAGTACGGATTTCATGCTTCACTACCAGCCATAATTTATCCTGATATTCGACGACCATTCCGGCGCGCACATCGCTGCCATTAATTTTCATAACCACTCTCTATTGCTTTATTAAACGCTTCTACCGCCTTTGTTGGCCCGTCCGGGTGGCTCCATATGGCGGTAATGACCGCAATGAAATCCGCACCAGCCGAGACCTTCGGCACACAATTGGTTGGCGTGATACCACCAATCGCCACACACGGCAAGAGCATAGTTTTTGACCACCAGTTGAGTAAGTCGGTAGTAGGCACCCCATATTTGGCTAGTTTTTCCGGGTCTTTGCTCTTGGTTTCATGGAATGCCCCAAAGGCGACATAGTCGGCTCCTTGTTCGCCAGCCACCATAGCCAGATGTTTGGAGTCATGGCAGGAAACGCCAATGACCCTGTCATCACCAATAATCTCTCGCGCTTTTTTAACAGGCATGGTTTGCAGGTCTTCCTGCCCTAAATGCACCCCATCGGCACCACTTTGTACCGTAAGATCTGGACGGTCATTCATGATAAATGCCGCCTCATGCGCATGACAAATCGGAATCAGCGTTTCTGCAGCTCGCAATATTTCATCATCGCTGGCATCCTTCAGGCGTAGCTGGAACGACCCCACATCACCACCATCAAATGCAGCTTTTAGCGAATCACTAAAAGCAGGCAGGTCTATGGCTGGCGGGGAGATAAGATATAGGCGGCAGTTTTTGCTCACCTAGCTTATGCCTCGTTTTTATAGATGTTGATGATGTTATCGAGCATCTTCAGCGCTTCTTCACGTGGGCGCTGGAAGGTGTTGCGGCCAATGATGGAGCCATTGCCGCCACCATCACGAATGGCACGTACTTCGTTATAGATATCTTCTTCGCCCTTAGCGTTGCCGCCAGAGAACACCACAATGCGGCGGCCATTGAAGCAAGCTTGCGTTACGTGTTTGAAACGTGCTGCCGCAGATGAGATATCGATGTTTTCAGACTCATATACTTTTTTCGCTTCTGCTTGTTCAATGAAATCTGTCGGTGGCTTCACTTTGATGATATGTGCGCCAAGCAGGGCGGCCATATGCGCGGCATAAGCACATACATCCATCGCGGTTTCACCTTGCTTGGAGATGTCTTCACCGCGTGGGTATGACCAGATTACAACCGCCAGGCCTTCGGCTTTAGCTTCCTCCGCCATGAGTGAAATTTCTTCCATCATGTCGAAGCAATTGGCTGAACCGGGATAAATGGTAAAACCAATGGCAGAACAGCCAAGGCGTAATGCCTCATACACTGAGCCTGTGAGCGCTTGATTCGGTGCGGCAGATTTTGGCGCCAGTGAATTGGAGCTGTTTACTTTCAAGATGGTGGGAATCTTACCAGCAAATGTATCCATGCCAGCTTCTAAGAAACCGAGTGGTGCTGCGTAGGCAGAAAGCCCAGCATCAATGGCCAGTTGGTAATGATAATGCGGGTCATAGCCAGCAGGGTTTTTCGCAAAACTGCGCGCAGGGCCATGTTCAAAGCCTTGGTCAACAGGCAGGATTACCAGCTTGCCTGTGCCACCTAGCTTTCCATGCATCAAAATGCGTGCGAGGTTCTCTGCCGTTTCATCCGACATACCCTCATAGTTTGCCAGTATTTTTTTCACCTCTGGGGTTAGGCTCCCCACTTCTGTCATTTGTGCCATTGCGCTCATGATGTCTCCTTATTTCTTTGCTCTTTTTTTAGGTTTTGATTGTTTCATTAATGCGACCACGCCGGGAAGTTTTTTGCCTTCCAGCCATTCCAGAAAGGCGCCGCCTGCGGTCGAAATATAACTAAAGTTTTGTTCCAGTGCTGAATGGGCAAGGGCCGACACTGTGTCGCCACCACCACCAATGGAGCGGATTTTTTTCTGTCGCGTTAGTTTGGCAACTACCCGTGCTAACATTAGGCTGCCTGTGTCGAACGGGCTGATCTCAAAGGCGCCCATGGGGCCGTTCCACACCACGGTTTTGCAGCGGTGAATTTCTTCAGAAAATAACTGCATGGAGGCAGGGCCGATATCAATGGCGATGCCATCCGCGGGTATTTTATCTATATCCACCACCACTGAAGGCGAGCGTTTTTCAAAAGCCTTTGCTACCACCACATCGGTTGGTAGCAAAATACGGCAACCATTCTTTTTCGCATCTTTCATGATCTTGAGTGCAGTGCTTTTCAGTTTAGGCTCACAAAGTGAATTGCCTACTTTAAATCCCTGCGCATACAAGAATGTGTTGGCCATGGCGCCGCCGATGATGATCGTGTCCATGGTTTTGGTGAGGTTGCCGAGAAGCTCTAATTTGGTAGACACTTTTGAACCGCCAACAATAGCAGCAATGGGTTTTTTTGCATCAGTGAAAATACTGGTAAGTTCGCTCAGCTCTTCTTCCATCAAGCGGCCAGCGGCGGCAGGAAGATGATCGGCAATGCCTTTGATGGAAGCATGTGCGCGGTGTGAGCTGGAAAAGGCATCGTTGATATAGATGTCGCCTAAGCTTGCCAGATCACGCGCGAAAGCAGGGCTGCCTTTTTCTTCTTCTGGATAAAAACGCAGATTTTCGAGTAGCAGAATTTCACCCGCTTTAAGTTTTTTAACGGCCTTCTTGGTTTCTGAGCCAACACAATCAACGCCGAATTTGATTTCCTTTCCACCTAGTGCCTGTGAAAGTGGATCAACAAGCGGGGCAAGGGAAAGGGAGGGGACGAACTGTCCTTTAGGTCTGCCAAAATGCGAGAGTAAAACGATCTTGGCCTTTTTCTTGATCAGGTATTCGATGGTAGGCAGCGCGCGAACAATGCGCGTGTCATCGGTGACTTTGCCGCCTTGCATCGGTACGTTCAGGTCCGTACGTACTAATACGGTCTTACCTGCTACGTTTACATCTTCCAGTCTTGGAAAATCCGCCATTAAAGCGTACTCCACAGTTTCGCTACATCGAGCATACGGTTTGAAAAGCCCCATTCATTGTCATACCAGCTGGCAATACGGCATAGCTTGCCATTCATTACGTAAGTGCCAGTCAGGTCAGCGATTGAGCTGTATGGGGTATGGGTATAGTCAATAGAGACAAGTTTTTCATCAGATGCATCCAGAATGCCCTTATATGCCCCACGTGCGGCATCTTTAAACGCCTTGTTGATTTCATCAACGCTGGTATCACGTTTAGCGGTAAACGCTAAGTCGACCAATGATACATTCGGGGTAGGCACGCGCATTGCCACGCCATCCAGCTTTCCCTTAAGTTCGGGGATGATGATGCCGATGGTTTTGGCGGCACCCGTAGAGGTTGGAATGATGGAGCTGGCAGCGGCACGGGCGCGGCGTAAATCCTTGTGGCTGTTATCCACCAGGTTTTGGTCGCCCGTATAGGCATGCACCGTGGTCATGAAGCCAGATTCGATGCCGATAAGTTCGTGTAGCACTTTAACAACGGGTGCTAAGGCATTGGTTGTACAGGATCCTATAGAGATGACCTGATGGTCGGCTTTGAGTGTGTCGTTGTTTACGCCATACACCACTGTAGCATCAGCGCCTTCAGATGGGGCGGATACGATAACGCGTTTCGCGCCGCCTGCGAGATGCTGTGCAGCATCATCACGTTTGTTGAATTTGCCAGAACATTCCAGCACGATATCCACTCCCATATCCCCCCAAGGTATTTGCTTGGGATCGCGCTCATGTGAAAGCTTCACTTTTTTGCCGGCAATGCGGAGGTCGCCGCCATCTGCTTCTACCGGATGGTTAAAACGCCCATGTACGGAATCATACTTAATAAGATGTTTGTGTGTGTCTACCGCTGCAGGGCCATTGACGGCCACCACTTCAAAATCTTTTGTGTGCGACCCTTCTTCAAATGCCGCGCGTAATACGCATCTGCCGATGCGACCTAGTCCGTTGATACCAATTTTTATTGTCATTCTTTCCTATCCGATTAGCTGAGTGTAATAAATTAAAACGGCAAGTGCCGCGAATATATAGGTTCCGGCATTGACTGCAAATAATATGGTTTTGGCTTTTTTATCTGTCATATCAGGCATTTTTTCCAATATGCCGGGCAATATATATTTGGCTGCCAGCGTATCACCAATAGCCATCACTAATAAAAACACGGCGACCATATCACTGGTGCTCATGCAAGACGCTCCATTACCTTCTTAACAGTGTCTTCTGTGGTGATGCCGAAATGTTTATATAAATCTTTAGCCGGAGCAGAGGCGCCGAAACCGTTCATGCCGATGAAAATACCATTATCGCCAATGTAGCGTTCCCAGCCGAAACCACCCGCTGCTTCTATCGCTACTTTCAGACCATCACCCAGCACTTCTTTGCGATAGCTTTCTGGTTGCGCATCAAACAATTCCCAGCAAGGAAGCGACACCACGCGAGCAGCGATGCCTTTTTCAGTAAGTTGTTTTTGTGCATCCACTGCGAGGCTCACTTCGGAGCCGGTAGCTATCAAGGTGGCTTTTTCATCCTGCGGGTTTTCCGCTTCACGAATCACATAGCCACCGCGAGCGCAGAGATTCTCTTTAACGTAAGACTTGCGCAGCGCTGGTAAGCTCTGACGTGTGAGCGATAAAATGGATGGGGTGTTTTGGCTGGAAACAGCCAGCGCCCAGCACTCGGCCGTTTCTGTTGCATCGCAAGGGCGGAATACATTCACATTTGGCATCGCGCGTAAAGACGCAAGATGCTCCACCGGTTGGTGGGTTGGGCCATCTTCACCGAGGCCAATCGAGTCATGCGTCATCACATAAATCACACGTTGCTGCATGAGCGCCGATAGGCGGATGGCCGGGCGGCAATAATCGGTGAACACCATGAAAGTACCACCGTATGGTATGAACTCACCATGCAGTGCCATGCCGTTCATCACGCTGGCCATGCCATGTTCGCGGATGCCGTAATAAATATAGCTGCCACTATAGTCATCAGCCGTAACCGGTGACATGGGTTTGCCCTTGGTATTGTTCGAGCCGGTGAGGTCGGCTGATCCGCCAACCATTTCAGGCACGATGCCAGTCAATACATCCAGCACGTTTTGTGATGATTTGCGCGTGGCCTCGCTTGGTTCGCTCTCAGAAAGCTCTTTTTTGAACGTATCAATGGCTTCGTTCCAACCTTGCGGCAGTTGTTTTTCTTGCAGACGTTCAAACTCGCCGCGTTTTTTCGCATCAAGTTTTTCATAGCGCTCAGTCCACGATTGGAAAGTGGTATTGCCACGTTTTCCTGTTTCGCGCCATGCATCTAAAATGTCAGACGGGATGTCGAACGCATCATGTGACCAACCGAGATTCTTGCGTGCGCCTGCGATCTCTTCTTCGCCGAGCGGAGCGCCGTGTGATTTTTCGGAGCCCTCTTTAGTTGGTGCGCCATAACCAATTTTGGTGGCGCAGGCGATCATCGTGGGCTTGTCGCTCTTTTGGGCTTTCGCAATAGCCGCACCAATAGCGGCATGGTCATGCCCGTCAACAGAATCCACATTCCAGCCCGCTGCCTTAAAGCGCGCCAGTTGATCTTCTGAGGTGGAGAGGGAAGTGGGGCCATCAATCGAGATTTTATTATCGTCCCACAGTACGATCAGCTTGTTCAGTTTCCAGTGGCCTGCCATGGAAATAGCTTCTTGCGAAATACCTTCCATCAGGCAGCCATCACCCGCAATCACATAGGTGTAGTGATCGACGATCTCACCAAAGCGCGCAGCTAACATGCGCTCAGCCAGCGCCATGCCCACGCTGTTGGCTAGTCCCTGACCGAGTGGACCAGTGGTGGTTTCGATGCCGGTTGCGTGACCAAACTCAGGATGGCCAGCGGTTTTTGCGCCAAGCGTGCGGAACTTTTTCAGCTCCTCAAGCGTCATGTCTTCATAGCCGGTGAGGTGGAGCAATGCGTATTGCAACATGGAGCCATGGCCAGCCGACAGAATAAACCGGTCGCGGTTTGGCCAGTTCGGACGTGTTGGGTCGAAGTTTAAAAACTCTGAAAACAACACGGTGGCCACGTCAGCCATGCCCATCGGCATACCCGGATGGCCGGAATTGGCACGCTGCACCGCATCCATAGAAAGGGCACGGATGGCATTGGCCATGTCGTTGTAAGAAACTGTAGGAGAGGAATTTTTCTGTGTCATAGTTTGTGGCATATAAAACGCTTTAACTTTGTTTAGGGCGTGTGTATGGTAATCGTGCTATGGTTCAAGCACACGCGCAAGAACTTCTCAACCAAAAAAACGCATCGGGCGAGCATTCGCTGGTTGCGGCGAGTGATCGTTTGATGACGGCATTCGACCGGTTGGAGAAGAAATTACAGCAAGTTTCCGCCCAAACGGCGCGGGATGTGAAGCAGCACGAGCGCCTTATGGAGTTTGAACGTGAGAATGAAGAGCTGCGTAAAGAGCGGGAAGAACTCAATAATACAATGAGTGAATTAGAAGGCCAGTATGATGACCTGCATAAAGTCGCCGGTGCGATTTATAATAAGCTGGATGATTCCATCAAACGCCTGACCCAGATCATCGGTGAGTAAATGACTCACGGACTGGAAATCATTACATTACAAGATTTGCTGCTTCGTGTTGCTCTGGTATGTGTAATGGCTTTTTTATTGGGCTATGACCGTAAAAAGAAAGATAAACCGGTCAACTATCAATCTTACATGATCGTGGCCGTGATTTCTTGCCTGATCGCCATTATGGCGCAAGAGCTATACGCGAATTTTTCTAGTGTGGATAACGTAATCAAGCTGGATCTGGGCAAGGTGATCGCGGGGATCTTAACCGGTATCGGGTTTCTGGGAGCGGGTGCTATTATTAAACGAAGCGATGATGAGGAAGTGATCGGCACCGCAACGGGAGCAGGTGTATGGGCTTCTGGTGGTTTAGGGCTAATGCTCGGTTTCGGGTTTTATAGCCTTGCTATTCTTGGTTTTAGCATCATCTGGTCAGTGTTAAGTTTGCTGCCACGAATTGTTCGATAATAATTTTTAGTATTATTGTGTGATAGGAAATGGTTTCTAGTCTGTCAGGAAGAAGCCCGTCTCCATAGTTTATGGTTTTGGTAGTCTCCATTTAAAACGATAGGCCACCAAACGAAGTGTGATAGAGAAGATAAACACAGCCAGCAATGTGATCGGGTTTAAGGCTTGCTCAATGTGCAGGAAATACATGCTGAAGCTTAGAAAAATTGCTATGCTTCCATAGAACCCGCTATGCAGCACTTCCGGCACATTGCCCACGAGAAGATCGCGAAGCATTCCTCCACCTGTTGCCGTTAGAAATGAAAGAGTGAGGAAGCTAAAGAAGTGCACTTGCTCTTCTATTGCAACCAGGGCGCCGGTGATGCCAAATGCAACCAAACCAATGGCGTCACAAATGACAAAGAACCATCGTCTGTCAATCGTTTCCAGTCGTTGCATTTTAAAGAGCCACGCTGTCAGTGTAACGGTAGTAGCTAGCCAGAAAGGTTGGGTGCTAAGCAAAATGACTGGAGTGCGATCAACCAGCAAATCACGAAGTATTCCTCCGCCATTTGCAGTCAGAAACGCTAATATAAAAACACCCATGATATCGAGATTTTTTCTAGCACCTATAAGGTAACCGGAAAGCGCAAATGCAACACCTCCGATTGTGGAGGCAAGGTACATAATCTGATTTTGAATAGCGTCTTCCATAAAAATTTAACCTAGCGGGATCGAGCCATTCAACTATATGATTGTACTGAAAAATAACAAGTTAATGTTGAGCAGTATGAAATCGCAATAGTAAATAAAGCGCCTTTAAAACTGCATCAAGTACTTGTCTATCGATAGTGTTGGAAAATGATGAAGGAGAATGGTGGAGGCGACAGGGATCGAACCTGCGACATCTTGCTTGCAAAGCAAGTGCTCTACCAACTGAGCTACGCCCCCATAAAAGGTAGGCGGGAAAATTAGCGATACAGTCGATTTAGTCAAGTGTTATTTAAGGAAAAAAGAACGATTGGCTGCGTATATGCGTTTTAAGGCGCAGATATGCCGCTTCCGGCTGGTCTGAATCTTGCTTTGATACGTGTAAATTATCACGAAAGAGGCGCGACCATGCATATCACTCCACAGACGGTAACTTCCCAGCAAACGCTGTTTAACAGTAAGGCTGCCAGTGAGAAAGGCGGGGACGGTACCCCTAAAAATGCTTATGCCACCCATGCATCGGCGGCCATAAAAAACAATGAGGCGACACCGACCCGGGAAATTATTGCCGGACAGAAGGCAGGACTTTCCGGATCCATCATTTCTAGCGAGACAGCCACTACGCTGCTTAAATTGCAAGAGAGCGAAGATGAGGAATCGGTAAACACCCCCATTATGAATACGAGTAAGGGCTATGTAGAGCTCGATCTGGATGAGTATTTTGCCGACGACCCAAAGGTAGCCGATAATGTTAGACTAACGGATATACCGCTTTTGCTGCCCTCTGCCGATAATATCAAAGCGCTTTCTGAGCATGCTACGGCGCGTTTCAAACAAATGATGTTTGACTATAATATTCCAGAGGCACCTGAAAAAATTACCTATGATCAGGCTGGAAAGATGCAACTTCCTGCGGATTACCCTTATGCAGAAGAGCTAAAGCAGGCGCTGGAGGAAAATCCGGGCTTGGCGCGTGAGCTAAGTACGGTCAATGCGCTAACCAGCCATTTTGTTGAAATACAGAAACGTATGCCAATGATGGAAGAGCTGCAAAATGCTGGCTCACAGGCTGAAATTGACCTTATTCTCGCAAAATATAGCTATTTATTACAGGATAATGGCAATTATTCGAATATTGCCCTGACATTCTCAAAAGATGGCAGTTTGGGCATTTCAGCGGATGGAAAGTCTGTGAAACTGGCGTAATTCCTAATTTGGACGCCGATCCCTTTGCCGGGGCTTGACAGCTATGATATAATAGCAGGAGTGCTCTAAATAAGACTATCAGCTCGGTTTTACGTGAAAAAGTTTGGTTTGTTTTTTGTATTATGTTTTCTCGTTGTGCAGACAGCATCGCTGCTGCATGCCGTCGAACATGATTTTCATGCTGCCGACCATGATGAGCATAACTGTGGAATGTATGTTTTTGTAGACCACACAAAACATGCGCCACCGGTTGATGCCAATATCGCTACCTCTTTATATTTCGAAAGTGATTCCGCGACATGGCAAAAAGGTGTGGTTGCTTCCTTTTTTGCCAATCTGTTGCCGCCATCACGCGCACCGCCGACTCTATCCTAAGCATTATCCATTTTTGATTTTTTGTATGGCTCGGTCAGCCTATGTGCTGACGCATGTGCCGTGCTGTATATAATGTGAAGTTAGAGTTTAGTATGAGCGAAGACAATACGCGTTCAACACATATTCATGAACGTGAAAAGGCGGATAAATCCAAGCAGCAAAGCGAGGATATTGCCTACACTATTAACCATGCGTTTGCATGTACGGGATGGGATTTGGCCGGTATTCCTGTGATGACAGGGATACTGAAAGGGCTAGGGGTGAAAAACCCTAAAGTGCCAGGTTGTTCTAACCCATTTCATGACCATGGAGAGGATGGCACCTGTAGCCGTAGCCATGATCACGATCATGATCATGGCCATCAGCACGATCACGGCCACTCGCATGATCATGATCACCACCACCATCATGAAGGGTGTGGACATCACCATCACCACGATCATGGGCACGAGCAACCCAAAAACCTGAACTTGAAACATACCAGCGCGTTGGCTTCAATGTTTACGGCTTCAGAGATATTTGGTGATTTTGCAGCTGTTGTACCAACCGTAATGATGCAACGCTATACGCCATGGGCGATGGATGCGGTGCGGCCTGTTCTGACCTATACATTAGGACCGGTTTTTCACTTTGGTGCGGTGCAATCAACGAATCGTTGGGCAAAAAACACAGGGGTAGAAAAGGGATCGGCGGAATATAAGCAGCATCTGGATGAGATATATGGCCATGAAATGCATCATTTGCCGCAAGCCGCATGGTGGACAGCATGGTCTACCGGATTGAATTTGGCCTCACAAAATGTGAGTTATAAGCTGGTGGCCTCAGAAGAGGTATTGAAACACAGGCCGTTAGATTCTCTCGGCAAGCGAGCCACTGCAAAAGTAGGTGGTGCCAGCTTTAGCATTGCAATGGTGTTGGCCAGTCGAGCCATTTTCCCAGAAGCCGCACGTAAATGGACCAGCTGGACAGATGACAAATTCGTCACACCTGCTACTAAGGCAGTGGGTAAAGTTTTGGGTGTTGATGAAAGTGCTGTCGACGCGGCCGTTGCCGATAGGCAAAAATATCACGATGGATATTGGACCCGCCGCGTGGACAAACAGGAGCCTCAAGACTTATCCTTGAAGTAAAAAGTCGTTTTGCCCAAGGAGCATTTATGAAAGTCATCACCATCTTTTTCGCCACGCTTTTTCTGTGCGGTGTGTTTGCCGTTTCCGCTAATGCAAAATCCATGATCTTTTTTCACCCGGATGGGTTGGGTATGAATAGCTGGCAGGCCTTACGCTATGTTACGAAAGGTCCGGCTGGCAAGCTGCATTGGGATCGCTTGCCTCACACTGGTGTGTATGTGGGAAACATGAAAGATGCCGCAGTCGCGACTTCACATGGTGGTGCGACGTCACATGCTTATGGCGTTAAGGTAAAAGCGGATAGCTATGGTATGGACGGCACGACACCCATCAGAGCCGCATCAGGATTTGAAGGCAGCCTGATGCAAGAACTCATGCAGAAGGGCTATAAGACAGCGCTGGTGAACTCTGGAGATATTGTTGAACCCGGCACTGGCGTTTTTGTCGCGAGTTCACCAAATCGTAGAAACTACGATGACATTGCAGTCTATATTATTCATAGCGGCGTAGATATTATTCTCTCTGGAGGTGAGCGGAATTTGTTGCCATCAGGCGTGAAGGGAAGGCACGGGAATGGCGCTAGGCGCGATGATCGCAATCTGATCGAGGAGGCGAAACGTCTGGGCTATGAGGTTGTCTACACCGCTGAAGAACTGGCCAATATTCTTCCGCAAAAACCACAGAAACTGCTGGGTGTATTTGCACATGGCCACAGCTTTAATGATAAACCAGAACATAAATTAGAAGCAAAGAGCTTGCCGAGATATGTCGAGGGTGCCCCTACCATCGCGCAGATGATGGACGCTACGTTGCAACTGCTACATGGGCATGAATTTTTCATCGTGGCGGAAGAAGAGGGCACCGATAATTTTTCCAATGTTGGAAACCCTCAGGGGACATTGACTGCATTGGCGCGCGCAGATGAAGCGCTGGGGGTGATCATGAATTATTATGACCGTAATAGCGCCAACGTGGATGTAATCTTGGCGTCAGATAGTGATGCGGGGGGGATACAGATACAACCTGGCAAAATATCAGGCAAACCAACGTATCACTATACCTCTGAAGGAGAGACTATCCATTTCAGCGTATCAACCGTTGGTAAAACGGATTATGCTGGCGGTATCCTCGCGCGCAGCACCATGCCTTTACCGGCCGTAGTCGATAATACTGACATCTATAAAGTTATGCATGATAGGCTGATTACAAAGCCATAAATAGTCGGGGAGACAGGATTGTCACATGGCCTCCTGGTCATGTGCCGTCAGGCGGCGGCTCGACTTCGCTCTCATGTAGCGGAGCGGTAGTGCACAGTTGACGTCTGCGCCGACAATTTTTGCTTGCTGCAAAAATTTCGAACCTAACGGTTCTCATATTCCTCTCTACCATCAAAAAAAGCGCCACAAGGGCGCTCTATTTGATGGTCGGGGAGACAGGATTCGAACCTGCGACCCCCTGGTCCCAAACCAGGTGCGCTACCAAGCTGCGCCACTCCCCGACACGGATACGCCACCAATAAGCTTGGTAGCGCATTATATTATGTCCTTCACTTACGTTCAGGTGGCAAGCTGCGCCACCCCCGACATAATCCAGTTATTAACTGGAGGCATAGTGATGTAATGAATCTGGTCGCATAAGTAAAGAGCTTCTTTACATTTTTGCCCATTCAGCCTAAAGAAAACACTATTCACAAAACTTGAGACCATTATCTGCCATGTTCAAAGGGATTTATACCGCATTAATTACACCATTTTCCGATGGGAAAATTGACGAAAAAGCCTTCCAGGATCTTGTTGAATGGCAGATAAGCGAGGGTGTGCACGGGCTTGTGCCATGTGGTACTACTGGTGAATCACCTACGCTCACGCACGAAGAGCATAATCGCCTGGTGGATTTGTGTGTAGAAGCCTCGGCTGGCCGTGTACCCGTATTGGCTGGCACGGGCTCAAACTCCACGCAGGAAGCCGTTATGCTCACTAAGCATGCCAAAAAGGCGGGTGCGAGTGGAGCATTGGTGGTGGCACCTTATTACAATAAGCCGAACCAGGAAGGTGTTTACCAGCATTATAAGGCCATTCAGGATGCTGCTGAGCTGCCGATCATTATCTATAATATTCCCGGCCGTAGCGTGATTGATATCACAGACGATACGCTGGCGCGGCTTTCCGCGCTGCCAAATATCGCAGGTGTCAAGGATGCAACCGGCGATCTGGCGCGCCCATATCACTTGCGCGTAAAAATGAAGAAGAATTTACACCTGCTCTCTGGAGAGGATATGACGGCCGTGGCCTTTAACGCTTCGGGTGGTGTGGGTTGTATTTCGGTGACGTCGAATATTATGCCAAAACGTTGTGCCGAGGTGCAGGAAGCGTGTCTAGCTGGTGATTACAAGAAGGCATTAGAGTTGCATGATAGTATGATTCCATTGCATCAAATTCTGTTTGCAGAAACTTCTCCCGGACCAGTTAAATTTGCTGCATCGTTGCTGAACAAGTGTAAAGGCGATTTGCGTCTTCCTCTGGTTGAGCCTAGTGAAAACTGCAAAACGCAGATCGCCGAAGTGTTAAAAAATTTACGCTTGATATAAATCTTTTTTTCATCTTAATTAGCATTTCTTAAATATCATGGCCGGCTCAAAAAAAACTTCCGGAAGTAGTAATGTAGCGATGAATCGTAAGGCTCGGTTCAACTACGCTATCGAGGAAGAGTTTGAAGCAGGTCTGGTACTGACGGGAACCGAGGTGAAATCGCTGCGCGCGGGCAAGGTAAATATTAATGATGCCTACGCTGCCGAAGAAAAAGATGAGATGTGGTTGTTTAATGCCCACATCGATGAATATAGCGGTGGTAATCGGTTTAACCATGAGGTGCGCAGACCACGCAAGCTGCTGCTCAATAAAAAGCAGATTAAAAAGCTGGTGGGTAGATTGAAAGTAAAAGGGGTGTCGCTGGTGCCGATGTCGTTGTATTTCAACAGCAGAGGAATCGCGAAAATAAAATTAGGACTGGGTACGGGTAAAAAAGAATACGAAAAACGCGATACGATTAAAAAACGCGACTGGCAAAAAGACAAAGCGCGCATCATGCGTGAAAAAAATAAATAAGCCGATCGCAGCAATGGGATTAATAACACAAGGTAGTAACAACGATGCTAGATGCACTTTCCGATTTCTGGAAACCAATGAAAAAGAATCAGGCCGGAGAAAATCTCAAACCTGAGCAGCTACAAATTGGCACCACGATAGGTTTTGGTTTTGTGCCGCAACCTTCGCTAAATGGCCGCAGACTTTCCATTTCGAGCATCAATACTTACCAGTTTGCACAGGAATCACTCACTTCATTCGTGCTAACGCATGATAAGGATTCCAGTGTGTCGATGATTGTTGCGGAATCCGAGGGCGAGCAATATCTCGCTATTTCACGCCGAATTTCCATAGCTGATCGCATGAAAATGTTCGACAGCCAAGACCTGGAAAACATTATGAACAAGGCAGAAATCACCACGCTCTCCTGCAAGGAGATGATTCAGGATTTCAAAGGCTGGTTGGTGTCGAGCTATAAGCGTGAGATTCAGGGCATGAGCGGGCGCATTTTCAAAGGTGACTTCCGTAAGCATCCATTGCCGCCACAAAATCAGGCACAAGAATTTGGCTACACGTTGCTGGTGAGTGAAAGCAACGAGCATGCGATTGAAATCGAAAAATACAATGACGGGCGCATTGAAGTGTATGCCACAATTTATCGCCGTATGACCGATATTGGTGAGATTACTAACCCACCGCGTGCTGAGCTTAACCGCCCTGATTTAAAACTCGCCTCGGATGAAGTGAGCAAAAAGAAAGAAGCGTTGGAAAAGGAAAAAAGCAACCCTTCTCCTGCAGTCGAAAAGCTGGAAAAAACTGAGGCGGTACAAGTTTCACCGCTGAAGCCGGAAGAGACCAAAACCGAGCCAATGAAATTACCGGAGTTTGAAAAAACACCACTTCCTAAGGCAGAAAGCTTACCTGAAGTGAAGCCAGAGCCTAAGGAAGAAAAGAAACCAGAGCCTGTGAAGGCAGAAGAACCCGTAAAACCATCCGTAGAGGAGAAAAAACCTATGGCTAATCTTGAGAGTGCAAAAAATGGTGCTGATAAAAACAGCAGCTTGAAACCAACATTTTCCAGCGTTGCCGCTGAGTCTATCATAAAACAGGAGATCAAAACCGTGAGCAAAGATACTGACGGTGCAGAAAGTGCATCTATTGAGTGTGATTTACGTATCGCCAATAAAATTATCGATGAAGCTATCCGTAGTGAAATGCGTCTGTCCGACGTAGTGCGCCGCATTGTGGAGCTTCCGGTGGCACATCAGGAAGCGGTACAGATTCCTGTGAATCTGTCTGAAGAAGATTATTCACTGCTGGCGATTCGCTATGGCATCAGCTCTTCAGATAAAGAAGCGATCAAGCGCCGTATCTTAGAAGATATCACAGACTTTTCCGGCGAAGATAAAAAGGCCGCTTAGAGCGTTTCATTTTGCCCTCTACAGCGCTTGGGCTGCGGTCTCAATGTGCTCATGTACTGGTTGTACATTCCGCGCATTTCGCCTTGCCAAGCATCTGTATAGAACAAAAGCAAAACACTCTAGCCCAGTACTTCTGCGATGCTTTGTGTAAGCGTAGATAATTCTTCCCCGCTGATCGTAAGGCTCGGCGCTAAGTAAATAATATCGCCGAAGGGGCGAATCCAGCAGCCACGTTTGATGAATTGCTCGCGCAGCCCGTAATAATCCATGCGCTCTTGCTCGATCTGTACCACGCCAATCGCGCCTTTCACCCGCACGTCCACCACGCCAGCTTTGTCTTCACAGGCGGAAAGTTCCTCACGTAATTGAACTTCTATAGCTTCTACTTGTGCTGCACGTGGTTCTTGCTCGAATAAATCCAGCGATGCATTAGCCGCGGCACAGGCAAGGGGATTGGCCATAAATGTGGGGCCGTGCATGAAGGCGCTGTCCATATCATCGCTCAGGAAGGCTTCGAATATTGCTTCACTGGCAAGTGCTACGCCCATGGTCATGGTACCTGCCGTGAGCGCTTTACCCAGGCAGAGTATATCTGGTTTAATGCCTGCTTCGTCGCAGGCAAACATATTACCGGTGCGTAGGAAGCCCGTGGCCACCTCATCGGCGATGAAAAGCACGTCATGCTTTTTTGCAATCCTGTGTAGTTCGGCAAGTGTATCGGCGCTGTGAAAACGCATGCCGCCGGCACCTTGAACCAGCGGCTCAATAATGATTGCTGCGACGTTGCCAGCAATGCCCGAAAGCAGAGAGTCAAACTCCGCAAATCCATACTCATCACTGGGAATATCAATTACATATTGTTTGATTACCGAGTTTTTGAATGCCTTGTGCATTGAGCGCTCAGGATCAGATACCGACATGGCACCCAGCGTGTCGCCGTGATAGCCATCGCTAAAACAGATAAAACGATCCTTATGTGGTTTGCCGGAATTACGCCAAAACTGTAGCGCCATTTTAAGTGCGATTTCTACGGCAATGGAGCCGGAATCACCATAAAAAACACGATCCATGTCGGTGAGCTTACATAGCCGGGAAGCAAGCTTGAGAGCGCCTTCATGCACTAGCCCGCCAAACATGACATGCGGCATATGGCGTAATTGTTTTTCGACGCTTCCAACAATATGCGGATGGTTGTAGCCATGACACATGCTCCACCAGGAGGCGATGCCGTCTATCAGCTCTGTGCCATCGGCAAGCTTAATGCGACAGCCCTCTGTGCTTGTCACCGCTTGCGGCAATGGGGCAATCTGCATTTGCGTATAGGGTAGCCAGGTATGGTTTAACCCAGCCTCAAACCATTCAGGCTGCTTCGGCATCTTTAGCGGCGGGTGGGGTCAGTGGTTTTAGGCCAAGCTTTTTGAATAATTCCATGTCCTGATGAGCCTCTGGATTTGCAGTGGTGAGTAACTTCTCACCATAGAAAATGGAATTGGCGCCAGCGAAATAGCACATGGCTTGTGTCTCCTCGCTCATATCCTCACGCCCTGCAGAAAGACGTACATACGATTTTGGCATCAGGATGCGTGCTACTGCAATGGTGCGCACAAAATCAAATGTATCAAGCTCTTCCACACCATTTAGTTTGGTGCCTTCCACCTGTACTAGCAAATTGATCGGCACACTTTCCGGATGTTCTGGCAAATTAGCCAGAGTGATAAGCATGTCGGCGCGGTCAGTGATATCTTCGCCCATTCCGACAATACCGCCGCAGCAGATATTCATACCCGCATCACGTACATTGGCTAGTGTGTCCAGACGGTCTTTATAGGTGCGGGTGGTAATAATATTGCCGTAGAAATTTTCCGACGTATCGAGATTGTGGTTGTAGTAATCAAGCCCAGCTTCTTTTAGTTTTTCGGCCTGCTTCTCATCCAGCATCCCCAGCGTAGCACACGTTTCTAGGCCCAATGCTTTCACGCCAGCGATTAGCTCGGCGACTTTCGGTATATCTCGATCTTTGGGAGAACGCCATGCTGCACCCATGCAAAAACGTGAAGCGCCAGCTTCTTTGGCTTTCTTCGCCTCTGCAAATACCGTTTCCTTGTCCATCAGCTTATCGGCTTTAACCTCGGTGTTAAAGTGAGAGCTTTGCGGGCAATATGCACAATCTTCCGGGCAGCCACCGGTTTTGATAGAAAGCAGGGTGGAAATTTGCACCTCATTGGCATCAAAATGCGCGCGATGCACGGTTTGTGCCTGAAATAGCAGGTCATTTAGCGGCAGCTCAAAAAGTGCCTTTACTTCATCTATATGCCAATCATGGCGGATAGCAGTTTGCATGCGTTTCCCTCTCGTATATGATGCTGCCGTTATGCCAGTTCTAGACACATTTTTACAGCAAAAACTTATGCTTTTGGAAAGCGCTAAGCGCCGTCGTGTGCTGCATATGAATGAACGTGCGGATGGCGTGGTAGTGGTGCGGGGCGGAAAACGGCTTATATCCTTTGCTTGCAACGATTATCTGGGGCTTTCCAGCCACCCAAAACTAGTAGGATCAGCCACCGAGGCATTAACAAAATATGGTGCTGGAGCAGGGGCTTCCCGCCTGATTACGGGTAATTTTCCGCTTTATGAAGAGCTGGAGACACTGCTGGCGGGGGTGAAAGCTTGTGAGGCAGCGTGTGTGTTTGGTAGTGGATATCTGGCCAATATAGGCATTATTCCAGCATTAGTAGGGGCAGGAGACCTGATTATTTCCGATAAGTTGTCACATGCCTGCATGCTGGATGGCGCACGGCTGTCAGGGGCAAGTGTAATGCGTTTTGCCCATAATAATGTCGAACATTTGCGCATGCTGCTGGAAGCAAACCGCAAAGAATATCAGAACTGTCTGATTATGACGGAAACGGTGTTTTCCATGGATGGAGACCTTGCTCCTCTGAAAGTGCTGGCTGCTTTGGCCAAGGAATTCGATGCATGGCTGATGACCGATGATGCACACGGTTTGGGCATAATGAAAAACAATCCGGCCGATATACAGATGGGTACCTTGTCAAAAGCAGTGGGGAGCTATGGGGGGTATGTATGTGGTTCACAAACACTGATTGATTATATTAAAAACTCTGCCCGTAGTTTGATTTATTCTACGGCGCTTCCGCCCGCAACAATAGCCGCCTCCATAGCCGCACTGCGCATCATAAAAGAAGAGCCGGAACGTGTAGCAAAACCTCTTGAAAATGCTCGTGTCTTTACATCATTGTTGGGGCTGGAACCCGCAACCAGTGCTATCGTTCCTGTTATCATTAAAGATAATAATAAAACATTACAGGCTGCTGCACTTCTGGAAGAAAAAGGGTTTCTTGTTGGTGCGATTCGTCCGCCTACGGTGCCGGAAAATACAGCCCGCCTGCGCATTGCTTTTTCAGCATTGCATGAACAAATACATATCGAGCAGCTGGCAGAAATGATCAAGCAAGAGGGGTGGGCATGAAAATACTTACCCTGAGTGGCTGGGGGCAGCCACATGACGCTTTAGCACATGCTTTTCCTGACGCCACGCATTTATGCTATGCGCGTCATGACACGGTAGAAGATGCGCTTCGCGACATTGCGGATACCGCCCGGGGGCATGATGCGGTAATCGGGTGGTCGCTTGGCGGGCAGCTCGCAGCACGCGCAATTAGTGAAGGGTTTATTGCGCCCAGAAAACTGGTGTTGATTGCGGCTCCGTTTGAATTTGTGGAGATGGGTAGTGGTCTTGGCATGCCCCGTGACACCTTTGATAAATTCTTTGATAACTATATTCAGAACCCAGTGCGTACATTGCACAAAGCATGGGATCTGGTGCATTACAACGATGCCTATAGCGGCCATGTGAAAGAGGTGCTTTCCGGTTTTTCCAAACAGGCGGTGCTTAATAATGACTGGCTTAAATGGCTAAGCCTGATTGATGGGTATAGCTGTGAGAAGCTGGATTTTTCAAGATTTCCAAACACCTTGTTAGTACATGGTGAAGAAGATGTAGTGGTAGAGCCTGCTCAGTCGAAGCGCTTTGCAGAATGCATTAAAGGAGCAAAACTCGAATTATGGCCGGATTGTGGACATGCGCCGCATTGGCATGATACAAACAGGCTACGTAATGTTATCAAAGGACATTTGCATGTTTGATACATCTGCCATAAAGCAAAATTTTGGTGATGCGGCCCCACAATATGACGCACATGCTGATCTGCAGCGCACAGTGCGTAGGCATTGCCTGAAATTGGCAGCTCAGCGATGGGGTGCAGGTGCGCATGTGCTGGACGTAGGCTGTGGCACAGGAGCGTTTGCAGTAGAATCAACAAAACAGGCTTGGCGTGTTACACAGCTCGATATGGCATATGGGATGTGTAAACATGCAGCGCAATATGGTCATGCGTTTAATGCAGATGCAGAATCGCTTCCATTTACAGATAGTGTGTTTGACGGCCTGTTTTCATCACTAATGTTGCAATGGTCTAATACCCCAGTAAGGGTATTTTCGGAAATGAGCCGGGTATTGAAACCGCATGGCAGTATTATTCTATCGACACTGACGGATGGTACGTTGCTGGAGTTGAAAGAGACCTTTGCCGCTGTCGACAATGTGCCACATGTAAGTAACTTTCTGTCCGTTCACTCTGTGCTGAAAGCTGCAGATCAAAATGGCCTGTCGCTTACGAGTGCGCAGCGCGTACCACTTGTGGAGT
Organism: Rickettsiales bacterium; assembly: GCA_964231325.1. Lineage (GTDB taxonomy): Bacteria > Pseudomonadota > Alphaproteobacteria > Rickettsiales > SXRF01 > JAJTHB01. Next base: position 1,382,442 of record CAXRIF010000003.1, on the reverse strand, counting down.
ATTATCCAGATACTATAGCGCTGATGCGCAATCTGCAGGCAATCGGTGCGTCTAACAAAGAAGCTGCACGTAAGCGTGGGCTTTCTACACCGAGACAGTTTGCACGCCTGGAGAGCTTATACAAACAGTGTTATGGAACACAAAAGGGGCTGCCTGCCACCTGGCAGGTGCTATTCTTAGTGCTTGGAAAGGATTAATATGCAGCCATTTTTTGTCACAGCTTCCGGAACAAATGTTGGAAAGACACATGTGATGTCAACCTTGTGCTGGCAGCTTCGTGAAGCAGGAAAACAAGTGACAGCACTCAAGCCAGTGATTAGTGGTTATGATCCTGAAGACACTTACAATGATGCAGCGATGATCCTTCGTAGCTGCGGTCTTGAGCCAACAGATGCTCTGACAAAATCTATATCTAAATGGCGCTATAAAGCCCCGCTTGCACCTAACATGGCGGCCAATAGTGATCAGATAAAACAGCTGGATATGCAGGAGCTGGTTGCATATTGCAAAGAACATGAAACGGTTTCCAGTGATGTGCTGATGGTAGAAGGGGTGGGGGGTATATTAGTGCCACTCAATGATGAATACACCGTAGCAGACTGGATGCATGAATTAGATTGGCCGGCCATATTGGTGGTAGGCAGCTACTTAGGCACCATTAGCCACACACTATCCGCCATAGAAGTGCTGCAAAAACGAAATATTCCCGTGCGTGCATTGGTGGTGAACCAATCTCCAAACATAGATATTCCGCTGGAAGACACGGTGGCTACATTTGAGAAATTTGTAGATGACGATATCCCCATAGTTAAGATGCCCCGTGTTGAAAAACATGAGCCATGGAAACATATGCCACTCATTACCTGGATGGTCGAATGACAGAAGAAAAACAGAGAACCATGTTGCCCGGTGTCAATTTTCTATTGGGCACTGGCAAATACGCACGTGATAAAAAGTATGCGAGTTTTAACCGCCGTATGATCGCAGCGACGGTTGACTCATTGATTGCGATGGTTGTGCTGGCACCGTTGATAGACTGGTATTTAAGTACATACTCGCCACTGCCCCCAGTAGATTGGGCTGCAGTAGGAGAGCGGATTCCGCAGGGGGCTAGCGATGAGGAATCAAACCGCATTATAGCACGGTATCTGGTTGAATCTGGCCATGTGGCTAGATGGTTTAACAACTTCATGGTTCAGTGTATGGCGCTTAGTATGGCCGCAGGAATATGCTGGCATTTTTGGGCAGCCACCCCAGGTAAGATGTTGCTGCGTTTAAAAGTGGTGGATGCAAAAACAGAGGCGCATCCGACAGATACACAAATCATTATGAGGTTAATGGGGTATGTGGTTTCTGCTATTCCACTTGGTCTTGGCTTTTTCTGGATGGGTTTGGACAAGCGTAAGCAAGGCTGGCACGACAAATTGGCGAACACCGTCGTGATTGTGGTATCGAGACAAACTAAGCAGGAAGCTACACCAGCGTCTGAAGCTGTTGTTGAGTCAGATTCCCAGGAACCATCAACAAAGGAATAGGGAATTTATTCCCTAGCTGATTTGCAAGCCATGCCGCGAGTGTTCCTCGGCCATTATTATCACTGGCAATGCCGAGTACTACCATAGTGATATCCGGATCTGCCAATGCGGCAGCGATAATCTCATCACCAATAGCGCCTTCTTTTAAAATAGGGGAAGGACGAATACCATATTCTGCATAAGCTTCATCAGCCATTTTTTTGAGCAACTCTTCTCCCTCGTGTTTACGCTCTTCTCGCATGCGATCGGCAATGGCGCCTAACGTTTGGAAATCGGCAGGCGGCGTAACGTGCAGCATATCTACCCGTCCACCGCGTGCGACGGCCTTGAGACAAACCAGATGCAGAGCAACCTGACATTCATCACGCCCATCAACGCACACCAGATACTTAGGTGGTTTTTGCGTGGTTTTCTGTTCGTTCATAAAGTCTCCTGCAATAGGTTATTCAAAAACTCTGCCAGCAACCCAGCCAGCGGAAAGTGCAATTAAAATAGCGGCCAGACCATATAGCGCAGGATGTTCATGTGCACTGCTATGTAGGAATTCATCCAGCCCGGTTTTGGATACAGTGATGGGCGTGGATTGCATGCCCGAAACTTCACCATCTTTCAGTAGGTATATTTCAGCAGTATAGTCCCCCGGGGGTATAGTATCTGGGAAATCAATAGATGTTTTAAAAAGCGTTTCTCCCATAAAGTCGAGCTTTGCAGGGAGTTCCATATATAGTTTGCGCGCTTGCTGATGTTTTATAAAAGCATCCGAATATTCAATAAACTTCACGAATTGCGATGGATTAGATGGTTCTAGAAATAATGTTCTCTGGCCAATGCCAAGTTGTTTGAAAAGAGAAGTTTGCTCTATTTTATTTAACTGCTTGCTGGTAGCAATGGCATAGAAATCGGGCATATTATAAAATTTCATGCGATCACTGTTGACCCAGATACCCGCTATGGGTTCCTTCTTACGCATAAGAAAATGTTTCTTGGGGCCACGAACTACTACTACCACATCACCTGCATTATTACGCACGCCAAATAAGAAAAGGCGTGTGCCATTAAAGCGCGCATCTATATCTATGCGATATTGAGAGAGATCTGCGATGATGGGAGTGGCGTGCACGGCTGGTATGAAGCTCAGCACCAAAATTATGCATGTCGCGTATAGGGCGTAAAATTTATTCATCAATCACACTCACGCTATAGACATTGGTGGGGGGCGTGAATAGGCCGAACGCAAGTTTTGCCGCGATACCTAATACTAAGGCTGCCAACATGGCTCGTAAATATTCACCGGATAATTTTGCGCCAATTTTAATGCCGACCTGCGCACCAACGACTGCACCAATTACCAACAGAAATGCCAGTAATATATCAACAGTTTGGGTGGTGATTGCTTGTAGGAAGGTAACGTTAGCAGTGATAAAAATAATCTGGAATAACGACGTGCCAATCACCATAGCCGTGGGCATGCCAAGTATGTAAATCATGGCGGGGACAATGAAGAAACCGCCGCCAATGCCCATTAGAGAAACCATAATACCCACGAAGAACCCAATACCCAAGGGGAGTATGGCGCTAATGTTCAGGTTGGATTGCGGAAACTCTACTTTATAGGGGAGTTTTTTGGTGAATTCCCACTCGTAATGCAGGGTTGCCTTTTTGGCAGTCTTACGAATGGCGTGATAGCTTTCCTTGGCCATCATTGCACCAATCAATGTTAGGAACGTGACGTAGGAAATAGAAATAATCAGATCAACATGGCCAATTTGTTGAAGCCAGCGAAATAACCCTACCCCAAGGGTAGAGCCTATCAGGCCGCCTGTGAGTAAATACCAGCCCATCTTGAAATCTACATTGTTTCGCCGCCAGTGAGACACGAATCCGGATACAGAAGAGGCGATGATTTGATTGGCAGAGGTGGCGACTGACACAGAAGGTGGTACACCAATAAAAATGAGTAGTGGCGTGAGTAGAAAACCGCCACCAACCCCAAACATACCAGACAACACACCTGCCGCGCCACCAAGGCCAAGGATGGCAAACACATTGACCGACATTTCAGCAATAGGCAGGTAAACGTTCATTAGGGGTTTTGCGAGAAGTTAATGTGACGTCCCATGTATAAAAACATATTTTTTTCCAGCTCGGCATTCACCCCTTCCATCATTTCACCAATCATGGCGCGTTGTGCGGCTGATCTGCGCCATGCACTAGCGTTTTCTGAAAGGGTAACAGAGCGTGCCGCTTTTACATGTACGTTAGCTTCTGACAATGCACTTTCATGGCCATAAATGCGCAGTTCCACGTCGAGCTTGGCATCGTATCGGCGATCCTGATCTATGGTAAAGAAATCGGCGATGCTGCTGTCTTTATGAAGCTCTGTGGCGACCACGCTGCCATCTTTGATGATAATTTGTAGCACTTTGTCTGGGCCGATGGCACGCAGGCGCTCTTTCGCCCATATACGCATGGCCTCAGCGGGGGAATAGGGCATGAGGTGCTCAACATAAGGCGAGGTGAGCGGTGACTTATACTCGTCGACAAATTCAATGCGCGAGACATTGAGGTATATGGGTTGATAGCGCGCAAAGCTGAGTGGCGGAAAATCCACCGGATGTTCACTGCTGCAACTGGTGAGCATGAATGCAGCAAAAATACCAAGCAGCCATTTTTTCAAAGGGATATGTTTCATAAGAACCTCTTTATGGAGAAGAAGTAGGGGGTCATCATATTCAAGCAAGCATTTCTGTCTAGCATCATCGGCAACATTATTTTTTAGCCTTTTGCTCTGCCATGGGTTTGGCATCTGGTTCACGTATATAATAGGGGGTGAGTGGCAGCGCATCGCTGAAATGATGTGCTGCTAATGTGGCGAGTGCATCGGCGCGTGGGAATGGTGAGCCAACTGCATCAGGGGCTTTGCCACAGATAATTGCGTCTGGTCGTGATGCAATGGCCTCTTCGATTTTCCCCACCCTTGGCTCAAAAAGCGATGTTTTGTTAAAACCCTGATAATAAACTTCGCCTTTGCCCGCATTAAGGATGGCTAAAATATCTGCATCGGGTGATTCCTGGGCAGCGGCATAGGCCAACACAGAGAGGGTGGTGAACCCCAGCCCTTTCGTCTCCGCAGCAAAACAAATACCACTTGCGGCCGCTAGGCCCACGCGGATGCCGGTGAAGCTGCCCGGCCCAACTGTGCAGGCAACGGCTGAGAGGTCTGTGTAGCTTACGTCACACTCATGCAATACCTGCTCAATCATAGGCATCAGGCTGGTGGATTGGCGCGTATGTTCTTGATTTTCCACATAAGCCGCTATGTGACCTTCATGCCACAATGCCACGCTACATGGCCCTGTGGCCGTATCCATGGCTAAAATTGTGTTTTTTGCAGTCATAAATTGACGTAACCTCTTTAAACAGCTACATAGTTAGCCGATTTTATGATAAGTACTTAGACGGTTATGGCTAAAGAAACAACGCTTGCGCAAAAAAAATGTACGGTATGTGCCCCGGGCACACCTCCCATTGATGATTTGAATGCACGTCCTTACCTTGAACAGGTGCCGGGATGGGAGCTTTCGCTTTCCAATCGTGCAATTAAACGTCGTTTTGTCTTTAAAGACTTTATGGCGGGGTTGGCGTTTGTAAATAAAGTGGCTGAGGTTGCTGAAGCAGAAGCACACCACCCAGACATTATGATGGGGTGGGGCTATGTGGAGATTGTGCTATGGACACACACGATTAGTGGCCTGCATGAGAATGATTTTATTATGGCGGCAAAGTTCAATGAAATGCAGCCAGACTAACGCTGTATGAGCAAAAAGCTTTTTATCAAAACCTATGGGTGTCAGATGAATGTGTACGATTCCGTACGCATGAACGACTGCTTGTCACCTTTAGGCTACAAATCCTCCGACACATATGAAGACGCTGATTTAGTCATCCTCAACACCTGCCACATCCGCGAGAAGGCGGAGGAAAAGGTGTATTCTGAGCTGGGGCGTATTCGTCAGGAAAAAGAAAACAAGGCCGCACGTGGCGAGCAAATGCTGATTGCCGTGGGTGGTTGTGTAGGTCAGGCGGAGGGCGACGAAATCATGAAGCGTGCGCCTTTTGTGGATATTGTAATGGGCCCACAAACCTTCCATCAATTGCCGGAAATGGTAACCAAAGCGTTGCGCAGCAAAGGCGGCGTAGTGGAGTTGGATTTTGAAGCTGAGCAAAAATTCGATCTACTGCCGGAATCAACAACCCCGCAAGGTGTATCTGCCTTTTTGGCCGTTCAGGAAGGGTGTGATAAATTTTGTACCTTCTGTGTGGTGCCTTATACGCGCGGTGCGGAATATTCCCGTAATGCCGATGTGCTGGTTGCAGAAGCAAGGCAATTGGCCGATAAGGGAGCGAAGGAGATCATGCTGCTAGGCCAAAACGTCAACGCCTATCACGGTGTGGATGCGGCAGGCAAAACACATTCATTAGCGGATTTGATTGACGCAGTTGCCCAGATTAATGGCATTGAACGCATCCGTTTTACCACCTCGCACCCGCGGGATATGAGTGATGACCTGATCGCCATTCATGGCAGTGAGCCAAAGCTTATGCCCTACCTGCATCTGCCAATCCAATCTGGCTCAAACCATATTCTGAAAAAGATGAACCGTAAGCACAACACCGCTTCTTATATCGATATCATCGAGCGCTTGCGCAAAGCACGCCCAGATCTTGCCATGTCGTCGGACTTTATTGTCGGCTTCCCGGGTGAGTCGGATCAGGATTTTGAAGACACCATGACTCTGGTGCGCACGGTGGGATATGCTCAGGCATTTTCATTTAAATACAGCCCGCGCCCCGGTACGCCTGCTGCTATGGACGATGCGCAGGTGCCAGAAGAGGTGAAGGATGAACGCCTCCAACGCCTGCAAGCACTCATCCGCAAACAACAGCTGGGCTTTAACGAATCCTGTGTAGGCAAGGTGCTTCCTGCTCTGTTTACCAAAGACGGCAAACGCGAAGGTCAGCTCATTGGCAAAAGCCCATACCTGCAATCGGTGGTGGTGCAAGGAAGCCAAGCACTGCATGGCCAGCTTGCTGATGTAAAAATTACCAGTGCAAACCTCAACAGTATTGCCGGCGAGCTTGTGAGTGAACCGGAGCAATTCAGAAAGGCCGGCTAGTGAAGGAAAGACACGTGAAGAATGGTGAAGCAAAACACGAAGATCAAAGCATCGTGTTCGAAGATAACAGCGTGCTAGCCATGTTATATGGTGAAGAGGACGCGCACCTTGCCAAGCTGGAAAAGACGTTTAATATATCCGCATCCTCACGCGGTAATGTGTTGGCAATTTCTGGCGACCGTTATGGTGTGGAGGCAACCAAAAATGTGCTGGAAGCTTTATATGCCGATTTAAAAAAAGGCGCTGAAGTGGGATCAGCTCAGGTAGATGCGGCGATACGTATGGTGACGAATCAAGACGGTGAAACCAAGAACCTGTTTGGCCAAAGCGACATCGTGATTAAAACGATGAAGAAGGTCATTAAGCCGTATTCTCCATTGCAGGCAAAATACATGCAGCTGCTACAGGAGAATGATGCCTCTTTTTGTATGGGGCCTGCCGGTACGGGCAAGACCTATATTGCAGTAGCAATGGCAGTGGCACAATTCACCAGCGGCAGTGTGGAAAAAATTATCCTATCGCGCCCAGCGGTAGAGGCGGGGGAAAAGCTTGGCTTCCTGCCGGGGGATCTGAAAGAAAAGGTCGATCCGTATCTGCGCCCACTTTATGATGCGCTGTTTGATATGATTCCGGCTGAAAAGCTCGCACGCCATATGGAAAATGGTGAGATTGAAGTGGCACCACTTGCATTCATGCGCGGTCGCACATTCTCGAACGCATTTATTATCCTTGATGAAGCACAAAACACCACAGCAACGCAGATGAAAATGTTCCTCACGCGTTTGGGAGAAAATTCCCGCATGGTGATTACGGGTGACCTTTCGCAAACCGATTTGCCTAAAGATGTGAAATCAGGTTTGGGTGATGCGGTGCGTAAGCTGGAAAATGTTGAAGGCATAGGCATGATCCGCTTTACAGACAAGGATGTGGTGCGTCATTCATTGGCTGCGAAAATCATCAAAGCATATGATGATTGGGATAAGAAGAAAAAGCGCATTACCTAATTATGCCCGCTGATATTTCTATTACTGTTTATGATGAACGCTGGAAAACCAGTTTAAAGCCGTATACCAAAACAATACGTGCTGCATGTGAGGCTGCGCTGGGACGCAAGCGCTGTGAGATCGCAGTCGTGTTGGCAGATGATAAGTTTATCCGTGAACTTAACAAACAATATCGTGGGCAGAACAAACCGACCAACGTACTTTCCTTTGAAGGCGATGGTGAGCATTTAGGTGACATTATTCTGGCTTATGAAACGATCGAAAAAGAAGCAAAGCAGCAAGGTAAAACGTTTCGTAATCATGCCACGCATTTGCTGGTGCATGGTACGCTACATCTGTTAGGGCACGATCATGAAACCGACGATGAAGCGGAAAAGATGGAAAAACAGGAAATTAAAACACTTAAAAAACTAGGGGTTAGCAATCCCTACTTGTAGCAAGTTACCTATTCGTGCTAGAAAAAATATTATGCCGTATGATGAAAAAATGCCGTACAACTCTTTCCCTTTTATCCTATGAATCAGACTATCAGTAGTAGCGACAGAATGTCTTCCTCGCGCGCAAGCGCAGATCCGGAGCCGGAGTCGAGAAGCTCACTCCTTACTAGCCTACGCAACTTTTTAAAAACCATTCTTGGACAAAAAACAGATACCTCGCTTCGTGAAGCCGTAGAAGAGGCTATTGAAGAGCACGAAGAACAAACCGACGAACGTTTGGCCCCAGAGGAAAAGGTGATGTTGCACAAGGTGCTCTCCTTTGGTGATATCGAAGTGGATGATATCATGGTGCCACGTAGTGACATTGAGGCCGTATCGGTAGACATCACATTGCCAGAGTTAAAAGCACATATTATTGAACATGGGCACACACGTATTCCCGTTTATGAAGAAACGCTCGACCGCATGCGCGGGTTTGTGCATGTGAAAGACTTGTTGCCTATGCTGGCCAGCGATGAAGAATACTCGCTAACGCGTATCATGCGGCCGTTATTGTTTATCGCTCCCTCTATGCGCATTACAGACCTGCTATTTAAAATGCGCAGCGCCAGTAGCCATATGGCAATCGTGGTGGATGAGCATGGCGGTACGGATGGATTGGTGACCATGGAGGATGTGTTAGAAGAATTGGTGGGCGAAATTCATGACGAGCATGATGATGACGAAGAGGAAGAAGATCGCATTACCAAAGCGGCAGCCGGAAAATACGATGTTAGCGCACGAATACGCATTGATGCGCTGGAAGCTTCTCTGGGGCTTCAATTGGTTGATGAAGAAAATGACGGCGATTTTGAAACATTGGGTGGTTTCATTTTTGCACAACTTGGCCGTGTGCCTACTAAAGGTGAAATGGTATCACACGATTCGGGGGTACGCTTTGAAGTGATGGATGCGGATGAACGGCGCATTCATAAAGTGCGTATTCACGCCAAATCATAAAATGCTAAATTTTCTGTTATATTGCAAAGGATGGCGACGCAATCTGATTGCATTTGCTTTTGGGGTATGTGCTACATTCACACTTGCGCCATTTTTTCTCTTTCCGCTGGTCATCCCTGCCTATGGCGGGTTGTTCCTGTTGCTGCAATGGGCGCCCACTGAACGCCGTGCATTTTTCGACGGCTGGTGGTGGGGCTGGGGTTTCTATATCAGTGGTCTCTATTGGTTTTGTATTGCACTGCTTACCGAGCCAGAGAAGTTTGCATGGTTGATTCCTTTCGCATTATTTGGCCTTACGGCTGTCATTGCACTATATAGTGCCTTTGCCAGCCGAATTTTTGCCCGTTTGCGTGTGGGAGGTGTGTGTGGCGCATTGTTATTTGCCAGCGTTTGGTCGCTGGTAGAATTTGCGCGAGGGCATTTCTTTACTGGGTTTCCATGGAATCTAGGTGGCTACGCCATTGGGTTTAGTGATTATGCCATGCAGCTGGCTTCTGTGTTTGGGGTGTATGGGTTAACCTGGTTGGTGGTTTTACTTGGTGTATTGCCTGTCGTGCTATTAGAAGAGGGCAAGCACGCTAAATTCTGGCCCATCTTAATATACCTGCTCTTTTTTACTGGTTGCGGATGGGGGGCTTGGCGGCTGGATAATGCTGGTTCCGGTTCCTATGTAGAAGATGTAAAGCTCCGTTTGGTGCAGGCAAATATCGCCCAGCACCATAAATGGAACCCCGATTCCCAAATGGCTGGGCTGAAAAAGCATGTGGAGCTTACTCATTCACCAGGGTTAGAAGATGTCACGCATGTGGTTTGGCCAGAAACGGCGGTACCATACGTGATTAGAGAAAATACCGCGCTCACACGTATGTTGGGTGGTTCACTCCCTCCGGGGAAATTTTTGATTACTGGCGGTTTGCGCGCAAAAGGAGAGCGTACAGCCGATTGGTCCATATTAAATAGTATTACGATGCTAGATCACAATGGGGCTATCATAGGGAAATATGACAAACATAAACTCGTCCCATTTGGAGAATTTTTGCCATTACGTTGGTTAATTCCGGACTTTTTAGAAACGCCTGTTGGAATGAAAGACTTTGAAGCCGGAGCTGGCCCACAAACGGTTTTCTGGCAGGGATTGCCGGCTATTAGTCCATTAATTTGCTATGAAGTGCTGTTTCCAGAGCTAATTATAGGAGATAAGCGCCCGAAATTGCTGCTTAACCTTACAAATGATGCTTGGTTTGGCATTAGTAGTGGACCGTACCAGCATTACGAGATGGCGAGAATGCGTGCTGTGGAGCAGGGCATCCCGCTCGTGAGAGTGGCAAATACCGGGGTGACAGCGATGATAGATGCGCATGGGCGCGTGCTAAGCAGCCTCAATTTGGGAATGGCGGGAATATTGGACGTTAACGTTCCGTTAACCGCAAGAAAACCCACTCTATACTCAAAATATAGAGATTTTCCATTTTTTACTTTCCTTCTCGCATCTTTTTTATTAATAATCTGGCAACGAAAAAGGCAAAAGAATTAAGAAAATTCGCTTGCAAGTTGTATAAGTTAAGGATTAGAGTTTAAGACATGAGCAAACCACAAAAGAATACCAATACTCCTTCAAAACAAGACGTCGATGCACATACAGGTAAGCGTTTGCGTTTGCGCCGTACAATGATGGGGTTAAGTCAGGAAGCGGTTGCTAAAGCCGTGGGTATTACTTTTCAGCAGGTGCAAAAATATGAAAAAGGCACCAATGCAATGAATGCTAATCGTCTTTATGAGTTTGCACGTTTCATGAATGTGCCGGTTGCATATTTCTTTGAGGGACTTGAATCATTCTCATCTTCTGGTGCACAGGAATATTCGAGTGGGTTTGCAGAAGCAGAAGCAGAAACATTTGAACACAAAAATCGCGTGTCTGACCGTGAGGCGCTTGAGATGATGAAAGCCTTTAAGCGCATCAAAGAGCAGGTGATTCGCAAACGCCTTTCTGATTTGGTTCGCGCAGTAGCAGATAATAGAACAATCCTCGAGTCCTAGGATAAGACAGGATTTTCTTGACTTCATCATTATTTATTATAGTTTCCCTAGCATAATGAATGGGTGGGGATTTGAACTGCTTGCCGCCACCATATAAAAACAAGGTCTAAGCAATCGGGCAATTCGCCAGATGTCACAAATCCCCTAAACTGAAACAGTAAGCCGCATGAACCATAGTGTTGCGGTGTGAGGGGAACATATGTCCGATAACTTTCATGGCCGTAGCCAATATATATTTACCAGTGAATCAGTAGCCGAAGGACACCCGGATAAGGTGTGTGACCAAATTTCTGATGCAGTGCTTGATGCAATGCTTGATGTAAACCCAGAGGCGCGCGTAGCCTGTGAAACCATGGCTACCACGAACACTGTGGTGATTGCTGGTGAAACTCGCGGTGCAGAAAGTATTACCAAAGCCAAAATTGAAGAAATCGCACGCAATAAAGTGCGTGAAATTGGCTATATGCAGCCAGGCTTCCATGCCGATAACATGGATGTTTATGTGCATCTGCATAGTCAGTCAGCGGATATCGCACAAGGTGTGGACTCTGGTGACAATAAAGACGAAGGTGCAGGTGATCAGGGCATCATGTTTGGTTTTGCGTGTAATGAAACCAAAGCGCTTATGCCGGCTCCCATTCAGTTATCTAACCGAATTTTGCTTAACCTTTCCCGTGCGCGCCATAGTGGTGCGGCTAAGGAGTTGGGGCCAGATGCAAAAAGTCAGGTATCCTTGCTTTATGAAGATGGTGTGCCTGTTAAAGCGACCTCGATTGTGGTTTCTACTCAGCATATCGAAGGGGTTAGCCAGCAACAAATCCGCGACATTGTTCGCCCACATGTTGAAAGCGCACTACCAAAAGGGTGGATGTGTGATGATGCAGAGTTTTACGTGAACCCTACTGGCCAATTTATTATTGGTGGACCAGATGGTGACTGCGGTCTGACTGGCCGTAAAATTATTGTCGATACCTATGGCGGTGCGGCGCCACATGGTGGTGGTGCGTTCTCAGGGAAAGACCCTACCAAGGTGGATCGCTCAGCGGCCTATATGTCTCGTTACTTGGCGAAGAACGTGGTGGGTGCTGGTTTGGCAGATCGTTGTACTATTCAGCTTTCCTATGCCATCGGTGTTTCTAAACCGATCTCTTTTTATGTATCCACACAGGGTACTGGCAAAGTAGACGACGCAAAACTGGAAGCCTATTTGCAAAACGCCATTGATTTAAGCCCACGTGCTATCCGTGAATATTTGCAACTGAATCGTCCGATCTATGCGCGTACAGCTGCTTATGGTCACTTTGGTCGTGAGCCAGATAAAGAAGGTGGATTCAGCTGGGAAAAACTAGACATGGTGCAAGCCTTGCAAGACGAGTTCAATATTCGTGACCAAGCAAAAATCGCAGCGAATGACGTCTGAGCATAAGCTCAAACCACTCGCATCGTTTGGGCGCCGTAGAGGAAGAAAACTACGCGTAGAAAAGCAGGGGTTGATGGATGAGCTGTTGCCACAGCTCACTATTACACTACCCCCGCAAGGTATGTTGGCGATCGAAACTATTTTTCCAGATCATAAAGAGTGCTGGATGGAAATAGGTTTTGGTGGTGGTGAGCATCTAGCACATCAGGCACAGCTACAACCGAACGTAGGCATCATCGGCTGTGAACCCTACATTAACGGGGTAGGTGACATGCTCAAAAAGATTGAGCGTGAGAAGCTTTCCAATATCCGTATTTTCCCTGATGATGCGCGGTTGCTGATGGAACGCTTTCCTGATGATTCGCTGGACAGGATGTTTATCCTCTACCCAGATCCGTGGCCAAAAAACCGCCATCATAAGCGCCGCCTGATTTCTGCCCCTTTTCTGGATGAATTAGCGCGCGTAATGAAACCGGGCGCGCTGCTCAGATTGGCTACAGATCATGAGGATTATGCCACATGGATGTTGGAGCAATTGCTTGCACACCCTAAATTTGCGTGGCAGGCAGAAAAATGCGCCGATTGGCTGGAGCCGCCAAAAGACTGGATTTCTACGCGTTATGAGCAAAAGCGTCTCGCAGGAGTGACGACCTATCTGGAGTTTAAACGGCGTTAAGTGCGGTAAGCAAATCTGCCTTTAAGTCATCCACATCTTCAATGCCGATAGACAGGCGGATTAGCCCATCAGTGATGCCAAATTTTTTGCGCTCGGCAGCGGAAAGGCTGGCATGGGTAGTAGAGGCAGGGTGCGTAGCCAAGCTTTTTGCATTGCCTAGATTATTGGAAATGTCGAATACCGAAAGCGCATTCAAAAATGTGAATGCTGCCTTTTTGCCACCCTTAATGTCGATCGCGATCATGGGGCCACCATGCGCCATCTGTTTGCGTGCGATCTCATATTGCGGATGGCTCTCCAAACCCGGATAAACAAGCCGCGAGAGTTTCTTATGTCCTTCGAGGCTTGCCGCAATTTCCTGCGCATTTTTGCAATGGCGTTCCACGCGCAAATGCAGAGTCTCTAGGCTTTTGGTGAGTACCCACGCATTAAATGGGCTCATATGCGGTCCGGTATGACGTACAAATGGTAGTAGCGTTTTTTCCACGAATGTTTTTTTGCCCAAGATGGCACCGCCCAACGTGCGCCCCTGACCGTCAATATGTTTGGTGGTGGAATACACTACTACATCCGCACCTAGCTCAAGTGGGTGTTGCAATAATGGCGTAGCAAATACATTATCGACAATAAGTTGCGCCTTTGCTTTTTTGCAGAGCTTGGCCACGGCCGCGATGTCCACCAACTCAAGTGTGGGGTTTGCTGGGCTTTCGATGAACACCAATTGGGTTTTTGTAGTGATGGCTTTTTGCCATGCTTTCATATCCGCGCCATCAACCAACGTGTAAGTGATGCCATAACGCGGCAGGATTTGTGTGATGATGTAATGGCAGGATGAAAACAGCACACGGCTAGCCACCACATGATCGCCGGTTTTTAGCTGACACATCATGGCGGCAAATACGGCAGACATACCCGACCCAGTAACCACGCATGCTCCAGCACCTTCCATCAGGCGCAGGCGTTCCTGTACCATGGCAATATTAGGGTGCGAATAGCGCCCATACTTAAAGCCCTCAATACTGCCATCGAAACGGCCTTGGCCTTCCTCCGCGCTGTCGTAGCTATAGGAGGAGTTCATAAATAGGCCCTCAGAGGTCTCTCCGAAGGGGGTTTTGAGCCGGCCACCGCGTACCAGTTTGGTCGCTAGTTGCCATTTATCGCTAGATTGCGTAGATTTCTTCTTCATAACCACAGTTATAGGAGATTTTGACGGTTCCTGCTACCGCGTTTTTAAGGAGCCTCAATAGACACAATGTTTGGCGATAACCCGATACGTAAACCCCTGAAGCATGATGGTAACACGCTTGAGGTGAAGTCCATTTTTCCGACTTTGCAGGGCGAGGGGCCCTATGCGGGTTGGCCATCTGTGTTTATTCGGCTTGGTGGTTGTAACCTCGCATGCAATTTTTGTGATACGGAGTTTGAAGACTATAAGGAAATGTCGACAGCGGATATTATCAAACAGATCAAAACGCTGGCCGAACATCGCAAACTGGTGGTGATTACGGGCGGTGAACCATTTCGCCAGAATATTTCTCCGCTATGTGAAGCATTAATTGCAGAAAATTTCAAAATACAAATTGAAACGAATGGCACGCTATATCGTGAGCTACCGGAAGCGGTGGAAATTGTGTGTTCACCGAAAAATACGACTGGGCAATATGCAAAGGTGCGCGAAGATTTGTTGCCGCGTATTAATGCGTTCAAATTCATCGTTGCCTGTGATCGTGATGGGTATGGCAAGGTAGAGGAGGTGGGGCAATCCACACATAATACTCCGGTATATGTGCAGCCCATGGATGAGTATGATGAGGCGAAAAACAACGCCAATCTTTCACTCGCCATGCAACTTGCCAGCCAACATGGTTACCTGTTATCTTTACAGACACACAAAATACTAGGGATCGAATAAATGGCCAATAAAGCCGTATTACTACTTTCTGGCGGGCTTGACTCGCTTACTACACTGGCCATTGCCCAGTCGCATGCATTTGAAATTTATGCGCTGTCTTTTTCTTATGGTCAGCGCCATCAGCATGAGCTGATTGCCGCACGCAAAATTGCTCGTGAATATAAAGTGAAAGATCATAAGATCATCAACATTGATCTGGGCAGCCTTGGCGGTTCGGCGCTTACACAAAAATCCATAGCCGTTCCTAAAGATCGTGATATGGAGGAAATCGGCAAAGGCATTCCCAGCACCTATGTGCCTGCGCGCAACACGGTGTTTTTGTCGTATGCGCTGGCATGGGCAGAAGTAATCGGCGCATATGATTTATTTATCGGTGTGAATGCACTGGACTATAGTGGCTATCCGGATTGCCGCCCGGAATTCATTGCTGCTTTCGAAACCATGGCTAATCTGGCTACGGCTTACGGCAATAAAGGCGATCATCGTATTACTCTGCACACACCGTTGATTGATTCCAGTAAGGCCGAGATCATTCAGCAAGGGCTTGCGCTTGGGGTGAATTATGGTTTTTCCACTAGCTGCTATGACCCGAGTGATACGGGAGATGCGTGCGGGCATTGTGATGCCTGCCAGCTTCGTCTGAAGGGCTTTGAAGAAAACGGCATCATGGATCCGATTGCCTACGTTCAGTCATGAGTATCTGGGTTATCCAGCAACAGCTTACAGCTGAGCAGGAAGCAGATATACTTCTCAGAAAATCGATAGAACTGCCTTTTGATGGAATGCCAGACCTTTCCATGGTCGCGAACCAGAGCGAATGCAAACGCCTATTGCAAACATTGCATCCTGACCAGCCACCTGAATCCATACAGCTGATGCTGGACAGGTTATGGAACCAGTTTAGTGGAATTGGGGTAGATGACACGGTGGCCGTGCCGCTTCCTATGCGCAAGGAAGTTGCCATCGCCAGGGTAGATGGCAAATATTATTATAAGATGGGAAAAAACGGAGAAGATCACCATTTGATTGATGTTCAGTGGTATCCGAGAACACATCCGATTACTTCTTTCGGTAAATCGAAGCATGTTTTTGCTTCAGATAACCTGCCGATGATGGAGATAAATAATAAAGAAGCCCGCGAAAAGATATTGGCCAAATTACCATATAAATATAACCGCTTTTCCAAGCTTAAATGGATCGCAGCTATTTTTATCTTTTTTCATGCAGCACGAATGCTGGGGCATTTATTTCAGTAATATAAAAAAGCCCGCCAAACGAGGCGGGCTTGAGTTTGCTCGGAACAATAATAGTCAATTAGTGGATCAATACTGGATCCAGATCATGCTGCTTGGCAGCGAAATATGCCGCATCCCGCGTGGCAAATACAGCAAGCTGAGTGCCATCGGCGGTATGTACCGCATAACTCTTTCCTTCTTCGGTAATTACTGGCTTCACATATGCGATCGGTGATGCTTCGATTGCGGTAAAGAGCATGTCTTCCAATTCAGTGCCGATATCCATATAGAGAGCCTTACTTCGATGTTGATATCCTATATATAGCATAATATATCAAAAATAAATATGATGGTTTCGTGACAATTTTTGGATTTTTTGTCACCAAACTGTCATTTGGTTGTATGGCTCTAAAAGTATAAAATTAAGCACCATTAACGATTGTAGGTGCAAATTGATGGACCCAAATAAAATAGCAAAATTGAAAGCTGAACAGGCGGCCAAGAGAGCCGGTTCTGGGCGTGGGTTGAGCCCTCAAGAAAAGTTGGATCGCGCCAGAGAGGCCAAGGGGCAACGTGGCCCTACCATGGATCAGCATAAGAAGGAGATGGCGGCAAAAAGAGCTGGAGTTGCTAGTGCGTTGGCCGCTATTGATGCAAGGAATGGTAAAAAACCAGAGGCAGAAGCCAATGACCCTGTGGATACAGATGTAGTAGCTACCAGAGTATCTATTGATGCAGGAGAAGCGGATGCTTCACCTGACACGCAATCGGTTGTTGAAGAGACAGCAGTAGAAGAGCCGAAGAAAAGCCTCAATCCTATCGTAGATATGGATAAAGAACTGCGCGATAAGATGCGCTTTAAGCTGAAAAACCTGAAAGATGGCAGAGTGGCAATGGTTATCAGTTTTACTGATGATACATTGGAGAAAGATGTGAAAGCGATAACAGAGGTGCTTGAGTCGAAAAGCTGGGGGAGTCGTGCAGATGAAAATGCCAAAGGGTATCACCCAACTAGAATAGCAGACTCTGAAGGGGAGCCGTTGCTTGTGATCACATCCACTAAAAATACGGTGAGTCTAATCAAGGAATTGATGGCAGCTAAAGTTAATATGACTCTTTCCCATACATTTAAAACGACGGATGAGTTTGAGACACTACTAGAGCTAAATGAAATTCATTGGAAAGGGCGTGGAGGTCAGGAGACAGGCCGTGGCTGATTACTGATTCATTACCGTGCCGCCACGAGGTTCTCTTCGGCCTTTACGCGGGTCTTTAAAAATAAACAGTTCTTTATCAAGCTTGGTGCCGAATTTGGCATCGGAAAGCGCTAGCGTGGTCACTTGATTAGTAGAATCCGTCACTACCATATTGCGGATGAGCAGGGGCTTATCGGAGAATTCTAGCAGAAGCTGCCCTTCATCGACATTATCGCGTTGTGCCAGCCCAATGCGAATAGCACTGTTATCTTCTTCGAAGCTGATAATGCCGACATCGCCATCAAAGGTGATGTTTTTTTGTGCGAGGAAGCCAACTAAGGCGGAATCCAGCGGAATAAAACTGACCTGTTCCAGCTCATAGTCGTAATAAACGAACTGAATGCCATTAGCGATCATCAACACCGGTGTAGGCGGGTTATATTGCCAGCGCATTTTTCCCGGGCGTTTGAGAAAAAATTTGCCAGAGGTTAGCGAGCTATCGGGTGCTACCTGTGTAAAGTTTGCCACAATAGTGGAAAGCCCGCTCAAATATTTGCCCACGCGTTTAATTGTTGGCTGGTGTGGGGCGAGTTGCTCCTTGGTCATAAAAGTAATGGCCGTTTTCTCTTCAGCGAGAGCTGGGGAGGCGAGAATACAAACCAACAAAATGATGGTTCTAAAAATTGCTTGGTTATTACGCAGCATCATCGGTGACTAATACTTCGCGTTTACCCACATGGTTCGCAGGGCCGACCACGCCTTCGCGCTCCATCATGTCGATGATGCCTGCCGCGCGGTTATAGCCGATCTTCAGGCAGCGCTGGATATAGCTGGTAGACGCTTTCCCATCACGCGAGACAATGGCGACAGCCTGATCATATAGCTCGTCCTTATCACCCATATCACCCATTTCCATGTCTGCTTCATCATCACGTGTTACATCTTCAATATACTCTGGCTCGCCTTGCTCTTTCAGGTGGTCAACAATGTGGCCTACTTCCTTATCGGAGATGAATGGGCCGTGCACACGCGTAATGCGACCACCACCTGCCATATAAAGCATATCACCCTGACCAAGTAGCTGCTCTGCACCTTGCTCGCCCAGAATGGTGCGGCTGTCGATGCGTGAGGTGACTTGGAAGGAAATACGTGTTGGGAAGTTTGCTTTGATTACGCCGGTAATCACATCCACCGATGGGCGTTGCGTTGCCATGATGATATGAATGCCAGCCGCACGTGCCATTTGCGCCAAGCGCTGGATAGAGCCTTCGATCTCTTTACCTGCCACAATCATCAGATCGGCCATCTCATCAACCACCACCACGATGAATGGCAGTTCGTTCATTTCGAGTGGCACTTCTTCGATGATTGCTTCGCCCGTATCGGCATCAAAGCCGGTTTGTACCGTGCGTGAAAGCTGGTGGCCTTTGGCTTTGGCCTCACGTATCTTTTTGTTGTACCCATCAATATTACGCACACCGAGATTACTCATCAGGCGGTAACGGTTTTCCATTTCTTTCACCGTCCATTTCAGTGCGACCACGGCTTTGCCCGGCTCAGTTACCACGGAGGTGAGTAGATGCGGGATGCCCTCATAAACAGACAATTCCAGCATCTTCGGATCAATCAGGATGAATTTACATTCCTCTGGCGTGAGGCGATAGATCAATGAAGTGATCATGGTGTTAATCGCTACCGACTTACCGGAACCCGTAGTACCTGCAACGAGTAGATGTGGCATACGTGCAAGATCCACAATAATAGGGGCGCCACCAATATCTTTACCCAGTGCCAGCGGAAGCTTGGCATCGGATGATTCAAAGGCTTCATTCTCCAGCATCTGGCGGAAATAGACGGTTTCGCGGTTAGTGTTTGGTAGCTCGATACCAATAGCATTACGGCCGGGAATTACAGCAATACGCGCTGATACCGCGCTCATTGAACGTGCGATATCATCAGCCAGGCCAATCACACGGGAGGATTTGGTGCCCGGTGCGGGTTCCAGTTCATAAAGCGTAACCACAGGGCCGGGACGAATTTCTACAATCTCACCATTAACGCCAAACTCTTGCAGCACACTTTCCAATAATTTGGCATTTTGCTTCAGTGCGGATTCAGACAGTTTGTTTTTACGGCCTTTAGGAGGTGCGGTGAGTAGTTTAATAGACGGTAGTTCATAGTCTCCCATCGGAAGTGCCAATGCAGGCTGTGAACGTGGTGCTGAACGTTTGGTCTCTTTGCCCGCTTTTTTAGCTACGCGTGGCTCACGTCTTGGCTGCTCATCTTCATCGTCATCTTCATACTCATATTCCTCATCCTCCTCATACTCATCTTCCTCTTCTTCATATTCGGCGTTGCGCCAGAACATGATGCGGTCAAGAAGGCTGGGGCGTTCATACTCATCGTCATCTTCATATTCTTCATCTTCTTCATCACGGTAGCGACCACGCGTTACAAGAGACATGACCAAGCCTGTGACCAGGAAGAAGCCATATTTGATGCTTTGGCCGATGGCTTTCCACTCACCCCAGCTCATGCCAAAGGCAAGCAGGGTGGTAGCGAGTGCAAACAGGCTGACCGCTGTAGTAAATAAGCCATTCTTAAAGAGCTGGTAGAAGGTGTCATGCAGCATACTACCCAATGAACCACCCATGCCGCTGGCAATCGGCCACGAAGGCGAAGGCTCTATAAGTGAAAGGACGGGAGCCACTAATATTAGTGAAATAATCAGCAGGCTGAAGCGCAACCACATAAAGCCAATGCGCTGCGCCAGTACCATTTTGATACCCCATACCAATGGGATGACCACGAGCAAGGCGCTGGCCATGCCCAGTATTTGCAGAACCAGATCGGCAGTCAATGCGCCAGCATAACCACCAAGGTTCAGCGCTTCATTTTCCGTGGCACGGTTTAGCGATGGGTCTGCCTGATTATAGCTAAGTAAACATAATGCGAGATATAGTGAGGCTAACCCCACAGCTACCCCGATCAGTTTTTTAACAGGACTTGTTGAAGTATCTCTACGTGTTGCTCTTGCCATAATGTCCACTTGCCATTGATGTCAGTTGTTAACTAGCAGTTTTAGTGCGTTTCACGGTGATAGTCAAAGATTGTTAATGTATCCTTTATAATTTTCTCTTAAAAATATAACCCATGTCCAATCACGCACGTCGCACTAGCGCTATCCTACAAGAGATTATTGATTCAGCCGATAAGGACGGAACCATTAGTCTTGGCGAGTTTATGAAGCTTCTGGGCGACCGTACTTTCTGTCTGGCTATTTTGGTGTTCTCGCTTCCAAATTCCTTGCCAGTGCCCGGTATACCTGGTTTTTCAACCATTACAGGGCTTCCTATTATCTTTATTGCCATGCAATTATTAGCAGGGCGCTCTAGTATCTGGTTACCCAAAAAAGTGGCGCAAAAAACCTTCACACGCCGCAGTGCGGCGAAAATGCTGAGCAAAGCGCTTCCTGCAGTGAAGTGGTTGGAAAAATTTCTTCGGCCTCGATTGGTGTTTGTTACTTCACCTTTTGGTGAAAGGCTGCTTGGGGCACTGTTTATCATATTATCTGGCATTATTATCTTGCCTATTCCGGGGGGGAACTTTCTGCCCGGCCTATCTATGTCGTTGATTGCTTTGGGAATGCTCTCGCGCGATGGTTTGTTCGTGCTCTCTGCTATTGCTTTTTCTATTGCCAGCGTGGTGTTTATGATAGAAATCATCAGGCTGTTTTTTGAAGCGGTAATCAGCGCATTCCATAGTATATTTTAATACTTGCACCGCGCCAGTGATTATCCCATAATCCGCCAGGCTGGTGGCGGGCGTATACGCCTGCAAACCCGGTCAGGTCCGAGAGGAAGCAGCCGTAGTGGGATGTTTTGCGGGTCGTCACCAGTCAATAGGCTTCTACAGAGCTGGGCAACTTACTTGCTTTTTCTGTGCTTCCGCTGCGCATGTATTTGAACATACATTTGCGCTGCGGTTCTCAAAAAAGCTTCGCATTTGCTTCATCTCAGCGAAGCCTATATGATATTCACGATTTACAAGATACGATTTATTACCATGGAATATAGAGTTTTAGCCCGCAAATACCGCCCTACCAATTTTGACGATCTGATTGGACAGGAAGTATTGGTTAAAACACTCTCGAATGCCATTGCTTCCGGCCGCATCGCCCATGCGTTTCTGCTAACTGGTATCCGCGGTATTGGCAAGACCACCACTGCACGTATTATTGCCCGCGCGCTAAATTGCGTAGGAGAAGACGGGAATGGTGGTGCAACCATCAGCCCATGTGGTGTGTGCCCAAACTGTAAGATGATCGCGGAAGATCGCCATGTTGACGTGCTGGAGATGGATGCCGCGAGCCATACCGGGGTAGGGGATATACGCGAGCTGATTGATACGGTGCGCTACCTGCCAACATCGGCGCGCTATAAGATATACATCATCGATGAGGTGCACATGCTCTCTAACAGCGCCTTTAACGCGCTGCTAAAAACGTTGGAAGAGCCACCACCTCATGTAAAATTCATTTTTGCCACCACGGAAGCGCGTAAAATTCCGGTGACCATTCTTTCACGCTGTCAACGTTTTGACCTAAAACGTATCGAACATGAACGCATGGCCGACCATCTGGCAAACATCGCAGCCAAAGAAAATATCAATATTGAAGCCGATGCGACAAAACTGCTTGCCGTCGCTGCAGAGGGTTCGGTGCGCGATGGGCTGTCGCTGCTCGATCAGGCGATTGCGCGTGGTACAGAAGGTGATGCACCTATTACCGCAGAACAGATTCGCCATATGTTGGGTGCGGCGGATAACACAGCCACCTTTGCTCTGCTTGAGTCACTGCTAAAAGGTGATATCGCCAAAACCTTGGAACAGGTCACCGCGCAATATACCTCCGGGGGTGATCCACTATTGATGGTGCAAGATGCGCTATCTGCCATTCATTTGGTCACGCGCATCAAGGTGGCGCCAGAAGTAGCGAGCGATGTGACGCTTTCGGAGCATGATCGTAAGGCGGCATTGAACCTCGCAGAAAATATTTCCATGCCAGTGATCACGCGCTTATGGCAGATGTTCCTGAAAGGGTTGGGTGAGGTGCGCGTGGCGCCATCACCGATTAGTGCCTTGGAAATGTTGTTAGTACGTATTGCCTATGCAGCAGAGCTTCCTACTCCTGGTGATGTGATTCGCGGTTCATCAGATGATAAGCCAGCAAAGCCAGCCCCAGTAAAAGAAAAGCCTTCGGCGCCTGTAGCCAAGCCTAGTTTGGAAATAGTCAGCACATCGCACACAAAAGTTGCAAGTTATGAAGAGGTCGTTGCGTTATTCGAAGAACATCGTGAAGCATTGCTTTATGCGAAGCTACGCGATGAGGTGGAGCTGGTTGCTTTTGAGCAGGGCAAACTTACGCTGCATTTCATTAAAGAACAGCAGCGTGACTTTACGGCGCGTGTGTGTGAGTGTTTGCAGGAATGGACAGGCCAACCATGGAATATTGTCGTTTCCGAAGAAAAGGGTGACGGTAGCCTGTATGCACAGGAACAACAGCGCAAAGCAGACGATATAAAACAAGCATCGGAAGATCCGTTGGTAGCCAGTGTGCTGGAGCAGTTTCCGGGCGCAACCGTGACCAGTGTTAGCAATTAAACGAAAGAGGATATTATGAACATACAGAAAATGATGAAACAAGCGCAGGAAATGCAAAACAAGGTTGCAGAAATGCAGGCGCGCGTAGAGGCAATGGAAGCAGAAGGCAGCGCCGGTGGTATGGTGACTATTAAGCTCAATGGCAAAAACCAGATGCTCGGCATTCAGATCAACGAAGAAATGCTCAAGGCAGAAGAAAAAGAAACACTGGAAGACCTGATTATTGCAGCATATCGCAGTGCCCGCGAAAAATTGGATGACGCGTCTGCTGAAGAAACCAAAAAGATTAGCAGCGGTCTGAACCTTCCTCCTGGTATGAAGTTACCATTCTAAATGTCACATTCTGAAATTGATGAATTGATCCGCCTGTTTGCGCGTCTTCCCGGCTTGGGGCCACGTTCGGCGCGCCGTGCTGTGTTGCAAATGCTCAGGCATAAGGATCAGTTCATGCAGCCGCTGGCAAGCGCGCTTAATCAGGCGATGGAAAATGTGCGCACCTGTAGCAAATGCGGCAATCTGGATACGAAAGACCCGTGCCAGATATGCACTAACGAGAAGCGTGATATATCATCTATTTGCGTGGTAGAAGAGTTGGCAGATCTTTGGGCGATTGAGCGTTGCAATCTGTATAAAGGCCAATATCACGTATTGGGCGGTACGCTTTCTGCCATGGACGATCGTGGGCCAGCGCAGCTTAACGTGGAATCACTTATTACGCGTGCGGCAAGTGATGACGTGAAAGAAATTATTCTGGCGACCAACGCTACCATCGAGGGTCAAACTACCGCACATTACCTGACTGGCAGGCTGGAAGAATGTGGCGTGTCTATCTCGCGCCTTGCACAAGGCATACCTATGGGGGGCGAGCTGGACTATCTGGATGACGGCACATTAGGTGCTGCCCTAAAAGCGCGGCTACCTTTTTAAAGCGATAGCTTTTTGAAGATGCGCTCTGGTATAGCGCAGATAACCAGCATTATAAAACGCCAGAACCACGGCACATACAGCACATCTTTTTGCTTATTCATCGCATCGACAATCTTCTTTGCTACCATTTCGCGGCTGGCGATAAGCGGGCTGTCCATACCCCACGTCATAGGGGTATCTACAAAGCCGGGCTTGACTGTCATAACGTGCACGTTGCTTTTAGCATAACGGTTGCGCAGGCCGGATGCGAAAGCGCTAAGCGCTGCCTTTGCTGCACCATACGGATAATTACTCGCACGACCCCTATCACCCGCCACGGAAGAAATAATGGTGACACTTCCTCCGTTTCGCTGTGCAAGACGTGACGCTGCAACGGAGGCGAGCTGCGCAGGCGCTAAATAGTTTAACATCGCGGTGATTGCCATATTGTTTAAGTCATCAAGTTGATCATTTCCCATGTCGCCCATAGTAATCACCACATGGCGGAAGTCTCCTGCTTCTGCGATGGTTCCCCCGGCAGAGAAACTATCTTCAGTTGCGTCATTTATGATAACGTTGCAGTGAATGCCATAGCGCGTTTGCAGATCGCCCGCTAATAGCTCAAGCTCACTTTCATCACGGCCACATAGCACCAAAGGATGCCCGCGCGCTGCCAGCGTGCGGCAAAGTGCTTGTGCCAGTGAAGAAGTGGCACCAATCACTAAAATCAGATCATTATTTTGCATTAAGATACTCCTGCCTCCAATGGTCATAATAGCCCAGATTAAACAGTACAATGGTTTTTAATCGGTCTTTATCTAACAAATCACCCCTAGTGATGATCTTGAGTTTTTCATAGTATTTGGCAAGTGATGGATCCATCAGCGTAGTAAAGCCCGTATCCACCGCGTGTTTATACCCTTTAGGAATGTGGCGCTTGAAATGGCCGATATAAAACCATTTGCGCCGAATGGCGGGAAGCCTTGCAATAAGTGCATCGCCTAGCCCAAGCATATCGATTGCTTTCAGGTGAGGGCCAGCACAATAGGCATGCATTCCAACAAAAAACATTACTTCTACCGGTGGCTTTTTATGAGCGAGTTTTTTTCCTGCTGCACAAAAAGGATAAGTTCCATGGTCACGCAGTTTAAGGGGGTATAAATCAAGCACTAGACGATTACGATGAAAAGTGCGTGTGGCGTTGATGATTTTGCCCTTCATATTCAGGCAGTTTTCACAATCACGGTTAATATCTCTAAACATTGGCGAGACCAGATGCAGACTGCCTAATATACAGAGTGAGGCGAAGAGTAAATCTAGTCGTATATTAGCAGGAGAGAACACGTACCATAGCCACACAGATACGAAGATAGGAAATGCCCAGAAACGCCCGGCCATATAGTCTCCGCCAATATAGATAACGTAAACTGTGTAGGCGTACACCCCAGCTCCTATACATGCGGCGAGCATGTTTTTTCGGAACACAAACCATAGTGAAGAGCATAAAATGATAAAGCCGGGGGTATCTAAGATCAGTAGATGTTTAAGGTAATTCAGGCTCTGGATGATATATAGAGAGAGTGGCAAACCCGTATCCAGCTTGGCATATTTAGTGTTAGGAAATAAGAAGCCATAATAAAAAACAGCAAAGCAGAACCAGAGGATAAGCGGCGTGGCACCTAAAAATATTTGCCGCCAACGAACAAATTTCCAGTCGTTCAACACGAGATAACACAGGATGGGGATATAGATCAAAACGACATCAAGGCGTGTACATAATGCTAGAGCCACGGTAAATGAACAATAAAACCAGAAATGCCTGTGTTCGCGCATTCTAAGCAACACAAAACCAAAGCTTGCAAAAATGAGATAGCATAAAGGGGTTTCTAGCCCTGAGCTGGTATAGTCCATAAAGGATTTTGACAGCGCTAGCGGAACCAGAAATAATCCCAGCTTTATGGGTAATGGTTTGTCTATAGAAATCAGTACAACAGCCAATGCTGCGGTAGTGCACAGGATAGACAGGAATATGGAGACATGAAATAAGTTATCCCAGATAGCGAAAAAGGGAAGGTGCAACAACATCCAGAGAGGATGGGTATAGACCTGTACGCGTTCTGCGATGTTCCAGCGTAGACCATAACCATCCATGAAATTTTCCATGACACGGAAGGTGATGTAGGCATCTTCAGATACCCATGCATCTTTAAAAACCAGAAAGGCGAACACCCCTAGCGATAGGAAAATAAAAGATTGAGGAGGAAAATGCCTTGCCAGTTTTATTAAACGTTTGAGCCGTGCCATGGCTTCCACCCAAGCCTTTCCGACATAAGAGAGACAAAGCGCCCATCAGGATCTGCGTCACGTAATGTATCACGCCATTGTTCAACATTATTATGGTACATGTGGTTGAACTCTTCTGGAGTAAGTAGTGCGTCTTTGGCCAGATATACCCGCCCCCCAGTATCTGCTACCCAGCGATTTATTTGGGCAATACGCTTACGCACACGTTTAGTGTTGGGTAGGTCGAGTGCAAGGCTATATCCCCTCAAAGGGAAACTCATGAGCCCTTTGCTTTCGCGATGATATTTGATGACCGCGAGATAGGAAAAAAGCTTATGTTCATGTAATAAGCTCAATAAATGTTGCAGTCGTGTGATGATGTCGGTCGATTCCGGAATAATACATTGATATTGGAAGAAGCCACGTTTGCCATAGAGTTTGTACCAATTTCCAATGCTGTCCAGCGGGTGAAAGAAGCTCTCGAAATCTACAATTTCACTTTGTCGAGCGATCGAGTAATTGCGAAAACGATAGCGATTATAAAGAGCCATCACCTGACGATTCAGCAAAAAGGTGGGCATGAAAAATGGCACGGACAAGCGGGCCTTTCGGTGAGTGTATTGTGTAAGCGGTGTGCCGCCTTCATCAACAGAGATGTGATTGGCCGCTTCAAACACACCTCGGCCAAGCTGTGCACCGTCCGCCATGTGATCAATCCAGCCTACCATATAGTCGCTTACATCGCGATAGCCTTCAAAAGCCGCTACCATATCATTGATAGACTCCACGCGGTAGCTGGTGGTTTTAAGTGAGGTGGAGGTGATCGGTTTTAGTTTAAGAGAAACCTCTTGAATGATACCGGTCATACCCATGCCACCAGCGGTAGCCCAGAACAGGTCAGAATGTTCTGAGGCAGAGCATTCCAGTGATCTTCCATCCGCTAGTAGTAAGCGAATAGAGAACACATGCTCCGCGATGTCGCCTTCGCAATAATGGTTTTTCCCGTGTATATTGCAGGCAAACGCGCCACCAAGTGTAGCGTGTTGTGTGCCGGGCAGAATAGGGGGAAGAAACCCGCGTGGAATAGAAAATTCCATGAGTTCGGAAAGACTAAGACCTGCTTGCGCGCGTACTACACCGTGCTCTGCATCAAACTCTATGTAATGATCAAACCGCTCATTGCGAATAACGCCGGAGGGTTGCAGTGCCGCGTCGCCATAAGAGCGGCCGAGGCCCCTGGCGATAACTCCTTGTTTTGAGGAGTCGCGGAGTAAATGTGTCAGGTCACGCTGTTTTTCCGGTCGCCATGTTTGGCATTCGGCCACCGGTGTATGTCCCCAACCATAAAGCTGTTCTTGTTTCGACTGCATTTACTTTACCAGCCCATGTTCTTTTGCGAAGTCTAGAAGATGCGCCGAAACGGCGTTACTGTCAAAGTCATTATGTCCGACATGAGGTAGAAAAAAAGCTCGCTTTGGAGAGGTGGCCGCCTCATAGATGCTTTTTCCATGCTCAAGAGGGATCACGTTATCCAGTTCACCATGAAAGACCAGAAGGGGAGCCTGCACTCGTGCTATTTTTTTGATGGAATACAGCTTGTCTTTAATGAGTAGCTTCACCGGAACATAGAAATAAATCTCGGCAGCACGGCCAGCAAGTGAACGATACGGCGCCTGTAATGCGAGCATTCCTACCTTATGTTCTGTGGCCATTTGCGTAGCAACTCCGGTGCCGAGTGACTCTCCATAAAGAATAATCTCGGTTTCTGAAAGCCCCACTGTGTTTGTTAGGTAGCTGATAGCGGCACGTGCATCGGCATAAAGCCCTTGTTCAGACGGTGCCCCGTCACTTTTACCATAACCACGATAGCCTGTGCCTAGCACCCCAAACCCCTGATCGGCTAATGCCGAAAAAATAAGTGAACGATCACCAAGATTACCTGCATTGCCGTGGAAGTAGGCAATGGTGGGGTATCCAGCCTTTGCCGGGCGATACCACATTTGAATGGATACATTATCGGCGGTTTGTATTCGTATATCCTGAAACTCTGCCAGACCATAACTATGAGGAGCGACAATATCACGGGATGGATGGTAGATGAGCGAGCGCTGAAACACGAACAACAGCGTCACCATCATAAGATACAGGGCTGCAATAGTAAGGAAGAAGTATAGCATAGGTTTTCTAACTGGTTGGCTCATCATGCGTTGCGTGCCGTTAATCTATGGTTAATGAGCGGCTGATATTATCCGCCAAAATGGAGGAACTATGAGCATTATCGGCCTATATCTTATTTTCGCCATGTTGGCAGTTATGTATTTTGATGTCACGCGGTTTATCATCCCCAATTGGCTGGTAGGTTCGTTGCTGTTAGTGTATCCCATTGCGGTTTATATGAGCCCAAATGCGATTGACTGGCAATCTGGCCTAATGGCGTTAGGCATTGTGTTTGCGATAGGTTATGTCGTATTTGCTATGAAGTGGATGGGCGGAGGTGACATTAAGCTGATTACCGCTTGTGCATTGTGGGTGGGCATGCCTAATTTAATGGAGTTTGTCTTTGTAACCGCACTTTTTGGCGGTGTATTTGCGGTGGCTCTTTGGGGGCTGCGTAAGGTTTTGCCGCATATATTGAAAGCTAAAAAGCAATGGCCGCGTATTCTACGTGAAGGCGAGCCAGCGCCATATGGTGTGGCAATCGCAGGCTGTATGTTGTGGCTTATTTCCGATGGAAGACTGTCGGCCATCTTAGGCTAAGACTGTTCGTCTACTTCTTCACGTTGCTCAACGGTTTTGCCAAGCGCATGTACGATTTGGTAGTTCAGCTCTGCACCAAAAATAAAAATTACATTACAGATATAGAAAAATATCAGCGCTGCGATAATACCGCCTAAGCTCCCATAGATCAGATTTACTTGTTCAAAATTCGATAGGTATAAGGTGAAGAAATAGGCAGCTGCCAGCCACAAAAAGACAACAATAAGTGCCCCAGGCGCTACAGCTAGTAGGTTTTGTTTGATGTTGGGCAACGCATAATAAATAAAACTAATCGCCACGAACATGGCAATGATCGCACCGGTAAAGATGAGCTGGCTAAGATATTGCTCATAAGCAAAAATAAATTCGATGCCTAGTAAACTTTCAATGTGGCGCAGGAATAGGGGGGTAAAAATGACCACCAACATGCCCGCAATCAACACACAGGTAAACAACAGTAATTGGGCAATACTCATCAGTCGCCTGAACCAGTAGGCAGGAGGAGTTTTGACATGATAGGCGCGATTTAAAATGGTGCGTAGCCCTTCCACGGCAGAAGAGGCCGTCCAAATGGCACCGAGCACAGCCACAGTAAGTAAGCCTTGTGGCGGACCGGATATAATCTCCATGATACGCGGCATCAAGGCTTTGGTAATGTCATTGGGAACATTTTGTAATATGAGCCGAATGAACTCAGAACCTGTTTCGCCTTCGCCTAGAAAACCAACCAGCGCGAAGAAAAAAACCAGAAAAGGAAATAGGCCTAATAGCCCCAGAAACGCTAGATAGCCCGCATGCTCAATACCATCATGGTTGACGGTATTTACCACGGCATTTCGTAATACTCGCCACGGTGTTTCCAGTGTATTCATTATGCAGGTTCCTGTTGACTCATGCAGTGAATGGTACCAAGTCCCCACACTAAATCAACCGCATGAATACCTATGATGGTATGGCGCGGCATGAGTTCGGCCAGAATGTTGAGCGCGACGCGATCATTAGCATCATTAAAAGTAGGCACTAATACCAGTTCATTAGCGATAAGGAAATTGGCATAAGAAGCAGGCAGGCGCTCACCTTCAAACATTAGTGGCTTTGGCATGGGAAGCTCAGCTATAGTAAATGGTTTGCCCTTTTCATTGCGTGCTTTTTTAAGACGCTTCAGGTTTTCTTTAAGTAATGCGTGATTATCGTCTTTTTTGTTGCTCTCAACAGCCGTAACAATTGTGTTCTCATCTACAAAACGGGTAATGTCATCTACATGGCCATGTGTGTCATCACCCACGATGCCTTTATCCAGCCAGATGATTTGCTGAATACCGAGATATTTCTCAAAGACAGCCTCATAGTCGCTACGCTTAAAGCCCGGGTTGCGTTGCTGCACTGTCGATAACAAACATTCTTCAGTGGTAATCAGCGTACCTTTGCCGTTTACGTCAATCGACCCACCTTCCAGTACCACGCGTTTTCCATTATGCATTGGTTGAATGCGTGGCAGGCGATTAATGGCTTCAATCTTCTGCGGCACTTTATCATCGCGTTTGTGGTTGTCGTATTTTGCCCAAGCGTTAAAACGCCAGTCGAGCATGTGCTTTTTGCCCTTAGCATCACGCACAAAAATAGGGCCGGAATCACGTAGCCAGACACGATCCGTAGGTATCTCATAAAAATCGACGCGTTTCAGGTTTGCTCCTGCGCGCTTTAATACATCGCTTGCATCGTTTTTTTGTTTTTCGTTCTTCACCAGCAGGCGCACACGTTCAACCTGTGTGAGGTGGCGAATAATCTCTGCGTACACCCAAGGGATGGGCGCGAATTTATCTGGCCAGTCTTCCTTATTATGCGGCCACGAAAGCCAGGTTGCTTTGTGTTCTTGCCACTCGGCCGGCATGGTAAAACACATTTCTATGGTTGGTTGCTTTGTCACAGTCGTCCTCAAATCCTCACGTATTGAAACATACGCTCCGGTTCTGCGGGCGCCTGTTCCTAGCACTCATCTCATATAAATGAGTTTTGTGTTTAACGATAGTCATCAGTTTAATTGGAAAAACGTTTGGTGATATCGCCGTAAGCATCGACGCGGCGATCACGGAAAAACGGCCAGTTACGACGTTTATGTTCGATCATGGTAGGATCGATGGTTGCCGTAAGTATTTCTTCTTTATCATGGCTACCCATAGCAAGCACGCGTCCATACGGATCACAGATGAAGGAGTGGCCGAAAAATTCGATGCCATCACCACCAGATGATGGGATTTCGTGACCAATACGGTTTACCGCACACACATATACGCCGTTGGCAATCGCGTGTGAGCGCTGAATGGTTTCCCATGCCTCAACCTGCGATTCGCCCCACTCGGCTTTTTCGGAAGGGTGCCAGCCAATGGCGGTAGGGTAGAATAGCACGTCTGCACCTTGCATGGCGGTGAGGCGTGCACCTTCCGGGTACCACTGGTCCCAGCAGACGAGCGTGCCGAGCTTTCCTGCACTGGTCTCATGTGCCTTAAAACCCTGGTCCCCCGGGGTGAAATAGTATTTTTCCTCAAATAACGGATCATGAGGGATGTGCATTTTGCGGTAGGTGCCTACGATTTCGCCCGTTTTTTCGATGACCACGGCAGTATTGTAATAAAGCCCAGAGGCGGCTTTTTCAAAAATAGAGCTGACAATTACCATGCCGGTATCTTTGGCGATGGCAGCCAGTGCCTGGTTGGTAGGGCCATCGACGGGCTCTGCGAGGTCGAACATGCTGTCATCAAGCCGCTGGCAGAAATAGTCGGTCAAAAACAGCTCTGGTAGGCAGGCCACCTGTACGCCTTTGTCAGCAGCGTCTTTCAGCATATTACAGGCCTTATCCAGGCTGGCTTCTGGTGTGCCGGCATAGCACATCTGTAATAGGCCTACATTGTAGGGTTTGCTCATGATTTTGCCCCAAAATTTGTGAATTGCCTGTCATTACAGGAATCAGGGGCATAACTCAATAGATTCTGGGCAGAAAATGAAGTTTTTGCTTGCAATTTTTTCCGCCAGTGCGTAATCCCTTATCCCTCGTGGCTCGGTAGCTCAGGGGTAGAGCAGGGGAATCATAATCCCTTGGTCGGGTGTTCAAATCACCCCCGAGCCACCAAATATACCTCAATAACCTTTTTAGGTTATTGAGGTATATTTTTTTTATGGGCGTGCTGATGCCTATGAATATATCCCAGGATAATAGGTAGGGTATGGCTGCCATATTTACCGAAATACATAATATTCCGCAAAATGGCATATGAGTGCCTGAGAATAATTAGGAGGTGTGTCTGGAGTTAAGTCTGAGCGTTAGCCAGCTCATTTGAAGGAGCGGTATAGTAACGATAATTACTTCCTGATACAGACTTTGCTTCATACATGGCTTTGTCCGCTTGTTTGATTAACGCTTCAGCGTTTAGGTTTTGCTTTGCCGTACACATGGAAATGCCAATGCTCACACCAGCATTGATTTGTTTTGCCGCGATAGTAATAGGAAGCTCCAATTTCTCAATGACCTTCTTGGCAACTGCTTCCACGTGTTGTCTTTCCGCAATGTCCTCCAGGAGAATGGCAAACTCGTCGCCACCAAAGCGAGCTGCAGTATCGTAAGGACGTAAAGAGGCTTTTAGTCGCTTGCCTACTTCCTTGAGTAATTGATCTCCTGTGGCATGACCGTATGTGTCATTGACTTCCTTAAAGTTATCAAGGTCAAGAAACAGGACCGCTAAACTACTGTCTTGCCTGCGCATCTTAGCTAACGCCATATCAAGGCGACTTTCATATAACATACGGTTTGCAAGTCCAGTCAGCATGTCGAAATTGGCGCGCATAATAAGGACGCCTTCAAATTGTTTGCGAAGTATTGCATACTGAATGGCACGTTTGATTACATGACCATCTAAGCTGTCTTTATAGAGATAATCTTGTGCGCCTTGCTCAATAGCCTCACACGCAAATTGTTCATCCTTGTAAGCAGTCAGAAAAACGATAGGCAGCTCAGGAGCCATATTTTGTATGCTATGCAGGCCATTGAACCCCTCAACATCGGGTAATGAGCGATCAAGTAATGTAATATCAAAATTATTTTCTGACACTAATTTTAAGGCCGATTCTAGCGTAGTTGCCTTTTTTAGTGTGTACGATGCTGGGAAAACGATGTTTAGCGCTTTTTCAATAAGTAGCGCGTCTCCTTTTGAGTCTTCAACGATTAAAATACTCAGAGGGTCATCCTTAGAGGTAATGCGTGCCATAATTGCTGTATTTTTTGTATTATCGTCCATATTCATAACCCACATCCTAGACCGTGTATAAATAGTGTTTTCATTCAATCTAC
This sequence comes from Rickettsiales bacterium, assembly GCA_964231325.1. Classification (GTDB taxonomy): domain Bacteria; phylum Pseudomonadota; class Alphaproteobacteria; order Rickettsiales; family SXRF01; genus JAJTHB01. The sequence goes on along the minus strand of CAXRIF010000003.1, from coordinate 1,348,865 downwards.
GCACTATATAAGCAAAGTATTAATGATCCCTTAGGGCAGTTGAACCGGTACTGTAAAATAAGAGGTGATCCCCTGATCAGGGTTTGGCTCATACCAGATGTTTCCACCATGGCGTTGCACAATTTTCTTTGCCAGAGTTAACCCTATACCGACACCAGGGTATTCATCATCCGTATGTAGGCGTTGAAAAAGTTGGTACACCTTTTCTTGATATTTTGGATCAATTCCGATGCCATTATCAGTAACAGCGAATTGCCAGGCGCCATCTTTTTCTTCCGCACTAATGTTGATAATCGGTTTATTTTCTTTCGGCTGGAATTTAATTCCATTATCAATGAGGGCATGAAATACCTGCATAAGCTGCTCCGTATCAGCCTTAATTGTAGGCATTTCACTCACGTGAATTTCTGTGCCTGAGATCAGAATTTGCTTTTCTAGTATGGTGCGGCAATCTTCTACAATTCTACTTGGGCTTACTTCACAAAACGGCTTGGCCATTGTGTTTAAGCGGGAATAGGCAAGCAGCCCATCCATCATTTCCTGTAACTTTTCACCATTTTCTATAATGAGTGATAGAAATTCTTTGCCCTCATCGTTCAGTGTGTCGGCATGCTCGGTAGTTAGCAGCCTGGAAAATTCAACCATAGCTCGCACGGGCGCGCTCAAGTCATGTGAAACACTATAGGCGTAGTCCTTGAACTCAGCTCTTATTGCTTCGGTGTTATTATGTAGAGTGGTTTTATCGGCTTCCATTGTGCTACGACGTAGTTTTGATGTCATCAAAATCGGGCATTACTACTAAGGTAAACCAAAATGCCTCAAGTTTATTTATTATCTCGCTAAAGGTTTCTAGTTTTACGGGCTTTACCACATAGCCATTTGCATGAAGGTTATAGCTTTTGACTACGTCTTGTTCAGCGCTAGAGCTAGAGAGAATGATGACAGGAATATGTCTGAAATCGGGGGAGTCTTTTATGAATTTTAATACATCTTGCCCGCTCATTTGCGGTAGATTCAGGTCTAATAGAATGATATCCGGCATTTCGGTGTTGGCGTAATCGCCTTCTTTACGCAACATAGCTACCGCTTGTTCACCTGTTGTGACAACTGATAGTTGGTTTGCAATTTTGGACTTTTCAAAGGCACGCCTAGTTAAGATGGCATCCCCTGGATTGTCTTCAACCAACAATACGCGCGCAGGTCTGTGTTTTTCTAAAAGTGTATTGGTGCTCATGCGTCCTCCGATTTTACATGCAATGTTTTTGACATGGTAAAGCGAAACACGCTACCTTTACCATAGGCTGATGTCACCCAAATTTTACCACCATGGTTTTCGATAATTTTTCGACAAATAGATAAACCCAGTCCAGTTCCTTGAATTGCATCCCAGGCATGCAGGCGACGAAACGGTTCAAAAATTTGTTCGATGAACTCTTCTTTAATGCCCTGACCATTATCTTGTACTGAGATACACCAGTAATCCTCTTGGTCCTCAAAGCCAATGTGAATTTTAGGGCGGTTTCCCTCGGGTTGGTATTTGATGCCATTTACAATTAAATTTTGTAGTAGGCGCATAATTTGTATGGGGTTTCCATGTAGCTGGGGAAGGGTGTCGTAGGTGATATCTACATTTTGTTCTTGTAGAAGCCCTTTGAGGTTTTCCAAGACGCCGTTCAGTGTAGAGTTCCCATCGAAAGACACCATTTTAATGCTTTCATTTCCAACCCTTGAATAGGCCAGCAAATCTTCCACTAGATCTTTCATTCGCTGCCCGGAGCTTACTATTAAATTAAGGTATTCCTTACCAGTATCATCAAGGACTTCAGAATAGTCAGTGGCAATGATTTCACTAAAGCTGGTTACCATACGAATTGGCTCTTGCATGTCGTGTGAGGCGATATATGCGAAGCGCTCGAGCTCTGTATTGGAGAGGGTGATCCGTTCAATCAAGTTTTCGCGTTCTGTCACATCACGAGCAATGCACAGAATAAAAGGAGTGCCTTCAGTATTTTCAAATCGTATTTTCTTAGTAGAGAATATACGAGGCTCCCCACTTGGGAGGTTAATTTTTTCAAGGGTCTCTGAATAACCTTTCTCGAAAGCCTCTCTATCTTTTTCTAAAAAGGTGTCTGCCTGCTCTTTTGGGTAGTCTTCAACAGTAGTATAGCCAATAATCTTATTCCACTTGTCTTTAGGGTAAGCATCCATAAAAGCAGGATTGGCCTGGACAATTCTATATTCAGCATCTTTCACAAAAATGAGATCTGGGTTGTTGGCATTGATCAGATCTAAAAACACTTTGGCTTCACGTGCTTTTGCCTCGCTCTCCATGAGGGCTTCACTTCGTATACTAAGTAGTTTACTACGTTGGTTTGAGATGATGGCAGTATAGACCGCGAATCCAGCCAATAGTGACAATAATATACCGCCATATAGTAAAATTTCTTTTTGAAATAATTGTTTCGACACTAATAATGCTTGCTTAGGGCTGATAGAAATGAGCCAGGTACGGTTAAATAGTTCTAGTTTCCTCTCGGCTACAAATGGCGTATCAAATGCGCTGGCTTGGGCATTCTGGAAAATCGTTCTTTCTCCATCCTTGATCAAAATATTATAAAGCTTGGCCTCTTCCTCAGACAGAACGCCCTTCAGGAATGTGCCCATATCGTAAATGCCGACGATAAACCCATCAAACTGACCTTGGATATGAATAGGCACATAGGAGATTACTGCGCGATATCCTTGCACGAGGTCTAATGGTGGTGTGAGGGTGATGCGTTGTTCATTAGCCGCACCTACTAAGGCCCTTTTTCGTTCTTCATTAAAGGCAATGTTGAGTCCCACTGCTTCTTCATTTCCCTCTAATGGCTCTACCCAGCGCACATGATAGGTCTCGTCAACCCATTCCACCGTAGTGAGTGCTGTAAAATCTTCTACATAGTTTTTTGCATCAATGCGCCATCGTTCTTCTGGTGTGCCTGCTCCGGTTTCCCAGCGTTGTGCCATACGTTGAAGTGCGATGATAGCACTGTCCATCTGTGTAGTAATATTAGTTCCTATAATTTCTGATTCGTCTTCTACCGCTACTTGAATTAATGTCCGTTCTTGTATTTCAAACTGCTGCCATATGATGACAGTAATTAACAGTACGAGGCCAGAGGCAGTTATGGGGATAAGTAGTGTTTTATGGATACTATTATCTTCTACATCTTTTTGTATTGCTTCTGTTTTAGCGGAGACAACGATTAAAACTGTGCCAAAAACAGCAGAAAATAATAGGCTGCCAATGAGCAGGTACCATAAATCCCAGCCTTGGTTAGTGGTAACCGTTCCTGTTTTTTGTATAAATTTTATCTGCCAGTTATGCCCTGCAACCTCAAAATGAACATCGGAAACAAGGGTGCCATCGGGTATGATTATTGGTTCTTTCGGTTCCTGATGATCTGGAGTTCGTGAATCATACAGCAGCTGAAAATCTTTTGGCGCGCTAAGATCATTCAGTATGAAATCAACCTTTGCTTCATCTGCCAACTTGGCTAACCCCTCAAGCATCTTCGGCATGATAAAGACACCTGCAGTGTAGCCAATCAGATGTTTGCGCCGTGAAGCAATTGAGTCGTCTTTAATGTCATTGCTATAAACCGGGTGGTAGAATAGCAGCCCATATTCTCCCTCGGCCTGTACAACAGATATTCTTCCTGTAGCAATGGTTCTTCCTTCATCGCGCGCCCGATCCAACACTTTTTTTCTTGCGTTAGCAATTTTGTCTTCGCCATAGGTGTCAAACCCATGTGCTGCTTCATTTCCCTTAAATGGGTGCAAATAAGTAACTGGGAAGTAAATGTCTCGAACGGGTGAGGGGCTGATATTCCCTATGCCAAACCGATCTTTAATGGTGAAGTCGGGAAACCCTTGTCCTTTGACCTTTTCTTCATATGCCTTGCGGTTTTCTTGGGTAACTTTTGGGTTCCAGGAAAGTGACAGTATGTGCGGATATCTATCGGTAAAGCGTTTAGTGAAGGCAATAAACTCTTTCTTTGTAGCGCTTTCAGAAGCATTGATAAAGCTGGCATTCGCTTCTAATATATTGAGGTAAATCTGGATATCTTTTTCAAGCTCGGTCGCTATTTCTTTGCCAAGCGCGTCAAAGTCTTTTTGCTTCTTGTATAGCTGGTCTTCCTTAGCATCAAAAAAGGTAAATATCGCAATTGTTGCAAATAGCAAAATTGGCAAGGTAACGATTGCTTTACGAATTTTAGAGGACTCATTATTGAGTAGTAATAACAATGCTGGAGAAAACAGTACCACCCCAATGGCATCTCCAACCCACCAGGTAAATATACTGGATGCTAATAGTTCCGCTGGTAAAATATTGAATAGGTGTAGTGTCATAGGCCCTAAAAAACCATTGACTAAACAGCCAACCATTCCAGCCCAAAAAATAAAAGAGGCAACGCTATTAAGCGTAGTGAAAGCAAACGAAGAGCTCGCATATTTTTTGACAACAAAAGCAGAGAATGCGGCCTGTAATGTGGCTCCAATACTAATAAACAGCGTCGGGGTGATGGATCGCAATGTTGATATATCGCCGCCCAAACTCGAAGATACAATCAAATTGGCACCAATGGCACCTATCAGCACTGCAGGCAAATAGCGATAGCCCCCCCATAATACAGCAACTAACGCAACAGCAGCAGATGGCCAGATAGGGGCTGCAAACCCAGGTGGTATGCCAAGCATAAGCGCCAACCTGCCAAGCCCAGCATAGGTGGTCGCTATTAGTAACGACTTTACAAAAAACACCACCCAGCCTTGCATTAGAATACCCACTTCATTTGTAGTTGCGGCACAGATTCGGTTTTACCATCTACACCAAATTTGTTATGCCAGTAAGAATATTCCATCCCTACCCATACCTTATTTTCTCCAATATTGGTCAATGCGCCTACATCCAGTAATAGGCGCGGTACAATAAGCTGGTTAGGGCGGGCTCCTCCTTCAGCACCGGCAAAATCAGCAAAACCTTCTGTTACCCATGAAGTGCGGCCGATTGTAAAAGGACGCTTCCATGCCAAGGTTACCTGCCATGTCTTTCCATGTAGAGTTGGATCATCACGCACATATAGGTTGTTACTGAAAAAGTCGAAGCCTGGTAAGGAAAAGTCAATTGCACCACCATAAAGATAACGTGCTTTTTGATATTTTGGTTTTTCAATGGTCGTAGAGACTAGGATGTCTTTGATAATACCATAGGAAAAATCACGCCCAGTAATTTTTCCCAAGGAAAAACGTGGAGAAAACTCAGCATAGTAGGCAGTGTCTCCATCGTCCGGGAATGTGTAATCCACAAACATAAAAAAGTCACCGTATGTCCAGCCATTTGCATGCTCAAAGGTAATAAGAGAGCGGTCTTGAGTGCCTAACTCATAATCATGCCCACGAAGCAATTGTATATTGGTGCTATGCCACGAAATGATGCCATCGCCGTTAGCTTGTGCTAATGGCGTGATGAGTATCCCGCTTAAAAAGATGCTAAGCCTTAAGAGCGCTCTCCACTGCATCATATAAATCTTCCTTAGATAGGATTTGTTTGTTTAAGTAAGTGTGTACGCCTTGCGATTTGGCGCTGTCTTCCAAAATTTCATTGTGCATACCGGTTATAAAAATAATGGGTGGTAGCGTGATGTTCTCCTCCTTCATAGCAGCGAGCAGCTGAAACCCATCGGCTCCATACATCATGAAATCTAAAATAATACATTGTGGTCGATGCGTTACAAATGCATCAAATCCCCGTACAGCGTTTTCGGCCTCGATGATTTTATATGCCTTGCCTGGTGCTTTGCTTAACCAGCTTTTATATAGCATCCTATCTGCTTTACTATCATCGATAATAAGAATAAGTGCATTTTCGATAGAGATATTCTTAGGCGAAAGAGTAAGGCCAACACCACCAAGGGGCTCATTGATAAAGCTAATGCCTTCGCTTTCTAACGCTTCCCGAATAGCGCGCATGGTACTTATTTTGGGGTCCGTCTGTGCGCCGCGCTCAATATTATTAAGCGTAGCCACAGCAATCCCAGCTTTCTCAGCCAATTGCTTCTGGCTAAAATTAAGCATCGCGCGCGCTGCTTTAATCTGTTCAAGTGTTATCATGATAGGTATTATAACTATTAAAGGGTTAAATAATAAATAATATACCTATCCGAGCTACTATTAAGCGCTTCGGATGAATATTGGGAGTCGGTATCTCTTTGATTCTATTGGGAAATCAGCCGTGCATACCATCACCGCTAGAAAATTATATATCAGTCTAAGGTGCGTGAGGCCAAGCTGCTATTGATAGCTGGCCGTGTGTCCTGCTCGGACTTATGTAGTACTATATTCTCTATCACCAACATATCCATGTGGGTTTGCATAAAGCATAAATACGCATCTTCAGGTGTGCATACAGGTGGCTCGCCACGTATGTTGAATGACGTGTTCACTAATACGCCGCAACCGGTTAATGCGTTAAAGCTTTTAAGCAGGTCATGGAAACGTGCATTGCTGTTTTCATCAACGGTTTGTACGCGTGCGGAATAATCTACGTGAGTAATGGCAGGTAGTTCTGACAACGGGGTTTTAATAAGTTCTAATTTGGAGTGGTATGAGCTAGGCGCATCATACCTGATAGATTCTTTCACAGGCGCTACGAGTAGCATATAGGGGCTGTCTTCATTCATTTCAAAATAATCAGACACACGTTCACGCAGTACGGCAGGGGCAAATGGCCTAAAGCTCTCGCGAAATTTGATTTTCTGATTCATTTGCGATTGCATTTCTGTGTTGCGTGGGTCTCCTAAAATGCTACGTGCGCCTAATGCACGAGGGCCATATTCCATACGCCCTTGAAACCAGCCAACTACTTTGCCATCAGCAAGCGCTTTGCTGGTTGTGTCGTACAGTTCTTCTTCCGGTGTTTCATGGTAGATAGCGCCGAGTGCATCAAGCTGGGTTTTAATTTCGGTGGTAGAAAATTGCGGCCCTAAGCCTGATGCCTGCATTCCATCTGGGAGTGAAAGTTTTCGTGTATTTTGTAGTTCTTGATAATAGATAGATTGCGCCACACCTAGTGCGCCGCCTGCATCTCCTGCCGCTGGCTGTATCCATATATGTTTGAAAATCTTTTCACGTAGTATTTTGCCATTACCTACGCAATTTAGCGCAACCCCACCTGCAAGCACTAAGGCATCAGCGCCGGTCAATTTGCGGGCGGTTCTTGCTAGTCGCAACATGATTTCTTCTGTGACCTCCTGAATAGAGGCAGCAATATCCATATCAAACTGCGTAAGCTCTGATTCTGGCTTGCGAGGGGCCCGGCCAAACAAATCATGGAACCGCTGATTGGTCATCGTCAGCCCAACCGTGTAATTGAAATATTTCATATCCAGACGAAACGAGCCATCTTCCTTGATATCAATGAGGTGTTCGCGAATAAGGTCTGCGTATTTAGGTTCGCCATAGGGGGCAAGCCCCATCAACTTATATTCACCTGAGTTAACCTTAAATCCGGCATAATAGGTAAAAGCAGAATAAAATAGACCGAGTGAGTGGGGAAAATGGATCTCTTTAAGGAAGGTAATATCGTTACCTTTGCCATGTGCAATAGAGGTGGTTGCCCATTCTCCCACACCATCCATGGTTAGGATGGCAGCCTCTTCATACGGCGAGGGATAAAAGCACGATGCTGCGTGTGATTGGTGGTGTTCGGCAAACCGTAGTTTGTTCGCAAATTGCTTCTCTAGGGCACTGTCTTTTTGGTTTTGTATTAGCATCAACTCATCAACCAACAGCTTGCGTAGAAACATCTTTTCCTTAAGCCATACGGGAACAGCGGCAGCAAAAGGGCGAAAGCCCCAAGGTGCCTCTGCAATAGCGGTTTCTAATAAACGCTCAAATTTTAAAAAAGGCTTGTCGTAAAAGCCAATATGGCTCACTTCTTCAAGGGTAATGCCGGCCTCTTTGAGGCAATAACGTATGGCGTTTTCCGGAAAAGACGGATCATGTTTTTTTCTGGTGAAACGCTCTTCTTGTGCGGCGGCAATAATTTGTTCACCATGAATAAGGCAAGCTGCCGAATCATGATAAAACGCTGAGATGCCAAGTATATACATGCTAGAATAACGTATAAACTGCAGAGCCTATGACAGAGCCTTGTGCATATACCACCAACACACCAAGCAATAGCATGACAAGGATAATAGGAAAGAGCCAAAATTTCTTTCGAATCCGAAGAAATGCCCATAATTCTCCAACAATTGTCATGTGAGGTCCTTTAGAATTGATTTTTCATACTGCCAGGCTGTGTGTCCCGATTTACGAAATAGCTTTTTTCTTTATGCCATTTTCGCGTCAACGGATCTTTGCCTAATAATTTCATGATAATACCTGCCGGCACGATAAGTACAAGAAACATCAAGAAAATAACCAGCATTGAGTTGATTTTTCCCAGCATATGGGCAATCGCCATCCATAGTTGAAATAGTTTGGTGTAATGAAACAATTGCGGCCATATGACAGCAAAACTGCCAAAGCCCGCCGCGATAACCAGCAAGAGATGATTGGGTTCACCTGAAGAAAACAGATATGGCCATAGCCCGATGATGGTTAATATAACGCACCACATTAATCCAAATGTACGAAGGTCTTTAACGGCAGGCATGTTTGTCATCATATTGATTTATCTTGATGCAATCATTGTATGAATCGCTTATGTTCGGTCAATATTTTTGAGGATACACATGGTGATGACCACGCAAACACGTATTGAGCGTTTTTTTTCTACTATAGGTCTGATGGCTCTCGTGTTCGGGGGGCTGTTTTTTATAGCGGAAGGCATGTTACGTCAAATTCCCCCTGCAGACGCGCTGGATAGTGCAGAACAAAAGAAAATGAAGACGGTTGATGAGCTTTGTGAGGGTGAGCGCGAGGCTTATGATTCTGCTGATGGATGCTATTATGCGCAGGACGACGTCGCTTATATGACCTATTCTACTTTTTTTGGGCATTTCCCCAAAGCCTCCAGCGAAGGAAGAGGGTGGAAGACGAACGCTCAACATATGCGTTATGATGAAGACTTTCCCGCGCAAAAAGAAGAAGGTGAAATCCGCGTATTTATAACAGGAGGTTCAACGGCTTGGGGAGCGGGTGTAAGGCAAAAAAACCTGTATAGCTATGCAGCAGAAAGCGCATTGAAAAAATCATTTCCGGGAAGAAAGATACGTGTCATTTCGGCTGGTGTAGGTGGCTATGTTTCCTGGCAGGAATTAGCCATGTTTCGCTATATTATTCGTGATTTTCAGCCCGATATATGGGTAATGTTTACCGGCTGGAATGATGTGTATTACGGCTATAAAGGTAAAAAGGAATACACTAGCCCTGATATGATGAAACTACGTAATGCACTTGCCAATGCGCCTGTACGAAGCAGTGTTTTAATTGAGCGGTTTGATGGTGGCATTGATGCTTCTTTGTTGCCCCCTAAATGGAGTGATTACTCACTGAAAACGCATTTTTTTATAGATCGATTGCTTTTCCAATTGCGTGGAAAACAAGCAGAAAAACAGCTGCTTGAAAAATTAGAAGACACTCAGATACCAGTCGATATGATGGTAGAAGAATTTATGCAGAATATTCGCAGCGCGCAGCATTTAGCAAAAGATAGCGGTGTTAAATTCATGGTTTATTTGCAGCCTACTTTATATAAAACATCCAAAAAACTTACCGCCTATGAGCAAGCTATCGTTGATAATAATGCCAAGCGTTTCTTAGGCTTGCCGGAGTATCATGCCCATACCTATGAAAAAATTCGTAACGCGCTGAAGGGCAGTGAAACACTTCATTATGTGGATGCAGACGATGCTATCATTCGCGAACATCAGTCCGTATTTGCAGATCATGTGCATTTTGGTGATCGTGGAAATCAGTTGATTGGAGAGCATTTGGCGACCACTTTGGAGCCTATGATTGAGCAGATGCCATGAGATTTTTATACCTTATATTCCTATGTGTTTTAACAATAGCTACAGGAGCTGCAAATGCGGCTGTAACTAAAGAGCCAGACGCTACACGTATGACGCAAGGGGGTATCGAATTTTACCATTCCCTGCACCGCTATTTATCGCATAGGCAGGCCGAGTTGGCTGCTCAGCGGGAGAAAGAAGTTAAGCGATTATTATCACTACCCGAGGATGAACTTGCTCCGGTTATCGATAATTATCGTGTAGAGTTACAAGATGTACTGGGTGTACCTGATGAATGTGGAAAAAGTACTCCTCCAAAACTTATTAAAAAAACAAAAATAGATACAGATATGCCATTTGATTTATGGCGATTACATCTTTCTGTGTGTGAAGGTTTAATAGATTCGTATGGTATTCTAGGTGTACCTAAAAGTGCTACTGCACCGCTTCCATTGGTCATGGCTATTCATGGCACAGCAGCAGGACCTGAACGTTTGCTGGGACTGGATTCAGCGCAAACTTATACGGTAAAAGATTATCACCATGAATTTGCTAAACGCCTGCTGGAAGAGGGGTACGCTGTTTATGTCCCACAGTTGATTACCGAAACGACAAAGAAAAAAGACACCAGTTATGAAGAATACCGTAATGCGCTCGATATGCGTGGCCGTAGTCTCGCTGTCGGTTTGATGGGGGCAGAGGTAGGGACGCTTACATCTGCTATGGATTATTTGACGACCTTGCCAGAAATAGATGCCAATAATATTGGCGTATATGGCATTAGTCTCGGTGGAACTATTGCCCATTTCCTAGCTGCTATCGATACGCGTTTTGATGCTGTAGTGCTTAGCCAATGGGTAGAGAAGCGATCTCCAAAGCTTGCGGGTTATGATTACAAAGCCGCTAATTGGAAGTACCCCCTTAGCGGTTTTATTATTCCCTGGGCATTTTTAGAAAAGTTTGATGATGTCATGCTTTCATTCCTGGTGGCGCCAGCTGGTTTATTCATTGAGGCAGGCAAGCATGATGGAGGAAACCGTACAGACGGTGCCAAAAACATTTATCCTATGATTCGCAAAATATATGAACATATGGGGCTTGCATCTAAAGATGCTTGCCTGGAAATTGGCGACGCTAGTCATGAGATCGTTTTTAAAGGGGCAAAGGGATTTTTAGACTACCGGCTTAGGAATAAAACAAGCACGTGGAATTGTAAGGCTATTTCGAACTAAAGAACTGCTTAGATAGACTATCTTAAAACGATTCGAGGTAGTTATCGAGTACTACACTGCTATTGGGTGCAGCATTATTATCATTGGCGGCGCTTAGCATTTGTGTGTGGGCAATGGCCGCGTGCTCCCAGGAGTCTTGCGATATATTAGATGTGCTGCATCCGGATGAAGTAAGCAGTATTGCAGCGGCAACGCATACCCTCACGGGGTTATGGTTGTAACCTTCTACATTAGTCTTCATATTCAATGCGTTCATTTCTGTGCCCCTGGCAAATGATAATTATTCTCATTTGGTGTATGGGTTTTAGTCCCCCTAAACCTTAATTTCAAGAGCTATTCTGCGCTTTTCCAAAGTTTTTTTTAAGTATATAAAACTCAGTATGTTAAGAATCATTCGCAATGATGAGGGCTATGGATATGCGTCAAAAATTAATAATTATAGGCTGCCCGGAGAAAAATGGTTAATTTTTTTCCTATACCCACTACAGGTATATTAAGACACAAAAAAAGCGCCGGAAATATCCGGCGCTTTTTACATTATAGGAAGTTGATTAGTGAGCGTCGTGCCCTTCAACTTCTTCGTTTGCTTCTTCAGCCATTTCACCTGCAGCAGGGGCAGCTTTAGCGGCTTCTTCAGCTTTCATAGCTTTTTCTTTCACAGCATCACCAGCGGCTTCTGCTTTTGCTTCAGCTTCTGCAACAGGGGCAGCTTTTTCCGCTTGCTCAGTGTGAATTCTCATGGCTTCTTCTTCTACTTTTTTGACTACGTCATCTTTAGCAGAATTAGCGGCTTCGATAGCAAGCGCAGGGCTGGCAATAAGACCAAAGGCTGCGATAAGAGCGAGAGTTTTTTTCATGGGGTAATCCTCAAATAAGTTGTTGAACGTCTTACGTTAAAGACACGAGAATTTAGCACTTACTTTCTGCTCATGCTACGGAAAATACATTACATCTTTGTAATCTTATAAGAGCGGCAGTAAAGCCCCAATTTCTGTCGTTTTTTGCGTGCCATCCTGGGGCGCATAAGCTTTTGCGTCAATGCCTTCGGCATTCCAAACGGGGTTCGGCCACGCTTGGTCATTTTCAAAACGAGCGATCACATGAATGTGTAATTGCGGTACCTGATTTCCCAGTGTGGCGACGTTCATTTTATCTGCTTTAGTGTGTTTAGAAAAGGCTTCCGTAACCACGCGGACTTCATCCATTACCAGTTTGTAGTCATTGGGCTCAAGGTCAAAAAGCTCGGTTTTTCCGGTGCGGCGTGGCACAAGAATCAGCCATGGGAAAGTGCTGTTATTCATCAGTAACACGCGGCACATAGGCAGGTCGCCGATAACCAGCGTATCAGCGGCAAGACGGGGATGTAGCGCGAAATTATCCAAAGACACGCTTGAAAATCGTATCCACGTTTTTGGTGTGGTATTTCAGGTCGAACAACTCTTTGAGCTTATCTTCTGAAAGATGTTTGGTGACATCCGCATCAGCAGAAAGTTCATCAATCAGGTTTGTTTTTTCTTCCCATACCTTCATCGCATTGCGTTGCACCAGTACATATGCATCTTCGCGAGAAACACCCGCCTGTGTTAGCGCTAGCAGAACCCGCTGGGAGAAGATTAAACCGCCCATACTGTCCATATTAGCCTGCATGTTATCTGGGTACACCACCAGCTTATCCACCACACCCGTCAGGCGCACAAGGCCAAAATCCAGGGTAACAGTAGCATCGGGGCCAATCATACGTTCTACTGAAGAGTGCGAAATATCACGCTCATGCCAAAGCGCCACATTCTCCATGGCGGGTAGGGCATAGGCACGCACCATGCGAGCAAGCCCGGTCAGGTTCTCCGAAAGCACCGGGTTGCGTTTATGCGGCATGGCCGATGAGCCTTTTTGCCCCGGCGAGAAATACTCCTCTGCTTCCAACACCTCGGTGCGTTGCAGGTGGCGGATTTCAACGGCCAAGCGCTCCATAGAGCTTGCAATCACACCCAGTGTCGCGAAATACATCGCGTGGCGGTCACGCGGGATCACCTGCGTGGAAACAGGTTCAGCAATAAGCCCCATTTCTTTCGCAACATGTTCTTCAACAAATGGATCGATGTTAGCGAACGTGCCCACCGCGCCGGAAATAGCGCAAGTGGCAATTTCTTTACGAGCTGCGATAAGGCGTTCTTTGCAGCGCTCAAATTCAGCGTAGTAGCTGGCCATTTTCAGGCCAAAGGTGACCGGCTCGGCATGTATGCCGTGGCTGCGGCCCACGCAAACCGTATCTTTATGTTCCAGTGCGCGGCGCTTCAGCGCGGCCAGCAAGTCATCCAGATCTTTAAGTAAGATATCGGTGGCGCGAGTAAGCTGTACAGAAAGGCAGGTATCCAGCACGTCAGAACTTGTCATGCCCTGGTGCATAAAGCGTGATTCTGGCCCCACATTTTCTGCCACGCTGGTGAGGAACGCGATAACATCATGTTTGGTGGTGCGTTCGATCTCATCAATGCGCTCAACACTAAAAGTGCCTTTTTTCCAGATGGTTTTGGCAGCTTCTTCAGGTATTACCTTAAGTTTTGCCAGCGCATCACAAGCGTGGGCTTCAATTTCAAACCAAATGCGGTATTTGCTTTCGTCGGACCAGATAGCGGCCATTTCAGGGCGTGAATAACGAGGAATCATAACGTCAACTTGTCTATTAGTGGTAATGTGAGCAAGCAAACTATACTAGCGCTCGCGAACTATCAACTAATAAGCCACCGGTAATGGGTCAAGCGAGCGCCATAAATACCATGTGGCTACGCTACGGTAGGGTTTCCAAGGCTCAGCTAGCTTTCTTACTTCGGGCAGCGGCATTTTCTCGCTGGCATTATAATGGCGGTAAATAGCCTTTAGCAGGCCAAGATCCCCTACAGGAAACACATCCGGGCGCGCTAGATGAAACAACAAAAACATCTCCGCACTCCAGCGGCCAATGCCTTTTACTGTAGTTAGCTCCTTGATGATTTCCTCATCATCCATCTCTGGCCAGTGTTTAATTTGCTTTGCATTATCGCGGAAATGCTCAGCGAGCGCCTGCATATAGGTCACTTTGCTGTTCGATAAACCGCAGGCGCGTAGCTCCTTGTGCGATAATGACAGCACGGCTTTTGGAGTTATATTGGTGGCGCTTTCAATGCGTTTCCAAATGCTATCTGCCGCTTTTACGGAGATTTGCTGACCGGCAATCGAGCGAGCGAGTGTATAAAATGCATCACCGCGTGTGACCATCATCTCGCCATCATAACCGGCGATGATCTTTTTTAGTGTTTTGTCTTTTTTGGAAAGGTGGGTTTTGGCGTCGTGCCAGAAGTCTGGTGTCATTGGCGAAGAACGCCGCCAAAAGCTTTGTCAGCTGCCGCAACAACTGCTTTTGATACGGTGCCGATATCATCGTCACTTAACGTACGCTCAAATGATTGCAGGCGGACGCGCACCGCAACGGATTTCTTGCCATCATCCACATTCTTACCCGCATACACATCAAAAATTTCTACATCAGTAATGAGTTTTTTGTCCGCATTGCTGACTGCTTTAATGATGTCAGCAGCGGCAACCTTTTCATCCACGATAAAAGCAAAATCGCGCTCCGTGGCCTGATAGTCAGAAAGCTGTAATTTGGCTTTAGCCTTGCTTTTGGCGCGTGGAGTAGGGATCGCATCAAGGAAAATTTCGAAGCCGATCACAGGTGCATCCAAATCATAATGTGGTAACAAGCCAGGGTGAATTTCACCAAAATAACCGAGAATAATTTTACCACCTAACGTCAGGGCACCAGAACGACCTGGGTGATACCATGTGGGGGTATCTGTGGTGATATTAAATTTATTGACGCCGAGCGAAGAAAGCACATGCATTGCTTCGGTTTTCGCATCAAACACATCAAGTGGTGGGGTCTGTTCCTGGAATTGCTCGCCATGCACATAATTACGGTGTGTGCCTAGATGAATGCCCGCTGCCACCGTATGTTGGCCTTGCGGCGTGACGTCTGAGAATTGCAAACCTACTTCACAAAGTTGTTGATTGCTAAAACCACGTGCAGCGTTTTTCTTTGCCGCTTCCAGTAAGTTCGGAAGCAGGCTGGGGCGCATCGTATCCAGATCGGCAGAAATTGGGTTAAGCAGCGTAAGTGCCTCATTGCTGCCGCCAAACATGGCAGCTTGCTTTGCTGAAGTGAACGACCAGCTGCAAGATTCCATAAAGCCGCGCGTTGCAAGCAAACGCTTTGCAAGATGTACGCGTTTTTGTGACAGGTTGATGGCAGGTTTACCAATCGTAGCAAGCTTTGGTAAAGGGGTGGGGGGTATATGTTCGTAGCCATGAATACGTAGAATCTCTTCTACAAGGTCCGCTTCACCTGCTACATCCGCGCGCCATGATGGCGGCACCACTTGCCAGCCATTGGTTTCTGCTTCACAGTCAAAGCCAAGTGCTTTCAATATATCTGCAATCGTCTGGGATGGTATATCCACGCCGCCCAGTTCTGTTGCTCGTTTATTGCGCAGTTTAATGGTGCGCTTATAGTCAGGGGTGCCGCCGGCCATCACCAAATCGCTGGCCGTGCCGCCACATAGTTCTTTGATCAATCGCAGCGCTTGTTTTGCGCCTTCTTCTAAGAATGCGACATCAATGCCGCGTTCAAAACGATAACGTGCGTCTGATTCGATTTGTAGCTTTCTGCCATTTTCTGCCACATGGGTGGGTTCGAACAGTGCAACTTCTAAAAATACATTAGTAGTGGTTTCATCGCAGCCAGTGGAGGTGCCACCAATGATGCCGCCAAGGCCGAGTGCACCAGAATCATCGGCAATAACACACATGCCTTCTTCGAGTTCGTAATGTTTGTCGTCCAGTGCAGCCAGTGGTTCGCCACCTACCGCATCGCGCACCACTAAATTGCCTTTTAGCTTATCTGCATCATAGACATGCAAGGGGCGGCCAAGATCAAACGTAATGTAGTTAGTAATATCTACCAGTGATGAAATAGGGCGTAGTCCTATTGCCTCTAGGCGTTGCTTCATCCATACCGGGCTGGGGGTATTTTTAACTCCCTTTATCATGCAGCCAATAAATTGCTGACAATGGGCAGAGCTTATCGACACCGAAACGGATGAGCTTTCACCACCGGTAATCATGGCTGTGTTAGGTAGTGGTTTGAGTGTGCCGAGTTTTGCTGCTGCAAGATCGCGTGCTATGCCACGTACACCAAGGCAATCCGCACGGTTTGGTGTGATAGCAATTTCAATCACCGGATCGTTTTGTCCCAGCAGTGCTGCAACGGAAGAGCCAATATCTGCCTGCGGTAATTCAATGATGCCAGAAGAGTCTCCTTCAATTCCAAGTTCATCGAAAGAGCAAAGCATGCCATTAGATTCCACACCACGAATTTTGGTTTTCTTAATCACCATACCGTTGGCGGGTATCGTAGTTCCTTCTTTTGCCAGCACAACGTAAAGACCAGCGCGGGCGTTCGGCGCACCACATACAATTTGTAATTGGCCTGCATCGCTTTCTACTTTGCAGATTTGCAGCTTATCCGCTTCAGGGTGTTTTTCTGCTTCCAGTATTTTGGCGACAGTGAATGGCGCGAGTTCCTCGCTACGGTCGGTGATAGATTCCACTTCCAAGCCGATGGCAGTAAGCGTGGTGCTGATTTCCTCAAGCGAAGCGGTGGTTTCCAGGTGGTCTTTGAGCCAGCTAAGGGTGAACTTCATTTACAGCCCTCCCACCAGTGAAGGAATATGCAGCGGGTCAAAGCCGTAATGTTCCAGCCAACGCACATCGTTTTCAAAGAAGGTGCGTAAATCCGGTATGCCATATTTCAGCATGGCAAGACGCTCGACGCCCATACCGAAAGCAAAGCCTTGCCATTCATCTGGGTCAATGCCGCAATTTTTAAGTACATTGGGATGCACCATGCCGCAGCCCATGATCTCTAGCCAGTCCGCACCTGCGCCGATTTTCAACTCCTCGCGTGAACGTGTGCAGCCAATATCAACCTCGGCGGAAGGCTCGGTGAACGGGAAGAAGCTCGGGCGGAAACGCACCGGCACATCATCCAGCTCGAAAAAGGTTTTGAGGAATTCACTGATGCAACCTTTGAGGTGCCCCATATGAATGTTTTTATCGATCACCAGCCCTTCCACCTGATGGAACATTGGTGTGTGGGTGAGATCAGAATCGCAGCGATAGGTGCTGCCGGGCGCAAGCACGCGAAATGGTGGTTTGCCATTTTTCATCGCGCGGATTTGCACCGGTGATGTGTGTGTGCGAAGTAGCGTTTGTTTTTTGCCATCGCCTTTTAGATAGAACGTATCATGCATCTGGCGGGCAGGGTGCGATTCCGGAATGTTCAGCGCATCGAAATTATGTTCATCATCTTCAATGTCTGGTCCATCCTCGACATTAAAGCCGAGATCACCAAAGATAGCGGTAATTTCTTCAATTACTTGCGTCACAGGGTGGATACGCCCCTGGGGTACCGGTTGTGCAGGAAGCGTGACGTCTATTTTTTCTGATTCCAGACGGCTATTAAGCTCGGCAGCTGAAAGCTCGCCTTTGCGTGCGTCCAGCGCCTCGCCAATGTCTTTTTTAATCTGGTTGAGTGCAGCACCAAGTGTTTTACGTTCATCGGGGCTTGCTTTGCCAAGCGTTTTAAGTGCTTCGGTAAGTTTGCCTTTTTTACCCAGCCATTCAACGCGACGCTCCTCTAGCTCTTTGGAGGAAGCGCATGTGTCAATGGCCGCTAAGGCCTCAGCGCGTAGTGTTTCAGTATCCATGCGGGCCTACGAAATCCCCGCGCTAGGCGGGGATAACAGGTAAGTGGTTAGGCAGCTTTTTTCAAAGCTGATTTAGATTGCTCAACGATTGCTTTGAACGCAGCTGGTTCATGAATAGCAAGGTCGGAAAGCACTTTACGGTCAACTTCAATGCCGGCTTTTGCAAGGCCGCTCATGAATTGCGAATATACCATACCGTGCTCGCGTACACCGGCGTTGATACGTTGGATCCACAGGCTGCGGAATGTACGTTTTTTAACGCGGCGGTCGCGATATGCATATTGCAGACCTTTTTCAACTTTTTGGCGTGCAACCGTGATGCAGTTCTTCGAACGACCACGATAGCCTTTGGCCATTTTCAAGATTTTTTTACGACGAGCGCGATTTGCGCCTGATTTTGCGTGTGCCATGATCGTTCTCCTTATTTACTGCCGTAGGGCATATATTGCACGATGCGATGCTGATCCGACTCATCCATGATGGTGGTTCCGCGTGCATTACGAATAAAACGATTGGTACGTTTGCTCATACCGTGGCGTTTACCGGCTTGTGACATTCTCACTTTGCCAGTGGCTGTAAAGCTGAAGCGCTTTTTACAGCTTGATTTGGTCTTCAGTTTTGGCATTTTCCTGTCCTTATGGTTTAAGGTTGATAGAATAAGCAACCAAGGCAATGCCTCGCCCGATCGCTTGAGGGAGGAGTTATCTAGCCCCTATAACAGGCAAAATCAAGAAAAAACCTTATTCTGACTAAAAAAATCGGGTATTTCACCGGTTTTGGTTGAAATGGTGACATCGGGCACCATATAATGTATGTAACACGTACTCATTTATTATGAACTAGGAGGTTTTTCATGAGTTTACGCGATCCTTTCGCCAAAGTTAGTACCGCAGATTATTCGCAGTCACAGGCTGCAGGCTACGATGCCGGGCTGCGCGCATATATGCTGCGTATCTACAACTATATGGCAAGCGCCTTGGCCTTGACCGGTATCACGGCGTTAGTAGCAGCTAATTCACCAGCAGTAGTTTCTGCGCTATATACAATGGGTGCAAATGGTCAGGTAGGCATGAGTGGCCTTGGCTGGTTGGTAGCTTTCGCCCCACTCGGCATGGTGCTGTGGCTTAGCTTCGGCATTAACCGCATGAGCATGCAAACCGCACAAATCTCTTTTTGGGCGTTTTCAGTGCTTATGGGCCTTTCCATGACCTCGATCTTCCTTATCTATACTGGTGAGAGTATTGCCCGTACCTTCTTTATTACGGCCGGTACGTTCGGTGCCATGAGTCTGTATGGCTACACTACGAAGAAAGACCTGTCTGGTTGGGGCTCGTTCCTGATCATGGGGCTTATCGGTCTGATCATTGCTTCAGTGGTAAACATCTTTATGCAAAGCTCAGCGCTTGGCTTCGCCATTTCGGTGATCGGTGTGTTGATCTTCACTGGATTGACTGCATACGACACGCAGAAGCTGAAAAACATGTATTACCAGATCAGCGGCCACGGTGAAGCATTGGCCAAGGCATCCATCATGGGTGCGCTGAACCTGTATCTGGACTTTATCAACCTGTTTATCATGTTGCTTCGTTTCGTAGGCGAACGCCGCTAATTTCCGCTGGCTAGGCCAGCTTACTTGCGGGCTTCAAACTTCCGTTGCTCACGTACTAGATGTACGCTGCGCTACGGTTTTGAAGCCCGCTTCGCATCTGTCTCAAGCCAACGAAAATGTGAAGAGCTATGATTACCAACAATACTTCCCAAAACCGCTATGAACTCTCTGTCGATGGCCATCTGGCCGTGGCGGATTATGTGCTGGAAGGCAGTAACCTCACCATCAATCGTGTATTCGTGCCAGAAGAGCTGCGCGGCAAAGGCGTGGCAGCGAAGGTGATGGAAGGGGTGGTAGCCGATGCCAAAGAGCAGGGGCTAACCATTGTTCCTATCTGCTCTTATGCAGAGTCTTATATGAAGCGCCACGGTAAATAGATGGATCCACTCTCACAAGCCGTTGTAGGTGCTACTTGTGCAGGCGTTGCTTGTCGCAAAAAAGAATGGATGCGCCCTGCGCTGATCGCTGGCGTGGTGGGTGGCATGTTGCCGGATATTGATATACTGATTAAATCCTCCAGTGACCCGCTCTTAACTTTGCAATATCACCGCCATTTTACTCATGCGTTTTTCTTCGCGCCGATTGGCGGTTTGGTTGCGGCGGCGTTGTGTGTCCCGCGTTATAAAAAATATGTGCCGTTTTTGTGGCTCTATATATTTGCTACGTTGGGCTATGCCACACACGGTATTTTAGATTCCATGACCAATTACGGCACGCATCTTTGGTGGCCATTTACCAATGCGCGTGAATCGTGGAACAACATCTCCATCATTGATCCGATGTTTACTCTGACATTGCTCGGGCTGGTTATTACTGCGGCAATCACGCAGGCAAGAAAATATATGCTCATCGCAGCGTGTTTCGCGCTTAGCTATTTTGCGCTGGGTTTTTACCAATATCACAACGCCAAGGAGGCACTCATAGCCCTTGCTAAAGAGCGTGGCCATCAATATGAGCGCCTGCTGGTGAAACCTTCGCTGGGTAATAATCTGGCATGGCGCATACAATATGAATATCAAGGGCGTTATTACATTGATGCGGTGCATGTTTCACCGTGGCAAGGTATCAAATATTACAAAGGTGGGAGCCTGAAAGCATTCACTCTGGACGACGCCAAAAGGCTTGTGCCGGAAGGTTCCAAAAATTATTATGACATAAAACGCTTTGCGCATTTTTCTGATAATTGGTTGATGCAGCAAGACGACAACCCCAACATAATTGCCGATGCGCGTTTCTCATCATTGCCTTATGGGCTGCGTCCTTTATGGGGTATTCGCCTCAAGCCACACGAGCCCGATACGCATGTTGACCGTATATCGTTTAGCCGCGAGCGCACAAAACATAATTTTACTCTATTGTGGAAAATGATCAAAGGTGAAGATCTTCCTCAAGAGTAAAATAGCTTGCCAGTTGCTAATCGCAGCGCTACATCAGACTCATGCAAAATTTCAACACCATCGGTGTATATACGCTCGCTAAACGCGAGATATGGCGGTTCATGAAAGTCTGGAACCAGACAGTTATTGCACCAGTAATTACTACGCTCCTTTTTCTCGCCGTGCTAACACTAGCCATGGGCGGTAATACACGCATGGTAGACGGTATTCCGTTTAATCAGTTTATTGCGCCAGGTTTGATCATGATGGCGATCGTGCAAAATGCGTTTGCCAATACCTCTTCATCCTTGATTCTGGGTAAAATTCAGGGGGTGATTATCGATATCATCATGCCACCACTGACGGGGCATGAAGTAACGCTCAGCATGACTATAGGCGGTATCGCGCGCGGCTTCATGGTGGGTATCGTGGTGACGATTGCAGTATATCTGTTCGTGCCGTTCTCGCTTCATCATGCGGGGCTTGCCATTGTCTATGTATTGCTAGCAAGCGTGATGTTAGCTCTGCTTGGTGTGCTCACCGGCATCTGGTCGCAAGGATTCGACCAGCTTTCTGCTATCACCAACTACATCATTACGCCGCTTGCGTTTTTGTCCGGCACATTTTACTCCATCAAACAATTGCCCGAATTCTTCCAACAGCTCTGCCATTTCAACCCGTTCTTTTACATGATCGACGGGTTCCGCTATGCCATGATTGGCTATACAGATGGTACTATCACCACCGGGCTGATTGTGCTTACAGCCACCAATATCGTGCTGTGGCTCACTATTGCATGGCTTTTTAACAAGGGCTACCGCCTGAAAACCTGACTATTGACAAGCAGTCTAGTCAGGCAGATAATCCGCGTTTCCCAACAATAGGACAAACTCTTACATGTCGGCTATTTTGCCAGTATATCGTCGTTCCAGTATTACGATTTCCCGTGGAGAAGGAGTGTATCTCTTTTCGCCCGATGGAAAGCGCTATCTGGATTTTGCGGCTGGCATTGCGGTTAATAGTCTTGGGCATTGCCATCCGCACGTTACGCAGGCGCTCAAAGACCAAGCGGATGTGTTGTGGCACTGCTCAAATATGTATCAGATGCCGGGACTTACACGCATGGCCGAGCGCTTGGCTGCTGCTAGTTTTGCCGACAAAATATTTTTCTGTAACTCGGGCGGTGAGGCGGTGGAAACCGGCCTGAAAATGATCCGCAAATATCATGATGCTAATGGCAAGCCGGAACGTTTCCGTACCATCACCATGAAGAACGGGTTCCACGGGCGTACGCTGACCTGTATTTCCGCCGGTGGTAATGAGATTGCGCGCAAAGGCTATGAGCCGTTGGTAGATGGTTTTGATGCGGTAGAGTTCAATAATCTGGATGCAGTAAGAGCTGCGATTGGTAGTGAAACAGCAGCCATATTAGTGGAGCCAATACAAGGCGAGGGCGGTATTCACGAAGCCACCCATGAATTCCTGCAGGGGCTACGCCACATTTGTGACGAACATGGGCTGCTGCTTTTTGTTGATGAAGTGCAATGTGGTATGGGGCGTACTGGTAGCTTGTTTGCTTATGAACATGCGGGCATTACGCCAGACATTGTTTCTACTGCCAAAGGCATTGGTAATGGCTTCCCACTCGCAGCCTGTATGACCACTGA
Organism: Rickettsiales bacterium; assembly: GCA_964231325.1. GTDB lineage: Bacteria > Pseudomonadota > Alphaproteobacteria > Rickettsiales > SXRF01 > JAJTHB01. Next base: position 1,326,177 of record CAXRIF010000003.1, on the reverse strand, counting down.
CAAGGTGGCCGCCTGCATGGAACCGGGTACACATGGCTCGACTTATGGCGCAAACCCGTTAGCGATGGCTGTTGGCAATGCGGTGTTAGATGTGATGCTTGCGCCTGAATTTTTTGAGCACGTTCAGCATGTGGGTTCACTACTGAAAACAGGATTGCAGGAAACCGCCCAGCGTTTCCCGCACATCTTTAGTGAAGTACGTGGCATGGGGCTTATATTGGGTATGGGCATGGAAAAACCAGCCATGGAACTGGTAGAGAAACTACGCACACATGGGCTGCTAACCACGGCTGCAGTAGGCAATACGCTGCGTATTACGCCGCCGCTTATCATCGGTGAAGAACATGTAGTAGAGGCGCTACAGATTATAAATACAAGTTGCGAGGAATGGGTATGACAATTCGCCATTTTACAGATTTTTCAAACATAGACGCCAAGGATCTCCGTTCGATTCTAAAACATGCGCGTTCACTTAAAGAAGATCGTAAAGCAGGAAAAATGCCGCCGTTATTGGCGGGTAAAAAATTGGCCATGATTTTCGAAGAAAACTCAACCCGCACACGTGTTTCTTTTGAGGTGGCGATGCTTGAGCTAGGTGGCCATGCGCTATGGCTTAGTGGTAATAACATGCGGTTAGGCCAGGGTGAAACCATAGCCGACACGGCAAAAGTGTTGTCGCGTTATGTGGATGCCGTATTGCTACGCTGTCCTAGCCATGACAAGCTGTTGGAGATGGCGGAAAATGCCGATATGCCAGTGATTAACGGGCTGACTGAATTTAGCCACCCATGTCAGGTATTGGCCGATATCATGACCTTTGAAGAACATGTGGGGCCAATCGAAGGCAAAAATATTGCCTGGATTGGTGATGGCAATAACATGGCACAAAGCTGGATTCAGGCGGCTGCCTTATTTGGTTTTACCCTGAAAATTGCCTGCCCTACAAAACTGATTCCACTGCCAGAGGTAATGGAGTGGTCGCGTTCTCGTGGGGGCAAGGTGGAAGTGATGGACGTACCTAAAGAAGCAGTGGCAGGTGCGCATGCGGTGATTACGGATACGTGGGTGTCGATTGGCGACCCAAATGAGGAACAGCAAACCGAGCTGCTTCAGGAATTTCAGGTCAATTCTGCACTGATGGAGTGTGCGCTGCCGGAAGCAATTTTTATGCATTGCCTGCCTGCTTATCGTGGGAAAGAGGTGACCGGCCAGGTAATTGATGGCCCTCAATCCAAAGTGTTTGATGAGGCAGAAAACCGTCTGCATGTGCAAAAATCCATATTATTATGGTGTTTGCAGCAGATCTGAGCCTAAAAAATAGCTCAAGCTATTGAAATTTTATAGAAAATACCCTATATTAATAACATGAATATGAAGCTTGTTGTTATTGTAGGTGCGGTGTTGGTGCTGCTGGTGGCCTTTGGGCGTAACCCAGTGGAAGAGGGGCGCGATCGGCGCGCAAAAGCCATGGAAGGAAAAAATCCGCTGGTGCATGCCATTCAAGAACATAATAGCGATAGTAATAAGATGGGCTTTAGCCGAAATGGCAAGAACATGTCATATGGTAATAACCGAGGAACGCGGGGGACAGGGGCAAAAAACCTGCCGTCTGGCGCTATTAAGGTTGGCAGTAATAAGCGTAGCCGACGAACACAGAACCGCTCCACCATGTATGGCACGCCTCCATCCGTAACAAACCCCGCGCCGTCTGGCTCGATCCAACAGTCAGGTGGTGGATACTACCCGCCGCCGGCGCCCCCTGAAAAAAAGAGTCGAAGATAGAGGCGAGGGCAAAAAAAGCCTGACATAAGCTTCATTTCGCTGTAAGCCTAGCGTTCTTGCTTATATTGAGGAATAGGTGATGGGTAAAACCCCACTATTAGATACCGTATCCGAGCCGAAGGATATACGTGATTTCAGTGAAGATCAGCTGATCCAGCTGGCTGCTGAAGTACGTGCAGATATGGTAGAATCTGTGGCACAAACTGGTGGCCATCTGGGCGCAGGTCTTGGCGTGGTTGAGTTGAGCGTGGCCTTACACCATGTGTTTGATACGCCACAGGATAAACTTATCTGGGATGTAGGGCACCAATCCTATCCACATAAGATTCTGACTGGTCGTCGCGATCGTATGCAGACTATTCGCCAGCAAGATGGCTTGTCTGGTTTTTGTAGGCGAGATGAAAGCGAGTATGATGCGTTTGGGGCAGGGCATAGCTCCACTTCTATTTCTGCTGCGCTTGGCATGGCCGTGGCACGCGATAAAGCAGGCGAGAAACATGATGTTATTGCCGTGATTGGTGACGGCGCGATGAGTGCGGGCATGGCGTTTGAAGCGCTTAACAATGCGGGTGCACTGGATACACGTTTGATCGTAGTGCTCAATGATAACGATATGTCGATTGCTCCGCCCACTGGTGCAATGAGTGCGTATCTGGCAAGGCTGCTTTCTTCCCACCCCTATCACACTTTCCGCCATATCGGCAAAGCAGTAACCAAGAAATTCCCAGAGCCATTGGCGCGCCTTGCAAAAAAAGCAGAGCATATGGCACGCAACCTCGCGGTGGGTGGAACATTGTTTGAGCAACTTGGCTTTTACTATGTAGGGCCGGTGGATGGGCATAATTTATCACACCTATTGCCGGTGCTGAAAAACATCAAAAACGAAAAAGACTCTGGGCCAATTCTATTGCATGTGGTGACGAAGAAGGGGCATGGCTATGGGCCAGCCGAGGCATCGGACGATAAATATCACGGTGTGAGCAAGTTTGATGTAGAAACGGGAGAGCAGAAAAAATCAAAACCTTCTGCGCCAAGCTACACAAAAGTGTTTGCCGAAAGCCTGATCAAAGAAGCGCAGCAGGATGAAAAGATTATTGCCATCACAGCGGCCATGCCATCCGGTACAGGGCTTGATAAATTCGCGCAGGCCTATCCAGATCGTATGTATGATGTTGGTATTGCCGAACAACATGCGGTGACGTTTGCTGCAGGCTTAGCCGCTGAGGGAATGAAACCATTCTGTGCGATCTATTCTACATTTCTGCAACGCGCCTATGACCAGGTGGTGCATGATGTAGCTATTCAAAACCTGCCAGTACGCTTCGCTATTGATCGTGCAGGCTTAGTAGGTGCTGATGGCGCAACACATTGTGGCAGTTTTGATATTACTTATCTTGCATCGCTTCCTAATATGGTGGTGATGGCTGCTGCTGATGAGGCCGAGCTGGTACACATGGTGGCCACTGCTCGCTCATACGATAAAGGCCCTATTGCCTTCCGTTATCCGCGTGGTGAGGGGGTAGGTGTTGATATGCCTGAGAAAGGTGTCCCACTGGAGATTGGTAAGGGGCGCGTTGTGCGTGAAGGAGAACGCGTAGCGCTTCTGTCGCTTGGAACGCGCCTTAGCGAATGTATGAAGGCAGCGGAAGAACTAAATGCCACAGTGGCGGATGCACGGTTTGCCAAGCCGCTTGATGAGGCGCTGATTCGTGAGCTGTGCAAAAACCATGAATTGATTATTACTGTAGAAGAGGGAAGTGCCGGTGGTTTTGGCGCGCATGTGATGCAATTTGCAGCGCATGAAGGACTGATGAATGGCAATACGACCATATTGCCGCTAACCTTGCCAGATGAATTCATTGAGCACGGCAATCCGCAGAAACAATATGAAGAAGCAGGGTTAAATGCTGAGAAAATTATAAAAACGGCTAGGTTGCGTCTTTCTCACAAGCCTAAGCTGGTGAAACAAAGTGGCTGAAATAATCGTCACAGGAAATAAATTTCATTTTCAAGAGAAAACCTATCGTTGTGCGACCGGCAAGGGTGGTTTTTCTTCTGCTAAGAAAGAAGGCGATGGCGCCACACCAATAGGGTTATTTTCGCTACGCGAGTGCTGGTATCGTGCAGACCGTATCAAGCGCCCGAAAACGAAGCTACCGCTTTGTATAATTGCAGAAGATGATGGTTGGTGCGATGATCCGCAAAGTACGGAATATAATCTGCCTGTCAAATTACCTTACCCTGCATCACATGAGAAACTATGGCGTGAAAGCCATGTGTATGATCTGGTGATCCCTATTGGTTATAATGATGTTCCCATTGTGTCGGGTAAGGGCAGTGCCATTTTTATGCATCTCGCTCATGATGACTATCGCCCTACAGAGGGGTGTGTAGCGCTTTTGCAAAAAGATCTGCTGGAGATATTGCCGCGTCTCTCGGTAGACACGCGTATCGAAATAAAACAGTCCTAAGCTGTGCCTGCCATGCCGGACATAAAAACCTTGCCTTTTTCTCTATAACCGCTAGTTTCCCCGCATATTTGAATTGAAAGGAAAACTATATGTCAGCACAAGAAAGCACCGCTATGGATAATTCATTCACCGATTATAAAGTGGCCGATATTTCTCTGGCTGAATGGGGACGCAAAGAAATCTCCATCGCCGAAACAGAAATGCCTGGTCTGATGGCAACACGTGAAGAATACGGTGCCAGCCAACCACTTAAAGGTGCGCGTATTGCAGGCTGCTTGCATATGACTATCCAAACAGCTGTGTTGATTGAAACGCTGACAGCGCTAGGCGCTGAAGTGCGGTGGTCCAGCTGTAATATTTTCTCCACGCAGGATCAGGCAGCAGCCGCAATCGCGGCAACAGGTGTGCCTGTGTTTGCATGGAAAGGTGAAACTGAAGAAGAGTACGAATGGTGTGTTGAGCAGACCATTAAGGGCCCGAACGGTTGGGTGCCAAACATGATTTTGGATGATGGTGGTGATCTTACCAAGATCATGCACGACAGCCATCCTGAGATTTTGAAAGACGTCAAAGGGCTTTCTGAGGAAACGACTACTGGCGTACTTCGTCTGTATGAAATGATGAAAAAAGGTACTTTGAAAGTACCTGCGATTGACGTGAACAACTCTGTGACTAAATCCAAATTCGACAACCTCTATGGTTGTCGCGAATCACTGCCTGATGGAATCAAGCGTGCTACCGACGTGATGCTTGCGGGTAAAGTTGCTGTGGTATGTGGTTATGGTGATGTGGGTAAGGGGTGTGCTGCATCGCTTGCTACACAAGGTTCGCGTGTAATTGTAACAGAGATTGATCCAATCTGTGCGCTGCAGGCTTCTATGGAGGGTTACGAAGTGACCACGATGGAAGAAGCCGCGTCTAAAGGTGATATTTTTGTAACGGCAACTGGTAACAAAGACATTATTACACTGGAACATATGCGTGCAATGAAAGACCGTGCGATCGTATGTAACATCGGTCACTTTGATAGCGAAATTCAGGTTGCAGCGCTTAGCAACATGAAATGGACGGAGATCAAGCCACAAGTGGATGAAGTAGAATTCCCCGATGGAAAGCGTATTATCATGTTGGCAAAAGGTCGTCTGGTAAACCTTGGTTGTGCAACGGGACATCCTAGTTTTGTGATGAGTGCCTCATTCACTAACCAGGTGCTGGCACAGATCGAATTGTGGAAAAATAACGGCAACTACGAAAACAAAGTATATGTATTGCCAAAACATCTAGATGAAAAAGTGGCTGCATTGCACTTGGAAAAACTTGGCGTAAAACTCACCAAACTTTCCAAAGACCAGGCAGACTATCTCGACATTTCTGTAGATGGGCCGTTTAAGCCGGAAGGCTATCGTTACTAGTTTTTTGCATGCACTAATCGCATGACACGCCGTAAGATTTGCATTATTAACATAATGTATGATTAACGACGGCACTGCGATATTTGGTCTGTGTGTAGCGCTGATAGCGCTTGTGGGGTGGTTTATTGCCTTCGCACGTTACAGAGCTGTGTGCGCATCTGCGGATGCGGGTCTACAAGCGCAGGAACAACTAGAACGTTTGCAGGTTGAAAACGAGAAACTCAAACTCGATCTGAAAAACTATTCTACCATCATCAACATGGCGCCGTATCCGATTTGGCAGCGCGATGAATCGCTTGGCATTTGTTACTATAACATCACGTACGGTGAAGCGGTAGAAGAAGTTAGCGATACCGAAGATGGCGTGCCTGAGCTTAGCAACAAAGTGCGCACGGTAGCTAAAACCGCGATGAAAACTGGTCAGCCCGCTTATGATCGCCAATATATTGTAGTCAATGGTCAACGCCGCCTTTATCACATTACAGAGCTTCCAATTCCCGAAGAAAAAACCTGCATTGGTTTTGCGATTGATATTTCGGAAGTTGATCAACTGAAGCAGGATCTTACGCGCCATATGTCTGCGCAGGATGATCTTTTGGAAAGTACTGCGAGCGCCATGGCGATTTATGGCGCAGATATGCATCTAAAATCATACAACTATGCTTTTGCGGCACTCTGGAAACTGGATGAAGGCTGGTTAGAATCACATCCTACTTACGGTGAAATTCTGGAAACATTGCGTGAAAAACGTAAGCTTCCAGAGCAGGCGAATTTCCAGCTTTTCAAACAGCAGCAGCTCAAGCTCTTTACTGATTTGATAGATCCGCAGGAAGAATTTTTCTATCTGCCTGATGGCAAAGCGCTACGCGTCATTGCGCTTCCACATGCATTAGGCGGTATCATGTTTGCTTATGAAGATGTAACAGATCGCCTGGCATTAGAGCGCTCGTATAATACGCTAATTGCCGTGCAGCGCGAAACATTGGACAACCTTTATGAAGGCGTGGCAGTGTTTGGTGAAGACGGTTGTCTGAAGCTGTGTAACCCTGGTTATCTCAAAATGTGGAACCTGGATGGTGACATCATCAAATCCGAACCGCATGTGAGAGACGTAGTAGAGAAGAGTAAGGACCTGTTTATTTATGACGACTGGGAAACCTTCAAGAAAAACCATGTAGAGCATATTCAGGCGCGCGATTTCTTAGCGCAACAAATTGAGCGTACCGATGGTAAGGTGATTGATTGGCGCAAGGTACCACTTCCCGATGGTGCGACGCTGATTACTTATATGGATATCACTGACAGCACGGTAGTAGAACGTTCGCTACGTGAACGTAATGAAGCATTGCAAGAAGCTGATAAACTAAAAACGCAATTCCTTGCTAACGTATCATATGAATTACGCTCCCCATTGACATCTATTTCCGGTTTCTCCGAAATGCTTAGTCAGGAATATTTTGGCGAGCTTTCCGATAAACAAAAAGAGTATGTAGAAGGCATCCATAATTCTTCACAACACCTCATGCGATTGATTAATGATATTCTCGATTTGGCTAGTGTAGAAGCCGGTTACATGCGCCTTGAAATCCATCAGTTTGGTATTTACAGCACTATGAAATCCGTCATGGCGCTGGTTTCCGAGCGCACCAAAGAGCTCGGTATAGATGTTGAATTTAAGTGCTCCACAAGACTTGGCAAAATGACCGGTGATGAAACTCGTATTAAACAAATTTTGTTCAATCTTCTTTCCAATGCGATTAAATATTCAGAGGCAGGACAGACCATTTCCTTTGGCGCAAAAGAAGTGGACGGCGAATATGTCACCATGTGGGTCGAAGATCAGGGGCAGGGTATTCCGCCAGAAGAACAAGAGTCTATCTTCAGCAAATTCTATAAAGGGCGTTCACAGGAACAATCATCAGCTAAATCCGGCAAACGTTCAGGCACAGGGCTTGGGCTTTCCATTGTGAAGAGCTTTGTAGAGTTGCATGGAGGAGAGATTACCTTGCAATCTGATATTGGTAAGGGTGCACGCTTTGAATGTAAGTTCGAGCGCCACAACCCTGTGTTAGTTGAACTTTCCAAAGCGCAAGAGGTTGCCTGATGATGCACAATAACCGACATATACTTACGCTTTCCTGCAAAGATGTTCGAGGCATTGTAGCGGCTGTTAGTAGCTTTCTGGCAGAGGCGGAATGTTTTCTTTTAGAGTCTTCACAATTTGGGGATGAATCAACCGGACGTTTTTTCATGCGCGTGGATTTTGCGCTGGAAAGTAAAGCGCTAGATAAAAGTGCGTTGAGCAAGAGCTTTGAAGAGAAGGTGGCTAAGCCATTTGGTATGGATTGGCAGTTAGTAGATAAAGATGCCAAGTGCCGCGTGTTGGTGATGGTATCAAAATTTGGTCATTGTTTGAATGACCTGCTGTATCGCTATTCTACTGGCCAGCTAAACATTGAAATCCCCGCAATTATTTCTAACCATGCGGATTGGGAAAAGGCAGCCAAATGGCACGATATACCATTTTATCATCTGCCGGTAACTGAGGATACTAAGGCCTCGCAGGAAGAGGCGGTGTTGAAGGTGGTCAATGAACACGATATTGATACCGTTGTACTTGCGCGCTATATGCAGATTCTTTCACCGGCGCTGTGTGAAGCGCTTTCAGGGCGAGCAATTAACATTCATCACTCGTTCCTGCCTAGCTTTAAAGGCGCGAAGCCCTACGCACAGGCGTTTGATCGTGGAGTAAAGCTGATTGGTGCAACGGCGCATTACGTTACCTCAGATTTGGATGAAGGGCCAATCATTGAGCAGGAAACCCAGCGCGTTGATCATGCACACTCACAAGCCGAACTTACTGCCATTGGGCGTGATGTAGAATGTGCAGTGCTTGCACGCGCGTTGCAATATCACACGGAACATCGTGTGTTTCTAAACGGTAAAAAAACGATCGTATTTCGCTAGCAATTAATGCGTAACGATGCCTTCGCCGTCAGTGGTGGGTGTCGGGATATCCTTTGGAAGCGGCGGTGTCCACTCTGTGGCTTCCGGCATACGAACCAGTGCATTTTTCAACACTTCATCCACGGTAGAAACAGGGATAATTTCCAGATCGCGCTTCACGTTATCAGGGATATCTTCCAAGTCCTTCACATTTTCCTCTGGGATCAACACCGTTGTCAAACCACCTCTGAGTGCAGCAAGTAGCTTTTCTTTGAGGCCGCCAATGGCAAGCACGCGCCCACGCAGGGTAACTTCACCGGTCATCGCCACGTTCTTTTTCACAGGTATGCCCGTTAGCACAGACACAATCGCCGTGGTCATGCCGATACCAGCGGAAGGGCCGTCTTTCGGCGTAGCACCTTCTGGCACGTGCACGTGAATATCTTTTTGCTGGAACACAGGCGGAATAACGCCGAATTCAAGGCTGCGTGATCTCACAAACGCGATCGCTGCCTGAATGGATTCTTGCATTACATCACCCAGCTTACCAGTGATGGCAACCTTGCCTTTACCTGGCATGGTAACCGCTTCAATGACGAGCAATTCGCCACCAACTTCTGTCCAGGCGAGGCCAGTGACCATACCCACCAGATCATCTTTTTCCATTTCACCAAAAGTGAATTTCTTGATGCCGGCAAATTTGCCTAGGTTGGTCTTGGTAACCTTCAAGGCTTTTTTGCTGGTGGTCAGAATCTCTTTGACTGCCTTGCGCAGCATGTTGGCCATTTCGCGCTCTAAATTACGCACACCAGCTTCACGAGTGTAGTAGCGTATAGTATCACGCAGCGCTTCCTCGGAAATGCCCCATTCTTTGGCTTTTAGCCCGTGAGCCTTCATTTGTTTGGGAATTAAATGGCGCTTGGCGATATGTACTTTTTCATCTTCCGTGTAGCCCGGAATGCGGATCACTTCCATACGATCAAGTAACGGGCGCGGCATGTTCATGCTATTAGCGGTGGCAACGAACATTACATCCGATAAATCATAATCCACTTCCAGATAGTGATCGTTGAAGGTGCTGTTTTGTTCGGGGTCGAGCACTTCTAGTAATGCAGAAGCAGGGTCGCCACGGAAATCATTGCCCATTTTATCAATCTCATCGAGAAGGAAAAGCGGGTTAGATGACTTTGCTTTTTTCATCGATTGAATGATTTTACCCGGCATCGAACCAATATAGGTGCGGCGGTGACCGCGGATTTCCGCCTCATCACGCACGCCACCAAGGCTGATGCGCACAAAGTTACGGCCAGTCGCACGTGCAACTGATTTAGCCAGCGAGGTTTTACCCACACCTGGAGGGCCAACGATGCAGAGAATTTGTGACTTTACCTGTTTGGTACGTTGTTGCACGGCGAGATATTCCACCACGCGTTCTTTCACTTTATCCAGCCCGTAATGATCTTCATCGAGTACTTTCTGTGCGAAATTCAGATCGCTAATGATCTTGGTCGTTTTTTTCCACGGAATGGTCGTCATCCAATCAAGATAATTGCGAATTACTGACGCTTCGGCCGACATGCCGCTCATGGTGCGCAACTTCTTCAGCTCGGCGAGTGATTTTTCACGCGCCTCTTTTGGCATCTTTATTTTTTTGATTTTATCTTCCAGTTCGCCAACTTCATCTTTGCCGTCTTCGCCTTCGCCAAGCTCTTTCTGAATCGCTTTCATCTGTTCGTTCAGATAATATTCGCGCTGGGTTTTTTCCATCTGACGCTTAACGCGGCTACGAATGCGACGCTCGGTATTGAGCACCGAAATTTCACTTTCCATCAGCGAGAAAATATGCTCCAAACGCTCTGGAACCACCAGCATTTCAAGGATTTTTTGCTTTTCCGCAATATCCACCGACATGTGCGCAGCAATAGTATCCGCGAGCAAACTAGGGTTAGTGATTTTAGTAACCGTACCTAATGTTTCTGGCTGAATTTTTTTATTCAGTTTTACGTATTGCTCAAACTGGCCAAGCACGGTGCGAAACATTGCTTCCGTTTCTTGTGCATCACCGGCTGTCTCATCAACCTCATCTGCGAGCACCTGAAAATATTCGTTATTGTCGACATATTCTTTAATCAGCGCACGCTCGCCACCTTCGACCAGTACTTTTACCGTGCCGTCGGGCAGGCGTAACAGCTGCAGAATATTTGCCAGTGTTCCCATTTGATAGAGATCGCCCTCGGTTGGATCATCCACGCCACCATTTTTTTGCGTGACCAACATGATCTTTCCTTCACACTTCACCACTTCTTCAAGTGCGCGAACAGATTTCTCTCGGCCAACAAAAAGCGGCACCACCATTGAGGGGAATACAACGATGTCACGCAAGGGTAATACGGGATAAAGGTCAGTTTTTTTGTCACTAGTAGATAGTGTGGTCATAAAAAATTTCTTCGTTTGGGTGAATTCTTACTTGCCAATTCAATATAGGGGAACTATTCACCCATTACTAGTGACAAAAGGGTTACAAAATTCATGTAATCTGATATCACATACATATCATAGGCTTAGCGGGTGTGGCGGAATTGGCAGACGCACCAGATTTAGGTTCTGGCGCCGAGAGGCGTGGAGGTTCAAGTCCTCTCACCCGCACCAATCAATTGATTTTTAATGATGTTATGTGTTTGTGAGCATGATAAGTGCCATGACACCCATGCCAATATCCTCAGTCAGAGTAACGGTGGATAGCGGGACATCTAGTACAGATCCCATACAGGGGCAGTTGATATCCAATTTTTTACGTAGAGCTGTAATTACACCTACAGCACCCAAAGTCATCACTATGATAGTTGTGATATAGATGGCCTGCGGTACAATGAAAGACAAATATCCTAACCCAAGCCCCAACTCGATAAATGGATAAACATAACCGTAAGCGCGCTTACGTTTGGCGATAATGTCGTACATTTCAAAACCATCTGCGAAGGCAGACAAATTGAATATTTTCAGCATAGCAAAACTACACAGGAAAAAACCCATAAAATAATGCATCCAATCGCTCATACTAGCTTGCAGGTGCCATGTTACGGCATAGCCAGCAGAGGCGGTGATAAAGATGAGTGAAAAGAGTGGCCAGTAGTCAGATAGTTCGCCACCACGGTTTTCTACACGTTTTTTGTATTCAGGTTTCTTTGCCATTTGTATTTAACTAAGAGGCGAACTGATAAAAAAGCTATAAGAAATGACCGGAACGAAAAAGAAAGAGTGCTTTAATGTAGCTATTCGCTTTTACAGCCAGCAAGCTCACTGCCAGCGGGGCAGTTTAGGTAGGCATAGCTGACATTGTCCCAGTCATAAGCCTGTTGAGAACGGCTGCCACAGGCTGATGTGGCAAGCAGTGCGGCGAGGGCGCCTATAAAGATAAAGCGATTCATGGGAAGCACTATATACCCCGTATGGGCATCATGCATCAGGAGAATTGTGAAAGATTTATGACAATCAGTAAGTTAACCTTTATTAAGATGGTTGTAATGCTTGTGAAATAAGCTTTTTTTCGTCTTTTTAGGGTGTCATCAAAGTTTAATATAACTGGTTGAAACTTCGTGATAGATTAGTAATGACTGGAAAAGTAACTATTTCACTGGAACAAGGCCATATGGCTATTGATGTAAAGAAAATTGAAGCGGACATTGATGCACAGCTGAACCCACCTGAAGGGCAGATGCACACAAGCCCGTTGCATCTTGCGGTGGAAGAGCACCTGAAAAAGGTAGAAAATAACCTCAAGGTCAATGAAATGTATGCTGACGGCAATGAGCAGACCGTTGCTGCCCGTCAGGAAAAAATAGCACAGGTGCGCGAGCAACTGCATACACAAATCAAAAAGTCAGCCATGGATAACGCGACGGCCGCTATTGATGAAGGTGCGCGTTTTGATAGTCCGGTGGGTGAGACAGAAGAAGATAAAAAGAATAAGGGCATGGTCAATGGCCTGTTCGATATGCTTGTTGGCTCTGTTGGCGGCATTATGGGCATGTTACTCAGTTTTCTGAAAATGATTCCGGGCGTTTCTGACGCATTGGATTGGGCGGCAGACACGCTAGCGGGCAAATCCCCTGAAGATCGCCAGAAAGAAAATGCATTGAATGCTGCGGTGACTGGTCTTGGTCAGGCGATTGATGTTGAGGGTACAACCTTCCAACTATCCGAAAGCGATGTGAAGCGCATCCACTCGAATATGAGTAAGAATGACTATGCATTAGCCTCTGAAGAGACATCGGCATCAACCGAAAGCAGTACCACTACTACAGATCTGAAAAACCTTGTAAAGCAAGGTGAGGAGCAGGTGCTGGCTGATAACAATGTGCAAGAATCGACCCAGGGAGATAAAGGGCGCCCGCTTACGCCGGCCGGAGATCCAAATCTGCAAGCGCCAAGCCAAGGTGCTGTGGTGTCCGCTCCGTAATCTTTAAAAATTCTTCTTAATTACCGCGAAAACAGTTGCCTTTTGGCATGCTTTATGCTTTGCCCTTAATTCCCAAAAAACCAGCCCCTGCAAAGCATGCAGGTATTTAGACAAGGAATGAACACATGCAAGTAACCGAACTAGAAGCCAACGGCCTGAAGAAAAAATTTAAAGTGGTAGTTGATGCTGAACAAATCAACTCGCAAACTGAGCTTGAGCTGAAAGCTGCTGGTGAGCGTGTGAAGATTCCTGGTTTCCGCCCGGGCTATATTCCGATGAAAGTGCTTAAGCAGCGTTATGGTAAGTCTGTGCAGGCAGATGTCTTGAAGCAGGTGATCAACCGCTCAACCGCTGATGCAATTACAGAACAAAAATTGCGTCCAGCGCTTACGCCACAAATTCAGATTGAAAGTTATGATGACGGCGGTGATCTGACCTTCACTATGGAGCTGGAAACATTCCCTGAAGTTCCAGAGATTGAATTCGATAAACTAACTATTGAGCGCAATACGTTCGAGATTGAGCAAAAGGAAATTGACGAAGCAGTACAGCGTCTCGCGGAGCGCAGCCCAACCTTTGAAGAAAAAGACGCAGGTGCCAAAGCGGAGCTGGGTGATGCTGTAAAAATCGACTTTAAAGGCATGCTGGATGGCGAGGCTTTTGAAGGCGGCACGGCGAAAGAATTCCAGCTGGAGCTAGGTAGTGGCCAGTTTATTCCGGGTTTCGAAGACCAATTAGTTGGCGCAAAAGCGGGTGATGATAAAGAGGTCAACGTAACCTTCCCGAAAGAATATCACAGCGAAAAACTGGCGGGCAAAGATGTAGTGTTTGAAGTAAAAGTACATGCAGTGCTTTCCAAGCAGCTTCCAAAGATTGATGATCAGTTTGCAAAAGACCGTGGTTTCTCTGATGAGCGTGCATTGCATGAAGCAGTTCGCGACCAGCTGATTCGCGAGTACGATATGGTGGTGCGCAATCACCTGAAGAAGCAGCTGTTTGATGTGCTGGAAGGTGCTTGTGATTTTGCGCTTCCTGAAAGCATGGTGGAAATGGAATTCAAATCCATCTGGGAGCGTCTGGAAGAAGCGAAAAAAGCTGGCGATGAATCGCTGGCTGATAAAAGCGACGACGAGCTGAAAAAAGAATATCAGGAGATTGCAGAGCGTCGTGTCAAACTGGGAATTATGTTGGCAGAAATTGGTAGCCGCAACAAAATCGAGATTACCAACGAAGAATTGCAACGTGCGGTAATGCAGCAAGCAAGCCAGTTCCCGGGCCAAGAACAACAGGTGATGGAGTTCTACAAAAAGAACCCAGAACGTATGGAAGACTTGCGCGGCCCTATCCTTGAAGAAAAGTCTGTCGACTTTATTTTGGATAAAGTCACCTTTAGTGACAAGAAAGTCACTATTGAGGAATTGCTCAAGGAAAGTGAAGATGACGGCGCGGTTAAGAAGAAGACCAAGAAGTCTAAGGCGCCTGCTAAAAAGAAGAAAGCATAACGGGCAAATCAAGTCTCACTGTCACTAATAAATAATTAACCTTTGCCTTCTACAGAATGAAGAGTAAGTACTACTAATATCATTCTTAAAGAGGCAAATATTATGGCAGACATTATAGAGACTATCGACAGCGGGCTTGTTCCAATGGTTGTTGAGCAAACCAGTCGAGGCGAGCGTTCGTTCGACATTTACTCACGCCTCTTAAAAGAACGCATTATCTTTCTAACCGGCCCAGTGCACGATAATATGGCGTCATTAATTTGTGCGCAGTTGCTCTTCCTGGAATCAGAAAATCCCGATAAGGAGATTTTCATGTACATTAATTCCCCGGGTGGTGTGGTAACGGCGGGTCTGTCGATTTACGACACGATGCAATATATCAGGCCAAAAGTGGCAACACTATGTTTCGGTCAGGCTGCATCAATGGGATCACTGTTATTGATGGCCGGTGAGGCGGGTATGCGCTATTCGCTGCCAAACTCACGTATCATGATTCACCAACCTTCGGGCGGTTTCCAAGGGCAGGCGACAGATATCGAGATTCACGCGAAAGAAATTATCTCGCTTAGAACCCGTCTGAACCAGATTTATGTGAAACATACTGGCCAGAAGCTTTCAGCCATCGAAAAAGGCATGGAACGCGATAACTTCATGGAGGCCGAAAAAGCCAAGAGCTTTGGGCTGATTGATGAAATTATTGAAAAACGCGCTGATGCCCATCAGGACAAAGATGCTGATAAAAAAGGAAAATCCTAATTAGGGACTGATAATTAATATATTAGTCACTATATACAGGATATAATATTAAGGAATACATGAGGTAACATCGTGACCAAGTCAGGTAATAAAGAATCAAAAAATACGCGTTACTGTTCTTTCTGCGGAAAGAGCGAACATGAGGTGCGCAAACTTATTGCGGGCCCAACCGTATTTATTTGTGATGAATGTGTGGTGCTGTGTATGGATATTATCCGTGCCGCAGATAAAGGTGTGCTTGCCAAAGAGGGCGATGACATTGCCAAGCCAGCAGATATTTGCAAAGTACTTGATGACTACGTGATTGGTCAGGCGCAGGCGAAGCGTATTCTTTCTGTTGCGGTGCATAACCACTACAAACGGGTATCGTTGCTTGAAAAGAATGGTGATGTGGAGCTTGCCAAATCAAACATTCTACTCATTGGCCCTACCGGTTGTGGTAAGACATTGCTCGCGCAAACATTGGCGCGTATCCTTGATGTACCGTTTACTATGGCAGATGCCACTACGCTTACTGAAGCGGGCTATGTGGGTGAAGATGTGGAAAACATTATCCTGCGTTTGTTGCAATCGGCTGATTATAATGTGGATCGTGCGCAACGCGGTATCGTCTATATCGATGAGGTGGATAAAGTATCGCGCAAATCTGACAACCCATCTATCACACGTGACGTATCGGGTGAGGGCGTACAGCAAGCATTGCTGAAACTGATGGAAGGAACAGTTGCTTCTGTGCCTCCGCAAGGTGGCCGCAAACATCCACAGCAGGAATTCCTGCAAGTAGATACGGCGAACATACTGTTTATTTGTGGCGGTGCATTTGCCGGTTTGGAAAAAATTATTGCCACACGTGGTAAGGGTACGTCGATTGGTTTTGGCGCTGATGTGCGTAGTCAGGAAAACCAAAGTATCGGTGATCTATTCTCTAAAGCAGAGCCAGAAGATCTTCTGAAATTCGGTCTCATCCCTGAGTTCGTGGGGCGCTTGCCGGTAATTGCAACGCTTACGGATCTGGATGAAGATGCACTAATTCAAATTTTAACGCAGCCTAAAAACGCGCTCACTAAACAATATGCGAAGCTGTTTGAAATGGAAGGTGCGCAACTGAAATTCTCTGACGACGCGTTGCGGGCGATTGCGAAAAAAGCAATTAAACGTAAGACTGGTGCGCGTGGTTTGCGTGCAATTTTGGAGACGTTGTTACTTGATCTGATGTACGATTTACCAAGCATGGAGAATGTGGAAGAGGTGATTATTAACGCCGATGTGGTGGATAATGATGCCGATCCAGTGATCGTTCACAGTGATGCTAAGAAGAATAGCAAGAAAAGTAGCTAGCCTCTGAAACCCTCTGTTAGAGCGGGTTTTGCGAGGTATATCAAGCAATTAATTATGCTCGTACGGCAATAAAGGAAGGCTCAGCGCCGCCTTGCAAGCAATTTTTTTTCAAAAAAAATACGAATTCTTATTTACAAGACTATTTTTTAGTGCTTGATTCCCTACTGTTACTTGTGTTGATGCGTTGTGCATAAGGTTTTTAGCGCCTCGCAGAAAAATAAAAAACAAGTGCAAAAATTTTTAAACCAAAGCAACTAGGGAGTTAACCATGAATAAGAATGAACTGATCGCCGAATTGGCTGAAGAATGTGAAATGACAAAAGCACAAGCTGCTGAGTGCATCGATGCATTCTGCGGTATCGTGTCTAAAGTAATGTCTAAAGGTGGCGAAGTTCGCCTCGTAGGTTTCGGTACTTTCTGCACAGTACACCGTAAAGCGACTGAAGGTCGTAACCCACGCACTGGCGCTGTGATCAAAATCGCTGCTGCTAACAAACCTAAGTTCAAAGCTGGTAAAGCTCTGAGCGAAATGGTGAACAAAGGTGGCCGTCGTCGCGCTGCTTAATTAGTTCATCTGAACTGACAAAAATGCCCGGCTTTTTAGTCGGGCATTTTTTTTGCATTTTTTTGTTTCGCGTCGAAACCTCAGAGTTATCTATGGCATGAACTCCATAGGGGGATTTGTCAGTAGTGCAAGGCTCTATATATGGTTTGTATGTGAACTTCGTTCTTACCGGTTTATGTCTAGCCATTAAAAAAGCCCCATGAAGGGGCGTTTTTAAGTGGCGGGAGTGACGGGACTCGAACCCGCGGCCTCTGCCGTGACAGGGCAGCGCTCTAAACCAACTGAGCTACACCCCCGCAAAGAAGTGTATATATACCAAACTGAGTCTGGTGGGCGATGACAGGCTCGAACTGCCGACCCTCTCGGTGTAAACGAGATGCTCTACCAACTGAGCTAATCGCCCTCCTAGATTGTAAGGAGGAGAGCCTTTTAACCTTTTTTGGAACGCAATGCAAGCATACAATGCGTAAAAAATGCATTGAATTAATCTTTTTCTAATCATTGGGAAACTAAGCTGTTTTTCACTTTGCAAGAAACGCTCTAGGAACTATATTCACCGCATGTCTGAACTTGTCGCATCTTATTTTCCGATTCTTATCTTCTTTGGCATCGCTGTGGGCCTGGCTCTGGTGATGGCCTTTATTCCAATGATCATTGGTAAGCAAAAGCCGGATAGCGAGAAATTGTCGGCCTATGAGTGCGGTTTTGAAGCATTTGACGATGCGCGCGGGCGCTTTGATATTCGTTTTTACCTGGTAGCTATTTTATTTATCATCTTTGATCTGGAGGTGGCCTTCCTGTTCCCGTGGGCAGTGTCGCTCGATTATATCGGCGTAGCTGGTTTCTGGTCGATGATGGCGTTTTTATTCGTACTCACCGTAGGCTTTGCCTATGAGTGGAAAAAAGGTGCGTTGGAGTGGGAGTAATGCAGACAGCAACAAATTTTCAAGCACCAGCAACACAAGACGAATTGCTCAAGCGGGCATTCGATGAATTCAACGATAAAGGCTTTATCGTCGCTAAGTTTGACCATCTGGTGAACTGGGCGCGTACGGGCTCGCTTTGGCCGATGACGTTTGGTTTGGCGTGCTGTGCGGTGGAAATGATGCAGGCGGCCGCATCGCGCTATGATATGGATCGCTTCGGGGTCGTGTTTCGCCCGAGCCCGCGTCAGGCAGATGTGATGATCGTGGCGGGAACATTGTGCAACAAGATGGCACCAGCATTGCGCAAGGTATATGACCAGATGGCAGAGCCGCGCTATGTGATTTCGATGGGGAGCTGTGCTAATGGCGGTGGCTATTACCATTACTCTTATTCGGTCGTGCGTGGTTGTGATCGTATTGTGCCGGTAGATGTATATGTGCCGGGGTGCCCGCCAACTGCCGAAGCATTGATGTATGGTATCTTGCAGCTACAGAAAAAAATCAAACGCACCGGCACGATTATTCGCTAATGACTAAGGCTCAGCAGAAAGTTTTAAGCCCTGAGGAAATAGCTCAGCGCGTTACTCGTACGCATGAGTATGTATCGCAGCAAGACACGGTGAAGAACATTGCTGCCGCAAAACTAGCACATCATCTGCTTGATGAAATATTGACGCAACTAAAGCCAGGCGTACGCGAAAGCGAAATCAAGCAATATGCGCTGGATTGTTTCGCGCGCAACAACATCGAAAAAACATGGCATCCGCCTTATGTGCGCTTTGGCGATAACACGTTGCTTACCTACATGGATAAAGCACACGAAGATCGCGTGTTGGGCGAGGATGACATCGCTTTTGTCGATATTGGTATTGTGCTGGATGGTATTGAGGGTGATGCTGGGCGCACAGTGAGTATGGGGAATGACACGATCAAGCTTGCGCTACGTGAAGCATCCCAGTCCCTGTTTCACACCGCGCGTGATTTTTGGAAAAAAGAAAACCCCAGCGGGGTAGTGCTATATGACTTTATCCATGAACAGGCAAAGAAGCAGGGATTTGAGTTTATTCTTGATCCAGCCGGACATCTGATCGGCGAATTTCCGCATCGCGGCTGGAAGAGGGGGATTAATCACTTTCCGGAAACCATCGACCCCGCCAAATGGATATTAGAAATACAAATCCGCCATCCCGAGCTGCCAATCGGTAGTTTTTATGAAAACCTGTTATATTGAGGATGATAAAGCGTGTCGCCTCTCGTTAAAAATGATCTGGACCATCAAGATGAGCGTTTGAAAGGGCCGGCGCTGGCCTTTTACGAGCATGTTATAGCGTTAAACAAGGTTGTCGAAAAGCAGAGTGCTACTGCCACTGATGCAGAGGACAAACAGGTGTACGCTGACTATCTGGTGCATTGCAAAACAGCGCAAAATATATTGCATAAAATGTATCCTGACGAAGTGCCTCAACCAGAGGGAGGGGATAACTTTAATCGACCTCAAAATATACAGCAGGTTGCTTATGCGCTTAATTATTTTGTAAATGAGGTGCATATGTTAGAGGCGCATTTAACGCGTCCGCGTTCTGTAATGTTGACAGAGGATACGGAATATAGACAAAAGAGAACGGCATTGTATGATAAGGGTCGTGATTTCATGGAGGCATTGATTGCATCCGATATACATGTAAAAGATCTGGAGGCGCATGGCTTACATGCGCTGGTGTTAACGTTGACGCATGATACAAAATCACCATGGTCACGAGGAGATAGAAGATGAGCGAATTTTTGGAATATCTTAGTAAAACCTATCCGCAAATTGTAGCTAGCGAAGAGGTGGCCGGTGAGATGATTGTATGGACAGGGGCAGAGCATGTAGTTTCTTTGCTGAAAGCGCTTCGCGACAACCCAAATACATTGTGTAAGCAATTGGTGGATGTTGCCGGCGTGGATTATCCGGATCGTGAAAAACGCTTCGAAGTTACGTATCAGCTGCTCAGCTTTAAACATAACTTTCGTCTTCGTGTGAAGCTCGCAGTGAATGATAATGAGCCTGTACCATCAGTGACGAGTGTGTTTTCGTCTGCTGCTTGGTACGAGCGCGAAGTGTGGGATATGTATGGCGTGTTGTTCTCTGGCAACCCTGATTTGCGTCGTATTCTGACGGATTACGGATTTGATGGTCACCCGCAGCGTAAAGACTTCCCGCTGACGGGCTATGTAGAGATGCGTTACGATGTGGAGCAAAAACGTGTGGTATATGAGCCAGTAAAACTTAATCAGGCCTACCGCTCGTTTGATTTCCTGAGCCCGTGGGAGGGTGCGCCAGACTATGTGTTGCCGGGTGATGAAAAGGCCTCTGACGCGAAATAAGTATGACAAAGAACACTGCCTTTAAGATACGCAAGGCGCGTCTCGAAGATTTTGAACAGATATATGCTATATTTTGTGACACGTTGGATTCTGGCGATACTTATTCCTATTCACGTGAAGAAATGACGCCGGACCGCTCGCTGGCATACTGGATGACTGCGCCGCAGACGCATTGTTATGTGGCTGATGTTGATGGGGTGGTAGCGGGAATGGCTGCTGTTCGCAGGAATCGTACCTGTCGTGGGAACCACGTGGCTAACGCTTCTTTTATTGTGCATCCGGATTTTCGTGGCAGAGGTATTGCTAAGACGCTTGGAAAACATATCCTCAAACGTGCTAAAAAGCTGGGTTACCAAGCCATGCAGTATAATTTCGTGGTAAGCACTAATAAGGCGGCGGTGGATTTATGGAAATCGCTCGGTTTTTCTATTGTTGGCACCTTGCCTAAGGGGTTCCAGCACGCTAAGCTCGGCCTTGTCGATGTGTATATCATGCACAAGTTCTTATAGGCTGATTATTAATGGATAATTCATAATTCAACACTAGAAAAAGATATAGAATCCACTACAACACTATTTATGAGCCAACCTGTTGATATAAAAAACCTCACTCTTAATTTCGGACCGCAGCATCCGGCGGCACATGGTGTGTTGCGTTTGGTGCTTGAAATGGACGGTGAGGTGGTGGAACGTGCCGATCCTCACATCGGGCTTTTGCACCGAGGTACTGAAAAACTTATTGAACATAAAACCTACCTGCAGGCACTGCCTTATTTTGACCGGTTGGATTATGTATCGCCGATGAATCAGGAGCATTGCTTCTCGCTAGCCGTAGAAAAGCTGTTGGGTTGTGAAGTGCCGTTACGCGCGCAATATATCCGCGTCATGTTCTGTGAAGTATCGCGCATTTTGAATCATATTCTAAACGTGACTACACAGGCGCTAGATGTGGGGGCGATGACGCCACTGCTTTGGTTGTTTGAAGAGCGCGAAAAAATGCTCGAATTTTATGAGCGTGCATCTGGTGCGCGTTTTCATTCAGCGTATATTCGCCCGGGTGGTGTGCATCAGGATATTCCTGCTGGCTTGGCGGAAGATATTTATAAATTTACCGAGGGGTTTGTGAAATACCTCGATGATGTGGATGACCTGCTAACGGAAAACCGTATTTTCAAGCAGCGCCTCGTTGACATTGGTGTGGTGAGCGCCGAAGAGGCGATGGATTGGGGCTTCTCCGGCCCGATGCTTCGTGGCTCAGGGGTTGCGTGGGATCTGCGTAAGAGTCAGCCATACGATGTGTATGACCGCCTCGACTTTGATGTACCGGTAGGTAAGAACGGTGATTGCTGGGATCGTTATTTGTGTCGCATGGAAGAGATGCGCCAATCGCTAAAACTCATCAAGCAGTGTATTGAGCAAATGCCTAAGGGGCCAGTGGTGACGCAGGACCCTAAGGTTGGCCCACCTAAGCGTGATTTGATGAAGCATTCAATGGAAGCGCTTATTAATCACTTTAAGCTATACACCGAAGGTTATCATGTGCCTGCAGGGGAGACCTATACAGCAGTAGAGGCACCCAAAGGTGAATTTGGTGTGTATCTGGTGTCAGATGGGTCGAATAAACCTTACCGCTGTAAGATTCGTGCTCCCGGGTATGCGCATCTTCAGGCGCTAGACTTTATGACCAAAGGGCACATGTTAGCAGATGTGGTCGCAGTCATTGGTACCATGGACATTGTGTTTGGGGAGATTGATCGATGAGATTGGGCTATCTGATGGCATTGTTGCCAAGCGTAGTGTTTTCTCTGCCGGTAATGGCGCAGGATGTTGCGGCACCTCCAGCGGCGGCATTGGTTGCGCCTGTTGCGACTGGGCAGTCCTCATCGTTCGAGGGTTTTCCTGATCTTCCGCCATCTAGGCCTTGTACGCAAAAAGAGCTGCAGCGCTACTGGCATTTGCAAAAAGTGTATGAAGTGCCTCAGGGAACATATACACGGGATTTCACCGCTCGGCCTCATCAATATATCCATTTTGGTAAGGATACTACTTATCGGATGGTGAAAATGGAAAAGCGTGTGGGAAGAAAGGCTTTTTACAAGCAGTTTGCCCGTAAGGCAGGTGATCCGCTGCAGCAATATGTGGTGCATGATAAGGGGTTTGTGTATTTCTATAACGAAGGCAATGTGATCGATACGCAGGCTTGTTTTATTGTTGCCGAAGCTTCGGGTGATTTCAAAAAAGGGTTTATGCTGTTGATGCCGCCTGCGCCGGCTGCTGGCCAGCCTGTGACGCAACGTGTGTTGAGGCTTTATGAAGGGTTTGTAAAGAAAAACCCTAAGAAAAAACGTAAGAAAAAATCTAACAAGAAACGTAAATAATTATGGCGGGAAAAATACATAACACAGCAATGCAATCTGAAGAGATTTTTGCTTTTACGGCCGAGAATCTTGAAAAAGCGAGAGAGATTATTGCGCGCTACCCGCAAGGTAAACAGCAAAGTGCAGTGATGCCTCTGCTTACGTTAGCGCAGCGACAGAATGCGAACTATCTTTCACGTTCAGCGATGGAGTGTGTGGCGAATATGTTGGGTATGCCGCCAGTGCGTGTATATGAGGTGGCAAGTTTTTACACCATGTATAATTTGCAACCGGTTGGGAAATACATGATCGAAGTATGTACGACTACACCATGTTGGTTGCGCGGTTCGGATGCGATTGTAGATGCGTGTAAAAAGAAATTGGGAATCGAGGTGGGTGAGACAACGCCGGATGGGGTATTCACACTAAAAGAGGCCGAGTGCCTTGGTGCGTGTGTCAATGCGCCGATGTGCCAGGTGGGGGATCATTATTATGAAGACCTTACGCCGGAAAATGTAGAGCGTATTTTGGATATGCTGGCGCTTGATCAGCAGCCAAAACCCGGCCCGCAAAGTGGTAGGCGCTCTTCTGAGCCAGCAGGAGATAAATAAATGCTAGCAGATAAAGATCGCATTTTTACCAACTTGTATGGCTTTGAGGACTGGCGCTTAGAAGGCGCGCGTTCGCGTGGTGATTGGGATAATACTAAAGCCATTCTTGCCAAGGGCTCGGAAGCAATTATTGAAGAGATGAAGGCCTCTGGTCTGCGCGGGCGTGGTGGCGCGGGTTTCCCTACTGGTGTGAAATGGTCATTCATGCCGAAACAATCAGATGGTCGCCCGTCCTATCTGGTGGTGAATGCGGATGAAGGTGAGCCGGGAACCTGTAAAGACCGCGATATGATGCGCCATGATCCGCACAAGCTTATTGAAGGGTGCTTGATCGCGTGTTTCGCGATGCGCGCGTGTGCGGCTTATATTTATGTGCGCGGTGAGTTTGTTGAAGAAATAAAGCGTCTTGAATATGCTATTGCTGAAGCATACGAGGCAGGACTATTAGGCAAAAATGCCTGCGGTTCTGGTTACGATTGTGATGTGTTTGTGCATGCTGGTGCGGGTGCTTACATTTGTGGTGAAGAGACAGCGCTGATCGAATCGCTCGAAGGCAAAAAAGGTCAGCCGCGTTTGAAGCCACCATTCCCCGCTGCATGCGGTGTGTGGGGGTGTCCTACTACGGTGAACAACGTGGAATCGATTGCTGTGGTGCCAACTATTTTGCGTCGCGGAGGTGCATGGTTTGCGGGCATCGGTCGTGAAAATAACACTGGTACAAAAGTGTTCTGTATTTCGGGGCATGTAAATAAACCGTGTAATGTGGAAGAGGCGATGGGCATCCCGCTTAAGGAGCTTATCGAAAAACATGCTGGCGGTGTGCGCGGTGGCTGGGATAATTTGCTCGCCATTATTCCGGGGGGCTCTTCTGTTCCGGTGTTGCCGAAGAGTATTTGTGATACGGTGTTGATGGATTTTGATTCGCTAAAAGCAGAAAAATCTGGTCTTGGAACGGCGGCGGTGATCGTGATGGATAAGTCCACAGACATCGTTAAAGCCATCGCGCGGCTTTCACAGTTTTACACGCATGAATCCTGTGGCCAGTGTACCCCGTGTCGTGAGGGCACAGGTTGGCTATGGCGCATGATGGAGCGTATGGTTAAAGGACAGGCAAGCATTGAAGAAATTGATCAGATGCTTGATGTGGCTGGACGCATTGAAGGACACACCATTTGCGCATTGGGAGATGCTGCTGCATGGCCGGTGCAAGGACTGGTTCGTCATTTTCGCCCAGAAATTGAACGCCGAATCAGTGAGTTTACTGGTAGGAAGGTGGCATAGAGCATGGGAAAAATACTAATGCGTGCAGACGGATTCGATGGGCAGGTAGAACTTACCAAGGATCGCGTTATCATTCATCGTCAAGGCGTGTGGAACCTGTTTAAATATGGGCTTAATGCTCGTCGTGAAATACCGTTAGTGGCTATTTCAGAGGTGGTATTTAAACCTCCATTGATGCTTGGTTTGGGGCAAATTGAGTTTGTACGTTCCGGCCGTAGCCCGGATGAACAAAAGAAAACCAATTACAGTGCGGTGAAGTTCAAAAAAACCAACGCCCCTCAATTTGAAGCGCTTAAGGAAAAAATCTTTGAGTTAATAGAAGAACACAGCAGACATAACCACTAAGTAAGACATTATGCCAAAACTGACCATAGACGGAAAAGAAATAGAAGTAGAAGCAGGCACAGCACTTATACAGGCTTGTGAGATGGCGGGCGTGGAGATTCCACGTTTTTGTTATCACGAGCGTCTGGAAATTGCAGGCAACTGCCGTATGTGTTTGGTAGAAGTGTCTCCGGGACCACCGAAGCCGCAGGCTAGTTGTGCCTTGCCTTGCGCGGATGGCATGGTGGTGAAAACCAACTCACCTATGGTCAAAAAAGCCCGCGAAGGGGTAATGGAGTTTTTGCTCATCAATCATCCGTTGGATTGTCCGATTTGCGATCAGGGTGGAGAGTGTGACCTTCAGGATCAGGCCATGGCGTATGGCGCGGGCAAAAGCCGCTACACTGAGCATAAGCGCGCGGTTGAAGATAAATACATGGGACCGCTGATTAAAACCCAGATGACCCGTTGTATTCATTGTACGCGTTGTGTGCGCTTTGCCACGCAAGTGGCAGGGGTTCCGGAATTAGGAGCTTATGGCCGTGGTGAACATATGGAGATCGGTACTTACGTAGAAAAATCGCTCACCTCCGAGCTTTCTGGCAATATGGTGGATTTGTGCCCGGTTGGTGCGCTTACCAGTAAACCGTATGCCTTTGCTGCACGTCCTTGGGAGCTGAAAAAAACAGAAACGATCGATGTGCTGGATGCGGTGGGTTCTAACATTCGCGTTGATAGTCGTGGGCAGGCGGTGCTTCGTGTGTTGCCACGTGTGAATGAAGATATCAATGAGGAGTGGATTTCCGATAAAACGCGCCACGCGTGCGATGGGTTAAAGGCACAGCGTCTTGATCGTCCTTATATTCGCGGCGAAGATGGCAAGCTGAGTGAAGCTAGTTGGGACGAGGCACTCGGTCTGATTGCACAAAAAATGAAATCATTTAAGCCGGAACAAATGGCGGCGTTGGTGGGTAATTTGGCGTGTGCAGAAAGTATTATGGCATTGCGTGACCTGCTTGATGACATGAACATTACTAGCCGCGATTGCCGTCAGGAAGGCATGCAGCTAGATAGTAAAAACCGTGCTGACTATCTGTTTAATACTGGCATTGCAGGCATCGAACAAAGTGATTTCTGTTTGCTGGTTGGGGTGAATCCACGCCTGGAGGCGCCATTGGTCAATGCGCGTATTCGCAAAACCTGGCTGAATACTGACTTACCTATCTATAATATTGGTAAGGAGCATGACCTGACCTATGATTATGATCAGCTAGGCAATGACCCGCAAATATTGGCAGATATAGCTAGTGGTAAGCACCCGCTATGTGAGCAGCTGGCTGCAGCGAAACATCCGATGATTATTCTGGGTGCATCAGCTCTGGCTCGTGCAGATGGTGCTGCAATTCATGCAACGGCCAAAGCACTTGCTGATAAATATATGATCAAAGAAAACTGGAATGGCTTTAATGTGCTGCATCATGCGGCAAGCCGAGTAGGGGCGCTGGATCTTGGTTTTGTGCCGGACAAGGACGGTAAGGACATTGCTGGCATCTTTGATGGCTGCAAAAAAGAAACCATCAAGTTTGTCTATCTATTAGGTGCAGATGAATTTGATATGAACCTGCTAGGGCGAACCTTTGTGGTCTATCAAGGGCATCATGGAGATGATGGCGCGCATCGTGCGGATGTTGTGTTGCCGGGTGCTGCTTATACAGAAAAAGACGCAACCTATGTGAACCTTGAGGGGCGTGTGCAGCAGGCGAAACGTTGTGTGTTCCCACCAGGGCAAGCCAAGGAAGACTGGGCGATTATTCGTGCGTTGTCAGAAGCGTTAGGTAAAACGTTGCCATATAATAGCCTTGCTGAATTGCGCGCCGAGATGGATAAAGTGGCGCTGCACTTTACACATGTGAATGAAGCACTGGATGCGACATGGGTGCCGGGCGAGCAGGTTGATGCCGCTATTGGTAAGGAGTCATTTGATAATTTTATCACGAATTTCTACATGACCGACCCTATCTCTCGTTCATCACGGACTATGGCGGAATGCGTTCGCGATATCGCCGTGCCAGCAGCCAGGAAGGTAGCGTGAAATGAGCTTTCCTGAATTGCTAGAAATGATCATGCCAGTACTCATTATTGTGGGCAAAATCCTGATTGTGATTGTGCCACTGATGATCGCTATGGCAATGACCACTTATTACGAACGTAAGGTGATTGCCGCCATGCAGCTTCGCAAAGGTCCGAACGTGGTTGGCTTCTGGGGGCTGATGCAGCCTTTTGCTGATGGATTGAAGCTGATGCTAAAGGAAACCATTTTTCCTACGCAGGCGAGCAAAATCGTATTTGTTGCTGCTCCCATGGTCACATTCGCCTTGGCGTTGCTTGGTTGGGCGGTGATCCCGATTTCTGAAGATTTTGTCATTGCCGACATTAATGTGGGTATTCTCTATCTCTTCGCCATTTCATCGTTGGGTGTGTATGGCATTATTATGGCAGGCTGGGCAAGTAACTCGAAATATGCCTTCCTTGGTGCCATTCGTTCTTCTGCGCAAATGGTTTCGTATGAAGTGTCGATTGGTTTTGTCATCATCACTGTGTTGTTGTTTGTAGGCTCTTTGAATTTAAATGACGTGGTGTTATCGCAAGCGGGTGGCATTACGAACTGGCATGCCTTCGGCATGTTGTTTCCTATGTTTATTGTGTTCTTTATCTCAGCACTGGCGGAAACTAACCGTCACCCGTTTGATCTGCCAGAAGCGGAGGCTGAGCTGGTGTCGGGCTATAACGTGGAATATTCATCCATGACTTTTGCGCTGTTCTTCCTCGGCGAGTACATGAACATGATCCTGATGAGCGGCATGACGGCGATCCTGTTCCTGGGCGGTTGGCAGGCGCCATTTGCTGCGCTGGAATTCATTCCTGGTCCCATATGGCTCATTGTAAAAATTCTGTTGTGCCTGTTCGTGTTCATCTGGTCGCGTGCGACCCTGCCACGTTATCGTTATGACCAGCTTATGCGTCTTGGCTGGAAGATATTTCTGCCACTTTCATTGTTCTGGGTAGTGCTTACCTCAGCTTATGTGGTCTATGGAGGTGGCGCACTATGATCGAACAAGCAATTCATTGGTTGGTCGAATTTGTCCACCATTTTGGCTATATCGGTATTTTCATTATGACCGCGCTGGAAAGCACGTTCGTACCTGTGCCGAGTGAGGTGACTATGGTGCCCGCGGGTTATCTCGTGCAACAAGGTAAAATGAATTTCTGGATTGTGTTGTTCTGTAGCATTACGGGAACACTCGCTGGCTCGCTTATCAATTACTGGATTGCGCATCATTATGGCCGCCGTTTCCTCGCGGCTTATGGCAAATACATGTTCTTTGATAATGATAAAATGGCCAAGCTAGACAAATTCTTTTCTACACATGGTGAGGTATCTATCTTTACCAGCCGTTTGATTCCCGGCGTGCGCCATGTAATTTCGTTTCCAGCAGGTCTTGCTCATATGGATCTAAAAAAGTTTTGTGTCTATACCACACTCGGTGGCAGCATCTGGATGCTCACCTTGCTGGTGGTTGGTTATTTGATCGGTGACAATAAAGCTTTAGTTAAGGAATATATGCCTTATATCGTCTCGGCTTGCGTTGCCGCTGTGGTAATGCTAGTTGCCTGGTACGCGTATCGTCACCGCAAAAAAAATATAGGAGTGTCCAATGTCAATGCTTGATAGAACCGCCCGCTCATTTCTGCTAGCAGAGCTGGTCTCAGGCTTTGCGATGACGCTTAAATACATGTTCAAGAAGCCCGTCACGATCAACTACCCATATGAAAAGGGGCCGCTCAGCCCGCGTTTTCGTGGTGAACACGCACTGCGTCGCTATGCGAATGGAGAAGAACGTTGCATCGCGTGCAAGCTTTGTGAGGCGATTTGCCCTGCGCAGGCTATCAGCATCGAGGCGGAAGAACGCGAAGATGGATCACGCCGCACCACGCGCTATGACATCGATATGACCAAATGCATCTATTGCGGTTTTTGTCAGGAGGCTTGCCCGGTGGATGCCATTGTAGAGGGGCCGAATTTTGAATTCGCTGCCGAAACGCGCGAAGAGCTTTTCTACAACAAAGAAAAACTGTTGGCTAACGGTGAGCAGTGGGAATCGGCGATTGCCGCGAACCTCATTGCGGATGCGCCCTATAGGTAGATTATGGCAGAACTTATTCCTACAATCGTATTTTACCTGTTCGCCCTCACGGTCATTGGCTCGGCGGCGGCGGTCATTATTTCCAAAAACCCCGTACATTCGGTGTTCTTTTTGATCCTTGCCTTTTTCAATTCGGCGGGGCTTTTTGTGTTGCTCGGCGCAGAGTATATCGCCATGACGTTGGTCATTGTTTATGTCGGTGCGGTGGCGGTGTTGTTCCTGTTCGTGGTAATGATGCTGGATATCAACTTTGCGGAGCTTCGCCAAGGCTTCCAGAAATATTTGCCAATGGGGCTTGCCGTTGCAGGCATAGTGTTATTCGAGCTGCTGTTCGTGTTCTCCATTTCGCTCAATGCGCCAGCCGATATTATGGAAGCAACACACGCGACGCCAGATCCGGCAGAAATCACTAACACGCAGGCCATCGGCGATATTCTGTATACTTGGTATATCTATCCTTTCCAGATGGCGGGTGTGGTGCTTTTCATCGCGATGATCGGTGCTATTGTGCTGACGCTGCGTACGCGCCCGGGTGTGCGCAAACAAAATATCAGCCAGCAGCTAGCGCGCAAACGCGAAGAATCTATGGAAATTGTCAAAATCAAACCGGGTGAGGGGGCGTAATGGATCACGTATTTTTTGGTGATATCGGCATTATCCACTACCTCGTCGTTTCCAGTCTGCTCTTCACGTTGGGCATTTGCGGCATTTTTCTGAACCGTAAAAACATCATCACCATCCTGATGTCTATTGAGTTGATTCTGCTTTCAGTGAACATCAACTTTGTGGCGTTCTCGGTTATGCTGAATGATCTGGTGGGGCAGATATTTGCGGTGTTTGTGCTCACGGTAGCCGCCGCAGAGGCTGCGATCGGGCTTGCTATTTTGGTTATCTATTTCCGCGGGCGAGGTTCTATCGCCGTGGAAGATGTGAATATGATGAAAGGCTAATATGATTTCGATTATTGTATTCGCACCGTTAATTGCCGCCCTTATCGTAGGGGCAAATGTGCGTACCATGCAGCCACGTACCGCACAGATTATTACCTGTGGTGCAATGATTCTTGCGGCGCTTTGCTCGGGTATTGTGTTCATGGAGTTTGCTTCCGCCGGTATGTCGCATGGCGACTGGCGCGATCTGTTTGGTGGTGCGGGCATAGTCCACAAGGTCAACATCGCAAGCTGGATCAACTCTGGCGATTTTAATGTAAACTGGCTGTTGCGCGTCGATGCGCTCACAGCGGTGATGCTCGTGGTGGTGACCTGGGTGTCCGCGGTGGTACACACCTATTCGGTTGGCTATATGAGCCACGATGAACACCAGCCGCGTTTCATGGCCTACCTCTCACTCTTCACCTTCTTCATGCTGATGTTGGTGACGTCTGATAATCTGGTGCAACTCTTCCTTGGTTGGGAAGGGGTGGGGCTGTGTTCCTATCTGCTCATTGGTTTCTGGTTCAAAAAACCATCGGCCAATGCAGCCGCTATCAAGGCATTCCTTGTAAACCGCGTGGGTGACTTTGGTTTTGCGCTAGGTATCTTCGCTGTGTTTGTGCTGTTCGATAGCGTACAGTTCGATGTCATTTTCGGTGCTGCCGAAAGCAAATCCATGGCCAGCATGCAGTTCCTTGGCATGGAGTTTCACGCATTAACTCTGATTTGTATTTTGCTCTTCATCGGGGCGATGGGTAAATCCGCACAGCTCGGCCTGCATACATGGCTGCCGGATGCGATGGAAGGGCCAACACCGGTTTCCGCGCTTATCCATGCTGCAACCATGGTAACGGCAGGTGTGTTCATGGTGGCGCGTTGTTCGCCGTTGTTCGAGCATTCAGAAACGGCGTTGATGGTCGTGACTATCGTAGGTGCATGTACTGCGTTTTTTGCCGCTACGGTTGGGCTTGTGCAAAATGATATCAAACGTGTGATTGCTTACTCTACTTGTTCGCAGCTGGGCTACATGTTCTTTGCATGTGGCGTGGGCGCGTATGCGGCGGCCATCTTCCATTTGATGACACATGCATTCTTCAAGGCGCTGCTCTTCCTCGGGGCGGGTTCGGTGATTCACGGTATGTCTGATGAGCAGGATATGCGTAAAATGGGCGGCATCTGGAAATTAATGCCCGTAACCTATGGCTATATGTGGGTTGGCTCACTGGCGCTTGCAGGGATTCCGTTTTTCGCGGGCTACTACTCTAAGGACATGATTTTAGAAGCGGCATACGGCGCGCATGGTATCGGCACGTATGCTTTCTGGCTTGGTATCGCCGCTGCCTTCATGACGGCATTTTATTCATGGCGTTTGTTATTTATGACCTTCCATGGCAAGCCGCGTGCGTCTAAAGAGGTGATGAGTCACGTTCATGAATCACCACCGATTATGCTAAAACCACTGCTATTACTTGTATTCGGAAGTCTGTTCTCAGGTGCGATGGGCTACCATATGTTCGGTATGGTTTCGCCTGAAGGCAATTTCTGGCAAGCAACCATTGCCTCGCATGAAGCACTTGAGCACGCACATCACGTGCCGGGCTGGGTGCCTGTGTTGCCATTAATCGTAGGCTTAGCAGGGATTGCGCTGGCCTGGTATTTCTACATTGTAAACACCGCAGCTCCGGCCAAACTGGCATCGCGCTTTGCAGGCGTGTATCGCTTCCTTCTCAATAAATGGTATTTCGACGAGCTGTATGACTATCTGTTCGTGCAGCCTGCTAAACGCTTCGGCACATACCTCTGGAAATTCTGGGACGTTAAAATTGTCGATGGCTTGGGGCCAAACGGGGCAGCTTTTGTGGCGCAACTTTCAGCCGCGCGTACTAGCCTGCTGCAAACCGGTTATGTGTATCACTATGCTTTCGTCATGTTGCTTGGCTTCATGGCGGTCATAAGCTGGGTCGTGTTTTTTGGGGGATAAGGGATAAATGCTACTAACAATACTTATACTCCTACCACTGATCGGCGCGCTGGCCATTATGGTGTTTGCACGCGGTGAGAATGAAACCTCCGCTAAAGAAGCGCGCTATATCGCACTCTTTACCACCTGTATCACTTTTGGCGTTTCATTGCTGACATGGACAGGGTTTGACGCCTCCACGGCAGATTTCCAGTTTGTTGAAAAACATGAATGGTTCGCCGGACTGAATATCTCCTACCATCTGGGTATTGATGGCATTTCACTTTTCATGGTGTTGCTCACCACATTCCTGATGCCGATTTGTATCTTATGTAGCTGGGAATCCATCACCACGCGCACACGTGCCTTTATGGTGAACTTCCTGATTCTAGAGGCGATGGTAATCGGTGTGTTCTGTGCACTTGATGCTATCATGTTCTACCTCTTCTTCGAAGGTATGCTGATTCCGATGTATCTTATCATTGGTATCTGGGGTGGCAAAAACCGTATTTACGCGGCCTATAAATTCTTCCTCTACACGCTCGCAGGTTCGGTGTTGTTCCTGCTTGCGATTATTTACATGTATATCCAGTTCGACACCACGTCGATCCCTGAGCTGATGAAACAAGCGCCATCGCTGTCGCTTGAAGTGCAACAATGGCTATGGCTTGCCATGCTTGCGTCGTTTGCGGTGAAAGTGCCAATGTGGCCGGTGCATACCTGGTTGCCGGATGCACACGTACAAGCGCCGACGGCAGGTTCGGTGATCCTGGCCGGTATTTTGCTGAAAATGGGTGCCTATGGTTTCCTTCGCTTCTCACTTCCTATGCTGCCAGAAGCATCGCATCATTTTACCTGGTTGATTTACACGCTCTCTATCATCGCGGTGATTTACACCTCGCTGGTTGCGCTCGTACAAACCGACATGAAAAAGCTGATTGCCTATTCGTCGGTGGCGCATATGGGCTTTGTCACAATCGGTATTTTCGCCATGAATATGCAAGGTCTGCAAGGTGCGGTGATTCAGATGATTAGCCATGGTCTTGTCTCTGGTGCGCTCTTCCTTTGTGTGGGCGTGGTCTATGACCGTATGCACACGCGCGAAATTGCGAGCTATGGCGGTGTGGTGAACGTCATGCCAAAATACGCAAAATATTTCATGTTCTTCACCATGGCCTCCGTTGGCTTGCCCGCTACGTCAGGTTTTGTGGGTGAGTTTCTGATTTTGATGGGGGCTTTCAAAGCCAACACTTTTGTGGCTTTTTTAGCTACAACTGGTGTGGTGCTTGGTGCAGCCTACATGCTGTGGCTCTATCGCCGTGTAATATTCGGTGAGATTACTAATGCACAGGTGAGCGCCATGAAGGATATGAATGTGCGCGAGCTGGTTATTTTCATGCCGCTGGTCGTGCTCGTCTTGTGGATTGGTCTGTATCCGCAGCCATATCTGCATGCAATGGAGGCCTCAATGGCACATTTAATTACGCAAGTAGGAATGAAACCATGATGGGCGATATAACATACAATAACCTTAGTGTGATATTGCCAGAGCTCTATCTTTGCCTGAGCGCAATGGCCTTGTTGATGTATGGCGTTTACCGTCGCATTCCGGCCTATCCGTTTATGTGGTTCGGGCTGATTGGCTTTGCCTTCACCGGCTATCTGGCCGTGTGTCGCCACGCGGGTGATGCGACCATTTTAAACGGTATGTTTGTAGCCAGTGACTTCACGCTTTATGCCAAGTTGCTCATTCTTTCTGCCGCGGGTTTGGTGTTGTCGCTTTCTTCCGAGTGGTTGTTTAACCGCGCGCGGCCGTTTGAGTTTGTTATTTTGATGATGCTTGCCGTGTTAGGCATGATGCTGATGGTCTCTGCCGGTGATCTGCTGGCGCTGTACATGGCGCTGGAAATGTCGTCTCTTGCACTATACGTACTGGCGTCCATCGAGCGTGATCACACCAAATCCACCGAAGCCGGGCTTAAATATTTTGTGCTCGGTGCACTCGCATCCGGCATGATGCTATTTGGTATTTCACTGGTATATGGCTTTGCTGGTACTATCAACTTCGCCGCACTAGGCGATTTGTTTGCGGCGGCGGATGGCGAAGCCTCCAAAGCTGTATTGGTGGGGATGGTATTTATTATGGTGGGCTTTTGCTTCAAAGTGTCTGCCGTGCCATTCCATATGTGGACACCAGACGTATATGAAGGGGCACCCACACCGGTAACCGCATTCTTTTCTACCGCTCCTAAAGTAGCAGCGTTTGCGCTGTTTGCTCGTCTATTGATGCAACCATTCGGTGATTTATTTGTCCATTGGCAACAGGTCATCATTGCGGCCTCAGTGCTGTCGATGATTGTAGGAGCGCTTGCTGCTATCGTGCAAACCAACATCAAACGTATGCTGGCTTACAGCTCGATTGGTCATGTGGGCTTTGTGTTAATGGGGCTTGCAGCTGGTAGTGAAGCAGGCGTGCAGGCCATGTTTATTTATCTCGCCATTTATATTGTGATGAGCGCTGGTATGTTTGGTTGTGTGCTGATGATGCGCCGTGGTGGCAAAGCGGTTGAGGAAATCAAAGACCTTGCTGGCTTGTCGCAAACCCATCCGGGAATGGCCTTGGCCATTGCAATTTTCATGTTCTCTATGGCGGGTATTCCTCCGCTGGCAGGATTCTTCGGTAAAATGTATGTGGTGTTGGCTGCGTTGAATAGTGACTTGGTGGTACTTGCCGTCATCGGTGTGCTTTCCAGTGTGATTGGCTGCTACTACTATATCAAGGTGGTTAAGGTGATGTATTTTGATGAGCCGGAATGGGGCTTCGATAGTATTCATACGCGTATGTTGCCATTAGGGGTAACCTTGTCGGCAGTGGTCACATTTGTCTTTTTCCTTTTCCCAACGCCGCTGGTTACCAGCGCACTAACCGCAGCGGAGGCATTAGCCCGATGACAGTAGCTACCAAAACCAAGGCCGCAGCTGATCTGCTAAATGATTATCATCTGCTTTCTTTTGATGAACTGGATTCTACTAACGAAGAAGCCAAGCGCATAGCCAAAGCAGGTGGTGGGCATGGCGCATTCATCTGGGCAAAAAAACAAAGCGCTGGCAAAGGGCGTATGGGGCGTAAATGGGTATCCAAAGAGGGCAACTTA
Organism: Rickettsiales bacterium; assembly: GCA_964231325.1. Taxonomy (GTDB): domain Bacteria; phylum Pseudomonadota; class Alphaproteobacteria; order Rickettsiales; family SXRF01; genus JAJTHB01. The sequence goes on along the minus strand of CAXRIF010000003.1, from coordinate 1,290,829 downwards.
TTTGCTACTGTTTTGCTCAAGCCTCGCAAGCAGTTACATGAATTGCCACAGCTGTCGTTTGTGGCGGCGGTTGCAGTGCTAGAGTCACTAGAAGATATGATCCCCGGTGAATCGGAACTGACTTGCAAGTGGCCGAACGATATTCTGCTCGATGGCAAGAAGCTTGCTGGTATTTTGCTAGAATCATTCAAAGCAGGAGATGAAGGCGGTGCCTGGGTAACGGTGGGTGTCGGCGTGAATGTTGATAGTTTTCCTCCCAAAACAGAGTTTCCGGCCACCTGTCTGAAAGATGCGGGTGTGGAGCTTATCAGCGCCAAGATTATTCTGTCGCGTTTTATTCACCATTTCATTGATTGTTATAATGAGTGGAACGATAAAGGCTTTGCTTCGATCCGAAAGCGCTGGCTGGATGCAGCATGGGGCGTGGGAGAACGCATGGAAGCGCGCCTGCCGGATGATACAATTGAGGGTGTCATGGGTGGGATAGATGAAAGCGGTAGCCTGGTTCTGAAATTGGACAATGGTAAAAAACAGCATATACTGGCCGCTGATCTATTTCCTACCGAGTCATAATTTATGCTATTAGTTATCGACGCCGGAAACACTAACGTCGTATTCGCCATTTTTGATGGCGAAACATTGATCGACCAATGGCGTATTTCTACAGATCCAAAACGTACTGCTGATGAATATGGTGTATGGCTCACACAGGTAATGGAGCACGCAAATATTTCTCCGGAAAAGATTACTGGTGCCATTCTGTCAACCGTGGTGCCGCAAGCATTATTTGACCTGCGCATGCTTACCCGGCGCTATTTCAATACAGAACTAATGGTCATCGGTGATGAGCGCGTAAAAACAGGTATTACTGTAAAGATTGATAACCCGCGTGAGATAGGAGCTGATCGACTGGTCAATAGCTTTGCTGCCTGGTCGAAATATAAAGAGGCGATGATCGTGGTGGATTTTGGTACGGCCACAACCTTTGATGTCATTAGCGATAATGGTGAGTATCTCGGAGGTATCATTGCTCCTGGTGTAAATCTCTCGCTGGATGCGCTTCATCGCGCCGCAGCCAAACTTCCTAACGTAGCAGTCATGCGCCCTGCCAAGGTAATTGGTAGCAGCACGAGCAGTGCTATGCAGTCTGGTATTTATTATGGTTATGCTGGGGTGATTGATACAATCACGGCTCGTATTAAAGAAGAATATGGCAAGCCCATGAAAGTGATAGCCACCGGTGGTCTGGCATCACTTTACGATAAGGCATGTCCGGTGATTGAACAGATAGAACCAGATCTCACCATTTACGGCCTGCAAGCGCTTTATGCGATGAATAAAGGTAATATCTAATGACGTTTGATTTCAAAAAATTCAAAGACGATCTGTTGTTTGTCCCGCTTGGCGGTTCGAGTGAGATTGGTATGAACCTGAACCTCTATACTTATCAGGGTAAGTGGCTGATGATTGATTGTGGGATCGGTTTCGCATCAGACTACCTTCCGGGTGTTGATATTGTGGTGCCAGATATATCTTTCATTGCCGAGCGTAAAGAGGATCTGCTGGGCCTGGTGATTACTCACGCGCATGAAGACCATCTTGGCGCTGTACCGCATTTATGGCGTGATTTGGAATGCCCTATTTATGCCACACCGTTCACTTCTTGTTTCCTTAAACACAAGCTGTCGGAAATGGGAGCAGGCAAAAAACCGGAAATCAATGAAATACAAACGGGAAGTAAGTTAGAGCTAGGGCCATTTTCCATGGAGATGGTCGACCTTACACATTCTATTCCAGAGATGCAGGCGGTTGCGATCACGACTCCTAAGGGGGTGGTGATGCATACGGGGGACTGGAAATTCGATGGCACTCCGATGATTGGGCCCGTGTCGGATTATGAGGCGCTGGAAAAATACGGTGATGGTAAAGTGCTGGCCATGGTGTGTGATTCTACCAATGTGTTTGAGCAAGGTGAATCTGGCTCTGAAGGAGAGGTGCGTAAGAACCTCGTTAAAGCAATTGCATCATGCAAAAAGCGTGTGGTGGTTACCACTTTTGCCTCCAATCTCGCGCGTGTTGCCTCTGTCATTATGGCGGCGCAGGAAGCGGGCAGGGTGGTTGCCCTCGCTGGTCGCTCGTTGTATCGCATTGTAGATGCCGCTCGTGAAAGTGGATACTTGTCAGAGGACATTGAATTCATCAATGAAAAAGAAATTGGCAACCTGTCACGTGAAGATGTGGTTGTGCTTTGTACTGGCTGTCAAGGTGAGCCACGTGCAGCGCTGACGCGTATGGCGCGCGGTGATCATCCAAATGTACGTTTGGTGCCGGGCGATACGGTGATTTTTTCATCGCGCAAAATTCCTGGTAATGAGTCGCGCATTAGTTGGGTGATGAATCAGCTGACACTGAAGAAAATCGAGATCATTACCGATCGCGATATTCATATCCATGTGTCTGGCCACCCGGCACGTGATGAGCTAAAACGTATGTATGAATTAGTGCGTCCACAAATTGCAGTGCCAACGCATGGAGAGGCACGTCACCTGCATGAACATGCCAAGCTGGCAAAAAGCCTCGGCGCTAAAGAAACGGTTGAGGCATATAACGGTGCAGTTATTTGGTTGGAACCGGGTGAGGCGAGTGTAATAGGTAATGTGGAATCTGGCTATATCGCTATAGATGGCACGTCGTTAATCCCTACCGATAGTGATATCATCCGTATGCGCCGTAAATTGCGTGATGATGGAGCGGTGTTCGTCTCTGTCACGTTGGATGAGAAGGGGGCGCTTGCGGTTCCGATACATATTGCAGCCCCCGGGGTGCTGGATAAAAAAGAAGATGCTGAAATCTTCGAGGAGTGGAGCGCGGAACTAACTGATATGATAGAAAATGTCGGTAGAAAAGAAACGGGCGAGAAGCTGCGTGAGAAAATTCGTATCTTCATGCGGCAGCTCATCAAGCGTGAGCTTTCCAAAAGACCGGTGATCGAAGTGAGCTTAGCTAGTCTCTAGTGAATAGACTTGCCTTGCGAAGTTGATTGTGCACGTTGCTGCTCAATCATTTCGCGGAATTTGCGAGATTCGGCAGCGCTGGTTTCCGGGCTGTTCATTGCGCGGTCATGCCCCATAGCCAGCCCTTGTGCAAAAGCGATATTGGCCACATTGGTCACATCTTCAGCGCTAACTTGGTTTTTCTCACGACTTCTAACAACGTCAGTGGCTAATCCTGCTATTGCGCCTATGGCTGCAAAAGCTGCACCGGCACTAAGTGCGCCAGTTAATGCACCTGCGCCTAGGGCAGCTAACCCAAGCCCGCCGCCTGTAACTGCAACAGCAATGGCGCCAACAACAGCGCCTGCAACAGCGCCGGTTGCACCCCCAACAAGGAGGCCTTTAACATATCCCCTAATGCCTGCACTTACTGATTCTATAAACGATGTTCCCTTTGCCATAACGAGCTCCTAAATATTCCTGTGTATGTTTTGTATATCTGCTTCACGTCTGGCCATTTCTCTGGCAGTGAACGCACTGTCTTTTTGTTTGGTTTGCGCCGCTAGCGTGGCAGCGATATCTGATTTCTTATGGTTATCAGCGCGTGTTTCCGGCATGGACTCACGCATTTGCTGAATTTCTTTTGCCAGATTTTCTTCACGAAGCCTTGCAAAGCTCTCTGCCTCTACGCGAGCCAGATCAGCGGTCAGCATATTTTGGTGCATACGCACATTGCTCACCGCGCCGAGTGTGCCGCCAATGGCAAGCGCTGTTACACCACCTGCGCTCCATAAAAAGTTTCCCGCAGCCGTAAGCCCAGCACCAATTGCTTCACCTACGGTGGCCTGTGCGGCAGCAGCTCCCAGCGGCATTTCCGTCATCAACGAAATACCGGCAATGGATGAAAGCCCCATCGTGGTGCCGGCGGCAGCTAGCAACGCTCCACCAATAACCACAATAGCGGCCGTAGCAATCAGTCCTTTGCCGAAGCCGCTGGCGGCAAATTTCAGTACTTTCTTCCACAGCCTACTGCTGTGATGCTTTACGGCGCGATCATACGCATCCTTGAATTGATCGGGAATGCCTACATGTGGATCAACGAAGCTGAGCGAGTTTTTATATTGCTTTTTCAGGTCTCGCGTAGCGGAGTTGCCAGAAATTACATCCCAGAATTCGTTGACCGAACCCTTGGTTGCAATATTTACGATCTCCTGAATTTTTGCCACGCTATTATCCTATTGAGGTGTCGCTCGTGTATGGTCAAAGCTAAGCAAAGCGCGTTGCGCCGCAGGCATGACCTTGTCGCGGAAATGGGTTTCAGATTCTGGGTATTCAATGCCGGTTGCTTCGGCCACTACCTTCTTACCTTTGTCTTTTAGATCTTCAAGTATAGCTTCGCCGGCTTCGATTTGATCTTCCAGCACCATGTTGTGATCTTTTTTGCTTAGACGTCCTTTGAATAACAGGTCGGTTTTATCTGCTATTTTGCGGAACGAGTCACGGTTGATGCCGAAAGATGCGCCAAGCGCACCCATAGTCACAACAGATGCAGCCATAATACCGCTGCTACCTAGTGCATGAACCGCAGTTTCGGCTACCCCCATATGTATAAGTATTTCGGCAGCAACACTGGCTGTGCCTCCTACAGCGAGAATAGCGCCAGCTGCTGCACCTACGGCAAGACCCAGCGCAAGCACTTTCCAGAAAGCAATGCTGTTCAACTTATTCGGGGTAAGCTTTGCATAATGCGTTTTACGGTAGTCCTGTTCTTCCTTAGCAGCAAGCGCGATGCTTTTTTCGTATTCAGGGTTCTTGGTTGGCTGTTCACCTTTAACCAATGCCTTCAGCTCATCAATATCTTCTTTTAATTCTGCTACCTGACCCTTGACGAAGGTTTTTTCTCTCAATTCATGCTGATAAAACTGGGCAGCACTACCGCCAGTAATACGCCCGACCTGGCCAAATTCTTTCATGCCATAAGTGATACCTGCGCCTGCAAAAATAGCCATAGTGGCAAGAGCTGTTGTTTGTGTAACCAGCGCTGCAAGGCCTAGTTGTGGAGCAGCTACCGCCAGCGCAAGTACAGCGCCACCAATAAAGGTACCAATCATGCCGCCAACAATTACCCCGAATAGCTTACCCTTGATCCCGCCTTTATAGCTTTCCCAAAAGGCGTGATGATAGTAAGGGCCTTCATCATTTGGGGATTTCCCGTGGCTGACTTTATGCTCCAGCGTTATATATTTTTCGGTGTCCATCGACATGGGTTAATTACCTAAAAATCTTTTGCACTACTTTGATATTACTCTATTCTTCGTGCTATGAAAGTGAAGCTTTTGTGACAAGTTCACGGCTTTTCGTTAATAAACAGGTGCATAGCAATATGTCGCTTTTGTGAAGATAGGCTCTTAATGTCGCCATTCTGGGTAATATTTATATTTATAAACACTTGGTTTATAAGTGTTTTTGCTGTTTTTCCGTTATGTATCAAGCGTGGCGCACATGATTCTGCATTGGATTATGAGGCGGCCCCTAAAAAAATATACTGGAAAAAAATGCTGCTGCTCAACACTCTCATTGCGTGTCTTCTCACTGCAGTTATTGCGCTTGTGATTAAAACTGGCATAGTGCCGGTAAAATAAGGAAATTTATAATATGCGTCTAAGTCAATTTTTTCTTCCGCTCATCAAGGAAAACCCATCTGAGGCACAAATCGCGTCACATCGATTGATGCTACGTGCAGGTATGGTTCGCCAGCTTTCTGCGGGTATCTATAATTGGCTGCCGCTAGGTCATAAGGTGCTCAGAAACATTGAGCAGATCGTGCGTGAGGAAATGGATAAATCAGGCGCGCTAGAGCTATTGCTGCCTACGTTGCAGCCGACCGATTTATGGAAAGAGTCTGGCCGTTATGAGGCGCTGGGCAAAGAAATGCTGAAGTTCCCGGATCGTGCGGAACGTGAATTACTATATACACCAACAGCCGAAGAGGTGATTACCGACATTGCGCGCAACAGCTTCAAGAGCTATCGCGATGCAGGTAAGAATCTCTATCAGATTCAGTGGAAATTCCGTGATGAAATTCGCCCGCGTTTTGGCGTGATGCGTGGTCGCGAGTTTCTGATGAAAGATTCCTATTCGTTCGATCTAGATTATGATGGCGCAAAAAGAACTTACAATAAAATGTATGATACTTACTTGCGTATTTTTGCGAGAATGGGTCTGGCTGCGGTTCCTGTGCGCGCGGATTCCGGCGCAATCGGTGGGGACTTATCGCACGAGTTTCACGTAATCGCCGACACAGGCGAAAGTGCGCTCTATTACGATGCGGCATTTGACGATATTCAAAGCGGCAAACTCACTATGAATACCGAGGATATGCGCGCGTTATACGGGGCGGCAGATGAACAGCACAAGCCGGATGAATGCCCGATTGCTGAAGATAAGCTGCGCACTGCGCGCGGTATCGAAGTGGGGCATATCTTCTATCTTGGCACTAAATATTCTGAGGCGCTGGGTGCTACAGTGCCGGGAGCAGATGGCAAGCCAACCACATTAGAAATGGGTTGTTACGGTATTGGTGTATCGCGTCTGGTAGGTGCGGTAATTGAGGCCAGCCATGATGATCAGGGGATCATCTGGCCGGAATCTGTCGCGCCATTCAAAGTAGGTATCCTGAATCTGCGTGTAGGTGATGAGAAATGCGACAGCATGTGCGCATCACTTTATGAATCGTTGAAAAATGCGAATGTAGAAGTGCTGTATGATGATACGGAAGCGCGTGGTGGTGAGAAATTCGCACGCATGGATCTGATCGGCCTGCCATGGCAAGCCACCATTGGCCCGAAAGGGGCAGAGAAAAACGTGGTAGAGCTGAAAAATCGCAGAACCGGCGAAAAACAAGAGATTTCAATGGATGCAGTTCTTGCGAAAATAGTGTAATATAGGCTAGCAAAGACAGTGTAGGGGGCTTATGTATGGCAAAGAATAAAGACGAGCAAGGTTCTGGCAAACCGCCAAAGCAAGGAAAAACATTAGAGCAGCGCATGGCGGAAGAACCTGAGCCTACAGCTAGATTCCTGAAGGCTATCCAAGACGCCAAAGATAGTAGCGTCGTAGAGCCAAAGCCTACAGGGCGTGGCCGTTAGCTAAATAACCTGTCTCATTTGATTGCAATTGCCATGCAGCTTGGCTAATTTAGCCACATGCTGCTGTCTGCTTTTGAACGTAAAATCGCTTTTCGTTACCTGCGCGCCCGTCGTGAAGAGGGGCTGATTTCCGTAATTGCTTTTTTCTCATTAATTGGCATTGCGCTTGGTGTGGCCACGCTCATTGTCGTGCTCGCGGTGATGAATGGTGTGCGTGGAGAGATGATCAAGTCGATCATCGGTCTTGAAGGCCATATCAGCGTCTACCACCAGCATGGCATCAAAGATTACCAAGAACTAGAAAATAGCCTTTCTGCCGAGTCAGACATCATACATGTGATTCCCAAAGTGGAAGGCCAGGTAATGGCATCTTATAAGGGCAGAGCAGTAGGCGCCATGGTCTCAGGCTATCGCGCGCAAGACCTCGCCAAAAAACCACTACTTTCAGAAAATATTGTAAAAGGTGATCTTACTGCGTTTAAGGAAGGGCGCGGCGTATTGATCGGTAGCCGAATGGCCGAGAAAATGGGGCTAAAAGTGGGTGATGATATCACCCTTATTTCGCCTGAGGGGCGTGCCACAGCAATTGGCACCGTGCCACGTATGAAGGCATACCCTGTAGGGGGTATATTTCACATCGGTATGTTTGCCTACGATAATGGGTTAATCGTGTTGCCATTTGCTGAGGCGCAAACGTATTTCAAACTTGCGGATGCCGATGCAGGACGTGCGAGTCAGCTAGAGATAGTGTTAGCTGATGCGGACGCTGCGCCTGAGCTTGCAATGAAGGTTAACCGTGAGCTGGGGCCTGACTTCCGGGTTTATGACTGGAAGCGTTCCAATAATCATATTTTCCAGGCGGTGATTGTGCAGCGTAATGTCATGTTTTTAATACTTACGCTGATCATCGTGGTTGCTTCTTTCAATATCATTTCCAGTTTGATTATGCTGGTGCGCGAGAAGGCGCGCGATGTTGCTATTTTGCGCACCATGGGTGCTTCACGCGGTTCCATCTTGCGGATATTTGTGGCGTGCGGCGCATCGGTCGGGGTCATTGGTACCATCTGTGGAGTGATCCTAGGTCTGCTTATTGCTATTAACACCGAAAACATCCAGCTCTGGCTCGAATCTATGATGGGGCATAAACTTTTTGCCGATGAATTGTATTTCCTCTCTCACCTGCCTTCCAAAGTAGATATGCAGGAAGTGGTGATGGTCATTGCCATGGCACTGTCCTTGTCATTCCTTGCCACCATATATCCGGCGCGTCGAGCCGCCAGCCTCGATCCAGCGGAGGGCTTGCGTTATGAGTAGCGTGTTAAATCTAGATAACGTTACGCGCAGCTTCGAACAGGGAGGTGCGACACTTGAGGTGTTGAAAGGCATCAATCTTGAACTAAAAGCAGGAGAGGTAGTAGCACTTGTTGGGCCGAGCGGTTCTGGTAAATCTACATTGCTACAACTGGCCGGCTTACTCGATACACCTAGTAATGGTAGTATTACTATCGCAGGTGAAGATATGAGTATTGCGCCTGACAAGCTGCGTACGTTGGCGCGTAGACAGCATATTGGTTTTGTCTATCAGTTCCATCACCTGTTGCCGGAGTTTTCGGCGCTGGAAAATGTATGCCTGCCACAAATGATGGCAGGGGTTAGCGAGGGTGACGCAGAAGAAAAAGCGCAAGGCTTATTAGCTGCCTTGGGGCTTGAACAGCGTGCAAGCCATCGCCCGGGTAAGCTTTCTGGTGGCGAGCAGCAGCGTGTAGCCATCGCACGTGCATTGGCGAATGAGCCAGCCTTATTGCTGGCGGATGAACCAACGGGCAATCTCGATTCGCATACGGCAGAAGAGGTTTTTACACTGCTTATGAGGCTGGCTAAGGAGAAAAACTTGGCAGCATTGGTCGCTACGCATAATATGGATTTAGCAAAGCGTATGGATCGCATCGTGCAGCTTCAGGATGGTATATTGCGATGAACGATCAGTTTATTCATCTGCGAGTGCATAGTGCCTTTTCCCTGCTTGAAGGGGCGATTCATATTAAAGACATGGTGGGTTGGGCAAAGACACAGAATATGCCTGCCATTGCTATTACAGATCATGGTAATTTGTTTGGCTCTCTGGAGTTTTCCATGGCAGCTGCAAAAGAAGGTGTGCAGCCAATTTTAGGTTGTTTGCTTTATGTGGAGCCAGTGGATACGCAAGACACCAGACCGGGTGTTAAAACAAAGCCAGACCAAATTCTGGTCTATGCTCAAAATGAAACAGGCTGGCTAAATTTGCTGGCACTAGCCAGTAAATCTTATCTGGAACCCGCGGGAGGTGATGCGCCACGCATTAGCCTAGACATGCTACGTGAGCATAATGAAGGGCTTATTATACTCACCGGGGGTATTTACGGAGCGGTAGGAAAAGCATTGCTGGCCGGACGTGACGCTTTGGCAGAAGAAACGCTGCTTACACTTAAAGAAATATTTGCTGATCGTTTATATATCGAGATTATGCGCCATGGCTTGCCAGAAGAAAATGCAACAGAGCCTAAATTTGTCGAGCTGGCCCTTAAACATCATATCCCGCTGGTAGCGACCAATGATGCTTATTTTATAGAAGAAGATATATACGAAGCACACGATGCTTTTTTGTGTATTTCCGATGGCACCTATGTAAGCGAAGAAAATCGGCGTCACCTCACACCAGAACATCGGTTAAAGACAGCAGAAGATATGGCGGAGCTTTTTGCAGATATGCCAGAAGCACTGCAAAATACGGTAAATATCGCTAAACGTTGTTCGTTCGTAGCAGAGTTTAGGCCGCCTATTTTACCATCTTTCGCGCAAGAGGACATGAGCGAGGAGGAGTTGCTACGTAAGCACGCGAATGAAGGGCTGACTGAGCGCATTAAGCAGCATGATATTCGTGATACGCACCCCTATCATCAGCGTCTGGAGTTCGAGCTGGATACGATCATTAAAATGAAATTCCCCGGCTATTTCCTGATCGTATCGGACTTTATCAAATGGAGTAAAGCTAATGGTATTCCGGTGGGGCCAGGTCGTGGTTCTGGTGCGGGCTCGCTGGTGGCATGGTCATTATCTATTACTGATCTGGATCCATTGCGATATGGATTGCTATTCGAGCGTTTCTTGAACCCCGAGCGTGTATCCATGCCGGATTTCGATGTCGATTTTTGCCAGGAGCGTCGCGAAGAAGTCATTCGTTATGTGCAGAAAAAATACGGTGCTAATCGCGTGGCGCAGATTATTACCTTTGGTAAATTACAAGCACGCGCGGTGCTTCGTGATGTGGGGCGGGTGTTGCAAATGCCGTATCCACAGGTGGATCGCATATGTAAGCTAGTGCCTAATAACCCAGCGCATCCGGTAACACTCGCCGAAGCTATCAAGATGGAGCCGATGCTCAAAGCAGCGATTGAAGAAGACGAAACCGTTGAAAACCTCATCGATATTAGCTTGAAACTGGAAGGGCTGAATCGCCATGCCTCTACTCACGCGGCTGGTGTGGTAATTGGTGACCGCCCATTATCAGAGCTGGTGCCCATGTATCGAGATCCGAAATCGGACATGCCGGTGGTGCAATACTCCATGAAATATGCGGAAAGTGCCGGGTTGGTAAAGTTCGACTTTTTGGGGCTAAAAACACTCACTGTGCTTTCGCGTGCCGTGAAACTACTAAAACCGCGTGACATTCACATAGATTTAGCAGCGTTGCCGGAAGGCGATAAGCCGACATATGAAATGTTAAGTCGTGGCGATGCGATTGGCGTGTTCCAGATGGAGAGCGCGGGCATGCGCGACACGCTGAAGAAGCTTCAACCGGACTGTCTGGAGGACATTATCGCACTTGTGTCGCTTTATCGTCCAGGCCCGATGGACAATATCCCGACCTATATTGCGCGTAAACACGGTAAAGAAAACCCAGAATATTTACACCCACTGCTTGAAAAAGTGCTCAAAGAAACCTTTGGTGTAATTATCTATCAGGAGCAGGTGATGCAAATTGCGCAGTTACTTGCAGGTTATAATCTAGGTGAAGCGGATTTGCTTCGTCGTGCGATGGGTAAAAAAATCCGCTCGGAAATGGAAGCGCAGCGAGAGATTTTTGTTGATCGTGCGATTGCAAATGGTGTGGAGAAAAAACAGGCTAAAAGTATTTTCGACCTCATTGCAAAATTTGCGGAATATGGGTTCAATAAATCACACGCGGCGGCCTACGCTGTGATTGCCTATCAAACGGCCTACCTGAAGGCGAACTATCCAGTAGAATTCATTGCCGCATCCATGACCTACGATATGCACAATACGGATAAATTGGGCATATTCCGTGAAGAGGCAGAGCGCGCTGGCATCAAGCTGCTGCCACCAGACATCAACCATTCAGAGGTGCTCTTTTCGGTAGAAGAAGGAAATATTCGCTATGCACTTGCAGCTGTGCGAAATGTGGGTGAGCATGCGATGGAAGGCGTGGTGCAAGAGCGTAAAAAGAATGGTCCATTTAAAGATATGTTTGACTTTGTTTCGCGTGTATCGCCGGAAGCGCTTAATAAACGGGGCTTAGAGCACCTTATTAAAGCAGGTGCATTCGATAGCTTGTCAGAAAACCGTCATCAGCTTCTGGAAGGGCTCGACATCATTACGGCCTATGGCGTGGCAATCCATCGTGACCGTGAAAGCAATCAGGTAAGCTTATTTGCATCTAGCGATATGGTGGAGGTTGATAAACCTAAATTACCACCCGTGAGTGATTGGACGGCGTTGGAACGTTTGGACAATGAATTTTCCGCAATTGGTTTCTACTTGTCGTCTCATCCGCTCGAAGGCTATGAAGTCGCGCTTAAGCGTAGTGGCGTTGTCTCATCTAATCTATTGGCAGAAAAACTTGATAGTCAGTATCGCCCGCTAAGAGTCGCAGGTATTGTGACGGGTAGAAAATTTAAAGTGTCTGATAAGGGGCGTTTTGCCTTCATACAGCTTTCCGATATTGGCGGGGTGTATGAGGTATCCGTGTTTAATGAAACCTTACTTAACCAGCAGCGAGAGCTTCTGGAAAATGGCAATATCTTGCTTATATCCGCCGACGGAAAACAAGAAGAGGCAGGCACACGACTGATCGCACAAAAAATAGAGCTGCTTGATGATGTGCTGACTGCTCAACAAGGGCGTGGCGGGGCAAGCTTCCACATTGTGGTGGATCGTCAGGATGCGCTTACAGTCATCCGGGAGGCCTTGGGAGAGCCGGAGCCAAGAGGGGCAGTGATTACCCTGACCGTCAAGTTGGAGCAGGGGCATGCGAAGATCAATTTACCTGGAAAATACACGCTATCACCAGCTGCGCTGGATCGTATCCGAATCATACAAGGCGTTGTATCTGCAGAAGAAATTGCTGCATAGTAAGACTGCTCCGTTTTAACGGTTTCTTTGCATTTCCTTGATAAAACTCAAATAACTACATTTTCTTACGGATTGTTTTTTCATGTTAGGTCTTATCGGTCTTGTTATTACTTTTGGCTGCGTATTCGGCGTTTATATGGCCGTTGGCGGTAAAATTGAAATTATTCTTTATGCGCTTCCTGGCGAGTTAGGGATGATTGGTGGTGCCGCACTGGGTGCGTTCTTGCTCAGTAATAAAGGCACAGTGGCTAAAAAAACGCCAAAAGCTATTATCCAAGCATTCGGTGGTGGAAAATGGAAAAAGAATGATTACAAAGATCTTCTTTGCCTGATGTTCGCGCTGTGCAAACTCATGAAATCAAAGGGGTTGATTGCGCTTGAGCAACATGTCGAAAAGCCAAGTGAAAGTACTATTTTCTCGCAATACCCCAAAATCCTTAAAGACCATTTTGCAATAGACCTGATATGTGACACGTTGCGCTCTCTTACCATGGGGATGGAAGACCCCAAGCAGGTAGAAGAGGTGATTAATCATCAACTAGATAAACATCATCACGAAGCCTTGGCACCTGGTCATGCGTTGCATCATACAGCAGACGCGTTACCGGCGATTGGTATTGTGGCTGCGGTACTGGGTGTAATTAAGACGATGGCGAGTATTACCGAGCCACCAGAAATTCTGGGTAAGATGATTGGTGGTGCATTGGTGGGAACATTCCTAGGGGTATTTATGGCCTATACCATCTTTGGTCCCATTGCCTCAAAGAATGTCGCGGTGCATGAAGAAGACCATCAATTCTACCTCATTATACGTGATATATTGGTGGCTCACCTAAAAGGTATGGCACCGCAAGTATCTGTCGAGTTAGGTCGTGGGCAAATTCCATCACACTACCAGCCAAGCTTTGCTGAAATGGAAGAGGCAACCGGCGATATTAAGGTCGAGTGATAAATATAGCAGTGCAGTACACAGCTTAGCCTAGCGTATATTAGAAGTTTGTAGAGCTAAAAATTGTGCGCGTATAGGGCTTGAATTGCATTACGTCTGATGTCTCAAATGCCTGTGCTACGCTATTTTCAGCGCTTGGCTCATTGCTTTGTGCGCAAGCTTGAAGCCCTATAAGAACCATACCCAAAATCGCTGATCTTATGACAGTGCGAGGTAGGATAGTGTTCATAATAACTCCGTTTGATTTGTGGTTATATACCCTATCAGGGGTATGTAGGCATAACATTGCATGCCCGACACACATTAACTATGACATCGGAGTCATGATTTCGAATGCAATATTAGGTTTTGAATTATGCAAAAAACGCATGGCTTTTTTTCTGGACAATTATTAACGCGGAGGTTAACGCAAATAAATTGCGCACGTAAAGATATATACCTAGTGGGGGTATATAGAGTCTTGTAATTTCCTGAAAGTTATAGGTTTTCCAGTTTTTTTCTATCCAGCTTAAGGGTGCGGCAAATTCCCTTTGTTTTATCCAGTAACTCGCTTAATTCCAGTTCTGGGGTTGAGTCCGCAACGATGCCGCCGCCTACCTGAAACTCGAATTGCTGAGACTTTACTACCAATGTGCGAATAATGACAGAGAGCTCACAGCTATTATCACCGCCAAACCAGCCAATTGCTCCGCTGTAAGCGCCTCGTGCCTGTGTTTCCAGCGCGCTGCATAGCTTCATTGCTTTAATCTTGGGGGCTCCTGTCATGGATCCTGGGGGAAAACACTGTTTTATCATTTCCAGGCTATGGGTGTTTTTCTTTAGTCTGCCGCTTATGTTGCTCGACATATGGTGGATGGTGGCATGGCTGGTAATGTCATACAAGCTGTCCGTTTTTACACTGCCTGCTTCACAGGTTTTGGACATGTCATTGCGCATTAAATCAACAATCATCAAATTTTCTGCTTTATCTTTGCTGCTTGCCGCGAGGCTATTGCGCGATGCATCATCTTTGTTTTTATCATCAAAACGTGGTGCTGTTCCTTTAATTGGGCGCGCGAGAACCTGCCCTTTATCATTGCTACGTAGAAACAGCTCAGGGCTGGAAGAAATAATATGTGTGTCTCCCATAGATATATATGCGCTGTATGGGGCTGGGCTTATTTCGCATAGGCGGGCAAACAGTGCCAATCCGTTTGGTTTCTCTGCAAATTGGCCGTTAAATTTTCGTGTGAGATTAGCCTGATACAAATCACCCGCATGAATATGTTCGATGACGCTTGCGGCTTTTTGTAAATATTCTTCGCGAGTCATATTGGAGCTTATGGAAGACACCGCAGGAATGATTTGCTCTATCGGCCTTGGTGAGACTGGTGTGGGGGTGTTATTTGAATATAGGATCAGCGTCTTTGTTTCATGATCGAACTGGTAAATTTCACAAAAACGCATCATGCACATATCTGGCAGATCAAACATGTGCGGAGTATCGTGTGGTAGCGATTCCAGCGAGTTTTTAAGCCCATAACCCAAATAACCAAACCATGCATTATCGAAGTGCGGTTGGTCATGGCTTAGTCTTGTAGCGAGCTTTTCAAAATCACTCGCTTCGATGCGTTCAGCCAGGCCGCGTGCTAAAATACTATAACGTCCGGAATAATCAGTACGCACACTGGAGTAAAGCAGCACCCAGTAGTCATCATCAACACCCGATGCAAGTTCGAGTGGTTCTGTCCACGGTAGGGATTGCGCTTGCATCATAAATACGCATATATGAAAATGGTAATCACAGGAGATTTTATGGGGCTAGTTACACGGCTTTTCAACAGATTTATGAGACTTTGCAGGATAGAGGGGCATCCGCCCCCTAAAAATTCGCCTGAGAGCCTCGATAAATCAGTGTTAGAAAAGGTGCAGCGTGAAGCAGAGTTCCTGCGGGATCAACAGGTAGATGTGCGCAAGCTCGAAGAAGGGGAACGCCCCGGCCTTCCCAAGCGTGCCGACCAATAGGCTTAGTTACTATCTTTGTCTGGCTGTTCTTCACCTGATGCTGGCATGGAAGCATTGCCAATATGCTGTGCATAAAGTGACATTACCTCATTCATCGGCTTGCCATTAATGGTAACGCCCATCATGCCATCACTAACAATGGCATAGTTGAATGATGTTCTGTCAGTGTCATCCTGTGATGGTACAGAAAGCTCAGATAGAAAGTTTTTATATGCTTCTACTAGTTGTGGGTTCATGGTGTTAGCCTGCAAAGCCTCAGGCTCAAAATAGGCAAAAGCGGTGCTTACACGGTTAACGTAGTCCGTAATATCATCGATTAACCTTGCACAGTTGCTACAAGTAAGTGATAGATCGGCAGCCGGGAAAGGCTTGTCTTGCGACATATTAGCGGTGCCTTTGCCGGTAACGCCATACGGTGCGGCGGATAATTCAAACGCCGTCAATGTGGCATTTCCTACTTTAAAGTCGCTGCTACCTTGGTAGGAAACATCAAGGTTCTGCACCATTTTTCCCAGTGGGTGCATATTAGGTAGGGCCGGAAACACGATGCTATACATTTCATCAGCGGTATATTTTTCGAGATAGGCAGCAGTCAGTTCATCTTTGTTGGCATAAAGTTCGTCAATGGCATTACGTGCCATCCGCTGGACCATGTTGTCATATTCTTCACTGTAGCTAGAATCTGCTTTTAGCACTAGGCTTGCCGCGCGTTGGTCTCCATTGGGAGTGTTTTTTGCTTGCATAGCAACGTTCACATTGTAAATGGCATTGTTAATAATGAATTTGTTCAAGTTGACATCAAGTGGCGCGTTTTCTTTAGCGTCTTTGAAGTCTTCGGGGCCATTAAAGGAAAGCTCTATGTCCACATTCTGTTTTCCATAAGTAGAAAGTGGTTGAGACACGGAGTGTTGAGGGAAAGCACGTTTATAGAGCTCCATCCAGCGATCGCCGGTTTCAGTAAATTCCACATTATCCATCTTCATGGCAAAATAAATAGATTGAGTATCGCCTGATGGCTCACGGTTGAACTTCAAATAACCACCTTCGCTTTTCATCCCCACTTCACTGCTTGCCACATTAATGGCTTCATAGGCGGGAAAGCTGCAATCGACCACGCGTAAATCTTTCATGAATTGTTTGCCATCACGCTCTATTGAGCCAGTCCATATGGCACCTGCCAATGCCTTGCTGCTCGCAAGTTTCATGTCGCATACAAAATCGCCAGCCACTTTAGAAGTCAGTGCCAACTTCTGCCCATCAATGGTGGGGGCGTTATGCCAATCCCCCGCCAGAATAATACCATATTCGTCAGATAGTGCGTTTAGCTGAATGGTCAGTGTGCCATCCAGTGAGGTATCTTCTTGCCACTCAGGAAGCTCTGGAAACATTTTTTTTGTGCCCATATGCATATCATCCATGGACTTAAGCAACACATCCACCCGGCCGGCAAAGCGTGGCTTGGAAACGACCACAGCCATTTTCATAGGGAATCCTGCTACATCAATCGATTCATAAGTAATGTAGGTTTCCTTTTCATTCAGCATCGAGATGGTTTTTTCAACATTGCCTTTAAGCTTATCTGCCTGCACAAACCACATAATGCTGTAGCCAAGCAATAGCACCACAATCAGTGCAGAAATAAGGATTTTTGGTGATGCTTTCATATGTCCTCCATGTGGTCAGTCCCTCTTTTTTAAGGGGAATGGATGCAATACTCAAGCTCTTTGGCAGGTAAATTACGACCAGCGTGTGGCGTTGTTTTTGCTATAATCCGCCATGTCATCTGCAATACGTTTTTGCAGGTTGTCCGTTACTTTTCTTGTGTCCCAGCGCATCTGTGCTGGTTTCAGTTCTTTAACGTTTAATACCTTCCACACCGCATTAGTAATAAACACTTCTTGCGCATCTTTTAATGCCTCTGCATTTTCTTTTACTTCCTGTACAGGGTAGGGCGAAAGGCGCATCACGCTCGCACGCATAGAACCTTCCAATGCGCCGCAACTCAGTGCGGGGGTGTAGATCGTTTCATCTTTAAACCAAAACAGATTGCCAGAAGCCGTTTCACATAGCTCTTCTGCGTGGTTGATAAGCAGTGCCTCGTAGCATTGTTGTTCCTGTGCTTCGATGCGAGCTAAGGTAGAGTTGAGTCCCTGGCACAGCTTATATTGAACGGGCAGGGAGGAAGGAGTGATTTTGCGATAGCTGCTAAGCCACAGGGAAATATCCTGCGTAGGCACTTTGGGCATAGGCAGTGTTTCGATCACGATCGTAGCGCCTGCCTGTGGATGATCGCTATCTGGCAAATAACCAATGCTGCCAATACCGCGCGTTACCTGAATACGCAAAATTCCGTCTGCAACAGCATTTTCCTTAAGCAATTTACGGCATTGCTCGTTTAGTGTGTGCAGGTTGCAGTTAATGCGGATGGCGTGCAGCCCTTTGCGTAAGCGCTCCACATGCCAATCAAACTGGTATGGCACCCCAGCTAGCACCGGAATGGTCTCGAAAACGCCGTCGCCAAAGCGAAAACCACGATCCTGAATGGAAATCTGCGCTTTTTCTGCCTCGATGAGTTGATTATTGATAATGACAAACTTCATAAGCTGTGTAAATTACAGGCTCTTTAGGGGAAAAGACAATGGTAATTTTAGGTTTAGGTAGCAATGTAGGGGATCGGCTGGCCAATTTGCGTAAAGCAGTGGCAGACATTACGCCTCTGCTGACCAATATAAAGTCATCGAGTATCTATGAATCAAAGGCATTACTGCCGGCTGGCTCGCCGTCAGATTGGGATAATGCGTTTTTAAATATGGTAGTTTGTGGTGGCACTACGATGGAGCCACACACCTTGCTTAAAGCTATCAAGGATCTGGAAGATAAGATTGGCCGCAAACGTCGCGGGCATTGGGCACCACGCGAAATTGATATTGATATTCTGGCTATGGATGACGAAACGATCAAAACCGATATGTTGGCTATTCCTCACCCAGAGATGCTAAAGCGTGATTTTGTCATGGTGCCTCTGGCGGAGATACTGCCGAACTGGGTGCATCCGGAACACAAGAAAACAGCCAGCGAACTGGTAAAGGACAAGGGCTACACAATCGGTGACTCGCTAAAGGTGATGCATGAATCAGCCTAAGCTGGTCGGTATTATCAATATCACACCGGATTCGTTTTCCGATGGCGGCCCGTGCATGGATGCGGCTGCCGCGTTGCAAACAATCCGCCAACTCATCAGCGATGGCGCGGATATCATCGATATAGGCGCAGAGTCCACCCGCCCGGGCGCAACCGCCCTTTCTCATGAAGAAGAATGGCAGCGTCTGGAGCCGGTATTAAAACAAGCTATCAGTTTATCGGTGCCGGTAAGCGTAGACACGCGCCACGCCGAAACCGCGCGCAAGGCTCTCGAACTAGGTGTGGCATGGATCAACGATGTGTCGGGTTTTACCAATCCGGCCATGATAGAGGCGGTAAAAAATGTACATTGCAAATTAGTGATAATGCATTCGCTTACGGTTCCTGCCGATAAAAGCGTCACCATAGCCGAGTCAGATGATGTGATAGAGGTCATCAAAACATTCGCTGAGCACAAAATCGAAGAGCTGCAAGCCAAAGGCATCGCACGTGATCGCATTATTTTCGATCCGGGTATTGGGTTTGGAAAAACGCCTGCACAATCGCAAGAGATCGTAAACCGAATAGCTGATCTTGGCGCATTGGGCGTACCGCTTTATATCGGCCATTCCCGTAAATCATTTTTTCAGTTTGCGCCATCTGCCACGCTTCAGGAAAAAGATGAGGCAACACTCACAGTCTCCAAGCAGCTTGCGAAAAGTGGCGTGGAATATTTGCGGGTGCATAATGTGAAACTGCACAAGGAACAGTTATGAGTAGCAATGTTGAGGCATTTTTAAATCAGCTGCACCACCCCGCACTTGCCTCCATCGACCTGTCGCTCGATCGTATGCATCGTTTACTCGGCCTGCTTGGCTCGCCGCATAAGCGCTTGCCACCGGTTATTCACGTAGCGGGAACCAACGGCAAAGGCTCGCTTATGGCGAACCTGTACGCCATCTTTGATCGGGCTGGTTATAGTGTGCACCGCTACACATCGCCGCATCTGGTGCGCTTTTCCGAGCGTATTATGCTAAATGGCAAAGAGATAGATAATGCCTATCTGGAAAAGCTGTTGCGCCATGTAGCGCCGATATTACAACAGCAACCCGCTACCTTTTTTGAAGCCACCACGGCGCTTGCCTATCTCGCCTTCGCTGAACACAAGGCGGATGTGTTATTGCTGGAAACCGGCATGGGTGGAAGGTTGGATGCGACCAATGTGATCGATAAGCCACTGCTCACCGCCATCACACCGATCGCCATGGATCACATGGAATATCTCGGCGATTCACTGGAAAAAATTGCGCCGGAAAAAGCAGGTATTTTGAAAAAAAACGTACCGTGCGTGGTGGGAAAGCAGGAAGAAGTAGTCCTTTCCATTATCGAAAAAACATCAGGCGAATTGGATGCGCCGTTATATTGTGAAGGTAAAGACTGGTCGCATGACGCAGGTAATTATCGCTCAGCAAAACGCAGCCTTACGTTCAAACCATCGTTAGCCGGAGCCTATCAATATGACAATGCGGCGATGGCCATTGCCTGTGTCGACCAGCTGGTGGATTTTTCTATAAGCGATGAGCATATCGTAAGCGGTATCGCCAAGGCACACTGGCCAGCGCGTCTGCAAAACATCACGGCGCAAGCAGGTATGCCAAATGGCATTGAGCTGTGGCTGGATGGTGGGCACAACCCGCAAGGCGGGCAGGTGCTGGCAGATTGGTGTGCAGCACAAACTAAGGAAATCACCCTCATTTGTGCCATGATGAAAGATAAAGACAGCAAGGCGTTTCTTGCCCCCATGGCGCCGCATGTGAAAAAACTCTATGCGGTGGCGATAGACGGTGAGGCGGGTAGCAAAACAGCCGAGCAGCTTAAAACAGCGGCGAGTGAGGCAGGAATGGCGGCAGAGGCCATGCCATCTTTCCAAAAAGCGTTGCAAACGGCGACCCAGCATGCCACAACAGGCTCCATCATATGTATCTGCGGCTCGCTCTATCTCGCGGGTAAGATACTCGCAACATTGGAAGGAACACGACATGCAGGCTAAAAAAATGGAATCAGACTCATTGCAACAAATCATTGATAATGCGTGGGAAGAACGCGCGTCACTCGGCATCACCACTCAAGGCGAAGTGCGTGAGGCAGTGGATTATGCGCTTAACATGATTGATAGCGGCGAGCTGCGTGTGGCTGAGCCTTCAGCGGATGGCTGGATAGTAAACCAATGGGCAAAAAAAGCGGTGCTGCTTTCTTTCCGTCTGAACGACAATCACGTAATCGATAGTGGCGCAGTATTTAACGGCAGCCAAGCGCGCTGGTTCGACAAGGTGCCGTCAAAGTTTGCAGGTTGGGATGAGCGTCATTTCCGCGAAGCAGGTTTCCGCGCTGTGCCGGGCTGTCTGGTGCGTCGCGCCTCTTTCGTGGGTAAAGACGTGGTGCTTATGCCGAGCTTTATCAACATCGGTGCTTACGTCGATGAAGGTACTATGGTGGACACATGGGCGACGATCGGCTCTTGCGCGCAGATTGGCAAGAACTGTCACATCTCAGGCGGCGTAGGCATTGGCGGTGTGCTCGAGCCATTGCAGGCCAATCCGGTGATCATTGAGGATGATTGTTTCATCGGTGCACGCAGTGAAGTGGCTGAAGGGGTGATCGTGGAAAAAGGTTCGGTGATTTCCATGGGCGTATTCCTCGGGGCTTCCACCAAAATCGTTGATCGGGCAACGGGCGAAATTTTCTATGGCCGTGTGCCATCTTATTCCGTTGTTGTGCCGGGTACATTGCCGGGCAAAACACCAGACGCGCCATCACTTGCATGTGCGGTTATTGTTAAGCGTGTGGATGAAAAAACCCGTAGCAAAACAGGTGTAAACGAGCTGCTTCGCGGCGTTTAGTACCCGACACCTATCAGGTATAATCCTTCTGGCGGTGCGGTGATGCCAGCAGCTTTGCGCTCTTTGGCATCGAGTGCTTTTTGCACGTCGGATACTTGCCATTTGCCTTTGCCCACTAACACCAACGTACCGGTGATGATGCGCACCTGATGATGTAGGAATGAACGTGCATGCGCATAAATGCGGATTTCATTGCCATTGCGCTGCACCTGCAGCTTTTCCATCGTTTTGACTGGCGATTTGGCCTGGCACTGGCTGTCGCGGAAGCTGGAAAAGTCATGATCACCGATAAGCAGGTTTGCGGCTTCTTGCATTGTCTCCACATCCAGCACTTCTGCCACATGCCACGCTCGGCCAATATCCAGCCCCAATCGCGCGCGGCGGTTCATGATGCGGTAGACATAAGAGCGGCTCGTGGCAGAAAAGCGCGCATGGAAATTATCCTCCACCGCTTCGGCATTCACCACCGTAATCTGGTTGGTTGTGGGGGGCGCGGTCTCTTCACTCATCAAGTGGAAGTTCAACCCCTGCATGATACGAAACGGATCATGTTCTTTGGAAAGTTCAATATGTGCCACTTGCGCAGTAGCGTGCACGCCTGCATCTGTGCGTCCGGCACCCACAACATCTACTGTCTCGCCACAAAATTTTTTTACCGCTGCAATGAGTGAGGCCTGAATACTCGGATCTTCGACTTGCCTCTGCCAGCCCGCAAAGCCAGTGCCATCATATTCTATGGTGAGTTTGTATTTAGGCATTAGCTAACCATATCGCCAACGTTAAATGAAAACCCGCTTAGGAACGTTTTAAGTGGTAGCCGTTTTTTTCCGGGACGCTGCAATTCGGTAGGCTTGATAGTGCCGCTTCCACAGCTGATGGTAAGTTGATCATCTATTAGTGTGCCTGCTTTTTTCTCTGATTGCTCATTAACGGTTGCGTTAAAGATTTTTATTTTTTCATCGCCATACAAAAAATATGCGCCAGGCGAGGGGGCAAGCCCACGAATCTGGTTAGCAATATCAGTAGCGGATTTCGTCCAATCAATGCGCCCTTCTTCTTTGCTGATTTTTTTAGCATAGGTCACGCCCACTTCTGATTGTTTACGTGGTGTGATGTTGCCTTCTTTCAAGCCTTCCAGTGTCAGCAGCACCAGCGGGCCAGCCTCTTCGGAGAGCAGGTTATGTAAGTCGCCAGCATTCAGACCTTCCGTAGAAAACCCTTCTTCGCAGTGCAGGATGTCGCCTGTGTCCATACCTTCATCCATTTGCATGATACAAATGCCGGTCATGGTATCGCCCGCCATAATGGTGCGCTGGATAGGGGCAGCGCCGCGCCAGCGCGGTAGCAAGCTGGGGTGTACGTTAATGCAGCCCATCGGGTATGCATCCAATATTGGCTTAGGTAGCAGTAAACCATATGCCACCACCACAGCAATATCTGCTTTATGTGCGGCGAATTCTGCCTGCACCTTTTCATCCTTCAACGAGGTCGGAGTGAAAACGGGAATGTTATTTTCGGTAGCATATTTATGTACCGGGGAGGGGGTATCTTTCTGTCCGCGACCAGCAGGGCGTGGTGGCTGAGAATACACCGCCACAACCTCATGGCCAGCCTTATGCAGCGCCGCTAACGTAGGCACAGCAAAAACCGGAGTTCCCATGAAAACAATGCGCATTAGCTAGCCGTGATTGCAGTGATCGCCATGCACGTGTTCTGGCTCAAAAGCGCCAAGCTTTTTCAGTTTTTTGAGTTTGCGCAAAATCATATCGCGCTTGAGTTTAGACACATGATCAACAAACACGATGCCATCCAAATGATCGATCTCATGTTGAATGCACGTGCCTAGCAGTCCATCAAACTCTCTTTCTTGCTGGTTTCCGTCGAGGTCAAGGTAGCGCACTTTCACCGTGTCCGGGCGTGTTACCTCGGCAAACTGATCAGGGAAAGACAGGCAGCCCTCCTTATAGACGCGCTCATCTTCTGAGCCTTCCATGATCTCTGGGTTAATGAGCACATGTTGCTCGCCCGGGCCTTCGCCCTGACGCCAGTCCACATCGGCAACCAGCACGCGCTTAAGCACGCCGACCTGCACAGCGGCAAGCCCGATGCCTTGCTCGTGATACATAGTGTCGAACAAATCGGCGGCGAGTTTCTTGATTTCGTCGTCCACTTTTTCAACAGGGGATGATTTGGTATTCAGGCGCTCATCCGGCGCGATCACTAAAGGTAATATGGCCATAATGGAATCTACTTAGCCTATCTTGGCTCCAGAGTCACCCTTATTCTCAGCCTTTTCTTTCTCACGCTGCCTGATAATGTCTTCACGGAACTGAAAGCCTTCAATGGTACCTTTAGGTTTGGTGTAGTTATGCAGCGTTTCAAGATATTGTCTGATGATGGCGGTTTTCTCATCTGCACTGCCTATCCCGGCATCATTGATGATTCTTTCAAGTTTTTTCTGTTTGCTGCCTATGATAGTTTCGGTGAATTTTGTAATCCTTGCCTCTGCGCCGCTTTCTATCGATTTTTCAAGATCATCAACTGCTTTGTCTAATCGTATCGCCTGCCTTTCATCCATCTGTTCTTTAAGCTTACCAATATAAACAGCAAGGTTTCCCCGTACATCGTTCTCAGGTGGGGTGCTTTGTGTATTGTCTTTGTTGGCCGCTTCTTTCATGGTCTTTCTAATAGCTCGGTCTGTATGTGTGTCAATTCGACTCATCATTGTCTCTTTGTTATTTTGTTAAGTTAAATTAACATACCAAATTAGCTAGCCCAACCCTAAATCCGGTAAAAACAGCATGTTTCACGAGACTGTAACAATCCTTGTTAACAGGCATCCTTCAGGCGGCCAAGGCTTTCTTCTTTACCAAGAATTTCCATAATCTCAAACACGCTTGGAGAGGTGGTTTTTCCGGAAAGGGCGGCTCTGAGCGGTTGGGCGACCTTTCCTAGCTTGGTATCCTTTGATTCGGCGTAGGCTTTCACCAGTGCCATGGTGGCTTCATGGGTGAAATCTTCCTGCGCATTGAGCTGTGGCAGGAGTGCCTGTATGGTGTTTTTGCCCTCATTATCCAAAACGGATAAGGCTTTTTCATCCATTTCTATGGGGCGTCGACTAGCATAAAATTTTGCATTTTCCGCTAGTTCTTTAATGGTCTTCGCGCGTTGCTTTAAGCCGGCCATGCCTTTGATAATGCGCACTTTGGCCAGTTCGTCAATATCGCCCAGCTGTTCCACTACCAGCTCAGCAAGCCGTGTATCTTCTGCTTCGCGGATATAATGCCCGTTGAGGTTTTCCAGCTTGGCGAAATCAAAGCGTGATGGTGATTTGCCGCAGCCATCCAGCCCAAACCATTTAATGGCCTGTTCAGTGGAAATAATTTCATCATCGCCATGTGCCCACCCAAGGCGCAATAGGTAATTACGCAGTGCTTCTGGTAGGTAGCCCATCTCACGATACGCTTCCACACCCAGCGCACCATGACGCTTAGAGAGCTTGGCACCATCCGGTCCATGAATAAGTGGAATATGTGCAAAGTGAGGTGCTTTCCAGCCCAGCGCTTCATAAATCACCAGTTGGCGGAAGCTGTTGGTCAGGTGGTCATCTCCGCGGATAATCTGTGTCACACCCATATCATGGTCATCTACTACCACAGCCAGCATATAAGTAGGCGTGCCATCAGAGCGAAGCAAAATCGCATCATCAATTTCTGAGCAGTCGAGATTTACGATGCCTTGCACACGGTCTTCAATGGTGAGTGTGCCTTCTTGTGGAGCTTTCAGACGAATGACGGGTTTATGTTCCAAGGCAGCGTCAGGCTGCTTATCGCGCCATGGGCTGCGGAATTTAGTATTTGGATGCTCTGCGCGGAACCGCTCCAATTCTTCGGGTGAGGTATAGCAATAATAGGCTTTTCCTGCCTTGAGTAGGTCTTGCGCTACCTGCACGTGGCGGTCTACCTGTGCGAATTGATAGACGGCATCATCATCCCAGTTAAGTCCCAGCCATTCCAGCCCATCGAGGATGGCCTTTGTTGCTTCTGGCGTAGAGCGTGCGCGATCCGTATCTTCGATGCGCAGCAGAAACTTGCCGTCATGGTGTTTGGCATACAGCCAGTTAAACAGCGCCGTGCGCGCGCCGCCAATATGCAAAAAGCCGGTAGGAGATGGTGCAAAACGTGTAACAACAGACATAAGCAATAATCATAAGGTGAAAAAATATGAGGATTCTATAACGCGAGTAGCGTAGAACTTCAAGTCATGGAAAAAATACTCGCTCCCATTATAAAACAGCTTTCTGCCGAGCGGGCTCGTTTTCCGCTCTGGATTCCGGTGTGGTTGGGCACGGGCATGGGTATCTATTTTGCCTTATTCGAGGAACCACCATTGGTTGCATTATTTGCGCCATGCATCATTGCTATAGCGGCAGTGATCGCCCTGCGTCATCATTTCCTGCTGCGCAGTTTTGCCATGGTGCTGCTGTTGATTTTTGCTGGGGCATTGATCGCAGGTATTCGCACTCAAATGGTTTCGACCCCTATTATTTATGGCGAATTGTTCTTCCGCAATGTGGAGGGGCGCATTGACGATATGGAGGTTAAAGAAAAGGGGCGTAAGCTCATTCTCGCCGATCCGGTGATTGCCGATTTCCCTGCTTCGCGTAATCCCAAGCGCCTTAGTGTGACCTTGAAAAAAGATGATCCGAGTTTGCGCATAGGCGACAAGGTACGGCTCAAGGCCATGCTCTTTGCCCCGCCTACGGCGGCCATGCCCGGTGGGTTCGATTTTACGCGTGTGCTGTTTTTCAAAGGGCTGGGTGCGGTAGGTTTTTCGCCATCGGAGCCGGAGCTTATCGAAAAAGGAGCCCCGCGCCATTTTGAAGAAGCGCTCAACACATTGCGCCTCTCACTTGCTGAGCGCATGACGCATCATATGTCGCCGGAGAATGCACCCGTAGCAGCAGCCATCATGGTGGGTGAGCAGGCGGCAGTTTCCGAGGAAGTGTCAGAAGCTATGCGCGATTCCGGCATTTACCACGTGCTTTCTATCTCCGGCCTGCATATGACACTGGCTGCTGGCTTGCTCTTTTTTATGGTGCGGTTTTTGTTCGCGCTCTGGCCGCCTTTGGCGCTTCGGCTTCCGGTCAAAAAACTCTCTGCCATGATTGGGTTGCTGGGGGCATTTGCGTATTTATTACTCGCGGGCTATCCCGTGCCAGCGGTTCGTTCTTTTGTTATGGTCGCCTGTGTGATGATCGCCGTGATGTTCGATCGGCGCGGTATCAGCCTTTACTCGCTGGCATGGGCGGCGGTGATCGTGCTGCTCTGGCAACCGGAATCCATTTTCAGCGCCAGCTTTCATCTGTCTTTCGCAGCAACCCTCGCCATCCTCACTTTGTATGAGCGCTACAGCCCTACCATGTTCACCATGAATGCGGGCATTACCAAAAAGATATTCATCTATTTCTTTGGGCTGATGGCAACGTCGCTGGTGGCCACCTTAGTCACCACACCACTGGTCATCACCCATTTCAACCGTTTCACCATCTGGGGTGTGGCAGCCAATATGCTGATGATGCCGCTCGCCTCTTTCTGGATCATGCCGGCGGCAGTTGCCTCTTTTCTTGCCATGCCGTTTGGATTAGAGCACTGGCCACTGGTCTGGCTGGATTACGGCATTGGCTTTATGATTGCCGGTGCGAAGTTATTTGCCTCGCTTCCACTTTCTGCCACCTTCATCCCATCGCTTACCTTCGGCGGTATAGTCATCGCTTCCTACGGCGTGTTGTGGCTGTGTATATGGCAGAAGCGCTGGCGTTGGCTGGGGGGTATTCCGGTGCTTATTGGTATGAGCACCATCATGCTGCACCAGCCCTACGACATGCTGATCAATGACGATGGCACAAAAATAGCGCTGCGCTTACCGGATGATCGTTGGATGTTTATCCGTGGAAAAGACACGAGTTTTGACGGCAGTGTGTGGATGCGCGCTCACGGAAAAAAAGAGGGGATGACGCGCAGGCAGGCAGTCAAACTCGGCATTGGCCCAGAGTGCGACCGGCAAAGATGTATTATAGAGTCACGCGGTAAACGTATCATTGTGGGGTTGGCATGGAAACGCGCGGAAGGTATCTGCGAAGAAAAAGCGGATATTCTTATTTCCGATGCCTATCTCTATAAGCAGGATTGCAGCCATATTCCACTAGTGATGGATAAGCGCTTCCTATCGACTAATGGCGCGATAGGAATACGTTTTATGGGCGGCGAAGTGGTCATGGATACAGCTGACTCATACCGTGGTAATCGTCCATGGGTATCGCGGCGCGATTCGCGCTTTACCAAACGCGCAAAACCGTTATAACAAAATCATGACAGATATACCCAAGCTTCTTAAAGCACGACAATTCCACAGCCGTCTCTTCGCCTTTGGCATTATTGTATTACTTCTTGTTAGCCAGCCACTGATGGAAGCCGGCTCTTTCATGCGTGAGGCCATGTTATGGATAGGCTATGCGTTAGTACCAATCGGCGCGATGGGGCGTGTGTTCTGTTCGGTGTTTATCGGCGGGCGTAAAAATGATGTAGTGGTGCGCGACGGTGTGTTTTCCGTAGTGCGTAACCCCCTATATGTGTTCTCCTTCATCGCCACAGTAGGTATCGGCCTGCAGTCAGGAAGCTGGGTGATGTTTGCGTTGCTTACTGGCGTGTTTGTTCTGTATTATCCGCTGGTGGTGGCAAAAGAAGAGGCCTTTCTGAAGCATAAATTCGGTGAGCCTTACGAAAAATACATGCGCGAGGTTCCGCGCTGGTTCCCGAACATGGAGCTATGGCAGGAGTCCGAGCAGCTTGATGCTAAGCCTAAATTCATTCGTCGTACCATTGGTGACGCGCTAATCTTTTTCCTTCCTATGCCGTGCTTTGCGATACTAAACGCGCTGCACGCTTCAGGCACATTACCCGTATGGCTGAGCCTGCCATAGAAGCAACACACCCAGTGTTAGACAAGCTAAATACCGAGCAACGTGCAGCGGTCGAGGCCACTGATGGGCCGGTGCTGGTGTTGGCGGGTGCGGGCACGGGCAAAACACGCGTACTCACCACGCGCATCGCATACATACTGATGAACAAGCTGGCATGGCCGGGCGAAATTCTTGCAGTGACCTTCACCAACAAAGCTGCGCGCGAAATGTCCGAGCGCGTAGCGCAGCTAACCGGTTCCTCACAATCTATGTGGATGGGCACGTTCCACTCCATCGGTGCGCGCGTTATTCGTCGTCATGCCGAAAAGCTAGGGCTTAACTCCAGCTTTGTGATTTTGGATACGGACGACCAGTTGCGCCTGCTTAAAGCCATTCTCGTTGAGCGTAATATTGACCCCAAGGAGCAGCCGCCTAAGCTGTTTTCAGCCATTATTCAAAGCTGGAAGGATCAAGGGCTAACACCAGATAAAGTGACCAGCGCCAAAGATATAGGTGCAGCAGATGGTAAAGCGCTGGAGGTCTATAAGGTCTATCAGGAGCGCTTATTACAGGTAAATGCGTGCGATTTCGGCGATCTGATTTTGCACATGCTTACCTTGTTCACCAAGCATCAGGAGGTGCTGGAAGAATACGCTAAACGTTTCAAATATATTCTGGTCGATGAGTATCAGGATACAAACGTATCGCAATATCTCTGGCTGCGTTTGCTTGCCAGTTACCACAAAAATATTTGCTGTGTGGGCGATGATGATCAGTCTATCTATAGCTGGCGCGGGGCAGAGGTGGGTAATATCCTTCGCTTCGAGCGCGATTTTCCGGATGCGACTACCGTACGCCTCGAATGTAATTATCGCTCCACGCCACATATTCTCGCGGCTGCCTCAGCGGTAATCGCTAATAACCAAGGCAGGCTGGGAAAAACCCTATGGACGCCGACCAAAGAGGGCGAGAAGCTGAAGCTCAAATCCTTATGGGACGAGGGCGAAGAGGCGCGTTTCATTGGTGAAGAAATCGAAACATTACAGCATAAAAAAGTGCCCCTACGGGATATGGCGATTCTGGTGCGTGCTGGTTTCCAGACGCGGGCATTTGAGGAGCGCTTCCTTACCATGGGTATTGCCTACCGCGTAATTGGCGGCTTGCGCTTTTATGAGCGTGCAGAGATTCGCGATGCAGTGGCATATTTGCGTATCATCGCCACTCCAGCGGATGATCTGGCGTTTGAACGTATTATCAATACGCCTAAACGTGGTATTGGCCAGGCCACTATGAAGAATATTCACACCACGGCGCGCCAGTTGAATACAACACTGTATAACGCCACGGTGCATATGCTGAAGGCCGGAACACTAAAAGGCAAGCTTGGCGGCGCGCTGGATAAGTTTATTACTAATTGTGAGCGTTGGCGTGCGCAGCTTGAGGTGTTGAGCCTTGCCGAGGTCACCGATTTAATGCTTGAAGAAAGCGGTTATCGCGCCATGTGGCAGAACGAAAAGTCACCAGAAGCAGCAGGCCGTTTGGAGAACCTGAAAGAGCTCACGCGGGCGCTGGGCGAGTTCGAAAATATTCAGGAATTTTTGGAGCATGTGAGCCTGGTCACGGAAGTAACCACCGATGAAGATAATACAGACATGGTCAGCCTGATGACGCTGCATGCAGCGAAAGGGTTGGAGTTTGATGTAGTGTTCCTGCCGGGTTGGGAAGAGGGGCTGTTCCCACATCAGCGTGCGCTGGATGAGGGGGGCATGAAATCGCTGGAAGAGGAGCGTCGCCTTGCTTATGTGGGCATAACGCGCGCGCGACAAACCTTGTTCATTACCCATGCTGCGAACCGCCGCATCTATAACCAGTGGCAATCCAGCATTGCCTCGCGCTTCATTGGTGAAATTCCGGCAGAGCATATTGACATACTCCCCGGGGGGGGGCATGCCAGTAGCCGTGGTGGCAAAAGCTGGAAGAATGAAGTGGCGTCTATTTTGGAATCTGCATCCGCAGATATTGCCTCTCCTACAGGGTTTTCCAAAGGACAGCGCATTTTCCACATCAAGTTTGGCTATGGAAAAATTCTTTCCATTAGTGGCGATCATGTAGAGATTGATTTTGAAAAAGCGGGTATTAAAAAAGTGCTCGCGGATTTTATTGAAGCGACTTAAAGCGCGCGTTCTGTCTGGCGTGGCTTGGCAGCGGCCACATTCTCCAGCCCATGCCCCGCACGATCCGCTTGCTCACCTTGGCTGATTTCGGTTTTTTCTGTTTTTTCTTCTTTGTGTTCTCTGTGTTTGCGTGGTTCGCGTTTTTGTTCTGGTTTCTCGGCGATCACCTCGCGCACCTCTTGTAGTGACTCGCGCATTTCTTCTTCTTTCGCCTCGGCTTCCTTGGCTTTTTCGCGCTCCATAATCTCGGCCATAGGTTTTTCAGCTTCGGCGCCGTTTTGCGCATTGTCGCGGTGTTTTTCTTCTTCTCGGCGCGCCTTGCGTGCTTCCCTCACGCGCTCTTTCGCTTCGCGAAAGCGTTCGCGATTATCCTGCCGTTTCTCTTGCGCTTCTTCCTCGCTGATACGTCCTTCTTTACGTGCTTCTTCAATCTCAGTAGCCTTTTTTGCTTCTACATTATCGAGCGATTCTTCCAGCTCTTCTAGCTCTTCGCTGCGCTCTTTGGGCTCTTTTTCTTCCCCGGCAGATTTCACTTCCTCATCCACCTTACGCTGTTCTTCAGGCGACAAGCTCTCGCGGGTAATGTTGACAATATCGCGGCGCAATGTCGTACCATCTACTTCACGCGTAACCGCTTCACCATTTTCATCGCGCACGATTTCGCCATCATCATCCAGCACCACCACATCGTAGGTTTTATTCGGATCGATAGACTGGAAATATTCTTTTTCCTCATCCGTCATGTAGTTGAATATGGCGCGCTCCAGCGCATTCGACGGTGGGTAGGTGCCACCTTCAAGCGAGGCCTCTTCAAGTCTTTCGCTTACCTCTTCTTCATTTAGGCGCTTTATTGCAAAATCTTTAGCGGCACTTAATGCCGCTATATAAGGTGATGAATGTGGCAACGTGATGCTCGCTAGCTCGCCCTGCAGAGAGCGAACGTCTCCGGGGTCACGTGCGCTGGCCAGTTTTGACATAATATCGTCAATCTGCGACTTGCCCAGTTCATTGGCCAGTTCATCATCTAATTTATCCATGACTTATAGTCTACCCCAGCCCATAGGGGCTAAACCAGCAAAGTTATGTGAATTTATTGTTGCAGTTTAATGGCTTAGTGAAAACCCTGTATTAACAGTGGTTTATTGTAATTGCGGATCGCGATCTGCCATTGCCAGCTCTTCATCAGAGACATCATCTAGCTCTATAGCGGGCACGGCATAATCACCCTTCATCCATTTGCCAAGATCAATATCGGCGCAGCGTTTGCAACAAAATGGTTTGTATTTCTCAGTGGCTGGCTTGTGGCATATGGGGCAATTGGTACTCATACTATCGTGCCATCCCTGTAGACATTTCATTTCCGATCAGCTCATCTATAACGGATCGCATCATCTTGCCTATAAATGCCTGCTGCATTTGATTCATGTCGTCAGGCATGATGTCTAAGATATGAGATATCTTTTTGTCTTGTTTATTTAGTACTTCACGCACTCTATGCAGCGAGGACATTACCGTGCCCATCGGTACATTCAGTGTGCTGACGATTTCTTTGTATGCACGACCTTCCAGACGTAAACGGAATATGCTTAGTTGTTTAGCGTTGAAACACTGCAAACAGGACTTGTATATTTTACGCATTTCCGCAAGCTCCGATTCCATTAGTATAGCCTGTTGTTCCGCATGATTATCACCGTTATGAAAAGCGCCATTTTCAAGCAACTCTCCAATTCGAAGGGGGCTGCTTGCTTCCTCGTTGTGCGAGATATCGGTTTCGGGGCGTTCGTGATCAGAGCGCTTGATGTGCTTTTTGAGTTCTGCCAACAAGGCATTCTTTACGCTTACCCGAAGCAAGCTGTCAAAGCGGCTGGGGTCTGCCTTAGGCCAATTTACTAAAGTACCTAACTTGTCAAACACAGCGTTATCTATAAATTCAGTACCAGCGCGGTCAACCAGCCTATATTGTCTTCTGAAGTGTGAGAGCACGGGGGCGCAGCATTCTTCGGCTACGGGGCACATTTCAGCGAATATATCTGAAGGGGTTCTGCCATCTTTCGTGGCACCGTGTTTACTCGCTTCACGGTATTCAACAAACAATGCATTCAGCTTTTTATTGCTTTCGCTCAATGTTCGCATTTTTGGTATTTACCCTCGCAACGCGTCGATGTTCTTTGCATACTCTGCCGCGTT
Organism: Rickettsiales bacterium; assembly: GCA_964231325.1. Lineage (GTDB taxonomy): Bacteria > Pseudomonadota > Alphaproteobacteria > Rickettsiales > SXRF01 > JAJTHB01. Next base: position 1,257,984 of record CAXRIF010000003.1, on the reverse strand, counting down.
GCCTTTAAACACGGCGCTTCCCGCCACCAGCACATTTGCTCCAGCCTCAATCACTTTGGGTGCTGTGCCGGGGGCGATACCACCATCTACTTCCAGATCAATATCGCGGCCTTGTTTGGTGATCATTTCGCGTACTTCGCGAATTTTGGGCAGTTGATCTTCCATGAACGATTGGCCGCCAAAGCCGGGCTCCACCGTCATCACCAAAATCAGATCTACCAGATCCATCACTGGCTCCAGTACAGATGCAGGCGTTTTGGGCTTGATTGACACGCCACATTTTTTACCTTGTGCTTTGATTGCTTCCAACGTTTTGCGCAAGCCTTCTTGCCGTGCTTCGCTATGCACGGTGATGATGTCCGCGCCAGCTTTCGCATAGTCCTCGACGTACTTATCCGGATCATGCACCATCAGATGCACATCGAACACTTTGTCACTTACCTTGCGGTTGCTTTTGATCACCACCGGGCCAATCGTGAGGTTCGGCACAAACTGTCCGTCCATCACGTCCACATGCACATATTCCGCACCCGCCTCATCAATGGCTTTGATTTCTTCGCCAAGCCGAGAAAAATCGGCGGATAATATTGACGGTGCTATTTTGATATTCATGAATCAATATTTCCTATAATGACTGGCCGCCAGAGCTCTTGCCTTGCTGTGCCTTCCAGTGGTCATAACTATCTTTGATTTCTTCTGCTGCAACAATCAATTTTCGTTCGGTAATTTCTACCTGTTCACCTATTTCATCAGCTGTATGACCGGCTTTTTCGTGTATTTCCGCGAGTCGTTCAAATAAGGCCTCGACCCGTTGATCATATTCTTCGATCCTTTCGTCAAGCGCATCTTTCCCCGGGTTGCTTTCTTCCACCATTTCCATAAACGCGGCTTCAAGTTTAGCGATTATATCATCATAGTCGCTGTTAAGCTCTGTGTCTTCGCTTCCCAAGGGCTCGCGTTTAATCGTCAGTGATGGTTTGGGTGAGGGCTTAGCTTTGGTCGCGGTACCCATTGATGTAGAAGAGCTGGAATTAAATGTTACCATTGGCTATACCTTTGTTAAGCGTGCTGCATAAAAACCATCCATTCCACCCTGTTCCAAAAGGTGACACGGTAGGGTTCTTAGTTCGCCTTTATCCGTCAGGCATTCTGCTAACCCACCGATTTCAGATGGTAAAACGGCGTCCAGCTTAACATCTTTACGTTCGTTAATCAATCGAGATATTTGGTTTTCACCTTCTTCCGGTTGTAACGAACAAACCGCGTAAACCACTGTTCCACCTGGCTTTATTATCTCTAGCGCATGATTTAGTAAATCATACTGTGTGGTCTTAAGGCGTGCAATATCTTTGGGGTTGCGGTGATGTGCTACGTCCGGGTGTTTGCGCAATGTACCGGTGGCGGAGCAGGGTGCATCAAGCAAAATAGCATCTGGTGTGAAACCCGGTGTCCATTTCAGCGCGTCAGCGGTAACGCAATTTGCCGAGAGTTGCACGCGTTCTAAGTTGATTTTCAGCAAGTTCATGCGGGCTTTCACCAGCTCTACCGCGGTTACCTCTGCACCCGCTGCTGCGAGCTGCATAGTCTTGCCACCTGGTGCCGCGCATATGTCGATCACTTTTTGTCCGCTCACGTCACCGAGCAATGTTGCGGGCAGGGCAGCAGCTACATCCTGCACCCACCATGCACCTTCCTCAAACCCTTCAAGCTGGGTAATGTTTTTGGCATCTGTAAGACGTATAGAACCAGATGGTAGTGCTGTGCCGCCCAGTTTGTCTGCCCAGCTTTCGGCGTCGGATTTTACACTGATATCCAGAGTAGGTTCTGCCAAATGCATTGCGGCAATGGCGCGGGTTTTCTTTTCACCATAAGCATTCACCCAGCTTTCCCACAGCCAGTCGGGGGTGTTGAGTTTAGCCTCATCATGCGCAGCGAGAATCTCTTTGCCTTGCTTTACTACTTTCTTCAGCACCGCGTTCACCAGTCCGGAAAATTTTTCCATTTTCACTTGGCGCGTCATTTCGACTGATTCATTCACCGCGGCATGCGGTGGCGTGTTTAAAAATAGTAACTGAGCCGCACCGAGCCTTAGAATATGAAACACACGTGGTGGTGGTTTGCGCTCCACAAAACGGCCAAGTAGCTCGTCAATCTGGCCTAAGCGGCGTATGGTAGTTTTAGCGAGTAATTGCGAGAAGGCACGATCAGGCGGAGTAAGGCTGGAAAAATATTGATCCTGCGCCCAGCTCGTATCGATCGGTTTGCCTTTATCAAGTGAAAACTCCAAAGCGGTTAATGCGCTGAGTCGCGCTGTTGGGGTGGTATTATTCGATTGTGTCACGTGCATTCTTTGTTACATTGATGATGAAATACGCCTTATCGCACAGCAGGAGTAAAAAATGAAGCATCATCTCATTATTGCGGCCTTATTGAGTTTTACAGCGCAGAGTGCATTTGCACAAATGCCTCCGTCACACCCTATGATGGAGCGGGTAATTAGTGTGTCAGGAGAGGCAGAGGAAGACATTGAGCCGGATCAGGCCATACTTAATGTCTCTCTCGTAAGCCGTAATCCAAGCCTGGAAACAGCTAAAGAAGCAAATGATGCGCTTTCCAAGCGTGTGGTCGCCGCGCTACGCGATTTTAAAATTCCTGAAAATAAGATTGCCAATTCACATTTTTACATCAATCCGGAATATCGTTATGAGAACAAAAAACGTACACTCACCGGCTATGTGGTAAATCGCTCATTGCGTATCACTATGGATGATATTTCTATTCACGAGCGTGTGATATCAAAGCTGGTTGAGCTTAAAGTGGAGCAAATTGGTGGCGTGCAATTTACCCTGAAAGATCGCGAAAAACATGCGGATGCGGTGCGTGTGAAGGCATTTAAGAACGCAAAGTCGCGTGCCATGAGCATTGCAAATGCCGCAGGAGTTAAGCTGGGTAAGCCTGTAAACATTAGTGTCAGTGGTGGCTACACGCCACAACCAATGCCGATGATGCGTGGTGGTATGGAGATGATGGCGGCTAAGACCGATACGGCTGGTGGCCCAAGTTTGCCCGGATTGATCTCACTACATGAGCGCCTTAACGTTGTGTTTGAAATGGAATAATGATGGACGATAAGAAAAAAGAAAAAGAGGCCAACGCGAAACAGGCCAATAAGCCTGATACATCAGAATCTGGTGGGCCGAAGGGGCCAGAGCCAACCCGTTATGGCGATTGGGAAATCGCTGGCAAATGCGTGGATTTTTAAGCCATGGAACCGAAGGAACGCGCGTCGCGTGATATAGGCTTTATTATCAAGGCGGGTGTAATCGCTTTGTTGTTGATGGCGGTGATGCACATTATCAACCCAATTCTCAATCCACCTCGTGAGATCACAATGGATCAGGTGACCGAGGTGTCTCAGTCTATTGTGTCGCTTAGAGCAAATGAAACACTTCCTTTGCTGCGCAATGCAGAAGGAAAACACACGCTGATGGTCGTCTATGCCTCTTGGTGTCCTGCTTGCCGGATGTTGATGCCAAATATTATGGAGATGATCGTAGACAAAGAGCTGGATCATATGAATCGTGTATTTTTCTCGCTCGATACGGATTATCGTGCATTGGCGGTTTATTTGCTTGCGGGGCATTATGAAGAGCTGTTTACGCCGTACATTGTCAAAGCCAGTGCAGTAAATTCATTGGAAAAAGCACTTAGCCGTACAGGAAGTAGCTACAATAACGGGCTTCCCTATATTGCTGTTTTTGACGCGGCAGGCCAATTAGTGGACGAAGATGCAGGAGTGGTTTCACAGCGCCGTTTGCGCAAAATGACCTCGTATTCGCGTTAAAAAAACTGGTGTTAATGTTGTGATAATACAACAGATTAAATAATAGCCTGCCCCTTGATGGTACTTGTGCTTGCATCCGCCCCTCGCATCTGGCAATAAAGCCTCCTTTATTTATTTCCATTTCTTACTTACTTAAGGAGTTTTATCCCATGGATCCAATCACCTTTATCATCGTTTGCGGTGTAGCGTCGTTGTTATATGGCGTGCTAGCTGGCCGTTCTATTATGGCTGCCCCTGCAGGCTCAGAAAAGATGATCAACATTGCGTCAGCTATTCAAGAAGGCGCACGCGCTTATCTTAACCGTCAATATCGTGCCATCGCCGTTGTAGGTGTGGTGATCTGCATTTTGCTGTCATGGCAACTTGATTGGTTTGTTGGCGTTGGTTTTGCTATTGGTGCGGTGCTTTCTGGTATCGCTGGCTATATCGGCATGAACATTTCTGTACGCGCTAACGTGCGCACAGCAGAAGCGGCTAAGTCTGGTGTGCAACCAGCACTTACCATCGCGTTCAAATCAGGTGCCGTAACGGGTATGTTGGTAGTGGGACTTGGCCTTCTAGGTATAGCGCTATATTACAACATGCTACTTGGCATGGGGCTTGAAACACGTAAGATCCTTGAGGCTCTCGTGGCACTGTCATTCGGTGCATCACTGATTTCAATCTTCGCCCGTCTTGGTGGTGGTATTTTTACCAAAGGTGCAGACGTAGGTGCTGACCTTGTAGGTAAAGTAGAAGCAAACATTCCTGAAGATGATCCACGTAACCCTGCCGTTATCGCTGATAACGTGGGTGACAACGTGGGTGACTGTGCAGGTATGGCTGCTGACTTGTTCGAAACATACGTAGTAACACTAGTAGCAACCATGTTGCTTGCAGCGATTTACTTCACTGGCCTGGAGCAATCAGCAATGATGCTTTATCCGCTAGCGGTTGGCGCAGTATGTATCCTTGCTTCTATCGTAGGTACATTCTTCGTGAAGCTTGGCAAGAAGCAAAACATCATGAACGCACTCTATAAAGGCTTCATCTGGAGCGCAGTGCTTGGCTTGGTGGGTATTTGGTTTGCTACTGACTGGATCATTGGTCTCGACAGCACATACGTGATTGCTGGTCAGGACTTCCTTGGTCGTCATGTATTCTACTGTGCCGTAGTCGGTATGGCAGTAACAGCTGCACTGGTATGGATCACTGAGTACTACACTTCGACTGAGTTCCGTCCGGTAAAAAGCGTTGCGCAAGCATCAACCACGGGTCACGGTACAAACGTGATTCAAGGTCTGGCTGTATCAATGGAAGCAACTGCGTTTCCAGCGATCGTAATCTGCGGTGGTATCATCGTAGCTTACATGCTGTGTGGCCTGTTCGGTATTGCTGTTGCGGCAACTACTATGCTTGCACTTGCAGGTATCGTGGTAGCACTTGATGCATACGGTCCGGTAACCGATAACGCAGGCGGTATCGCCGAGATGTCTGGTTTGCCAAATGATGTTCGCGAAACCACTGATGCGCTGGATGCAGTAGGTAACACTACTAAAGCAGTGACTAAAGGTTATGCGATCGGTTCTGCGGCTCTTGCAGCGCTGGTGCTTTTCGCGGCATACACGGAAGACCTGAAACATTATTTCCCAGATGTGGAAGTAGCGTTCGTATTGTCTGATCCATATGTTGTAGTTGGCCTGTTGATGGGTGGTCTGTTGCCATACCTCTTCGGCGCTATGGGCATGATGGCGGTTGGCCGTGCTGCGGGTTCCGTGGTGGTAGAAGTTCGCCGCCAGTTCAAAGAAATCCCAGGCATTATGGCTGGTACTGCGAAGCCAGATTATGGTCGCGCAGTAGACATGCTGACTAAAGCGGCCATTAAGGAAATGATTGTTCCTTCATTGCTGCCAGTTGGTGCGCCAGTAATCCTGTATTTCGTGATCTGTGCTATTGCCGGTCAGGCAGCTGCGTTTGCAGCACTCGGTGCGATGCTACTTGGTATCATCATCACTGGCCTGTTCGTAGCCATCTCAATGACTGCCGGTGGCGGTGCATGGGATAACGCGAAGAAATACATCGAGGAAGGTAACTGTGGCGGTAAGGGTTCTGATGCCCACCACGCGGCAGTAACTGGTGACACTGTAGGTGATCCGTATAAAGATACGGCAGGCCCTGCGGTGAACCCGATGATCAAGATCGCCAACATCGTAGCGATCCTGCTCCTCGCACTACTTGCTCACTAATACGGGTAAGTATAACCAATCAAAAGGCCGCCTCCGGGCGGCCTTTTTTGTTTATCGCTTGTTTGGTAATAATATATAATTTATATTAACCAAATGGATAAATGGGTAAACAGGGTAGGTGCTGCGATGATAGCCGGCACCGCATTAAGTAATGCAGGGTGTAATAAACTACCACCTCCACCTGCGCTTACTGCTACTGAGATGGCTACGGCCGCTATCCATAAACAACGCATAGCGACAGACATTGCAGACCTGACAGATGAAGAAATTGGGGAGTATTTCGTCAATGAGATTAAGGTCGCAGCCTCATTACATGCGCGCGTCGCTCTTGGTGATTTACCTAAAGGTGTAGATAGCGATATTGTCTCAAGAGCGAGTGCGCTTGCCGAGTTGCTATCCGAGCAAAGTGATTACGTTTACAGACGCGCGACGCTTTCTTTGCATCCACGAAAGGCAATGCTTAAAACAAGATCCCCAGTTATTAACTACCAAAGAGATGCATTACAGGTTTTATCTACAAGTTACGATGACCCTGAGCAGGCACTGAGTGACGCCCAAAAATACCCACCAGAAAAGCTGGAACTGATTTATGACGATATTCTAAGCGCCATCAAAACAATGTGCGATAGGATTCCTAACAAGCGCAAGCAAGGGCCTGCGCGTGGCGCGCCTTAGAGCAAATACATCCCATAGTGCGCGGCGTAGCCGACAATAAGCAGTGGTAACACCATTTTCGGTTTAGCGCCGAGGAAACCGGCCACTAGCACCAATACATTGCCAAAGACTCCCCAGGCGAATAGCAACAGGAATACGGCGTATTTGGTGAAGATGTGTTGGGCTTTAGCCATCGTTGTTTCAGGAATGTTCCATCCACCCGAACGATTGCGTAGTTTGAAAAGCAGGGTGCCAATCCACCAGTTGAGCATTTGTGCTGCCACGCCGCCAATTACAGCCATCGCTACACCCAGCGGAATGTGGTAGCCACCAAAGGCTTTCATCGCAGCTAAGGTTGCTTCAGAAGGAAGGGGGATGAAGCTGGCTCTCCATGCGCTTTCTATCAGAACATCGAGATACAAGTCCATACCAGCAACTATGATTTACGCTCAATGACGAAGCGTGCCATCTGGCGCAGCCCATCGGCCTTTTTATCGAACACAGACAAATGCGAGATTGCTTGTTCAACCAGCGTTTCAGCGTGATCACGTGCGCGTTCAATACCCATGCTGCCCACCAATGTGGCCTTGCCTGCGTGCTTATCTTTACGCACGGTTTTACCCACTTTGGTGCGCGTGCCTTCTGCATCCAGCAAGTCATCGGTGATTTGGAAGGCAAGCCCCATATCATGGGCATAAGCACGTAGCAGTTTGCGCATCATATGTGGTGCTTTGCCAAGAATCGCGCCAGCTTCACAAGAGATGGCAAACAGCTCACCAGTTTTCATGCGTTGCAGACGAATAATCTCATCAGTCGATAGTTCTTGATGTTCCGCTTGCATATCCATCATCTGGCCCCCGACCATGCCCCAGCAACCGGCCGCTTGCGCCAGTGCAGAAATAAGTTCGCAGCGTACCTTAGGGTCAGCATGTGTACGGTTGCTAGAAAGAATCTGGAAAGCATAAGCCTGCAGTCCATCACCAGCCAGAATCGCCGCTGCTTCACCAAAAGCTTTGTGGCAGCTTGGCTTTCCACGGCGTAGATCGTCATTATCCATGGCTGGAAGATCATCATGGATCAAAGAATAGGTATGAATGAACTCAATAGCTGCCGCTGTTTCGATAGCCGATTCTCTGCTCACACCAAACAGGCTGGCTGAGCATATGGTAAGGAAAGGGCGCAGGCGTTTACCGCCAGAAAGTGCAGAATAGCGCATTGCTTCAAGCACGGCTTCTTCGCCTTGCACATGGCCATTATCTGCCTTTGCAGATGCTTTAGGGTTCATAGAAATGACGGTAGTAGCGTAAGCTTCAGGCGCACGTAGCAGTTCGCCCATGCGTTCTTCTAAAGCTTCGGAGGTATCGGTAATTGCTTCTTTAAGCTGAGCAGGAAGTTCGGCCATGATTACGCAGCATCCATAGGTTCAGTTTCTGCTTTGCCATCTTGCGCTTTCAGGATGGTTTCAACCTTCATCCGTGCGTCTTTCAGCTTGCTCTCACAGAAAGTTTTGAGCTCTGTACCACGCGTATAATCCTGTATCGAAGCATCCAGGTCTGCTGTACCGTTTTCCAGCTTGCGCACGATAGATTCAAGCTCTTTCAGCGCTTCTTCAAAGGAGATGTTAGGGTCAACTGGTTTGGCATTAGCAGATGTTTTGGGCATAGAAACTCCTTCGGTGTTTAGGTGTTTGATACTACGGAAATAGATGGCGTGGGGCAAGTCATTACTTCAGCGCCTTTACCAGATCTTCGGTTACTTTCTTGGCATCCCCAAACAGCATCATGGTGTTGTCCTGGAAGAATAATTCGTTTTGAATCCCTGCGTAACCCGCTGCCATAGAGCGTTTGTTGAAGATCACGGTTTTGGCCTGTGCCACATCAAGAATCGGCATACCATAAATTGGGCTAGCCGGATCACTCTTGGCTGCCGGGTTGGTCACGTCATTGGCGCCAATCACATACACCACATCAGTAGTGGCAAAGTCGTTGTTGATTTCTTCCAGCTCAAACACGCTGTCATACGGCACATTCGCTTCAGCAAGCAATACGTTCATATGGCCGGGCATACGTCCCGCCACTGGGTGAATTGCATAGCGTACCTTGATGCCTTCTTTTTCCAGCTCTTCAGCCATCTCGCGTAAGGCATGCTGCGCTTGTGCAACAGCCATACCATAGCCAGGAACGATGATCACAGAGCCCGCATTTTTCATCAGGAAGGCAGCATCTTCCGCGCTGCCGGATTTTACCGGCCGGTCTTCTTCGCCGCCGCCTGCGGCAGCACTTGCGGCATCATCGCTGCCAAAACCACCAAAGATTACATTAATGATCGAGCGGTTCATGGCCTTACACATGATGTATGAAAGAATCGCGCCTGAAGCGCCAACCAGCGCACCAGTGATGATAAGCATGGTGTTGCCAAGGGTGAAGCCAATGCCGGATGCCGCCCAGCCAGAATAAGAGTTCAGCATAGATACGACCACTGGCATATCTGCGCCGCCAATCGGTACAATAAGTAAGAAACCGATCAGGAATGAAAGTGCTACCATGATGACAAACATGGTTTTGCTTTCGCTGAAACAGAAGATCAGGATCAACAGTAAGATAGCAGCGCCAATACCAGCATTGACCATATGCTGACCGGAAAAGCGCAGTGGTTTTCCCGACATGATGCCTTGTAGCTTGGCAAAAGCGATGACTGAGCCAGAGAAGGTGATGGCACCAATCGCTGCACCCAAGCTCATTTCCAGCAAGCTACCGAAAGGCAAGCTGCCGCTAACACCCAGACCGTAGGATTCAGGTGCCCATAATGCACCAGCTGCAATAAGTACGGCAGCTAAACCAACCAGCGAGTGGAACGCAGCCACCAGCTGAGGCATGGCCGTCATCTGAATACGTTTGGCAATCACCGTACCGATCGCGCCACCAATAGCAATACCGGCAAGGATGCTGAAATAGTTGCTGATAACAGGCAAGGCGAGGGTGGTGACGATGGCGATTGCCATCCCGATCATACCATACAAGTTTCCGCGACGGGCAGACTCAGGTGACGATAAGCCTTTCAGTGCCAAGATGAATAGGACTGAGGCAACAAGATAGAGAAGGGCAGTCGTATTACTCACGCGGTTTTCCCTTCGCCTTTACATTTGCTGGTCACGAACGCCAATGTCACACCAATCAGTACACCCATAATAATATCACCAACAAACCAGTGAATCGCCATGCTCATATCAATAGGCATCCAGATATAGCTGGCAAAGTCGTGTGCGCCGAGGAACAGACCAATCATAAGCCCGAAACCAAAGCCTTTTTTCATGGATTTTCCTTGGCAATCCGCGCCATAAGATACACAGCAATAAATAGCACTGAGCGCAAACGCCATGAGGAGTTTTGTCACATAACAAATCCACATCAACTCCTGCATTTCGGCTTCGCTGCGCCACATATCAGCAGTGGCTTCATACGCAGGCAACATGTAAATGCCGTGATACAACCACTGGAATACGAACAGCACTACAAACACTGCTGCAACGGGGATCAGGCATTTCATGCCAACTTTTTTGCATGTTTTTCCGTCGTTCATATTATTTCTCCTCTTGGGTTGAAGGGGTTTTCTTTTGGAACATGCCAAGCATGCGCTGGGTGACAATGAACCCGCCAAAGATATTGATGGAAGCGATGACCACAGCGATGAAGCCTACCGTATGTGAGAATTCGCCACCGGCTTCCGGGCCGAGTGCGATGATAGCACCGATAATGATAATGCCGGAAATAGCGTTGGTAACCGCCATTAGCGGCGTGTGTAGTGCAGGGGTTACCTTCCACACCACGTAATACCCAACGAAACAAGCGAGTACGAAAACGGTGAGCCCGAAGATGAACGGATCAACGCCGCCACTTTGTTGCTGCATGGTCGCTGCATCCTGCGCTAGTCTTGCCGCTTCTTCGGCAAGCTCCTGAGCACGGTTGCTGATATTTTCGTTATAGGCCATTTATGTCCTCACTTGAATTTACTGTTTACGGTGTCACCATCTTTAGTAAGCAATGTGCCACCAATAAGCTCATCATCCCATTTCACATCCAGCCCTTCAGCTGTGAGCATTAATGTAGAGACAAAATTATAGAGATTGCGCGAATAAAGCTGGCTGGCATCCACCGCCACACGGCTCGGCATATTGCCAAAGCCGATAATAGTTACGTCATGGCGCATGATCACTTCGTCCAGCTCGGTAAGCGGGCAGTTGCCGCCTGCGGTGGCTGCCAGATCCACGATCATAGAGCCGGGCTTCATGTCTTTGACCATTTCTTCGGTGATCAGCACAGGCGCAGGTTTTCCAGGAATCAGCGCAGTGGTAATCACCACATCCTGTTTTTTAATAGTGTCAGCAATGAGTTGGTTTTGCTTTTGCTTATATTCTTCGCTCATTTCCTTGGCGTATCCGCCACTGGTTTCTGCGTCTTCGCTTTCTTCCACAGGCACTTCGATGAATTTTGCGCCAAGGCTTTCTACCTGTTCCTTCACCACAGGGCGCACATCGAATGCGGAGACCACTGCGCCTAAGCGTTTAGCGGTGGCGATGGCTTGCAGACCCGCAACACCCGCACCCAGTACCAATACTTTGGCTGGAGCCACAGTGCCCGCCGCGGTCATCATCATTGGCACCGCCTTGCCAAACGTGGCCACCGCATCAATCACGGCGCGATAACCCGCAAGGTTGCTTTGGGAGGAGAGCACATCCATGGATTGTGCGCGGCTGATGCGCGGCAGCAGTTCCATAGCAAAGGTAGAGAGCTTCCGCTGGTTATAGCGATCCAGCGCTTCATGTTCGCTATAAGGGTCAAGCATACCAATCAGTATGGCACCACCCTTAATATGTTCGAATTCTTCTTTTTCGGGAATACGTACTTTAAGCACGATATCCGCATCTTTCAGGCAGCTTGCCTCGTCAGGGGCGACAGTTGCGCCCACTGCTTCATAATCTTCATCATGGATGGCGGCACCATGGCCGGCTTCGGATTCCACACAGACGGAAGCGCCCAGTGCAATGTATTTCTTAGCGGTATCAGGCGTAATGGCTACGCGCAGTTCACCTTCTTTGCGTTCGCGAGGGATAGCGATTTTGGTCATTGATTCAGTTACTCCTTTTGGCCATTCCCATGAATTAAGAGAATGAGAAAGAAGGAACTTTCTAACCTATTTTAGGAAAAAGAGCAAAGAAGAAAAGGTTAAGGGAGGTTATACCTCGAGAGAGCCACCACTACGACCGCCACCACCAACGGGCATTGGAGCGATTGGCTCTGCGCTGCCTCCCATATCGGCAGAGGCAAAGCTACCCATGCTTCCGGCCTGACCTACGAGATCTTGGAAGCTGGCATTGTTTGAAGAAGGCTCAATCGAAGGCGCGTCGCTACCAGCCATAGCTTCGACTTGCTGACCGCCACCCACACCTTCTGTGTGATCTTCTTTACGGGCTAGTGTTTTGATGAAAATATCATGAAATAATTTGGCAAGAAACCCACCCGGCGCATCACGTAATATGCCGCCTTCAAGAATCTTTTTATCGGCAGTGCCTTCTTCTCTGCTTATGTTAGCAAGCGCTGAAGTTTTGCCGATATTGGCAGGAAGCAAGCCACCAGTAAGTCTTGCTGCAGTGCCGGCCGCCATTTCGGCGCCATCATCAAAGACAGCATCAACGGTAGTCTGATCGTTGACTTTGCTGTCACCACCAGAACTGCTGCTCTGCCCAATACCACGGGCAAAGAGATCAGCACCTGTCATTCCGCCTTGTTCGCTCATAATACTTTTCTACCTCAATACTATAGTATCAAGAAAGGGGCAAAATTGCATGTTACAACTTCGTGACGGTTTTTAGCCTAATTCGGCCGTTGCATTTGTTCAGGTGTATCCAGAGAAAATGCAGGTATTTCAACAAGAAACATCTCTTTCTCATCAACCTGCATTTCATAATGTCCCTTCATAATGCCGGAGCTGGTGGTGAGTGGTACACCGGAGGTATATTGATAAGTGTCTCCCGGCTCCAACACAGGTTGTTCCCCGATCACGCCCTCGCCATGCACTTCCTGCACTACACCATTGCCATCGGTGATGTGCCAGTGTCGGTTAATGAGCTGCACTGTTTCTTCGCCCATATTTTCCAGCTGGATGGTATATGCCCACACATAATGTGCATCTTCCGGCTCGGATTGATCGGCCAGATATTGCGGAATAACCGTAACGGAAATATTTCTAGTGGTGCAGCTATACATATGTCTTATCGCTAGCAGCTCTTAGGCAACGGATAAAGAATTTTTAGAAACATCATCACAAAGCTTTCGCATAAACGTGACGCATTCTGCGATCTGTGAAACAGCGACGAACTCATTGGGCTTGTGTGCCTGCTCAATATCACCGGGGCCACATACGATCGAAGGAATCCCGCCATTATTAAACACACCGGCTTCTGTACCAAAAGACACGGCGAATTCCTGATTGCTGCCTGCAAAATGTTTTACTTGCTGCGCGCAGTCCGTTGCATGATCGGGCAGGGTGACACCGGCCATATATGATTTGCGTGTGGTAACGATATTTGCTTCGGGATAATTGATGCGCATCTCGCTAACCAGCGATTCGCAATGCGCTTCAAAACGTTTGAATAGTGCGTCAGCATCATCGGTTGGAAGGAAACGTATTTCCCAATTCAGCACACATTGTTTTGGAATAATGTTGCGTGCGGTGCCACCATGTATAACCCCGACATGCGCCGTAGTGTGAGGAGGGGTGAAGCGCTCATCCTGTAAACCGGAATCTCTCAGCTCAGCATTTAGCTTTGTAAGAAACTGCACAATGTTACATGCGTAATGCACAGCGTTCACGCCACTTTGCGGTTGGCTGGAGTGCCACTCTAACCCATGCACCACTGTCTCATATGACATTAGCCCTTTATGTGCCGTGACGACCTGCATCATGGTAGGTTCACCAATAATAGCATAAGCAGGTTTGGGTAGCTGTTTGCCGATATGCTCTACCATGGAAGGTACGCCCAGACAGCCAACCTCCTCATCGTAAGAAAAAGCAAAATAGATGGGTTTGGTAAGGTTCAGTTTTTTGAATTCCGGCGCCATGGCCAAACACACGGCGATGAACGATTTCATATCACAGGTGCCGCGACCATAAAGCTTGCCGTCTTTTTCAATCACATTAAACGGGTCACTGTCCCATGCTTGCCCCTCCACCGGCACCACGTCCGTGTGGCCGGAAAGAATGATGCCGCCTTCCACATTCGGGCCGATGCGTGCTAGCAAATTACTCTTTTGTCCATCTTCGGAAGGGATCAGCTCATACTCGATATGATGAAGCGCGAGGTAATCCTCAATAAAACGAATAAGCGGCAGGTTGGGTAAATGGCTGATGCTATCGAACGACACCAGCTTGCTGATCATTTGCAGGCTGCGCTCAGTTAAAACATCGTGTGTAGCAATCATTGTCTTTTTGGAATTCTAAGCAGGCTGAAAAATTCCTGACGGGTGCGCTGATCTTCAAGGAATGATCCGAGCAGGCGGCTGGTTTGCATGATACCGTCTGGCTTGTGCACACCGCGCATGGTCATACACATATGCGTTGCCTCAACCACCACTGCCACGCCTTGCGGCTTTAATACATCCTGAAGGGTTTGCGCAATTTGCGAGGTGAATTTTTCCTGAATCTGTAGGCGTTTTGCATAAATATCAACAAGGCGAGCAAGCTTACTCAGGCCAATTACTTTTTTGTCAGGGATATACGCAATATGCACATGGCCGGTAAATGGCACCATGTGATGTTCGCAGTGTGAGTTGAAATCAATGTCGCGCAGCACGATCATCTCGTCATAGCCACCAACATCTTTAAAGGTGCGTTTTAGAACACTGGCTGGGTTTTGTTTGTAGCCTGCGAAAAATTCATCAAAAGATTTCACCACACGTTTTGGTGTGTCGATTAGTCCTTCACGAGTTGGATCATCACCTGCCCAACGAATCAATGTACGCACTGCATCTTCAGCTTGCTTGCGTGTTGGTTTTTTAGTTTTAGTGGCCATAATCTACTCAAAGTGTTTGTATTTTTCACGGAAAGTGGCCACTATACAGCCATCACTAACCAGTCTGCAACCTGCAAATGCTTAAGAACTCTATTCCATTCGTTGATTTGCGCGGCAAAACGCCAGTGGATTTGATGCGCAGTTTTCCTGACAAATCCTATGAATTGATTCAAGCGGCGCGGCGCACCTGGGGATTGCCATCCTACATTGCAAGTGCGGCAACCTTGCCTTTTGCGGATAAATATTCCTATCGCTGGATGCAACGTACAGGAAACCCCTATCTGGCTGAAATTGAATCTATGGCCGATATCGTAGAGCAGCGCGGTGTGTATGCACTTAATCTGTGCTATGAATGGGGATGTACTTCCGGCATGTGGCGCACAAATGATACCATTTCAATGCTGCGCGTGCTCGATTGGCCATTTCCGGCGCTGGGTAAGCACGTTATTATTGCGCATCAGGAAGGCAAAGCAGGAGAATTTTATAACATTACCTGGCCGGGTATATCAGGTGTATTCACCGGTATGGCACCGGGGCGTTTTACCGCGGCGATCAATCAGGCACCTATGCGTAAGCATGGTCGGGGCTTTATTGGTGATTGGCTAACGAATCGTAAGATGGCCTATAAATCCGATGCAATTCCTGCGGCACATTTGCTACGCGACGTATTTGAGAATACTGCTACCTATGCCGAAGCGCGCGAAAAATTGATGAAAACGCCGCTTGCTGTTCCTGCCACTTTTGTTCTCGGGGGGATGAAACCGGGTGAGGGCTGTGTCATCGAGCGGTTAGAGGAATATTCAGAGATATTTGATCTCAGTGCAGATCATCATGTTCATGCTACCAATCACTTTGTAAGTAGCTTTAATAAGGCTGGTAAAGGCTGGTGGCCACGTGAAATAGACAGTGCAGGTCGTTATCGCCATGCAGGCTCTATCGGGGGTTATGAACTGGAGCAAGAGGGCTTTTCGTGGTTGCGTGCACCAATCATCAACGCAAACACGCGCTTGTGTGTCATTGCGGATGCGGCCACAAACCGACTGCAAGTGCAAGGTTATGAAGGCAGTCTCCCTGTCACCGAACTATTTCATATGCCTCCTGTAGAAGAAGAGCAGCAGGAAGCACTCTGAAAAAGGCAGGCATGTGGAACTCGATAAACTTGATCTAGAAAATCTCAAATATAGCCTGTTTCTCAAACGTCGTTTCTGGCCAATTTTTGTGGCCACGTTTTTAGGTGCGTTTAATGACAATCTACTGCGTTCCGGTTTGATTGTGTTGATTGCATACTCTGCACAAAAAGGTATTACACTGCCCACATCGCCTGAAATTTTAGTTACTATTTGTTCTGCATTGTTAGTGGTGCCTATTTTCATATTTTCATCGCTTGCAGGTTCACTTGCAGACAAGCACGAAAAGTCACGTTTAGTAGTTTTTACCAAATGTGCAGAGCTATTGATTATGGCAGGTGCGTTTTATGGGTTTGCCACCAATAATATTTATCTGCTGATGGTGCTGCTGTTTTTCAGTGGTACGCATACCGCATTTTATAGCCCTATCAAATTTAGTATTCTGCCAGACCATTTGCAAAGTGGCGAGTTGCTGGCAGGCAATGGCTTCATGGCTGGTGGGAGCTATCTTGCTGTGTTGATGGGCGCAGTGGCTGGCGGCTTATTAGTGGAGATGCCAGACAATGCCATAGGCTATGCTGCGGTGATATTGGCCCTAATAGGGTTTATTGCAAGTTTGTTCATTCCTGCATCAACGCGAGCGAATCCCGATGGCCACATAGATTTAAATTTATGGCGCGGTACTTGTGACATCATCAAATATGCATGGGCAGATAAAAAGGCGCTTCATACGATCTTTGCGCTTTCGTGGATAATGTTGGTGAGTTTTATGTATATGTCGCAATTTGCGAATTATGCGCAGAGCGTGATGCAGGCGAACAACGAAGTCTATATTTTATTCCTTACGCTTTTTTCTGTGGGCATCGCGATAGGTTCCATTCTGTGCGATACTTTGCTCAAAGGCGAAATATCTGCAAAGCTCACGCCCTACGCAGCACTTGGCATTACTATATTCACCTGTGTGATGGTGTTTGCCACCTCGCAACCAGAGCATGAAGGGTTATTAGATATTACTGCTTTCTTAAATAGCACACATGCATGGCCGGTGATTGGAAGTATGTTAATGGTGGCTATTTGTGGGGGCATATACATGGTGCCACTTTATGCGCTTTTACAATCGCGCGCGGAAGACCAGTTCCGATCACGCGTTATTGCCGCTAGTAATATGAGTGATTCCATATTTATGACACTGGCCGCATTAGTATCTGCACTCTTGCTCCTTGCTGGTTTAACTATTAAAGATTTATTTCTACTTGTGGCTGCACTTAACTTGATGGTGGTATGGTATGCTAGAAAACTGGATTCTTAGGCCTTTTCTTACGGCGTTTTTGAAAATTTTCTTTCGTGTGGAAGTGCGTGGGCTGGAACATTATCACGCTGCAGGAGACAAGGTCATTATTCTGCCGAACCATGTCTCTTTTTTAGATCCATTTTTAATTGCCGTGCTGATGCCCGAAAAGCCGGCTTTTGCCATGAATGTATTTCAGGCAGATAAATGGTATTTCCGCTGGATCGACCATATCGTAAAGCTCTACAAGCTTGATCCCACCAAGCCAATGACCATGAAGGCGCTCATAACAGATATGAAAGAGCGTGGCAAAGTGGTGATTTTCCCGGAAGGGCGGATCAGCACCACGGGCGGCATTATGAAAACCTATGATGGTGCCCGCTTGCTGATTGATAAAACTGATGCGGTGGTGCTGCCTGTGCATATTGATGGGGCAGAATACTCTACGCTTTCCAAAGTGGGAAAACTGTTACGCCAGCGTATGTTCCCCAAGCTTCGTGTCACCATATTGCCGCCTAAAAAAGTGACAAAAGACGAATCCCTATACGATATACTGACGAATGCGGCATTCGAGGCTAGTGATTATAAACGCCCAGTGTTGGATGCGATTTGTGAGGCGTATGAATTTAACGGTGGCAAACATGAAATAGCGACCGACCTGACGCGTGCGGACATGACCTATCGCCAGCTATTTATTAAAGGGTTTGTGCTGAGCGGTAAGTTATCAGCTCGCCTTAAAGATCAGCAAAATGTAGGGTTCTTACTTCCCAATGCATTAGGCGGAATGGTCACTTTTGTTTCCCTGCATATGCTGGGAAAAACACCTTGCATGCTTAACTTTTCTTCTGGCGAAGCAAATATTTTGCACGCCTGTAATATTGCTTGCGTTAAAATGATTCTTACCTCGCGTGCTTTTATTGAGAAGGGGCAGTTAGAACACATTGCTGAAGCTCTCGAAAACAAATACACGGTTATTTATCTCGAGGATCTACGTCCTGAAATTGGGGTGTTCGACAAGCTGTGCGGGCTTTATAAAGGCTTCTCACCGCGCCGTCATTTAAGGCATGTGCTCAAAAATACAAATCCGCAAGAACCAGCCGTTATTCTCTATACTTCTGGTTCGGAAGGGGCGCCAAAAGGCGTAGCGCTTTCACACATCAACCTGCTTTCTAACCTTGAGCAAGCTTGTTCGCGGTTAGACTTAATGCCTGTGGACAGGTTGTTTAATGCAATGCCGATCTTTCATTCTTTCGGGCTTACGGTGGGTATGATTTTGCCCCTATTGCGTGGAATCAAGGTGTTTCTATATCCTAGCCCACTGCATTATAGGATTATCCCTGAGCTGATTTACGACACGGATGCAACCATCATGCTTGGCACCGATACCTTCTTTAACGGCTATGCGCGCTATGCACACGATTACGATTTCCATAGTGTGCGTTTGGCTGTGGCAGGGGCAGAGAAACTGAAAGATGAAACACGCAAGCTCTGGGTAGATCGTTTTAATGTAAACATCATGCAGGGCTACGGCGTAACGGAAACCAGCCCGGTCGTATCGTTCAATACCTATATCGAACACAAACACGGCACAGTGGGTAGGCCGTTCCCTGGTATGGAATGCAAACTGGAACCGGTCGAAGGGATAGAGCAAGGTGGTAGGCTTTTCATCAAAGGGCCCAATGTAATGTTAGGCTACTTGAAGGCGGACCAACCCGGCGTGATTCAACCGCAAGGGGAATGGTATGACACCGGCGATATTGTGGATATTGATGAAGATGGCTACATCACCATTTTGGGGCGCGCAAAACGTTTTGCTAAAATCGGTGGCGAGATGGTCTCATTGCTTGCGGTAGAAGAGTTAGCGCTTCGTGCGTGCGCTGATGTTGCGCATGCGGCAATTGCTATTAGTGATCCGCGCAAAGGGGAACAAATTATTCTCTATTCTGAATCTTCTGAATTTACGCGTGACGAGCTTGTCGCTCAAGCTCGCAAGGAAGGTGTTGCAGAGATTTCATTGCCACGTAAAATTATACATATCGAAGAAATACCCCGTTTGGGTAATGGCAAAATTAATTATCCTGCCCTGCAAAAATTAGCTGCTGACCAGCAAGCTTAAGAAACTATCGCTTACCGCGAATACGTTTGGTTCCGCGCCGTGAAGACCCGCCTTTCTTTTTCTGCTTTGCGGCTTTCTTCACGGTAATGTGTCCGGGATATTTTGAAACCTCGTTGCAGCGTTTTACTAAATCTTCCATCTGGCACACCCCAAGCTCAAAACGATAAGTGCGAGATGGCATATTGTTCAGCTCATTAAACACTGAATGCTGCGCCGATTTAATAATTTTATCTGTGAATTTTTTACCAGTCTTATAGGTCTCGCGAATATTTTTACTCAGGCTACCGATTTGTATCAGGTGTGAATCGATAGCATGCTGAAGTGCCGCGGGTTCAAGCTCAGAGGTTTGTCTGGCATCACGGCAAAAAGACCAATACTGAAAAGCGCAAGCATGGAAAGCGAGGTCATATTGCATTTGTAATGCCTCATCAGATGCACGCTTTCTGGCTAGTTCTTCGGCTTGAGCTGTTTGAATTTCCTTAGCGCGCTCCTGGTCATCGGTTAGTTTTCGGCTTAGTTCCAGCGCCTCTTTTGCAGCTTCTTCAGCCTCAACACGTTTCTTGGTTTCTTGGGCGTTATATTGATCTTCAAGGGCTTTGCTAAGTTCACGATATTGATCGGCCACTTTTTCATTTTCTGCGCGCACGAAATCATCTAGTTGCTGTACAATGTCATTATGTCCTTCGCGGTAGGCAATGGTTCTGGCGATATCGCCATTCGCATCTACAGCATAATAGTTGATTTTGTTTTCCAGCAAAAACTCAACAATCTTATCATTTCCCTTGGCCGCAGCATGAAAAAGCGCGTTTCTATTCAGCCTGTCTTTCGCATTAATATCTGCGCCTGCTTCGAACAATGTTCTCAGAATTTTAAGGCCACCATTATCTGGGCGCGCCGCAGCTAGTGCTACAAGTGGAGTGCCCTTATAGTCTTTTTGGTCAGCAGATGCTCCCTCTTCAAGCAACATTGCTACATCTCGTGCATTACCAAGGTTAACGCGATAAATAATCTCTCCGGCATCTGTTGCTTGCTGTGCCGTGGCAGGCAAAGAAAATAGGGTAAATAAAATGATAAAAAGAAATTGTCTCATAATACTATGCGTTCTCTTGACATTCTGTAGTTGAATTACCATATGCACTGTGAATGTATTATACAATAAAACTGGGTGATTATGACTGAAAAAAGCAAAGAATTACTTAAATTTAATGCAGAAGTAAGCAAAGTTCTGCAATTAATGATTCACTCTTTATACACGAATAAAGGTATTTTTCTACGCGAGCTGGTGTCAAATGCGTCTGATGCATGTGACAAACTGCGTCATATGGCGATCACCAAGCCGGAACTCACCAAAGACGATCCGGATTTCAAAATCAATATTCTGATTAATAAAGAAGCAAAGACGATCACCATTTCCGATAATGGGGTGGGGATGAGCCGCGATGAGCTGATCGAGAATCTAGGTACGATTGCGAAATCAGGCACACAGGAGTTCGTGGCTAAACTGACTGGCGACAATAAAAAAGATATGCCGCTTATTGGGCAGTTTGGCGTAGGTTTTTATTCTTCCTTCATGGTGGCGAACAAGGTGAGTGTGATTTCGCAAGCCGCTGGAAGCGAACAGGCATGGAGTTGGGAATCCGAAGGCACCGGCGAATTCAGCATCGAGTCCGTAGAGGCAAAGGGCCGCGGCACAAGCATCACGCTACATATCAAGCCAGAGGAAGAAGAATATCTTGATAAATTCCGCCTGCGCCACATTATTCAAACCTATTCGGATCATATAGCGTTTCCTATTCTGATTGCCGAAGGTGAGGAAGAGGCGGAGACGGCAAACTCAGCGTCAGCACTGTGGACCCGTTCTAAAAGTGACATCACCGAAGAGCAATATAAAGAGTTCTACCATCATATTGCCCATTCGCCTGATGAGCCATGGCTGACGCTGCACAATAAGGCGGAAGGGAAGCTGGAATATACCAGCCTGTTGTTCGTGCCGGGTATGAAACCGTTTGATATGTTTCATCCTGATCGTAAGCGCCGGGTGAAGCTTTATGTGAAGCGTGTATTCATCACCGATGAAAATGTTGATCTGGTGCCAGCCTATATGCGTTTCATGCGCGGCATTGTAGATTCAGAGGATCTGCCACTCAACATCAGCCGTGAGTCGCTACAAAATAACCCTATTCTTACCAAGATACGTGATTCACTGGTAAGTCGGGTGCTTTCTGAGCTGAAGAAAAAAGCCGCCAACGACGAAACGGCCTATCTCGACTTCTGGAACAATTTTGGTGCGGTGCTGAAGGAAGGGTTGTGTGAAGCAGCAACTCCGCGTGAGCAGCTTCTTGAAGTGTGTCGTTTCCATTCAAGTAATTCAGAAGAGGGAATGGCTAGTCTGGATTCCTATATCGAGCGCATGAAGCCGGATCAGGAGGAAATATATTACCTCACAGGTGAGAAGCTGGATAGTTTGCGAGCCAGCCCACAGATCGAGGGCTTTGTAAATCGTGGTATAGAGGTGTTGCTGCTTACCGATCATGTGGATGATTTCTGGGTGAACGTGGTGACTGACTATAAGGGCAAAAAGCTCAAATCAGTTACGCGTGCAGATATCAAGCTGGATGAATTATCAGGTGATAAAAAAGACGAAGCTAAGCCAGAAGAACAAACAGATGATGCGCAAAGCAAAGCGCTTTGCGAACGTATCAAAGCTATTCTGGGTGATAAGGTGCAGGATGTACGTACTACCGATAAGCTGACCTCTAGTGCGGTGTGTTTGGCAGTAGAAGAGGGGGCGATGGATATGCGCCTTGAGCGTTTCCTGCTTGAACAAAAACAACTGGAAAATGCGACGGCTAAAATTTTGGAGGTGAACCCGAATCACGCTATCATTCGTGCGCTAGGCGATAGGGAAGATATCGACGACGTGGTGTGGTTGCTCTTTGATCAGGCGCGTATTCTCGAGGGAGAAGACATTGTCGATCCGGCGGAGTTTACTCGTCGTTTGCAAAGTTTCATGGAAAAAGGCTTGGCGGCATAAATTAAGCCATTGATTTATAACGCTTCAATTTAATAATTGTCAAAAAACCTTAACAAACATTCGTGTTTAGCGCTATATACTGCGCCGGTTGAAATTTATACGAAGTAATACATGAGCGAAGACGAAACCAGCACGCTAAAGGGCTATGTCCGCAAAGCGCCAAACAATTCCGAGAGCTACTCCGCTGCCACGGTTGATGAATTGCGCGCAGAAATCACGTTGCTTACGTCTTATTCCAATGATGTTATTTATCGCCTGCGTTACGACAGCATGAAATATGACTATGTCAGCCCATCTGTGGTGCGGTTGCTTGGTTTCACTCAGGAGGAAATGCTTAGCCTTAATATTCGTACGTTGATTTTGGAAACGCGGATTGTGAGTAACGCATTGAAACCCGTCGATTCGTTTGACAAGTTCGAAGAAGATCGCAAGCGTGGTGAAGTGCATAAATGGCAAGCGGATTATCTGATGCGTACCAAAGACGGTCGCAAGATATGGGTGTCGGATGTGTCTTACCCATGGTTCGATGATGAAGGAAATATCGTCGGTTCCGTAGGCTCCTTGCGTGACATCACAGAGCGTGTGGAAGCAGAAGAGCAAGCGAAAGAAGAATTGGCGCGTGTAACTTCTACTGATCAGTTGACTGGGCTTGCCAGCCGGGCAATTTTCTTTGATCGATTGGAAGAAGAATTGAAACGCATCAAGCGCAGCCATGAGGATTTGTCGATCTTGTTGATCGATATGGATCACTTCCGTAACGTGAATAATAATTATGGCCAGCAGATGGGTGACAAGGTGTTGCAAGGAGTAGCTAAAATTATCATGAGTTGCCTGCGTGAAACAGATACGGGCGCGCGCATCGGGGGTGAAGAATTCGCGGTGATTTTACCGCAAACTCCGGCGGCAGGTGCTTATTGGGTAGGTGAGCGCATCCGTACGTCGGTGGCAAAAGAAACCTTTATGATGGATAATAACAATCCGCTAATTGGTTGCACCGTGTCTATCGGTATTGCCTCCGCTCGTTTTGATGAAAACCTCGATGCGGAAACGATCTACAAAACGGCAGATAAACGTCTGTTTATCGCCAAACACACCGGCCGTAATCAGGTCTCCATGGACGAGATCGTCGAGGTGCATTAGGCTCCGCGTTCGGTATTTCTACGTTCCGCTCTTGCTCTACGGCTATCTTCTCGTGCTCTAGTACCCCAATCGTCACCACGTTCTTGTCTTGCTTTCTTCATGGCAGCGCTTTTGTGTGCACTTGCTACCTTATCAGGTACCAAGAATTTTGTTGGACTAAGAAATTCTTCACATTGTCCTCGTCGTGCTTCATCTTCAGGAAATGCATAATGCGCAATAGCCTTGGCATAGTCTTCATTGGAGATGCCTGCGCGCTTTTTGTTGAGTTCATTCATGGTTTCAATATCAAACTCTTTTTGGCTGAGCATTTTATTGTCTATCGCATTGTTAATGGCAATCGTAAGTGACTTTCCAAATTGTGGTGCGATATCTTCGGCGAGTGCTTTTTGTCCATTAATACCTTTAAGATTTTTCAGATCATCGAAGAATTTTGTCAGCACCCATGTTCTGCCGTCCCCATAGGGAAGATGTGTCATTGCTGTTTCATAAAGCTCATCAAAGTACTTGGTAAATTGCTCATTATTTAGACTTGGTACAACAGGTGCACGGCTGTTGTGGTGTGGTCTGCCGTTATTTTGGGATGAATTTGTAGATGGTAGAGAAGAAGGTTTAACTTGATCCTCTGAATTCACTGTAGGTTCATTATGTAATACAGCTGAAGATTTTCCCCGACAATTTTCGATCAGGGTGTTGATTTCCTGTGCAAGCTTGTAGGGTTCAATTCTATCGCCATATGTATTGCCACGGTCATTGTCAGAGGGTGTTTTTCCAAATGTCTCGATATGTTTGCGGAATTGCATAAACTCGCTGTTAGTCAGCCCCATTAGCGCTCCAAGTACTTGAGATGCCCTTAGATTCAGTGCGTGATTGTTCGGGTGGGCGAGCACATCCGGATCTATCTGATAGATTTGTGCTGCCGTTTGTCTCGTAAGTTCAAAATGTGCCTCATTTTCAAAACGCCCCCCTTCTCCAGTTTGCGGAATGATTTTGTCGTCAATGAAGCTCTGAACAGTTGGCTTTCTATGTGGGCTATGTTTCATTGAAGTAAAAGAACATATATCATTAATCTGTGCCCTATTTTAGCTGGAAATACCCCTAGGGTGTATGAAGCTTATATGACGTTAGTGCGACAAGATAAAGTGTATATATTTCAGTCTAGTAGGCGCGTGCAGCACAGAAATCAGCGATATCCAGCATAGCATTTTTAGCAGGGCAGTCTGGGAAACCTGCGAGTGCAGCGCGTGCCTGCTCACAATACTGCTCGGCCATAGCCACGCTTTGCGTTATAGCATCATGTTTTTTAATTAGCTCCAACGCATGAGCCAGGTCACCTTCATTCTGTTCATGCTCAGCGAGAGTGCGCTTCCAGAAAGCCTTCTCTTCGTCGTTGCCAGCATTATAGGCAATGATAACGGGCAGGGTGATTTTACCTTCGCGGAAATCATCGCCTACGGTTTTACCCAGTGTGTTTTGATCGGCATTATAATCCAGCACATCATCCACCAGCTGGAAAGCGATACCTATCTTCATACCGAAGTCACGCAAGGGGGCTTCGTATTTTTCATTGCCTGCTACGACAGCACCAAGTTCACAAGCAGCAGCAAACAGTACCGCAGTTTTAGAGGATATTACGTTCAAATAGTCTTCAAGGCTGGTTTCTGGTTCGCCCTCTGTCATAAGCTGCATGACTTCGCCTTTGGCGATCACAGCAGACGCATCGGAAAGAATGCCCAGCACTCTGAGCGAGCCATCTTCTACCATTAGCTGGAAGGCCTGTGATAATAGGAAGTCACCAACTAGCACGCTGGCCTTATTGCCAAACAGGTCATTTGCTGTAGCAAGCCCACGGCGCAATTTGCTTTCATCCACCACATCATCATGCAGCAGTGTGGCGGTATGGATAAACTCAATAGAAGAGGCGAGCGCGATATGTTTATCGCCTGTATAACCGCAAAGCTGAGACGAGATTAGGGTAAGTACAGGACGGATGCGTTTGCCACCAGAAGCAATAATGTGTTTGGCTAAATCATGGATCAGCGGCACTTCACTTTTAACGCGTTCTAAAATCAGCGTATCGACGCGTACTAAATCATCCTTCACCAGCGCATATAATGCGTCGAGTGAGGGCGCTGTGTTCTGCTGTTTGGTGGCGGCTTGTGTCATATAATCGAATGTATTAACCGCTAGTGGCAGAAAAATACAGAAAAATCATACCAGCATATTTTTTAGGTGTTCAGCCGCTACTTCTTCTAGCGGGCTGACGGGGAATTCTTCTACCGCCTGAAACTGGAGCGTTCCCTGATAACCTGTTAATTCCCCTATATTATTATAGATTTCAAGAATATCATTTTGCATTGTTTCATTCAGGGGCAGGTGGCTGCGGATAATCAGATCAAACTCCAGTGTTTTTTCGTGTTTGCGCACAAATCCATCCATCTGCATTTCGCCTAGCTGCGATAATTCTACCTCAAGTACAAAACGTGTATCTTCTTCTTCATCATTATCTTTTGTATTCCGCTTATCTTTTTTGAGGAACATGCGTGCCTGCTGCATTTCGCCAGCGGCAATAAAGGGAAATACTAGTGTTTGCCATTGATGTGCTGGTTGATCACCAAAAGCGCGTGCCATGGTCAGGAATTCCCCTTCCGCTTTTTGTAGGAGTGGCTCATGGCCATTGCGCCGCAACCATTCCACATTATCTCTGCCCATCCAGTTTCTAAAATCGCCACCGCGTAGCGCGGAAATGAAAAGCAACAACCCTGCGCTCATTTGTTGTGCGAGTGGTAATGCTTGTGGAGAGGCAGGAGTCGATGCTAGCGAGCTGGGTAGTGCCAGCACACTCTCGCCAGCGGTTCTGTTGTGTGCATCAATAAGCCCGAGAATTTGTTTTAGCGAACTCCATTCATGTGCCAGTTCAAGGAGAGGAGCAGGGGGCAATGTCGCTTGTGCGGGCAGTGCATCTGGGCGCGCAAGCTGTACGAGCTGAAAGGTCACCTTACCACCTAGTGGCAACACGGCACCTGGCACCACACGAATATTGCCAAAAGTGGTTTGTAGTAAAGCTGCTCCAGGCTCTTTTGCCACCACCGTTGCCGCAATATTGCTTCCTACAGTAGGCGCCGCGGTGGGCGCAGATGGGGCGGCAGGAGGGGCTGAAGTAGCAGAAGGCGTTGTTGCGGTAGGAGCTGTTGCCTGAGTCGAGGTAGTATTTGCAGTCGCTGAAGTGGTGGCTGGTGTTTGGGCTGTTCCCGTCGTGGGGGCAGACGGTGCATTCGTTGTCGAGTTAGGTTTTGCGTAGCTCGCATACGAATTCGGTGAAGTGGTCTGTGTGTTCGTTGAGGTTGTACTGGTTTGTGTTGAAGTGGCTGGGCTGCCCTCTGCTGTTGGCGGGGTGATCGTTGCAATCTTGAGAGCAAGCTGTGTGCCTGCAGGGAGCGGAAGAGCAGTGTTGCTACCTGCAGAGGGTGGTAACAACGTGCCAGTTACGGTAGTGCCTGTTGGGTTGCGCACCACGGCATCAGATGGCTGAGCCGCACCCGGGCGGGCTGACGCGGGGTCTTTGCCGATAATCACTTGTTGGTCGCGCGCATAGGCGGATTGGTTTTGCGCTACTTCTGGCGGCTGGCCATTCACCGTCAGGATTCGTGCCTGCGTATGCCCCGGTTTGTTTTCCACTCGAATGGTGACATCGCTTCCGATCTTCAAAAAGAAATTAGAAGAGAACACAATGTCGCCACGCTCAGATCGCAAGATAGGATTGCCAGATGGGTCACGGTTTACGATATAGCCGCTTAGAATCGAGCCATTAGGAATATTGACAAGCAGATTAGGTGAGCCGCCACCTTGCGTTACTTGTGGCTGGGTAACGCCTTGCACTTGCTGGCTCTGCGATAGAATGGTAATTAGCCGTACATCAACCATGCGGCAACCCTTCTAGCCTTTCATTCTTGTTTCATCAGCTTAATGGATAATGCCGCTGCATCTGTCGCGGCTGTGGAGTGTGGCGCGCGAACAAGCAACGATTTCTGGTTTCGGATCGAGTCCTTCACCTTATTATCACGTCTAATAATACCATATAACGTCGGCGAGATACTTAGAAAATTCATGCAGGCTTTGTTGATTGCATGATAAGTCTGCTCACCCTCTTTTTGTGTGGCAGCCATATTCACCACAACACCCGGTTGCGGAGGGTTTTCGCCATTCTGAGAAACCTTGATAAAAGCATAGGCATCGGTCAATGAGGTCGGCTCATCGGTTACGACTACCAGGCAGCGCCCGGCAAGTGACGCCATATATTGTACATTTTGCTCAATGCCTGCGCCTAAATCCAGAATAATCAGGTCATACTCAGATTTGAGTTTTAGCAACTCGTCTGTAATAGCTTGCAGTTTACTCAGGGGCATACTGGCAAGTGAAGTAGAACCAGAGCGACCAGCAATAATATCAAATTTTCCTTCAGGAAAACGCGTAATGGCTTCCTTAAGAGTGTGTCTACCGGAAAGCACGCTATTTAAATCACATTGCGGTGTAAGGCCAAGTTGCACATCAACATTTGCAAGGCCAATATCACCGTCAAACAGCAACACACGTTTCCCATTGCGTGCCACTAAATGTGCTAGCGTAACGGATAACCAGGTTTTGCCTACGCCTCCTTTACCCGATGCGATGGCCAAAATATTGTTGTTTTGTTCACTCATAGTTTTTCTACCTTAAGCTTAGGTTCTTGTTTGATAGCGAAGTAATAATTTTGCCAGATGCGCAGCATCTAGAATGTGTAGTGAGTCCGTGACACTTGATGACGTACTAACATGCGAAAATGACAGCTCATGTGCGGCTGCTGCTGCAAGAATGCTGCCGAAGCGCCGCGTACTGTCTGCTCGCGTAATAAGCAATCGTTTAATTGGAAGCGCAGAAAATATCTCAGTCATGTCGATCGTTTCTTCACTATCTCCCGCAGCAGGCAGCACCAGCACCGGCTCAATATTCTCAATGGTGGCGTAGCTTTCTATTTCTTGCCATTCATCATCTTCATATGGATTACATCCGGCCGTATCGATGATGACATGCGTATCAGGCGCTATGGATTTGGTTTGTTTCCATAGGTCCGTACGAGAAGTAGCCACACCAAGATCCACGCCCAGAATATCGGTAAAGGCTTGTAGCTGTTCAATGCCGCCCGCGCGCTTGTTATCGGTGGTGAAGACCATTAGCGGTTCTTTTGCCATAGCAACGCGCGTGGCTATTTTTGCACAGGTCATGGTTTTGCCAATTCCTGGCGCGCCTACCAGCATTAAACGCAATGGTTTAGCGCTTGGTTTACCCTTGGGTTCTGGAATGAGTAACGGATCAAAATGGTAATAATGCTCCAGCATTTTTTCTACAACTAACCGATGTAGGTAGCGTTCATCTTGTTTATTGCTTTGGCGATATATTGCCATAGCAGAAGCACTTCCTTGTGCTGCTTTTTGCAATATCTTGGCAACAAATAATTCAGGCACATTGTGGAAGCGTAAAATACCCTGAATAGCAAAGCGTAGATCATCCGGCAGGCTGTCCCTCGCGGTGATAGGCTCAAAAGGTTTAACAGGTGCCATCGCCTCGTCATCTATATCGATGGCAGCCGTCACCGTAACAGAGGATTGACCTTCTTCAGATGAAATAATAATGGCATTTTCACCCATTAGCTCCTTCGCCATTTTCATGGCGCCGGGCATGTCGGAAGCGGTGAAGGTGCGCAATCTCATGATCTATCTGCTATATTTGTCCTAGGGTTTTAATTTTGGCTTTTGGTGAAATTTCATTTTGCGAGATGACCATCGTGGTCGGGCGGAAACGCTCGATAAGTGAGCGCACATACGGACGAATAGACGGGCTGGTTAGCAATACAGGAAGCTCACCCTGCATGGCCATCTGATCAAATGTCGTGCGTACCGCGCTGATAAATTCCTGAATACGGCTAGGAGGCATGGAGAGCATTTTTTCTTCTCCATTAGAAGAAAGCGACTCAATAAACGACTGCTCCCAACCGGGAGAGAGGGCAACAATAGGTATGTAGCCATTCTCATTCGTACAAGAGTGGCTAATCTGGCGGGCGAGACGTGCACGCACATGCTCAGTAATCATACCGATATTGGCCGTGGCGCGCGATGCCTCGGCGATAGCCTCCAATATAGTAGAAAGATCGCGCACAGAAATAAGCTCGCGCAGTAGGTTTTGTAGCACGCGCTGAACCCCGCCCACGCTAATCTGACCGGGAATTGTCTCGGAGACCAGTTTTTGTTGCGTATTTTCCAGATCATCCAGAAGTTTCTGCGTTTCAGAATAAGAAAGCAGCTCCGACATATTTTCTTTGATAATTTCTGTCAGGTGCGTAGTGACCACGGTTGGCGGGTCAACCACTGTGTAGTTTCTAAATAGCGCTTCTTCTCGATAGGCTTCGCCAATCCACATAGCAGGTAGACCAAAGGTTGGCTCTACCGTTTCTTCACCTGGCAGCGTAATTTTTTCACCATTAGGGTTCATGGCAAGCAACATCTCAGGGCGAATATCACCGCGCGCGGCTTCAATCTCTTTAAGCTTCACTACATAGGTGTTAGCTGGCAGCTGCATATTATCTTGGATACGCACAGCAGGAATCACAAAACCAAGCTCGCGTGCGAGCTGTTTGCGTAGCGCCTTGATTTGTTCTGTCAGGCGATGTCCTTTTTGATAATTGATAAGTGGCAACAGCCCATAGCCTAATTCTAGACGCAAAGCGTCAATATGTAGGAAGTCTGCAGGCTGTTCCTCTTGCGCTGGCTGACCGTCTGCACCGGCTGCTGGCGCTCCCGGTGCCCCTGGTGCACCTGGTTGACCTGGCGGGCCTTCAATTTGTTTTTGATTCGCAGGGGGCATTAATTCACCGGTTTGCGGATCAATTTCTCCCTGAGGGTTTTTGAATAAATACCATGCGAGGTAACCTGTGGCGCCTGATAAGAACAAGAACGGCGCGGCGGGAATACTAGGCAACAAGGCCATACCGGCCAGAAATGCACTGGTAACACCAAGTGAGGTTGGGTAGCGAGTAAGCTGGTCGAGAACGGCTTTCTCCGCCGAGCCCTTAACCCCAGATTTGGTTACCAGAATACCGGCAGCGGTAGAGACAATTAGCGCAGGGATTTGCGATACCAGCCCATCACCAATAGTCAGCATGCTATAGGTATGTAGCGCTTGGTTGAAAGACAGGCCATTTTGCGCCATCCCGATAATGATACCGGCGATGAAGTTGATGAAGGTAATCAGCAATCCGGCAATCGCATCACCGCGTACGAATTTACTCGCACCATCCATTGAGCCAAAGAAGTTGCTTTCATCTTCCAGCTCTTTGCGGCGTGACTTTGCAACGTCTTCGGTGATTAGTCCGGCTGACAGGTCAGCATCAATCGCCATTTGTTTACCCGGCATAGCATCCAAGCTGAAACGGGCAGATACTTCAGCAATACGGCCTGAACCTTTAGTAATTACCACGAAGTTGATGATGGTTAGAATGCCGAAAATAATCACACCGATTACTACGGAGCCGCCCATCACGAACCCACCAAAGGCCTCAATCACTTGTCCGGCTGCATCGGTGCCTTCATGGCCTTTGCTCAGGATAAGGCGCGTGGAAGCAATGTTCAGCGACAAGCGCAACATGGTGACGATAAGTAGAATGGTAGGAAATGAGTTCAGGTCGAGGGGTTTTTCAACGAATAGTACCGTCATCAATACCATCACCGAAACGGTGATTGAAATAGACAACATAAGATCGAGCATAAATGCCGGAAGTGGCAAAATAAGCACGACCAGAATGGCGATGACGCCAACAGCAAAATAAATATCGCGACGTTTAAGCAGCGCACGAAGCTGTGCTGCTACGTCTGTATTAGAACCGGCTGTGGTAGCGGTTTCTGCCATAGGGCGCCTCTATTAATCTGTGCCAGTGGGCGGTGGCGGAACAGCCATACCCTTTTCATTATACTGCTTTAATTTATTACGCAGCGTGCGAATTGATATGCCAAGAATATTAGCGGCATGAGTGCGATTCCCCAGGCAATGATTTAGTGTATCAAGAATCATTTCCTGCTCCACACTTTCTACTGTACGGCCAACCAGGTTGCTGCCCGAAGAAGAGGGCTCGCTTGTGCCGGCGTTGCTTGCAGGTGTTGTTGGCGTTTCAGGCTCGGGTGCGCCTTGTAGCATGATCGCTTCTGGCTCAATTTCTTTGCCAGTAGCAAGTAGCACTGTGCGGTGCATAGTGTTTTCCAGCTCACGCACATTACCTGGCCAATGATAGGCGGAAAGCTTTGTTAATGCTGCATCAGAGAGCTTGCGTTCTTCCACGCCATTGGCTTTGGCGTATTTGGCAATAAAATGTTCTGCCAGAATGTTGATGTCTTCCTTGCGGTCACGTAGCGGAGGCATATCCAAGGTGATCACGTTTAAGCGGAAGAATAAATCTTCACGGAAGGTGCCTTTTTTTACTTCTTCCTGCATGTTCCGGTTCGAGGTGGCTAACACACGTATATTTACCTTCACAGGCTTGCCAGCACCAATACGGTCTACTTCGCGTTCTTGTAATACGCGTAGCAATTTAGCCTGTAAACGTAGATCCATTTCACTGATTTCATCAAGCAATATAGTGCCGCCATTTGCTTCTTCAAACTTACCAATACGTCGAGCGACAGCACCGGTGAACGCTCCTTTCTCGTGGCCGAATAATTCGGATTCCAAGAGGTTTTCAGGAATAGCCGCACAGTTTACACTAATCATCGGTTTGCTGGCGCGTTTGCTTTTTTCGTGAATATAGCGGGCGATAACCTCTTTACCTGTGCCCGATTCACCCGTGATGAGCACGCTCGCTTCACTTGGCGCAATCTGGTCTGCCATGGCAATCACCTTAGTCATAGCGGCAGAAGCAAAGATAACCGATTTTGCTTCTTCGGTAATCGCTTCCAGCACAGCTGCGATCAATTCTTCATCAGGGGGAAGAGGTACATACTCCTTTGCCCCAGATTGAATGGCTTTCACTGCAGCATCTTTGTTGGTCTCGATACCACACGCAACTACTGGCAGGTTGAAACGTTCGCGCATTAGCAACGTTACCAGCTTTTCAATGTCTTCACGTACTTCGATCATAATAAGGTCAGCACCGCCGCCATCGCGTAGCGTGTTCATGGCCATCTCAATATCCGGCACATGCGACACCTTTGCGCCACGTGAGCGGGCAATACTACTGGCGGTACCAATCTGTCCGTAAAGCTCTCCGATAATAAGCAATCGCATTATTGTTTTTCCGATTTAATGATTTCTGTCATGGTGATACCAATACGTTCTTCCACTACGACGACCTCGCCGCGTGCAACCAGACGGTTGTTCACGAACATATCAATCGGCTCACCCACTTTTTTATCCAGCTCGATCACGGCGCCGCGTCCAAGTTTGAGTAGTTGGTTGACCTGCATGTTGGTGCGCCCCAAAACCACAGTAACCTGTACCGGAATATCATAGACCGTCTCCAGACTCAGGTTTTCTGCCGCGGCCATTTCTGCAAAATTGGCAGCGGGTTGTGCTTCTGCTTCAGGTGTTGTTGCTTCTACTGCACCTTCTGCTGCTGGCGTTGCTTCTTCATCAGCCATACGTTACTCCTTTGGTAATTGCTGTTCGAGTTGTTCCATATTAGTGTCTGTCTCGCGCTGTGCCGAGGTTGCCATGCTTTCCACTACCTTTTCAACCTGCTCCCATAGCTGGCCGGTGTGGCGTTCCATGGCGCCATATTTCCATTCCATACGGCAATCGGCAATATTCATGTTTTCATCGCGCCCAACGGTGAATTGCGCGCTATCAGCCACACGGCTGGCCAGTTCGGTAAGTTTCTTTTCCAGTGTGTCAGCAACGCTGCTATGCACAGTGATAGAAAGCTTCGGCTCTCCAATCATAGCTTCCACACAAGCGAGTGCTACCCCGCTAATCATACTTTCGGCGTTGCTCTCCAGCGCATCACCTGCCACTTTCTTTGAAATAGCGAGTGCCACTTTGGGCATATCTTCACGCATTTGTTGTTGCATTGCGCGATAGTCATTCAGTAGCGGGGCGATAGAGCTAACAAAACGTTCAACCGTTTCAGAAAGTTTGCGATCAATATCGGCCTGTTCGCTTTCGGCCTGTTTTTTTCCTTCTTCAATGCCCTCAAGAAAGCCCTTTTGATATCCGTCACGTTCGGCTGCCTTGATATCATCTTCACTAAAAGTAGGGGCAGGAGGAGGTGGGGGTTCCTCCTCCTTGCGTCTGCCGCCAGGCAGAGAGCGTTTGCGGCGGGCGATTACCGCCCCAGAGCCGCTTGTTTCAAAATCTGTAAAATCAAATCGTTCAATACGCATATCTAATAAACCAGTTGGTCCTCGTCACTATCACCAGCAATCACAATCTCACCTTTGCCTTGTAGGTCTTTCGCCACGGTAACAACGTGCATCTGAGCCTCGTCTACATCCTTAATGCGCACAGGGCCCATGCTTTCCATTTCTTCCTTAAGAATTTTCGTAGCGCGTTCCGACATGTTAGAGAAAAACAGGTCTTTGATTTTATCGGATGCACCTTTGAGAGCGATCGGCAATTTGTCTTTATCAACACCGCGCAATAGGGTTTGAATACCGGCCGCATCAATTTTAGCAAGGTCTTCAAAAGTGAACATCAGCGCGCGTACACGTTCAGCCGCCTCAGCATTATTCTCTTCGAGTTTTGCCATAAACTTGCTTTCTGAATTGCGATCGAAGCTATTGAAAATCTCAGCAATCAGCTCATGGCTATCACGGGTTTGGCGTTTGGCAAGGTTGCTCATAAACTCCATGCGCAGGGTTTTTTCAATTCCTTCCATCACTTCTTTTTTTACGGCTTCCATAGAAAGCATGCGGTTCATTACCTCAACACTGATATCTTCAGGTAAGTTCATCAATACGCGTGCCGCATGATCAGAGCGTATTTTAGTAAGCACTACTGCAATAGTTTGCGGGTATTCATTTTTAAGAAAGTTAGCCAAAATTTCTTCGCTAACATTGTTCAGCTTATCCCAGGTGGTGCGTCCGGCGGGGCCACGAATTTCTTCCATGATGCCATCAACACGACCTTTGCCCAGTGCTTTTACCAATAAGCGTTCTGTCGAATCATAGTTTCCAACGATAGCGCCAGAGGCTGAAACCTGATCGGCAAATTCGTGAAACAAGCGCTCTACCTTTTCGGAGGGTACCTGACCTAAGCTAGACATGATGCTAGATAGTTCGCGGATTTCGTCATCTTCCATCATGGCAAAAAGTTTAATGGCATTTTCTTCACCAATACCCATGAGAAATAGTGCGGCCTTCTCAAGCCCACTCATTTTACCTAGATCATCAACTTTATCTGGAGTTCTACGCGACATATCTTACCCCTGCTTCAATATCCATTGACGCAGTACGCCCATGGTTTCTTCTGGATATTTATCAACGATCTCATTGATTTTATTCATAGAGGAAGATTTCATTCCGCCTTTAATGTTAGCTACATCAATAAGAATTTCAGATTCATCTTGTTCGCCGCCGCCGGCAGATGAAGCCATAGGTGAGGCGCTCATACCACCTCCGCCGCCTCCAGCAGATGGTATGGCGGCTGCCGGTCCAGCTCCACCGCCACTCGGGCCTTCCAGAGCGGAAAGTTCGTTAGAGACACGGCCGCTAGGGCTTTGTGTTTGTTTTACCAGTTGTGTAACAGCAGGGCGTAGCACGAGGAGGATCGCAAGAATCGCTACGACACCAATAATGAGTGTCTGGATGATAGATTGCATTTCCAGTTTAAAGCGGGCGAAGAAAGATTCTTCTTCTAGTGTATCCACGCTATCGCTAAAGCGCATATTGACCACCTCAACCATGTCGCCACGTTTCTCATCATAGCCAATGGCAGGGAGAATAAGGGTTCTCAGCTTTGCGAGCTCTTCCTCCGTGCGGGGGCTATATGTTTGATTTCCATCGTCATCAGTGGTGTAGTTTCCATCTACCAGTACAGCCACAGAGAGCTTATTAACTGTACCGCCTTCTTTAACGTGGTTCTTGATTGTTTTAGAAATTTCAAAGTTGGTGGTTTCTGAGCTGGTTTCCATCAACTTAGTGCTGGTTGCGCCTTGAGCATCGTTGGCGCCACCACCTGGCAGATTGTTTGCCACGGTCACATTATCGCCACCGGCCTTATCTTGTGCATTCTCTGTGCCGCTAGTGGATTGCACCGAGCGAGCTACCTGACTATCCGGATCATACAGTTCGGAGTTGGTGACTACCCGATCAAAATTCATATCGGCGGCTACCTGAACACGTACTTTACCCATTCCAACAACACGGCTAAGTAATTCTTCCAATGTGCCTTTAAGTCGGTTTTCATATGCGGCGCGATATTCCATAGTGGTAGATGCGGCGGCATCCATGCTGTCTTCGCCGGTGCCACGTGCAAGCAGGCGGCCATGGTTATCGACAACAGTCACGCGCGATGGATCAAGGTTGGGAACGGCGGCAGCTACCAGGTGGGTGATCGCGGTGACTTCCTGACGTTCGAGAGAATGACCGCCACCCATTTTAATGGTAACTGATGCGCTGGGTTTTTCTTTATCGCGTGTAAATAGTTCGCGTTTTGGCATTACCAGATGCACGCGTGTTGTATCAATGCCGGCAAGCGCAGAAATGGTACGTGATAACTCGCCCTCTAATGCGCGCATCATGTTCACGCTCATCACATAGTTCGAGCTGCCAAAGCTTTCTTCACGGTCAAAAATTTCGTAACCAACAATCGAGGCACCTGAAGGCAAACCTTGTTCGGCCATGCTCATGCGCAGACGTAACATGCGATCTGCAGGAACCAATACGCCGGTGCCATTACCAATCAATTCGTAAGGCGTGCCGGATTTTTCTAATTCGGCAACTACCTTTGAGCTATCTTGTAGTGACATGCTAGTATAAAGCGGCACCATATTAGCTGACGACATGCGGAAGGCGATTAAAAGAAAGAAAGCAAGAAGGATGGTTGAAGCGGCTACCATCACTGCAATTTTTGCCTTACCCATATTTCCGAATGCGTCGTTTAGTGCCATATTATTATTACCTCATGTATTTTTTTAGGCGTTAAGGCTGTTGATAAGCCTAGAATAGCGAAGATTGGTTACCGATTCCTTAATGATAGGAAAAAATTACCTATATACCTATAAACACGATTCGAGGAGTATTATGCAAGTGCTTTAAATAAAAAAAAATACTTGCAAAAAAAGAATTTTTTTTTCGCCCAAAAGCAATCAAAAAAAAATGAAGCGCTTAGATATTTCATTAGTCATTTATACATGAGTTATGCACATGAGACTGTGAATAAAATATTAAGGCGGGCTTAGGCAGCAATCATTTCTTCGTATAATTCTGCAAGTGCCGCAGCAAAAATCGGCAAAGTTATCGGGATGGGAATGATAAGTAGCAAACATAGCACATGACAAAAGACGAGCATGGAAATCAACTTCACATATTTTCTTCCTCGCTTCTGAAGTAACAGTCTGGATCCGTACAT
This sequence comes from Rickettsiales bacterium, assembly GCA_964231325.1. Classification (GTDB taxonomy): domain Bacteria; phylum Pseudomonadota; class Alphaproteobacteria; order Rickettsiales; family SXRF01; genus JAJTHB01. The sequence continues at coordinate 1,220,904 of CAXRIF010000003.1, read as the reverse complement.
TGACTCGGCGACGCCATAGCGGCGGTCAAGAATAAGGAAGGGTGAGAAAATATACATGACGGAAACAATTACTCCAGGAACAATCAGCAGCATTAAGCCACCTGCCATCATCAATGCCAGGGCGATACTGGTGACGAGTAGGGTAAGTAATATAGGGGAAAGGTTTTCGTTGATGAAATCGGAGCCAAGCGTTTGTCCGCGATAATAGCGTAGCATGAACACAAAATACAAATTGTGAAAAATAAGAAAGACTGCCCATGCGGCCATACCTCCCATTACCCAGCCAAGGCTGTTGATAAGTGACATGGCGAGCATCATAGATAATAACAGCATGCCGCCAGCATATACGGTGATGATGTGGTGTTCGGCGAGGAACTGCCAGCCAATACGCACAAGGTCATCTAATGAGCGCTCATAAGAGGGGCGGGTGTGTTTTTCTTCGATAGGGACGTTGTCGAAAAACAGCGCTATCTCATCAATACGCCCAGCTGGTAATGCGTCTTCACTGGTGCCTACATATATAAGTGTATCGCGCCCGATTTTGCCTGCGCGAATCCGCCGCATAATTGTTACCAGATCATGTGGTCCATCTTTTTGTCCGTTATTATCGATATAGTAGCTGTGCATGGATTCAGTATGTCATGCTATGCATTAGTCGCAAGGTGGAATTTATGCCGCGGCTTTGGATTGCGTCATGATGATATCGGCGAACTCGGAGAGATAGACCGAACCCTTAACCGTACGCTGCACGAATACATTACGTTTATCTTCCTTATCTCGCACACGTCTTACCAGCTTTGCACCTTCAAGTGCATCAAGCGCACGACAGATTGCAGGCTTAGAAATCATCAGTTCTTCCGCCAGGTTTTTTACGCTATGCGGACCTTCCTCCAGATACACGTTTAGCAACACTGCTTGTTGGCGTGCAGAAAGGTCAAAAGGCATTTCCTTCAGTGCCGTAGCAGTTACGCCATGCCAGAAAGACAGTGCGCGCACCATTTTTGAAGAGCCGATTTTTTCATTTTTGACCATCTTAATTGCCATAACGTTCCTTTATCAGTGTATAGAGGGCGCGAACCGCCATTGCGTCACCACCCTTGGGTCGTCCAGGTTGATCTGCTAAGTTCCATGCCATCATGTCGACATGAATCCAGGCGGCTGTTTTACTCACAAACTCCGCCAAATACAAGGCCGCAGTTATAGCGCCGCCATAGCCGCTGCTGGGGTCATTCGAAATATCGGCGATCTGGCTATCGAGTTTGCTGCGATAAGGTTTCCATAAAGGCAGGCGCCACATAGGGTCATTCATCGTCTCCGAGCATTTCTGTAGCTGTGCGGCCAGTTTGTTGTCATCGGTGAAATACACGGGCACGTCGGTGCCAAGTGCTACACGTGCTGCGCCGGTCAGTGTTGCGCAGTCAATCAGCAGGTCGGGCTTATCGTCATCCGCCTCGGTCAGTGCGTCACACAATATCAGGCGACCTTCTGCATCGGTGTTGCCGATTTCTACGGTAATACCCTTGCGTGTTGGCACCACGTCAGATGGGCGCATGGCATTGCCCGCAATGGCATTTTCTACAATGGGAAGCAACACGCGCAACTGCACCGGCAGTTTTGTATCCACGATCATCTTGGCCAGCGCCAATACACTGGCGGCCCCGCCCATATCTTTTTTCATCATTTTCATGCTGCTGCCGGGTTTTATATCCAGCCCACCAGAATCAAAGCACACGCCTTTGCCCACCAGCGTCACTTTAGGGGCATTGTTCTTAGGGAAGCGAATATCCACAAGGTGAGGGGCGATCGTGCTCGCTTTACCTACCGTATAAATCATTGGGTAGTTTTGTTTTAGCAGCTGCTCACCTTTGATGATTTTGACCTTACCTTTAGCCGCCTGTGCCCAGCCAACAGCTTCTTCAGCAAGAGCTTCCGGGTGCATATCATTAGCGGGGGTATTAATCAGGTCGCGCCCCCAGCCAATGCTGCTGGCGAGTGATTTAACATAGGCCGTATCTATGTTTTTAGGTGCAATGAGTTTTGCAAATCTACGGTCACTTTTTTTGTAGCGGGTAAATTCATAGCACGCCAATTCCCAACCCAACATAAACTGCGTGGCCAGTTCTTTGGAAAAGGAGCTTTCCAGCTTATAGCTATGTGCGGGCAGGGTAGCTGCTAGATGCGCAAGGCTCCAGATGTCTGGTTCATCCGCGATGATCGCTAGCACATATTCCAGCTTTCCATCCTTGCCAGGAATCAGGCTGAATGCGCCCACGTCGTTGTTAAAGTCGCTCGTTTTGAGCCACTGCTTCACAGAAGCGGGCTGTTTTTGTAGCCATGTGTTGTAGTTTGAGGTGCTAATCGCAAATAAAGGATAGGCGGAATTTTTTTTCTTACTCATTGCAGGCCTTAGTGCTCAAGTTCATCTTGCTTAGCTTTGTACGTCCCTTCTTGAATATCTTCTAGTCTTTTTCTTGCAAAAATAATCAAGTGACTTTCTTTAGGTTCATCGTTGGGGGCATAACAACGAAGGGCAACATCATCAGGTAGTGCCGCGACCAGTGAGTGTGCTCCCATATTAGTGTGCAAAATTCTCTGAGCGGTCTTCAGGGAAACCTCTACCCCAGTAGAGCGGTCGCGTCCTGCTGCTAATAATTTTTGCGCCTGGAGTTCATTAATAACAAGAGATATGGGCATAGGTAGAATAAATAATTATTTTATAAACCATTGATAGAATTGAATAATTTAACTTATTCTCGCTTGTGAATAGTTCGTTCGTCGCTTAGTTTCATTTCGAAACAACGCCCCAAATACGGACAATCCACATGCAAGCTATCATACTCGCAGGCGGTTTTGGCACAAGGCTAAAATCAATGGTGAACAATGTTCCAAAGCCGATGGCACCAGTAAACGGTCGTCCATTTTTGGCATGGTTGCTGGAATATATGGCGGGGCAAGGTGTGCGCGAGGTGGTGCTATGTTTGCATCATATGCCGGAGCTGATTCAGGCAAGGTTTGGTGAATCGTTCCATGGCATCAAGCTGCATTATTCTATCGAAGACAAACCACTCGGCACTGGCGGGGCGATTAAGCAGGCGCTTGGTATTTTGCAACCCTCCAAACCCGTTTTTGCATTAAACGGTGATTCGTTGGTGCAGGTAAATTATGCGCAGATGATGACGGAGCATATGGCATCAGGCCGGAAGATCACCATTGCCACAAGACAAGTGCCAAACTGTCAGCGCTATAGCGAACTTACTATCAGTGATGGCATGGTTGAGCATTACGAGCTGTTGGGTGATGCGCATGCAGGGCATATCAGTACCGGGTTTTATGTCATCTCGCCTGACCTGTTTTCAGATGCTTTCCTGCCAACCGCTCTGGCCGAGCCATCATTCACGGGCTTGAGCGAAGGTCTGGGCGAGGGCGGTTTTTCTTTCGAGCGCGATTTTCTAAGCCAGCACACGCCGGAGCTAAAACCAACCAGCTATGATGGGGTAGAATATTTTATTGATATTGGTGTGCCCGCAGATTACACACGTGGACAAACGGAGATTCCACAGCAATTGACAAGAGCATTGGCAGCGTAACTAGATAGCCTGCCCAATATCATTGCCAATTATTTGCTTCATTTCGGCAAATTTGCTGCTGACATCCTGGGCAATTTTATTAAGCCCCTTATCTAAATATCCAAGTCGCTTCTTCTCTGGTAAATCAGCAACTATTTCATTCAGTGCGATCTGGATAACATCAAGATTTGCATTTGTACCGAGCGCTTTTTTTAGTGCTGGATTAATGCCAGCCTCGACAACCGTACGCCATGCGCCATCATTGGTAATATCTTGCATGACTCGTCCTACGCCCTGGTGTACACTGTTTCCATATCTCTTGCTTTTCAAGTGAGCTAAAGAGGCGGCATTTTGTGTTATGTTCATTTTGTCTAAATATCCACGAATACCTTCGGCCATGCTTTCTGCGGACTCATCAGTGACAATACCGGTATGGTGTGGCACTCGGCCTTCTACGAAATTCGCCGCAGCCTGAGACAGTACCGCTTCGGCGGTTGGCATCTGAGACGTAGTACGTTTTCCTGCGTCATTAGAAAGTGCGTTATAAGCTTTTGGTAAAGAGTCCCGAACAATGCCCAGAACCTGACCGGCAATTTTATCAATTTCAGCGTTTTGTGTACTCATACACTATACATCCAGTTGTTCTAAAATTTCCTCGCCGCGTGTGGCGGTTTGTTCCTGAATGAAGTTGAAGCGGTGTTCGGGTTTTCTGCCCATCAGATGTTCGACGCGTTCTTGCGTGTAGTCCGTATCATCTTCATCGATTTCCACTCGCAATAATACACGTTTCCTGGGGTCCATGGTAGTTTCTTTGAGCTGGCCGGGAGTCATTTCTCCTAACCCTTTGAATCTGCCCACTTCTACGCGGCTATTGCTCTTCGCGTGTTTGTCGATAATGCTGTCGCGTTCTTTCTCGTCCTGCGCATAATAGGTCTTATTGGCAATGGTAATACGATAAAGCGGTGGCCGGGCTAAGAACAGATGCCCGCCTTTAATCAGCTCCGGCATTTCCTTATAGAAAAATGTCATGAGCAGGGAGGCGATATGCGCACCATCCACATCCGCATCGGTCATGATAATCACTTTTTCATAGCGCAGCGATTTTTCGTTGTAGTGAATACCGCTACCACTCCCCAGCGCCAGCACCAGATCAGAAAGTTCCTGATTGGCTTTCACCTTGTCTGCCGTAGCCGAGACCACGTTCAGGATTTTTCCGCGCAGTGGTAAGATCGCTTGCGTTTCCCGGTTGCGTGCCTGTTTGGCAGAGCCACCCGCCGAGTCACCCTCAACGATAAATATTTCTGTGCCTTTATTCGTAGATCGTGAGCAGTCAGAAAGCTTTCCGGGCAGGCGCAGGCGAGTAGTGATCGCTTTACGGCCCACATCTTTTTCTGACCTGCGTTTTAGGCGTTCTTCCACCCGTTCCACAATATGTGCGAGTAGCTGGCCAGCATTTTCAGGGTTGCCCGTCAGCCAGTGATCAAAGTGATCGCGCATGGCGGCTTCCACTAGTTTATTCGCACCGACATTCACTAGCTTGTTCTTGGTCTGTCCTTGGAATTGCGGGTCTTTCATAAATAATGAAAGCACCATCACCGCTCCACCTAACATATCTTCACCAGTTGCTTGGCCGATTTTTTTATTACCCACCAACTCACCATATGCTTTGAGGCCTTTGGTGAGAGCCAAGCGCATGCCGTTTTCATGGGTGCCGCCATCCGGAGTCGGAATGGTGTTACAATAGGTAGACACAAAACTTTGTTCGTCTTCTGGCCATTCAATCGCCCATTCAATACGCCCCATTTTTTTAGGCAATTCTGCTTCCCCGCAGAACGGGCTAGAGGTAATGCTGCCTCGGCCTTCCATTTGTTGGCCCAAAAAGTCTTTCAGCCCATCCGGAAAGTGAATGGTGGCTTTTTCAGGGGCTTCGCAACCATCAGAAAGCAGTGATGGGTCACATTTCCATTCGATCTGCACGCCACGGAACAAATACGCCTTCGAGCGTGCCAGTTTAAATAGCTTTTCGGGTTTGAATTTAACTTTACCAAAAATATCCGCATCGGGACGGAAGGTAATTTTTGTGCCCTTACCACGAGCAGCTTGGCCTGCTTTTCTCAGCTTGCCTTGTGGTTCACCTCTTGAATATTCTTGCTGATAAATCGTTTTATCGCGAATGACTTCTACTTCCATATGGTCTGAAAGCGCGTTCACTACCGAAATACCCACACCGTGCAAACCACCGGAGGTGTCATACACTTTGCCACCGAATTTACCGCCGGAGTGTAGTGTGGTCAGGATCACCTCAAGGGCGGATTTCTTTTTAAATTTAGGGTGGGGGTCGACAGGAATGCCGCGACCATTATCGCTAATCGTCACCACATTGTCTGGGCGAATATCCATATGAATGGTGGTGGCATAACCAGCCACAGCTTCATCCATCGAGTTATCAAATACCTCGTTTACCAGGTGGTGCATGGCGGTTTCATCCGTGCCGCCGATATACATACCCGGTCTGCGTCGAACCGGCTCAAGCCCTTCTAATACCTCAATATCCTGTGCGGAATAAGAGGTGTCTTTGGCTGTTTTCTTTGCTGCGAATAAATCTGACATATCAGCGTTAATAGCAGGATAGAAGCCAATTACAAGCGATTTTTAGGTTAAGTTAGAAATAGACAGTATTAACTTGCGTATAATGGCGATTTTCTCATCCGCTTTTTTCCATTCATGTGTGAAGACCAGTTTCTGGTCTGGGCGGGCTTTTAAGCTGCGCGGGTTGCGCTCGATATGTTCCAGCAGCGCTATCGGATTAGCAAATTGATCATTATGGAAACTAATCACGGCACCCTTCGGGCCTGTGTCGATACGTTCAATGCCGGCCTTCTTACAAAGTAATTTCAAGCCAAGCACTGCAATCAGGTTTTGCACTTCTTCCGGCATGGCGCCAAAACGGTCAGTCAGTTCGGCGGCAAAACTATCAATGTTTTTTTCATCATTCATATCAGCCACACGGCGATACAGGCCAAGGCGAAGCCCCAGATCGTTCACGTAGCTTTCCGGAATCAACACCGAAATGCCCAGATTAATTTGCGGGCTCCAATCTTCTTCCGTTGTTTCAGCTTCACTTTCTTGTTTGCCTCTGCGTAGTGAAGCGACGGCTTCTTCCAGCATTTGCTGATACAGTTCCACACCCACTTCACGGATATGGCCGGATTGCTCTTCGCCCACCAGGTTGCCAAACCCACGAATATCCATATCGTGTGAAGCAAGGCTGAATCCGGCTCCCAGCGTATCAAGTGTTTGCATCACTTCCAGTCGGCGCGTTGCGTTTTTGGTCAATTCTTTGTAATGCGGCAGCACAAAATAGGCATAAGCGCGAATCTTTCCACGCCCTACGCGCCCGCGCAATTGGTAGAGCTGTGCTAACCCAAACATGTGGGCATTAAAAATAATCATCGTGTTGGCGGTGGGAATATCGATGCCGGATTCGATGATGGCGGTCGAAAGCAACACGTCATATTTGCCGTCATAAAATTCGTTCATGATGCCATCCAGCGTGGCGGGCGTCATTTGTCCGTGCGCTACCGCCATTTTCACTTCAGGCACCAGTTCACTGATTTGTGCCTTGATTTCGGCAATGTTTTTAATGCGCGGGCATACGATAAAGCTTTTGCCACCGCGATGTTTTTCACGCAGCAATGCTTCTCGCAACATCGCCGGATCATACGGGATGACAAAGCTACGAATGGCCAACCGGTCAACCGGCGGAGTGGTAATCAACGACAGGTCGCGCACGCCAGTAAGCGCCATTTGCAGTGTGCGAGGGATAGGGGTGGCTGAGAGTGTCAGCACATGCACGTTCTGCTTGAGTTGTTTCAGTTTTTCTTTTTGCCCCACGCCAAAATGCTGCTCTTCATCTACGATAACTAAGCCGAGATTGCTGAATTCAATGTTCTTGGCAAGCAGCGCATGTGTGCCGATTACAATATCGACCGTGCCATTTTTGAGTCCCTCGCGCGTTTCTTTCTGCGCCTTGGTGGGCACCATGCGTGAGAGCTGGCGAATAGTGACAGGAAGCCCTTCAAAGCGCTCTGCAAAATTTTTATAGTGCTGGCGGGCGAGTAGGGTGGTTGGTGCGATCAGCGCAACCTGCACTTTATTGTCTGGGTTGCAAGCTGCTACAAATGCAGCGCGTAATGCCACCTCCGTTTTACCAAAACCAACATCACCACAGATAAGCCTGTCCATTGGTTTTCCGGAATGCAAATCTTCCAGCACTTCGCTAATAGAACGTTCCTGATCTTCCGTTTCAGAATAAGGAAAGCGCGCACAAAAATCGCCATAACTTCCTGCGGGAGTTTCGATTGGTTGTGTTTTCTTGATTTTGCGTTCGGCTGCGGTTTTGAGCAGTGCTTCGGCGGCAATTTTAATGCGGTTTTTGAGTTTAGCTTTGCGTGATTGCCATGAAGCGCCACCGAGCTTATCAAGCGATACGCCTTCTTCTTCCATGCCGTAGCGCGATACCATGTCGATATTTTCCACCGGCAAAAACAGCTTATCATCACCATCATAAATCAGCTTCAGGCAATCATGCGATGCGCCGGAAACTTCAACGGTGATCAGCCCTTCAAAACGACCGATACCATGTTCCTTATGCACCACCAGTTCACCTTCGGAAAAGTTAGCGGCTTCGGCCATGAACACATCGGAGGTTTTCTTTTTCTTGCGCGTGCGTACAATGCGCTCACCCAGCACATCCTGTTCACTGAGAATGCGCATATCATCGCTTTCAAAGCCATTCTCCAGCGGCAAGATAGCAAGCCCTATAGTTTTACCTTTGATGCTTTGCGCGTCTTGCCATGTATCAATGTTCACGCAATGGAAATTACGCTCCATCAGCATGGTAAATAAACGATCGCGCGAACCTTCGGTAAAGCAGGCGAGCAGGGTGCGTTTATCGTCACGTGCACGTAGTTGATCAAACGGAGTGTTCTCTGCATTTCCCTGAATAAAGCGCATGATAGGGCGATAGCCGGCAGGAATGTTTGCTTGCGCATTGGCATCAGGAAATGGAGATAAAACGACCCGTTCACGCGATGAGGTTTTATGTTCCCATCCTGCTTCCATCAGAAAGCTAATATCAGGTGGAACGGGATTGTAGGTGGCGCCAGCTCCAAAACTATTTTTGTTGGACTTTGCGTTCTGCGTGGCTTTGCGCGCTTCGTAATAATCCCAAATAGTCTCGTGTCGTTCTTCCAGCGCCGTCGTTGCTTCGCTATCTATAGAAATCAGCGCATCTTCGCAATAATCAAACAATGTCGAGGTTTCTTTGTAAAAAAGCGGTAGCCAGTGCTCCATGCCCACGTAATTCTGCTTATGGCTGATGGCTTCATATAGCGGGTCATCCTTGGTTACTGCGCCAAACAGATCGCGATATTTTTCACGAAAACATTCGCTTGTTTCATCATTTAGCAACACTTCGCTCACAGGGAACAATTCAATTTTCTCAATCGCTCCATGGGTGATTTGTGTTAGCGGGTCATAGGTTTTGATGCTTTCAATTTCATCACCAAACAAATCAATGCGGATACCTTCTTGCATGCCGGATGGCATGATGTCGATAATGCCCCCGCGCAGTGCAAATTCGCCCGGTTCCATAGCTTTGCCGGCGCGCATATACCCTTGCATCACCAGCGCTGAAACCACAGCATCTGCCTGAATGGTCTGCCCTGTATTCAGCATGATGGCCAGACCGGTCATCATTTTTTTGGGGGGGAGTTTTTGTATGATTGCGTTGACGGTGGTCAGCACAATACGAGGTTTCTTTTCTGCATTAACATTACTGAGGGTTGCCAGCGTGCGCATGCGCTCAGCCATGACAGATGCCTGCGGTGATACACGGTCATATGGAAGGCAATCCCATGCACTGAAGCGCAGAACTTCGCAATCCGGTGCAAAGAAACGTAACGCTTCTTCCAGTTGCGAAAGCTCACGATCATTCACAGCAATATGTACAATGGATTCTGGTTTGGCGGGTTGCACATACTGGCCAGCGAGTATTTGCGCGAGCATTTGTGCCTGTGCACTTTTGGGCACGCCAGAAAAAGTAAGCGCCGCGGGAATGTTTGTGGTCACATGGGATGCGTTATTGGGCATTAGTCTCAGGCGTATAATCTCTTATCAAATTCAGTAGCTCATCATAGCGATTGTCGTCAGGCGATGTTTTGCCCGAAATCCAGTTCCAGATATCTGCATCATGTTCTTCCAGAAACTGTTCATATAAATCCAGCATGTCGTCACTCAGCTCGCGCATGCCCCGTTCAGCAAATTGCCCAAGCACCAGATCAGTCTCTTTGCAGCCTCTGTGAGCGCTTTGAAAAATCAGTCTTTTTATTCGTGTCTCTTTATGCATGGTATTGAAAAATCAGCCATTAATTCTTTTTTCATCTTCTGGGGATACCCTGATAATTGTAATAAAATATCTAATCAGGGTGCCATTTATATGATGTTAGGATATCGCAGCAACGATGCTGTCATCACCATTTGCCAGAATAATGAAGCAAAGTCGATAGAAATCAACGATATCAATGATGTTGCTGAGGAAATGTTGGGCTATGGAAATGCCGAGCTGGTGCATCAACCGCTGACACAAATCCTCCCGCCGCGCATTGGTGAGCTGATGAAAGAATATGTCGAGTTTGGTGACGACATCAACGACGTAGGTGCAGTACTGAGCAAAGTGCAAAGCTTTGCCATTATTGGCAAAGACAACAAGGAAACCGCTTACCGCTTGAAAGTGGTGCGTGCGGAATCCACCGATACGAGCATGATTTTTAAGCTGGTGCTGCAAGACAAGATGGGCTTACGCAAAAACGAAGCACTGCGCACCGCTATTCAGGACAATTTCAAGGGTCATGAGGTCATCGATCCGGATACGGGGCTGCCAGATCGCTATTCACTGGGAAAAGACATCGAGCTGATGGGCTATTACAATAGCAAAAGCGACCTCCGTACCTGTTTTTCCATTTTACAAATCGATCATTACGATGATCTGTTCTCGCAATATGGTCGTCAGGTGTGTCAGGGCATCATCAAACATGTGGCGTTTATTGCGCGTCAAAATTTGCGTCCTGATGATGTGGTTGGCAGTATGAACTATCGCCGTCTCGGTGTGTTGCTGCTCGACACTACGCCGGAATCCGCGCGCATGGTGTTCAACCGCCTGCGTTGGCAAATTGCCGCAAACCCTTATTCGCTGCCCGATGGTGGCACGGTGGGCTTAAGCATCAGCATCAGCTTTAGCCGCGTAACTGGTCGCGTGAACGATAAAGAGCTGATGGAAAGCTGTGATTCCGCGCTAGACGAAATGGAAGCGGATGCGGCCAACGCCATGATCGAGATCAGCGAAGCCGAAAAACGCAAAGTCGCTGAGTAACCGTAAGTGAATTGTGTTTTTACGCGGGGCAGCTAAACTGTCTTCCATGCGTCCTGAGTCACTGTTCTTTTTGTTCTCTCCGGTCACCCGTATCAAAGGGGTGGGGCCTGCCATTGGCAAGGCACTCGCCAATCTATTGCCGCCAGCCACGGCTATCTCCGGCTCGTCCACTCCCATCATCCGTGATTTATTGTTTCATCTGCCAGTTTCCATTGTCGATCGGCGAATAACTTTTCCGCTTAATCAGGCACCGGCAGACACGGTGGCGACTTTTGTCATAACGGTGGATGAACACGTGCCCCCGAAACAAAAACGGTACGGCAAGCAACCCTATAGGGTGATGTGTTCCAACGATACTGGTGACATCACGCTGGTATTTTTCAATGCGCGGGAGAGCTATCTCACTGGCGCATTACCCGTTGGGCAGCAGCGCGTAATCAGCGGGCGCACGGAGCATTTTGATTTCGGTTTGCAGATGACACATCCGGACATTATCGCGCCGATCAGTAAGCTGGAAGAGGTGCAAAAACCAGAGCCGGTTTATCCGCTGACTATGGGTATTACCTCGCGTCGTGTTGCGTCCATGGTGGCTGATGCGCTGGCAAAATTGCCGATACTGCCAGAATGGATAGGAGAAAAAACGCTCGCGAAAAACGACTGGCCAAGGTTTAAAGAGGCGCTCACACAGGCACATCACCCACAGGCGGAAGATGAAATATTTCCGCTGCATCCCGCGCGCATGCGCCTGGCTTACGACGAAATGCTCGCCAATCAACTGCATCTGGCAATCCTGCGACGCAATATGCAGCAACATGCAGGTGAGGTCATCAAAGGCTCCGGCGTACTTACGAACGCGCTCACCTCATCATTGCCATTTACCCTTACTAAAGGCCAGATGCAGGCAGACAAGGAAATTGCAACTGACCTTGGCTCTGGCAGGCGTATGGCGCGGTTGCTGCAAGGTGATGTGGGGAGTGGGAAAACCATCGTGGCGCTGCTTTCCATGCTGCGTGCGGCCGAGCAGGGGGTGCAGTCTGCACTAATGGTGCCTACCGAACTGATCGCTCAGCAACATTATGAGACCATCCGCAAACTCCTTTCACCTCTGGATAATGTGCCAGAAGTGGTGCTGCTTACTGGCAGCATAAAAGGAGCTGCTCGCAAAGAGGTGTTAGAAAAAATTGCAAATGGTAGCGCCAAAATTATCGTCGGCACACATGCGCTGTTTCAAGAAAAAGTGCAGTTCCATAAGCTGGCATTAGCGGTGGTGGATGAGCAGCATCGCTTCGGTGTTGGGCAGCGCCAGAAGCTGCTTTCCAAGGGCGATGCACCACACATCCTGCACATGACGGCAACGCCTATTCCGCGTTCGCTGACCATGACATTATATGGAGATATGGATGTATCGTTGCTCAAAGAAAAACCCGCCGAGCGTCAGCCAATTACCACGCGCCTTATTCCTGATTTGCGCTATGACGAGGTGGTGGATCGTCTGCAAGCCGCGATGGAAAAGGGAGAAAAAGCCTATTGGATTTGTCCGCTGATCGAAGAAAAAACAGTGTATGGCGAATTAGACCTCACACCAGAACAAGATATCGCCGCCGCCGAAACGCGTTTTGCTGAATTCAACGCGCGCTTCAAAGGTAAAGTAGGACTCGTACATGGACGCATGAAAAAAGACGAACGCGACGAGCAAATGCGCCGTTTTGCCGAAGGTGAAGTGCGGCTGTTAGTGGCAACCACTGTGGTTGAAGTAGGGGTCGATGTGCGCGACGCCACCATCATGGTGATCGAAAAAGCAGAGCGTTTTGGGTTGTCGCAACTCCATCAATTACGTGGACGTGTAGGGCGTGGTGATAAGGCGAGCGCGTGTGTGTTGCTTTATAGCGAAATGATCAAACGCAATACGGATAAACAAATGCGCGAGCAGGAAGATTTCTTTTCTCCCTCCGCGATTCAGCGTAGGCTTGCTGTGCTGCGTGAAACCGAGGACGGCTTTAAAATTGCTGAAGAAGACCTGGCTATTCGCGGTGGTGGTGATCTACTTGGTACGCGCCAAAGCGGCCTGCCACGCTTTATTTTCACCGATCTGTTTGAGCATCAGGCACTTCTATCTGAGGCGCGTGATGAGGCGGAAACTATATTAAAAGAAAATCCAAAGCTGGATAGGGAAGATGAAAACGCTTATGGCATATTGCTTCAATTATTTGCACGAGAACCATAACTCGGCCGCTGATAAGGGCTGGTGGGAATGTGCCTTATTTGATTGCAAATTAATGTGCGCAATATAATGTAGTGCAATGAAAAGCACCTCAAAAAAACGCGGCTTTACGCTTGTTGAAATAGCCATTGTGCTGTTGATCATTGGGCTTGTGTCTTCCGCTATTATGGTGGGCGGGGACCTCATTCGAGCGGCAAGTATTCGTTCGCAGATTACCCAGTTTGAGCAGATCAATACTATGGTGAACGTGTTTCGTGATCGTTACGGCTGCTTGCCGGGGGATTGTGTGGATGCGGTAGCGCAGGGGTTTGCGGTTAACCCAGCATCAGCGGGTAATGGTAACGGTATCATTGAGGGAGCCACTTTGCCTATGTGGGGGGTAGAGCCTAACCATGTCTGGTATTCACTGGAGAAGGCCGAGTTGGTTGCTGGGGATTTTGTGCAAAACTATGGGCGTCAACCGGGTATCGCGTCACCACTGGCAAAGATGCAGGGTAAGGGAGTTACTCCAACGTCTGCAGAGAACGCAGGTATATGGCTTGCCCCAGCCTCGGCTACACTTAATATTGGCTTTAGCAAGCCTCACTCTTGGTTGGCGACATCACATGCCGCTAATGGTAGCCCGGGAACGGATCTGCCCACTGGTGTGTTTTTGCCGTCAGAAGTCTATGCGATAGATATAAAGGTAGATGATGGTTTTCCTGATAGTGGAAATATGCGTGCGGCTACGGGTTTGTTGAGTAATGCATCATATAATTTGCTTTATCAGGATACGACAACATCCTCAGGGCAAGATGATGCGTGCGTGGATGATGCACCCCCGAATAACATACAGCCAGTCTATAATGTAAAGATTACGGACCGCACAGCCACATCACTTTGTGTGCCTGTTTTAGGGGCAACTTTCTAGGGTTGAAAAACGCTAAAAAATCACCTTGATAAAAAAAATGCAAAAAACTTGCTTTTTCCCGTTGACACCCGCATTTTCTTAAGCCATAAAGGCCATCCTTTCTTGACGGGCTCCTTAGGAAGTCGGTCGTTGATTTTGCCAAAAACGGAGAGTTTCTCAGTATTTAGCAAGATCTGTTGTGTGAAATTGTGAAGAGCATTTAAGCGCAGGTGGCGTCGTGTTGCAGCTTCTGGTCCTTTTCGGATGGCCAGCGGTTGTTGAAATTAACAGCACAATGTCGCATGCGTATATGACAAATACCATAACGCAACTATTGCCGTATAAGTCCAAGGTGCATCGGTTAATAGGTGATGTTGTGCGTGTTTCCGAAAAATTTGAGCCCAACCGATCGGTTGGGATTTATGACGCGAGTGTTCATAGGAACCTCGGTTTCTAATGAGCATAAGCAGAATCTAAACTTGAGAGTTTGATTCTGGCTCAGAACGAACGCTGGCGGCAGGCTTAACACATGCAAGTCGAACGCCCCTTCGGGGGAGTGGCGCACGGGTGAGTAATACATGGGAACGTGCCTTAGAGTACGGAATAACCACTAGAAATGGTGGCTAATACCGTATATTCCCTCCGGGGGAAAGATTTATCGCTCTAAGATCGGCCCATGCCAGATTAGCTTGTTGGTGGGGTAATGGCCTACCAAGGCTACGATCTGTAGCTGTTCTGAGAGGAAGATCAGCCACACTGGTACTGAGACACGGACCAGACTCCTACGGGAGGCAGCAGTGGGGAATATTGGACAATGGAGGAAACTCTGATCCAGCCATGCCGCGTGAGTGATGAAGGCCCTAGGGTTGTAAAGCTCTTTTATCAGGGAAGATGATGACGGTACCTGAAGAATAAGCACCGGCTAACTTCGTGCCAGCAGCCGCGGTAATACGAAGGGTGCTAGCGTTGTTCGGAATCACTGGGCGTAAAGCGCGCGTAGGCTGCGATAAAAGTCAGAGGTGAAAGCCCGGAGCTCAACTCCGGAATTGCCTTTGAAACTAGATTGCTAGAGTGTCGGAGGGGATAGCGGAATTGCTAATGTAGAGGTGAAATTCGTAGATATTAGCAGGAACACCGGTGGCGAAGGCGGCTATCTGGACGACAACTGACGCTGAGGCGCGAAAGCGTGGGGATCAAACAGGATTAGATACCCTGGTAGTCCACGCCGTAAACGATGGGTGCTAGCTGTTCGGGGGTTACCTCTGAGTAGCGCAGCTAACGCGTTAAGCACCCCGCCTGGGGAGTACGGTCGCAAGATTAAAACTCAAAGAAATTGACGGGGACCCGCACAAGCGGTGGAACATGTGGTTTAATTCGAGGCAACGCGAAGAACCTTACCAAGACTTGACATGCTCTCTATGGTTCTCTGAAAAGAGTTCCTTCAGTTCGGCTGGGAGATGCACAGGTGCTGCATGGCTGTCGTCAGCTCGTGTCGTGAGATGTTGGGTTAAGTCCCGCAACGAGCGCAACCCTCATCCTTTGTTGCTACCAGGTTAAGCTGGGCACTCTAAGGAAACTGCCGGTGATAAGCCGGAGGAAGGTGGGGATGACGTCAAGTCCTCATGGCCCTTACGTCTTGGGCTACACACGTGTTACAATGGCAGTGACAACGGGCCGCGAACTCGCGAGAGTAAGCAAATCCCCAAAAGCTGCCTCAGTTCGGATTGTACTCTGCAACTCGAGTACATGAAGTTGGAATCGCTAGTAATCGTGGATCAGCATGCCGCGGTGAATACGTTCCCGGGTCTTGTACACACCGCCCGTCACACCATGGGAGTTGGTTCTGCCTTAAGTCGCCCTTAAAAGCGCCCACGGCAGGGTCAGTGACTGGGGTGAAGTCGTAACAAGGTAGCCGTAGGGGAACCTGCGGCTGGATTACCTCCTTTCTAAGGATTTTGTTTATTCAACATGTTGGGATTAACCCAGCCTCTGTATGTTAAACGAATCATCTTACATAACGCGCCGTCATCTGCGCTTAGATGCTCATTCACACACGAAATTAAAAAGCCCCTTCGGAAAACCGGAGGGGCTTTTTTGTTGTTAGTTCAGTGGCCACACTCTATTGTTGGTTAACTTTAATAAAGGGTAAGCGCTCGTGAGTTTTGAAAATTTAAGTAAACTAACCATACAAGACATCAAAGATAACCCCGGACGTTTTCTTGCAGAAGTAACCGCTACAAGTAGAGGGTTGAAAAGCAACGATGCAAATAATTTGCCGGATGCAAAAATTTTCATGGGTTTGCAGGAAGGTAAAATTAAAGAGCTTGTTGATAAATCGACTTATGATGAGCTGGCGGCTGTTTACCGGGGAATGGATCAGTATAAAATTCGTCTAGACGATGAAGAAAAAGCCAAAAAAACTACTACCTCTCAAAATGAAGGCACAGGGATAGAAGTATATATCCGTTCACCTGCCGAACATGATGTGATTATTGGTTTAATTGAGACTGCGATGGCTAAAGAATTAATCCAGCGCCCTGAAATTAAAAGCCAAATAAATCATATAATGGATGAAATGGAATTTCTACGTGAGCATCCTGAGTCTTCTATAAAAGCGGGTTTTGGCGTTCTCTTTATCCCCGCCGTTGGATGGAAACAGAATTTAGAAAATAGTGACGATCCTTATAAGCAGTTTCTTGGCTCACAGAATGTAAATAGATGGGTGGTAAAAGCCGCATTACAGCGCGCTGCTAATGGTGATGATGTTGTTGATAGAGCTGCGTTGACCGACGCATTAAAAGAACAGCGTATGAAAGAACTTGCTCCCTTCACTGATGTGGATACATCTTCAGCAATTTCTCATCCTGAGAAATATGCAAAATCTTTGCTCGCGGCCATGGAAAGAAGCGTGCAGTTAGCGTTGCCCACCGGAGGAAAAAAAGAAACAGAGCTAGAACGTGCAGTTGATGCCGCTATTCGCAGGCGCTTTATGGGCGAGGGTGCTAGTATTTCCGATAGGTCATCAGCAGGCATTATAAATTATCCGCCATTTCTCGAGACGTTTGAACAAGAGGGATTTGGTTATAAGCAGGCACTTGCAGGATATAACGCCTTGGTAAAAGAGGCTGAACATAGGAAAGGCGAAGGTAATGTATTGGCCGAAGATGCGGCATGGGGTGCGGTAAGATTATGGCGTGAAAGCACCTATGCCGCTTTTCCTGGGTTGCGTACGCAAGTAAAGAGATACCCACAAGAAGAGGGGCTTTTTGTGAGAGTGCTAGAGGATGCGATTAAGTATGAGGACACTGGAAAGTGGCCTAATATTGGTTCTGGGGAGGATCGAGGTATAGTTTGATGGTCTATTGTCATTAAAGCTTAATGTTGTGCCCATCTATTAAATGTTATAAATCTATTGTTGCGAATAATTCGCAATATTTTATATGCTATAAATCAAAAGTAGAATTCACGTGAACGAAGACGAAGAAAGAACGGGCAAAGCCAAAACCCCGAAAAAGAAAAGCGACCTTAGAAAAGGGACAAAGGCATTTACAAAATTCGCTACACTAGGAACGGTTGCAGGGGCTGGCATTGGTACCTACGCAACGGTTAAGTCGATTGCAGATGAAGCCGCAGATGAGATGCGTAACAGGCAGGCTATAGTAGTGCCAGAAAACGCCGTGGAAGATGGCAGTAATGATCAGGCGCAGGTTGAGGCTACCAGTGAAGCTGTTGCTCATGGCGCTAAACATGGTGCTAAGATTGGTTTGCAAACTGGAGCGTTAGTCGGTTTAGGGGCGGCAGGGATTGCCACGCGCAGACGGCGTGATGATGAGTCTGATGAGCCGGATTCAAAAGCGGCTCGCTATGGAAATGCGGCAACACGCTACGGATTTAAACACCCTGTGATTGCTGGCATGGCAGGAGCCGGTGCTATTGGCACGGTATTAGCTGGTGATGCGATCATAGACGCTGGTGACCGCAGAGAGGCAATGAAAGAAGTTGCTAGCTTACCTGAAGAAGAGCAAGAGGCTGCTGAAAAAAAGGTTCGTGAGGAACACCCTATAGGGCCGGGCCTTCAAACGGCCGTTGTGGCAGCGAATGCGGGGCTGGCAACACGCTATGCTGTGTGGTTGCCATTGACAGGTGCCGCCGCTGTTGGCGATGTGCGGGCGTGGCGTCGTAGACGAAGAGAAGAAAAAGAGGGCGAGCAAGCAGACAACAAAGCACCCGATACAAAGCCCGAATCATGGGCGGCGCGCGAGGAAGAGAAAAAGGCACCAGATGCTGATAAGGGAGAAGCTCAGCGCTGAGTGTTGATTGCCACGAAACGTTGGAGCATTTAGCTTTTACAGAGGCCAGTATGAGTGATGATAACAATGGAAGAGAAGGTTCAGTAAGTAGCTCCAAATGGGGAAGGCGGGCTGCGTTGGGTGCGTTGGTGTTGGGCTCGGCTACTTGGACATCTCGCGACTATTGGACGGGCGAGCTCCATGCAAATCGAGAAGGTAACACCACCACCAGAACCCCGGCCGCAGTGCCGACCAGACCTGCCTCTTACCATGAAACACCAGCTTCAGGTTCGCATGATGATGCACCTCAAGCAAAAGAGGTGGAAGAAGAGGTGCAGACATGGGAAGAAAAGATGAAGCAATCGAAGGACTCAAATTCCCCGCAAGTGCCAGATATATAGCCATATTTCCATCCGCCATCAAACTGTCATTAGACATTTTTCCTAATAAAAGTTAATATGCTGACTAAATCGAAATGCTAGGAGCAATTATGGCTGATCCATTATTTGATGAACGTTGTGAGGAACTGTTTGCGAAGCAGGAGCCACCTTTCAACAAGGAAGAAAAAGCCGCGTTCGAAAGACTGTATGATATGGCGATAACGCCACCGAAAGCATTGCGCATGGCGGAAGAAGGCTTGCCGGCTGATTTCGTGACGCATGAGCAAGGTGAACGAGGTAAGCAACTAGCAAACGCATATTTATTTTTACCGATGGATGAGTCAACCATTCAGGAATACCAAATGTCGCGCGAACCTAATGTTAAAGTGTTGCTTGATAATATGGAGGCTGGTGATCGTGAACGTATGATGAACGAAGAAGGGCGCAGCGCCATCATTAAGCAGATGCAAACCAAACGTGATACGGGCATGCTTAAAGGTGTGGCGGGACATGATAGCTCTGAAGCTCAGGCTGTTTCTGGCACAGATGATCCTAAACCGGGTTTTGTGCTGCGTTTAGCTGGTGAAGATAAAGGTACCGGGCGTGGTACCCCTGGTAGTTGATAGATAGTCTTACGACCCACTAACCAATCACACTGCTTTTCAAAAACTAAAACGAGATAACGCAAGACATTTGTCTTGTGGGCTGTTGTGGCATGTAAATAAAAGGCCCCTGCAGCGGAACGTAGTTCCCTTTATAGATAGGGAGGGCTGCAGGGGCTGGGGTTGGCGAAACTTCTCCACAAAGAATCGCCAGGGAGAGAAATGCTCCTCCGGGCTTATCCTTTCGGATAGTTATGCCCGGAGAAGCTGTTGGGGTTACCAAACTGCTAGATCATCGTCGATCAGCTGCTCAGATACCCGCTCAGACCGAACAAAATCGTCTTGTCACATGTCGTTGCCTTGTTGCGGTGGCTGCGATTTGTGGTGGTGACGATAGCCTTGTTCGAACCCGAACATTTTTCTCGATGTCTCATTGTTATACTCCTTGTATAAGAGACAAACTACACCCTCGCATCCGTACACAGCGTACAAATGAACGAGGAAAAAATCTGAATATGCTTTTACGTATACTCAAATCAAGTGAGGCTTCACCTTACTTCGGTGACGGAGGGGCTCAATACGTTTTTTATGACGTTTATATGACAAAATTGCCTTCTGGGAGCTGTATTGAGCATTTTGCCAAGTCGTGGTGCTTTTTAATAAGCTTTATATAAAAATAATGATTTTTTTTACAGGGCTGTGCACATATGAAGCCAATATTTAGATATATCAGTGTGTTAATCGTTTAAAACTTGCCTAAAATGCAAGCTAAAAATAACCGGCCGTTAACGGATTCCGTAATAAAATGGTATGAGTAAGGAATGTAATCGTTCGGAGGTATATGAAAAACGTTATGGACATTAAAACACGTGAATCTGGTTTCTCTTTGGCTGAGATGTCGATTGTGATGATCGTTATCGGGTTTCTCGTAGGCGGTGTCGTGGTAGGGCAGGATATGATCCGTGCTGCCGGTGTGCGTGCAACTGTGAGTCAGATCAAGGAATACCAGACCGCGGTTAATACTTTCAACGATAAGTATATGGCGATTCCAGGTGATATTCGCGCGGATAAAGCTGCGATGTATGGATTTACTGCGCGTAGTGGCGAAGCTGGGCATGGCGATGGTAATGGTCTGTTAGAAGGGTGTGATGAAGGTGAAATGGTGGCAGGCTGTGAGACAGTGCTTTTCTGGGCAGACCTTTCTGATGCTGAGCTTATCCGCGGTGACTACGAAGCGGTAGACGACATTATCTTTATGGCTATGTGGCGTGATTTCCGTGATACATTGGAATTACTCAGCCCAATCCAGAGTGCGTATGCCGGTAAAATGATGAGTGGCAACTCAGGTGGTCAACAAATAGGGGGTGACGCTGAGGCTGGAGACCCTATGCAAATAGAACCTGTGCGAGCACTTAGTGAAACCAATTATTCGATTAATATGCGTCATTCACTCTTCCCTAGAACTGACTTGGAGGGCAATGTTTCGATTGCAACATTCTCTGACGGGAAAAGAAACTATATGCAATTTGCAGAAGTTGTAGAAACAAACGGAGATGGTGAATATACACTTGCCAGCAAAACTACACCTGATGAAGCATTGGCCATCGACACAAAGATGGATGATGGAAAACCAATGACAGGCGAAATGCGTGCGATGGGTGGAACTAGCGCTCTTAATGTGGCGGCCGTGCCGGGGGCTGAGTCATGTGTGTATGATGATGGTTCGACCTATCCATATAACACCACCACGTCAGAGCTGGCTAATTCTCCTTTATGTCAGTTCCGTATCCCTCTGCAATAGGTAGGGAGGCATAAACATGTCCTGCAAACATTTATCTTCGGCTTAAAGAGATGAAGTCTTGTCGGTATGGTTGTCAGGGATTCACGCTGATTGAGCTCTCGATCGTGATGATTATTATTGGCTTGGTGCTTGGTGGGGTGACTGCTGGGCGAGATCTGATCAAAGCTTCCGAGCTTCGTGCGGCGGCCAGCCAGATAGAAGAATATCAGATAGCCGTTTATACTTTTAAAAATAAATATGACGCATTGCCAGGGGACATAAAAGCCGCACACGCCTCTCAAATAGGGTTGAGTGATCGTACTGGTGGAAGAGGTAACGGTGATGGCAATAGCCTGTTAGAGACGTGTACTTCTAATGTCATTGCTGCGGGGTGCGAGACCATATTATTCTGGGCAGATCTAGCTGCTACAGTAATAGATACGGGCACACTAGGAAGCATATCAGCTAATTCTGTGATGCAATTGACCTGGAATCTTGAGCATATCATTACCTACTTGAATCCAATTCAATCGGCCCATGCTGTAGCGATGCCGCCAATCCCAGTAAATCAGGCATCTTCTAAAAATGATGTGTTACCAGAATCCAAGCTTGGCAATAGCAATTCTATTTTTGTTTTTTCAGTAGATGGAAATAATTTTTTCCAGATTGCTGGCGTAGATTCTACTGATGCTGACGGGGTGTATGATTTGTTCAGTGCGATAAGTCCTGAAGAGGCACATGGTATGGATACAAAAATAGATGACTCAGCCCCATATACTGGAAAAATGGTGGCCATGGAGGGAAGCGTTGCAAACACTCTAGCCGACGCGAACACTAGCCCTTGTATTTTTGCGGATGGCTCTAAGTATTACTACAATACAAGTACAAAAGAGCTATCAAGCACTAGGTCATGCCAGCTTCGCATAGCTATGAAATAGTCCTCTTCACAAGCGTAATAATTTTCCTTTTACATAAAGAAAAATGTCGCTACCTTGTCGGTGTTGTTAACTGACTTTATAGGAGATCATATGTCAAACACCAGCCAACAAATCGTAGAACTTGTAGAAACATTCAAAGAAGAAGATGCCAAATTCGAAGGTGGCAACAAATCGGCTGGTACCCGTGCGCGTAAAGCGTTGATGGACATCAAAAAGGCATGCGATGTTCGCCGTAAAGAAATTCAGGCAGAAAAAAATGCTGGATAATAGCGTTTAAGAGCGTAAAAAAAGCCCCGCTGGTCGGGGCTTTTTTTGTAGGGAGAGTGTATGGTCTCTGGTATGGCGGAAACAGCTATGTGGGTGCTCATCGGTATGAGCATCGCAGTCATCGTGGCCTATCTTATCCTAAACTATGTAGGAAAAGGCTCGGAATTTATCATTCCAAGCATCGTAAGCCCTTGGCAAAACGCCGCTTTACAGCTGATTGGCGTGCTGCTGGTCGTCATGACTATTATCTACTTTAGTGACTAGCGCTTTCATCTAATCTTCATATTAAATAAATGCCAAACCCGCTATTATAGCCACATGAAGCCAATAGATACACCACAGCCTCTAAGCACAGAGCAGGAAAATGCCATCGCATGGTATGCCGACCAGCAGGTGGAGGCAGCGTTGCGTGAAGGCGTGATTTTCGAAGCGCTTTCAAATGAGCATTGGATGCAATCCGCATGTGACCTGCTCGATGATCCGGAGTTGTTGGCCAAAATGGTTGGCGCGCATAAGCAATTTGAGAAAACAGGCGAAGGGGACGGCATGTCTGTGGTGCTTGAGCATTACGGCATGATGGAAGATAAAGGCGATGAGCCTCCTACTGCCGAACAGATTGAAAACCTGATGGCGGCGCGGCGTAAACCGCATAGTGGAATGACGAAAATGGCGGTTGCATTAACGTTGGCCTCCGCGGTGGGGGTGGTGCCAGCGCATTCGCAGGCCAATGGTATGCATGCTGGCCATAGACAGCCACCAATTCGCCAGGAGCATGACATCCCACCTGCACGCCCGCCACGCCCAGAAAGGGAAAAGCGCTGGGTAGATCGCACTGGTAAAGATGGGGATTCACAGGAACTATGCTAGGCAAAACCAAAACAGCAATAGCCGCTTCCACCGTGGGGCTGGGGGCAATGATCGGGCCTGCTGCTGCGCAATCCACCGATGCGCCGGAGGACTTCCATTATCAGGTGCCAGAATATGACCCCAATGCGCCGCAAGCGACTAGTAACAATCCTTCAGGGCCAGGTTTGCCGTGTGGAGCGATGGTGATCGGAGGTGGTGTGCTTGCTGCAGGGGTGTATAGTGCGGCAAAGCGGAATTCACAGGGTGAAGAAGATAGCCTGCATGCGCATCGTAAGGATATGCAGGATTGGGAGCAGCGGCGCGGAGGGGCTAACCGTGATAATTATCAGAATAAGCGACGCTGATACGACACTAATTGCCATTTGTCTTTAGCGGCTGGATCGTTATAATGCCCGCTCTTTCTAACTAAAGTGAATTATATGTCCGTAGATTTTTTAAAAATGCACGGCCTTGGCAATGACTTTGTCATTTTCGATGGCCGAACCACTCCGGTGTCGCTAAGCGAAGAACAAATCCGTATGATTTCTGATCGTCATATTGGCGTAGGCTGTGACCAGCTCATCATCATGGAACCGTCCGAAAAGGCAGATGTGTTTATGCGCATTTACAATGCTGATGGCGGGCAGGTAGCAAGCTGTGGTAATGCGACGCGCTGCGTGGCGTGGGTATTGATGGAAGAAAGCGGCAAAGACAATGTGACGTTGGAAACGCAAGCCGGCCTGCTTTCCTGCAAACGCATTGAAGGTAACCGCATTTGTGCCGATATGGGCGAGCCAAAATTCGACTGGCAGGATATCCCGCTTTCCGAGCCACGCGATACGTTGAACTTAGGTATATCGCTGGGCGAACTTTTCGATCCAGTGGCAGTAAGCATGGGGAATCCCCATGCGATTTTCATTGTCTCAGATGTAGAAAAAATACGTGTGCCGAAAATGGGGCCGGTGCTGGAAAAATTTCCTGTGTTTCCTGAGCGCGCAAACATCAGCTTTGCGCAACCGATTAACGAGCATTACGTAAAGCTCAAAGTGTGGGAGCGTGGAGTAGGCGTAACGCTCGCTTGTGGAACAGCAGCCTGCGCAACACTGGTTGGCTTGCATCGCCGAGGGTTGGTTGGCCGCAAGGCAACCATAGAGCTTCCTGGTGGGGAACTTGAGGTGCAGTGGGATGAAGCGACCAACCACGTGCTTATGACCGGCGCGGTGACCGTAGCGTTCAAGGGAAGTATCGATGTCTAATAAGCCGGCGGCGGTAAATAAATCGCGATCAGCAGATCGCGCAGCCTTGAGCGGTGCCTCATGTGAGAGCCAGCAGGCTCGTAACGGAGGTATAGAAGTAGTCAATTTTGGTTGTCGCCTGAATAGCTATGAGGGCGAGGTGATCAAACAGCAAGCACAGGCAGCGGGGCTAAAGAACGCGCTGATTTTCAATAGTTGTGCGGTGACGGCGGAGGCGGAGCGTCAGGTGCGCCAATCAGTGCGTCGTGCGCGTAAAGAAAACCCTGATGCGAAGATCATTGTCACTGGTTGCTCAGCGCAGGTACATCCTGACATGTATACAAAGATGGCTGAGGTCGACAAAGTCATCGGCAATGAGGAAAAGCTGAAACCGGAAGGTTACAGCTTTATCTCAACCAGTGATGAAAAAGCGCTGGTGAACGACATCATGTCCGTCACCGAAACCGCCTCCCACATGGTGGCATCCTTCGAGGGTAGGGCGCGTGCATTTATACAGGTGCAAAACGGGTGCGATCATCGTTGCACTTTTTGCATCATTCCATTTGGCCGCGGCAATTCCCGCTCGGTACCCATTGGCGATATTGTTGCGCAAACACGCAGCCTTGTTGCGCAGGGCTATAACGAGCTGGTGCTGACCGGGGTAGATATTTCGGATTACGGCAAAGACCTGCCCGGCGCGCCAACATTGGGGCAGATGATTCGCCGTTTGCTTGCGCTGGTGCCAGAGCTAAAACGTTTGCGTCTTTCATCCATTGATGCGGTGGAGGTCGATGACGATCTGTATCGCCTGATCGCGGAAGAGCCGCGCCTCATGCCACATCTGCATATCAGCTTGCAAGCGGGGGATGACATGGTGCTCAAGCGTATGAAGCGTCGCCATCTCAGGCAGGATGCATTGGAGTTTTGCCAGAAGGTGCGCGATTTGCGCCCGGATGTTGTGTTTGGTGCGGACATCATTGCAGGGTTTCCCACCGAAACCGATGATATGTTTGAAAACACATTGGCCTTGGTGGATGAAGCGCAGCTTACTTATCTTCATGTGTTCCCATATTCCGCGCGTGAAGGAACGCCCGCAGCCAAAATGCCGCAAGTCGCTAAGGAAATACGTAAAGAGCGCGCAGCGCGTTTGCGTGAGGCGGGTGAAAAACAACTGGCGCATTTCTTAGTGTCTCAAATCGGAAAGACAACCGAAGTGGTGGTTGAAAAGGAGCGTCTCGGACGCAGCGAGCATTTTGCTATGGTGGAATTAGACAAGCCTTGCGAGCCGGGCAGCGTGGTATCGGTTATGCAATCGGCAGTGGCTTCCGAGCATATATTACGGGGGCAGGTACAATGAGTTTTCTTACCAAACTAAAATCCGGCCTGTCCAAAACTTCCGGCAAGCTTGGTGGAGGTATCACCGGCATTTTCACTAAGCGCAAGCTGGATGATGCGGCATTAGAGGAACTGGAAGATCTGCTTATTGAGGCAGATATAGGCGCTGCCACAGCAGCACAAATAACCGGAGAGCTTTCAGCACAGCGTTTTGATAAGGAAATGACCGATGAAGAAGTGCGTAGTTTTTTAGCGGATCAAATTACTGCCATTCTTTCACCATACACAACGCCACTTATGCTCGATGAATCACAAAAACCAACGGTGGTGTTGGTGATTGGCGTGAATGGAAATGGAAAAACCACCACCATTGGCAAGCTTGCACATCGTTATAAAGCAGAGGGTAAGCGCGTGATGTTGGCCGCAGCAGATACTTTCCGCGCAGCAGCAGTAGAGCAGCTACAGGTATGGGGGCAACGTTGCGACATTCCGGTTATCACCGGCCCGCATGAGTCTGATCCTGCGAGCGTGGCTTATCAGGCCTATGAAAAAGCCAAGGCAGATGGTGTGGATGTGTTGCTGGTAGATACGGCGGGCAGGCTGCATAACAAATCCAACCTGATGCAGGAGCTGCAGAAAATATCAAATGTGTTGAAGAAGATCGATGAATCGGCGCCACACCATGTGGTGCAGGTGCTCGATGCCACAACCGGACAAAACGCGGTCTCTCAGGTTAGTGCATTTAAAGAAATGATTGGCGTCACTGGTATGGTCATCACCAAGCTCGATGGCACCGCCAAAGGTGGTATTGTCGTGGCCTTAGCAAAACAATTCGGCCTGCCGATTCATGCTATCGGTATTGGCGAAGCTATCGAAGATTTGGACAGTTTTGAGGCGAAATCCTTTGCTTGCAATCTTGTTGATTTATAAGCGTAAATTTAATTTTACTTGATTAACTATATAGTAACCTTTATAGTCCATAGTATAAGTTGGAACGTATTGGCGTACGTAGCGCATCGGCGTATCAGGAGGATACTATATGGTAGATTTCAGCAGTGTTGGTGGTGTTTCCCCCTCACAATCCAGACAAAATATTGAACGTTCATCGGCGCGATTACAGACCGCGATAGCGAGTCTTGTTTCCGGTGAGCGCATTAACCGCGCGGCAGACGATGTCGCGTCGCTTTCTATTGCTACGCAGTTACAGTCTGAAGTATCGGGTTTAAAAACTGCTTCCGGTAACATTGCACAGGCATCCAGCCAGGTGCAGGTAGCGGATTCAGGAGCAGAGCAGATCGGCCGTGCGCTTGATCGCCTCAACGAATTAGCTGTGCAGGCAAACTCCAGTGTGATTAATGACGAGAGTCGTGCAGCACTGGATCAAGAGTTTCAAAGTCTGGTTGCAGAAATTGATCGTCTTGCTGAGGGTACAACATTTAATGGCAATGCGCTTTTAAATGGTGATGTATCTGGCGACAATGCATTATCGATTACGCAATTGTTAGGTGCGCCAGAGCTGGGCGACGATGATGCGCTAGCAATCGACAGCCTGACCACTGAAGCCTTGTTTGATGGTCAGTCACTCAACATACAATCACAAGAATCTGCGTCTCAGGCCGCAAGTGTTATTAGCGCGGCGCTTGATCGTGCAACCGGTACGCGTGCCGCGCTTGGTGCATTTGAGCGTTCATTGAATTTCGCAGCGGCGAATATTGATTCTGCCATCGCGAATCAGGAAGCAGCGCGTTCTGTTTTACAGGATACAGACTTTGGCGAAGCGTCTACGGAACTATCCGTGGCGAACATTCAGCGTAATGCCTCCATTGCCATTCAGGCTCAGGGCAATAATCTCGCGCCAAACCTTCTAAGGCTCATTGGCTAATTAATGTCACTCACCAAGCTTACTCCGGCTGCGCGAAAAGCGGGCACTGAAGCAGTAAAATCTGTCTATGATGAAGCTTATGAAAAGGGTGGCGACCCTTCCATAGATAGTATGCGTTCAGAAAATATAGAGGAAGCGATGCGCTTAGCCGTTACTTTATCATATGCTGAAAATACCGAACAACTTATCGGTATTAAAAAAGGTATAGACGCGACATTCGCTGCCATATTGCCAGAATCGAGAGAACAGCAATTGCTCGTTAAAAAGGCAACCAGTGCCTATATCGAGGCAGCATGCAAAGAGCTAAACCAGCCCGTTCCTAACTTTGGCCAGGAAAGACTAAACTAGCTAGTCTTTTTTGCAGATTTTTTCGTGCATCTTCGGGTTGCTCATCAGGCGCATACCCAAATAGGTGCACAGCCAGCAAGCCAATACAAACACGATAAGCTGAGCGAACCCGGTTAGTGGAGACATAAATGCAACCACTACACCAAATGATGGTACAGCTAACACCGCAATAATCAGTGTAGCCCACCAAGACATGGCTCCACACCCAGTAGAATTATTTTCTTCACTCATATAGCTTCTCCCCATTGTGTTATAAAGCATTACCATAAATCACCGCTTATCTAGCGGCACAAATGGACGTGGTGCAGAGCCGCTGAATAGCTGGCGCGGTCTGCCAATCTTGGTTTTAGGGTCTTCCATCATTTCTTTCCACTGAGCAACCCAGCCTACTGTGCGCGCCACGGCAAATAACACAGTAAACATCTTAGACGGAATTCCCATTGCGCGATAAATGATACCTGAATAAAAATCCACATTCGGATACAGTTTGCGCGATACGAAATATTCATCCTCAAGCGCGATGCGTTCCAGCTCAACGGCAATTTTAAGGAGTGGCTCGTCAATTTGTCCCAGCTCAGCCAGCACTTCTTTACAGGTGCTATGTAGCACTGTGGCGCGCGGGTCGTAGTTTTTATACACGCGATGACCAAAGCCCATCAGCTTCACGCCAGACTCTTTGTCTTTCACTTTTTCAATGAAGTCTGGAATGTTTTTCACATCGCCAATCTCTTCAAGCATATTGATCACTGCCTCATTCGCGCCACCATGTGCGGGGCCCCAAAGAGAAGCAATGCCCGCACCAATACAGGCGAACGGGTTGGCGCCACTGGAACCAGCCAAACGCACCGTAGAGGTAGATGCGTTCTGTTCGTGGTCAGCATGAAGAATCAAAATTTTCTCCATCGCTTTTGCCAGTGTAGGGCTAACGTTATATTCCTCACATGGGGTAGAGAACATCATATGCAGGAAATTTTCTGCAAATCCCAAATCATTGCGCGGATAGATAAATGGCTGTCCGATAGAATATTTATAAGCCATGGCCGCAAGCGTAGGCATTTTCGCAATCAAGCGATAAGCTGCAGTTTCGCGTTCTTCGGCAACGTTAATATCCAGGGAATCATGATAAAAGGCAGAAAGTGAGGCAACTGCACCCACCATAATCGCCATCGGATGTGAATCACGGGGGAACCCGCGGAATAAAAATTGTATTTGCTCGTGGGTCATGGTGTGCAGAGTGATTCTGCGATCAAACACCTGTTTTTCCTGCGCATCAGGCAATTCGCCGTTCAGTAGCAGATAGGCTGTTTCCAGAAAGTCGCAATTATCGGCCAGCGCATCAATATCGTAGCCACGATAACGTAAAATTCCCTGGTTGCCGTCAATAAAGGTTATTTCAGAATCACAGCTGGCAGTAGAAACAAAGCCGGGGTCATAGGTAAACATGCCGGTTTCTTTATACAGCTTGCTAATATCCATCACGCTTTGTCCCTCTGTTGCGTCATAAATAGGCAGCTCTACGCTTTTCCCATCGACAGTAAGGGTGGCGGAACGCGACGAACTATGCGATTCCTGCGCAGATTTTTCAACAGCGGACATAATATTCTCCTTGTAGTTGCTTAAAAAAGCATCCAATTTATCGCCAAAACATGCCAGACAATAGTAAAAAAAGGGTTACAGTAAACCAAAATAATCACTATCTATAAAATACTTAGACAGCAGGCACATTTCTTGTTATTTCAAAAAACCTATGATGAAAAAAGTTAGACATAAAGTGACGGCATCCGTCAAGAAACGCGTGGTAGAACCCGTGAAGCAGGGTGTAGTCTCGCCTATCAGAGAGTTTCTCAAACTAGAGGCCTCAGGTGGTATCATCCTCATGGCCACGGCTATGATGGCGATGGCGCTCGCAAATTCCATTTTTGCGCAGCAGTATGAGGCATGGTTAAAGCCATTGCATTACCCGATTAATGACGGGTTGATGGTTATCTTCTTCTTGCTCATCGGGCTGGAGATAAAGCGTGAGATTGTTGAGGGTGAACTCTCTACGCTAAAGAAGGCGGCATTACCACTTGTTGGTGCCTTAGGCGGTGTGGTTCTACCTGCCGCTATCTACGCCTATTTCAATTGGGGAACGGATGAAATGCGTGGCTGGGCGATTCCATGTGCTACGGATATCGCGTTTTCATTAGGTATTGTAGCGCTATTCGGCAGTAAACTTAATTCTTCGCTCAAGATATTCTTGATGGCGCTTGCGGTGATTGATGATTTGGTCGCGGTACTTATTATTGCCATTTTCTACACTAGCAACCTGTCGTTTCCGGCGTTGGGGGTTGCAACGGGCTGTATGCTTGTATTGTGGGCGATGAATCGCTCGAATGTTGCAAAGCTCTTGCCTTACATGTTGGTGGGTATTGTGTTGTGGGCGGCGGTATTGCAATCCGGCGTACACGCTACCATTGCTGGTGTGTTGCTTGGTTTGATCATTCCGGTGGCGCTGGGCAAAAAAGCAATTCATACGCTTCACCCATGGGTGGCTTTTGGTATTATGCCGCTCTTTGCTTTTGCCAATGCAGGTGTGCCATTAGATGGCATTACGACAGATCACTTAATGTCGCCGATGCCTCTGGGTATTATTGCAGGGCTGTTTGTTGGTAAGCAGCTCGGTATTTTCGCTTTCTCATGGGTAGCGGTAAAAACCAAAATGGCGGATATGCCGATAGGTGTAAACTGGCTTCAGTTCTACGCCATTGGCATGATCGCGGGGATTGGGTTTACCATGAGTCTATTCATTGGTGGGCTAGCCTTTACAGATCCACTGCTGCAGATAGAAACCCGCCTTGGTGTTATTGTCGGCTCACTGCTTTCTGCTATGTTTGGTGCATTCTTACTATGGTTGGCGCTGCGCCCGTCATTAAATAAAGTTTAAGTTTTTTGACTTATAGGTTAGGTCTGGGAGGACACATGAGATATAGGCTTGCTGGCTATATGATGACGATATGTGTCTTGGCCTCTTGTGGCGGAAGTCGCAGCCAGTGGGATGATATTGACTATACTCCAGTTTATCGTGCGTATGAGGGCCGCCAAAACGATGCGGGCTATACGGCTCCTTCCATTCTAAGCTGTGTTCAGGAAGATCGTCACGAGTGCAATTAGCGCTCTAAATCCTCGCCCAATCTAAGTTTTGGAGTTTTGCCTTCGGCTAATATATGGCGATAGACCTGTAGGTTTTCCAACACGCGTTGCACATAGTTTCGTGTTTCGGCAAAGGGGATTTGTTCAATCCAGTTTACGGCATTGTCAATATCATGTGCAGGCGTGCCGAATGATTTTGTCCATTTACGTACATTCCCGGGGCCAGCATTATACGAGGCAATAGCCATCACATACGAACCATCATAACTATCAATCATACGTCCGAGATAGTTGCTGCCTAGCCGCATATTATATTCTTCGTCATAGAGTTTGCTTCGCGAATATTTCAAACCAGACTTGCGTGCAACCTCGCGCGCCGTACGGTGCATCAGCTGCATCAGCCCTCGTGCACCTGCCGAGCTTCTCGCATTAGGATCAAATTCACTTTCCTGTCTGGCGATAGATAAAATTAATGGGCGCTCCACATTAGATTCACGAGGTGTTTCAGGTGCCGGATATCCGCTCTCAAGCAGCACCGCATTGTGATGTTGCAATGCTTTTTTAGCGCCACGCACTCCCAGATAAGTCTGCCCTATTTTTTGTCCTAGGGCGGCGATCATTGCCGCTTCTTCAACATCATTCGTGTTTTGTATCATCTCATACATCAGGCGTGCAGCGAGGTCATCACGGTCAAACTGTGCAGCCAGCACAGCAGCGCGGGGCATGTCTTTCGCATCAAAACGCTTCTGTTGCCAGCTTCCAATACCGGGTTGGGCGGGAATACGCAAAGGGGCAGTGCCATAGACCTTGAGTGCGGCCAGTTGCCCATAAAAAGTGGTGGGGTGCGCAGCTGCATTGGCATACCAGTCATGCGCAGTACTGCGCTCACCAGATTTCTCAGCCGCACGTCCTGCCCAATAGGCAGCACGTGCTTTGCTTACAGGATAATTTACTGCTTCATACATGCCGTAAAAAAGTTCATACGCATCACGAGGGCGGTCTAAAAACTCCAGCTGCAGCCAGCCGTTCAGCCAGCGTGCATCGGCATAAGCGGCGCCTTGTGTCAGGCCATGTGTCGCCAGCAAGCGCTGTGCTAATTCAGGGTTACCTTCGCTCAACGCTTGACGCACTTGCCCTTCGCGATAACGCCACCAGCGTTTCGGATAAGGTACGACTTCTGGCAACCCCAGTAATATTTCACGCACGCCTTCATCATCACCACGTTTGGCACGGAAGCGTAAACGGTCATATTGTAAGCCCGGATCTTTTTTCAGCGATGATGGCACCGCATTAATAAGCGGAGTAACGCGTTTTTTCCCTCGTATAAGTGCGATGCGCGCTTTAGCAAGTTTTTGCTGATCCTTAGAAAGTAAGGGTAGCATATCCTCAGCTGAGGAAGTTTTTTGTTCCCACAAAAGTCGATCTACCCGGGCAAAATGCTCATCGCGTCCTAGGAGATTTTTATATGTATCACGAATGCGTTTGGTTTCTGTGCTATCAAAATCACCATCAATCCACCCGCCGCGAATCAGTGTGTCAACATAGGTTCTTGTAGACATTTGCTGGCGCGCTAATGCTTCTGCGAGTGCAATTTTGCCAACACCAGTAATAGGGGTGTCGTTAGCAAACCAGGCAATGATATCATTGTCGCTAACGCTGCCATCTCGTAAAGACATCTCCGCGCGAATACGCAATGTTTTTTGCTGTGGCCAGTCGGGTTGCTCGGAAATGAAACGGGTAATTTCATTAAATCCCGCGCCTGAGTTGTTATCTAGTAAATACTGCCAACGTATCAACGTGATAAGGGGGATATAATTACTCTTTTCTGCGTGCAGTAATGCTCCGTCCCAGTCTCTTTTCTTGGCGAAGTTAAAGGCATTTTCTGCGTTCGCATATGCGCTGTTTGGCAGGCGTGCTTGTGCCGCTTGTGTAGCCAATAAGAGAATGGTAATGAGAAAAAATGGTAGGCGATATAACATAAGATACGTTACTCTATAGCATCAAACATGGATATCTAACAAAATGTTTTCACCTGATGTAAGTAGCTTGAAACAATTTTATGCCAGCCCGCTGGGAGAGTCGAGTGGTGTGTTGCTGCGCGATAATATAGCTGGGCTATGGCCGGAAGCTAAAGACGAAGTATTGCTATGTGTGGGCTATGCAACACCCTACATTGAGCGTTATCAATCGCAAGCGACATTAGCGGTATGTATGCCATCGGGGCAGGGGGCAGTATATTGGCCGCCTTCTGCAAATAATCACGTGTTTATGGCGCATGACTCTGAGCTCCCTATTACGGAAAGTAGTGTGAATCGTGTTTTGTTGGCGCACGCGTTAGAAAATAGTGAGCAATTGAGCCTCGTGATGCAGGAGCTCTGGCGTGTGCTCACACCGGGGGGGCGGGTGCTGGCTCTGGTGCCAAACCGTATGGGGATGTGGTCGCGTTCGCCGCGGAGTCCTTTTGGTTACGGGCGGCCATTTTCCATGACACAGTTACGGGAACTATTCACGCAAAACGATTTCACTATTACCCGTACTAGCTCTGCATTATTTGTGCCGCCCACCTATTTAAAATTTGTGTGGCGTGTCGCATCAAAGTTCGAAAAAGTGGGAAGATTGCTATGCCCGTTTTTTGGCGGAGTATTGCTCATCGAAGCAGAAAAACAAATACACGGGGCAATCAGCCAACCGGCGGTGGCGCGGGGTTATCGTGTTCCCGCTGCCACCAAGCCGGCCATGTCGCGTTCGTGAGTCTTAGTTCGCGTATTTCACTGAGCAACCATAGGCCTGAGAGGTTGCCAGTTGAATTGGCATGTTGCTGCTAAGTGCCTCCACAGCTGCACGCACATAATTATTTGCCGTAGCAATATCAGCGGAATCAGCGGTGGGTTTATCATCAATCGCTCCCATGTAAGCGAGCTTGCCTTCTTTATCGATCACATACATATGCGGGGTAGCAGTCGCGCCATATAGTTTGCCGATCGTACCTTCCGGGTCTGTAATATAATGGTCGGTAGCACTTTTTACCTCAGCAAGATAAGCGGCTGCTTCTTCATTATTCATCGAGCCTTGTTTGCCTTCAGCGCCGGAATTAATAGTGATCCAGGTTAGGTCTTTGGCTTTCATTTCTGCCTGCAGCTTTTGCATATCGCCGCCTTTATAGAATTTTTTTACAAATGGGCATTCAGGGTTATGCCATTCCAGCACCACATTCTGCTCTTTCAGTGAAGAGAGGGTAACCTCATTGCCGTTAATATCGGTGGCGGTAAAGTCTGGTGCCATTTCGCCAACAACAGGCGCAGCGTAAGCAGCGGCGCTAAAGCTAAGAGCGGCAGTAATTGATAGTAGTAATGAACGCATAATAGTCTCCTTAAGGGGTTATGGTGTTAATAATAATATCTTCAGTCAGTATTTGTGGCAGCACTTTCGGCTCACCCGCAGCGGGGTAAAACACATATAGTGGCACACCCTGATAGCCAA
The DNA here is from genome assembly GCA_964231325.1 of Rickettsiales bacterium. Classification (GTDB taxonomy): domain Bacteria; phylum Pseudomonadota; class Alphaproteobacteria; order Rickettsiales; family SXRF01; genus JAJTHB01. The sequence continues at coordinate 1,186,282 of CAXRIF010000003.1, read as the reverse complement.
AGCTTTTTAAAAATTCGCTAATCTCGGGGTTTTGTCGTGTCCAGTCAGCGATCATCAGCACTACGCCCTGTTCATTAAACGCGGCCATAGTGCGTTCACGGTGAATGGCTGTGCGTGCATTCACCTGACAGGTAATACACCATGCCGCCGTCGCATCCACAAATACTGGCGTGCCATTATTACGCAGTTCGTCGAGTTTTTCTTTGCTATACGGAATGGTTTGCACGGCATGTTCTTCTGGCACCACATCCATCATCCCATCTGCCTCCATACGGTTCAGCGCCGGCAGTGTCAGGGCAAGGATAACGGCCAGCAACACCACCACCAGCCCATGATAAAATCTAGTGCGATCTACGTAGAGGCGCTTCATCCATATGACAGCGATAATACCGAGCATTCCGGTTAGTGCCACCACCATACCGCCAGCACCGGTTTGCAACGTCAGTACCCATAGCAACCAGATGACGGAAGCATACATAGGGAAGGCTAGAAATTGTTTGAACGTTTCCATCCATGCGCCGGGCTTAGGAAGGAAGCGCAGTAACTTAGGGAAGATACTCACCAGTAAAAATGGTAGCGCGAGACCAAAGCCGAGTGATTCAAAAATAAGCATGGCCTGCCATGCGGGCAGGGTGAGTGCCACACCTATGGCCGATGCCATGAATGGCGCAGTACAGGGCGTGGCGACCATGGTAGCCAACACGCCGGTGGCGAAGCTACCGCGCGGCGATGATTCGTTTGCCACTTCACTTCCCACATTGCCGAACAACACAGGAAGGTCAAACAAGCCAGAAAGATTCAACCCAACCAGAAACAACAGGAAGATCAGAAATCCGACAAAGGCGGGAGATTGCATTTGATATCCCCAGCCAACTGCTTCACCCGCCTGTTGCAAGCCAATAAGTAGTCCTGCGATCACCGCAAATGACACTAATATTCCTGTAGTGTACGCAATGCCAAGCTTAGCTACATGCGCATGCTCCTGCCCAGCCTTTTTGCTGATGGCGAGTGCTTTTAGCGAGAGCACCGGCAACACGCACGGCATCAAGTTCAAAATCATCCCGCCCAACATGGCGGCTGCCATCAGGAGCAACAAATTGCTGCTCCCACCGCTGCCGGTTGGTGTGGTGGCTGAGGTAGCGGGAATGGGGTCGGCATTTTTTACCGTATGGGTATAAGACACCTCGAACGTTTTTTGGCCCTCATGATCTTCCAGCAGCAACATGCCGCTCACACCGTTGGTGAGCATGTGTTGTGCGGGCTTGGTCACTAACACCAGATCTTCATCACCCATTACCAATTCTTGTGGAGCGGAATCAATCAATATGCCTTGCTCACGCGGATAAAATTCTGCCTTGGCAACATCCGCCACGCGGAGTTCATCGCGCGGCATGGACAGCACAAGTTTATCCTCGCTATTGATGACATACACACCTTGCGTAGCAATCTTCGTAGGTTGCGCGGCGTCATGCTCTTCAAACCGTAGCGCATGAATGGTAAGAGCGGGTTCATTTGCGGAAACTGGCAAGGTCAGATCCAGTTCCACTGATTCAGGAATACATATTTCCCGGCAAACCAGCCAGCTTGCTTTTAGTTTAATCGCAATGGGTGTGGAGTCATCGAGGGATTCCGGTGTAGCAATGGTAACAGGAAGCAGAATATCACCTTTTAAACCATAGACTGCTAATGGCCCTTCATGCTTCTTTTTTGGAACAGGCCAACGAATATCGCCTGCTTTAAAGCCTTCTGGCAGCGTCCATGTAAGTGTAGTGGGGATTCCGGCCTCTCCAGGGTTCTCCCAATAGCTATACCAGTGCGGTATATGCTGTAATAACAGAGCAAGTTCAATGGGTTGTCCTGGTTGGATGCTGGCCTGACGGCTAATCAGGCTAGCCTGTGTCTGTTTCAGCTGAACAAACTCTGCCGCCTGTGCAGGTACGGAAATCATTAAAATACTGAAAAATAATACTATTTTCTTTAGCACGTAAGCGGTCTCCAAGCCATTTATGACAGTTTAATATAGTTTCGTTACAATAGCATGACAGGTTACAGGGAGCATTCATAAAATTGTCATACATACTAGGGCATAATTTCGCTAATATGGTAGAGGTAAGTTATTATATTGCAGGATTTTTGATATGTCGGAATTAGAAACCAATCAGGAAAACGAGCGTCAAGCGGATCGCCAGCGCAACTTCTTTTTGCAGCTACAGCGTATGTTGGCATCGCTTACATCTGGCATTGCCGGCATGTTCGGTGGCGCAACTTCTCAGGGAGCAAACTCCGATATTTCTGCGAATATTACGCAAACCTCATATAATACAGCTCAAGCCTCAAACACTTCAGAGCCTAACGTTGAGCAACAATATGTTAAACAGGCAAGAGCGCAGGTAGATGCCGAGCTTGGCGAGAATATCTCCATGGACGCGCCGGAAGCCAAAACCGTGCGTATTGAGCGGTTTGAGCCCAAAACATATCTGCAGGACGATCCTTCAGCCGTCATGGCCTATAATAACAATCAGGCATCACGTGCAGCCTATGATCAGGCCGTTGCGGAAAATGCAGCCAGAGATCAAGCTTATGATCGCGCCATACAGGGGGCCTACTCTCAGGAGTTTGCTTCAAACGTGGATAAAGATATTGCTGCTCGAAAAAGAGCGAATGATGCGAGAGAAATTATGCAGGCTAGAGAAGATAGCTCAACGACTCCGCTTCCAAAAATTGAGGGTGTGGACATAGAAACACTGAAGAAAGCCTCCCTAACGGGGGCTGCTCCAAGTGGAAACACTGATTATACTAAAAATGATATTTTTCAGAATCGTGAAACGGGGCTGGTCATTGATATTCCTAAAGATGAAAACGGGAAATATATTGGTCAGGTGCTAATCGAGGAGATTGGCGGTGCTTACAGAATATCAGTAGTTGATAGTAACGTAGATGTTACGGGCATGGATAAACCTACGCAACACCGTTTCGATTCAGCCTTTGTGGAAGGCGTAAGCAAAGAGCATCTGGAGCGCTTTACTACGATCAATATGGACGGCAAATATGGTGAGGTAGATATTACTTTCACCGGTGGAAAAGATCAGGGTGATCACATCGTACTTAACGTAGACCAAAAAGGCGGTGAGGTTGTTACGCGCGGTATTAAATCGCGTAACCAGAATTATGAAGTTGATGTTGTCGTTAATGGCGAACTTCAGGGCGATAGCAGATATGATATTGCTGAGAAACGCGATCAGGTGAAAAGTCTGCAGATCGCTGCGGAACGTGATGCAAGAGCATTAGAACGTGCTCAGGCTATGCGTGCTGAAGCGGCTGCGAAAGATGCGATCAGGCGTAATGAACGTATAGAGCGTGCAGCAAATTATGAAGAAGACAGGACTCGCTTTGCGCAGGAAGATCGCGAAGTCACGCAGGACATTAAAACCAAAAGGCGTTATGACGCATATGAAAACAGTAGGGATAATGATAATAACGGCAGTAGCAGAAGTGGCCGCAGCTCATCAGGTCGCCGTGCACAAGGTCATGCTCCTATGAACGATACACAACGCTATGGTCCAATCGGAGAGCGCGGAGATCAGCGCCTTGCCGTTGCCGAGCAAAAGGGAACGAACTTCTCACATGGTGGTGTGCCAAACCTGACAGGTGGTGGCGCAGGGCTTGGCCAGAACAGCTAGTTCTTAGCTTCTTCTGCCTTTTGGTGATCTTTGCTGATACCTTCCGTATAAATTTCAATACGTACTTCATCGCCTACATTAGGGATGCCATAGTTCATGCCGAAATCTGAGCGTTTAAGTGTCGCCTCTGCGCTAAACCCTGCCACATAGTCTTTGCTATATGGGTGTATGCCCGCCTTGTTAAACGTCACTTTCATCGTCACAGGTTTAGTCACGCCGAGCATGGTCGCATCACCAGTCACTTCTCCCGTGTTCTCTCCTGTCACTTTCACAGCCGTGCTTTTAAAGGTAACGTCCGGAAATTTTTCTACATTAAAGAAGTCCGCATTCTGTAAATGCTCATCCAGCTTAACGCTGCTGGTACGAATGCCTGCGGGTTTTAACGTGACTTCCACCGAGCTTTTTTCTGGTGCTTTTTCATCGAACACAAAATGTCCATCATAGTCAGTGAATTCACCCACACTTTGGGAAAACCCCATATGATCGATGAAGAATAAAATTTTAGTGTGTCCTTTGTCGAATTCAAAACGATCTGCCAGTGCAGGGGCGCTTATCATAGCGAGTGAAACGAGGATAGTAGCAAAAAGTTTTTTCATAACATGTCCCTTATGATTGGTTTTTGATAAAGCTAACAAATTTTTCAAATGCACGTGCACGGTGGCTGATGTTGTTTTTTTCTGCTGGATCCATTTGTGCAAAGGTAATGTCATAGCCATCCGCAATAAAGATGGGGTCATAACCAAACCCTTTGTCGCCACGTGGCGGGAAGGTGAGTGTGCCGTCAATACGTCCTTCAAAAAAATGCGTTTGTCCATCCGGAAAACACAAACACAACATGCATATGAAATATGCCGCCATGGTCGCATCCGTTTTTTCTGCCAGCTCTTTTTGGATGCGCTCAAATGCCACGTTGAAATCTTTATCCGGTCCTGCCCAGCGCGCAGAATAAATCCCCGGTGCGCCACCCAGTGCTGATACGGCCAGTCCAGAGTCATCGGCCAGCGAGACCATGCCACTACTAGTCGCCGCCGCACGCGCTTTCAATTCGGCATTTTCAGCAAATGTTTTGCCGGTTTCCTCCGGTTCGTCCAGTTTAGCATCATTCGCGGATAGCACCTCTATACCAAACGGTGCGATCAGCTTTCTGATTTCTGCGACCTTTCCTTGGTTGTGGCTGGCAATCACTAGTGGTGAGCCTTTTAGCCATGCAGGTGAGGTATGTGGTGCGGCTTCGTTCATTATGCGCTTAGTGCTTTCAATTGAATATCAACCAGCTCCTTAATGCCTTTTTGTGCGAGCGCATACAGTTTCTGGAATGTATCATTATCCACCGGGGCTTCCTCCGCCGTGCATTGAATTTCTACGATACGCCCATCTTGCGTAAGTACAAAATTCGCATCCATGGCTACGTTGCTATCTTCTTCATAATCAATATCCAGCACCGCTTCTCCTTCATATACACCACAAGAAACCGCAGCCAGCCTACCAGTAATAGGTGAGGTTTTGAGGTCACCATTTTTCATCAGATGGTCAATGGCCATGTGCAGCGCCACATAACTTCCGGTAATAGATGCGGTGCGTGTGCCGCCATCGGCCTCAATCACGTCGCAATCAACGGTGATTTGTCGTTCACCTAATTTGTTGAGATCAACCACAGAGCGCAGGCTGCGTCCGATGAGACGCTGAATTTCCTGCGTGCGGCCAGATTGCTTTCCACGCGCTGCTTCACGCGGCACACGGCTGTTAGTTGCGCGCGGCAACATGCCATATTCCGCGGTGATCCACCCTGATCCTTTGCCTTTCAGAAAAGGCGGTACGCGTTCTTCTACACTTGCCGTACATAGTACTCGCGTGTTGCCACAGCTAATCATGCACGAGCCTTCCGCATGACGGCTTACTCCGCGTTCAATGGTAACGTTGCGCAGTTCGTCTGCTTTTCTGTTAGATGGTCTCATGAATTACTCCTTGGATTGTGCTTCTTCAAGCAATGCCTGAGATGCGGTTTCAATGGTGTTTTGCAGTGTGCTACTGAATGTTTCTTTATTCAAACCGGGGTCGATAGCGGGTAAAAACTCGATAATCACTTTGCCGGAGCGTTTACGGAATGCGTTCTTTCCCCAGAAATAGCCAGAGTTCAGTGCCACAGGTACCACCGGTGTTTTAAGCATAGAATAAAGCGCCGTGATGCCGGGGTGGTAATGTGGCTCAGCGCCCGGTGCAGTTCTGGTGCCTTCCGGATAAATTACGATGGGTCGGCCATCGGCGAGCGCTGATTTGGATTGTTGTATCATTTTTTTAATACTGCTTGCACCGGCGCTACGATCAATAGCAATCATTTTCATGCGCCACAAATACCAGCCCCATCCGGGCAGGCGTAGCAATTCACGTTTCAGTACATAAGCGGGATTGCTAAACAAGATAAGAAAAATAATCGTGTCCCACGCCGATTGGTGCTTGGAGGCATAAATCACGGGCTTATCCGGGATATGTTCACGACCGCGCACTTCATAGCGCAGTCCCAGAATAATCCGCGCAAGCGACATGGCGACATGCGCCCATATCGGGCCTGCGATCATTGCGGTTTTACTAGAAATGACGAATAGCGGAATAAATAAAATAGATGAGACAAGCGCCCAGACGATGAAGGCAATATTAAATAGGAAAGAGCGTAAGACCATCATGATGTTTTCGTTACCTGTACAAACCAGTGACGTAATTTACTCGCCATAAATTTATGATATTCGATAAGAAAAATACGGCGTGTTTCGCGATCAAAAAGCCAGTTTCCGCTCCCCGCATTTTCACCTAATACGGGTGCCGCTACCCATTCTTTATTAGGCATGGCCGCGGTGAGTTCACTCAGTGAGCGCGGCATATGATAAGCGGATGTAACCAGCAATAGCTTCTGATAATCTTTATCCCTAAGCCATTCTTTGACTTCCTCTGCATTGCCGATGGTGTTTTGCGCACGTGCGCCAAGATATACAGGTGTCGGTTTCATTTTTTTGATGGCACGTCTGGTTTTTGGAGATGCCTGACGCAGCACATCGCCCATCCGAACTTTTTTGCTAACTCCACTGATAAACACTGCCTTGCCATTATTATTCGCAAGTAAATCCAGCCCATACTTCACTCTGCCAGCGCCGCCAGTAAGCACGATAATAGCGTCCCCCTTCGGGTTTAAAGACGAAATCGTAGGCACTTGCAGGCCGAACCATACAAAGCCTCCAAGCCATAAGCTGGCACAAAAAACCAATGAGAAAAAGAAGCGATAGAACGGGATCACAGGCTACGTTCCAGTTGGCGAATCACAGAATATCGAGCTACAAACCACGCCACTAATGTGCAGGCAACAGGCATCACAAAAAGTAGTGCGTAATGTCCATTGGTGATGCTAAGTGATGGCATGATAGAGGTATCCAGCGAGTCTATATACAGACCTGCCAGAAAATAAGCGATGCCTGCCATGGCGCATCCAGCAATAGCACCGGGTAGCACAAGTCGTAAGGCCTCCAGCTGGAATTGACGAGAGACATAGCGGTCTTCCGCACCAATAGAATGGAGTAGCTGTACTGTGCGCGAATGCAGTTTCAGCGCGGCGCGAGAGGTAAAGGAAATCATAATGCTCATGCCGCCAATAATCAGCACGGCAAGTATAATCGTAAGGCTTTGCATAGCGGATGAGAAATTCGAAAAAGCGGCTATCCACATCTCGTGCGCATCCACCTCAACGCCTGCCGTGACATTTTGTAGCTTGCTTTGAATACGGTCGTAATTCAGTTCCGGGCGCGGGTCGTCACGTAATGTTACCTCCAACACAGCGGGTAAGGGTAATTCAGCAGAACTAGCGCTATTGCTTCCCAGCCACGGTTCCAGCATATCCTGTAGCTCTGCAGTAGGAATGCGTCGAATACTGGAAATACCTTCCATGCTGCGCAGTATTTTAGAAGTGGCTTCCACGGCTTGATCCATATTTTCGGTATGAGCAGGAATATTGACAGTAAAGCTATTAGCATAAGTATCGCTGCGTTCTATCACCCAGCCACCAACGCTTACACCAAGGCATAATAGTAAGCAGGCGAGAAACACCATGATGCCGATCAGCCACGGCAAAAACCGGTGGGAGTCGTCGGCAGCAAAATAGATGTCAGTCTTGCGAAATATCATGGTCAAAAGACCATAGTATATTATGCGGTGGTATCAACAGGTTTTGGTGCTTCGCCTTCTTTTGATACAGCAACCATTGCTGGGCGTAGCAGGCGATCATGAATTGTGTAGCCTGCCTGAATAACCTGTACCACCATGCCGGCAGGTATATCGTGTCGTTCAACCTGTGCCACTGCCTGATGGAAGTTGTGATCAAATTTCTGGTCAATAGGGTCAATGCGTTTGATCTCGTAACGGTCAAAAATTGACAGCAATTCTTGTAGTGTAAGATCCACACCTTCGCCAATGGTCTTAAGTAGCTCATTATCCGCGCGTGATTCTTCTGGCACACTGTCTGATGCGCGTTTCAGGTTCTCAAGCACACTCACCATATCACGTGCAAAACCACTAATGGCATATTTAGAAGCTTCCGCACGCTCACGTTCACTGCGTTTACGCACGTTTTCGGTTTCTGCATTCGCACGCAAAAGCTGGTCGCGCAGTTCTTCTATCTCTTTGCTGAGTGATTCTACTGTTGGCTCCGCGGGCTCTTCTGCAGAGGGCTGTGTTTCTGCTGCATTTTCTTGTGTGTTATCCGCAATATCTTCTTGATCGTTTTCATTAGCGGCTTCCGGTGTCGTAGATTGAGAGTTATTAGTCATATGTTTGGCGATCCTTTTTCAAAGAAATATATACCTAAATTGGGGCAGTTGGGCCGCTATTTCAATAGGCATATAAATTTATCTTGCAAAAAAAATATGAGAACGTATCTGTAGCTAAAGCTATTTAACACGGGAGAAACAAAAAAATGAAGGCTAGTTGGGGACTTAAGCGCAGTTGTCCTAAATGTGGGGCGCGGTTTTACGACCTGGGAAAAAACCCGGCAAATTGCCCAAAATGTGGGTTTGAGCACGATATAAATGCACCGGCTAAGGCTAAGCGTGGGCGTAAGCCTGCAGCGGCGACGGCAGATAAAGAAGAGGTGAAAGCAAAAACTGCCAGCAAACCCGTTAAGAAGATAGAGGGTGTGGATGTCGATGACTTTGAGGATATCGAAACCGATAATGGTGAAGATCAGATCGAAGAGATTGACGATATGGATGATGTGGATGACATCGAAGAGATCAGCGATATTGATGATGGTGATGAAGACATGGACGATGACATCGCGCTGGACGATGAGGACATGGCAGGAGAAGGGCTGATTGACGATATTGATGATGAAGAGGAATATGAAGAAGAGGATGAAGACGATGAAGAGGAAGAAGAAGTGAAGCCTAAGAAAAAGGCCGCTTCAAAGAAGTCTCCGGCTAAAACTAAAAAACCGGCGGCGAAAAAGAAAAAATAATCTTCTATGCATTCTTGCAAACAAAAAAACCCTGCCGATTGGCAGGGTTTTTTCATGGAGCTATTACGATATAATAACGTTATGCAGCAAGTGTTTTGCTGATTTGTTGTGTCGCTTTTGATACGCGCTCATTAATTGGCTCAAGCGCTTCGTTACCATATTCAAAGAACAGGTTTGAAAAAGCGAAAGATTGCTGGAAAAAATTATCCAGTGTGTTTTTAGCTGCGCGATTTTGTAGTTCAACGATATCGTTTAGCGTACGGCAAGCGAAGAATTCTTTTGCCAGTTCCACATTGTCAGAAAACGCTTTGTTTGCGCTTTCAGAAATTTCAGCGCTGATATCTTTAGAGAAAGAAGCAGCCAGGTTGCTGCACTCAACGCATGCTTCGATGTTGTCGCGTGAAAGGGCAACACCTTCAGAAATCAGCTTGCTGGCTTTTTCGGCTGATTCAGTAAGGTTTTCTACACCTTCGCGGCTGATAGAAAAGATTTCTTCTTGGGCTTTTTGTACTTCACCAGTGAAGTTGATTACTTTTTCTGATGCAGGTTTGCTGCTTTTTGCAGAAGCCGTTTTGGCTGCAGGTTTTTTCTTAGCTTGTGCCATGTTGTATACTCCTAATGTTTTTTGTTCTCGTGCCATTGCCCCAAAATGTTGCAGCGCACAATCGTGCTATTGGTATAGTAATGACATCCCAAAAAGTCAATAGCACCAGCTCAAATATTGACGAAGTGTTTTGAAAAAAATAATACATCGCAAAATAAAAAAGGTGGTTTACAGCGTCGCCTATACACAGTATCTTGTTAAATAAGAAAGAGGGGCACACTACGGTTAGTAGTGGAGTGGCTATTCGTTAAAAAATTAATTATTGGCCGGGATGAAAGTTTTACGTCTGTGTATATTGCTGTTTACTGCGTTCGCTCTGGTAGCGCCGGTAAGCTGGACACCTGAAGCGGAAGCCGCCACCAAGAAATCACGTAGCAAAAAAAATGAAAAATACGCAGCCCTAGTGGTCGATGCGAATACGGGGCGTGTGCTTTACGAAAGGCATGCAGGTGCTAGGCGCTATCCCGCATCGCTCACCAAAATGATGACATTGTATCTCACCTTTGATGCACTTAAAAAAGGTGTGTTGCGTATGGAGCAAACTTTGCCCGTGTCCAAAAAAGCGGCTTCGCAACCACAAACCAACATTTCATTGAATCAGGGAGATCGTCTTCCGGTGAAGTCAGCTATTGAAAGTCTGGTGGTGCGTTCAGCTAATGATGCCTCATTGGTGTTGGCGGAAGCGCTGGGAAAAACGCAGTGGAATTTTGCGCTGATGATGACAAAGAAGGCACGCCAGCTTGGCATGAAAGATACGGTGTTTCGTAATCCACATGGGCTGCCAGATAGCAAGCAATACACCACCGCCTACGACATGGCGCGTTTAGGAATCGCACTCAGGAGAGATTTTCCCGAATACTTCAAATATTTTTCCTTACGTAAATTTGTATTTAATGGTGTGACCTACAACACGCATAATCACGTACTGAAAGATTATAAAGGGGTGGATGGTATCAAAACGGGTTATATCCGCGCCTCTGGCTTTAACCTTGTTACCTCTGTAAAGCGTGACGGGCATTATCTGGTGGCCGTCATTATGGGGGGCAGAAGCTCCAAAACCCGTGATAAAGCAATGATCGCGCTGCTTGACCGCACCTTCGCGCGCTTAGGAAAAGCCAACAAAAACGTTGCAAATCAGCGTAGTAACAGTAATGCGCACAGTGACTTGCCGTCCGGGGAGATGGTGGCATACGCGCAATAACACTGCGCGATATTCATCAAAACGTCACAATTGTCCCGTGTAATATAGGGTAAACTAAAAGCATAAATTGGGAAAATCTATGTCAGAAGATGCGACAAATAGCGGTGGTGGAATAGGGGAAGCCCTTAAAAACGCTGCCGATGCTTTTGGTGATAAAGCTGTTGAGGTCACTAGTGAGATGGCTGGTAAAGCCATTGCTACGGCTGGCGCAGCTATGGCTGCGATCCCTATTGTGGGCTCACTCTTGGCTGGTGCTATGCAGGAAGCGGCTTCGGCTGGTAGCGGAAAATCAGAATCTATTGCGCCATCTGTAACGCCGGTAAAAGCAAAAGCACCAGAGGTCGAAGCACCTGCTGTAGAAAAAGACCGCACCATTGTGTTGCCTGCCGCAGCACTCGCCGCGGTGAATGCAATTAAAGAAGGAACAGCCCAAGGTCAGGGTATGGAGGTTGCTTCTGCTACAGGATACGATCTTGGAAACCTTGGTTCCCCACTGCCAGCACAAGGCAAGATGCAAGAAGTTGGCATGGGTGGGCGTTCAGCCTAATCTTTTTTCTCTCTTCCTGAACATTCTATCTTAGCGTAATCTGCGTCATTGCGAAGAACGTAGTGATGACCCGCTGCGCCAGCGCTAGCGCGACGAGAGCAATCCAGTTACTGTCATTCTAGCGGAAGCTGGAATCTCGAGATTCCTGTTTGCACAGCAATGACGGAAATATGGTTTCACAATAACTTGCGCGCGAAAATGTCAAGCAATGTCAAGGAAACGCAATCAAAATAAAAAATTCCGGCACTAAATCCACGCAAGTATTTGTAATCACTTTATAGACGGTGGTTCTAAACGGTTCCAGATGGTTCCAGACGGTTCTAAACGGTTGCAAACTGGAATCAAATAGCTCCAAACCGGTACAAAACAGCATAAAAAAACGCCGGAGAGGGGGCTCCGGCGTTTTGGGTGGGCAGGCCCGAAAGACTTCTTGTCTTAGAAGGGAGCCAGGGCATCGACGACCTGATGTCCCCAACGTGCCTGCTGCACATCACTGAGTTGCCCGCGACCGCCATAGGTAATTCGAGCTTCAGCGATTTGTGTTGAGTCAATGGTGTTATCCGAGCCGAGGTCTTGCGGGCGGATCACTCCTTTGACTGAAACTTCACGTAGTTCTTTATTCACAACAATTTCTTGTTTGCCGTCGATGACATAATTGCCATTTGGCAACACCTGTACAATCATGGCGGCAACTTGTGTGGTGATCTTTTCCTCACGTTTCACGCTGCCTGTACCGGTGGTAGTAGTGGCGCCAGTAACGTCCAGCAAATTACCCGGACTGACCGTGTCCTTGATCACACCGGGAAGGAAGTTGCCCGCCAGTTTGCGTTCAAATCCAAACACGGTAGGAGCGGCAACTGATTCATTGGTGTTGCGCGTTGCTTCTGTTTCGTTATCTACTTCGGCTTTGTCGTTGATGCTAATGGTAACGCGTAGAATATCGCCTACACGTGAAGCGCGTTGATCACGATAAAAGGCGCGTGACCCTGGCTGCCACAATGAATTCGCATATTGCTTTTTCGGGGGCGTATTCTCCGGCATTGGCCATGTCACTGGCTTGTACTCAGGCTTAGCCTGAGGGTTTTCCAGTTTGCTGAATGCTGGCGGGTTGCCGATATTATCGATCTTGTTAAGGGCATTGGTGCAGCCCGTTAACATGCCAATAGCAATGCAGCAAAAGAGTAGTGATTTAGTTGCTTGCATAGTCGGCTCCTGATGTGCGTTGTGTTAAGTTTGTGTAGGGGGTGATAATGTTTACCGTATTGGCATTCACTACCACAGCGCGTACCGTTTTCTTGCTGGAAAGGTTACGCACATTAATGATTTTACCTGTGCTGCCATCTTCCATAGCCTTACCCGTGGCAGAAATTTCCACACCTGGTGAGCGATAATACATCTGTACCACATTATCTTTTTCAATAACGACTGGCAGCGCAATTTCCTGCTCATAGATAGGGCGACCAGCAGAAATAGTACGTGTAGGGGACTTGCCAATCAGGCTTTTTAGATCGGTGATAGTGTCACTGCGTGTACGAGACATAACGTAGTCACGCGTTTCAACATCTTCTTTTTTGATTACATCACCGGCGCGCACCTGACGTTTTAGCATCGGAATTTCGACCACTTCATCAAATCTCCCTGCCACCGGCATCACCGAAATAGCGCTGCCTTCATTGACAAAGAGTAAGTTGGCGCTCCAGCGAGAGCCCGCTTTGTCAAATTGCAGGCCACGTATTTCCACGCTAATTGGCTCGTTGTATGAGAAAAGGGCTTCCGTGCTACGTCCGTTAATAGTCGCCTTCACTTTATCGCCAGCCCCTTTCTCAGCGAGTGCGAAACCAATAGCACCTTCTGCATCTTCGTAAGAGAGTGCAAAAAGGTATGTCGGAGCAGCGGCGCTAGGTGCTGGGCTGATGGTTGCGAAAGCCAATGTGGGGATCATGAACCCAACGGCGGCACTTACAATAAAATTTCTAAAAATAATTTTCATATGCTTATACGCTCTGAGTTAATGCCTGTAACATTTCGTCGGACTTAGTAACCACCTTACTATTCATCTCATACACACGCTGTGCGCGTATGAGGTTGGTAAGTTCGCTTACTGGGTCAACATTCGAGTTCTCTAAGAAGCCTTGCACCATGGTGCCAAAGCCATCGAGACCAGGGGTGCCAGTGAGTGGTGAACCAGAAGCGGTGGTTTCCAGGAAAAGGTTGTTCCCAATCGCTTGAAGCCCTGCTTCATTGAGGAAGTTCACGGTTTGGAACTGGCCAAGATTCTGTGGGTCCGGCTGGTTAGGAAGTGTAGCAAACACTTCGCCAGACTGGTTGATGCTGATACCAATCGCATTTTGTGGAACGGTAATGGCTGGCTCAACTTCAAATCCATCAGCTGTTACGATGATGCCATCCGGGCTTAGTTGAAAACTGCCGGAACGTGTGTATGCCACTTCACCGCTTGGCTGAGTAATCTGAAAATAGCCACGGCCTTGAATGGCGATATCAAGAGGGTTTTCCGTGCCTTGCAAGGTGCCCTGACCGGTGTTGCGGTAAATGGCGCCAGTCTTCACACCCAGACCCAGCTGGATACCTGTCGGCACGATGGTGCCTGTGTCGGAGGAGTTGGTGCCCACGCGTTTGATGTTCTGATACAGCAAGTCCTGAAATTCTGGGCGCTGTAGCTTGTATGCCGTAGTGTTTACGTTAGCAAGGTTTTGTGATGTCACATCAACAAAGAGTTGCTGTGCCATCATACCGGTTGCTGCAATATCAAGTGACCTCATGTCTTAATCTCCTATTATCCCTGTTGTGCCCAGGCGTTATTGGTTTTGCGTTGCAAGTCGTATGCCACCTCGATGTATTTCGCAGTACTCGCCACTGAGCGAGATACTTCCATCATATGTGTCATCTCCATGATGGGCTGCACATTGGCTTTTTCGAGGGTGCCTTGCATTACTCGAGCGGTTAACGAAACTTGCGGTACTATTTCACTTTTAAAGAGTTGGTTATCCAATCGTTGAAGCAGCTGTTCATTTGGAAACTCGAAAATGCCAAGGGTGGAAAATTCATCCCCATTCACTTTAAGTGTGCCGGTTTCGCCAATTTCAATATCTGTGGTTTCTTCCGGAAATACGATACGTTGGCCCGCCGCATCCAGAACAGGTTTTCCATCCGCGGTTACCAATGTGCCAATAGAATCGAGTTGGAAATTGCCAGCGCGTGTGTATCGGGTGCCCAGCGGTGTCTCTACAGCAAAATAACCATTGCCTTGAACAGCAAAATCCAGTGGGTTGCCGGTAACCGTAACTGGCCCGCCTTCCGTGTTAAGATAAGTTGAGATATCATGAGCAAATGCCATAGGGTTTTGCTCACCTAAGTTTACATCTTTTTCCAGATAGCTGGTAAAAAGCATGTGTTCGCCTTTAAAACCAACCGTGTTGGTGTTGGCGATGTTGTTGGCCGTTGCCTGCATGTCGCGAAACAATGAAAGCTGGCGAGATAGCATTACATATATACCGTTATCCATAGTCGATGCCCCGTGAATAATGTTCGCATCAACCAAAGCACAAACTGTGCCAACTTATAAAATAGAGGATAGGAACTCTTGGAAAAGCAGTTGCCTTTTGCCATCATTTATCTTATTGAATAGAGGTCATAATTCATTAAACGATACATAGGGAATATTTATGCTAGGTCTCGGTAAAAAGAAGAAAAAAGAAGACGCAGCCGACGACGCTGAAGAGGCGCAAGAAGAGGCGACAGAAGAAGAGGCTGCGGCTGAAGGAGATGGCGCTGAAGGCGAGGGTGATGGCGAAGAAGGGGCTGCGCCCAAGAAAAAATCGAAGAAAAAGGTCATTATCATCGGTGTTGTTGCGCTGTTATTATTAGCAGGCATAGGGGCTGGTTTGTATTTTTCAGGTATGCTTGGCGGTGGTGACGAAAGTGGTGTAGAGGGCGGTGAAGAAGAAGTCGCAGAAGCCGCGGTGTATTATACATTGCCGGAGTTTCTGATTAACCTAAATACTAGCAGCCGTTCATCTAGCTTTCTAAAAACTACGGTTATACTCGAAGTACCGAAACAGGAAGATATTCCGATGATTGAAACAAATATGCCTAGGCTGGTGGATGCGATTAATACCTATTTGCGTGAGTTGCGTGCTAGTGACTTGTCGGGTTCAGCAGGCATTCAGCGCTTACGTGAGGAGCTTTTGATTCGCGCCAATAAGGCATTGGCTCCGGTTAAGGTAAATGATGTATTGTTTAAAGAGATCGTTATTCAATAAGCATATGAGCCAATTTTGGCACAACACTTGCCATTCAATGATTGTTAGCACCAGCAGGGTGTGATATAAGTTATTGAACTATAGGTTTTCTTATGGCTGATACAGACGAACAAACACCGGATGATGCCGCAGCTGCTGACGAGTGGGCGGCCATGCTTGATGAAGAAGAGACAGGCGGTGCCCCTGCTGAAGGTGGCGTAGAAGGTGATGATGAGCGCATTCTGAACCAGGATGAAATTGATAGCCTGCTAGGTTTTGATAGTGCATCGGGTGGTGATGACCAGAATAATGGTATCTTCGCTATTTTAGATAAATCAATGACGGCTTATGAAAAACTACCAATGATTGAGGTGGTTTTTGACCGTATGGTGCGTCAGATGTCGACCAGCCTGCGTAACTTTACCTCCGAGAATGTGGATGTAAGCCTCGACTCTATGACAAGTATCCGCTTTGAGGATTATCTGAACTCTATCCCTTTACCTGCGTTGTTAGTTGTTTTCCGCGCAGTGGAATGGGAAAACTTCGGCATGGTTACAGTGGATAGCTCACAAATATATTCATTGGTAGACATATTATTGGGGGGGCGTAAAGCAACTCGCCCATCACGTATTGAGGGGCGTCCTTATACTACGATTGAACAGGATATCGTAAAGCGCGCTATTGACGTGGTGCTTGCCGATATGAGTAGTTCGTTTGAGCCCATTTCACCTATTACGTTTCATTATGAGCGCTTAGAAACCAATCCGCGTTTTGCAACCATTACTCGCCCGGGCAACCCTGCGTTGCTGGTGAAGTTCCGTGTGGAAATGGTAGAAGATCGTGGTGGTATGATCGAAGTGTTGTTGCCGCATACCACGTTGGAGCCTATTCGTGACCTGTTGTTGCAAATGTTCATGGGTGAGAATTTTGGACAAGACACGGTTTGGGAAAAGCACCTGGGCAAGGAGTTGCGCAACACTAACGTAGAGGTCGAAGCGGTTTTAAAAGATAAGACTGTAACGTTAAAGGATTTGATGAGCCTGAATGTTGGTAGTACATTGCTACTGGACTGTACTCCAGATGATGAGGTCGCCATTCGCTGTGGTGGCATTCCGGTTAGTAGTGGGATGATCGGAAAAGTAGGAGACAGCATGGCTATTTCGTTGAACGAGCCAATGCGTCGCAAGGCGAAGGGAACTTCTTAGGGGAGAAGCGTATGACAGGTATGGTAGCAAATTTGCTGTTAAATATTATTATCGTGTGCCTACTTGCGGCAACGATTAGCTATTGTTGGGTGCTTAACCGCCGTATTAAAATTCTGCAGGATAGCAAAAGTGAGTTAGCGCAGCTGCTGGCACATTTTGATGAATCAACGCAGCGTGCCTCCGAAAGTATTATTGCGTTGCAGTCTGCGAGTAAGCGCATTGGTGAAAATATTCAGCACCGTATAGAAAAAGCAAACTATCTTATCGATGATATGGGGTTTTTGATTGAACGAGGCAATAAACTTTCTAATCAGCTAGAGGCCAGTTTTGCTGTTAATCGTGCACGCACACGTGTGATGTCGGAAGATGACGAAAAGCCCGCTGATAAAGCCGTTAATGAAGACGTGCAGCGCCAAACAGATACAGTAGATAAACCTGCAAATAGCAAGGCCAAGACAGTTGCCTCGTTAGAAGCTGTGCTGGAGCGCGTTGTAGGTAAAAAGACTGCCGCTCCAGTAGAAGGGCCTGCTAAGGAGCCCCCCACTACGCACGGTAGATCTAAGTCTGAGCAAGAGCTACTAGATATGCTAAAGGCTGGTGTTAACGGATGATGCGTATCCGTATAATTCCTCTGACCATTATTATGGCGGTACTATTTATGGCCGTTAAGCTTGTTGATATTGCGCGCGGCACAGAAGCGTTGTCTGAGGTGTTCTTTATTTCATCTGTTGTAGCTGAACAGGCCGATGGTGCAGCTCCGGATACGGTTGACCCTAAGCCTAACGGAGGAGAGCCTAAGGAGAAGGGTGAGGCCGCATTAGAGGAGGAAAACCCCAATGTATCTACCACGGCGGGAAAAACTTCAGAGCGCTCTTTATCTAAAGTGGAGCTTGAATTGCTACAAAACCTTAGCCGGCGTAGAGAAGAGTTGGATCGTTGGGAAAGTAATATTCAGGTTAAAGAAGCTGCATTAGATGCTACGGAAAAGCGCATTAATGACAAGATTACGCAAATCGAAGCAATGAAGAGAGAAGTATCCAATTTGCTCGAACAATATAATCAGCAAGAAGATACGAAACTAAAAAGTTTGGTGCGTATTTATGAGAATATGAAACCGAAAGATGCAGCACGCATCTTTGATGAGTTGGAGATGCCGATATTGTTATTGGTCGTAGATAAAATGGCCGAGAAAAAGGCAGCTCCCATTTTATCGGGAATGGACCCTAGAAAGGCTAAAGAGGTAACAGTAAAGCTTGCTGCCGAACGCCGTATCAACAACAAGAAGTTTAACACGTTAACGAGCGAAGAAAATTAGCTCTAAAGAGCGAGCTCTATGGATAAACCCTAAGTTGTCGTAAGCGTAAGTATTCTATGCGGCTTGGCTGAATGGCGATATTGAATTTAATCAGGATAATGTATGAGTAAAAAAATTGTAATAGGAAAAGAAGAGTGGTGCGAGCTGCCGGAATTAAATTTGCCTGCTATTAAAGCACGTGTGGACTCTGGCGCTAAAACCTCCTCATTACACGCGTTTAATATTAGTACGTTTGATGAAGATGGTAAGAAGTATGTTCACTTTGACATACACCCAATTCAAGATAACCGAAAAATTATTCAGAGTTGTCGCGCGCTGGTCGTAGATCGAAGAGATGTTAAAAGCTCCAGCGGCGAAAAGGAGAGGCGTCACGTTATCAGAACACCTGTTATCTTGGGTGATGAAACCTGGGAAATTGAAATTACTCTTACAAACAGGGATTCAATGGGCTATCGCATGCTCATCGGCCGTGAAGCAATGAAAGAGCGTGTTTTGATTGATCCGGATAGCTCTTTTTGTGTTGGCAAAAAAGATGAAGACGAGGTCAAAACATATTATCGCATGGTACAGCCTAAACGCGATGGGTTAAAAATAGTGTTGCTCGCCAGTAATCCAGATCTTTATTCAAATAAACGTATTATTGAGGCCGGCGAGGAGCGTGGCCATGAAATGCGTTTTATCAATATTCGCCAGTGTTACATGAATATAAGTTCTTCCAGCCCTGAAGTGCATTACCGTGGCGGTGAATTACTAAAAGATGTAGATGCGATTATCCCTCGTATTAAACCCTCAATGACATTCTATGGTTGTGCAGTTGCAAGGCAGTTTCAGTCTATTGGGGCGTTTTGTCTGAATGACTCGGTTTCTGTTGCGCGCTCTAGAGATAAACTGCGTTCATTACAGCTATTGTCTAATAATGGTATTCCCATGCCTACAACTGGATTTGCTAACTCTCCGGTGGATACAGCAGAGATTATTAAAATGGTAGGAGGGGCCCCTCTGGTGATCAAACTTCTCGAGGGCACGCAAGGTAAGGGAGTTGTGCTTGCTGAAACAGGAAAAGCGGCTGAAAGTGTGATCAATGCTTTTAAAAGTTTGCAGGCAAATATTCTGGTTCAAGAGTTTATTAAAGAGGCGCAAGGCAAAGATATACGTTGTTTTGTTATTGATGGAAAGGTTGTCGGTTCTATTCAGCGTGAAGCCGCTGCAGGTGATTTTCGCGCGAATTTGCATTTAGGCGGAACGGCAAGTGCCGTAAAGGTGACACCAACAGAAAGAAAGATTGCCGTGCGTGCCGCAAAGACAATGGGTCTAAAAGTTGCGGGTGTTGATATTATACGTTCTAAGGATGGTCCCAAAGTGCTGGAAATCAATTCTTCCCCAGGCCTTGAGGGTATTGAGGAAGTCACCGGCAAAGATGTTGCAGGTCTGATGATTGAGAGTATCGAAAGAGGCGTGAAAAGAAAAAAGATTAGGAAGTAGGTTCGCCTATACAGGGGCTTTAAATAAACGTGAATTGCCTTATTGGGGGTGGATTTCCGGCGATCATATGTTAGTTTGCGCATATGAAAAACCGACTTGTACTCTTATTGCTTCTCATTTGTTCCTTCATGCCTACCAGTGCAATGGCAATTTCTGCGGATGTCATGCATGCCATCGACCAGGCAAAAGAAACCGATAATCAATATATTATTGATGCGGTGGTTGAAAAAGCGATAGCTGCTAATCCTGCAGAGGAAGACGCTATTCGCACTTATGTTCTTTGGGAGCCGCCTGCGAAAAAAGAAAAGGCTGAGGAGCAAGCCCAAAAACCAATTACCGTTTTAGGCTATGCGATACCTGAAACAGACAAAATTTCTGGATCATTGGAAGGCGGTGTGGCTGTTAAAAGTGGCAACAGCGATACAGAGGACTTAAATGCCAAAGCCAAGATTGCATATGAAACTGAGGGCTGGAAAAATATCTTAGAGCTTGAAGCGGAAAATAGTAGTGACAGCGGACAGAGAACCGATGAAGAATATAAAGCAAACCTTCAAAGCCGATATAAGCTAGGCGAGCATGATTATGTGTTTGGCGAATTAGATTGGGTGAAGGATCGGTTTAGTGGCTATGATTACCGTATGGCGGAGCTGTTGGGTTATGGGAATAGGGTGATTGACGAAGAAACCTATTGGTTGGAACTCGAAGCGGCCGTTGGTATGCGCCAAAGTAAGCCAAAGAGCCAGGATCGCGAAAACAACTTTATACAGAAACTTTCGGCAGAAGCTGAGTGGCAAGCACTTACGAACCTTACTTTTGGGCAAAAAGCAGAAACAGAATATGGTGATGGTACCTTTATTAGTAGTGCCGAAACGTTTGCTAAAACTAAGATCAGTGAAACACTGGCGCTTAAATTTAGCTATGAGCTAGAGCATATATCGGACGTGCCCGCAGGCACAAAGAAGCTCGACACTACGACAAAAATGAATGTGCTATATGATTTTTAGCCGTTGATCATAGCAATAAATAGTTAGATCGATTGAACAATTTCCGAGCCAATGAGGAGTTGAGGGGGTATTATAGAAATGGTGATGCCTATATGTACCGTCAAAGAGTTGAAATGATTTTTTCAAGACATATGATGAAATAATGAGTGATGTCGTTAAAAATATTGATTTCGATTTATGTATTAATGCTTTTCAGCAATACATTCAAAATTGGCAAAACAAAGAAGGTTTTCACACATACCAAGCTAATGAGGCGCTTAAACGGCTACGTCAGTTAAAAATGATTTACTCAAAAATTTTAGCCTTAGAAGTAAAATATTTAATCTCCTCCACAAATCGATTTGGTAAACTTTTTTCATTTCTACAGAGGCAGCATCAACCTCAATTATATAATAACTTGTCAGATGAATATAAGAAAATGACGAATGAATTTGATGAACTGCAAATGTATACAGAGGCCTTCTATTTTTTTGCGTGGCGAGCTCGTAAATCACTTATCAATTTACCTAATTTAAAAAACTTTGACCCGACAGGAATAAATAGAGTTCGAAATAATCTTATTGAACATCCTGAACAGGTAGGGTTTTACCAACAGGCGTTTGGTTTTGGTGGGCCTAATGGCCCTGTTTTGAAAAATGCCCGGCCGGAAGGGTTCGAGCATGTATACGAAGATAAGGGCTTATATTTAAATGCTGCAGAATTTCTGGAAAAACTAGAGAAACTTATTGCTCTGCCAGTAAACTAAAACAATTAAAGCGATTTTCAGTTAACTCTTTAAGCCTTTACAGCTGCAATCCACATCCTTGAAATGGGCTATGTTTAAATGGTCGGGGTGAGAGGACTTGAACCTCCGACCTCTCGTCCCCCAGACGAACGCGCTACCAGGCTGCGCCACACCCCGACATTGAAACGCTACCTATTCGCCTGGTAGCGCTTAAAATAAAATTCCTCACTTCGTTCGGTGGCAGGCTGCGCCACACCCCGACATAGCTATTTCAAAGAAACGCGAACTTACTGAAAGTGCAGAAATTGTCAAACACTCTACTGTGTGGCTGGAGCGGGGGGCTTGTCTATAGCTTCTGGGGCTGCAGGAAGTTCCTTGGAAACGCTTTCTAGCAATGGTGGAGGGGAGCTGAATATTTTATATTCAACACTATCTCCTGGCTTGATCGAAAGGGATTCACACGCGCCCCCTTTCATGAATAGAAAAGCACGGATAGGTTTTTCAGGAATGATATCTTCGCTGAGTTGTGAGAGGTTGAGCTTAGGCGCGATCTGAAGGATCTTTCCATGATTATCCAGCATTAGGATATCCAATGGAACATATTGGGAAGAAGGGCTGATAGGTGCGCGGGTTGGCTCAGCAAACACAAAAAGCACCCCACCTTTTTCGGAGGGGCTACTAAGATTGTACCAACCCTGCTGGCGGTAGAGCACCGCTGCATCACGCACTTCGACATTTAATGCAAGCTGGGTTTGTGTTGGCACCGCTTGGCCTTCCGGTGAGGCTTCTTGTATGGCGGGCATGTTGGTACGTTTAACTAAAATATTGGCACGCGTGTAAAGCACGGGTGAATCAACCGCAAAGCTAATTGCGGATGTAGTCAGGATAAGAAAGGATAAGATAATAGTAAGATATGTTTTTATCATCATGGCCTAAAATAACGATGTTCTACGCGATCACCCGGCTCTATCATGTGTGCTTTAGCCGTGCCCGCTGCTAGTTCTAAAACTGCACGTACCGGTTTGTTGGCAGTGATTGGAGTAAGTGATTCAGGTTTAGTATTATCGGCAATATAAACGATGTGGCCCGTACTGTCGATAAAGAGCATATCTAGGGCAATAAAGGTGTTTTTCATCCACATTGTGGCCACTATGTCTTTTTCCCATATGAACAGCATGCCGTGATTGGCCGGCATGGAAGTACGGTGCATCAGGCCTTTTTGTTTTTCTTCTTTAGTTTCAGGGATTTCTACCTTAAAGGCCTTGGGTCCATTCTGAGTATGAATAGCCAATGGTTCGGTGTTATTAGCAGGTGCAATGGCCCAAAAAACGAGTAAAAGCACTATTATTAGGGAAGAATACGCTATCTTATTCATAAATATGACAGTTTGATGAACTTTATACTCTACCTCTATGGAAAATAGAGAGGGTGGTGTATACTGGTAGCATGGTTGGAGCTAGACATCAATTCAGCGGAATGCGTACCACTAATGCCAGCAGTGGCGGTAGGGTAGGTGCTGCCAGCGAATTGATGCGTCTGGAGATGCAGAAGAAAGGTAAGCTGCCCGCTGCTCAGCGCTATAAGCGCTTAATGAGACAAAAGCTTGAAGAGAATAAAAAAGAAGCTCTCGGCGCTAGCTATAAAAAGCCATTCTCATTTTCTGATAAAATTGGTGGTGGTGGAAAAATGTCTGCTCGCGCGGAGCAGGCACTCAAAGAGATCGCCATGAAAAAAGCAGCCAAGCTCGCTAAGGAAGAGCGAGAAATGGTGATTGTTCAGCCCAGAAACTATGCTAACGGCAGGCTGACCAAGAAAGGTGATATCTGTGACGTAGCCGGTAATGTTATTGGTAAGGTGAATACCAAAAATGGTAAAATGACTACCAATAATGGGTGGGGTTTTGGGCGTTATAAGCCTAAATCCATGATGACCGACATGAAGATCACCGATGCGATTAATAAGCACAGCCCATATTTGATTCAACAACGTAAGATGCAACTGCTTGAACAGCAGGCAGGCTATAATTATGGTGTGCATGGCAATATGATGGCGGATGACGTGATCAATGTGCATGGTAAACAAGGTGGTAATGCAAACCCGTATGGTTACAATACGGAAGGTCAGGAAGGATACTCGGCCTACGGTACCAATGTTGCAGGCCCTCGCCAGAACATTGGGGTGACAGCCTGGGGTGCACAGAGTGATAACGTATGGGGCTCGTACACAGATAATGCATGGGGTGTATCTACGGATAACGTATGGGGCTCCAATAGCACCGACATTTGGGGTGGGATAGGCGCAGGAAACCTTTGGGCAAATAGTGGGGTCAAAATTTTTGGTACTGGAAATGGCCGTAACTATCTGCGTGGGTTGTTTGGCTTTGTAGGCGCATTATTTGGCTTGAGCTTCTCCAGCAAGAAAAACCGTACACGTCTTGCAGCGCTAAATAAAATTGCGCAGGCGAATGCTCAGCGCACCTCTTCTCGCGGTAGTAGCGCTACTATGCGTTCGGCGCGTAGTCGCTAATTTTTTCTTTTTACAGCAAATGGTGAAAATGCCTGTGTTGTGGGCATAACCTCAACGCGGTTAATGTTCACATGTGGTGGCTGTGTAATTGTCCATAAAATGGTGTTGGCAATATCATCAGCAGATAAGGGGTTCATGCCTTCATACACGGCCTCAGCTTTTGCCTGATCTCCCCTGAAGCGTACACTCGAAAACTCCGTAGCGCACATGCCGGGTTCAATATTGGTTACACGAATATTCTTACCTAATAAGTCTGCCCGTAGATTCAAAGAAAGCTGGGTGACAAATGCCTTAGTGGCGCCATATACATTCCCGCCCGGATATGGGTAGGTGCCAGCAATAGAGCTTACATTGACGATATGCCCACTATCACGTTTTATCATGTTGGGGAGTAACGCATGTGTACAATAGAGTACCCCATTAATATTGGTCTCGATCATTTGCTCTACATCATCGAGCTGTTGCTTTTCATAGGAGTCCAACCCAATAGCTAGGCCGGCATTATTTATTAATATATCGACGGCTGCAAAGTCTGAGGGCAAGGAAGAAACCGCTTTCTCTATGGCTTTTTTGTCGCGTACATCAAGTTGCAGCGTATAAAGATTATCACCCAGTTCGTGCTTAAGTGACTCTAGTCTGTCTTTGCGCCTGCCGGTGGCGATTACTTTTGCGCCGTGTGAAATGAACAGCTTAGCGCACGCCAGACCAAAGCCTGCCGTAGCACCTGTGATGAAGATGGTTTTGTTTTGTAATGTGTTCATGAGCGTGACCTACCATTCAGTACCTTGTCTACCGCATCGACTATTTTATCAGTGTAGTCATCCTCGTCCTGGCATATGAACTTATTTACACCAGGTTCCTTGCTTGCATTTATGTGCATCATGCTGGTTAGAATAAAATAAGGAGAAGACGTAATCCCTGTTTTAGCCAGAAACTGAGGAGATTTTAATTTTGCTGCAAATTCAGGCCCATTCATGTTGGGGGGGCGATTGTGCCAACGCCGCATTTCTCCAACGTCCGTAGGTAATCGCTTCTCCGGTTCTAGATTGGTGTCACAAATTATCGCTTTTATGGTCTTACCTTCTTTCTCTAGGCGAATCATACCGCCTATGGCACTTGTGGTGTCTTCAAATATTTCAGCATCAATCTTTAAAAAGTTTTTGAGTGCCTGCTGAATTGGGCGTGCGAAAAAAGGGTCGTCATCAATAATGATTACCGCTGGTTTCTTATCAACTGGTCTTTTAGGCATAAATGTAGAACTCACACTCTTGTCATTTTAATCCGTACAGTATTTGGTATTAAAGTTAATATTTGGATAGTGTTTTTACTGTTTGCCATACTACTTTCAAAGTAATAGAGAATAGCTCATGCACCGTTTTGCCAACCCTGCCGAATTTACACGACTTGCTGATAGACTGATGCCTTTTCTATTCTTGGCTACTATTGGCTTATTAGGCTATGGCCTGGTGCAAGCATTATTCATTTCTCCGGCAGATTATCAGCAGGGTGATAGCGTGCGTATTATGTATGTGCATGTGCCTGCTGCATGGATGAGCCTTGCTATTTATTCTGTAATGGCAGGTGCTAGTGCCTCATTTTTGATATGGAAGCACCCACTGGCTGATATTATTGCACGTGTGAGTGCACCTGTAGGGGCGGGATTTACCCTGATAACGCTTGCGACCGGTATGTTATGGGGTAAGCCCATGTGGGGTGCCTGGTGGGTGTGGGATGCGCGATTGACCTCCGTGCTTATCCTGTTCTTTCTTTATGTGGGCTATATTGCCCTGTGTGATGCTTATGCGCATATTGAGCGAGGCAAGAAGGTCTGCGCGGTATTAGCGCTAGTGGGATTCGCCAACATTCCGGTTATTCGTTTCTCTGTTGAATGGTGGAACACTCTGCATCAGCCAGCCAGCGTGATTCGTAGTGGCGGAATATCTATCGATCCATCTATGCAAGTGCCTTTATTTTCTATGGCTTTGGCCTTTTTCTGCTTTTATTTGGTGCTGTTGAGTCTGCGGGTAAAAACGGCACTTATAGAACAGAAGATAAGACGGTTGCAGTTCGGCGGACGATAGCGTATATAAGGCGCCCTATGACTTTCGTTGTTACCGATGCTTGCGTTAAATGCAAATACACAGATTGTGTAGAGGTGTGCCCCGTGGATTGTTTCTATGAGGGTGAGAATATGCTCGTCATTAACCCTGATGAGTGCATTGATTGTGGTGTATGCGAGCCTGAATGCCCAATTGAGGCAATCAAGCCAGAATCAGACGAGTTGCTTAAATGGGTGGAACAAAATCGCGAATATTCGGAAAAATGGCCAAATATTACGCAGAAAAAGCCAGAATTGCCCGAAGCGGAAGAATTTAAAGATAAAAAAGACAAATATGACGAGCATTTCAGCCCTAATCCGGGCACAGGTGACGCATAATTTGGCCGAATTGGCGGCATTTACCAAGTAATCCTTTCTTTTTCGTTAATTTTATGGTATGTTACGGCTCGTTTTAAGGGGAAGCCCCATCTAATAGTAGGTCTTAACAGGACGCCTACTAGATATAGTTTAACCGCTGAATTTTTTTTAGCACCTGTACCAACAAGGAAGAAACTATGCCAAAGAAAGTATCCAAAAAAACTGTTACAAAAACAAAGAAAACTGCTGCTAAGAAGCCTGTAGCGAAGAAAACAGCTAAAAAAGTTGCTCCGAAAAAAGCAGTTAAAAAGCCAGTTGCTGCAAAGAAGGCTGTTAAGAAGCCTGTGGCAAAGAAGGCCGTGGCTGTGAAAAAGAAAGTTGTTGCTAAGAAAACAGTGGCCGCTAAACCAGCGCCTAAAAAACCAGCTGCTAAAGCACAACAATCTAAGTCGCTTTATAAAGTTGGCAACCATGTAGTGTATCCAACACATGGTGTGGGTAAAATCCTTGCAGAAGAAACACAGAAAATTGGTGATCACGAGCTTCGTTTGTTGGTAATTAATTTTGAAAAGGACAAAATGACACTCCGTGTGCCTATGTCTCGTGCTGCTGCTGCCGGCCTTCGTCCAATTAGCAGTGCTGATCAGATGAAAAAAGTGTTCCAGACCCTCAAAAGCAAAGCCAAAACCAGCCGCGGTATGTGGTCGCGCCGTGCTCAGGAATATGAGACCAAGATTAACTCTGGTAACATTATCCTGATTTCTGAAGTGGTGCGTGATTTGCACCAGAATGTAGATCAATCTGAGCGTTCTTACTCAGAGCGTATGATCTATGAAAACGCGCTTAACCGCCTGGTAGGTGAATTGGCCGCTGCAGAAGGTATGGAATACCAAGATGCTAACGACAGGCTGATGAAGCTTCTACGCGGTAAAGTAGCTGCTGCACAAGCTGCTGCTCTGAAAGAAGCTGCATAATCAGCTTTGATAAATGATGATGAAAAAGGCGGCTTAGGCCGCCTTTTTCTTTTTCTTCTTCAGCAGTGGCTTCAGATATTCACCGGTTACACTTTTCTTATTGTCGGCGATAGCTTCTGGTGTGCCACTTGCTACAATCTTCCCACCTTTATTGCCACCACCCGGGCCAATATCAATCACCCAGTCTGCAGTTTTGATCACGTCTAGATTATGCTCAATTACCAACACTGTGTTACCGTTGTCGACCAGTGTATGTAACACACCCAGTAGCTTTTTAATGTCATCGCTATGCAGGCCTGTGGTGGGCTCGTCAAGAATGTATAGCGTGCGGCCTGTTGCGCGCTTGGAAAGCTCTTTGGCAAGTTTAATACGCTGTGCCTCGCCGCCAGAGAGGGTGGTGGCTGATTGACCAATAGAGATATAACCCAGACCGACCTCCTGCAGCGCCATTAGTTTCTCGCGAATGGAAGGTTGTGCGCTAAAGAAGGTAACGCCTTCTGCAACCGTCATTTGCAGCACATCAGCGATCGATTTATCCTTATATTTAATATCCAGTGTTTCGCGGTTATAACGCTGGCCGTGACACACATCGCACTTTACATACACATCTGGCAAAAAGTGCATCTCAATTTTGATAAGCCCATCACCTTGGCAGGCTTCGCAACGCCCGCCTTTGACGTTGAATGAGAAACGCCCTGCTTGATATCCACGTGCTTTTGCTTCGGGAAGGGCGGCGAACCAATCACGGATGGGAGTGAAGGCACCAGTGTAGGTAGCGGGGTTTGAGCGAGGTGTGCGGCCGATTGGCGATTGATCAATCTCGATGATCTTATCAATGAATTCCAGTCCTTTGATGCTGTCATGCGCTCCCGGTATATCACGGCTACCATGCATAGTTTTGGCCAGAGTTTTATAAAGAGTTTCGATGACCAGCGATGATTTTCCACCACCGGAAACACCCGTCACACAAGTGAAAGTAGAAAGTGGGAACTCAGCATTGATGTTTTGCAGGTTATTAGCCTTAGCGCCCTTAATGGTAATTTTTTTGCTCTTGCGTGGTGTGCGTCGTTCTTCTGGTACAGCAATAAATTGCTCGCCGCTTAGATATTGCCCGGTAAGGCTTTTTTTGTTTTTCATTACTTGGCTGCATGTACCCTGTGCGACGATTTCCCCACCGTGTATCCCGGCACCTGGACCAATATCGATCAGGTGATCGGAAGCGCGCATGGTGTCTTCGTCATGCTCCACCACGATCACGGTGTTACCTAGGGATTTAAGGTGATTCAACGTGTGTAACAGGCGCTGATTGTCACACTGGTGAAGGCCAATGGAAGGCTCATCCAGAACATATAATACCCCAGAAAGGCCGGAGCCAATCTGTGATGCGAGACGAATACGTTGTGATTCACCGCCGGAAAGAGTGCCGGATTCGCGCGATAATGTGAGATAATCCAACCCAACATTCACCAAAAATTGCAGGCGTTCACGAATCTCTTTCATTACCTTCTCAGCAATTTTTTTCTGCTTTTTAGAGAGTTTTTTATCTAGCTTTCCAAACCATGCGTGCGCTGCATCAATAGTCATTTCGGTGATTTCACCAATATGCATATCACCAACTTTTACGCAGAGTGCCTCTGGTTTTAGGCGGTGTCCGCCACAAGATTCACAAGCATGATCATTCTGGAATTTTGAGATTTCATTGCGCATCCAGTCGCTTTCTGTTTCCTTCCAGCGGCGCTCTAGGTTTGGAATGACGCCCTCAAAAGGCTTGTTCGCTACATATCTGCGTGGCCCATCCGTATATTCAATACGCACATCTTCATCGCCCGTGCCGTAAAGCAGTATCTCTTTCACATCATCGGACAGGTCGCGGAACGGAGTGGTGAGATTAAACTCATAATGCGCGGCTAAGCCTTCAAGTGTTTGAATGTAGTATTTGCTAGTGCTGTTCGCCCATGGTGCAATGGCCTTATCCGCTAGTGATAATTTCGTATCTGGTACAACGAGGTCGGGATCAAAAAACATCTGCATGCCTAAACCATCACAGCTTGGGCACGCGCCATAAGGGCTGTTGAAAGAGAACAGCCGAGGCTCGATTTCGGATAAGGTAAAGCCTGATTCGGGGCAGGCAAACTTGGAAGAAAAAGTGATGCGGTCTCCTTTGATAACCTCTGCCACCATTAGGCCATCGCTCAGTTGAAGCGCGGTTTCAATAGAATCTGGTAGGCGGTTGCCGAGCTCTTTATTTACAACTAGGCGGTCAATCACCACTTCAATTTCATGTTTTTTGTTCTTATCCAGCTTTGGTAATTCATCCGCTTCGTATAGTTTCCCATCAATTTTGAAGCGCTGAAAACCCTTCTTTTTCCACTCGGCGAATTCTTTGCGATATTCCCCTTTATTGCCGCGCACGACCGGAGCCAGAATCATTAGCTTGGTTTTTTCCGGTAGTTCTAAAATACGATCCGTCATTTGTGACACCGTCTGGCTTTCGATAGGAAGGCCAGTAGCGGGCGAGTAAGGGATGCCAATACGCGCATAGAGCAGGCGCAAATAGTCATAGATTTCGGTAACGGTTCCCACAGTGGAGCGCGGGTTGCGTGAGGTGGTTTTCTGGTCAATAGCGATAGCAGGTGATAAGCCGTCGATCGACTCCACATCGGGTTTGTCTTGAATATTCAGAAACTGACGTGCATAGGCAGAGAGTGACTCTACATAACGGCGCTGACCTTCAGCATAAATAGTATCGAAAGCAAGGCTGGATTTGCCGGAGCCGGAAGGCCCCGTGATGACCACCAGCTGGTTCTTAGGGATTTCAACATCAATGTTTTTAAGGTTATGTTCTTTGGCGCCGCGGATGTAGATAGTGTCGTCTTGTTTCATGAATTTCCTGCAAAATTTTAAAGGGCGCGCATTATATACATTTATTACTAGTCAGGTCGAGCTTTTTACGCTTATATGGCCATCCATTACATTTTATTAAGGGGGATTTATGGCTGGTAGCATTAACAAAGTAATTTTGGTAGGTAATCTTGGGCGCGATCCAGAAGTGCGTACAACGCAGGATGGTCGCGATATTGCCAACTTAACTATTGCTACGTCAGAGTCATGGAAAGACCGTAACACCGGAGAGCGCAAAGAAAAAACAGAGTGGCACCGTGTGGTAATCTTTAATGAAGGTCTTACCAATGTTGCAAAAAATTACCTACGAAAAGGCTCGAAAGTCTATATCGAAGGTCAGCTGCAAACCCGCAAATGGACAGACAAAGACGGTATTGAGAAATACTCTACCGAAGTGGTATTGCAGGGCTTTAACTCAAACCTGACTATGCTTGATGGTCGTCGTGAAGGTGGCGATAGTGCTGGGTTTAACCAAACTGCAAGTGCTCCAGCATCTGGTGGCCAAAAGCAACCTGCCGAACTAATGGATGACGAAATTCCGTTCTAGTTAGCGAGATATGCCGCTGCGACTCTGGCTGATATGTTCAAGCTCGTTTATTGCTCGCGTGAGCTTTTCTAGGTCTTCGACTGGGACTTTATAAGTGACATCTACACGATTCTCAAAATGCTGTTGAGTTAGCTCAAGGCGCCTTTCTCCGTCGGTTAGTTCTCGCTGAGTCTTATGTAAAAACTGAGTGTCTTTCGCTATGTGTTTGAGTGCCGCCTCCATGAAAGAAGTATCGCTATGACGGACATCGTGTTTGGTTAATAAAGCACTTAATTGGTTCAGTATTGGCTTTATCTCTTCATCAGTTATTGGGGACTTATCTGGTTTCTGAAGGCTTACTGTAAAGCTTGCCTCTTTATGACCTGATAGGTGCTCCTGCCGTATTACAGCGCGACCGCTAGGTGTTTTTCTTATTAGATCGTGCTGTCGGGATATATCCAGATATGAGGAAAAGGGCCTGCATTCAAAATCGTAGTAGCAATTCTCAAGGTTTAAAGGATTTTGAGTGTTTGCCACTAATTTACCCGTTATCGCGTGGAAGCTGACGGCGTTTGCGATCTGGGCGGACTTTACGCTTCAGTGTGAAGTCGGCCATGCGTTGCTTGACGTATTCATCAACGCTATTGCCAAGCTCTTCTTCTACACCGCGGTAATAGTGATCCGCTCCGGCGATGGTTTTGTAATCTACATTCGTGCCGTGCTGTGAGCTAAGCTTAGAGGCTAATTTGCTTACAGCCTCTTCTGATACGACATCATCCTTATCACCTTGTGTGATAATGCCACCAGCCGGGCAAGGGGACAGGAAGGTAAAGTCGTAAAGGTTGGCCGGAGGGGAAACTGCGACAAAACCCTCAATCTCTGGGCGGCGCATCAAGAGTTGCAGTGATATCCACGCACCAAAGGAAAAGCCCGCAATCCAACAAGTAGGCGCATCAGGGTTTTGTTGTTGTAGCCAATCAAGCGCAGTCGCTGCATCTGATAACTCACCAACCCCTTCATCATATTTACCTTGTGATCTGCCTACGCCACGAAAGTTGAAGCGCAATGCTGAAAAGCCATTCTGTACAAAGGTATGATACAGACGATAAACAATTTTGTTGTTCATGGTGCCGCCATAAAGCGGGTGCGGATGAAGCACTAGCACTACGGGGGATTGCTTGTTTTCACTATGGTGGTAGCGGCCTTCGATACGGCCTTCGGAACCGTTGATTATAATTTCGGGCATTCGGTTCTCCAAAGAGGATGGTTGAACAGTATGTTAAAATGTAATAACTTAAGCCCTGCTTTATATTGAATTTCTGGTGCAATGTTCAAGAAAATAGTGAATGAAATTGATTCTGTGTTCGCGCGAGACCCCGCGGCACGCTCTCGTCTGGAAGTGTTTCTGTGCTATCCAGGGCTTCACGCCATCTTGTTATATAGATTTTCCAACTGGTTGTGGAAATTAGGATTAAAACTACCTGGGCGCTTTGTTTCCATGGTTGCCCGTTTTGTCACGGGTATAGAAATTCATCCTGGCGCTACTATAGGCCAGCGTTTTTTTATCGACCATGGTATGGGAGTGGTGATTGGCGAAACAGCCACGATTGGTGATGATGTGACGCTTTATCATGATGTGACGCTGGGTGGAACATCGTTAGAGAAGGGGGTGCGCCACCCACAGGTAGGTAATAACGTAATTATTGGGGCAGGGGCACAATTGCTGGGACCCATCAATGTGGGTGATAATGCACGCATTGGCTCTAATGCGGTGGTGGTAAAAGATGTGGAGCCGGGGGCGACCATGGTTGGTGTGCCTGCTCATGCGTTTGGCGAAAAATCCAAATCCAAGGCAAAAAAGAAATTTGAGGCTTATGCTGCTTCTGAAGAGGCTGATGCTGACCCTGTGTTCAAAATTATCTATGGTTTGCAGGAAGAAGTTGATATCCTGAAAAGGCGCGTTACCGAACTGGAGGCAGAGGATCCGTCGCTGCTGGGTAGCGCGAATAAGTGGGAGCCGAAATGATATTAGGAACAAAAGTACGCTACGCGGTAATGGCGATGGTCGAGCTGGCAGGGCGCGACGGTGAAAACCCCGTATCGCTATCCGAGCTAGCGGAGTCGCAAGAAATTACTCTACCGTACCTTGAGCAGATATTTGCTAAGCTTCGCCAAGGCGGCTTGGTGAAATCGGTGCGTGGCCCGGGCGGGGGCTATATATTAGCGCGTACACCAAACGAAACACATATCGCCGATATTGTGGCGGCGGTCGAAGAATCGACTAAAATGACCCGCTGCGAAAATCATGCAGGCGGGTGTATGTCAGATAAAACGCGGTGCGTGACCCATCATTTGTGGGAGGGGCTGGAGCAACAGATTGATAGCTATCTGGGTTCCATATCCTTACAAGACGTACGTGAACGTAAGCTGAAGCATTAATGTCGGTCTATCTGGATTATAACGCAACGACTCCTGTGCGCCCATCAGTAGTGAAGTTGATGCAGGAGGTGATGGCAGCGCCTGCCAATCCTTCTTCTGTACATAAGTTTGGCCGCAAGGCTAAAAAATATGTTGAAGATGCGCGTAAGATTATAGCTGACAGCATCAGCGTATTTCCCACGGAAATAGTATTTACCTCAAGCGGCACGGAAGCCAATGTGATGGCGCTTAAGGGTTTTTCACCGCGAAACGTGTTGGTGAGTGCTGTAGAGCATAGCTCAGTGCTTCGCCAGAGCGACAAACACATTTCGGTGAATACAGATGGTATTGTTGACCTTGGGGTGCTTGATGTATTGCTTACGAAAACTGATAACGCACTTGTTTCAGTGATGCTTGCCAATAATGAAACAGGAGTGATCCAGCCGATAGCTGAGATTGCGACAATTTGTAAAAAACATAATGCGCTACTGCATTGTGATGCAGTGCAGGGGCTTGGAAAAATACCCGTCGACTTTGGTCTGCTGGGCTGTGACATGATGACGCTTTCTGCGCATAAATGTGGCGGGCCAGTGGGAGCTGCCTGCTTGGTGGTGAAACAGAATTTACCAATTCATCCACTCATCACCGGCGGTGGCCAAGAGCTGGGGCGGCGTGCTGGTACTGAAAACGTGGCCGCTATTGCAGGGTTTGGTAGGGCGGTGGAAAAATGTGATATCGCGCAGATGGGTGAATTTAGAGGCTGGCGAAATGCTATGGAGCAGGAAATGCGAAGCTATGGTGCTACTGTTTTTGGAGATTCCGTCGATCGTCTGCCTAATACGACTTGTGTGGCAATGCCAGGAGTAAGTAACGAAGTCCAGCTAATGGATTTCGA
Organism: Rickettsiales bacterium; assembly: GCA_964231325.1. Lineage (GTDB taxonomy): Bacteria > Pseudomonadota > Alphaproteobacteria > Rickettsiales > SXRF01 > JAJTHB01. The sequence continues at coordinate 1,152,111 of CAXRIF010000003.1, read as the reverse complement.
CCTGAAGGGGGTTGCTGTGTCGGCAGGCTCGGCTTGCTCTTCCGGGCGCATTGAGCCCTCACATGTATTGAAGGCAATGCAGGTGCCTGAAACGCTTGCTGGCTGCGCTGTACGTGTAAGCGGCGGATGGGATAGCAAGAAAAAAGACATGGATGGCTTTCTTGCGGTCTGGAAAGCTGTTTGCGAGCGACTCTCAACTAGCCAGAAAAACTGAATAAATTTTGCATATAGGCCTTGAATATGCTAATCAAACGGACTATCTAGCAATAGTTGATTGAATTACTCAGGTATATTATAATAACGGCATGCAGACACCAGCGAATAGTAATATGAAATTTCCTATCTATCTTGACTATCAGGCAACCACTCCAATGGACCCACGGGTCTTGGAAAAAATGGTGCCGTATTTTACCGAAAAATTCGGTAATCCTCACTCTCGTAGTCATGCTTATGGTTGGGAAGCAGAGAGCGCTACAGATGTAGCCCGTCAAGAAGTGGCAAGCCTGATTGGCGCTACGCAAAAAGAGCTGATTTTTACTTCTGGTGCTACGGAGTCGAATAATATTGCGATTAAAGGTGTGGCGCATTTTTACAAGGATAAAAAAAACCACATCATTACGCTGCAAACGGAGCATAAATGTGTGCTCGATTCGTGCCGCCACCTAGAGCGTGAGGGATTTGAGGTAACGTATCTGCCTGTGCAGCCAAATGGTCTGGTTGATTTGGATGTGCTCAAGGCAGCGATTAAAGAGAACACGGTACTCATTTCAATCATGGCAGTGAATAACGAAATTGGTGTTATTCAGCCGCTGGCCGAGATTGGTAAAATCTGCCGTGAGCACGATATATTCTTCCATACTGATGCCGCTCAGGCATTTGGCAAAATTCATCTCGATGTAGAGGCGATGAATATCGACTTGATGAGTATTTCTGGTCATAAATGTTACGGGCCCAAAGGCATTGGTGCACTTTATGTGCGCCGTCGCCCGCGTGTTCGCCTGGAGGCTATTTTTTCTGGTGGCGGACAAGAACGTGGTTTCCGCTCAGGCACCTTGCCAACGCCATTGATTGTTGGGTTGGGTGAAGCTGCTCGTATCGCTAAAGAAGAAATGGCACAAGACGAAGCGCATGTGCGTAAGCTGAGCGATAAATTCCTGACAGAAGTGTTGGATGGCGTGAAAGATGTGTATCTGAACGGAGATCGTGAAAAGCGTTGGCCAGGTAATATTAATCTCAGCTTTGCTTATGTTGAAGGTGAGTCGATGATCATGGCGCTGAAAGATCTCGCGGTTTCCAGTGGTTCAGCCTGTACATCAGCATCGCTTGAGCCAAGCTATGTATTGCGCGCATTGGGTGTGAATGAAGAATTGGCGCATACCTCGATTCGTTTTGGTATTGGTCGTTTTACGACAGAAGAAGAGGTCGATTTTGCCATTAATCTGGTGAAGAACAGTATTGATAAACTGCGTGAGATGAGCCCTCTGTGGGAGATGGCGCAAGAAGGCGTAGATATTTCGAAAATTGAGTGGGCAGCCCACTAAAGGAGAAGCATTATGGCATATTCAGAAAAAGTAATCGATCATTACGAAAACCCACGCAACGTAGGTTCAATGGACAAAGACGACAAGGATGTTGGCACTGGTTTGGTTGGTGCGCCTGCGTGTGGTGACGTGATGAAACTGCAAATCAAAGTGGGCGATAACGGTGTGATCGAAGACGCAAAGTTCAAAACTTTTGGGTGTGGCTCTGCTATTGCTTCCAGTTCGCTGATTACGGAATGGGTAAAAGGCAAAAGCATTGATGAAGCGCAAGCGATCAAGAATACGGAAATTGCTGAGCATCTTGCATTGCCACCAGTGAAAATTCACTGTTCAGTGTTGGCAGAAGATGCAATTAAAGCCGCTATTTCTGACTATAAAACGAAACACGGCGTAAAGAGCGAGAGCGACGCTGCGTAAGGATAGCTATGGCTGCCCCCATCATCACTATATCTGACGCGGCAATGGAGCGCATTAACGCGCTACTTGCTAAGCGTGAAAAACCTGCCGAAGGGATCAAGGTTAGTGTGCGCACGCGCGGATGCTCCGGACTTTCTTACACGATCGAATATGCTGATGAGGTGACCGAATTTGATGAAGTGGTAGAGCGTGACGGTGTCAAAGTGTTGATTGACCCGAAGGCAGTGATGTTTTTGATCGGTACCGAGATGGACTATGTAGAAGAAAAACTCAAAAGTGGTTTTGTGTTTAAGAATCCTAATGAGAAAGGGCGTTGCGGCTGCGGCGACTCCTTCCACGTATGAACCCTACTATGCTGGATGTCTTGCTTGCTGCGCTACGCTTCCGGTGCTCACGTACTTCACTGTACGCTCCGCTCCGGTTCTCGCTTGGCATCGCATCCATCACAGCCTAGCGAGTTCTCATGTCTGATTATTTTAAATTATTAGATATAATGCCATCATTTGCTATCGACCTTACAGCCTTAGAGTCTAATTATTTCAAGGCGCAACAGCTTTGCCATCCCGATCGTTATGTAGGAAAGCCAGCAGCAGAAAAACAAGCTGCTATGCAGCGCTCCGTTGATGTTAATAACGCATATCATACACTGAAAGAGCCGCTCGCACGGGCGCGTTATCTGTTACACCTACAGGGTGTGGAGGTAGGCACAGATAAGGACACAGTGAAGCCATCGCAAGATCTGCTCATGGAAGTGATGGAGCTTCGTGAAACACCCATAGAGCCCAAAAAACTTGAACAGATGCGCGAATCGAGTATCTCTCATATTGGAAAATATTTTGAAACAGAAGACTGGCCGGCCATGGCAGAAGAAACGCTACGGCTTGGCTACTTAATGAAAGTACACGCATGAGTTTATTGCAAATACACGAACCTGGACAAACACCGCTGCCACACCAGGATACTGCGGCAGTTGGTATTGATCTGGGAACCACTCACTCAGTCGTTGCTGTGGCTTCTGATGATAACGCTGAGGTGATTCATAATATTCATGGTCACGCGCTGGTGCCCTCTGTGGTCTATTACGCACCAGATGGAAGTGTTGAGGTTGGGTATCCGGCAAAGAAACGTGGTGAAGAGGGTGATGCAAATGCAGTGGCTTCTGTGAAACGCCGTATGCATGAAAGTGCTACTACGATTGCAGTAGGTGAGCGTGAGATTACGCCTGTTGAAGTATCGGCGGATATTCTGAAAGAGCTAAAACATAATGCTGAGCGCGCACTTGGAAAAGAAGTGGACAAAGCAGTAATTACTGTGCCTGCTTATTTTGATGATGCTGCGCGTCAGGCTACCAAAGATGCCGCGCGTTTGGCAGGTTTGGAAGTGCTTCGGCTTATAAACGAGCCAACGGCTGCAGCGCTGGCTTATGGGCTGGATAGCGGCGCACAAGGTATTTATGCGGTATACGATCTGGGTGGTGGTACGTTCGATATTTCACTGCTCAAGCTAGAGCAGGGAGTGTTTCAGGTGCTTGCGACGGGTGGAGACACTCAGTTAGGTGGTGATGATATAGACGCGCTCATTCCAAAAAATGGCGAACTGACCGCGCGTGAAATCAAAGAAAAACTCTCAAGTGAGGAAGAGGTGGAGGGATTTACCCGCAGCCAGCTAGAGGAACTGGCCAGACCACTCGTTGAACGTACACTTGCTATTTGTGCGCGTGCATTTGAGGATGCTAAACTGAATAGAGAAGACGTAAAAGGTATCGTGCTTGTGGGTGGTTCGACGCGTATGCCACTAGTGCGCAATATGGTCGGTGAGTGGTTCGGGCGTGCGCCACTAACCGATGTAAACCCTGACGAAGTGGTGGCTATTGGCGCGGCTATACAGGCAAAAGGCCTGACGCAAGGGTCTGATAATTTGCTTCTCGATGTTATTCCGCTCTCCTTAGGCTTGGAAACCATGGGCGGGCTTACGGAGAAGTTGATTGAACGTAACACCCCGATTCCCGTATCCACAACGCAAGAATTTACCACCTATCAAGACGGACAAACCGGTATGCAGATTCATGTGCTGCAGGGAGAACGTGAAATGGTGGATCAGAACCGTTCACTAGCCAGATTTGAGCTAATGGGTATTCCTCCGCTGCCAGCGGGTATTGGTCGGGTGAAAGTGACGTTCACGGTGGATGCAGATGGGCTGCTTACTGTAGCGGCGGAAGAGACTACAACGGGCGCGAAACAAACCATTGATGTAAAGCCTTCATATGGGCTGGAAGAAGGGCAGATCGAAAACATGCTCAGAGAGAGCATGGAGCACGCACGATCAGATATGACACAGCGTATGCTGGTAGAATCCCGTACTGAAGCCCAGCGTCAGATTGTTGAGTTGGAATCCGCAATAAAGCAAGATGGGACGCTGTTAGAAGAGGTTGAAAGAAAGCAGATTGAACGCCAGATGCAGACAGTGCGTAATGCATCAGCAGGCGAAGATCGCGATTATATTGAAGCAGAAATGCAGGAATTGGCACGCCTTACAGGTCCATTTGCACAAAGAAGGATGGACAAGGCTATTGGTTCTGCTTTAAAAGGGGCGCATATAGACACAGTGGAGACAAAAAACCATGCCTAAAGTAACTTTTGTATCAACCGACGGAAACGAACAAACTTTTGAGGTGCCTAGCGGCATATCGCTGCTGGAAGTGGCGCACAAGAACGGTATTAACCTTGAAGGCGCCTGTGAAGGATCGCTTGCTTGCTCAACATGCCACGTGATTGTTGATGACGAATGGTTTCAAAAATTAAAGCCAGCCAGCGAAGATGAAGAAGATATGCTGGATCTGGCGTTTGGCCTTACCCATACATCCCGCCTTGGCTGTCAGATTATGGTGAGTGACGAGCTGGATGGTATCCGTGTTAAGCTGCCATCTGCTACTCGGAACATGATGGTTGGGTAGTAGATATGAGCACTTTACCTGAATGGGACCTTGGTGATTTTTACGATAATCCTTCTGCCCCTTCGGTTGTAAAGGATTTCGAGCAGGGGGAGTCTCTCTGCAAAGCGTTTAAAGCAGAATATGACGGTAAGGTTGAAGACCTATCAGGGGACGAGCTGGCTGAGGCCATTGCTGCTTATGAAGAAATTGAAGAGATATTCGGCAAGCTCGGCTCTTATGCTTCATTGTTATTTGCCAAAAATATGACCGACCCGCAAGGATCGCAATTTTACCAGAACACGCAGGAAAAAATTACTAACCTGTCATCAGATATTTTGTTTTTTACACTGGCGATCAATAAAATATCCGAAGAGGATATGAAAACGAAGCTGGAGTCGTCAAAGCTGCAAAAATATGCGCCTTGGCTCCGTGATCTGCGTAGTTTTAAGCCATATCAGTTAGATGATGAGCTGGAAAAACTGCTTCACGAAAAACAAGTATCTGGCCGCGCGGCGTGGAACCGCTTGTTTGATGAAACGATTGCTGCTCTGCGCTTTCCCTATGATGGCGAGATGCTCAACGAGCCACAGATTTTTGAAAAATTATCGTCGACAGATGGCGCAGAACGCAAAAAAGCAGCGTTAGTGATTGGTGAGGTGTTTAAGGAAAAAGCCTCTCTATTTGCACTTATTACCAATACGCTGGCTAAGGATAAGGAAACGGAAGATAAATGGCGCAAGTTTGCTAAGCCAATTTCATCGCGTAATCTGAGTAATTATATTGAAGACGAAGTGGTGGATGCGCTTATCGGTACGGTACGCAAAAACTATCCGAATCTTTCGCATCGCTATTACAAATTAAAAGCCAAATGGTTTGGTGTAGAAAAGCTCGATTATTGGGATCGTAATGCACCATTGCCCGATGATGACGACAAGAAATATGGTTGGGATGAGGCCAAGGAACTGGTGTTGTCTTCCTACGCTGATTTTTCGCCTGAACTGGCAGAATGTGGAAAAACATTTTTCGACAAGCCGTGGATTGATGCAGCAGTAACGCCGGGTAAGGCGCCAGGCGCATTTGCACATCCTACCGTTCCAGCCGTACACCCATATTTGCTGGTAAACTTCATGGGTAAATCCCGCGATGTGATGACCTTAGCGCATGAGCTGGGGCATGGTGTACATCAGGTGCTTTCCAATAAGCAGGGCGCCCTGATGTGTGATACGCCGTTGACATTGGCGGAGACAGCGTCCGTGTTTGGTGAGCAGCTTACTTTTCAGGAAATGATTCGCCGTGAGAAAGATGAAAAACGCCGCAAACGCCTGATCGCTTCTAAAGTGGAAGATATGCTCAACACGGTGGTGCGTCAGATCGCGTTTTGCGAATTTGAGCGCAAGCTTCATGATGAGCGCAGGCAGGGTGAAGTATCACTGGATCGCATCTGTGAAATCTGGATGGAAGTGCAAAGCGAAAGCCTTGGAGAAGGCGTGCGTCTGGAAGGTGACTATAAGTATTTCTGGACCTATATTCCGCATTTCATCCACTCGCCATTCTATGTGTATTCCTACGCGTTTGGCGATTGCCTGGTGAATTCACTCTATGCCGTATATCAAAAAGGCGGTGTGGAAGGCTTCGATAAAAAATACCTCGAAATGCTTGAGGCAGGTGGCACACTTCGCCACAAAGAATTGCTCGCGCCATTTGGTCTGGATGCCTCTAAACCTGATTTCTGGCAACAGGGCTTGGATGTTATTTCATCCATGATTGACGAATTAGAATAACACCTTACTAATCAGTCAACGAGCGACTGACGCACTAGAAGATTCGGATGCAGGTTGGGGAAATTCAACCTTGACGATTTTGTTACGCCAGCCTGATGGGGCTTCTGGGTTTTGCGCATGTTGCTTTAAAACTTTGGTAAGTTCTTCACCTGCGGCTCCCAGAACATTGGTATTAGCTTCCAATTCTTCCACAGTTTTATTGACTGGGGTTAGCGACCATGTGCTACCCAGCCAATCGATTCGTTGCATTTCATCATGGTCACGAATTTCAGGTTTGGGTGTTGTTGTGTCGGTGCCATAATTAAGAGCAATCTCTAGACCTTTCATTTGACTGGGAGTGGTCTTTCCTAGGAAATGGGTGATGACGCCCTCTTTATCCACAATGAAACCTGTGCTATGTGCATCCTTGCGCCCCATATGTTTTATAACGGCAACCGAACCTTGGTCGTCAAAAGCATATTTTCTAATCCTCACAATATGTTCCTAAATATTTGATTGTTATGATGATTTATGGTGCAGTATAGAGCAAGTATAAACAGTTGTCACTAGATGTTAATTAATGTTAGTTGTTGTGTTGTATGCACCTGTATTACAATACTAAAAATAAACATAAACTCATCGTTATTCTATTGATCCTTCTATAGAATCTGCTAGAAATTAATCATCTATTTACCATCAATTACAAGGTGACCTTCTGTGAGCGATAATACTACTACTGAAAGCCAAGAGCTTTTGCCAGTTTCCATTGAACATGAAATGAAAAAATCGTACCTCGATTACGCGATGAGCGTGATCGTATCGCGTGCGATTCCTGATGTGCGAGATGGTCTGAAACCAGTGCATCGCCGTATTTTATACGGAATGTTGGAGCTGGGTTGCGAACACAACAAGCCTTATAAAAAATCAGCGCGTATCGTCGGTGACGTGATGGGTAAATATCACCCGCATGGTGACTCCGCGATTTATGATGCGTTGGTGCGTATGGCGCAGCCATTCTCGATGCGCCTGGAGCTGGTAGATGGTCAGGGTAACTTTGGTTCCATGGATGGTGATAACGCAGCGGCAATGCGTTACACGGAATCACGCCTTTCTAAACCTGCGCACGCACTACTAACGGATATCGATAAAGACACAGTTGATTGGCAGGATAACTATGATGGTTCGGAAAAGGAGCCAGTGGTACTTCCTGCGGCATTCCCGAACCTGCTGGTGAATGGTGGCGGTGGTATTGCTGTGGGTATGGCGACTAATATTCCACCACATAACCTTGGTGAAGTAATCGATGCGTGTTGCCTGTACCTTGATAATGTGGATGTAACGATCGACGAGTTAATGGAAGTGTGCCCGGGGCCTGATTTCCCAACAGGTGGTATCATTCTTGGTCGTGCTGGTTGCCGTTCGGCGATGCATACTGGCCGTGGCTCCGTGATTATGCGTGGTAAGGCAGAAATTGAAGAAATAAAACAAGGCCGTTATGCGATCGTTATCAGCGAGATTCCATACCAGGTGAATAAAGCGCGCATGATTGAGCGTATGGCCGAGCTGGTGCGCGACAAGAAAATTGAAGGCATTTCTGATCTACGCGATGAATCTGACAAGCAGGGCGTGCGCGTTGTTGTTGAAGTGAAAAAAGATGCGGTGCCAGATGTAGTACTCAACCAGCTTTATAGCTTTACCCCGCTGCAAACCAGCTTTGGTGTGAATATGTTGGCGCTGGATAATGGGCGGCCTGAATTGATGGACATTAAGCATGTGATCAGTTCTTTCGTGTCGTTCCGTGAGGAAGTGATTACGCGTCGAACTGCGTTCTTGCTAGGTAAAGCACGTGACCGCGCCCATGCGTTGATTGGTCTGGCGATTGCCGTTGCTAATATTGACGAGGTGATCAAAGTAATTAAAGCGGCTCCTGATCCAGCTGCTGCACGTGAAGAATTGATGAGCCGTAGCTGGGATACGGGTGATGTGTTGCCATTGTTGCAGTTGGTAGATGACTCTGGAAACCGCGTTAAAGACGGTAAAATCCAGTTCACTGAAGCACAGGCACGTGCGATCCTTGAGTTAAAACTTTCTCGCCTTACTGGCCTTGAGCGTGAAAAAATTGATGAAGAGATGCAGCAGTTGGCAACAGAAATTGCTGAATATCTGTCTATCCTCGGTGATCGCCAAAAACTTTATGGCATCTTGAAAGATGAAATGCTCGCGGTGCGTGAGCAATTCGCTACACCACGTCGTACCCAAATTGAACTTTCAGAATTTGAAGCCGACATTGAAGACCTGATTCAAAAAGAAGATATGGTGCTTACGGTGACTGCGAATGGTTATATTAAGCGTACGCCGCTTTCTACTTATCGTGCGCAACGCCGCGGCGGTAAAGGGCGCTCGGGTATGAATATGCGCGATGAGGACATTACGAGCGAGTTGCTGGTGGTAAATACCCATACCCCGGTATTATTCTTCTCGAACAAAGGACAGGTTTATAAACTTAAAGTTTATAAGCTTCCGCTCGGTGCTGCCAATACGCGCGGTAAAGCACTGGTCAATATCTTCCCGCTTTCTGAAGGCGAGACAATTACGACCTTTATGCCGCTGCCAGAAGATGAATCGCAATGGGATAATATGAATATCTTCTTTGCGACCGCTAAAGGTAATGCGCGCCGTAATGATTTGTCTGATTTCCATGATATTCGCGCCAATGGTAAAATTGCCATCCGTTTGGATGAAGACGATAAACTGATCGGCGTTAAAGTATGTAACGAAGACGACCATGTAATGCTCACTGCCAAAGGCGGTAAATGTATCCGTTTCCCTGTGTCCGGTGTGCGTGTATTTAAGAGCCGTACCTCCGACGGTGTACGTGGTATGAAGCTAGTCGAAGGTGACGAAGTGGTTTCTATGAGCATCCTGTCTGGTATTCAAGCTACGGCTGAAGAGCGCCAGAGTTATCTCAAGATGGCTGCGGCTAAACGTCGTGCAGAAGGCGCTGAAGACGAAGAGAGCGGCGCAAGCGATGAAGAGGCAGTGGCAGATGTGGCACTAAGTCCGGAACGCTTTGCTGAGCTTGAAGCTGCAGAGCAATTTATTCTGACCGTAACGGAGAATGGCTATGGTAAACGTAGTTCTGCTTACGAATATCGTACGATTGGTCGTGGTGGTTCAGGTATTGTGGGCATCGTAACCAGCGCACGTAACGGTAAGGTGGTTTCCAGTCAGCCTGTCGAGAATGAAGGCGAAATCATGCTGATGACCGATAAGGCGACGGTGATTCGCTGCCCGATTGACGGTATCCGCATAGCCGGTCGTAACACACAAGGTGTGACGATCCTCAAAACAGGAAAGAGCGAGAAAGTAGTCTCTGTTGTACCTGTGCCAGAAGGTAGTGAAGATATTGAGGATGAGGGAACTACATCAGAAGAGGGAACCACATCAGAAGAGGGAACTGAAACAACCGCTGAAGATAAAGTTGTAGAAATCTCTAAAGACGATACTGAAGGCACAGAGTAATGCGAACTGGTATTTATCCCGGCACATTTGACCCGGCTACGGTTGGGCATATGGATATTATTAAACGTGCGGTTAACGTGGTGGATAAATTGGTGATTGGCGTTGCGCTTGATACCGGGAAGGCACCAGTGTTTGACCTCGCGACTCGTGCACAGCTGGTGGAAGAAGATGTTGCCAGTCTGGGAGGAGATGCAAAACGTATCGAAGTAAAAACATTTTCAGGTTTGTTGGTGAATTTTGCAGAAGAGAATGATGCGAATATTCTGATCAGGGGGCTGCGCGCCGTATCCGATTTTGAGTATGAATTCCAGATGGCCTGCATGAACTCCCGTCTAAAACCGGATGTGGAAACCGTCTTTCTGACTGCTTCTGATGACACTCACTTTATTTCTTCTCGCTTTGTAAAACAGATAGCTCGTTTGGGCGGTGATATTTCCTCATTCGTATCTCCTAACGTGGCAAAACACCTAAAAGCGCATTTCTCAGCCATTCATTAGAGGTTTATATTGACTTTTCATGGGCTAAGGCCTAATCCCTAATGCCCATCTCCTGTTGTGGCGGGTGTAGCTCAGTTGGTTAGAGCGCCAGATTGTGATTCTGGATGTCGTGGGTTCGAATCCCATCACTCGCCCCATTTCCCTAAAAGTCACCAATATCTAGAATTATTGTTAAACAATGGTTTAAGCTGTTTTCTTGGCCAATTGTCACAGAACCTTCATTGAGCTGTCGTGAGGGTGTAACCGTATTTTCCTATAATGAGACCCACGTATTATATCAGAGTAGGAGAGTGTTATGTCTTACAGAACATCAATTATCGCAATAATAGCAACTTGTTGTTTTAGTTCATCGGCTGCCTTTTCGACGCAAAATCGCGATCACATGTTTGAAGAATTGATTGCTGAGATTGATAGCACACTAATAATGTCTTCTGATGGTGGTTGTAGCCAACTAAATGGAAAGTCTAGTAATTCATCACAGCCTATTACTGGTACCGGATGTAACAGCCTAGAGACGATGAAATGTGAATGTACATTTGACGGTGATAACTATGATGACTGTGCTTCAGCAGCTGACGGTAGTGGTGGGAACGTAGGGTGTACCTGTAATAGCAGTGGCTCTTTTTCCTGTTTGCCTATAAGCCGATATAAAAAACCTAACAAATTTGGTAAAGGCGGGCTGCACTAAATCTAATCTAAAAAACAAATGGCTCTTTGGTTTTTGTAGAGTTGTTTTATTTTTCCCCTTCCTGACCATTAGTAAGTGCATATCCTTGTGATGAAACAAGGAGCAGCATATGACCATTTCCCCCGGAAAATACGATATTACGATCTATCAGGGCACTACCTACAACCAACAACTTATCTGGAAAGATGAGGGTGATACACCCGTTGATCTAACCGGATACACAGCACGCATGATGGCGCGTACTAGTGTGGATGTGTCCACACCATTTATTGACCTGACCACAGAAAATAGTGGGATTATACTCGGAGGTTCGGCGGGAACCGTTACCCTATCTATGGACGATACGGCAAGTTCGGCATTGCCTGCAGTCAGTGGTGTGTACGACTTAGAACTTATTGATGGCTCAGGAAATGTGACACGTATCTTGCAGGGTAATTTAATTGTTAGCGCTGAGGTGACGCGATGAGTGATACGATAGTTGTCGTAGAGCCATCGATTCAAAAAATTGAGGTAGGCTCGAACCATACGCTCGAAGTTGCTGAAAAAACAATTCAGGTAATTACGGTTGGTCTGCAAGGGCCTCAAGGTTCACAAGGACCAGCCGGTGTTGATGGTAATGATGCACCTCAGTCCCTCTCTTGTCCCATCTATAACCCTCACCAGCATGAGGCTGTTGAAGGTCAGCCATTCATCTTCTATGTGGATGCCGATCAGTTTGCCAATGGCATTACGGTTACCGAAGTGCGATTGGCGGTTAATGGAAACAGTAGTTATTCATTAGGCATACTCGATATGGATAACCCCACTGATGCTACCCCCACAACAATCACTACAATAGCGGTTTCCGGAGCTACGGAAGCAACTACAACCCCAAATACAGATGTGGCGGCAGGGCAATATGTTGGGTTAGATTTACCTGATACCTCTGCAGGCTATATTTTAGTGCAAATCTTCTTCGAAAGAAAGGTGGCGTAATGCATTTCAACGACCTTACAGCCACAGAAAAACAGACACTTAAAGATGTTACTACTTATTTAGTGAATGAACTTCCTGCGCGTTGTGACGCCACGGAAATCACGATACGGGGCGCTGTGTGTGACGTAATTCTTACAGGTTCTTTTGCGAATGGCACGGGGGTATGTGGTGAATATATTTGTTCTGACTACGATATCGTAATGGTCATAAACGAGGTGGGGTTGTGCTATGATTTATTTACGGTAGGTGATGAACTCCCTAACCTGAACCCAAATGATCTTATTAAAAAGGTAATCAAGAAGCTGTGGGACGATACTGCTAAGCAATATCCCGATCTATGTTGCCCGCTTAATATTGGTATAAGAGGCTATAATAGCCTGTATGACAATACAAACGGTACCAAGCTCGGATTATCACTTATCAGTGAACAGGAGTTTGTCGATACGGCGTCTTTTAATACGTATCATGGACTATAGAAATGGGCAGTACCTCAACAGGAAAAGTAACGCCATCTACCGCTACAGATGCTACTAATGTGGCAAACAGTTGGAATATTCCAGCCAATGTTTTGATAGATGATGGAATATATACTTCGGCGGATAGTACGCTTACCACGACGAATACAAGCAATCTCTGGTTAGGAGGCTTTGGGTTCAATATTCCAGATGAAGCAACTAATCTTACGGCAAAGCTATATATCAACGGTTATGTAGATCAGCCGGATTGTTTGTGGGGAGCCCTTACGGTAGTATTTCCCGGTGTGGGCTTAATAAGTTTTGGGCAATCCTCTGTAACAACTCAAGGGCCACCTGAGGGTAATGATGAGATAAACATTACTGAGTTTTTTGGGGAAAAAAATATACCCACCAATATAAACGACCCTAATTTTCAGGTGGTTTTTTTGGGTACAGCAGAAAGCGCTATAATAGCCGAGTTCTCTGTCGATCTAATTCAAATGGAATGGTTTTATGATTTGCCAGACCCACCTGTTGGGGGATTTGGTGCAAGAAACATGGTTGCTGGCAAGGCCTCTTCAGCTGAAGCAGGAGGGGGTGGAGGAGAAATAGGTGGGGGTAAAAAACTGCTATAGTCTTGTCTTTATAAATGCCTGATGTTAAAAGGCTGCCATGAGCAAATTGAACCAACTTGGCGAAAAAGTAGGACTGCCGGAATCTCCTGATGTTGCGGTCATCGAGAAGGTGGGTAATCCACATATTGATACGCAGTATAATGTTCGTTTCTCCTGCCCGGAATTTACTTCTCTATGCCCTGTCACAGAGCAGCCTGATTTCGCTCATCTGGTCATTGATTATGTGCCAAATAAATACTTGGTAGAGAGCAAATCGCTAAAGCTGTTCCTTGGTTCTTTCCGTAATCATGGTGCGTTTCATGAGGACTGTACGGTTGCGATCGCTTTGCGGCTTATTAAGGAAATCGAACCTATCTGGTTGCGTATTGGTGGGTATTGGTACCCTAGGGGAGGTATGCCCATTGATGTATTCTATCAAAGTGGAAGGCCACCTGAAAATGTGTGGATTCCAGAGCAGGGTGTAGCGAACTATCGAGGTCGTGGCTAGGCCACTTTTTCATCATCCATATTAAGATCAGGAATCCATGGTTGCCCAGGGATTACATCCTGTCTTCCAATGGATACATAATGGAATCCATATTTTTGCATATCCTGTCTTTTGTATATATTCCGCAAATCAATCACCAATGGATCATTTAATAGAGTCTTGACCTTCTTGATATTCAGGCTGCGGAACTCGTTCCACTCGGTAAGTATGATAAGAGCATCTGCCCCTTCCATAGCTGCGTAAGAATCATCGCACCATGTAATATCACCAGTAAGAAGCTTCTTCGCTTCTGGGATGCCTTCTGGGTCATATACACGAATAGACGCACCTGCCTTGAGTAGTTCTGGAATAATGGTCAGGCTAGGGCTCTCACGCATATCATCCGTGCCCGGTTTGAAGGTAACCCCCAATACAGATAATGTTTTGCCTTTTACATCTCCATCACACGTGGCAATAATTCTTTGCGCCATAAGTCGTTTGCGTTTCTCGTTACTGTCAATAATGGCATCGAGTAATTGGCTGGGGCACTCCAGTTTTTTTGCAATTTGTTGAAGTGCAAGCGCATCCTTAGGAAAGCATGAGCCACCGAAACCTGGTCCGGGATTTAAAAACTTGTCACCAATACGCTCATCCATGCCTATGCCGCGAGCGACATCGCGTATATTGGCGCCGGTTTTCTCACAAATATTGGCCATTTCATTGATGAATGCTACGCGCGATGCAAGCATGCAATTCGAAGCATATTTAATGAGTTCTGCACTTTCAAATGTAGTGAAGAAAAGCTGAGCACCATTTAAGCAGATGGGGGCGTATAATTTCTGCATGGTTTCACATACGCGCTTTGAATCAATACCAACCACAATACGATCTGGCGTCATGAAATCTTTAATGGCATTGCCTTCACGCAGAAATTCTGGATTGGACACAAGGTCAAAGTCCAGTTCCGGATTGCTTTCTGTAACCATTTTACTGAGTTCACGATTGCTACCGACCGGTACTGTGGATTTGATAATGATAACGGCATGCTTATTCAGAGTTGTTGCTACTTCTTTGATTGCGGCGTGTAGCGCGGTGAGATCTGGCATGCCATCCGTGGCATTAGATGGAGTGCCCACTGCTATAATCACCACATCTGCATTTCCCAGTGCTTGCTTTAGGTCAGTAGAGAAGGAGAGCCTTCCTGCTTTACGGTTGTTCGCCACTAACTGCTCCAAGCCAGGCTCATAAATCGGCATAATCTGCTGTTGGAGCTTAGCGATTTTGTCTCCGTCTTTGTCTACACAGGTGACATGAAAACCAAACTCGGAAAAACATACTCCGGAAACCAGACCAACATAGCCGGTACCAATAACTGCAATTTGCATATCTATTCTTTCAACAGTGTTTTGATTTCTTGTTTAACTTGTTTGCGCAAATCTTTGCGCTCCAATGCATAGGCCAGGTTTGCTGCTACATAACCAGCAACACTTCCACAATCATAGCGTGTGCCACTATAACGGTAGCCATAAACATCATGTTTACCGATCATCTTATTGATAGCATCTGTAATTTGTATTTCGCCACCCGCGCCCGGTTTTTGTTTGTCCAGGAACGTGAAAACATCGGGCTGGAGGATGTAGCGGCCGATAATAGAAAGAGTAGAGGGGGCTTTGCTCGGGTCAGGCTTCTCGACCAACCCTTTGGCCTTTACAAGTGATTTGTTTTTTTGAGTAGCTTTCTTGTCTATATCGACAATGCCGTATTGGTTGGTTTGTGCGCGAGGTATATCCGTTACCGCAAGCATATTTCCGCCAGAGTAAGCGCTTACCATTTGCTTGAGGCAAGGGGTTTTCGATAGCACCATGTCATCTGCCAGAATAACAGCGAAGGGCTCATCGCCTATCATATGGCGTGCGCACCAAATAGCATGGCCAAGGCCTAGAGGTTGTTGCTGACGGGTGAACAGGATATTTCCTGCATCTGGTAACCAGTCACTAGCCGTTTCCAATTCTTTTTTCTTGTTTTTACTACCAAGTAAGGTTTGTAGCTCATGCGCATGATCAAAATGGTTGGCTATAGCGTTTTTATTGCGACCCGTTACGAATATAAATTGCTCAATGCCTGCAGCCTTGGCTTCTTCAAATGCATAATGAATCAATGGCTTATCCACCACTGGCAGCATTTCTTTTGGCATTGATTTTGTGGCCGGTAAAAAGCGCGTTCCAAGTCCACCTACGGGAAATACGGCCTTTGTTATTTTTGCTTTGCTCATAAATATATCCAGTTTTCTCGCAGAATAAGCCGTAAAATACCCAAAAAGTCAAAAGATTTAATATCTTAGGGGCGCTGAACATCAATAAGTTTATACTTGACAGAAACTTGGCTGTGACTATGGTGTCTGCCTCATTCTTACAGAGATTATTGTTATGGCAAAAAAGAACATTTTACTCGTTAAATTACTTAGCTCTGCGTCGACAGGATATTACTACGTTACGAAGAAAAATCCTAAGACCAAAACAGAGAAGCTCGCGCTTAAAAAATACGACCCTGTCGTGCGTAAGCATGTGATGTTTAACGAAGCAAAAATTAAATAGTTATGCGCTTATTCGTATCTGACGTAATGGCCGCTGAAGACACTCAGCCCATGAATACTGAGATCGCTGCCGATGGCAGCGAGTTGCAAACGCCTTACGAGCTTTCAGCTGAGAAGATGATGATGGATAACCTCCTTATTCTGGGGATGTTGTTTTTCATTTTCTACTTTATTCTGATACGTCCACAGCAAAAACGTCTTAAGGCGCATCAAGCAATGCTGAAAGACCTGACTAAAGGTAATAAAGTGATTACCTCTGGTGGTCTTATTGGTGCTATTTCTAAATTTGAAGGCGATGATGTGGTGCATCTGGAGATTGCGCAAGGCGTAAAAGTACGCGTCTCACGCTCTTCAATTACTGATGTTGTCGGCGGCGCCTCTTCAGGTGTAAGCGCGAACGACAATTAGAAGCGATGTTGCATTTTTCCAAATGGAAAATCACTTTTATCCTCGTAGCATGTATCTGCTTCATCACGCTATCTATCCCAACCTTTCTGAGCGAACAAACGCGTAGTAAGCTACCTGACGTATTGTCTGACAAGGTGGTGAATTTGGGGTTGGACCTACAAGGCGGTTCACATCTTCTGCTGGAGGTAGGCTTTGATGCTTTTATGCGCGAACAGTTATTGAACCTAACTTCCGAAATACGCGCGCAACTTCGTAAAGAAAAAATTGGTTATAAAAACCTCCGCCGTAGTGACGATAAGGTAACCTTTACCTTGCGTGATGATGTGGCTGAAGATGTGGATATTGAATCTCTGCTTCGCAATATTAGCCCAGACATTGAAATCGAGAAAAATGGGCGTAGCTACACGGCTATTTTTGGTGAGCGCTGGCAGGAAACGAGTAAACAGCAGGTTATCGAGCAGTCACTGCAAATTGTACGCAGGCGTATTGATGAGACTGGTACCAAAGAACCTATTATTCAGCGCCAAGGCACAGAGCGTATTTTGCTTCAGGTGCCGGGTTTGAGTGATCCCGAGCGGTTAAAGAATCTGCTTGGACGTACCGCAAAGATGACTTTCCATATGGTGAATGAGTCTGTTGATTACGCTGATATTGAGCGTGGCTTGGTGCCTCCGGGAACGCGAGTGATATTAGGTGATCGGGGAGAAGAATTACAAGATGGCAGGCCACGCAAATATGCGATCAAAAGCCGTGTGATGCTATCTGGCGACATGTTGGTGGATGCAAGCACTGGCTATGACCAGCAGACTGGTGAGCCGGTGGTTAATTTCCGTTTCAACAATATTGGCGCACGTAAATTTGGTGACATCACGACAGAGAATGTCGGCAAATTGTTTGCCATCGTGCTCGATAATAAAGTGATTACTGCGCCAGTGATTCGCACTCCGATCATTGGAGGTAGCGGACAAATCAGCGGTAGCTTTACGACGGAATCTGCCAATGATCTTGCGCTATTACTTCGCGCAGGTGCGCTTCCCGCACCACTCAAAATCATTGAGGAACGCACTGTTGGACCAAGCTTGGGAGCGGACTCTATTGCCTCTGGCACGACTGCGGTAATAATCGGCGTAGGGCTGGTCATTATCTTTATGGTGCTTTTCTATGGTCTGTTCGGCGTATTTGCCAATATTGCCATGATTATGAATGGTTTTATGGTGATGGCATTGCTTGCTGTTTTTGGAGCAACGCTTACCTTGCCGGGTATCGCGGGGATAGTGCTTACGGTTGGTATGGCGGTGGATGCCAACGTACTCATTTACGAGCGTATGCGTGAAGAGGCGCGCAATGGTAAATCTGTGTATGCTGCGATTGAAGATGGGTTCCGTCTAGCATTTGGCACCATCATTGATTCCCAGATTACGACCTTAGTTGCCGCATTGATCCTATTCCAGTTCGGAACAGGTAGCGTGAAGGGCTTTGCAGTAACGCTGGCCATCGGTATTATCTGTTCGCTCTTTACGGCTGTGTTGGTAACACGCCTAATGGTGGTAACCTGGCTTCGCCGTACTAAGCCTAAGGCCCTGCCGATTTAGCAGTGGATATTACTCCCTCCATACCTCAAAACCGCCAACTCATTACGGGTTATGGTAATGATGGCTTCAAAATAAATAATGAGTTTATTGGTGGTTCACTACTGGTGTTTTCTGAAAAAACTATGAGCTGGGAAATAGGGGCGTCGGAAGATTTTAGCCTAGATCATTTTGAAGGCTTAATACGACGAGCTGATGAAATAGAGTTGGTTTTGATCGGTACCGGTCAAACAATGCGACCTATTCCGCCGGCAATACACAGCCACCTGAAGGCACATAATATTGCCGTAGAATCGATGGATACGGGTGCAGCTTGTCGCACATTTAATGTGCTTATGAGCGAAGGCAGGCACGTGGCGGCAGCACTTATCGCGGTGTAACCTCACTGTAATATTTATAAGCTATTGTTTTATATAGAAATCGTCATCTGATTGTCATATATTCGGGGTTTAAAAGCCCAGACAGCCATGCTAGGCTAAATACCATAAGCTAGAAAAGCAAAGGAGAATGCTATGAACGAAGTTGCCACACCAGAGAAATTGACTAGTGAAGAAGATTTCCAAGCTTGGATGGAAAGCAAACAAGAAGACATTTCTATTGCGCAAAAACCTGAGGGCGAGCGTAGTACAGAAGAGCAGGCACAATACGATATGTTTGTTGATGAGATTAGACAGGTTATACCTGGAGCAGATCAGCTTACTCCAGAACAGATTCGTTCTTTGGCCAACAACCTTGAAATGACTAATACACGCCACGCTGGTACACAAATTCGTAGTCTGAGTGATGCGGGTCAGTATATAACTGACGCGATGCAATCCGCACAGATTGAGGGTGGGCAGAATGTATCCGAAGGACAGCTAGGTGAAATGGCTCCTCCTGCCGTAGGCACCGGCCAGGGTCGAGATAAAGGTGGAGTTGGCGGGCTTCAGTAATCAGCTAATTCATTGATTTTTAACGATATGGCCGGTTGATTCGTCACGGAATCTTCATAATTTCTATAGATTTTTTAACCTATAATGATTTCTTTGTATCATTAGCGAGGAAGTGCGCGTGGGCGATTTCTGGAAAAGACAAATTGAACAGAGTGATATAGGTGCTGCCTTGTCTGGTTTGCGGCGTAGCAAGCCAGATGCTTCTGCGGAGGAGGCGCTCGATCCCAAACTAGTGCAAAATATTGTTGTGCGCGCTATCTCACCATTAGGACTATCTGATAGAAAGAAAAAAAAGATACGCCCTGCGGTTATGGAAGCGGCAGCAAAGATAGACAGCATGAAAGGGATACGTGATTATCATGAATGCGGTATAGACTTTACAACTGCTGTGTCATCCGTTTTGGAGCATAATGAGGCATCGAGGCTTTTCGAAAGAATTGAAGCAGAAGTTATAGATTATAAGAAAACTTTAGAGTCTGGCCGCGATGATGAAATTAAAGCCGGATATGGGCTCGAAATATCTGATGGGCAAGTGAAAGAAGCGTTTTTGGCTGCACAATCGATAGCTGAAAAACTACCTGTTCCTGAAGATAAGACTGAAGCGCTTAACGAGCTTATCCAAAATATGGTCGAGATGAAGGCGGCGCAACGTAGAATACCTGCTGACGCTGTTTATCAGGAGTCGGAAAGGGCTTGGAATAACTACGATAGTGCAAAGCGAGAAGTGGAAACATTCTTGCTGGAATCTAATGCTAATAAAGAACAGCAAGTGACGCAAGTGATGCGCGAGATGGGAAAGGCTATCGATAAAGCATTTGGTTACGAACGCTCGCACTAAAAAGGCATTAAAGGTGAGTTGATGGCCGAAAAAGACTCCTCGTTTTCAGATAATCCTGATGTTCTGTATAGGCAGCTACAGGCCTTGCTGATGTATAGACACAGTAAAGAAATTCTAAAAGCTTCGACCGAAGTTACGCGAACTATCCTCAATAAGCTGCCTATTAAGCAGGACGCCTTGGATGATGTGATTGATCGTTTTGGTGACTTTATCGCAGCACGAATCGAGGTGCTCTACATGCCAAAGGCGCTCCAGCCAAGAGCAATGATTGGGTATGAACATGCAGAGCACGCACTAACTGAAGCCCTAAAAAGTGGCTTAGAGTTCGAGGCAGAGCAAACGGTTCCGCTTGTTGTGGGAAGAATAAAAGCAGCTGTTGATACTAAATTAGGAGTTATCAGAGAGCGCAAATAACTACGCAGCGAAGTTTTTCTCTGCAAATTCCCAGTTCACTAGCTTATCCAGAAATGTTGCGATGTAATCCGGACGTTTGTTTTGATAATCCAGATAATACGCATGTTCCCATACATCCATGGTAAGCAGTGCTTTTTGGCCTTTGGTCATAGGCAGCTCAGCGTTTGCTGTTTTTACTACTTTCAGCTTGTCGCCATCCAGCACTAGCCATGCCCAACCGCTACCAAATTGTGTGGCACCGGCTTGTTTGAATTCTTCTTTGAATTTATCGAAGCCACCAAAGTCGGCATCAATCTTTGCAGCCAGCTCACCGCTAGGTGCGCCGCCACCATTGGGCTTCATAGAGTTCCAGAAAAAAGTATGGTTCCACACTTGCGCAGCATTGTTGAAAATACCCGCATGAGCAGCATCTTTCGAAGATTCCATAATAATATCTTCGAGCGATTTACCCGCGAAAGGCGTGCCTTCAATCATTTTGTTCAGGTTGGTTACGTATGCCTGATGGTGTTTGTTATAGTGATAAGAAAAAGTATTAGCCGACATGTGTGGCTCAAGAGCGTTAGGTGCATAAGGCAGTTCAGGTAACGTAAAAGACATATTTCCTCCAGAGGGGTTGGTGTTTTTTGCAAGTGCATTTGACATAAGTGTTCCTCCAACGGTTAATACTGACGCGGCAGCGAGTGATTGGCAGAATTGTCGTCTGGTAGTTTGCATAGGAATACACTATCTATACTTTTTTACTCAGGATTTCAATGGGTGCATCGATAAATGACTGAAATTGATAATGATAATCATTCTTATTGTGTTGATTTAGTGCGCTCTTTGAAGCGCGATAATTTCCTGCATAGTCTTTTTGTGCCTACAGAACAGCGTAATGATTTGTTGGCACTATACGCACTTGATGCTGAACTTGCGCATGTACATGTTTCGGTAACAGAAGAAGTAAATGCACATATTCGTTATGCATGGTGGCAAGAATCACTGGATGATATTTTTAGTGGTAAACCCGCTCGCAAACACCCGGTGTTAGAAACATTAGCGCCGCTCATCACGAAGAAGCATCTGAATCACGATACGTTGGTGGCATTGGTGGGTAGCTATCGTAACCGCTATCCAGAGATGCCCAATACTGGCGATCAAGTAGATGCGATGGCAGGCGCCTTGTTGCATACCATTTCGCCCGAATCCATTAAGGGGTGGCAAAAGGCGGGTGCGACTATCGACAAACATCGCACACGCTATGGCAAACATATGAATCTCTGGCTTCACATTAAGTTATTGTGGGTTGGCAAGTAATTTGCGGTGGAAGCTATTGTCAAAATTCATAATCCCTGCCACAGTAGAAACATGACTTCTGACATTCATACTCAAATCCGTGATTTTTTGGAGAATACCGCCATCACATCTATGATGGAAGACGAAGAGCTATACGCGACGGAGAACTATTTAAAAGCTGGTGTGGTACCGTTCGTACCGGGAAATCCTTATCGTTTCTATGCCATGAAGCCGCAAAACAAAGTGCCATCATTGGGAGAGCCTCCATTTCAGATATGTAAGGGAACACGTATGCATTATGTGCCGGATGTAGGGTGGAAGGATATTAAAGAATTCAAGCACCGTACGGACGAAGTAGAGACACTCGCGCAAACGGCAGTACGAGAGTGTATCGAAGAGCTTGGGCTTAAGATGAGTAATATTGTGAAGCTATATAATATGGGGCCTTATGAATTTTCTTCTGCCACTACGGGCAGGAGCCGAACTATGTGGCTGTTTGCCTCTGAAATTGCCGATCAAAAAAACTTTCTGCCCACCTCAGAAATCGCTGCCAGCACTGCGGAGCGTAAATGGTTTTCGTCCGAAGAATTTAATGTTGAGGGCAGGGAAGATCACCGCTATATTCTCAAGGATATAGAAACAAGGCTGGCTGCTGTTTACAAGGAGTAAATCCTATCCAGACGATTGAACGCAATCCACAGTTCACCAACCCGCTGGTGCACTCCACAAGCCCTTATCTGAAACAGCATGCACATAATCCAGTGTATTGGCATCCATGGGGCGAGGCGGCGATCGAACGTGCGCGTAAGGAAAATAAGCCTATCTTACTATCGATAGGCTATTCCACTTGCTACTGGTGTCATGTGATGGAGCGTGAGGTGTTTGAGAATGTATCCATCGCTTCGCTGATGAATCGGTTATTTGTTAACATCAAGGTAGATAGGGAAGAACACCCGGAGCTTGATGAAATATACATGGTGGCACGCCAGCTAATGACGCATGAGGGCGGCTGGCCGAATAATGTTTTTCTGACGCCGGATTTGAAGCCATTTTATGCGGGGGGTACCTACGCACCAGATGAATCGCATAATCGTCCGGCATTTCCGCGGTTGCTTGAATGGCTTAATTATTCCTGGTCAACGCAAGAAGAGGAAGTACGAAAACAGGCGGAAAATATAGTAAGCGCAATGCGGCCGCATTTGATACACCAACCATCAACTGAAAGGCAGGAAGTTGATATCGATGTTTTGGCCGATGAATTGTTTGCCTCGCTTCAGGGATATCACGATGCACGTGCCGGTGGGTTTTTTCAGGCGCCTAAATTTCCGCATGAATGTTATTTGAATTTCTTGTCCGCATATTATGAGCGCACGGATAATCCAGCAGCGCTTAACATGCTCACCAAGACGCTAGGAAAAATGGCGTCTGGCGGTATTTATGACCATGTGGGGTGTGGATTTCATCGCTACGCAGTAGACAAAGAATGGTACGTGCCGCATTTCGAAAAGATGCTTTATAATCAGGCGTTGCTCGCTCGAAACTATACTGATGCTGCGCGATTCACCGGTAATGAATATCTGGCAGATATTGCCAAAAGTGTGCTGGACTTTGTGTGTGGCCCTTTTACTGATGGAAATGGCGCGTTCTACGCGGCAATTGACGCTGAAACGGATCAGATAGAAGGCGCATATTACGCATGGACCTCACAGCAGATTGAAGAGGTGCTAACTCCGGAAGAGGCGCATTTTTTTGTAAGTGTGTTTGCGCTTGCAGATATTCCTGCTTTTCCAGGCCATAAACACACAGACGGTCAGGTGATTGTAGCGCGTAAGCCGCTTGATGAAATGGCGCTTCAGTTAGATATGCCATATCCACAGTTAGCCGCTATGACCGCAGAGATAATGAACAAGCTGCTCGCCGAGCGTAATAAGCGCAAAGCTCCGGGGTTGGATGACAAAATCATCGTAAGCTGGAACGGGCTGATGATCGATGCCTATGCGAATGCAGGTAAAGTGTTTGGCATTGAGCGCTACGTAAAAATTGCCCGACGCGCTGCGGAGTATTTACTTGAACATGGCATCAATAACGATGGTGAGCTGTGCCGTATTGTAACTGGAGGGCGTGCGCAATTCGTTGCAACGCTGGAAGACTATGCGTGCCTGATCAAAGGGCTACTTAGTGTGTATGAGGCAACTGAAGATGAGGCCATGCTCGATGCGACAATATCACTCTCGGATCGCGCTGATGAATTGTTTTCAGATAAGGTGCCTGGCTATTATGGCACAGTAGAGAATGACTATTTGTTGCTGCGTATTAAAAGCGCGGAAGATTCCAGTTTGCCGAGTGCGAATGCGTTGATGGTTGAAAACTGGGCGCGATTGTTTGCATTTACCAAAGGAGATGTGCATCGCAAAAAAGCGCAGACAACGCTCGATTTTTTCCTAAGTGGTAATACAAAAATAACAGTGGAGTCAGCTAGTATACTTCAATCTGCGTTAAAGTTTTTATCTGTCACAGAAGGAAAAGCTCCCCGCAATGTGATATTTGAAGCACGGGAATTGCCACTGCAAAAGGATGGTCTGGTTAAAATAGCGGCAGAATTGCTTCCGTCAGAGCAGGGAGCAGAAGGAAATTACAGGCTAATGATCAGGCTAGATATCAGAGATGGTTGGCATATCAATGCGAATCAGGTGGCGCAGCGGGAATTAATTCCTACGCAAATTGATGT
The DNA here is from genome assembly GCA_964231325.1 of Rickettsiales bacterium. GTDB lineage: Bacteria > Pseudomonadota > Alphaproteobacteria > Rickettsiales > SXRF01 > JAJTHB01. The sequence continues at coordinate 1,127,446 of CAXRIF010000003.1, read as the reverse complement.
GCAGGGAGAAGGAATAACGCTGATAGATGTGCTGTATCCCAAGGCAGCGAATAATATTTATGAAGGGATAGTGACGATCACTGCATTGTTGAAAATGCCAGAAAGTGGTGAGAAACGCCCGCCTCTGAGGCTTGCTGTGCGTTATCAGCCATGTAGTGATAACACCTGTCAATCAGTACAGGATGAGCTGCTAACTATTTGATGGATATTAGCTTTATTGCTTTGACAGCCGCTCAGTCCTTTGTTATTATCATAGTTCGTCTTTAATTCGATTATCCCGGAAGGGGGTATATTTTTTTGGTTGAAGTAGTTGTACGTGATAACAATGTTGATCAGGCTCTGCGCGCATTGAAAAAGAAAATGCAGCGCGAAGGTCTTTTCCGCGAGATGAAAATGCGTCGTCATTATGAAAAACCTTCCGAGGCCCGTGTGCGTCAAGCAGCGGAGTCGAAGAGAAGGGCTCGCAAGATGGCTCGTAAAAACGCCGATAGAAACGACTAACGTTTCTCTTTTCTTATTAAACGCACGGATGTTAGCCCCAATAAGGCTTTCCCGTGCGTTTTTTATTAACAAAACACAGCGTATTTGTTATAATGAGGCTGTTGATAACACACACGAAGGGGGATTTATGCCACGCACTAAAGCTATCGCAATTCACGATCATGCGTTTAAGCCTGCCTTTGATTCTGCAAAAAATCTGGGCGAAAAATTAATCGACCTTATGTACGGCACCGAGGAGCGTGTGAAGCTGACCTATGCTATGGCGCTTGCGTTGCTAATCTTGGGAATCTCTATGCAGCCAGCACTTGCGCCACTCGCCGTTTGTGCGCAGTAATTTTATACTGTCTCTAGCCACTCTCTAATTAGTTTTATCTGCGCGTCATCCATCAGCATCGGAGCGTGCCCTGTATTAGCTATTTCTGCAAGCGTAAGCTGTGGATGAGTGGTCTGCATGTTTAGGGCGGTTTCCCTTAGAAGAATATCAGAGTTTTCACCACGAATAAGCAGAGTGGGTATCTTGCTCACGGCCTCCCACATTGGCCACATTTCAACGTCTTCAGCTTTATCGGCAGGTGGTAAGCTATCAGTAATATGTGGGTCGTAGGCAAGCCGGATCTTCCCATTTTCTTCAATAATGCTATGCACAAATAAATGCTGCCAATGCTCTTCATTAGTAATGCCAAACGATTGGCAATTGCTACGTAAGGCTTGCTCCGCCAAAGAGCGGGTTTCAAATATTGTGTTGTTGCCTGCATAAGCCAGAATGCGCTTAAGGCCAGAAGCAGGTATCAGGCAGCCAATATCATTTAAAGTAAGCGAACGAATAACACCGGGCAGCATATTGATTAGCATCATACCGATGATGCCGCCCATCGAGGTGCCAACCCAATGAATATCTTTTAGTCCGAGAATATGAATGAAGGTCGCCATGTCTGTGGCATAGGTTGTATAATTATAGCTTGCCGGATCAGATAGGTAATGACTCTTTCCGCGCCCTGCGATGTCTACGGAGATAACTCTGTAGTTGCTGTCTAGTGCTTTTGCTAGAAAATCAAAGTCACGTGCATTTCTGGTAAGGCCATGTACGCAGAGAACTGTTTTGTCAGCGGTTTTGTCTCCCCAATCATAGTAAGCTAGGCGATGTGCTGCAATGGTGTCGGTCGCAGGAATATTGCAATACTGAACGTCTGGCGACATCAGCAGACGACGTTAAAGAGTTTGCGCAAAATAGTATAAGTTACGGCACGTACCGTGATGATAATAGTGGTGGTGAATAGGAAGCTCCACAGCACATCTGCAGGATAATGCACCCCTAGTGAGACCCGTGTCCAGCCAACAGCTGCAACCACAAGTAAGCTGTACCATTTCCAATCATCTCTGAACGCTGGCCACAGACTAATTATAAGAAAAGTGATGAAGCCAACATGTCCGCTCGGGAAACTACGCTTATCATCATCAATTTCCTGAGGTTCCAGTAAGTGCACATCCTTTGACTCGAGCGCAACATAGGGACGTTCGTATTCAAAATAATCTTTGGCATAAATTGTAAATAGGCCATTCACGGCAAAGCCGGCTATTAGCACTGTAAAAATGCCAAACCACATTACTAGTCTGGGCTTGATGGCCCCACGTCCAGAAAGTTTGCGAAAAATGGAGGCAACAAATACATAGCCAAGCAGTCCGATTAGAACATAGGGGAAAATTTTATGATCTCCCAGTTTGGTAATCAGGAGCATTACTGTATCATAAGTGCCGCCACGAAGACTATTGATTTGCAGGAATAGCCATTCGTTTAATCCACCCCAATCATAAAAGAAATTCTTGAAGTCCCCTAGGTTCGCGAACATGTTATATACATCGTCCAGCGAGCTTTTTTTTGAGTAGTCCTCTAAACTTATACTATCGTCTCTCATCTGAGTGTCAGTCCATTCATATTAATTTGGGGTTCATTGCCTTCTATAATATCGGCAACGATGCTAGCGCTTCCAGCTGCCTGCGTCCAGCCGAGAGTGCCATGTCCAGTATTTAGAAATAAGTTGCTATAGGGGGTTTTTCCAAGCAATGGAGGGCCATCAGGTGTGGTGGGGCGTAGGCATGCCCAGCTTTGAATCTCTTGATCCCAGTTTGCTTTTGGTAATAGCTCTTTTGCCGCATCGATGATGGGGGTAACACGCTTCATGTTGATACCGTTATTGTAGCCTGATAGTTCAGCGGTGCCTGCGACACGAAGTCTGTTTCCAATACGCGTAAGCACAATTTTATGGCTGTTATCAGTAATGCTCGAAATAGGACAAAATTCATTTGCCTCCATCGTGATGCTATATCCTTTCATGGGATATATAGAGGTGTCGATACCTACCTGCCTTAAAAAGATAGGGCTGTGAGGGCCCATAGCCATTACAAAGCTGTCCGCTTCATATGTTTCTTTGTCCGTGGTTACAGAAGTAATTTTTCCATCTTTTTCCAGCAGTTCCTGAATGTTTGCTCCGTAAATAAACTTCACACCATATTTTGTCTCAGCCACTTTTTCTAGTGCATGGCAATACTCATAAGCATCACCCACTTCATCCATAATGGCATGGATGCCTCCGACGATTGTGCCTGACGAATGCTCTAAAGAAGGCTCCAAAGTGATGCATTGATCACGGCTTAAGATGCGTTCGGTGCAACCAAACTTGGCTTGAAAGGCGCTATGTTTTTTTGCGTGGTCAAAGTCTGCCTGCGTTGTGTAAATACGTAGTATTCCGTTATCTGAAAAGCTAAATTCAATGCCGGTTTCCTTTCGGATGCGGGCATATTCTTGTTTGCTGTATAGTCCTAGTCTCAAGATGGTCAGGCAGTTCCTGCGGGCTCGTGCGGGGGTGCAGTTGCGTAAAAAACCAGCTATCCATTTGTTCATGTGCCAGTCAGCGCGGGGGGAAAATATAAGTGGTGCCTTGGGGTTGAGGAGCCAGAAAGGAAGTTTGGGTAAAATAAAATGACTGGCCCAGGGCTCTGCATGACTATAGCTGAGTTGGGCGCCATTAGAATAGCTGCCTTCTGCAGCGCATTCTGGCTGTCTTTCTAAAACGGTTACGTTGAAGCCGCGTTTGCCGAGCTCATATGCAGTGCTCACTCCGAGTAAGCCGGCGCCGAGTATTAAAATATTCATATATTACAATATAATGATTGGTTTGCTTGGTGACGATACTATCAAAGATATACGGTTTAGCACACTAATTTCCAGCGTGGAATTGCGACATTCGGCCATTTTACTCATATAAAGTAGCCGCTGCAACAAAACTGCAACAAAACTATGTTATTATTTTAAGAGTAGAAAATGGAGTTATCTCTTCATGGTTTATTAAGTAACCTATTGTAAAAACAATTGCTAACGAGGATTTTGTAATATGTCATCTGGACGCCTTCAATCTGATCCGCTTTTTCAGGGCTTGACTCGCCCCACAATGATCCTTGGGGTGAGCTACATGTACTTCGTAATCAATGCCGCGGTGAATCTAATTGTTTTCATTAACATGCAAAGTTTTACAACGTTGCTATTTGTCGCGCCGGTTATGCATTTGATTGGTTATCTGATTTGTTTGAAAGAGCCGCGTGCTATTGAGCTTTTGGTTATTAAGGCGAGTAAGGGGCTCAAATGTACCAATCGAGGCTATCACAAAAACAACAATTCTTATGACCCGTATTGAGTAAATTATGATTAGCCAGCTACAACGCCGTAAAACAAATAAAGCCGCATATTCCAAACAGGAAGTTTCAGAGTCCGAATTTATTCCGTATCACTATCACTGGGATAAAGAAACTATCGTTACGAAGAAAAAGGAATTTATCCAGATAATCAAGCTGGATGGTTTTTCATTCGAAACAGCTGATGATGAAGATGTTGATATGCGTAAAATGGTGCGCAATTCACTTCTCAAAAGTATGGCGGATGGTACGTTCGCCTTGTGGTTTCATACCGTGCGTCGCCGTCAAAGTGCATATCCGGATGGAAAGCAGCCCCCGGGTTTTGCTTCTCACGTAGATAAATTATGGCACGAAAAACATCATTCAAAAGATTCATACATAAACGAACTCTACATTACAGTTGTAAGGAAAGCCGATACGAAGGGGGCGGCAAAAGTTCATCACTATCTGAAGAAGGCGTCTGAAATCAGTGATAAGGTTGCTCAGGCAGAAACAATGCATGAGGCGCATAAAGAGCTGGCGGAGACAGTGAATCGTTTATGTGCAACTTTGAAAGATTACGGTGCTCGCTTGTTGACAACATATGAAAATGAGCATGGCACTTTTTCTGAGCCCTTGGAGTTTTTATCGAAGCTGGTGAATTGCGGATTTTCACACCCTGTACGTTATAATGCTTCAGAAATATCGCATGCCCTACCGATCTATCGCAAATATTTTGGCGATCGTGTTATTGAGGTGACGGGTGCGCCACGTAAGCGTTTCGCAGGATTGATTAGCATCAAGGAATATGCGCCAGCAACGGCGGCTGGGTTGCTGGATGGTTTCTTGCAATTGCCGTTTGAGTTTATTATTTCGCAGTCGTTTACTTTTCATAATCGGAGCGTGAATATCAACCGTATGCAAATACGGCAACGCCGTATGATGGCCGCTGAAGATGCGGCTATATCGCAGATAGCGGAGATTAGTGATGCGCTAGATATGGCGATGAGTGGACATGTGGCCTTTGGGCCCCATCAGCTCACCGTCATGTGTTTTGAAGAAAATATGCAGGATCTGGAAAGAGTGCTATCTCTTGCAATTGCAGAACTTGTAAACATAGGTATCAATCCTGCACGAGAAAAATTTGTGATGGAGCCGTCTTTCTGGGCACAGCTTCCTGCAAATTTTGAATATATCGCACGTGGTTCAGATATTAGCACGCTCAACTTAGCGGGTTTTGCCAGCTTGCATAATTATCCCACGGGTAAGATTAACAACAACCATTGGGGAGATGCGGTTACGGTTTTTGATACGTCGTCTGGTACGCCATATTTCTTCAATTTTCATAATCGTGATGTTGGGCATACTACTATTATCGGACCGACCGGTGCGGGTAAGACGGTACTGTTAAATTTTATGTGCGCACAAGCACAAAAATTTAATTGCCGAACCTTCTTTTTCGATAAAGACCGTGGCGCAGAAGTGTTTATTCGAGCGATTGGCGGCAAATACACTATTATTGAGCCTGGAAAGCAATGCCGATTTAACCCGCTACAATTACCAGACACTCCGGAGAACAGAACCTTTTTGGCTGAGTGGTTACATACGTTAGTTACGGTACATGATGAACCGTTTACCGCTGATGATATGGAGCGCATTAACGACGCGGTTTCTGGTAATTATAAATTAGAAAAGAAAAATAGAATACTGCGCAACATTGCTCCTTTTCTTGGGATTGAAGGGCCGGGTACAATCGCAGGGCGTCTGAAAATGTGGCATAGCGGAGGGCCATATGCAGGTCTTTTTGACAATGAGGAAGACATTATCGACTTTTCTATTGGTAATGCTTTTGGGTTCGAGATGGGAGAGGTGCTTAAAGAGCGCGTAAGTCTGGAACCAACACTCCTCTATTTGTTTCATCGCATCAGCCTATCACTGGATGGCACGCCAACTATTATTGTACTTGATGAAGCGTGGGCACTAATTGATAACAAGGTGTTTGCTGGTCGTATTCGTGATTGGCTTAAAACACTGCGTAAACTAAATGGTATGGTTGTGTTCGCTACACAAAGCGTGGAGGACGCCACTAACAGTGAGATTAGTGAAACGCTGATTCAGCAAACGGCTACACAAATATTCCTGCCAAACCCTAAAGCTACAGATGCATACAAGAAAGCATTCATGGTCAGTGATAGAGAGTTTAATCTACTCAAAACTACAGATCCCGGCAGCCGTTATTTTCTGGTTAAACAAGGAAAAGATGTCGTGGTGGCGCGAATAGATTTGTCTGGGATGGATGATGTGATCAACGTGTTATCTGCACGTGCCGAAACCATAGCTATATTAGATGAAGTACGTGAGCGATATGGTGATGCTCCGGAAGCTTGGATGAATCACTTTCAGGAGAGAGTAAGAATGGAGAAAGAAAAATTTGCTGCGAAGGACCTTAAAAAATAGCAAGTCATATTCATTAGCAATATGGCTGGTATTTTGTGGAATCTTTATGTTGTTTCCGCAAGAGGCTTTTTCGTACGATTTTGATGAGCCTTACGGGGTGTATGATCTTACGGACCCTGGCAACACAATAGGCCCTCCACCTCCTCCTGGTAGCGACCCAACGACATTTATAAGGGTTTGTCCTATTGAGGGAGACCTTTCCAGAGATCAGAATATGCTCAAGTACGGGTTCACCAAGCGTATTGTGCTGTGCGTTAAGGAGTCGATCGTATCGGCGGTCTATTATGTGCTGGTTCCGTTTTCAGAGTATTTTGCTAAACTGATTGCCATCATGGCTACGCTTGCTGTGGCTATTTGGGGGATACAAATGGCCGGTGGCCATCGTGAGGCATCAACGCGAGAAGCGTTTTTGCTGGCGGTTAAAATTGGCATGGTTGTCATGTTTACCGATAACTTTGCTGCTGTCTATTTTGACCCAGACAATGAGCATGGTGGATTATTTGGTATGATACTGGATGCCATGGAGGACTTTCTGGGCATAATCGTGGGCTATGCCGTTATAGACTCATCACTGGTCGAGAACTGTCCTATTTTTGATCCAGATTTATTGCCAGAGCAGGTGTTTAGCCACGCAATTTTCGGAGTGTGGGACGTAGTGGATTGTACGCTTGACTCATTGGTGGGTGGCATATTTTCTCCTATCTCTCTTATGGCGGGTGTGGTTGGTTTCTTGATCGCTACTTTTTTATCGAGTGTTGTCGGGTTCTTTATTGGGTTACTCGGTTTTATGTTGATATCCATGTTATTAATGGCGATTGCACGCGCAGTGTATATTTTCATATCTGCTTATATTGCTTTTGCTTTGATGATTCTTATATCGCCTATTTTTATTCCGATGGTGCTGTTTCGCGCTACCAAGGCGTATTTTGAAAAATGGCTAAGGCTTACTATTGGTTTTGTACTGCAGCCTATTTTTATCTTTGTTTATCTTACCATGATGCTCGCAGCCTATGACTCAATAGTATTCGACGGTGATCGTTCACTTTATCGTGCTGTGGTTGGTGGGCATATTGATCACGGGCCAGATGATCCAATTCCGGGTGTATATGTAAGTTTCGGGCAATGGATGCATGCTAAAGAAATTTATTATGAAATAAAGCATGGCGAAGCAGCCGTTCAGATCAACCATAACCCTGTGGAAGAGGCGTGCGCGGAAGAGGAGTGTCAAACAGATTCAGCGATCAACAAGCATGATTCAGGGGTGTTGGGCACCATTGGCGAAGAAATCACCCCTATGGTGAGCCAGTGGCAAAGTGATATTTACGACATATTAGGGGATCAGCATATTTTTAAAACAAGCATCCCGATCACGGGGGCGAATATAGCTAAGCTGGCTTATCTATCCAGGTCATATACAGGCAACCCCAATATGCCAGACCTTGATGTCAAAAACGCATATGACAGGTATGAGCAATGTCGAAATAATCCTGGCAAAGATCAGCCGGGACATATTCCCTCCTGTTTGATAAACCCAGATCCGGAGAACTTTTTACCCAATCATTACGAGCCATATATTATTAATTTGTTTATTTCTATCTTAATGGCGGTGGTCACGGGATATATATTTATGCTGATGCTAGAATACTTGCCATTTATTGGTAGTGGTATCTCCGGTGAGTCATTATCCATCCCTACCTTCGGTGTAGGAAGTATGGCGCCTCCTGGAAGCAAGTTTGTAAAAAATATGCAAACTAAACTGGCCAATAATTTCACGGGTAGGTCTTGATGATGAATATTCGTGAAACATATAAGCACACAATCGCATGGGCAATCCTACTGGTATTGTTTGTTGGTGTTATGTTGCCGATTAATGCACATGCAGCCCCCCCGCCAGTTATAAGTGCGGTGGAGGGGTGTAACACAACACTGGGGCTTGATTTTGATGACTGGGAATACACCTCAAAGGTGGTAGGGTGCTTGCGGGGGATGATCGTCTTGGCGGCAGCTCATCCAACAGACGGCCTTGCTTACCATTTGTCTGTATATATGGTGCCGACCGTTACCATAATGATTGCATTGGCAATTATCATATTTGGAGTCCGCTTGCTTGGAGGCGAGCGTGATCTCATGCCTAAGGCAATTAAATTTCTTTTGCGCTTAGGGCTCGTGTGGCTCTTTAGTTTCAACCTTGCCGGGTTGGGGGCCGTGCTGTTTGATATCATGGATGAAATGATATGCATGGTTTCGGTGGATAGCGTTGAAGGCATTTTATCGGAACAAATGGCAATGGAAGGCATATTGCCAACCACGATTGAGTTGCAAACCAGTGGTGCGATACTAAACGAGTGTTATCCATGGAACTTTATGGATCATTTTATCGGCAAGTTATTTGGATTTGGTGAGCATATCTTGCTTACTCATGGGCTTGCGGGAATTATAGCTGGCGCACTATTTTCTTCGACTGCAGGTATATTGGTGTTTTTCACAGGCATTGCCGCCATGCTGGATGTTATACTCATGATCCTTCGTATTGTGTTCATCTATTTGTCGGCTGTGTTAATTGTAGGCTTCATGATCATTATATCGCCTCTGATTATTCCTCTGGCAATATTCGCTACTCAAGAGCGTTATTTCAATAGATGGCTGGATATTTTGCTCACCGCTATGTTTACGCCAATGATTCTTTTTGGGTTCCTGAGTGTTTTTCTCGGGGTCTACGAAATGTTGATCGACAGGATTGTCAATATTCTGGGAGGGGTGGATGCCGAAGGTAAAACACATTTTGATGCTTACTGGCGTACCAATGAACCGAAGTTTTCATGGCTGATGTCGACAGATCCGAATACAGCACAAGACTTTGAGGATATGGCGAGTGCAGAGGATGTTGGCTCTCCAGCGGTTCAATCATTTATCAATCCCTTTGCACGGCGTTCCATGGATACGAACTTGTTCGTGCCTCCCGGAGTAGATTTTGGAGAAGCCGGCATTAAAGTGATGCAACAACTAACACTAGGTTTCATTTCGCTATGGATATTCTCTTCACTGATGAAATCAATGATTCGAAAAATTCCTGAAATCACGCAGAGTATCGTAGGAGCATCTCTCGGTATCACATATCAGGCCAACTCATTTGAGGCAGGGCTTAAACGTGGGTTGATGAATGCGCGTGATACGCTTTCCAGTGGGGGAGGCAACATGTTTAACAATACTACCCGCCGTAGAGGATAAAGGTGGGGGCACACATTAGGTACATATTATGATACAGGCATGGATAGAGAAAATTTTTACAAAACCCGGCGTTAATTTAATAGCGATCGGACTTGTAATCATAATGAGTGTGTCGACAATTGGCTGGAGCTCTGAAGCACTAGCTGCCCACCCTCCAGGTACATGTACGCATGACCCTCAATTCGATATTCCTTATGCGGCCAGTGAGCCTGGAAGTGGTCTGATTTCTGCTATCGTAACGGATATAAAAGGGGTGGTATACGCAAGCGCTGGGCGTATTTTTGTATCCATTTATTATGATAATAGTTTTGGAGAAATACTTGCTGCAGCGGTTGCAATCTATATCGCAATTTATGGTATTCTATTCACCTTCGGCATGGTGCAGCTCACGGTTTATGACTTTTTTATCCGCGCGGTAAAGCTGGGGATCATTGCTGGTCTAATAAGCCAGTATTTTTGGACGGTTTGGTACGATCTGGTTCTCTTCCTATTTACCTTTTTTGATGAGGGCACAGATGATATTATTATGGAGCTTACAAGCATTACTGTTGGAGGTGTGGCAGGAAACTATGATCCAGATACTCCGTTTGCTATATTAGATCAGGTTATTGCTACAGCCGTCTCTGCTAAGATGGCGGTTACCATTCTGGCGGTGTTCTTTACTGGACCATATGGAGTGATATTTGGTATCTTACTGCTCTTATCCCTGGGGTCTTTCCTGCGTGCATTATTTACCGCAATATGGGTGTACCTAATGGCGGTGGTGTTGCGGGCGCTATTAATTGGGCTTTCTCCAGTCTTCTTGGCCTTTTTATTGTTCACCCGAACGCGGCACTTGTTTGATGGCTGGCTGAACCAGCTGGTCAATGCATCCTTGCAGCCAATTTTCCTATTCACCTTTTTTGCCTTTTTTGTGGCACTCATACTTGCATCAATGGAAAATATCCTGGCAAACCCAGTGTGCTGGACAGAATGGATAGATAGTGTACGCGGCACACCATTTGCTGTTCATTATTGGCGTTTTGCATTGTGGAATGATGACACAGGTACGTGGGAGCCTTATGGTGGGTTGCGATCATGGGCGGGGGTAGATGGCGAGCCTGACGCCCCAGTATTCCCGATAGACGTCATGCATATCCTCATTTTCTTAATGCTGGCAGAGCTAGCCAGCCGCTTTAATCACATCATTATCATGATCGCGAGTGATATTGCGGGTGCTAGTACCAACCTAGCTACCATGCAGGGGCCGCTTGCTGGTTGGCTTGGTGGCGGCGGTGGTGGCCGTAACAACAGCTTAGCTGGTGGGCCGGGTTATAGAGGAACTCCGGGTGGAGTAAATCCCGCTATGCAGAACTGGCAGCAGACAATGACTGATAAAGGCGGGCTAGGAACCGTTGCAGAAACAATGGAGCGTATGCGGGGGATGCCTGGTAAGCGATGATTAGCATTGCTATTTTTCTCGTGATGAGTAGAATTTAGATGTAGATTAACGCAAGGAGCCGACATGTATAAAGTAGCGATATTGGGAATTTTTTTGGCGCTAGCTGCGTGCAGCAACAAAACACCTGATTTAAAAAGCCCATGTGTAGGTGCTGATGATAGCCCATGCGATCGCCGGGCGCCCGCTAACCAAGCGTAGCTAGCTTTTTTCCTGACGGGCAGCTTTAATGATTTTCTTAAGCTCTTCAGGCGATAAGTTGGTATTACGCACACCTTTATCACCCGGTAGCCACACAAGATCGAGATGTTTTGCATCACGTGCAAATACACGTTCCTCGGTAACCATACCCATGTTCGGGGGGATATTGTTCTTAGCGAGCCCCGCAACTGTGTAAGGGCCATCGCGGAACATACCAATAATCACACGTGAGCGATCAATAAATACCTGTGAGCCGCGGATCATATCAAGAATCTCTCGTGTAGAGGAGGGGGCTGCTCCTTTTTCGAGGTGATGCACCACCACAACCGCTGTGTTTTTTTTAATCGCAAACTCCTCGATGGCTTCAAAAAATTCGCTAACAGCGCCAGAGTCACCTTCATCACCGGTTAGAAATTTACGTGCCGGATCAATAACCATAATGGGAACATCTGGAATCTTATGTAGTCGCTGCAAATGCTGTTTGAAGCTTACGCCCTCTCCAAAGTCGGTGCGTTGGAACATTAGTCGGCGCGCCTTACCTTGTGGGTCATATATTGAGGCGCGGGCATTAATAATCGGAGGGCCATCCTCGCCAGAAAAATAAATGCTTATGCCTTTGCATTTCTCAATGGCCAATCGTTGACCGAGCCAGTGTGGTGCTTCTTCACCTGCTTCATAATCGGTTGCAGCCATAATACATAGTTGATGCGCCAAGCTACTTTTGCCTGACCCACCTGCACCAGCAAGCAACGTGATGCTGCCACGAGGTATAAGTCCGGGTACAATAAACTCGAACATTTCATCAGCGTCCTTACGCATTGGGCCTGTTGCGTCGAACAACTCAATATCGCGGGCTACAAGGTTGAAGAAACCCATGTTATGTGCCACATCCTCTGGGTCTGTGCCAAATTTTTGATACAGAGAATGATGCCTTTCATAGGCATTCCAGCAATAGGCTGCATCTAGAATTTTTTGTACATGAATACTCCCGTCTTTCGTAAGTTCATCTGGTTCCCATGAGCCTTTTTCACGTTTGGGAAACAGGGTTTTAATACCGGGGTGTTCAAAAAGGCCGTGGTTGGTAAGGTAGGAAATGCCAGACAGAAGATAGCAATTTGCATATTGAGCACTGTCAATATCGGCGATCTCGTATAGTTCCTTATTTCCTGCTACTGATTTTCCATCATCCAGCACGGGTTGCGCTTCATCACAGATGCCAACCAGTTTTAGCCCTGCTTCTTCATTATCTCCGCGATGAAAATTGCCTGCATGAATACCCAGCTCCCATGCGCGCTGGCATGATTCTTCATTCAGTGTATTTACGCCCAGACACAGTGACGTACACCAGATGATGCCAGAGCCAGACGCTTCATAATTTTCGCCATTCTTGGTGTGAACGATGGGGTTAAGCAAAAGAGGGGTGTTAGGTAGTTGCCCATCATTATAGTGTTCAAGTATTTTGTCTATGACCGCTTGCGTGTCGTCTGGGCCAAACCAGAAAGTGATGCCCGGTTCTTTGGTGCGGAAAGGCACTTGTGTTTCATTGCTGTAAAGGCACATATAGCCTTTGAGCCCTACGGCATGATGCGCTGCCCAGAGCAAAGAAAGCTCTTGGTGAATTAGTTCAGGAATTTTATCAATCGGTGTGGTGGTCATTGCTTATCGTATAATAAAGTATAATATACTGATTATATATAACTTTCTACACGTTAAAATATGATGAAGCTCCACCCGGAATGTTATACGGTTCCTGCAAGTAAGCCTTTTGCAAAGACGCTGTCTGCCTGGGTATTAGAGAGTTATGGCCATGAAGCCACATTTCTACCAGAAATATTGATTTTGCTCCCAAATCGACGTGCCTGCCGCAGTTTGCGAGAGGCTTTTTTGGAGCAATCAGAGGGCAAGCCCTTGTTATTGCCCCGTATTCAGCCTATTGGTGATCTGACGGAGGAAGTTGCCTTTTCGGATATAGAGGAGTTGCGCACGATTCCTGCCTCTATGCCTGCAGAGCGTAGGCATATGTTGTTGATCCGGCTTATTACCCAATTTGAAAAGCATTTTTCTATCGATCAGGCATCCGAGCTCGCGCGCCAGTTGATTTCATTTATGGATGAGATGGCGAGAGAGAATGTGAATTTTGATAATATAGAAAAACTAGTCCCTGAAGAGCTCGCGGCACACTGGCAACAAACATTAGATTTCCTGAAAATTATTTCACTGCATTGGCCAAGAATCTTAGAAGAAGAAGGCGTGATTGATGCGATTGATCGGCGCAACAGGGTGCTGACAGCAGTTGCATGCGCATGGAGAAAATCGCCTCCAGACTATCCGGTGATTGCTGCTGGCTCTACAGGTAGTCAGCCTGCTACCGCATCTCTGCTTAAAACCATTGCGTTAATGCCAAAGGGAAAGCTCGTATTGCACGGAATGGATAATACAATGCCTGATAATGAGTGGGATATGGTCGAGCAAACTCACCCACAATATGGTATTCGCCAACTCCTACAGGCAATCGGCTGTAGCAAAGAATCAGTAAAAGAAATATCCCAATGCGCATCTAAAGAACGTAACCAACTTCTGAGAAACATATTTCAGTCTGCTGAGGCAACAGCAGGCTGGGCAGGCGCGGCACTGTCACAGGAGAGTATAAGTAACTTATGCCTATGTACTACAGATACGCAGCTTGAAGAAGCGCGCGTCATTGCCCTTGTTATGCGCGAGGTATTAGAGGAGCCAGAAAAAACGGCGGCACTAGTCACGCCTGACCGCACTCTAGCACGAATGGTCAAGGCACAAATGCAACGTTTTGACCTTGCTATAGATGATTCTGCAGGGCAATCATTGCTACATACTGCCCCTGCTTCATTTATGTTGCTAGCGGCTGAAATGGTTGCCTCGCGAGGAGCGCCTGTACAGCTGCTTTCTTTGCTGCGCCATCCATTGGCTGGCCTTCAGATGGATACTGCAAAGTGTCGCTCCCTTTCTCATTCCCTTGAAAAAGAACTGTTGCGAGGGGTGCGTAGAGCGCCTGGCTTGCTCTGTTTGCAACAAGCAACCGCCAATGAGCAGGTTGCTCAACTTATTGCTACTTTGATTGTTGCTTCGGAAGCGCTCGATAAACATTACCAATCACGTTCTGTTTCATTTAAGCAAATGCTAGAAACGCATATAGCGTGTGTAGAGCATATGGCGTCAACATATGAAATCAGCGGAACGGAAAGGCTGTGGTCAGGTGAGGCGGGTAATGCTATGGCAGCCAAGCTGGCTTCTTTACTTGAACATGCTGATGTGATGGGCGAAATTGATCCCCAGAGCTATATAGAAACATTGAAGTCAATGTTATTGGAAGAGACTGTCCGCCCTAGTTATGGGCTGCATCCACGGCTATCAATATTAAGTCCTATCGAAGCACGTATGCAGCAATATGATCTGGTGATTTTGGGTGGGCTGAATGAAGGGGTTTGGCCATCTGTCGATGCTGCAAGTCCGTGGATGAGCCGCCCAATGAAGGAGCAGTTTGGCTTGCCACCTAGTGAAAGGGCGGTGGGGTTAAGTGCTCATGATATGTATGTGCTGTGTTCTGCCCCTGAAGTATTGTTGACACGAGCACAAAAAACAGAGGGCAAACCAACAATTCCATCACGCTGGCTAACACGTATGAAGGCGTTTATTGGGGGCATCGATAGTGTATTATGGGAAAAAATGCAGCGTAATAAGAAATACTCCTACGGGGTATCTCTAATGGATAGCCCGGCTATAATCTCTGCCTTACAAGAGCCTGCGCCACGCCCGCCACGTGATGCTCGCCCAAGGCGTTTGAGCGTATCTGCCATTGATCATTATGTTCGTGATCCATATATGATTTATGCGCGCTATATCTTAAAATTAAAAGCGCTTGATCCATTAGATCAGGACCCCGGGGTGGCGGATTTTGGACAGTTTGTGCACCGTGCATTAGAGCAGTTTGTGTTAAAGCACCCATCTAAATTGCCTGATAATGTTAATGGGGAGTTACTTGAGTGCGGCAGAAACTCTTTCGCAGAATTTATTGATCGGCCTGCTGTGGCTTGCTTGTGGTGGCCGGGTTTTGAGGTGATTGCATCATGGGTGAGTGAGCAATTCGCCAATCGTCAAAATAATATTGCCGAGACATTAGCTGAAATAAAGGGTGAATGGGAGATGAGCGTTAATAACAGAGCGTTTACGCTAACTACTCGTATTGATCGTATAGAAAAAAGAAAAGATGGGGTGGTGGCTGTCATTGACTATAAAACGGGTAGCGTGCCAAAAAAATCTGAGATTGAACGAGGGCTATCAAACCAACTTATGTTAGAGGCGTTGATCATAAAAAATGAAGGGCTGGAAACTAATGTAGTAACTTCTGCCGGCATAGAGCTTGAGTATTGGAAATTAGCTAGTAATGAAAAAAAATGTGAAGTTATTCCAGTTAAAGCGAATATCGAAAACACTCGAAAACAGATAGAGCAGTTGCTTGCGCATTATGATAATGAACATACTCCCTATGCTCCACAGACAAATCCCGCACTGCGCCCACAATATAATGATTACACGCATCTCACGCGTTATCAGGAGTGGGAAAAAGTATAATGTTAGTGAATTTGGTGTTGTTGTTTTATTTGTTCATCAAGGCGAAATACGCGTTCGTAAAGTTCGTAGGTGCTATCCAGCAAGAAACATACATAGCTTGGCAGCACGCCATGCAGCGCTTGGTTATCTACCCGGCAAATCTCCTGGAAGTCGAGGCTGTATTTATTGGCCGCATCCTGCGCGTCAAGCTGCCCGGCAAACACGGCTCGTTGAACCAGAAGCCATGCCATGATGGAAGAGAGGCGAAGGGTAATACGGGACATCTCGCAGGAATAAAGAGGCCTAAGTTCTCCCTCAATGCGTGCTTGGTCGCTCTGGCCATACTGGTGGAAATAGTCATGCGCGTCATTCAGCAGCTGCATGGTTTCGTTAAAAACGCCAGGCATAAACACAATGTTTTTGGTTTCATTATTTGTGTTAATATGTGCTTCCATATTGAAAACACCCCCTCTCAATTTAAGTATTATACCGCAGTTTCCCTTGATTATTTATTAATATTTTGTGAACATTTGATGGAATTCGTTAATAAATGCCTGATAAAACAAGCGCTTCCAAATTAGGGGTGTTTTCACCTGACACTTCTGTCTTTGTGTCGGCAAATGCTGGTGCAGGAAAGACCAGTTTGCTCACTAATCGTGTGTTGAGTCTTTTGCTACACGGTGCACAGCCATCAAGCATTCTGTGTCTTACATTTACCAACGCAGCAGCTGCGGAAATGAAAAGTCGGGTGCAAAGTGTATTGGGGCACTGGGTGATGGCAAGTGATGAGTCTTTGGTAGGGGCTCTACAGGAAATATTAAATTATACGCCAGATGCAAGACAGCTCAGGCAGGCACGTAGTTTGTTTGCGTCAGTACTAGAAATGCCGGATGGTATACGTATCCAGACTATACATGGTTTCTGTCAATCGTTACTTAGACGTTTCCCATTAGAGGCGCATATAAGCCCTCACTTCACGGTAATAGATTCAAGAACAGAGCAGGAAATATTACGTGAAGCTCGTCTGCGTCTATTGATGGATACGAATGATCGTAACCCTGAGCTGCAAAATGCAATTACCTACTTAGCCCAGCAAGGGGGCGAATATGGGCTAAATAATTTGTTAGCTGAAATTATTCAGCATAAACGAAAATTTGTATCTCTCTTCCATACCCCCGGTGGGGTAAAGTATATTGAAGAAAGATTATTTTCTTCCTTAGGTGTTGCGCAGAATGTTGATGAAAATGATCTGGTACGGCAGCATTTTAAATATGATGTAGAAACACTAACCACATTGCGTCAAACCGCAGATGTATTATTGCAAGGTGAAAAAACAGATCATCAAACAGGAGACGGGCTAGCAACGTGGCTTGAGCATCAAGAAAATATCGAAGAATACTTAGGCGTATTCCTGACCGCAAGCGGTGAGCCAAGAAAAAAGCTATATACCGTAAAAACGCTGACAGATACGGTGCTGATTGAGGCTCTCTTGGCAGAACAGCAGCGTGTATTAGCCTATAGTAAGGCAAGGAATGTACTGAGCACTGCAACGCATACACGCTATGGCTTACGTATTATACAACAATTTCTTGCTTTGTATGATGGCTTGAAACGCGGTCGTTCAGCCATGGATTATGATGATTTGATTGTAACGGCGAGTGAATTGCTTGGCCGTGAAAATGTTTCTCCGTGGATATTATATAAATTAGATGGCGGGATAGATCATATACTGGTCGACGAAGCACAAGATACTAGCCCCGAGCAATGGAAAATTATTGATACACTTGCTCAGGAGTTTTTCTCGGGAGAGGGCAGAAAGCAAACAAATCGCTCGCTATTTGTGGTGGGAGATGAGAAGCAGTCGATATATAGCTTTCAGGGGGCGGATGTCGATGCGCTAAGTAAGATGCAAAAGCACTTCTCTAAGCGTATTCATGATGCGGCTATTAACGTACAAGAAGTGGCACTAACGCATTCATATCGCTCTACCCCGGAAGTGTTGCGTGCAGTAGATTTGATTTTTTCGCATGAGGATACACGAAAAGGGCTAACGTCTTCTCATGAAGACCTAAAGCATAGCCCTATAAGAATTGATCAGCCTGGGTTAGTGGAGCTGTGGCCTCTGCTACGCCCAGAGGAGCAGAGTAGTTACGCGCCAACCACATTACTTGTGCGCCATATAGCTGAACAAATCAGGGGCTGGTTAAAAGATGGCATTATGCTCGAGGCTAAAGATAGGAAGCTACGGCCGGGGGATATTATGGTCCTTGTACGCAAGCGTGGAAAAATCGTTGATGCTCTAACCCGAGCATTAAAACGTCAAAATATACCCGTATCAGGTATAGATCGTATGAGGCTAAGTGATGATCTGGCTATTCAGGATTTAATGGCATTAGGCAAGGCCTTATTGCTCCCTACCGATGATTTGACATTAGCGTCATTACTGAAAAGTCCTATTTTCAATTTATCTGAAGAGGAGTTATTTGAATTAGCGTGGAACAGAGAGGAGCACACTCTTTGGGCTCGGCTACGCCAACTAGCGCAAACAGATGAAAATTACAGTGACGCTTATAATCTGCTTTCTGATCTGCGGGCAAAGGTGGATTATGTTTCGCCATTTGAGCTATACAGTTATGTGTTGGATAGTTGTGGTGCACGACGAAAGTTTATAGGCAGAATGGGGCAGGAGTGTGCTGACCCTATTGATGAATTTCTAAATCAGGCTTTGCTCTATGAGCGTTCACATAGTGCTAGTATGCAAGGGTTTATACACTGGTTAGAAACCAGCGATAATGAAATTAAGCGCGATATGGAGCAAAGCAATAATGCTGTGCGTATCATGACAGTGCATGGTGCAAAGGGGCTGCAAGCACCTGTAGTGATTCTTCCGGATACAGTTGACGTTCCCAGACAGGCTGATCGTTTATTGTGGTATGATGATAAAACCATATCTATTCCACTGTTTCCGCAAGCTTCAGCGTTTGAAGACGAGCTTTCTGCTAATATTCGTGCTCAACAAAAAGAGCTGATGCTAGCCGAGCATCGCAGGCTATTTTATGTAGCACTCACACGTGCGGAAGATAGATTGTATATCTGCGGGGCAACGTCAAAAAAGACCATTAATGAGCAAAGCTGGTATCACATGGCGCATACAGGATTACAGAACAACGCCGATACATATGAAGCTGAACATGGAATAGGGTTGCGCATGGGTACACCTCCGCAGAGTGATGCAGCTAGCGCAGTGGAAAACCAGGAAGAGGTGAAGAATGCGGCCATTTATGATTTTTCTTTTTTGGATCAGCCCCCACCAGTCGAGCCAACACCTTCTCGCCCTCTATCACCATCAAAGCTTGCTGGCGATGAGCCTGCGGCAGCGTCTCCTTCTTCTGGCGGGGCATTATATCAGCGAGGGGTGCTTATTCACCGCTTGTTACAATATCTCCCATCTGTTCAGGCAGAGAAATATGAAGAAGTAGCCCAAAACCTTGCCGGTGGGTTTAGTGAAATGCCAGAAGAAATACGGCTAGAATCGATCGCGGAAGTTATTCGTGTATTACAAGACCCAAAACACGCTTTTTTATTTTCTAAAGGCTCTTTGGCGGAAGTGCCGGTTGCAGGAAATGTAACGATTGATGGTAGAGTTATATCGGTAGCGGGGCAAATTGACCGCCTATCCATTTCGGATGATACCGTGTGGATTGTAGATTATAAAAGTAATATCAAGCCCGTTCAACGAGCCGAAGACATCTCTATGGTCTATCTACGTCAGCTTTTACTATACAAGCTATTGCTTGAGCAGATTTACCCGCAAAAAGACATTAAATGTGCATTATTATGGACGGCGAACTGCCAATTTATGTCCATAGATGACGCATTACTTGACGAAAGCGCGCTTAGTTCCTACATTTAGAGGGTAATTTAACATTTAACCCACAAGAGGCATTATGACTAAGAACGTTGATGACGCAGATTTTGACAAAGAAGTACTTGAAGCACAAGGCACAGTATTGGTGGACTTTTGGGCGGAATGGTGTGGGCCTTGCCGTCAGATTGCTCCAGTCCTTGATGAGATCGCAAAAGAGCGCGAAGGTAAGTTGACTGTTGCCAAGGTGAATATTGATAAGAACCCTGGCACCCCGCAAAAATATGGTGTGCGTGGAATTCCTACCATGATCCTGTTTAAGGACGGCAAGGCAGTTTCTACTAAGGTGGGCTCACTCCCTAAAAGTAAGCTGGTTGAGTGGATCGATTCGGCAGCCTAGCTGCTAAAGCCTCAGAGCATCTGATTTCTGAATATGGCTTGCAGCCTGTAGTGGCTGCGGAGCTAGAGTTCTATTTATCCGAAGATGTTGCTGATAATTTTTGGAATGAGTTTTCCGAGCGCTGTACACGGGCTTCCGTCAAAACTTTTAAAACGGAAAAAGAGCGTGGTAACGGGCAATATGAAGTTGCCCTGTACCCCGCCGATGCTGTTGCTTGTGTTGAGCAGATAAACAAAGTCAAGGACATCATTGCCGGGCTTGCGCGTGACCATCAATTGCAAGCGAATTTTTCTGCGAAGCCTTATGCTGATCAACCGGGAAGCGGATTACATATTCATTTGCACTTGAGTGATGCGAGCGGTGCCAATGTTTTTTTTAAAAATGATGCGCGTATTAGTGACCCATTAAAACATAGCATCGGGGGATTGCTCGCATGGCTTCCAATATCTATGCCTGTTTTTGCCCCAAATGAAGACTCATATAAACGATTTGTATCTGACGATAATACGCCGCTGACCATAAGCTGGGGGGCGAATAATCGCACGGTAGCAGTGCGTTTGCCAGATGCAGATCATGATAACAAGCGGATTGAACATCGTGTGCCGTGTGCAGATGCCGATCCGGACAAAGCCATAGCGATCATCCTCATGGCTATGTGTGACGGGATTAAAAATCAAATCGATCCCGGAGAGCAGATGTATGGTGATGCTAATTTGCCAATGTATGACAAGCGTCACTTTCCTCAAAGCCTGGCAGAAGCGCGCAGCCAAATGCAACAATCAGATAAGCTTAACGCGTCAGATTTTTTGTAAGTCCAGACATGAACTTTGCAGTGGCATCAGCGGCATTTGCTTCTGCCTTATGAATATTATCTACCAGCGCAGACCCTACCACCACAGCATCCGCAAAAGCACTAACTTCCTTCGCTTGTTCTGGGGTTTTGATGCCAAAACCGACTGCTATAGGAAGAGATGTATGGTTTCTCAAGCGGCTAACTTGCTTCTGTAGGTCGCTCACATCGGCAGATTTGGCACCAGTAATACCTGCGACAGCCACATAATAAATGAAGCCGCTTGCTGAGTCACAAAGACGCTTCAATCTGTCTCCATCACTTGTTGGTGCTATGAGACGAATAAAATGTATGCCCGCATCTTTTAGAAAAGGAGTAAGTTCTTCCTCTTCTTCTGGGGGCAGGTCAACAAGGATCAACCCATCCACGCCTGCGGCTTTTGCATCTTTGCAAAATTGTTCATTCCCATAGCGATAGATTGGATTGAAATATCCCATCAGCACAATAGGGGTGTCGCTATTTTTTTTGCGGAAATTTTGTACCAGTTCCAAAATATTTTTTACACTCGCGCCTGCGTTTAGTGCGCGTAGCCCTGCGGCTTGAATGGTAGGGCCATCCGCCATCGGGTCAGAAAAAGGAAGGCCGATTTCAATCAGATCCGCTCCATTATCTGCCAGTGCTTCTAATAGTTCTCCAGAAGTCTTAGCATCCGGATCATAGCCCATAATGAAGGGAATGAGGGCTGCACGGTTTGCCTTTTTTACCTGCTCAAATGTTTTTGTAATGCGGTCGCTCATAGCTTTATTCCAAGTGCATTTGCCACCGTGAAAATATCCTTATCACCGCGCCCGCATAGATTGACTACCAGCAAGTGATCTTTAGGAAGAGTAGGGGCCAGTTTGATTACATGCCCCAGCGCGTGCGCAGGTTCCAGTGCGGGGATAATCCCCTCCAGTTTTGATACTAGCTGGAATGCTTCGAGCGCCTCATCATCTGTGGCAGATACATAATTAACTCGCCCTGATTCATGTAGCCACGAATGTTCAGGGCCAATGCCCGGATAATCCAGCCCTGCGGAAATAGAGTGAGCATCCTCAATCTGTCCGTCGTCATCTTGCAATAAATACGTACGGCTTCCATGAAGGACGCCGGGTTTTCCTTTGCTGATAGAGGCTGCATGTGCGCCGGATTCTAGCCCTTTACCTGCAGCTTCAACACCGATGATATTAACATTTTTGTCTTCAATGAAGGGGTAAAACAGGCCAATCGCATTTGATCCGCCGCCAATACAGGCAACGAGCGTGTCAGGTAAGCGCCCCTCGACAGACTGCATTTGTTCGCGCAGTTCTTGGCCAATGACAGATTGAAAATCACGCACCAATTCAGGATAAGGATGTGGGCCTGCAGCAGTGCCAATGAGATAAAACGTATCGTGTACATTCGTCACCCAATCGCGTAGAGCTTCATTCATCGCGTCTTTTAGTGTTTTTGAGCCAGACTCAACAGGAATCACTTCCGCACCTAAAAGCTTCATGCGGAATACATTGGGGGCTTGGCGTTCAATATCTTTTGCCCCCATATAAACGACACATTTCAAACCGAACAATGCACACACCGTCGCGGAAGCAACACCATGCTGCCCAGCACCTGTTTCCGCGATAATACGTTGTTTGCCCAGTCGTTTGGCAAGCAGTGCCTGCCCAATACAGTTATTGATTTTATGTGCGCCGGTATGGTTCAGCTCATCACGTTTGAAATAAATCTTTGCACCACCGCAATGCTCGCTGAGACGTGCTGCATGATATAGTGGGCTAGGGCGACCAATATAGTTGGTGAAATAATAATCGAGTTCTTTTTGAAAATCAGGGTCGTTTTTTGCAGCCTTATAGGCTTGCTCAACTTCCAAAATGAGGGGCATCAATGTCTCTGCAACATAGCGCCCGCCATATATGCCGAAATGGCCATTATCATCAGGGAGAGAAGCGGTCATGATTTGCGTGCGGCGGTTACAAATTCTTGGATAAGCATGGGGTCTTTTACCCCAGGGTTGCTCTCAACACCAGAAGAAACATCCACCATTGGGGCACCACTCACCGCAAGTGCTTCTTCTACATTTGACGCATTTAAGCCACCGGACAAGAACCACGGGCGAGAAAATTCACGATGTGTGAGTATCGCCCAATCGAAGGAAAGCGCATTGCCTCCTGGCAACATGCCAGAGGCGCTGGGAGGCTTCGCATCAAACAAGAGCATGTCGGCTATGTCGGTGTACTTCGCTGCCATTGCCACATCATCAGCACCGGAGATGGGGAGGGCTTTTATTAGGCCGCATTGTGGCACGAGTTCTCTAATAACATACATTCGCTCTGGAGATTCCGAGCCATGCAGCTGTATATAATTTGGGCTTAGCTGTGAGGAGATGCTAAGCAATAAATCATCATTAGGATCCACTAATACCGCTACTGAGTGAATAGTATCTGGCAGCAGTGATGATAGGCGTTTTGCCTGTTCTAGCGACACGTGCCGCGGAGAAGAAGGGTAGTGTACAAATCCGGCATAATTTGCCTTTGTCTCGATAAGTGCATTGATGGCATCTGTATCAGTAAGGCCGCATATTTTAATAGCGGTTTGCATAACTAGTAATGTGCGATGCCTGTGGCATCAGGCTGCGCCTTAGTCCCTTCGAGTTCGTTCTCAAGCGCCATAACCTTTTTGCGCTCAACGTTATAAAGGTGACGGATACGCGAGGCACGCGCAATAAACACAACGGAGGCAATGATAGTACCAGCCAGAAAACAGAAAATAACGAGTAAGAATAGGGGGGCTTCAGCAGAATAAGGGAAAGGAAAAAGGCTTATTTCAACCAACTGACGGTTTACGGCAGCAAAGACCATAAATGCCAGAGCAATGGCGGAGATTAGAAAAAGTTTGATAGCACGTAACACGAAAAGGTAATGACCGCTATTGCGTCATCACAGGCGCTTTATTGATACGCTCGCGAAGCTCTTTACCGGTGCGGAAATAAATCGCGTAGCGTTCACCAATAAACACTTCTTGACCATTCTTAGGGTTGCGTGCTTTGCGCGCTTCACGTTTGCGGATGGAAAATGCCCCAAACCCACGCAGCTCAACTCGACCGCCCTCAACTAATGTTCCCGCAATATCATCGAAAATCGTATTTACCAGTGTCTCAATATCGCGCTGGTAAAGGTGAGGGTATTTTTTGGATAAACGAAGAACAAGCTCTGATTTGGTCATATTCTTTCCATAAATTAGAGGGTTACTTGAGTTCAGGATGCCATATGGCAACCAGTCCGTCAAGTCCTAACCTGCTCTTTTGGAAAAATTTTCCTGCGACTGACTGGGAAATGGCCTCTAGCCAGTCTTTTTTCTCGTCAAGGCTTATATCCTTAATTTTTAGCGAAGAATTAATTTTGCCATTTTTGATAAGCCATTGAACTGCCTCTTCTTCTCCGCCAATACTGTCAATTAGCTTATGTTTGACTGCATTTCGACCGCTATAAACCCGCCCATCAGCGAGCTGCAGGGCTTCTTGGCGGCTAATAGGCCTGCGCTCGGTCACCATCTCCACAAAACGCTTATGGAAGTCCATAATTACTCCGCGTAGCACGCTTTCTGCTTCTGGGGTGCTTTTTTCTAGTGGGTTCGGAGAGGCCTTAAGGGCAGAAGATTTAATAACGATAGGCTGAATACCAAGATTTTTGGCAAGTTCTGTGATTTCAGCGGATTCAATGATAACTCCAATAGACCCCGTAATAGTGCCTTCTCGGGCAACAATATGATCGGCGGCCAGAGCAATCATATAGCCGGCGGATGCGCTTATAGAGCGCATTACGGCTACTACTGGCTTGTCTTTAGCGGCTGCTCGCAAGCGCAAGAAAATTTCTTCACCACCTACCGCGCTACCGCCAGGCGTATCCAGCCATACGATAATGGCTTTGGCCTTTGGGTTCTGCGCCACATCATCTATCAGCTCGTAAATATCGCGATCATCACCGATAAATCCATCAAATGTGATGCGAGCTATGAATTCACGTTGAATAGGGGAAGCCGCTGAAAAACGTTCGAAAACGGCCACAACGGCTATAACAGCACAGACAAACGCGAGGATACGCCACCTGGTGATCTGACTTTTTAAATACAGACGATCGAGCAGCGTATCCGCGTTAATTGCCATTGGTTACTTCTTCTTCTCTGTCTTCGCTTCATCAAGCGCAGCGCCAAGGATATCACCCAGAGATGCACCACTGCTTTCAGAACCGTAGTCAGAAATGGCCTTCTTGTGTTCATCAACTTCAAGCGCCTTAATGGAAGCAGCAATCCTGCGGCTATCCTTATCTGCGCCAGTGATTTTCACATCTACACGGTCTCCAACAGCAAAGCGATCAGCGCGTTGCTCCTGACGTTCACGTGCAAGGTCAGATTTTTTCACAAAACTGGTGATGTTGTCGGTTACTTTTACGGTAATACCGTCATTCTCAACCTTCACAACTTCACAAGTAACAGTAGAACCTTTTTTGATGCCTTCGAATTCTGATTCGAAAGGATCATTCTCAAGCTGTTTAATACCAAGGCTGATACGTTCTTTTTCAACGTCTACCGCAAGGATTTTGGCTTTCACGATGTCACCTTTTTTGTAGTTTTTAATGGCTTCGTCACCGGCTTCAGACCAGCTCAGGTCGGAATGGTGAACAAGACCGTCAATCTCGCCTTCAAGGCCTACAAACAGGCCGAAGTCTGTGATGTTCCGGATCTCACCTTCGATCATATCACCAACATTGATTTTCTCAGCATATTGCGCCCATGGGTTTTCTTCGCACTGTTTCATACCAAGGCTGATACGGTGCTTAGAGGCGTCAATATCAAGTACGACTACATCAACTTCCTGGCTAACAGACACCAGCTTGGATGGGTGTGCATTCTTTTTCACCCATGAAATTTCTGATACGTGAACAAGTCCTTCAATACCAGGCTCAAGCTCAACAAACGCACCATAATCAGTGATGTTAGTGATCTTCCCTTTCAGCTTAGTATCAACAGGGTACTTTTCATCTGCACCTTGCCATGGGTTAGACTCAAGCTGTTTCATGCCAAGAGATACACGCTTAGTAGCCTGATCGAATTTAGTGATCATTACGTTTACTGTCTGGCCAAGTTGCAACACTTCAGATGGGTGGCTGATACGACGCCATGAAATGTCGGTAACGTGTAGCAGACCATCAATACCGCCCATATCGATAAACGCACCATAATCGGTGATGTTTTTTACGATACCTTCAACAGTTTGGCCTTCGCTAATTTTTTCAAGCAGCTGATCGCGTTGTTCGCTACGTGACTCTTCGAGGATGGCGCGACGTGAAACCACAATGTTTCCGCGTTTGCGATCCATTTTAAGAATCTGGAATGGCTGTTTGATATGCATAAGCGGAGTAACGTCACGGATCGGACGAATATCCACCTGGCTGCCAGGCAAGAATGCTACTGCGCCTTGAACGTCAACGGTGAAGCCACCTTTAACGCGGCCAAAAATAACACCTTCAACGCGCTCGTTATTTGCGCAAGATTTTTCTAGTTTAACCCATGCTTCTTCACGCAGTGCTTTTTCGCGTGAAAGCACAGCTTCGCCATGACGGTTTTCGATTTTTTCTAGATAAACTTCAACTTCGTCATCAACACGGATTTCCGGAGTTTCACCAGCGACTGCGAATTCGCGTAGTGGGATACGGCCTTCTGATTTAAGGCCAACGTCAACGATGACGATATCTTTTTCGACAGCGACAACGAGCCCTTTAATAACAGAGCCTTCTGTCTTGCTGGAACGTTTGAGTGATTCTTCAAATAATGCACCGAAATCTTCTACTTCGATATTCTCTACTGCTGCTGCGGTCTGAGCCATATTGCTATTTTTCCTAACTTCATCCGACATGGTCGGTTCTCTTGGGTTGCGAAACGTCAGTGGCGCGCCTCTAGGTTGTGTCTATATACAGAAAAAACAAGGGCTTCCACTGCAAGCCCTCGACTTTGTTCAAAATAGGCTGCTATTTGTACTCAAGAATGCTTGGAAATCAAGTTATTTATCGAGGCTTGAGGGCTTATCTTTAGGGATAAACACATAGCGTGATTGGCTGTAAGAGGTAAACCTTGGTCGAGGCTTGCTAAATAGGGGCAAGGGGGTGTCTCTGAGCACATTATATCCAATTTTTGCTTTATCCCACAAATGATCGCCTATTTTCTCCTTAAACTTATAGTGAGCTCTGATGTTATAATTAGAGCGATATCGTATATAGCGTCTATCAGGGTTCCGATAAAAGGTGATAATGGCAGCAAATTTTTGTTGTCTGACTGCATCTTGATATTCTCTATCCAGCTTTTCTTTAATACGTTCGTTATGGGCACGCATGATATCCCATAGCGAAGTGTTGATACTGTAGGTTCTTTGGTTTTTGCGGGTGGGGTAGAAACCACCACCTTCGACCAGAATATCCCCCTCGATGTTGCCAAGATAATCCAAATACCGCTGAGCAGCTATAATATTGTGTTCTTGAGGGATAAATCGGTGTGGGTTGTAGCCATACATGAAAAATTGCAATGCGAAGAGCAGCATTAACGAAGCATAGATTGCGGCTTTCTTGAGCGACTCGTGCTTTGAGTCAAAATAGCAAAACACCATAGGGGCGAATAAGGATAGCGCTATGCAGGCAGGCATAAGCGTGTTTCGTTCTCCGCCAACATGCAGACGCATGGAGTAGGAGCACCCCCATAAACCTAGAAACAAAGCTATATAAGGAAGCTGTTTAGCCACTCCTTTTGTGCGCAGCGCAATTAAAAAACCAATTACGCTAAGCACAATGACTGGCCAGGTAAATTTACCCATGGTGGAGAAAAACCCCAGCCATTGCCGGGAAACAAGGTCATGGTCACTGGGCACATCTACGGTGTAATACCAGAACCACCAGTCAGAAGCGATGTTGAGCGCAAAGAAACCTACGCCACATAGAAGCAAGAACGTACCGGTAACGTAGTAGCGGCGCTGTGTGGGAACGCAATGCCAGTATACAGCAAGCACAGGAATAATGGCGATAATGGCAGATTGCTTTGTATACACCGCTAAGCAGAGCAGTGTGCCTGCAATAACAGCAGTGAGCTGTGTTCGGTAGCAATATAAGACGTAAAAACCGGTGATTAGCAGGAAACAAAATAGTCCATCTACGCGTACTTGATAATTACGCAGATCGTACAAGCCATACATTGCAAAAAACACCGAGGCTCCCAGAAGTGAAGGTATAAGGGGAGTCTGTTCTTTACGAAGCCACAGAAAAATCACCGTGCCTGTTCCTAGAACGGCAGACAATGTCACTAATTTCCCTGTGAACAAATCAAGGCCAATTATGTGCGATAGCAACGCCACGACATAATAATAAAATGGGGTGTAGAGGTCAGGAATATAATCAAGCGAAGGCTCGACATAGATAGGTAAACCGCTATAGGCGCGCTGAATAGATTCCATAATATGCCATTGCACAACCCCAAATCCAAACGGATAATGGAGGTTCATCAGAATGACGAAAAGAAAAGCTGCAACGGAGAGAAGCGCAAATAAGAGCGCAGTATATTCCGGAATTTTAAAGAGAGATAAAGTAAGTTTTTTAAGCATTACTTGGGTCGGTTTGGATTGATATGTTATTCTAATGGTGTAGACCATGGACGCAGGTAAATACAAATAATTATATGATGCATTTATTGATATGAAAGACCAAGAAACGAAATACGTGGTACATTTTGGGTTTAACAACGAGCGAGAAACTACTCTCATTCAACGTTATGCTCGTTCATATGGTTATGGTTATCGTTGGGAGGGGCTGAAAAACGACATGTTTAAGGCGGGCGATGTTGTGAAAAGAGCCTCCATGGCCGTGATCTGGAATGGCCTGCAACATGGAACTCCACTGGCAACGCGTATGTGTCGCAGGCGCGGCATTCCTACCTGCTATTTGGAATGGGGAATGCTTCCACAATCTGATACTTTTATGGTCGATCCATATGGGTTTTGTGGAGACTCAATTCTCGCAAAGGATCTTTCGTGGGTAACGGATAAAGATATGGAAAATCTGTACCGCGTGCGTGCTGATTTGCAAAAGCAATATCCATTGCAGCCAGAAGGACACGTGCTTGCGCCACTGCAGATCGAGAACGATACGCAGGTGCTTTACTTTTCTGCTTATCGCCAAATGGAAGAATTTATCGCTGATGTAGAAGCCATGTACCCGGATGATAAGATTATCGCTCGCCCACACCCAATTTCTAAAGCAAAGCGTCAGTTTGCTCGTGCAAAGGTAGATCGTAACGGAACGTTCTTGGAGGCCGCTTCTAAAGCCAAGGTGGTGGTGGCGGTAACTTCAACATGTTTGTATGAGGCGGCTATTCTGGGGGTGCCGGTGGTGGCGCTTGGCGACCACCCGCTGAAATTACAGCCAGAACATTTGCACGAAAAAATATTGGCAGGTGCATTAGCGCTTACCATTAATCGCTCTACAGGAGAGCTAAATACGGTGCTCGACCGGTTCGGCATTCAACCGCTTAGCTAGATTTTTCATCAATAATATTCAGAGCCTTTTCAAACACCTGACTTGCATCCATATCCGAGGTGTCGATGGAAATTGCATCCAGCGCTGGCTTTAGAGGGGCGATGGAACGTTTGGCGTCTCGCTCATCGCGCTCACGCAAATCCTCTAACACCGATTCAAATACAACCTCAACCCCTTGACCTGAGAGTTCCTTGTGTCGGCGCTTCGCACGAGCATAAAGCGTGGCGGTGATATAGAATTTGAAATCGGCATCGGGGCATACCACAGTGCCAATATCGCGCCCATCCAACACCGCTCCCTTACGTCCTTTGGCAAAGTTGCGCTGAAAATCTAACAATGCCTCGCGCACTTTGGGGTAAGCGGAAATGATTGAAGCGGCTTGACCAATACGTTCTTGGCGTAGGCGAGGGTTGGCAAGGTCTTCGGCGTCAATATTTAGTGCAGCCTCCAATGCCTTTTCCGGATCATTAGGGTCTTCGCCAGAGTAAATCAGCTTCATGCCCACCGCTCGATACAGGCTGCCCGTATCCAAATAATCAAACCCGAGCTTTTCCGCCAGTCTACGTGCTAGCGTGCCTTTACCCGAGGCAGCAGGGCCATCAATGGCAACCACTAAAGCCGCCTCACTTTTATCAGAGATTATGTCAGCGCCTAAGCTATTCAATAGCGCGATAAAATTTGGAAAGCTGGTGTTAATGGGGGTGCCATCGTCAATCGTAACGGGATCTTCGCTAGCAAGCCCCATCACCAAAAAGCTCATAGCAATGCGGTGATCAAGCTGCGTGTTGATTGTTGCATCACCTTTGGGGTTTCCGCCTTGAACATAAAGAGAATCGCCCTCTATACGGGTTTCTACGCCGCAAAGCTTGAGTGATTCAGCAATGGCATCTAAGCGGTTGCTTTCTTTCACGCGCAGCTCGCCTAGCCCATGCATAACGGTTTCCCCCTCTGCAAAAGCGGCAGCTATGGCTAATATAGGGTACTCATCAATCATGCTTGGGGCGCGCTCGGCTGGCACCTCTACAGCCTTGAGCACACTATGTTTGACGGCAATATCAGCCACTTTTTCTCCCGCAACTACGCGTTCGTTATTAAATTGCAGCTTTGCACCCATCTCTAGAAGAGTTGCAAATAGACCGGTACGCAATGGGTTGATACATACGTTTTCAATCGTCAGATCAGAGTCTGGGCAAAGCAGGGCGGCCACGACGATAAATGCTGCAGAGGAGGGGTCGCCCGGCACTTCAATATCATGTGGGCTGGAGAAGCTCTGCTTTCCTTCTATGGTGATGATGGTCTTGCCATTTTCTTTATGAGTTTCGATAGGGTAGCCTAGAGACTTAAGCATATTCTCGGTGTGATCACGCGTGGCGGCAGGTTCGATCACCGTGGTTTTTCCGGATATATTTAGCCCGGCCAGCAAAATAGCTGATTTAACCTGGGCAGAAGCCACAGGAAGTGCATAGGTGATGGCTTTGGGCGTATCTGTGCCAATCAGTGCCAGAGGTAGCTGGTTATTGTTCCTCGAGGTCACATTGGCGCCAATTTCACTTAGTGGCGTGATAACACGCTTCATTGGACGTTTGCATAATGATTCGTCGCCAGTAAAGAACGTGGCAAAAGGATAGGGGGTAACCAGCCCCATAAGCAGGCGCGTACTGGTGCCAGAATTGCCCATATCCAGTACGTTAGCGCTTTCTTTTAATTTGCCAATGCCAACGCCTTTGATTTCCCACTTATCGCCCGATTGAACAATTTGCGTGCCCAGTGCGCGTAGTGCGGAGGCAGTATTCAGCACATCTTCGCTTTCCAGTAAGCCAGAAATAACTGTAGTCTGAGGCAGTTGCGAGGCGAGTATGAGTGCGCGGTGTGAGATCGACTTGTCACCAGGGATGTGCACTGATCCGACAATTTTATTGGATTTTCGAGAGGTGTAGGTTTTTGTGTTCATTAGAGGCTACAATACCACGGTGGGCTTTTCTCTTTCATTGAGGCAAAATCAGGGCAGAGGAACGCTTTAGACAACACAAACAGTGATAACAGAACCACGGTAAGTGCGATAGTGGTTATAATGACTAAGGCGGCAATAATCGAGTTTCCTTTGACATATAACTTACACCGTTTCCACAAGCTGTCCGGGCCCTCAGTGTTGATTGCGTTGCTTTTCCTGCGTCCTGCGGGGCGCATAATTTCAGGGCCAAGAAATATCTCCTCTTCTTGTTTTTTGGTAACTGGTTTTGTGGTTGGTTTTGAAGCGCGGGGCGCTGCAGGAGGCGCAGTATTAGACGTGGAGGGGGATTTGGCTGGTTGATTGGGAGAGGTGATATGAACGGTAATTTGCTTGCCAGAAGATGGGGTATTTGAAAAGCTCAACCGGTACATGGGATCAGCATTATTGATGTCAGAAGCTAGCTGTTCAGCTTGCGTTTTTAAGCCAGTAAATGATCGTGCATATGCATATATTTCAGCCATCATTTCTTTATTAGACAGCTGCGAAGGCTTTGGGTTTGCGATATATAGTTTTGCCGCGTTGTTTTCAGGATAAAATTTTGTATCGAATCCATAGGCAATAAGCAGGTCAAAAACGAGCTTTGCTTCACTCGCATTATCTACACGAAATATCTGTTGTGTTTTATTAGCACTTTCTAGCTTTTCAGCGTTGCTGCAAGCGGCGCTTATAATGGTTTCGAGAGTAATTTGCATGGTCTTTTGTAGTGTCCTTTATATCGTATAATATATATTATGGAAATAATGTTATAATTATATCATACAGGGGGTTATAAATACGCGTAATGGTTGAGTTTGTGTACGAAAGTCTATAAATGTATCTCCATACCGTCATATGCGGGTTCGACGCCATTTGGCAATAAATTAATAAGCGAATCGTAGTCCATTTCATGTCCCATGTGGGTTAAAATCGCACGCTTTGGTCTTACTCGTTCTAGCCAGTTTAAAGTCATCTCCAGATTCGCATGTGTTGGAGATGTAGTGTGTCTAAGGCAGTCCACAACCCACACATCCAGGCTTTTCAGCGTATCAAATGCAGTGTCTGGCAGCGCATTAACATCGGTCGAATAAGCAAAATTGCCAATTCTAAAGCCCAAAGTTATTGTTTTCCCGTGAGTTTGCTCAAAGGCCGTAATTTCTACCCCTTCTACGTTAAGGTGCTGTATGGCCCCCTCATCTAGTATGTTGGCTCTAAGGCTTGGACGATACCATATATCTGGCTTCTCCTTGAAGGCGTATTCAAAGCGTTTTAACAGAGAATTATAAGTTGTTTTATTGCAATAAATTGGTAGAGAGTCGCCTTTTAAGTGATTGAAAGACCGTAGATCATCAATGCCATGAGTGTGGTCAGCATGGTCATGTGTATAAAGTATTGCGTCTACTCTTTTAATGTCATTGTCTAGGGCCTGCTGTCTAAGGTCTGGCGATGTATCAATAAGCAGGTTCTTCCCATTGAATTCTATAAATACAGAGACGCGGCTGCGCTTGTTTTTAGGGGTATCGGAGGTGCATACATCACAGCTGCATCCAACAAGAGGAACACCTGCCGAGCTACCGCAACCAAGTATGGTTACTTTCATGTGGATAACCTTGGGGATGCTTTATCAAATAAACGGAAGAAATTCTCGGTGGTGATGCGAGCGCACTCTTGCTCACTTATTTCTTTAAGTTCGGCCAGTACTCTATTGGTATATATAGTAAAAGATGGTTCATTTCGCTTTCCCCGATTAGGTGCTGGAGCAAGGTACGGCGCGTCAGTTTCAACCAGCAATCTATCCAGTGGAATATTTTTGATCGCGTCACGAATTTCTCCAGCATTTTTGAAGGAAATGATTCCTGATAGTGAAATATATCCACCCAATTCTACTGATTTTTCAGCAAGTTCTTTTGAGGCTGTAAAGCAATGAATTAGAAACCTAAAGCTACCATTTGATATTTCATTTGATAGGATTTCTATAGTATCCTCATCAGCATCACGCGTATGTACTATAACTGGCAGGCCAGTTTCCCTGGATGCCTTAATATGCTCAAGAAAATTAGCTTTTTGCATATCTCGGTTGGCGCGCTCATAGTGATAATCCAGCCCTGTTTCCCCAATGCCAATCACTTCTTTGTGTGAGCATTTAGCGATAAGCTCTTCAGCCTTCACCTGTTTGTCTTCTCCGGAGTCGTTTGGGTGTACGCCTACGGAGCAATATACGTCATTATAGCGCTTGGCAATGGCATGTACTTCGTCAAATTCGGCCATTTCGGTGCAAATGGTTTGCATTACTCCTACACCGGCTTCACGTGCTCTGGCGATTACCTCATCAAGATCGTCTTTAAAATCGGGAAAATTTAGGTGGCAATGGGAATCAACAAGTAGCATAAAAAAACTAAGCCCCCCTGCTCATGCTGCATTCTCTAGGATGCGCGGAAACACTGGTTCGGGGGGCGGAAGTTGTGTGCCCGAAATCAGTGCATTTTCTGCGTTTAAATAGGCGAAATTACGCTTGTTTTCCGGTACGGACAGCTGGTCCAGAATCTTCGCTGATGCTGATGGAATAAAGGGTTGCAGCATAATAGCAATACAGCGAATGCCTTCTAACAGGTGAAATAGCGTGGCAAACATCAGTTTTTCATCAACTTTTTTCTGTTTCCACGGTGCTTTTTCATCAATATAGTTATTAGCTTCGGAAGCAATCGCTATAATATCAGCCGCTATTTCATTGAATTTACAAGAATTATATTTGTGTTCCACATCGGCAGGAGTGCTGTCTTTGGTGACATATACGGCTTCCAGAAACTGCATATCCAACTCGTCACGATCAACCCCATTGGCGTCAGGAACCATGCCGCCACAATTCTTAGCCACCATAGAGAGCGTGCGCTGTACGAGATTGCCCACATTGTTGGCTAATTCAGAGTTAATTACGGTTACCATACGGTCTCTGGAGAAGTTGCCATCATTACCAAACGGCACTTCGCGCATCAGGAAGTAGCGGGTTTGATCCAGCCCGAACTCTTCTACCAGCTCATGTGGTGCTACCACATTACCGAGTGATTTAGACATTTTCTCGCCTTCAATCGTCCACCAGCCATGGGCAAACACCTTTTTAGGGAGTGGTAAGTCGGCGGCCATCAGGAAAGCCGGCCAATATACGGCATGAAAACGTACAATGTCTTTACCCACCATATGCAGATCTGCTGGCCAGAAGGTTTTGTAGCCTTCAGCGTTAGTGTCAGGATACCCTAACGATGACATATAATTTGTAAGTGCGTCCAGCCACACATACATGATGTGTTTGTCATCATCGGGCACTGGCACACCCCAGCTAAAGGTGGTGCGGGAGATGGAAAGATCCTTAAGCCCGCCTTTTACGAAGCTCACGATTTCGTTATAGCGCGATTTTGGCTGGATGAAGTCAGGGTTTTTTTCATAAAAATCCAGCAGCTTGTCTTGCCATTTTGAGAGATTAAAGAAATAGCTGGGCTCTTCCACCCATTCCACATCTGCTCCTGTAGGCGCTTTTCCATCCACCAGCTCTGATTCCTGGTAATAGGCCTCATCACGCACAGAATACCAGCCAGCATATTTATCCAGATAGATATGCCCCTTCTCCTGCATGATTTTCCACAGTCCTTGAGCGGCCGCTTTGTGACGGGTTTCGGTGGTACGGATAAAGTCCGTATGGCTGATATTTAATAGTTCCGACATATCACGAAAATGCTGTGAATTTGCATCCGCATGTGCCTGTGGCGTAACGCCTGCCTTCTCTGCCGCCTTCTCCACCTTCTGGCCATGTTCATCTGTACCGGTCAAAAAATGTACGTTGTAGCCAGATAAAGCCTTAAATCTGGCCAGCACGTCACAGGCCACAGATGTATAGGCGTGGCCGATATGCGGTCGGTCATTAACATAATAAATGGGAGTAGTAATGTAGAAATTCTTGGTCAAGCGGCTGTATTCCCTAGCTGGAAACCCTCTGTATTAGCAATGGAGTGAATGTAAGTAATAACGATCTGCTTATAATCGAGATGGCGGGAGCTAGCGAGCAAAAATTGATCGGCACATTGTTGCCATTTTGCTGCCCACACCCCCGCAGCGTGTATAGTAGCGAGATGCTCTAACACATCGGCCTCATCGGCAACGATTTCTGGTAAGTTATTGCCCAGTGCGGTTTTGGTGGTGCGCTCAAGCAGGCAAAGCATAAGCCGTGTAAATAGTTGCCAGTTCTCATGCGTTTTTCCGCTGCCAATTTTTGCTGCAAAAGCGTGTAGCTTAAGCGCATCTATCTCTGGCATATCCGCACATAGCTCAATAATTTGCGCATACATATCCAGTGCTTCCTTGTCCTTAAGGTCTAGCGCTACACCAGGGGCACCGCCAGAAAGTAGCTGCAAGCTTTGGCGCTCCCGCTCTTCTACATCCGGCGCTACATGAGAGACAACCTGCTCAAATTCAGTTTCATTCAGTGGGGCTAGTTTTATCTGGCTGCAACGAGAGCGAATGGTTGGAAGCAATTTGCCTGGGTTGTGCGATACAAGGATCAGCACGGCCTGTGGAGGAGGCTCTTCGAGAATTTTTAAGACAGCATTAGCACCGTTTACATTAAGCGCATCAACACTATCAATAATAACCACGCGCCAGGTTCCTTCGCCCGGGGTTAGCGATAAAAACTCGGCCACCTCTCTGGCCTGATCGACACTAATATCTTTCGAAACCTCTCCTTTTTTAGGGTCTAGGGTTTGTTCAACAACAAGCAAATCAGCGTGTGATCCGGCAATGATGCGGCGATGTACAGATTGTCCATCCTCTGACGCAGAGAGTAGGTGTTTGGCAAAACGATATGCCAACGTGGCTTTACCAATACCTTTCGGGCCGGTAATAAGCAGGCCGTGCGGCAGTTTTCCAGCGCTATGTACGTCCACAAGTCGCTTCCATGCGCTTTCATGGCCGAATAATTCATTGTTGCTGCGTGGCGTTATGTCTGACATGACTTCAGTGTAGTACCCAAGCGTTTATTAACAAGTGTAATGATAGACTGATGAACGGTTTGAATATCCAGACTGGCATCAATCACCGCGCATCTTTCTGGATCGGTTTTTGCGATTTTCAAAAACCCCTGCCGCACTTGTTGGTGGAAACTAATATCCATGCTTTCAAAGCGCCCTTCTCCACCGTTTCTATCGGCGGCACGTTTCAGTCCTATTTTCGGGTCTATATCAAACATAAGGGTCAGGTTCGGCGAAAAATCAACTAACGTAAGCTTGTGTAGAGCGTGAATATAGTCGTTGGGCACTTGCTTCCCAACACCCTGATACACCATTGTCGAGTCTGCAAAGCGATCACATAACACGGTGTGTTTTTTCTTAAGGGCGGGTTTGATGATTTTATTCACATGATCCAAGCGGGCAGCATAAAACAACAGGGTTTCTGTGTCTGCATCCCATGCGTCAACATCGCCATTCACCAATAGGTCGCGAATTTGTTCTGCTCCTGCAGAGCCACCAGGTTCGCGGGTTTTTACACATTCTATACCGGCATTTTGAAAGGCTTTTTCCAGCAAAGCAATTTGTGTAGATTTGCCGCTTCCTTCTCCGCCTTCAAAGGTAATAAATGTTCCGCTGTGCACTTCCTACCTGTGGCCGATAATAGAGTATTTAAGTTTAGCTAAGGCATAGTCAAAGCCACTTAGCTTGGCGATGCTTTCCCCAGCAGTTAGCGGAATAACTTCTTCTTTATCGCCCACACTGATAACCAGCTCAGCAATCTGTGAACCTTTTTCAATCGGGGCAGGAATGGGCCCAGTATAGCGAAGCACATAGCTGATATCTTGGTTTGTCGATGCAGGTAATGTGAGCACTAAATCTTCTGAAATCACCAGTGGTACAGTGAGTTTGCTGCCAAACCATACATTTGCTTTCGCAACTTCTTGGCCGGCACTGGCCAGTTTTTTGTTGGTAAATTCCCTAAAGCCCCAGCGTAGTAATTTTTCGCCCTCTTCCGCACGTTGTTTTTCACTGGTCATGCCATTGATTACCAGAATAAGGCGGCGGTCACCCTTCTTTGCGGAAAGCGTAATGCCATAGCCCGCTGCCTCCGTGTGTCCGGTTTTTAAGCCATCAACGCCAACATCGCCCTTAAGTAATAAGTTGCGGTTATATTGCTTGATGTTGTTGTAGGTATATTCTGGTTTGGCAAAATAATGGTAATATTCCGGGAAGTCTTCAATGAGGCGTTTGGCAAGCAGTGCCAGATCACGCGACGTAACATAATGATTCTCGTCTGGCCAGCCGCTTGCATTAACAAAGTGGCTACCTGTCATGCCAATATCAGTGGCAGTCTGATTAAGTAGGTCCGCAAACCCTTCTTCTGTCCCGCTTATACCTTCTGCCACAACGATGCACGCATCATTGCCAGATTGAATAACGATACCATGGATGAGGTCTTCAATCGAAATAGGCTCACCAAGCGGCACAAATGTTTTTGAGCCCTTCATGCGCCATGCTTTTTCGCTAACCATAAATGTGTCATCCAGCTTCAGTTCGCCATTCTTTAGCTTCGAAAACAGCACATAAGTAGTCATTAATTTGCTCATGGATGATGGTGGCATGCGCTCATCTCCATTTTTATTAAGCAGCACATTGCCCGTTTCCATATCAATCATGAAGGCTTGCCCAGCCTCTGTCTCAATAGCTGTTGCAGGCGATGCAAAGGAGAGCGCGAGGACAGATAGAACGGAAATGAATAGCGATGTTATTTTCATTGAAATGACCTTATATTATTGACGAACGATTCGAGCATCCGGCACTCCGGAAGACCGTACTTCTGCAAGTTTGGTATTAGCTGCCGCTTTATTGTCAAACGGGCCAACACGCACACGCCACCACACACGACCAGACATATCTACTCGTTCAATATTAACTCTGGAGATCATAGATAAGCGGTCGCTGAGTTTTTGTGCGTTGCCTTCAGAGGAGAATGAGCCGGCCTGAATGAAATACCCATCTTTTGGGCCAGCTGACGGTTGGTATGTGTTTTCTATCGGCGTCTCTGCCTGAGTGGTAATTTTAACTGGTGCAGGGTCTTGCGAGCTTAGCACCACAGCGCCCGGTTCAGGCTCAGAAGCGATATTGTTCCCTCCTCCGCTGATGTTTGAGGTGGTAGTAGTGTAGCCGTCTACATTGTCGTCCGCTGCAGCGTCCTTGATAAAGATATTGGCACGCTTAGCCTCATAAGCTTCAACAGAATTCACCTCAGAAACGCGTATGCTATTGTCGCTCATTACCTCGGCACTACCCACACTCATCACTGGTGCAGCATCAACTACTGTTTGTCCGTATTGGCTATTGCTAACTGTAGACTCTACTATTTGCGCTTCGGGAGCAGTGGAGGCCGCTACTGCCGCATCTTTAACGTGTTTTTCTCTGCGATTGTAGCTTGCCATGTCAATGCGGTTATCTCTTTGCAGATTTGCAATATATTCTTCCGTTTCCGGTTTTAAAAATTGTACACGAACTTTTGCCAGGCCCTTAAAGCCAAGCTCCTGAGCAGACTTTTTAGACATATCGATAATACGGTTGGCCTTAAATGGGCCGCGGTCATTGATACGCACAATCAGGCTCTTGCCATTTTCCAAATTAGTAACGCGCACAATAGAGGGCATAGGCAGTGTTGGGTGGGCAGCGGTTAGCGCATTCTGATCATATATTTCGCCATTTGCTGTGCGTTTGCCGTGAAAACCTGGGCCATACCAGGAAGCAGTACCTATTTTATCATAGGTGTCATCATAAGCAGGGTAATAAGTCTTGCCATTAATGACATAGGGGTTTCCAACCTTAACACCCTTTGGAACGGGGCCGCTATAGGGTTGTTGTCCACAAGCACTAAGCAGGCCGAGTGCCGCAATGATCCATAGGTGACGAGACATAGTTCCTCCTTATTGTGCAATACTATCAGCCAACTGCATCACGGCGGTGGCAAAATAGGTTGAGCGATTCCACTTCATAATAACATCAAAGTTTTTCTTTTTGTTTTGGCTCCAGCCGTGACGGTTCAGATAATTAGCGATAGAGGCAAATACATCTGGTTTGCTGCTCCATATGTCTCTTTTTCCATCGCCATTATAATCCACTGCATAGGAAAGGAAGCTGCTAGGCATAAATTGGCTTTGCCCCATTGCACCTGCCCATGATCCAACCATATTATATGCGTCTGTATGTCCGTCATCGATAATTTTAAGTGCGTTGATCAGCTCGCCACGGAAATATTTGCTACGTCTACCATCATAGGCCAGAGTGGCGAGTGATTCGACCACAGAGAAGCTACCCATATTCGAGCCATAGTTGGTTTCAATCCCCCATAGCGCCACGATATATTGAGGGGGTACGCCATACTTGTTGCTCACCTCATTAAGTAGTGTTGCGTGTTCTTTATAAAGTGCACGCCCCTTTTCAATGCGATGGTTATTGATTACTTTCTTTAAATATTGCTCAAGCGTCAGCTTGCCTTCTGGTTGTTTGCGATCAAGCCTGATAACACGGCTATTATAGCCAATACCTACCAGCGCATCATCAAGGGTAGCGTTACTAATTCCTTGGGCTCGGGCATCTCTGCGAAAATCATCGAGCCATGCGTCAAATGCCGCATCTTGTTTTGTTTCAGGAACGACCGCTTCACGTGGTTCGGGTTGTTCACTACAAGCAGAAAGTGAAGTGACTAATGTACATAGTAATAAAAAAGCGCGCATAAGGTTTGCCAATCAAAAAAAAATAACGTAGCTAACATAGCGATGCTTTCCTAATTCACAAATAGAAATTCTTATTTTCCGTGTTCAGCAAAACCGTCGAGTCCTTACTACAAAAAAAATTAAAATCGCCGCCGCGTATGGTGATGGAAAAAAAATTGCACCACGACATTGATGATTTGGTGGCGGAAATTTTACCACCTCAAAAGCTCGCAGTGGTAGATGATGTAAACACGGAAGCGGCATTGGGCGGACAGGTTTTTAAAGCACTTAAAGGTCGTTTTCCCTGCACGCATGTTACACTTAAAGACAATGTCACTGCAGACGATCACTTTGTGCAGTATCTTCGTACACAAACACTTTCGGCGGACGCGTTGGTGGCAGTAGGAAGCGGTACGATAAATGATCTTTGTAAGTACGTTGCACATCTCGATCGCAAACCATACATCGTTTTCCCCACAGCAGCTTCCATGAATGGCTATCTTTCTGCCAATGCTTCCATTACGTCGCAGGGACATAAAAAAACCATGTTGGCTTTTATGCCGCTGGCAGTGATGTGTGATATGAGTGTGATAAGCGCTGCCCCTGCCCGCCTTACGAAAAGCGGTTTTGGTGATTCACTTGCGCGTTCAACAGCGCAGGCTGATTGGCTGCTGTCGCATTTATTGCTCGATACGCACTATGAAACAGCACCGTTTGAATTGTTAGCCGAATTGGAGCCCGAACTTTTTGATAATGCAAGAGGCGTTGCCAAGGCTGATGTGGGTAGTATCACCTTATTGACAAAAACCCTGTTGCTTTCTGGTTTGGGGATGACCATCTCTGGTGGTAGCTATCCCGCAAGTCAGGGTGAACACATGATTTCGCACACCTATGAGATGATCAACAGTCTGCCCGCGAAACAAAACAAAGCTCCTCTGCATGGTGAGAGTATAGCCGTCACCACACTTACTATGGCGCGTTTGCAGGAAGCACTGTTGCAGTCTAAGCCTATCATTCGCCCAGATGATTTTAGCAGTGAACAAATAATTCATCTGCTTGGTAGTGAAACCGCAACACAAGCGCGTAAAGCATTTGATGGGAAGTGTGCGCTTATTGAGCACTCCCTAGAAGAAGATAACTTAAAAAACTGGGGCGAAACGGCGGCGCAAATTGAAAAGCACTCTGTTCCATCAAAACAGATAGAGGCGTTATTAAAAACGGCCGAGTGTCCTGTGGTGCCGGGTGATATTGGCTGGCATGAAAAAGATTATGAAATAGCCACCAACTATGCGCGCTACACACGTGAGCGTTTTACTTTCCTGGATTTGAAATAGATTAATCCACGCTTATTTTTATAAGCCCCGCGCCGATAAAACAGGCAAGTGGTACGGTAGCAAGTAATGCTCCGCCTAAGAATAGTAATGCCCCCTGCCCGCCGGCTGATGCAGCAAAAATTAAAATGGGAATATAGAGCGGTAGCGTGATAAGCGCCTGAAGAAGCCCGCCGCGTTTTGTGCCAAGTGTGAGCGCAGCGGCAATCACGCTAATAGCAATCATACTGGGTGATGCCAGTATTAATAAGGTCATCACATTTATCGTTTGCGATAAATTTAGGTCAGCAAACAGAGCTACTAATGGCGAAACAATAAGGATAGGAACAATAATGGAAAGCCACTGGCCAACCAGCTTGGCAAAGACCAGCACTTCCAGCGCTACAGGCCAGATGAGGAATTGCTCCATGGTTCCATCCTCATAATCACGCTCAAAGATCAGCGGTAAGGCGGTGATAGAGGCAAGCAACATCGCCACACACATCACCGCACCAGCATATGTACCCATGGTTTCCGGGGTGAGCGCGAAGGTAAATAGTGTCACAATAATAATGTAAAACGCGCAACTACCGAACGCCCCGCCCCCTTTGCGAAATGCGTGCGTCAGTGTCTGCGTAAGGATTAATCTAAACATTGACGTAATCCTCCATCCACAGCGTGTGGCTGGCGATAGCCGAACTCATGATATGTGAAGCGGCAACCACCATGCCCCCTTGCTTCACGCGGGATTCAATCAGGCTTGCAGTAAGCACGACGGCTTCTTCGTCCAAAAAATTGGTGGGCTCATCGAGCAACCACAACCTGCTGGGCGCAACAATCAGCCTGGCAAGCGCTACTCTGCGTTGCCATCCGGCGGAGAGCTGTACGGTCTGCGTATCCTTGAATTTTTCGAGCCCGTAATATTTCAATGCCGCCGGTACCAGCATTTCTGTGCCATATAGTTTTCCCCAGAAGGCAATGTTTTCTTCCACTGTACTATCGAGTTTCACGGCGCTTTTATGCCCCACATACATAAGCTCACGCTTGAAATCCTCGTTATTTGTAGTAGAAACACCTTCCCAGGTGATGTTCCCGCTCGCTTGCGGCAGAAGGCCGGCCAGCATTTTGATCAAGCTGGTTTTGCCGGAGCCGTTGGGGCCTTTAAGCAGCAACAGCCCACCCGGCAGCAGGCTAAAGCCTAACTGGCTGAAAATGGTACTGTTTCCGCGTTGGCACGCAAGGTCTTCGCAAGTAAGCATAAACGAACATTTAACCTTTAACCGGTAGAAATATATGGTCAAATAATCCTACCATCAATAAGGAGCATTCCAGTGAAACACAAGAGTAAGAATTCATTCAACGCAAAATCATCGTTGAATGTTGGCGGAAAAACCTATGAATACTTCGATCTGCCTAAAGCATATGCTGCGTTAAAGCAGGATCTGTCTCGCCTGCCTTACTCTATCAAGGTGTTGATGGAAAACCTGCTTCGTCATGAAGATGACATTAGCGTCAACAAGGCAGATGTTGAGGCGTTTGGCGAATGGTATACTAACAAAACCTCTAACCGTGAAATTGCCTATCGTCCTGCCCGCGTGCTGATGCAGGATTTTACTGGCGTTCCTGCTGTGGTTGATTTAGCTGCCATGCGTGATGCAATGGCTAAGCTTGGTGGTGATGCAGAGAAAATCAATCCGCTTTCGCCTGTCGATTTGGTGATCGACCACTCGGTGATGGTAGATAATTACGGCACAGAGAACGCCTTCGAAAAAAACGTAGAGGCTGAAATGGAGCGTAACGGTGAGCGTTACGAATTTTTGCGTTGGGGGCAAAATGCCTTTGATAATTTCCGTGTGGTTCCTCCAGGAACCGGTATCTGTCATCAGGTAAACCTCGAATATCTGGCGCAGGCTGTGTGGGTTCAGGACGGTGTTGCTTATCCGGATACGCTGGTAGGTACGGATTCGCACACCACTAT
This sequence comes from Rickettsiales bacterium, assembly GCA_964231325.1. Classification (GTDB taxonomy): domain Bacteria; phylum Pseudomonadota; class Alphaproteobacteria; order Rickettsiales; family SXRF01; genus JAJTHB01. The sequence continues at coordinate 1,083,701 of CAXRIF010000003.1, read as the reverse complement.
GGTTAATGGTCTCGGCGTGCTTGGCTGGGGCGTCGGTGGTATCGAGGCGGAAGCGGCCATGCTTGGTCAGCCAGTCTCTATGCTGATTCCAGAAGTTATTGGTTTCAAGCTCACAGGAAAAATGAAAGAAGGTGCAACGGCAACTGACCTGGTGCTTACCGTAGTACAGATGCTGCGTGCTAAAGGTGTGGTGGGTAAGTTTGTTGAGTTTTACGGTGAAGGTCTTGATAATTTGCCACTGGCGGATCGCGCGACTATCGCCAATATGGCGCCGGAATATGGTGCGACCTGCGGTATATTCCCAATTGATGCAGAAACCATCAACTATCTGAAACTCACCAGCCGTGATGCTGATCGTATTGAGCTGGTTGAAGCATACGCAAAAGCGCAAGGCATGTGGCGCGATGAAAATTATCAGGAGCCAGTATTCACTGACACTTTGGAACTTGATATGGGCACAGTAGAACCATGTATCTCTGGGCCAAAGCGTCCACAAGATAAAATCCTGCTGTCGGCTGCAACGACAGAGTTCGTAAAAGCGCAGGCTGAGCTGGATAAGGAAAAGAAAACAGCAGCGGATAAACGTGTAGCGGTTGGCGATTATGATATGGGGCATGGGGATGTAGTGATCGCAGCAATCACTAGCTGTACGAACACCTCAAACCCATACGTGATGATGGCAGCTGGTTTGGTTGCACAAAAAGCGGCTGCAAAAGGCATGAAGGTAAAGCCGTGGGTGAAAACGTCACTAGCGCCCGGTTCTAAAGTAGTAACGGAATATCTGGAAAAGTCCGGACTACAAGACGACCTTGATGCAATCGGATTTAATTTGGTTGGCTATGGTTGCACCACCTGTATTGGTAACTCCGGACCACTCAAAGAAGAAATTGAGACAGCAATTAAAGATAACGGATTGGTGGTCACTTCGGTGTTATCAGGAAACCGCAACTTCGAAGGTCGTGTTCATCCGTTGGTGAAAGCGAATTATCTCGCCTCTCCTCCGCTTGTCGTTGCATACGCTTTTGCGGGAAGCATGCATATCGACATCACGAAAGATGCAATCGGTCAGGATGCAAATGGCAATGACGTATTTCTAAAAGATATCTGGCCTTCGAATCAGGAAGTGGCCGATGTGGTGATGAAATGTGTAACAGCGGAAATGTTCAAGGCTAAATATTCAGATGTGTTTGCCGGCGAAAAAGCATGGCAGGATATTGCTGTGGGTGAAGGCAAAACCTATGGCTGGAATAACAAGTCCACCTATGTACAAAATCCGCCATATTTTGAGGGCATGAGCAAAGAAGCAAGCACTACAGCACATGATATTGAGGGTGCGCGTATCCTTGGCTTGTTTGGTGACTCGATTACTACCGATCACGTATCACCTGCGGGCAGTATTGCCAAAGTATCACCTGCTGCAAGATATCTGGTAGAAAATGGAGTGGAGCCGAAAGACTTCAATTCATACGGTTCGCGTCGTGGTAATCATGAGGTGATGATGCGCGGAACATTCGCCAATATTCGTATCAAAAACGAAATGCTCGATGGTGTTGAAGGTGGTTACACCAAATATAACGGTGAGCAAATGAGTATGTATGACGCGGCTATGAAACATAAAGCCGACGGCACGCCACTCGTGGTGATTGCCGGTAAGGAATATGGTACCGGCTCATCGCGTGACTGGGCAGCAAAAGGTACAAAGCTGCTTGGAGTTGAGGCCGTTATTGCAGAAAGTTTTGAGCGTATTCACCGCTCTAACCTGGTGGGTATGGGCGTGTTACCCCTAACTTTCCACGGAGACCAAAGCCGTAAGACCCTGAAGCTAACTGGTGAAGAAACGATTACCCTTAAAGGGCTCTCAGGAGGTATCAAACCACGCATGAAAGTGGACATGCATATCACCTACAAAGATGGTTCTACTGCGACAGCTCCCCTGCTTTGCCGTATCGACACATTGGATGAAGTTGCCTACTACCAAAATGGCGGAATCCTACAATATGTGATGCGTAGCCTGCTTGGAAGCAAGGCTGAGGCGGCTTAATGGAGTTAATGATTGACAGTTCGCTGTCCAAAAGTGAGAATAAATGCTTGTAACTACTAAATTATACGGATGAGCGAACAAGAACCCAAAAAAGTCGACGACCTGACCCGCATTATCGTCCTGGTTTATGGTGCGCTGGATAACGGCAATCCATTCTGGGTGTATGTGGCCGTAAAACCTAGTCAATACGACGAGTTTATGAAGGCGCAGAAGGAAGGCTCGCTCGACCTTTACAACTTTGATGGCTTTGGTGAAATCATCGTTTGTGGCGAAAGCAAATTGCCACCAGATGAGGTCACTTTGAAGGTTGCGGAAATGTATCAAACCGACCCAAGCACTTTATTCAAACAAACCGATCCGGAAAAAGAGGCAGAAGAACTGGCTGCTTCAGTAAAAAAAGAAGAAAAAAATAAGGAAAATAAATAGGTTACAATGTTTGTGTGCCTGTCATATAACTGTCATAACCTAAAAAATACCATGTTCACAAAACTGTCACGCACAAACAGCATGGTTTTGTGTACTATCAAAACTAAGAGATAACTACGTACATAAAAAGGCATTTTATGACCGGAACATTAGAAGACCTGAGTGGAAAAGCTGACAAAGTTGAAGGGTCAGTAGTCGCTGCTGTTGGTAAGTATCCAAAGAAAGCGTTTGATGCTGTCGGTCTCAATATGACAGAAGGCCAAGCACTGCTTGCTACAACCGGTCTGCTTGCTGCCGGTGGTTTAGCTACCGCCTATCTGATGAGTCGTGGCGACAAAGATAAGGGCGAAGATATGGATACAACAGTAGAAGTGCCAACTGGCTTGCCTACTGCAGAAAGCAACGGCAAAGGCCGAGAATAATCAGAAGATTTTTTCATTACTCCTCTAAGTAATTAGACGCTCCGCAAGGGGCGTTTTTTTTGAGTAATGTTCAGGAGCGGCTACGAGCGCTTAGCGCGCTTGGCTTTTGGTTCTGCTTTTTTAGGCTCATTAGCTTCAGTATGTGATGCGCCAAATGGATTAAACATGCCCACGGTTTTTTCAAACATAGCCATATTGTTGCGCGTCATTTCTTCAAATTGATTCACCGGCGAGAAATCACCCATGGCTTTGCTAAACATGGATTGCATCTCTTCACGGTTATTGTTGAAGTTCATCATACTTGCATTGAGGTAATGCTGGAGCGGTGCTGTCATTTGGTCATCATACATACGGATAACCGAGCGCAAGAATGGTGTAGGCAGCAAGTTAAAGCCTTTGATTTCCTGCTCTAGAATAATTTGGGTGAGTACTTGATTGGTCAGGTCTGCGCCTGTTTTAGCATCCTGCACCACAAAATCACGCCCCGCCTTAACCCGTTCACATAAATCTTCAAGGGTGATATAGGCACTGGTTTCTGTGTCGTATAATCTGCGATTCGCATATTTTTTTACGACAGGTATTTCATCTTTTTGTGCAGCATTTTTCATAAGGCACTTTCCTTATCTCTATCTATCCTTTATGGTGAGCCTTAATTATTACCATTATTCCTAAGGTTACGCAATGACTAATCCCTATCAGCAAATGGCTAAACAATTTATGGATCTGTGGCAAAAGCAGGTCAGCACAGTTGTCAGTGACAAAGAATTTATTCAGGCTATGCTGGATCTGACAAAGCAAATGCAAAATCCTGAAAATTATGGAAAAACCTCGCCAACAAGCTCCGCTTCCGACCCTGCCGATGCACCTGATGCTCAGCATGGCGACATGGCTCAGCTCGCCTTTCGCCTTAGCCAGTGCGAAAAACGCATCGCCGCACTGGAAGGAAAAAAACGAACTGCAAAACCTGTTCGAAGCACTAAACGGCGAAGCACAAAGCCGCGCAAATGAGATGATGGCGGGCATCACCCGCTATCTAGAAACACCCTATAAACGTAATATAACAGAACCTGCCTCCATTTGGTGTCAAGGCAATGTAAGGCTGTTGGATTATGGCTTGGGTGTGTGTGATCCAGCACATGCAAAGTCATATGTACTGTTCGTCCCCTCCCTTATTAACCGCTACTACATACTCGACCTCGAAGCTAACCGTAGTTTGCTTCGCTATCTGGCAAAGCAGGATATTTATCCGCTTGTATTGGATTGGGGGGCGCCCGGCAAAGAAGAGGCTCAATATGGCATTGATGATTATGTGAATAACGTGCTGCTACCGGTTATTGATTTCCTATATGAAAAAACCGGAGAGAAAATTGCCTTGGGTGGCTATTGCATGGGCGGCGTGTTGTCACTTGCAGCCGCGCAACTGGCTCCCAAAAAACTCTCCTCCCTTTCGCTCTTTGCCACCCCGTGGGATTTTCATTGCAGTGCCTTTAGCCCATTCGTATTAGAGCCGTCCTGGCAAAGCACCATTGCCTCGCTGATGAATCAGCATGATCTACTACCGGCGGAGGCCGTCCAGTCCCTCTTCTATCTCACCGACCCTTGGGTATTTGAAAATAAGTTTCGTCGTTTTTTCGATATGAAACCGGATAGCCGTGCGGCAAAGGATTTCATTGCGCTGGAGCGCTGGGTAAATGATGGTATTCCCATGACCTCAAAAGTGGCGCAGGATTGTCTGGTTGGCTGGGCGCAGCAAAACCGTCTGATGAGTGAGGGCTGGAAAATTATGGATCAAACCATCAATCCTCATAAACTAGATTTACCAACCTTTATGGCAATTCCAAAAAACGATCATGTGGTGCCATATGATTGCGCATGGCCACTTGCAGAGATGATCAAAAATGCCACCATCATTCATCCTTCAGCGGGGCATGTCGGCATGATGGTAGGCGCCAAAGCTAAATCTGAATTATGGAACCCGCTGGCGGATTGGCTATCCGCCAAGGGCTGAGCGTCTTTCCTGTGCTTTGGCTTGTTGGTAGGCAACTTCGAGTCCAGCGAATAAGCCCTTTTCTCTATTATCAAACTGTTCATGAAAAGCCTGTTTATCGTCATTGGTAATGAGTGGGTTATCTAGTGACTCAATAGCTTCTTTCATTCTTGGAATATGTGAACGCACATGATCAATAAGCCGTTTTGTTTCATCAGCAGATAGCTCTAATTCCTTGCCAAGCAAAAAGATCTCTTTAGCACCTATATCAGATAATGAGAATTTTTTATGTCCGATACGCATTGGAATGGCATCCATCGGTTCTCCATCTGGGGAAAGCTGGTTGTTTGTGCGCTCCAGATCGTAGCCAGGTGTCCACGACCATTTTCCATCACGGTTCCATACGGCGTAATTTTTCGCATGCCCATCAGCATTACCTAACATCCACGCCGAGAGAGTGCGTTTAAATAAAATTTCACCTGAGTTGGGAATATCCAGTTTTTTGCCGATCTCAAGCAAATCCGCAAAAGCATAATTATTCATATTCTCCGCAGTTGCCCCTAGCACCTGTAGGGCTTCTTCAAAATGAATGCGTCCGCCTTTTTCATTGCGATCGAAGCGTTTGATAAATAATCCTGCTTTTCGCTGTCCTTCTTTGGGTTGCCATTCTGCCAGCTCTGCTTCAATAACATCATCCTCAGGCAGCAATTGTTGTGATGCAATAATATTCAGATATTCATTCTGTATATTATTAAGTGGCCACCAACTATCTGGTGTCTGTTTGTTGGTAAATTTCACGATATGCGTCGTGGTCTCGCCATGCTGTGCTATGTGAAAGCCATTTTCGTCCTTTACGGCCAGCGCCTTTGGCTCACCACCACCAATACTGGCAGAGGAACTGAGCGCTTCTTCAAGGCTTGCTTCTTCTTGCTTTAAACGTTCGTCTGAGGCGGTAATATCAACGATCGAAACAGCACCATGGAAGCCACGCCCAAAGTCCAGTAAACGTAAAAAACGTTCTTCTGGTCTGCCATGGTCTTTGTTTTTAAAGTTTTCTACGCTTTTATATAATGGCAGTTCATGGTCAATTCCATAGGACACATATAAGGCATTAGTCTGATGCATGCCGAGCCAGCCTTCGGCTACTAGATTATCAAAAAACGGGATGATGCCATGCTCCTCTACATCATGTTGCGTGTGTACTAACTTGTCCTTGGGTAGTGTATGGGAGATTGGTTGTGTGTCTGGATCGGCTGCGTATTCAGGATGGTAAGCAAAGCTGCAATGTTTGCCATCTCGATATATTAGCCCAACAGGTATAATGGTTTTGCCATCCTCTTCATGCCAGAATACAACTCCAACATCACCTGGTTTGGCATTAAATACTGGCATAGCTCCAGATAATTCCACGCTAACATGTTCGTTAATGGCTGGTACAGCATCCATAATCTTCTGTAGCCATTCTGGTGGGGGCAGATAGGTGGTTTTTTTTTCATTCCACCAACTATCATCCGTACGGTATTTTTCTTTGTATCCCATCCTAGCAATGTAGTTGGTTAATATGTGTTAGTAAAATAAAATGCGATCTATACTAGACATTCACCGATTCACTGCCTACATACATTCTACACGCACAAGAGATAGGGGAAAAAATGAGCAAAATTGCATTGGTTACGGGTGGTACGCGCGGCATTGGCGCGGCGATATGTTTGGCGTTAAAAGAGGCAGGTTATAAGGTAGCGGCCAACTACGCTACACGTCATGAAGTGGCAGAGGCCTTTACTAAGGAGCATGGCATCCCAGCATTTAGTTGGAATATTGCAGATGCAGAAGAATGTGAAAAAGGTGCGCGCAAGGTCGAAGCGGAATTGGGCGGTAGCATTGAAATACTGGTAAATAATGCGGGTATCACACGTGACGCGACCATGCATAAAATGGATGCCGATAAATGGAATGCGGTTATCACGACAGATCTGAATTCATGTTTTTATATGTCGCGTGCGGTGATTGATTCTATGCGTGCGAACAAATTTGGCCGTATTATTAATATTAGCTCAGTCAATGGTCAGCTCGGCCAGTTTGGGCAAACGAACTATTCTGCGGCCAAAGCTGGTGTGGTCGGTTTTACCAAGGCGTTAGCGCGTGAAACAGCGGCAAAAGGTATCACGGTAAATACGGTGGCTCCCGGCTATATCGAAACGGATATGACCAGCGCGGTATCTGAAGACGTAATGAAACAGATTATTGCGGGTATACCCGTAGGGCGTATGGGTAAACCAGAAGAAATCGCGCGTGCAGTGCGCTTCTTAGTAGCAGATGAGGCCGCCTTCATTACCGGAGAGACTCTTTCGGTTAATGGCGGCCAGCATATGGAATAGTTATAGTTTCGGTTGAGTGGTCTGAAAGCTAGGGCGTTTGATAAACTCGTCTAGCCAGTTTGCCAGTTCGGGATGTTTGTCTTTCCAGTCCAGATGCGGGTGGCGGAAGCTCACATAGTCGAGAGCCACAGCCAGGTTAATGCTACCCAGTGATAGTGGCGTGTTTTCCATAGGAATGACCGCAAATTTGGCAATGGTACGCATAATGGCGGCTTCTTTGCGCTCCAGCCATTGGCCATATTGCTTTTCTTCTGGGCGTAAGCGCTCAAGCACACAGCTCACCGCCGCATTCATCATGCCCTCTGCCATCGCCATTATGGCAAGCACACATTCGCGGGATTCGCTGGGAGGTAAAAGTGCGGGCTGATCAGAAGGAAGGGAGTCAAGATACTCACAGATTGCCGCAGAATCACAGATATGCAGCCCCTCATCCGTTACCAGCGCAGGCACTGTGCCGAGCGGGTTAATATCAAGAAGCTCTTTCGGATTTTCGAGTGGATGGCCAACATTAGCCAATTCCACGCGATCCATCAGCCCCTTCTCCTGCACCACAATTCGACATTTGCGCGCAAAGGGAGAGTTTGGAGTATATAAAAGCCTCATCAGAACTGTAGAGCCTTGACTTGGCGCACCCCTGCAAGTGCCGCAATTTCAGCCAGTATTTCTTTGGAGACAGGCTGATCAACTTCAATCAATGCCAATGCATCATCTCCTTCAGTCTGGCGGCCAAGGTTAAAGCATGCAATGTTGATACTGTGCTTGCCAAGCAAGGTTCCCAGCGATCCAATCAGCCCTGGCTTATCATCGTTGTTAATATAGAGCATGTGCGCGCCAAGGCTCGCTTCCAGTTGTATGCCCCCTACTTCAACAATACGTAGTTTTTTACCAAACAATGTTCCGGCAACGGTGCGTGAACGTTTATCGGTTTCTGCGGTAATACGTACCATGGTCTGATAATTACCGGAGCGCTCATGATCTACGGTGCTCACTTCAATGTTGCGTTCTTTAGCAACCAAGGGTGCGTTGACCATATTCACATTATCAATCAATGGGGAAAGCACACCTTTTAGCGCAACGGCCGTAAGTGGTTTAGTGTTCAGGCTTGCTGCCTTACCTTCATATTCGATAGTAATTTTAGTCAGGCCATTTTCCGTAAGCTGTCCAGTAAACGCGCCCAATTGTTCCATCAGAGTTACATATGGTTTCAGCTTTGCTGCATCTTCAGCAGACATCGATGGAATGTTCAGTGCGTTAGTCACGGCGCCTTTGGTCAAATAATCTGCCATTTGCTCCGCTACCTGAACTGCGACATTTTCCTGCGCTTCAGTTGTGGAGGCTCCCAAGTGCGGCGTGCACACCACTTGCGGCATACCGAACAGCACGTTGCTTTTGGCAGGCTCTTCCTCATACACATCAAGAGCAAGCCCCGCCACATGGCCAGACTCAAGCGCCTCTTTGATGTCGGCCTCATTCACCAGCCCACCACGTGCACAGTTGACGATACGCACGCCTTTTTTGCACATAGCGAGTGTGTTTTTGTTGATAATGTTTTTGGTGGTGTCTGTCAGTGGTGTGTGCAGTGTAATGAAGTCGGCACGTTCCAGTAATGCATCCAGCTCCACTTTCTCTACGTTCATCTCTTCTGCGCGTTCTTGAGATAAATACGGGTCATACGCAATCACTTGCATTTTAAGCCCTTGTGCACGATCTGCTACAATGGAACCAATATTCCCTGCCCCAATAAGCCCTAGCGTTTTTCCTGCCAGTTCAACGCCCATAAAAGCGCTTTTTTCCCACTTGCCAGCATGGGTCGATGCGTTGGCCTGTGGAATTTGACGGGCAAGTGCCATCATCAGAGAGATAGTGTGTTCTGCTGTGGTAACGGAATTACCGAATGGTGTATTCATCACCACCACGCCTTGCGCTGTAGCCGCAGGAATATCTACATTATCCACACCAATACCTGCGCGACCAACTACGCGAAGATTTTTAGCGGCTTTTAAAATGTCAGCGGTCACTTTGGTAGCGGAGCGAATAGCCAGCCCGTCATATTCACCGATGATTTCCATCAGCTCTTCAGGCTTAAGTCCAGTTTTAACGTCAGCCTCAACACCGCGTTGTTTAAATACATCGACGGCTTGTGGGGATAATTTGTCAGAGATTAATACTTTTGGCATTCTTTTCTTCTTTCTTATGCGGCTTGATTCATAGTGTTTTTAACATCGTTCCATGCCCATTCCATCCACGGAAGCAGGGCTTCAATATCCGAAGTTTCAACGGTGGAGCCACCCCAAATACGGAAACCTGCAGGGGCATCACGATAGCTGCCCATATCCAGCGCCACATCTTCATCTTCTAATAAGCTAACGATGTTTTTTGCTACTTCCGCCTGTTTCTCGGAAGGAAGTGATTGATACCATGGGTCAACAATTTTCAGACAGATTGAGGTGCAAGAGCGAACCGATTTATCTTCTGCCAGAAAATCAATCCACGGGGCTTGTTCAACCCATGCTTCAACAGCCTTTAAATTATTTTCAGAACGTTCAATCATCCCTTTAAGGCCGCCAACTTGCTCAGCCCATTTCAAAGCGTCGATAGCATCTTCCACGCAAAGCATAGAAGGTGTGTTGATCGTAGCACCCTTGAAGATTCCCTCGTTTAGTTTGCCGCCCTTGGTCATACGGAAAAGTTTAGGCAGCGGGTGATCTGGCGTATAGCTCTCAAGACGCTCTACCGCGCGCGGAGACAGTGCCAACATGCCATGCGCAGCTTCGCCGCCCAACACTTTTTGCCATGACCAGGTCACAACATCCAGCTTGTCCCACGGAAGGTCCATAGCAAATGTAGCGGAGGTTGCATCACAAATAGACAGGCCTTTGCGATCTGCTGGAATCCAGTCGCCATTTGGCACACGTACACCCGCAGTAGTACCATTCCATGTAAAGATGACGTCATTATCCCAGTTGGATTTGGAGATATCAGGCAGTTGGCCATACTCGCCTTTATAGATATTCAGGTTGTCGATTTTAAGTTGTTTTTCACAGTCGGTGATCCAGTCTGAGCCAAAAGCCTCCCAGGCAAATACATCAACCCCACGTGGCCCAAGCATCGACCACATGGCCATCTCCATCGCGCCAGTGTCAGACGCAGCTACGATGCCAAGCCTGTAATCTTCCGGAATACCTAGAATTTTACGGCTGCGGTCAATTGCTTCTGCCAAGCGTTCTTTGCAGGGCTTTGCACGATGAGAACGGCCTAGAAGCGCGCCTTCGAGGGCGGCAAGAGACCAACCGGGACGCTTGCTACATGGGCCAGAAGAAAAACGAGGGTTTTGGGGCTTATTAGAAGGTTTCATAACGGCTTTCGCTTAAGGGTGAAGGAAGCACTCTTTTAGTATAAGAGGCCGCTGTGGGTCAAGCTGTGTCTGGTTGTTTTGTAGTTATTCTTTAAAGATAGATTTGTTGGCAAAAATGTTTAATAGTTCTTTCATGAAATCAGCGCGTTATGTATTTGTCGGAGATCGTTTTCCGGTGTTAAACCGGATGATTGCCTTAGGGCTGGATATTGTCGGAGTATATTGCGCTCGGGATTTTTTTCATGGGGAGCCGCTTGCCCACCCTAATCTCACGGTAAATACCATCACAGATAAAAGCTCGCTGATTGATGAGTTATCACGCCCTTCTTTTGATGTGCTGGTGTCCAACGGTTGCCCATATATTCTGCCTGTAAGCCAGATGAAGACTGCTGAGCAGATATTTATCAATATCCACGCCTCCTTATTGCCGGATTTCCCGGGGCCGCATCCAGTAAATGCTGCCATGCTTGCTGGCAAAGATGGGGGTGCCACTTGCCATCATATGCATGACAAGGTGGATTCTGGAGAAATCATTACTCAGGTGCCGGTTGTAAATACGCCAGATATGGACTTGGGCTTGCTTTACATGCTTACTTTATGGGCAGAAGCCGATGCCTTTGAAGCAGCTTTAGCCAGAGACTTCAGGGCTGATGAGCAATATACAAATCAAGCTAAACCCGACAGCTATTTTAAGATCACCCCGGAGGAGATGCAGATCGATTTTTCTAAAACCGCTGAGGAAATGTGCCGACATATCCGCGCATTTGGTATTCTTTCACAGGGCGTGCGTTTTACGTATAACGGCCATGAGTTCAAGGTGTTTGATGCAGAATTATGCGCCAATCCATACTTGTGTATGAAGGCTGAGGGCTATCAGGAAAATCAAATCATCTTTATTTATGACGGCACAATGGTCATCAGAAAAGGTAATGCCTTTCTCAAGCTTAAAAACGTTCAGACCGATTGCTCCTCCGTATCCGTAGGGGATATTCTATCCAACAAGTTCTCGAGCGTCTGACATAAAAGCCGTAATTGTTCTGGTTCGCTCAGGCGGTGGCCGGCATTTTTAATCAGTTTCAACTCCACATCATCGGAAGAGAGTTTTTCCAAAATCTCTTGCGAGGTTTGCCACGACACATCCTCATCAACCATGCCATGAAGCAGCCGTACTGGTATATCCAGCGGAATAGAGGAATCCATCAATAAGTGATTTCTGCCATCTTCGACTAATGCACGTGTAATAGGATATGGTTCATCTCCGTAGCACGAGGGCTCATAATAAACGCCCTTCTCCATCAATTCGCGACGTTTTTCCTCTGGTGCAGGTTTCCAGATTCTTCGCTCGGTAAAATCCGGAGCGGCGGCAATAGTAATCAAGCCATCCACTTTTTCTTTTCGTTCCAATGCCACCAAAAGCGAGATCCATGCCCCCATGCTGGAACCGATGAGAATATTTTTTTCTCCACCTAACTGGTCGATGATATCCAGCGCGTCCTGTTTCCAGCTACCAATAGTGCCATCGGTAAATGTACCAGAGGATTGTCCGTGACCAGTGTAATCAAATCGTATAAAGCGCTGTCCGCGCTCTTTACAGAAGGCTTCAACAGCAAGCGCCTTCCCTCCTTCCATGTCAGATTTGAAGCCTCCATGGAAGATTACACAGGGTGATTTTCCCTCGTGAACATGGTGGGCAAGCTTTCGGTCATTACCGAGATGTAGAAAAGATGGTTGCATGATTGGCACTTTATTGTATGGCTGTTTTACAAATACTTATACAAAAAATCTTATGGACTACAAGCCACCGGTTATTTTGCAGGTACTCCCCAGTTTACACAGCGGAGGAGTAGAACGCGGTACTTTAGAGATTGCTCGTGCTATTATGCAGGCTGGCGGCAAAGCATTAGTGGCCTCTAATGGCGGGCCAATGGCCAGTTCATTGAAGCATTTTGGCGCCGAACACATCACCCTCCCCCTACATAGCCGTAATCCGATACGCATATGGTTGAATGCCAAACGTCTGGCCAAACTTATCCGTGAACATAATGTAGATATTATTCATGCTCGTTCACGTGCTCCCGCATGGAGCGCAAAGCTCGCTGCAGAAAAAACAGGTTGCCGTTTTATGACAACCTTCCACGGTACGTACGGTCTGCAAAATAAATATAAGAAAAAATACAATTCTATTATGACGAAGGGTGAGCGAGTGATTGCAGTATCTCACTTTATTGGTGAGCATATCATGCAGAATTACGAAATGGATCAGAATAAACTCAGGGTGATTCATCGCGCCGTAGATTTAAAGATATTCAATCCGGCGAGTCATTCTATGTTGCAAATGATCGAGCTTACCAAAGAATGGCGGCTGCCAGAAAGCCTTCCTCTTATTTTGTTTCCGGCTCGTATTACGCGGTGGAAGGGTCAAGATGTATTCCTTCGTGCATTAGCTGCATTACCTCACCGTAATTTCTTCGCCGTTTTATTGGGAGATGACAAAGGGCACGAGACCTTCCGTCAGGAACTTGAAGAGCTGATTGTTGAGTTGAAACTGGAGGGGCATGTACGCATTGCTCGTCATACACGCCAGATAACAGAGGCGTATCGTTTGGCGCGTGTAGTGGTTGCCACCTCACTCGATCCAGAGGCATTTGGTCGGGTGGTTCTTGAAGCACAGGCAATGGGTAAACCGGTCATTGCGACTAACCATGGTGGGCCTATGGAAACGGTGATACCTGATACCACCGGATGGTTGGTAACCCCGGGTGATGTAGAGCAGCTTTCTGAGCGTATAGATTATGCATTACATCTGGATGATAAGACATTGGAATGGATGCGTGAGCAAGCCATGCATAATGCACAGAATTTTTCACTAGATATTATGGCTGAAAAAACAATAGCAGTGTATCAGGAGCTGTTACCTAATACATAAAATACATGGTGCAGGCGATTTTATCGGTCTGTAAGTCATAGTCGAAAGGTGCAGCTGGGTCGTAGGTAGCAATAGAAGCATTACCTTCGGCACATCCTAAATACTCCGTATCATTATCATGCCCGTTTTCACCTAGCACTCTGCCAGTAGTCATCCGGCCATCATCTATCTTTCCGTCGATGAATTGAGCGTCTCTTCCCGTGAGTGCAGATCCGCCTCCTGAAGGAGTGTTTCCATTTCCGCCGGCCCAGCCCAATGTGGTCACGTTATTCTGATAAGCGTAGATCAGATCAAATTCATCGATATAGGCAAAAGTATAACCAGCCATACCTTGCGTACCGGTGATGCCAGATTCAGGTGCATTAACTCCAAAAAGATAATAGCGATTTTCCCTTTTTCCGCTATAGGTGCCGGGGATCATTTTGGCTTCACCAAGTTGATACCATGCCTGATAAGGCTCAAGGTCTGTCATTAAATTTCCTGTGCCAACATAGCCATCATCATTGCCATCAACTGCGTCAGGGAAAAAGGCTGTTGCATCCGAAATATCACCCGGAATACCACCATATTTATTACGGAACGCATTCACTGCGGTGTGATAGGTTTGCACATCAGTGATCACTTTTCGCAACTTAGAGGCACGGATCAAATCCTGCCCTACTAAAATGCCAGCTGAAATAAGGCCAATAATAACCAACACAATCGATAGCTCTATAAGGGTGAAGCCGCTTTTTGAGCGATGCAGATCATCCGGAGTCATATTACAGCCCTTCACTAGTAAAAGGCCGCTCAAGTAAGTCACCTATAATTTTATCAACGGGTGCATTTTCATGTAAAATGCGATACACGCCATCACATATAGGCATTGAAACAGAATGTTTTCTGGCGAGATTAGAAACAGATTCAGCCGCGATCACTCCCTCCGTAGCCATGCGCCCTCTTCCACTTAATATGTCGTCTTTATGCTGTCCTTTGCCAATTTCAATACCAAAAGACATGTTGCGAGATTTAGTGCTACTGCAGGTTAAAATTAAGTCACCCAGGCCAGAAAGCCCCATCAGGGTTTCGTAGCGCCCTCCTTTTGCAAGTGCCAGACGTGATATTTCTGCAAAACCGCGTGTGACGAGTGCTGCACGGGCATTCTCTCCTAGCTCCTTACCCACAGCGATCCCACAGGCAATAGCAATAACATTTTTAACTGCGCCGCCAATTTGTGCGCCAATAATATCGTCAGTCAGATATGGACGAAAATAGCGCCCCCCGAGCGCATACATTGCAGTGTTTAGTAACTCTTTATCAGGACTGGCGATGGTTGTTGCGGTTGGAAGGCCATTAGCTGCCTCATCTGCAAAATTAGGGCCAGACAACACACCCACAGGGTTATTGGGTAATATCTCTTCTGATACTTCGCTCATCAGCATCAGGCTACCGCGCTCTACCCCCTTACTAAGAATGATAATAGGAATAGTCGGCGCAAGCACATCTGATATTGCGATACATACCCACCGAACGACCTGTGATGGAACGGCAATAATAAGTAAGTCACCAGTGCAGCACTCAGCAAGAGCCTCAGTAGCTTCAATTTTGGGGTCGAGATAGCTATTAGGTAAATAAATATCATTTACCCTACGCTCATTAATTGATTGAACAACATTGTGGTTACGTGTGCCTAGCACAACTTTGCTTCCGGCACGATTGGCGATAACGCTAACTGCAGTTCCCCATGAACCGCTACCAATAACTCCAACCCTGTAAGTGTTATGTTCTTCAGCCATGATTACGGTAGCTAGGGTTTTTTAGGCGGCTCACCACCCAACAGCTTTTCATTAAATACGCAGATAATTGCTGGCCCATGGCGTAATGTAAAGCGCTTAACAACACGCTCAATAACAATATAGTCACCGCGAGTTCGGTAGTTCACTAGCGACTCATTGCCAAGGTCATCCACCCAGTAAAATGCAGGAACATCGGCGTTTATATCCTCAAATTCAAAATAAGTGAATTCGCCATCATCAAAAATACGAATAGGTGCGGCAAAGTCGGTGCCTGATATTGTGTAATTAAAATTGTAACGACTACGGTTTTCAGGGAGGTCTGGATTGGGAACGGAGTCGAGATATTGGCTTATAATTCCTGAGCCTTGATCATCAGGATACAAAAAGCGCATCACGAATACCATGTTATCATCCGCAATATTATCTGTAGCACGCGCATGTAATTCAAATAGGTAGGTACGCATGTTAGTAATAAGCGTCATGTTAGTGGTGGCATCTTGATCAATAGGCTTCAGGAATAACAAATTCCCCGACGGATTAAGCATCCACGCGGTAGAGTCACCCATAGAAATCGTTTGAATTTCTTCGCCTTCAGCAAATTCAATAGATGACTGATAGCGATAATGCCCGGTAAAACGATACACTTGATCTGGCTGATACATAATGGTTCGCACACGGTGATCAACTTTAATTGGTTTTGCCTCGCGTGTCGCATATGCGCTATCAGCATATGTAATTATAGCCGTCAAAAGTACCAATACACTAAAAATGGGGTGGTTCATCACGTTCATCTTACATCCTGAAGTCGTTTGCTACGGTAACTGGTTACTACAAAATCGTAGGGTTTTACTTTCTCTGTCTCTTCATCTAGCTCAATGCCGCTATAGTTGAAAGTAATATTTGCCTGCCAGCGTGTTCTTTTTATATCAGTTTTACTGGTAACAACAGCCTCAAAAATCACTTCCATACTTGGTTCATCGCCGTCGAACAGTTCAGATGAGAGAACATTAATCTCTCGTTTGGAGTGTCTTTGATAGAGCGCTAGTGGGCTTTCTGGATTTCTGGGGTTTATATAGCTCTGATATTCTTTAAAGACATCGGCTGAGCTTTGACTTTTTATCGTGCCGATATCCCGGTCGAATGTATTGATGTTATACTCTTCGTAGGCTTTGGTGTAGTTATGCACAAGAAAGCGTAAAAGTGCCTTGCTAGAGTCTTCTCCCTTATATTCCAGCAACGACTTAATGCGAGGTAGTTCATCGACAATGTCATTGCTGTTTACTGCAAAGGGAATGTCCGTTTGCAATGGGTATAAGGCGCGCATAGCAAAAAAGGCGATAAGCAGAATAACAACAGATAACGAAGTAATAATCACATAAAGGAAGCGCTCGGCCATAGGGTCGTGCGCTTGTAGATCGTACATGCCCTGTGCTTCTCTGAAGTATTCACCAGTGCGAACTTTATCAGCGATTTGCTGATGATCTTCTTCGGGTGGTGGGGTATGGTCGTTTGCGTCATTCATAATATATTGTAAAACTATATTAAAATGTTGAAATTTACAACATTTCTTGTAGGAAGCTAGCATGGAAAAGTTAATAGAAGTTTTAGCAATGGGAGGCTTTGGCGAATATGTATGGCCATCCTACTTGCTGGCTCTATTGGTCTTAGGAGGGCTTGTTCTGCTAAGTCGGCGCGCTTTACGTAGGGCTACTCATCGCTTGAACCTTTTAAAGGGTGTGCCGCAGAATGAAGCCTAAGCACCAGCGGTTGCTATTTATAGCGTGCAGTGTACTGATGCTGTGCGCCGCTACGCTGATAACCCTACAGGCGTTTAATGAAAATATCGTATTTTTCTACAGCCCGAGTGATTTAGAATCTAAAGAAGCACTGCCTGATCAATTAATACGCGTGGGAGGGCTGGTGCTTACGGGAAGTGTGAGCGAAAAGAAAGATAATGAGGTTAGTTTTAGCATCACAGATGGCAAGGCAACCATTCTTGTTTCTTACCAAGGCCTATTGCCAAGCCTGTTTCGCGAAGGGCAAGGTATCATTGCGGAAGGCTATCTGCAGGACAGAACACATATTAGAGCCAAGCGAATTCTTGCTAAGCATGATGAAAAATATGTACCCAAAGAGGTAATGGACTCCTTAAAAAAGACAGGGCACTGGAAAGAAGGTGATAGCACGCCATGATTGCGGAATTTGGGCTATGGTTCACGGTGTTGGCACTTCTTACCTGTGTATTTCAGGCCAGCTATTTTATTCCTGCTTGGCGTAATCTTTTGCTGCCATCATTACAAATGGCACCACTAATACAGGCCGTAATGATTATGTGTGCTTTTGTGGTGTTGATAATATTACGTTTAGAGAATGATTTTAGTGTTGCCAATGTAGTGTCGCACTCCAACCTTACGTTGCCAACGCTTTATAAGATTACTGGCGCATGGGGTAATCATGAGGGCTCGATGTTACTATGGGCATTGGTGCTTGCCTTATTTGGTGCAGTTTTTTCCTTGCGAGAAGCTGAGAGCGAAATAAAACATCTTACACTGGCTACACAGGCAGTTATTGCCTTGGGTGTGCTACTTTTCATTTTATTCACATCAAATCCGTTCGAGCGTATTTTTCCTCCCATGGCTGATGGACAAGCGCTTAACCCATTGCTGCAAGATGTGGCGCTCGCTATCCATCCGCCGCTGCTTTACTTGGGCTATGTAGGCTTTTCGATTGTATTTTCTCTGGCCGTAGCTGCATTACTGGTGGGGCGTCTGGATAAAGACTGGGCTGTTACAGCGCATAAATGGATATTGTTTTCCTGGGCAAGCCTGACTCTGGGGATTGGTCTGGGTAGCTGGTGGGCATATCGGGAGCTTGGCTGGGGAGGCTGGTGGTTCTGGGATCCGGTGGAAAATGCTTCGCTTCTACCGTGGCTATCAGGTACTGCCCTGCTCCACTCTAATATTGTGTTGAAAAAACGGGGTATGCTCGGTGTCTGGGTTGTATTACTTTCCATTCTCACCTTCAGCCTCAGCTTACTAGGCACATTTCTGGTGCGTTCGGGTGCACTCACATCGGTACATAGTTTTGCTAGTGACCCTACACGTGGTCTTTTTATTTTGGCTTACATTGCTGTTATCGCAGGCGGGGCATTATTCTTATTTGCAATGCGTGCAGCTAATTTATCATCCCGTGAGCGTATGTTGCCTTTTTCGCGCGAAGGAATGATCGTCATCAATAATTTGTTTATTCTCACGGCCTGCGCGACAGTGCTGCTAGGCACTATGTACCCCTTATTTGTTGAGTGGATACAGGGTAGCAAGCTCACCGTGGGGGCACCTTACTTTAACGCTACCTTTTTACCACTAATGGCATTGCCCCTTTTGTTTGCTGGGCTAACTGGGTTCATTCCATGGAGGCGTGGCAATATAGGGCGAGTAACCTCCAGAACAATGCCTGCTATTCTGGCTACATTGGCGAGTGTTTTTTTAGTGATCGCATTCGTGCAGCGAGAAATGGTAATCGCTATGATGGGCTTTGGGTTAGCGAGTTGGCTTATATTTGCGAGCATGCGCTGGCTACGAGGAACTGCAAAAAGCTGGCCGGTTTTCATGGGACATGTAGGTGCTGCAATCATGCTTATCGGCATTACCGGCTCTAGTCTTTGGAAAGAGGAGTTGCAGACAAATATTGCCATCAACGAGACCATTAAATTGGCGGGTTATGAGGTTGTTTATAAGAATCATGAAACAGTGCAAACTGGCAATTATGAAGCAGATCGCGCTGGTATGGCCATCACCAAGGCTGGCGAGATGGTTGATACACTATATCCAGAACATCGCATCTATACCATTACCAGTACGGAAACAAATGAAGTGGCCATCTATTCTACCCTATGGCAGGATTTATATCTTGCGGTAGGTAAAGCTATGTCAGATGATAAGCGTATTGCCCTTCGGGTATACTATATCCCAATGATTAGTTTTATTTGGGGGGGATTCATGTTAATGGCACTGGGAGGGTTCTGGGCGATTTGGCGCAGGCCTCGCAACACATACGGATGAATTATGGAACGTAAACATATACGCCTTATTCCAATCGCCATATTTATTCTGGTCTTTTTTTTCGCGCTGGCCACTCATCTGACCCGTGAAAAAGAAACAACCGTCTATGGTTCTCCAATGATTGGTAAGCGTGTCAATTTTTTTGATATGCCTATTCTGATCGGTAATGCTGAGCGATTTACCCCTTATATATGGCAGGGGCGTGTTGTGTTGGTAAACTTCTTTGCTAGCTGGTGTGTGCCTTGTGTTCAGGAGCATCAGGTGTTGATGGAGTTAGCCAAGACCAGGCGCGTAGAAATTTATGGCATTGCGTGGAAAGACAAAAAAAGCACTGTATTAAATTGGCTACGTACTCGTGGTAATCCTTACCAAATGGTAGGGATGGATAATTGGGGAAAAAGCTCCAT
The DNA here is from genome assembly GCA_964231325.1 of Rickettsiales bacterium. Lineage (GTDB taxonomy): Bacteria > Pseudomonadota > Alphaproteobacteria > Rickettsiales > SXRF01 > JAJTHB01. Next base: position 1,063,923 of record CAXRIF010000003.1, on the reverse strand, counting down.
CGCCTTTGGGCTAATCGGCGTACCAGAAACATATATTCTAGATAGTAGGGGAGCGGTACGTTTTGTCTATCGTTCGCAACTCACCAAAGAGGTGGTTGATAACGAAATTCTTCCACTCATTGATAAAATACGCACTGAGCATGTATCGCCTTATTAATGTTATCTGTTTTATGTGCCTTGTTGGCGCTTCTGCTGCATACGGTCTGACCGTGGATAAGCCGTTGCCGGTGCCCAATCAGGAAGCGCGTGCTACTGCACTTTTTTCTGAAATACGCTGCGTTGCTTGTCAGAGTGAGTCACTTGCCGACTCTCGCTCGCAAATTGCTGCTGACATGCGCTATGTTATACGCGATCAGGTGTCAGCCGGAAAAACTAACGAGGAAATAAAAGCCTATTTAGTCTCGCGCTATGGTGATCATATTCTTATGCGCCCACCGTTTAAGCCGGCTACTTGGTTGCTGTGGACGGGACCAATTATCATATTTCTTGCCGCACTTTTCATGGTGAGGAGATACTTCCAGAAAGCGCGTAGCGATGTTTTATAGCTTGCTTATTATCATCCTGTTGGCCGTGCTGGCCTTTCTTCTTTGGCCAATAAGAAATAATAGTGGCCTATGCCTAAAAGTAGCGGTGCTTTTCTTTGTGTTGGGTTTAGGAACATATCAAATAGTGGGCGCACCGGAAATTGTTCCCCTGCTCGCCGAGCGAGATAAAAAACTAGAGGCGTTGAAGACATCAATTACCAGTAATTCTGAGGTGGTAAAAAAAGATTCAAAGAACCTGAAAGCATGGGTGGCTCTGGGTGATGACTTTATGCAAACGGGGCAATATAAGGCTGCTGCCAATGCATACAAACAATCTGTGTTGCTAACGGCGGGTAACCCCCTGCTCATTCTTTCTTATGCGCGTGCAACTATTCTGAGTGAAGAAGGCAAGGTTGGCGATCACGCGAAGAAAAGCCTGGAGATGGTGTTGTTGCAGCAACCAGAAAACGCAGAGGCCAAATATTTCCTTACCATGCGTAAATTACAAGATGGCAATACTCAGGAGGCTATGAAAGACATGAAAGCGCTTTACGCTTCCCTGCCCGCTGATTCACCACTTAAAGCGATGATCGATCGTCAGATTGGAAGATAATTTACGCGAAACGGCTTGAATCAGCTGGGTATACGCCCAATACCTGCACTTGTTTACAGAAAAACCCTAGCTCTTCCATGGCATTTTGTACGTTCTTCTGGCTGGGGTGGCCCTCTACTGTAAGGAAAAATTGTGCTGATTGGTTGCTGCTCGCGTTAGAGATATAGCTCTCGAGTTTGAGCATATTCACATTATTGGTCGCAAACCCTCCCAGCGCTTTATATAGCGCAGCAGGAATATTGCGCACTGAAAACAGTAGTGTAGTAAGCACTTTCTCATCGCCATCTGGTTCAGGGTCTGCTGGCTCACGGGCGATGATTACAAACACAGTCACATTATCATTGCTATCTTGTAGATGTTCTTTAAGAACCTGTAAGCCGTAAAGCTCTCCAGCCAGTGGCGAAGCAATAGCTGCTTTCGTCGGGTCGTTCCATTTTGCAACATCAGCAGCAGCGGCGGCGGTATTGGAATAAGGGTGCGCGTTTAATTTAAGTTCACGAATATTTTCGCGACATTGCAGCAACCCCTGCGGGTGTGAATACACTTCCTTGATGGTTTCTAAAGACGCACCTTTGGGAGCAAGCAGGCAGTGTTCAATCGGCTGAAAATATTCACCTACAATATGCAGCTTGGTTTGTGGAAGCAGTTGGTGAATCTCGGCCACGCGACCAGCCTGCGAGTTTTCGATGGGAATCATGCCTCGTGCCACATCACCATTTGCCACCGCCTCAAACACATCCTCAAAGGATGGTAATGCAAGAGTGGACATATAAGGACAGGCCTGACGGCAGGCTAAATCGGCATTTGCGCCTTCTACGCCCATAAAGGCGATAGTATTTTCGGGATCAACAATAGATTGGCTGGACATAACGAGAGATAAACCTTAAACAATAATGCACCTCAAATAACATATTTTTAAGGCAAAGAAAACCACTGTGAAGAAATGGGATCCCGATAGCTGGCGCAAACTGCCAATCAAACAGCAGCCTGAATATCAGGACGCAAAGCAACTAAAAGCCGTAGAGCAAACGCTGAAGGGCCTTCCACAGCTTGCCTCGCCCACTGAGGCGCGCAACCTAAAACGTGAGCTGGCGCAGGCAGCACAAGGTGAAGCCTTCTTGCTACAAGGTGGCGATTGTGCAGAGAGTTTTGCTGAGTTTTCAGAGGCCAATCTGCAAAGCTACTTCAAAGTGCTTCTACAAATGACCATGGCGCTGATGTATGGCGCTGGTTGTCCGGTAGTCAAGGTTGGGCGTATTGCAGGGCAATTTGCCAAGCCGCGTAGCGCTGATTTCGAAGAAAAAGACGGAGTGGAGCTCCCCAGCTATCGCGGTGATATGGTTAATGCCATGGAGTTTGAAGAATCTGGTCGTGTACCAGACCCGCAACGTTTGCTTCGTGCCTATTACCAGGGTTCTGCTACGCTGAACTATCTGCGTACCCTGGCGCGTGGTGGCTATGCTGCACTCGGACACATCAATCATTGGAACATGGAGTTTGCCAAAAGCTCTGCACAAGGTAAGCGTTTTAAAGAGCTGATTGATCGCATTAATGAATGTGTTGATTTTATCAAGGCTTGCGGTCTTCCCATTGACGAAGTCGAGCAATTCTCCGAGGCAAGCTTCTTTACCTCACATGAGGCATTGCTGCTGGGCTATGAGTCTTCCCTCACCCGTTTCTCTAAAGCGGATGAAAAGCACTATGCCTGCTCGGCGCATATGTTGTGGATTGGTGATCGTACGCGTGACCCTGAAGGGGCCCATGTCGAATTTATGCGCGGTATAGCGAATCCTATCGGCATGAAAGTCGGGCCAACTATGACGGTAGATAACCTACTCAAGCTGTGTGATATTTTAAACCCGGATAACGAGCCGGGCCGCCTCACCCTTATTTCCCGCATGGGCAGCAAAAAGGTGGGAGAGCATTTGCCGCCATTGGTCAAAGCCGTGACGGAGGCAGGAAAGTCCGTGGTTTGGTCGTGTGATCCAATGCACGGAAATACGATTAAATCGCCGAATGGCTATAAGACTCGCAAATTCACCGACATCCTCTCTGAGGTGCGCCAGTTCTTTGCTATCCATAATGCAGAGGGCTCATTCGCAGGTGGTGTGCATTTTGAAATGACGGGACAAGACGTCACAGAATGCCTTGGCGGTGCGCAGGCCATTTCGGAAATGAATTTATCGGATCGCTACCATACGCATTGTGACCCTAGACTTAACGCGTCACAGGCGCTAGAACTAGCATTCTTAATCGCAGAAACCCTAAAAAAACAAAAAAAGGAGAATTAACATGGGAAATAGTTCAAGAGTGGGCGGTGTTGCCGCAGATCAATTGAAGTCCATCATTGGTCGTGTTGAAAAACTAGAAGAAGAAAAAGCAGGTATTGCAGCGGATATCCGCGAGGTGTTTGCTGAAGCAAAGGGCAATGGCTTTGACGTAAAAGCAATCCGTAGCATCATCAAATTACGCAAGATGGATGCACAAGAGCGCGAAGAGCAAGAAACCGTGTTGGATACATATTTACATGCACTAGGCATGTTGCCAGACTTTGAAGAAGAAGCGGCTTAGTTTTTCCGGTTCTTTAGTTCCAGATATTTAGCAATCCGTATAAAGCGGCTAAATGCATACACCATGGAGTTTGCAAAGCCCTGCGTGCCACCAAAAATATAGCCGCGGAACAGATACGCTTTGATAAAATTTGCTGGAAATTCGAGCAATAACCTTAGTCTGGCGAATGGTAGTGGCGTGCTTTTAGCCATAAGGTCTCTGGCTTGCATGGTGGAATAGCGGTTTATTTTTTCCATCGTGTGTGTGAGGCCGCGGGATGAACGATGCTCTACGATGCTGCTTAACTCCCCTACACTACCTCGTTCCATACGGACGGTGTCGTGTACTGTACTATCAGAAAAACGCCCGAATTGCTTATTGTAAAGTCGAATCGCCACAATTTTATGTGCAAATGGAATAGGTTTTTTTCGACCGGGGAGTATTTCGACAATTGCCATTTTCCATGCTGGGTGTGCAGGGGTGCCTACGGAAAACAACGAAAGCATTTCACGACGAAGCTCGTCACTGATTACTTCATCGGCATCAAGATTTAGTATCCAGTCATTCTTGCACTGATCTTCACCAAAGCGTTTTTGCAAACCATAGCCTGGCCATGCATTGCGAAACACTTTAGCGCCAAGCGCCTCACTTACCTGAATAGTGTCGTCTTTGCTTCCACTATCAACAACGATAACTTCGTCCACCCAATCGGAAACGCTTTTGATAGTTTCCCCAATACGGTCGCCTTCGTTGACCGCAATAATAAATACAGAGATAGGTAATTTTTGAATCATGTCTTGCTCGCAATACGTGGCACACAAAATGCCAGGCTAAGTGAGTACCAGAAAAGCATGGCAGGCCAATTAGAAAATACACTCTGTGTTGCAATAAAAGGCCACAGTAAAACCGCAAATGTTGCTAACGAAAAAATAGCGGGGATCGACGTTTCGCGCTCTTTTAATAAAGGTAATAATTGCTGAATAATAAGCGCCATTGCAGCAATAAATAGTGATGTGCCGATGATCCCTGTTTCCGCCATCCACTCAAGATAGATATTATGTGGATGGATATTGCAATAAGTAATGCTGAACACATCCATGTGTGTAGGGCATAACGTTCTATACTGTCCAGGGCCAATGCCAAAAATGGGGTGTTGCTGCCAGAAGCCAAATCCAGAAGTAAAGAGTTGGCCGTAATAATTGTCCTTGAAATTAGTAAGGTTGGTGATTAGCAGGTTTGTGCGATAATATACAATCTCTTGCGTATAATAAAGTCCAACTAGTGCGATACCAAGCAATGACAGCGCGCCTAGAATATAGATTCTCCATGCGGGTTTGGAGCGGAAAAAACAAATGCTGATCACGCCGATAGCGAGAAAACTCAACAAAGCAATAGATCTTTCTCCTGTAAGCGGTATGAGTCCAATCAATGCACATATCGCAAGGCCAAACATAATCCAATAGCGATGATTCTTATATGAGAGTAATAGTATTGTAACTATACCGATAACTGGTAGTGCTGTTTTAAGCAGTAAATTACCAATATTAGGATGTGACATTGGCCCACCAAGACGCCTTTTATGAGGGATTTCATGACCTGAGAGAGAGGTGCCGGTTAAATATTGCCAATAGGTATCAATCATCAGCAGTATGATAATAATGCTGGAATATTTAGCGACTTTTCGTAGAGCATCATGCTTAACAAGTAGCCATGCAGTCACGGCCGCAAAAAAGAAGACAAACCGAGACCAGACGAGCGCCCTGAGCGCCATATTGTTGTCTGATAGAAAAAAAGCATTACAGCTAATGTACGCGCATAGGAGAAAAAGCACGATAATTTCAGGGCGTCTTATCCATTCCCAATCTTTTTTAATAGCGGAGTGAATAAGAAAAAATAGTCCAATAGCGCTAACCGCAATATCGGCACCAGCACGTGTGACAGCTAACAATAAAGGCATCACAAGCAATAAGGCTAACGAGATGCGATGAAGTGTATTATCCAATGCGCCTCACTCCCTTCAGGTTTTTAAAATAGTCACTCATGGCTTGTAGCCTGATAAAGTCAACAGCGGGAGAAAATATTTTAGAGAACGTATATTGCATAAAGGCCTTACTCATTAATGCGCCGGGCATTCCTCTATCGTGTCGCACCTGTTTCCATACGGCAGAGATACAGCGTGCGTAAAAGCGCTTGCGATACGTTTCCATTAGGTCGGGAAAATCGGTGATCATATTATGAATAGCGAAAAAGCGATCATGGTTAAGTTGTGATATATTACGTGATAGCTCGCCCTCAACATCAGGAACCAATACCACTGGGGCATCCAGCAAAATAAACTTCTTGGCTACCCTTGCCAGCCTCAGAGCAATGGTTTCATCTTGAATGAACACCTTTTCATCGCATCCCCCAGAGGCCATAAACGTATCGCGCGCGACCATCTGTGTCATGCGTAAGATGCGTTGCTCAAAAATAAAGTCCATGGGGTTATTGCTGCTAATATATGGCGCGTTCTCGTCAATACGTTCACCTATCAAGCTAGCAGACTTAATGCCGGTCTTTTTCCAGCGACCATAAATCACATCCGCATCGTGTTTCTCAAGCAATCCCATCATAATACGTGAGGCATTGGCGGCAAGTATGTCATCTGAATCAATAAATTGCAGGTATTTGCCTTTAGCTGACTGTGCGCCTTGATTCAGCCGCACACTAGGGCCAGCATTTTCTGTGTTTCGAATAATGGTAATATCATCTCGACCCTTAGCAATTTCCTCAAGAACCTCAACAGAGCGGTCAGTAGATACATCATCCACAAAAATATATTCGGAAGGAATATCCCCCTCCTGCTCCATTAGTGAGCGGGCGGTATGACCAATATACGGTTCCTTATTATAGACCGTAACTACATAGCTAATGACGGGAGTCTGCATGGTTTAGGCGGCAATAGAACCAAGAATGCCCTTAGCTTCTAGCACAGGGTTTTTCGCTGCGGTAATGGGACGACCAATCACCATGTGGGTGGCTCCCTGCCCCATAGCCTCTTTAGGGGTCATAACGCGTTTTTGGTCTCCGCTCGCACTGCCTGTTGGCCTAATGCCGGGCACAACCAACGTGAACTCTTCTCCGCATTGCTCACGAAGCATAGCGATTTCTTTAGGTGAACATACCACACCGTCCAGACCAGACGTTTGTGCCAGATCGGCTAGACGTTTAACCTGATCTTCCATTTCGTGGTTCACTCCGATGCTCTCAAGATCATTGTCGTCCATACTGGTAAGCATGGTAACGCCAACAATGAGTGGGCGTTCTTTGCCGGTAATGGAGGCGTGTTCCATAGAGGCTTCAGCGGCGGCCTTCAGCATGTCTTTGCCTCCTGCTGTATGCACGGTCATCATAAAGCTGGGAATTCCCGCCGTGGCACGAATAGCGCCAGCAACCGTATTAGGAATGTCATGAAACTTAAGGTCTAGAAAAATGGGAATTTGATGAGCCGCAACGATTTGCACGCCGGGCCTGCCGTGCGCGGTAAAAAACTCTAGCCCTAATTTTATAGCGCCCACCTGCCCTTTAAGAGCGATAGCCAACTCCTCAGCTCTTTGAATATCAGGCGTATCAATTGCGCAAATAATAGGGTTGTTCATATATTACTCCAATGTAAAGACAGTATCACCGCCGACCACGGTACGAATCGCACGGCCTTTGACCGGGTGTTTTTCAAAAGGTGAGTTTAAAGATTTACTGACGAACTTTTTAGGGTCGAGTTCCCATTCGCAGTCCAGATCAATAAGTGTCATATCTGCTACAGCGCCCTTCTTCAGGCGTCCGGCGTCGATATGAATAATATCAGCCGGTTTATAGGTCATGGCGGCGATGATATCACGTAATGGCATGATCCCCTGATGATAGAGGTGAAGAGATAGTGGAAGCATTGTTTCAAGCCCCACAATACCGTAAGCAGCAGAGGCTAGCGGTACGCGTTTGCTTTCTTCGTCGTGCGGCGCATGATCGGTGGCAATAGCGTCAATCGTTCCATCTTTTAAACCTTCAATCACAGCCAGACGGTCTTTATCTGCACGTAGTGGCGGGTTCATTTTGCTAAAGGTTCTATATTCTCGCACGGCTTCATCTGTAAGAATAAAATGATGCGGTGCCGCTTCAGCAGTAACGTTTAATCCTTTTTTCTTCGCGCGGCGAACGGCGTCAATCGCCTCTGCCGTAGAAATATGTAACACGTGATATTGAGCGCCAGTTAGTTCTGCCAGAATAATATCCCGTTCAACCATTACGGCCTCAGCGGCATTAGGTGCTCCCGCCACTCCCATATGTGCAGACACAACTCCTTCATTCATACAACTTCCGCCAGAAAGATGGAGATCTTCCGCATGCTGGGCGACAGGAATGCCAAACTCACGCGCGTAAGTCAGTGCGCGGCGCATAACGCCAGAGTTCATCACCGGCAGGCCATCATCAGTAAAGCCAACGGCTCCAGCTTCCTTGAGCAACCCCATCTCGGTGAGTTCTTTGCCCTTTTGTCCTTTGGTAATGGCCGCATAGCTTCGAACATTTACGTAGGCTGTTTCTCTTGCGCGTTTGTGTAAAAAGGAGAGTACGGCTACATCGTCAATCACAGGCTGAGTATTGGGCATGCAAACCACAGTGGTTACGCCGCCTGCGGCAGAAGAGCGGCTCCCCGTTTCCATGGTTTCCTTGAATTCTTGTCCCGGTTCGCGGAAATGCACCTGTATATCAAGCAATCCTGGTGTTAACAGGTGGCCTTTACAGTCAATAATCTCTGCATCTTCGGGCATTTTGTTTTGGGTAAGCTGTTTGCCAAGATCGGCAATACTATTACCAATAGTAAGCAAGCAGCCTTTTTCATCCATGCCTGATTCGGGATCAAAAAGCCGGGCATTGACATAGCCCACTTTTTTATCCGGGTTATTTTGGTGTGTGGGGAGCGTAAAGTTCTGTTTCATAGACCTATAATCTTATTTATGCGGCACCATTCTAATTCTTCCATCGGCAATTGCACTATCAATTTTCGGATGAGGAAAAAGATAGTATCCAATAACATAACAATCACTACTTAAAGGTAAAAGCAAGCGTGCTAACCCATGATATTTTGGCAATGGCCGGTTTGCACGCTCAGGGCAGCGATACTGGGGCAATCCCGGAAAGACAATATTAACCTCCTGCCGTTCAAAGTATGAGTGCGGAGCGACGCGTCTATGGCCGGGGATACGGCTACCAGGATGGCCGTTCATTGCCACCCACCTGTCATTCAGGCCATATTTATCAATGGTTGGTAGCATCGAGAAATACGGAATAGCGCCTGCCGTATGCACTGCAATCTTCACATCATTCGCATTGCCTGTGTAGAATAGCTCACCAAGCGCTTTACCAGCCATGCGCCAGTTATGGCGTGGGTTTTCCATGGTTTCTTTAAAATGTGCAATATCCGCTACCAATCCTGTTGCTCTAAACTGTGTGGCGTGCGAATAATTTGCCCATAACCCTGTACATAAGAGGATGGCCACCAAATAATGCATTTTTGAACGGGTAATATATTGGGCGGACTGAAATGTAAGCAGTAAAAAAAACGGAATAACCGGCACTAGCAGTCGGAACTCCATGAAGTCGCCACCGGCATAAATGATATAAGCAAGCCAGATAAGCAAAATCCCCAGCAGGCAAACTTCTTTGGAGCCAATGTGGCGGAAATGATTGCGTGCAGCTCCCGCCGCAAAACAAAGAGCAAGCATTAATGGGATGTAAGCTTCAGCACGCATATAGGTAAACAAGTAAGTGATCCCTGCATTATGAAAGCTTCGATGTAAATCCAGTTTAGCGTAAAAGGTGTTCGGCAGCGCGTAGCCGTAGAACACGTAGCAGCCTATCAGGAAAAGGCCGATGGTTGCAGAAGGTATGGCAACTACTCTAATAAGCGGTAAAAATTGACGTTCTTGCAGTTGGAAAAAGGCAAGCCAAACATAGCCAGGTAGTAATAGCAGTGCGCTATCTAGGCGACAGAGCATGGCAAATGCCGCGATGGTTCCAATGGCGTGCATGTTACGTTTCGCGCTATCGGTGAAGCAGAGGCTATAAAACCCCAAAATGAGCATCATTTGTAAAGAAGTTTCCAGCCCGCTACTTGCGTAGGACGATAAGGTGAAGTGCGTGGTGGCGATGATGGCCAGTGCGCGCGCCACCCATATATTGCAATTAAGGTGGCTGGCTAACCTATACAGTAGTACCATAGCCATCACAAAAGATGGAATGGTAATGAGTGCGGCCCCTGTTTCGGCGGGCAGCCCTACCGCAAGCAATGCTCCAACCAGAGTGGTAAATAGAAAGTTGGTATAGCCAAATTCTGTCGAGCCCGGATACCACACCAGCCCATGGCCTTGAGACAGGAATTGTGCGTAGCGAAAGCTGATATAGGCATCATCGAGAATGAAATAACGATGCCACGCCATCGCCAAAGCGAGCACAACAAGAAAGGCAATGAATTGTGTGTGGGTAATCCGATTAAATATTTTAAGCAGATTACTTCTCATAAAGTTCATCCAGCAAATCAGGTTCCCGAGGGATGGCTTGTGGAAGTGGAGTAAATACCGCAATAGGCATTCGGCGATAAGCGCCAGCTAAAAAATGTGGATAAGGTGGCAACTTTCTAGTGCGTTCATAGTGACCATGCATAATGCGAACTTTATTGGTATATGCAGGGATAATCGCATCAAATTGTTTGTTTTCGACGGCAAGTTTCAATTCCTCGGAAAGATTTTCTTTAATATAGTTCTTCTCGCCTAGTTCCGCGCGCATCAGGTCGAAAGCTGCCATGCCATAATTATAAGACTTTTTTCCTGCCATAGTTGGCACCCATTGTAGATCCGGAATAAAAACGTCACCCTTAATTTTAGCAAGCTCTTTGACAAATAATTCTCCGCGCACTTTTTGTAATTCTGTAGGAATAAAGTGCTTAGGGTTGTATTGCATGTGCCAGAATTGCGCGCCAATCAACACATAAACTGCAATGGCCATATAAAATCGTTGCAAAGACTTTATCTGGCTCAGGCAAAGGGCGCTCATAAGCGCGAGCACCCAGTGGGCGGGCATTAGGTTGTTGTGCCAACCAAAGGAATGCAAGCGCGCAATATAGGCTGCTCCCCCAAGTCCAGCGCATACTCCGAGATAGACAATAGCTTTTTTCCTGTCTTTCTTCGCAAGTAGCACGAGGCTGCCTATGGCCATAAGGCACATAAAGCCGCAAGGAATTAAAAAGTCTTTTTTAATAAAATTGAACCAGCCATCCCAATGCATTTGATGGCCGGATGGTACCTCAAAGATATAAAATAAAAACCAGCGTTCAGAGACAATATTAAGGATAGCGATGGCGATCCACAAGCCCAGTGCATACATAGTCAGCGTTTTGAGCGCATGCTTTCGATGAGCCAAAAGCAGCATGGCAAAAAACGGAATACTTACCAGAAGCGTAGATTGCTTGGTAAGAAATGCGGCGACCAGTACAGCGGCGGCAATAAAAGCATAGCGGGCATTTTGATGAAAAATACACAGATACAGGCCGGTGGTAACTAATAATAAATACAGGCTATCAATTCTGGCCATGTCGAACCAGCGCGAGCTGAGTATATAGGTGCCAAGAAACAAACCGGAACCTATTAGCGCGATCGACCTGCTGCCGTCTTCCTTGCGAACCCATAAATAAAGCACAGCCGCACTGCCTAGTGCCGCCAGAAAAGAGACTAGACGCGCGGGAAAGAACCCTACTCCGGTAAACTCAGAAACAAAGGCGGAGACATAAAAATACAACGGGGTATAGATGTATGGCACATATTCCAACGATGGTTTCACATAGAGTGCTTTTCCATCTTGAATGCGTTGAATAATGTCAATCGTATGCCCTTCCATCCATTCAATGTTAAATGGATAGCTAAGGGTATGGATTGCAATATAAATAAAACTAAGAGAAAACAGGCAGGCTACAATGAGGCAGGCGAAGTTAAATACCTGGCATATGAGTGTTTGCAGTGGGTTCATCGGTTTTGTGCAAGTAGCTCCAATACAGCCTGACGAATAGCAACCCCCATCTCCACCTGATCAAGGATGATGCTGCGGTTAATATCATCGGCTAGTTGGCTATCAATTTCTACGCCACGGTTAATCGGCCCCGGGTGCATAATCAATGCATCAGGTTTGGCGTAAGAAAGTTTGTCATGATCCAGTCCCCAGAAGTGGAAGTACTCTCTGATTGAAGGAATAAAGTTTCCATTCATGCGCTCTGTCTGGATGCGCAACATCATAATGATATCACAGTCTTTCAGTCCCTTGCGCATATCATGAAATGGCTCCACTCCGAATGATTCTGGGCATGGCGGCATAAGCGTAGGCGGAGCAATAATTCGCACTTTAGCGCCCAGCAGGTTAAGCAGCTTCATGTTCGAGCGTGCCACGCGGCTATGCATAATATCGCCACAAATAGCTACAGTAAGCCCATCAATTTTCCCGCGACGCTGAATAATGCTAAGTGCATCAAGCAGTGCCTGTGTCGGGTGTTCGTGCCAACCATCCCCCGCATTAATCACCGAGCATTTCACTTTTTCAGCAAGCAAGTGCACAGCACCGGATTCGTTGTGACGAACAGTAATGAAATCAGGATGCATCGCATTTAAGGACATAGCCGTGTCAATCAGCGTTTCGCCTTTTTTGGTCGAGGAGGTGCTAACCGACATATTAATCACATCTGCTCCCATGCGCTTACCTGCAAGCTCAAAAGAGGTACGGGTACGGGTAGAGTTTTCGAAGAATAGATTGATGAGTGTGCGCCCCTTCAGGATCGCATGTTTTTTATCCGACTCACGGTTTCTATCAATATAGACTTTTGCCGAATTAATGATCGCCAGAGCATCATCACGGGATAAACCATCTATCCCAAGTAAGTGTTCGTGTGGAAAACGATAGGTCGTAGTTTTAGGTAAGCTCTGTTCCATGCCGCGCGAAATATAGACATAGTTTAGCCATTAGGCAAATGATTTGCTCCTCTATTGCTATAAAAGTGATTCCCGTGTAAGTAGAAACCGAAAATTATTTATTACGAGGATGTTATGCGAGTATTGCTGCCACTATTGGTTTTCCTGCTTTCTGCCTGTGAGGACGGAATGCAGAACTTTGACCCAAAAGAATTTTTGGATAATTTGGACGGGCCCAAGGTTACGACCGTAAATGACACCTTGTTGGATAATGCCAAAGCAGCCGAAAAACAGGGTGATTACGGGCGCGCAGCGCAATTTTACGAGCAGGTATTGGCAAAAAGCCCGGAAGATAAAGAGGTGGCCGTGTCGCTAGCTGAGAGCTATCGGCGTTCTGGCAAGATAGATGCCGCCCTTAGTTTGTATGATCAAGTGCTGCTGAGTGATGCTAAACACGTGCGTGCGTTAGAGGGAAAAGGTCTGGCGCTAATGGTAAAAGGTGACTTCGAAACTCCAGGCTCCCTATTCTCAGAGGTGCTCACTATTGATGCTACACGTTGGAAAACCCTAAATGCGCTGGGTATCCTCTTTTCAACCAGAGGTATGCAACACGAAGCGCAGGCCTACTACCTCGAGGCCTTGAAATATGCGCCGTCAAACACCTCCGTGTTAAATAATCTCGGGTTATCGCAGGCGCTGAATAAAAGTTTTGATGAGGCGATTGCCAGCCTGTCTCAGGCTTCAACAATTTCTGCCATCAATTCAGTGGATCGTAAGCGCATCGACCTGAACCTGTCGTTGGTGTATGCGACAGCCGGAAAACTACCGGAAGCACGTGCTATTGCGGAGCAATATTTTGAGGGCGCGGCGCTTAACAACAACCTGGGTCTCTATGCACATTTAGCCAAAGATGATCAGTTAGCGCGTTCTTATCTGAACATGGCGCTTACCGAGAGTAAAATTTTCTATGAAAAAGCATGGGATAATCTACAAAGCATCAATGAAGGCGGTACCCCAATGCAGTCACTACCTGACAGCGCGGCGGCTGACGAAGCTACATTGAGTGTCGATCCAATCCCTGCTCCCGCTACGACGCCGGCTCCTGCCAAAATGCCTCCGGTAGAAACGCCGGTCGATGAAAGCAAGGCAAAGTCAGTTAAGGTGCCAGCTAAAAAAGCGACAAAACCAGTAACAGAAAAAAAGCCTGAGCCTAAAAAAGAGGAAGTAAAAGCAGCACCAAAACCGGAAGCTAAGAAACCTGAAGAAGTAAAGCCAGCAGCAAAAGAGCCCAAAACGGAGGCTAAACCTGCCACAGAAAAACAAGCTGATCAGGGTGACATGGCCAAACCTATCGAGCTGGAAAAAATAGATGAGATTGGTAATATCGTTGGGGCCAGCGATTAGCTTTAAAAAGATTCCATAAAGCCACTACCGGCTTTTTCCATAATCTCTTCTGCCGCTTGGGTGCCTAGTGCCTCGGCTTCATAGGCATCTCCGCGTAGTTTAATCTCATGATGCTCGCTACCATCAGGATTAGCGATAAATCCCTTAAAGCGTATTTCCGCACCATTAAGCTCAGCATATCCTGCAATCGGAGAGCGGCAGGAGCCTCCTAGCGCTTTAAGAAAAGCGCGCTCGCAAGTCACCGCAACGGTGGTCACTGCATCATTCAGTGGCTCCAGTAGCCCCAATATTTCATTATCATCTTCACGACATTCCACGCCAATGGCTGCTTGTGCTACGGCAGGCAAACATTCGTGTGTTTCCAGCAAAAACCCGGGGGCATCCAGCGCCCCTAACCTGTTAAGGCCGGCTACCGCTAGTAAAGTAGCATCTGCCACCCCGCGCCGTAACTTATCGATGCGTGTTTGCACGTTCCCACGAAATGGAACGATTTCAACATCCGGGCGCAATATTTTCATCTGCGCTGCTCGGCGGAGTGAGCTGGTGCCAATGCGTATGCCTTCCGGTAAATCAGCAATCGAGCTAATGTCGTCTCCCACCAACATATCGCGAGCATCTTCCCTCGGTAGCATGCATCCAAGGGTTAGCCCATCGGGTAACACCGTCTGTACGTCTTTCATAGAGTGTACGGCGATTTCAGCATTACCCTCTAATAGCGCCTCATCCAGCTCTTTGGTAAACAGGCTCTTGCCCCCTATTTCCGCCAGTGATCGATCCAGCATACGGTCGCCGCTGCTGGTCATTGGCAGCAGCTCGACCTCAAGCTCAGGCCATGCCTGTTTCAAGCGCAGCTGCACCTCTTCTGCCTGTGCCAGCGCCAGCGGGCTTTTACGTGTGGCTATTCTAACCCTTGTTACCATTGCGATATCCTACTATATGTCACAGCCTATTTGGTAACCTCAGAACCGCAAGTTGACAAGGAATAGCTGTGTTAATTCTTGGTATTGAAACCAGTTGTGATGAAACGGCCGCCGCAATCGTGTCTGATAAGAAAGAAATTTTATCAAACATAGTACTGTCGCAAACCACTGAGCATGTGCCCTATGGCGGTGTGGTACCAGAGATCGCTGCGCGTTCCCACATCAACCACATTGATGGGGTGGTGGAGAAGGCATTAAAAGAAGCGAATTGTAGTTTTGCTGATCTTGACGCTGTAGCCGTAACGGCGGGGCCCGGCCTTATAGGTGGTGTAATCGTAGGGGTAATGACCGCTAAGGCAATCGCCTCGGTTCACAACAAGCCATTCATTGCGGTCAATCACCTTGAAGGTCATGCGCTCACTGCTCGCTTAACTAACGATGTGCCATTCCCATTTTTATTGCTGCTTGTCTCGGGCGGGCATTGTCAATTCCTTGCCGTTGAGTCGGTAGGTAAATATGACAAGCTTGGTGGTACGGTAGATGATGCACTAGGTGAGGCTTTCGACAAAGTCGCTAAGATGCTGGGTTTGGGCTATCCGGGTGGGCCAGCGGTAGAGGCATTGGCAAAGCAAGGTGATGAGCGCGCCTACAGTTTTTCTATTCCCATGAAAGGACGCGAAGGCTGCAACCTTTCTTTCTCCGGCCTTAAAACCAACGTGCGCACACAAATACAATTGCTCGAACATCGCGCACCACTCAGCGAACAACAAAAGGCGGATATCTGTGCTTCATTCCAATATACGGTTGGGCAAAGCCTGCATGATCGTGCGACGAATGCCATCAAGGCGTTCAAGAAAGATCATCCGGATGCTAAACACTTCGTATTAGCCGGTGGTGTGGCAGCGAATCAATATGTCAGGAATGCACTTCAAACTTTATGTGCTGAGCATGATTTAGAGTTAGTTGCGCCACCTATTAAGCTCTGCACTGATAACGCTGCCATGATCGCATGGGCAGGGTTAGAGCATTTCAAGTTAGGCAAAAAAGATGCGCTGGATTTTGAGCCACGCGCTAGATGGCCGCTAACTGCCTAGTTGGTAGAAAATCCGTTATTACGCAAAATTTTTAGTGCGTCATCTGTTTGCAGATAGGCAAGAAATTTGCGCGCCTCATCCATATTATCACCTGCAATCACCACGGCGCTATACTCAATCGGCTTATGTGTATTTTCTGGCAGTAGATCAATCACACGAATCCCCGACCTGCCAATGGTGCTGGAATAAAAAAAGATGCCATACATGCCATGGTTACTTACCAGATCAAACATCTGGCTGAGTTTTTTAACGTAAAGCGTATATTCTTCAAGGTCACTAGCCACGCTAAGGTTACGCAGTGCCTCTTTTCCATACACGCCTTCCAATAAACTCTCAGGATTGCCTACCAAAAAAGATGGCTGCCAGCCGAATTCACGAATAAGTGCCGTAGTCGGAAATTTCTCAGAAATACGCGCCTGAATAGTGCTTTTTACCGGAGCAATTAGGGCAAGCCGGTTTCTGGCAATTGGGGCTTGTGAATATATATCGACCAGCCCTTGCGTCTTTAGTGCTTCAATCCATTCATGTTTAGGGGTAATGAGTATGTCTGCCGCCTCACCCTCAATAATTTTTGTTTCCTGCTCATCGCTATGTGCGTAGGAGGTGCTGACGATGATTTTTTTCTTGCTGGAATAATCGCGCGCTAGTTCGGTCACGGCAATATTCATGCTGGTATCAGCCAACACAGTAACTGTGCCCATAGCAAAAGCTGGGCTAGAAACTAAAAAGGATAACAGAACAAAAAAATTAGGCGGGCGTAGCATTGTTCATATGTTCAAAGCGGCGAATATTTTCTTCTGATAGTTCTACCGTAATATGAATTAAATCGCCATCAACTTCTTGCGAAGTAATATGTCCGTGCGCATGTAGCCATGCCATTGATTTCCCATCTGCGGCGTTCAGTGTGTAAGATGTGCTTTGATAAAAACGCGTGCGCATTTCTTTATCTACCGCTTTTAGCAGCCCTTCTACACCTTCCCCCGTCAATGCAGATACGCATATGGCACCGGTGGATAAAACTCCCTCTTTCTCTTCCGAGGAAAGCAAATCTGCTTTGTTGCACACCTCAATCATATGCTCGGGCAAGCTGTCGCTTTTGAACAAACCACATAACACGTTTTCAACATCGGTTTCTTGTGCCTTAGCATCGGGGTGTGATACGTCGCGCACATGCAGTAGCAAGTCAGCCTCCAGCACCTCTTCCAATGTTGCCCTAAATGCGGCAACCAGTTCTGTCGGCAGGTCAGAGACAAATCCCACCGTGTCCGAAAGAATAGCTTTAATACCAGATGGTAAAATTAGCGTGCGCATGGTTGGATCCAGCGTGGCAAACAATTTGTCCATAGAAAGTACGCTTGCTCCCGTCACGCGGTTAAACAGAGTGGATTTTCCTGCGTTTGTATAACCTATCAGTGCAATCACCGGGTATGGCGTATCGCGGCGCACCTTACGGTGTAGTTCACGAGTGCGCGTCACCTGTTCCAGTTGCTTTTTGATCTTAGTAATACGTTCGCCAATGAGCCGTCTATCAATCTCGATCTGCGATTCACCCGGGCCGCCCATAAAACCAAAACCACCACGTTGGCGCTCAAGGTGGGTCCATGAGCGAACCAGCCGTCCTTTTTGATATTCCAGCGCCGCCAGCTCGACTTGCAGCTTACCCTCATGGGTGCGCGCTCGCGCACCGAATATTTCTAGAATCAGCGCGGTACGATCAATGACCTTACACTTTAATGATTTCTCAAGATTGCGTTGTTGCACAGGACTAAGCGGGTGGTTCACGATCACCAGTTCCACATCATCCGTTGCTACCATTGCGGCAATTTCTTCAGCCTTACCTGTTCCAATCAACATGGAGGGTTTAATCTCTGCCAGTGGAGCAAGCACTGTTTCCACTACATTCAGCTCAATAGCATTTGCCAGCCCCACCGCCTCTTCCAGGGCAGTTTCAGGCGTGCGTGAGCTATTGGCAGAAGGGTGCTTCAGCCACGGATGCAGCACTAATGTATTGCGAGATGCGGACATTAAGGCTTAGTGTTATTCAGACGCAGGCGGGTTAGCCTCGTCCACCCCTTCTTCATCCTGCAGGCTAAATGGAGCAGATGGAACTACAGTGGCAATCGTGTGTTTATAGACGAGTTGCACCTGAGGGCCACGGCGAAGTAAGACTGAGAAATTATCAAACGCAGTGATATTGCCCTGCAACTTTACGCCATTAGATAAAAACACAGTAACAGGGATTTTCTTTTTTCTCAGGGAGTTAAGGAAAACATCCTGAATATTTTGCGATTTCTCGGCCATATGACACCTTCTTGCGTGTGACTATTAAGTGAAGGCTCAACCTAACGCGTATGTTGCTGTACTGCAACTGTTTTTACGTAAAAATCATTTACTCTGAGTCTAAATTACGTTACAGAGCAGTTGAAAACTAAAGGGATTTTGCAATGCATCAATCAATAAAAAAAGTTGTACTCGCCTATTCGGGCGGACTCGATACTTCCATTATTTTGCGGTGGCTGAAGGAAACCTATGGCTGCGAAGTAGTTACCTTCACGGCTGATCTTGGCCAAGGTGGTGAGTTGGAGCCCGCACGCAAAAAAGCAGAGGATATGGGGGCATCCGAGATTTTCGTAGAAGATCTTCGGGAAGAGTTCGTGCGTGATTATGTGTTTCCGATGTTCCGTGCTAACACGCTCTATGAAGGTGTGTATCTGCTGGGAACCTCTATTGCTCGCCCGCTTATTTCCAAACGCCAGATTGAGATTGCCAAACAAACTGGTGCCGATGCTGTAGCGCATGGCGCAACCGGAAAGGGCAACGATCAGGTGCGTTTTGAGCTGGGTTACTATGCTCTTAAACCGGATATCAAGGTGATTTCGCCATGGCGTGAATGGGATTTGAATTCGCGCACCAAGCTGCTCGAATACGCAGAAAAACACCAGATACCAATCGCCAAAGACAAGCGCGGCGAAGCCCCCTATTCTACTGATGCAAATCTGCTGCATATTTCTTATGAGGGAAAAGTGCTGGAGGACCCATGGGAAGCAGCACATGAGGATATGTTCACGCGCAGCGTATCGCCAGAAGAAGCACCAGATAAACCAGAATTCATTGAAGTTGAATTCGAGCGTGGGGATGCTGTGGCCATCGACGGTGAAAAGCTCTCACCCGCTGCGTTGCTCACTAAGCTTAATGAGCTTGGCGGCAAACATGGCATTGGCCGTTTGGATATGGTGGAAAACCGCTATGTGGGCATGAAGTCGCGTGGTGTGTATGAAACCCCGGGCGGAACCATTCTGCTTGCTGCCCATCGCGGTATTGAATCCATCACGCTAGATCGTGGCGCGATGCACCTCAAGGATGAGATTATGCCACGCTATGCAGAGCTGATTTATAATGGCTATTGGTTCTCGCCAGAGCGTGAAATGCTGCAAGCTCTGATCGATAAATCACAGGAAAACGTGTCTGGCACGGTACGCCTCAAGCTCTTTAAAGGCAGCGCCACAATTGATGGCCGTAAGTCACCAAATAGCATATACAGCCAGGAGCACGTAACGTTTGAAGAAGATGCGGTGTATGATCAGCGTGATGCCGAAGGCTTTATCAAGCTAAACGCGCTTCGCCTCAGGCTGCTGAAACGATAATACGTCTATGGCGGTATAACGCTACAAGTACTATCACAGCGCTCAGGAGCGATATAATCCAGCTATATCGCGCATAAAATGGCAAAATGGATGCCAAGTCCTTTTTTAGCATAATCCTGTGTGAGCCAGCAGGTAGTGCTACACTCATCAGCCCACTCCCTTGCTCGGCACGTAATGCAATTTCAGTATCATTGCTATAAGCGCGCCAGATAGGAAAATAGTGGTGATGAATCTTGATGGTGTCCGATTTATTTAAAGTAATGCCAAATGCAATTTTTTTAGAATTCCATTGCTCAATATGCACCTCGTGCAGCGCGCCGCCTACACTTACTTTTGTCGATTCGTTGAGGGTGTGCTGCATGGTGTGTAGATTATAGCCATCAACCCATTTGGTTTGATATTCAGATGCCTGAATCAGGTTTTTATCAACTATTTCTTTGCGAAGCGCGGTATTATTTTGACCCATTAAATAAGATGAGAGCGCCATAAACACAAACAGTATGCACAGGCTGGCATAATCCATCCTCACATTCTTTTTTTGTTTGCCGCTTAACATGCAGTCAGCGTAGAGAGCGAAAAAATACACGCTACCCAGCATAATCAATAATTGTAAACGCCACGGTGTATGTAAAATATCTATAGGAACCAACAAATCCCATATAGGTTTGCTGGCCGGCAGCATTAGAAATATGCTGACCGGAATAAGCGTAAGCCATGCAAATGTATGTGCTCTTAGCATTTCTGTGATATGTTTTCGTTTTATAAAAACCGCTATAGCCGCGATAAAACAAACCACGATTCCTTCCGCGCTATTAAGCAATACATTAGGCACCGTTTTGCTGAGCGTAGCCACATCAAGAAAAGCATTAGACCACACATTACGCGCAAAACTAAGCCCCTCAGGAGAGAGAAATCCCATCATTGCCTTCGCTGGTAATATATGAAAACAAACCAACCCTACACCTATTACAGCCGAGCTGATAGGAATCCAGATATCGCTACAATCTTTTTTACTAAATAGTCGTGACACCAGAAAAATAAACAGCCCTCCACCTAATGCAATGATGGTGGTCGGCACATGGCACAGCAAGCAGACCGCAATAATGAGGCAGAGATATGCCCAATATTTACTATAATTCATGCTGAATTTTTTGAGCGTCCAGAAGATTAAAGGAATAAACGCAAGCGCCCATAATTCTGCAAAGGCTGAGCGCTGATAGAGTAACTCTATTCTGTAAGGCATCCATAAGCATAAAAACGCAATGGCTAACGAGACATTTACTCGAAAACTAGTTCTAAGCCATACATAGCAACTGAGAAAAGTAATGGCGCCTGCAACAGCAGTAGATAATGCATAAATATGTTGCATGGAAAAACCAAGAGCGCTTACGGGATAGATAATAGAGGTCAGGTAATAAGGTAGGGGAAAATAAAATAAGAACACCGGTGAGCCGCGCTGATTGTTGCACTCAACACACCATTGTGGCAGCAAAATGCCAGACCATAGTTGCTCGGCGAAATTTTTAATCAGCACATAGTGGAAGATCGAGTCTCCACCCTGTGGCAGAACAAATAAAGGTGTACTTGAAAATAAACCCGCTAATAAGGCAACAAGGAGAAGATATCTCTTTGCCACTATTCTCGCCTCAGGCTGCTGAGGCGAGTGCGTTTTGGTAGCGCTCTAGTCCGGCCTTCAGATCCACAATCAGGTCATCAGGATGTTCTAGGCCGATATGAATACGAATACCCGGGCCTGAGTAATCCCATGTGCTGGCTGTACGGCTTTTTTCGAGATTATTAGGCATAATCAGGCTTTCAAAGCCACCCCAGCTATATCCGATACCAAATAGTTTTAAGTCATCTACCATGGCAGCTACGGCGTTCATATCGCCGCCTTTCATGGCGATGGCAAACAGGCTGGCGCCGCCAGTGAAATCACGTTTCCATAAATCATGGCCAGGCGCACCCGGCAATGCAGGATACAGCACTTCTTCCACGGCCGGTTGTTCTTTAAGCCATTCAGCCACTTTTAAAGCATTCTTAAACTGGCGTTCCATACGCACTTCCATTGTACGCAGGCCGCGCAACACCATGTAGCAATTATCACCAGTTGGGCACGCGCCAAGGCTACGATAATTCAGTAGCAAGTCACGATAGCGATCTGCGTTACAAGTGATACAGCCCATCACAAGGTCAGAGTGTCCGGCGATGTATTTAGTTACTGAGTGAATAGATACATCAATACCCAGTTCAAAAGGCTTGTAATGCAAGAAGGTTCCCCACGTATTATCACCAATCACGGTGATATTTTTAGCATGAGCCGCTTTAGCAATCGCCGGCACATCCTGCACCTCAAATGTAAGTGAGCCTGGGCTTTCAAGGTAAACCACCTTGGTGTTGTCCTGAATCAATGCCTCAATGCCTGCCCCAATCGTCGGGTCGTAGTAGGTGGTTTCCACTCCCGCACGTTTCAGCACATGGTCACAGAAGCGGCGTGTTGGTCCATAAGCACTATCCACCATCAACAGGTGATCGCCAGATTCCAGATACGTCATCAGTGCGGCCACAATAGCCGACATACCAGATGCCGTTACGATCGCGTGATCTGTGCCTTCCAGTTTGGCTAGCGCCTCTTCGAGTGCGCGTGTGCTTGGTGTGCCATAGCGGCCATAGGTTGCCTCTGGCACTTTAGCCGTCTCTGCCGCACGCAATTCTGCAAGCGAAGGGTAAAGGATAGTAGATGCACGATGTGGTGGAAAATTCACCACACCACTATGCGGTGTAGGTTGGCATCCGAGAGTAGCAAGCAACGTTTCTTTTTTCATAATCACATTCTTCTTTAAAATGGTGGACTTACGCTTATCGCGCATTCTTTTTCACTCGTCAACCGTGAAGTGGCTAGAATTGCCTACAGGTAAGCCCCACCACAATGTGGGAGACACCTTTATTTTCATTGCCAAATGGCAGTATACAGGCGCGATATTTAATCAAATGCCCATGATCGCTTATAAAATGCCCTTCATCGTTCATTGGCTCTCTACGCTCCAGCATTTCACTAAATTTATAGTGCAGTACCTTTCCGGGGAATTGTTTGGTATATTGATCCACGATCATCCCTGTCAGGTCGCGCCCATAAGTTTTAGCGATAGGATCACCCATATATTCATAAGTAAATACTGGTGATTTTCCGTGATTATCTACGCTCACCTTAAAACAATGCGGCCAGATATCGTCCAGTGCCGCCGGATTAAAGCGAATCATCTCCGGTATGGCGTTATCCTTGCGCACCATATTCCAAAACTTGTGCAGCCGCTTTGTCAGCCGTAGTTCCTGCATAGTCATCCCTGCAATTCAACCATTGCCAGATTGTGGCAAAACCGGTAGAAACACTACTCGCCAAATCTATAGGAATCGTTAATTACTCATGTCTGCAAAACATTACCCAGAAGTCGAACCAAACCCGGATTTCCCTAAAATCGAAGAAAAAGTCCTGTCTCACTGGAAGAAGGAAGGCTTATTCGAGCGCTCTGTCAGCGATCGCGAAGCTCAAAAAGATGGAAAAAACAACGAGTTCATCTTCTATGATGGCCCTCCATTTGCCAACGGCCTGCCGCATTACGGGCATTTGCTCACCGGCTATGTGAAGGATCTCTATGCTCGCTATCAGACTATGACGGGCAAGCGTGTTGAGCGTCGCTTTGGTTGGGATTGCCATGGTCTGCCCGCCGAGATGGGTGCAGAAAAAGAGCTGCAAATCTCTGGTCGTGGCGCCATCATGGATTACGGTATCGACAAATTCAACGAGCATTGCCGCACTTCCGTGATGAAATACTCGCAGGAATGGGAAACTTATGTCGACCGTCAGGCACGCTGGGTAGATTTCAAGAATGACTACAAGACCATGGATACCAATTTCATGGAGTCCGTCCTCTGGGCGTTTAAGCAGCTATACGACAAAGGCTATGTCTACGAAGCGCACCGCGTGATGCCATATTCATGGGCGGCCGAAACCCCACTCTCCAACTTTGAAACCAAGCTGGATAACAGCTATCGCGAGAAAGAGGATAAGGCGATATTCGTAGCATTTAAAGCTAAAGATAAAATCGTCAACAATGAGCTCCCAACATATTTTGTTGCATGGACAACTACTCCATGGACTTTGCCATCCAACTTGGCATTGGCAGTTTCTAAGGAGCTTGTTTACGTTTCTGTTATCTCCGATAAATCCGGCGAGAAAGCCAACTATATTGTTGCAGAGAGTCTAGCTCACAGAATATCCGATGCCTTGGAATCTGAGGAAGATATTGCAGCATGCAAGGGCGCGGATTTGATAGGAAAATCTTATGTTCCTCTCTTTCCTTATTTTGAAAATGCAGAGAACGCATTTCAAATCTTAGATGGCTCGTCGTTCGTTACGGATGGTGATGGTACCGGCATTGTGCATATGGCGCCGGGTTTTGGTGAGGACGATCAAAAATGCTGCGCGGAAAATGGCATTGAAGTGGTTGTGCCCGTTGATGGTCAGGGTAAATACACTGATGAGATTTTCGATATCGATGAGCCGCCGCTTTCCCTCAAAGGCCTAAATGTTATCGCGCAAACCGAAGGACAATGCGAGGCTGGGCCGTATAAGCCCGAGCAGCTCAAGAAATATGGCTTGGTGAATTTGCGTATTATCAACTGGCTGAAAATGACCGGTCATCTGATCAAGCAGGAAGATTTCAAACATAACTATCCGCATTGCTGGCGTACCGACCAGCCGCTGATCTATCGCGCTATGCCTTCGTGGTATGTGGAAGTCACCAAGTTCAAAGACCGTGCGGTAGAGCTGAACAAACAAATCAACTGGATTCCCGAACATATCCGCGATGGGCAGATGGGGCATATGCTCGCCACTGCGCCCGACTGGTCAATCTCACGTAACCGCTTCTGGGGAACCCCCATACCGGTATGGCGTAGTAAGTCCGGCAAGCTCATCGTCATCGGTTCGATTGCCGAGCTAGAAGAACTTTCCGGCAAAAAAGTCGAAGACCTGCACCGCCCATATATCGACGACATCAACATCGAAAAAGATGGCGAGACCTATACGCGCGTAGAAGATGTGTTTGATTGCTGGTTTGAATCCGGCTCTATGCCCTTCGCGCAAGTGCATTATCCGTTCGAAAACAAGGAATGGTTTGAGTCGCACTTCCCAGCAGATTTCATCACCGAATATGTCGGCCAGACGCGTGGTTGGTTCAACACGCTCATCATGCTGTCCACCGCCCTGTTCGATAAACCACCATTCAAGAATTGCATCTGCCACGGTGTAGTGCTCGATTCCGAAACCGGCCTCAAATATTCCAAGCGCCTGAAGAACTATAAAGACCCGATGGAGGTGATGGACAAATACGGCGCGGATGCGCTGCGCTGGCTCATGATCGCCTCGCCCGTCATGCGCGGCCAAGACCTCTCCGTCGATCCCGAAGGAAAATTCATCCGCGATGTCGTGCGTCTCGCCATCAAACCGATCTGGAATGCGTATAACTTCTTCTGCCTGTATGCGAATGCGGATGGACTGAAAGCACAATACAAAACCGATTCAACCGATGTGATGGACCGCTACATACTCGCCAAGTGTAAAGCGGCGGTGGATACGATTCGTGAGTCGCTTGATGCATACGACACGCCTACGGCATGCGATGCGGTGATGGAGTTTTTTGAATCGCTCAATAATTGGTATATTCGCCGCAATAAGGAACGCTTTTGGAAAGAAGAACATGACGCGGATAAACAGGCGGCATACGATACGCTATATACCGTGCTCGAGACAATGTGTCGCGCCGCCGCCCCTCTCCTGCCATTCACGCTTGATGAAATTTATATCGGCCTGACAGATAAAGAATCGGTACATACGGCAGATTTTCCGACTGTTGATTGGCAAGTAGATGAAGAGCTCCTTCAAGATGTCGATTGGGTACGAGATGTGTGTAATGCAGCGCTTGCCATACGTAATAAGATCAATATACGTGTACGTCAGCCTCTTAGTAACCTCACTGTTGTGATGAAAAACGAGAAAAATATGGATGCGCATTTGGGGGCGGTAATTGGAGATGAAGTAAATGTAAAGACTATTACTCCATCATTCGAATTTGATAGCTCCGCTACTCTCAAGCTTTCGCTTAACAACAAGGTTCTCGGCAAACGTCTCCCTGCCCTGATGAAGCAGATTATTCCCGCTTCGAAAAAGGGCGAATGGAAGCAGGTTGATGGTACGGTAGAAATTTGCGGTGAGAGATTGCAGGAAGGCGAATACACTTTGCAACTTGAGCCTAAGCCGGAATATGCAGATCGAGCGCAAGCACTTTCTACTAACGATGCACTGGTGATTCTCGATACAGAAATTACCCCTGAACTCGAAGCCGAAGGCATTGCGCGTGATATGGTTCGCGCTATTCAACAGGCTCGCAAGGATGCGGCCCTTAATGTGTCGGATCGCATTAACCTGCATCTCGATGCGCCGGAAACCATAGCCAAAGCCATTGCAGCGCATAAGGCCTATGTGATGGAGCAAACTTTGTCGGTAGATATTCTGGACGCCAAACCGGGAAGTGATATATTCAGCACCGAAAGTATGATCGACGATCAGAAAATCACCATCTCAATCGCAAAGGCAGCCTAATGGGACAAGTAGCAGAGCATCTTGCACAAGCATATAATATGATTGATGGCCAACTCCGCACGAATGGCATTACTGATCCGCGTATCCTGCAAGCCATGATTGATGTGCCGCGTCAGGTGTTTTTACCTCCTGCGCTACATAACGCTGCGTATGTAGATGAAGATTTACCGTTTGGTCGTGGGCGCGCGTTTATTGAGCCGCTCACATTCGCACGGTTGATTTCGCTGGCAGACATTAAAGAGGATTCCAGCGTGTTAGTCATTGGTGCGCTGAATGGCTATGCGGCGGCAATCGCTGCCAAGCTTAGTCAGCACGTGGTTGCTACGGAGCTTGATGCAACGCTGATTGAAGAGGCTAAGAAAAACCTGAAGTCACTGGGTATCGAGCATGTGAAATGGCAGCAAGTGAAGTCTCTTGCTGAGGGCTATAGCCTGTCAGCGCCATATGATGCGATTATTATCAATGGTGCAGTAGAATTCATTACCGAGAGTTTAGGCGCGCAGCTTTCCATCAGTGGCAAACTAACTACAGTGCGTAATGTCACTAAACGCCCCGGCACATCTGGTGGGTTGGGAAAAGTCGCTGTGATTAATCGTGTGGGTGGCAGGTTGCAATTCCGCGAATATTACGATGCA
Source organism: Rickettsiales bacterium (assembly GCA_964231325.1). Classification (GTDB taxonomy): domain Bacteria; phylum Pseudomonadota; class Alphaproteobacteria; order Rickettsiales; family SXRF01; genus JAJTHB01. The sequence continues at coordinate 1,036,894 of CAXRIF010000003.1, read as the reverse complement.
TCAACAGCGATCTTGCCAGGCTTTACTGGTAAATCAACTTTCTCGTTATAGTCATTTTTAAAATTTGATGTTTAGAGACTAATTTATACAAATGTATTTTGCCGCTTAGCCGCGGTGAATAAGCCGTGCAACAGAAGAGAATTTTTATCCCCCTTCTTGGCGATGCAAAAGAACATCACAATAGTGTAAAAATCAGTTGCTTGGAGCATAATAATAGTCTTTTAATACTGCTTGTTGTATGATCTGCAACAGCGACTACTAAATAGAGGGTATTACATGGCGGAAGCCAACACAGACGCAGCCAAAGAAGGGGAAGAACCTTCCATGGAAGATATCCTGCAATCGATCAAGAAGATCATTGCGGATGATGATGCACCTGAAGGCGAAGGATCAGCCGAAGAAGCTCCGGCGGTGAATGGTGATGCGAATGAAGATGTCCCTGGTTCTGATGTATTGGAGCTAACGGAAGAAGCACCCGCTGAAGAAGCTGCCACTGAGGAAGCCGCTACAGAAACAAAAGAAGAAGCACCTGCTGAGGTGGCGGCAGAAGAAGCTGGCAATGACGTGCTTAGCAAAATTGATGAGGCACTAGCCGAAGAAAAACCAGCCGAAGCTCCGGCCGCGCCAGCTGAAACTCCAGCTGAAGATGATGATAAGTTGCTTTCTGAGCAAGCCGCTCAAGCCGCAACATCGTCTGTGAAGAAGCTGCAGGAAGCAACCGAGCCTCCGTTACCAGATGTACAAACGACCCCTTCTCCTGAATTTCTATCAGGTAATACGGTAGAAGCCATGGCGATGAACATGCTCAAGCCGATGATGAAAGAATGGCTGGATCAAAACCTGCCTTCCATCGTTGAGCGCTTAGTAGCTATCGAAATCCGCAAACTAACGAAGTAGCTACCTTTCCTTTTGGTTTTCAATGGTTCTGTCCGCAAACAGATTGAGGCGTTCAACGAAAGAGCTGTCTGGTGCTATGTCTTCTTCTGCGATTTCTGTATATGCGCCTCTTCCTTGGCGACCTCTTTCTCTGCTTCCTCCCACATTTGGCGTGTAATTTGAGGGAGCGTCTTTATGATGGCCCCAACGGAAGGCTTCTGCTTCGTTTTCTGCGCTTGTATTGACGTATGGCCAGGTTTTGAAGATTTGCTCATAAAATTTCCGATCTATAATAGTATGATTTACTAGCCCCGTTTTAGGATCTTTTTGTGCCCGTGAAATAATACTAAGGGGTGGCCCTTCTGCATTACGTTTGCATAATAGGCTAACATCGAAATGCTCGATATGTGACTCCCATTTTTCTGCTAATGTAGCATGAAGATCAAGTGCCCATGGATGATCAGCTATTTTTTTATCTCTTTCACAACGTTTATTTTCATGATGAAAATAGGTATCAGCATCGGTAGTCATACCAATCATGACCGTTTCATACCCAGCGTCTTTAAGCATCTGTGTAGTTTTTGTTATGAAAAGTGAAGAATCGCCATGCTCTTCTATTACTAATGGAAAACGCTTATTAGCAGCGGCTTCAATAATATAATGCATCAGGTCATAATATTCATCTATCAACGGAATAACTTTTTCAGGATGGCGTGCATTATGACTGGCATGATACTCGGGTAGCTCAGCAAAGGGCTTTTTATTTATAGTAACGATGCCATCAGCGGGTAAAATTCCCGATTTGCGCATGGCTTTAAGTAAAGTGCTTTTGCCAGCAGTTGGGCCACCTGTAATAATAATTGCAAACGGCTTCTCCATAGGCTTTGCACCTTTAAGAGTATGCCGAATAATATTATTATGCCGTCTATTGCGCTCATCAGAATAATGTCCAGACATGACAGTATCCGTATGTGATTTACGGGTAGTGCCAAGAGCATCCCTCGAGTTTGTAGAAAAATCAGGATATACTTGCTGCCGACCAGCCATGGCTAGCTGGCCTTTTCTTCACTCTCATTAATGCCCAAGGTTTTGAGCTTGCGGTGAAGGGCGGAGCGTTCCATGCCTACAAAAGCTGAAGTTTTGGAAATGTTCCCACCAAAACGTTCGATCTGCGCTGCGAGATATTGTTTTTCAAAAAGCTCACGCGCATCACGTAGTGCCATTGACATAATATCCGCGTTTGTCTCCGGGCGTGCTAGCACAGGGTTGGAGCTTAAAATTTCAGGTGGTAGTTCCGCAGAGCTGATCGAACCACTATTTTCAGCGGTCATGATAAGCAGCCATTCCATCATGTTGCGCAGTTGGCGCACATTACCCGGCCAGTGATAGGCTTGCAACATGGCCAGTGCCTCGCCAGACATTTCTCTAGCTGGCAAACCAGCAATTTCAGAAGAGCGTTTCAGGAAATAGTTACACAATTCTGGAATATCTTCGCGACGATCTTTTAGCGAAGGCATACGAATTGGCACCACATTCAGGCGGTAATAAAGTTCTTCGCGGAAGTTGCCATCAGCAATTTCTTGTTCCAGATCACGGTTGCTGGCAGCTACCACACGTACATCCACTTCCACACGGCGATCGCCGCGAACACGTGTAAAGCTTTGCTCTTGCAGTGCGCGCAGCACCTTGCCTTGTGTTTCCAGCGGCATGTCTGCCACCTCATCAATAAACAGTGTACCGTTATGTGCGCGTTCAAACAGGCCGAGTTTTTCTGCGCCACCGGTTGGGTTGGAATCTTCAATGCCAAATAGTTCTGCTTCTACGCGATCTGGCGTTAGTCCTGCGGCATTCATTACCACAAAATTGCCAGATGAACGGGCAGATTTCGCGTGAATCATACGTGCGAGCATTTCTTTACCCGTGCCCGGTGCGCCGGTGATTAACACACGGCTGGCGGTCGGAGCAATCTTTTCAACAGATGAGCGAATTTGCTGTACGGCTTGAGAGTTACCGTTTAGCTGTGTTTCGGGCTTGCCACGCATTTTGAGTTCCATATTCTCATTGCGCAAGCGAGCATTTTCAAGTGCGCGCGCCACGACAAGCAATAGGCGATCTTCTTTAAAGGGCTTCTCAATAAAGTCATAGGCCCCCATTTTGATGGCGGATACGGCAGTTTCGATATTGCCGTGGCCGGAAATCATCACTACGGGCATATGAGGGTATTTTTTACGCACCATTTCCAGAATGCCGAGCCCGTCAAGCTCACTGCCTTGCAACCATATATCAAGCACAAGCAAAGACGGCACGCGCTCGGCTAGGGCATTAAAGGCCGTGTCACTGTTATGGGCGGTTCTGGTAGAATATTTAGCATCTTTAAGGATATCTGAGACAAGGTCGCGAATGTCGGATTCATCATCAACAATCAGGATATCAGTACTCATATTGGCCACGCTGGGTAGTTAAGAAATAAATTTATGCTGAGGCTTTTATATCACACTGTTGCAAAAAAGAAAGCATAACCTTTGCGCCACCATTTTCATTATTTCCTATATTTATCCGCCCCTTATGGTCTTCGACGATTTTTCTGACAATAGAAAGTCCGAGCCCCATGCCCTTGGCACGAGTAGTTACGTAGGGCTCCATCATCTTGTTGATTTCCCCCTCAGGGAAGCCAATACCGTTATCGGCCACGACTATGTTAATATTGCCATCTTCTTGCTCTAAAGTGACAGTAATACGGCCTTTGGCTGATGCAGGGGCTTTTGCCAACCTGCTATCAATGGCCTCTGCTGCATTTTTAAGCAAATTGGTGAATATTTGCGTGATCTGTCTCTCGTCACAGTTGAAATTTATAGGTTGTGCGGGAAGCAAGGTCTCATAGTCAATGGCCTGATTGCTTACCTGCGCCGAGAATACGGCTTTTTTCAGAATAGAGGCAATATCCTCATCTTTAAATATAGGGGTTGGCATCCGTGCGAAGGACACAAACTCCTCCACCATCTTGCCAATATCGCCGACATGTTTGCTGATCGTATCGACATAGCGAACAAAGCTTTCCTTATCCTCGGTAATGTGCGGCAGGTATTTCTTCTTAATGCGTTCAGCCGAAAGTTGAATGGGCGTTAGCGGGTTTTTAATCTCATGCGCCACGCGACGCGCCACATCCGCCCATGCCGCCGTACGCTGCGCTGATACCAGCATGGTGATATCATCAAACGTAACAATGAACCCTTCGAGCTTGTTATTATGTTTTTCTACAGTAATGCGCGCGTGCAAGGTGATGGTTTTATTATTTTCCGTCAGTGTAAATGTATCATCGGTAACGTCGCCCGGTGTGTGCTCTACCTTAGACAGCAGCTCATAAATACCCGGAAAAATTTCGCCAATATTGCTGTCCGTGCTTAAAGACAAATCAATACTTTCCAGAATAGAGCTGGCGGAACGATTAAACAGAATAATTTTTTTATTGCTGTCTAGTCCGATCACTCCTGCCGATACACCAGATAAAACAGCCTCCGAAAAACGACGCCTTTCATCAAGCCTTCGGTTAGCATCAATTAAATCGGTGCGCTGCGCTTCTAGTTGCTGAGTCATACGGTTAAACGCGCGTGACAACATGCCTATTTCATCTTTGCTATTCGGAATATCTACCCGGGTAGAAAAATCCCCGCCACGAACACGTTCGGCAGCTTCCACCAATTTAGATATCGGGGTGCTGAGTCGTGCGGCGAATACCATCCCATAGCCCACCGAGGCAAATAGTAGCAGCAATGCAACCGTGACAAACACGATAGAAAAGGTCACTTGCAAACTATCAAGCTGTGATTTCAGTGAGCCATATTCATTCACCGCACCCTGCGCATTGCGCATATGGCTTAGCACTTTGCTATCCACCAAGCGCCCTACTAACAGATATGCATCATCCATCGAGTCCAGCTTAATCAGTGCGCGCACCTTGTCTTCATCATCCGTAGGCATGAGTACCGTTTCGCCATTATTCGCCCGCTCCATAGCATCAGGCGGCACATGCTCAAAAGCGAGTGCAAAGCTAAGTCTGCCTTGCGCAATAATACGGTTATGTTGAAAGACTAGCGCCTCGGTAAGTAGGCGCAGCGCAGCCTGCGCTTCCACCATACGGTTGAATTCTTCAGGCTTTGTTTGATGAACGTGAGAGACTCGGTTCAAGTCACGCGCCATCGCAATCGCATCGGCGCGGATATTTTCTTTGTGCTCGGCAAGATACGCTTCAGCCACCACCATGGATTCTTCAACTGCCGTTTGTACGCGCTCATTAAACCATGTCTGAATGCCCATATTAAAAAATAATGCAGAGAAGACAGACACGATAAGTGTAGGCAGAATAGTCACCACACTAAACAAAATCAAAACACGTTTTTGTAGTTTTGATCCCGCAGAACCTGTTTTAAGGGCAGACCATAATTTAAAAATACGAACGGTAACGGCACCCACCAACAAGGTGAGCAAGCCTAGATTCACCATCAGCAATATCCAAACGCGCTTAGGCTTAAAACCTAAAGGCACATTGCTGTTAGTGATAGAAATATAAGTAAGGATGCCAGATATAAACGCTGCGAAAATAAGCAGCGGAACAATGTTGTTGCTTATCCAGTGTAGTCGGAGCCGTTTAGCTATAGGGCTCATAGAAGAGACTCCATATCAATATCAAGCATCTGAATTTTTTTACGTAAGGTATTTCGGTTGATACCCAAAATAAACGCGGCCTTCACCTGATTGCCTTCAGTAGCTTTCAGGGTCATTTCAATCAGTGGCTTCTCAATAAGCGGAAGGATACGTCCATATAAGCCTGGCGGCGGCAAGTGCCCACCAGTATGCGCTGCAAAATATTGCTGCAAGTGATCTTCAACGCTGCGTTCAAGCGTATGTCTGGATTCTGCTTCAATAGAAAAAGGTTTGTTCATCGCCTATCCGTTATATGGCGATTATCCTGCCTTAGCAAGCCGCTAGGCTGCAACGGCGGCTTCCTGTGCCCCAGATGCCACATCCAGCGGATCCCGGCTCTCATTAATGGTTTTATGGTAAAAATCTTTAATGGTTTGCTTCACTACTGCTGGATCAGATAGCGAATTGATGTGTTTGCGATAGGTGGTGGAGTCAAACATGCCTGCCGAATACCAACCCAAATGCTTGCGTGCGACCATCAGGCCGTTTTGCTCTCCGTAATGAGCCAGCATTTCATCATAATGTTTCAGCACAATATCAAGCTGTTCGGCCAGAGGTGGTGCATCCACCTTCTCACCTGTTTGCAAATAATGTCCCACCTGCGCAGGAAACCACGGGCGGCCATATGCGCCGCGACCAATCATCACTCCATCAGCGCCAGATTCCTCTAATGCACGATCTACATCGTCAAAGCTGCAAATATCACCATTCGCAATAACAGGAAGCTTAACGGCGTTTTTTACTTCGCGGATAAATTTCCAGTCCGCATGCCCGCGATACATTTGGCAGCGCGTGCGCCCATGTACGGTGAGCAGCTTGATGCCTGCATCTTCTGCAATGCGTGCCAGTTCCGGCGCATTACGGCTAGCATCATCCCAACCAGTACGCATCTTCAATGTTACGGGAATATCGACTGCCTTTACCACCGCCTGCAAAATCTTTGTAGCCAGCGGCACTTCACGCATCAAAGCTGACCCGGCATTACCCCCTACTACCTTTTTCACTGGGCAGCCAAAATTAATATCAATAATATTCGCGCCACGATCTTCGTTTAGCTTCGCGGCATCTGCCATCACTTCAGGGTCACATCCGGCAAGCTGAATGGCAAACGGATATTCATCCGGCGAAAAGCTGGCCATACGAATGGTGTTTTTAGTTTCCAAAATCATTGCCCGTGAGGCAATCATTTCAGACACTACCATGCCTGCTCCAAAACGTTTCACCAGCTTTCTGAATGGCAAATCAGATACACCGGTCATGGGCGCAAGCCAGACCGGATTTTCAACCTTGATATTGCCTATAGATATTGTCATTGTCGTTAAACCTTATTTAATCGGCGTGGGATATACCCCATTTATTACTATTTTTCAAGGAAATCTGCCCTTTATGAGCGAAAAAACCATAGCATTATTGGTTGCTGCCGGCAAATCGGAGCGAATGGAAGGTGATATTCCAAAGCCTTACCTGCCCATAGCGGGTGAACCGATGATTCGTCATACCATGAAGGCTTTCCTAAACCATCCGGATATTGATGGCGTACGGGTGGTTATCCGCAGGGAGCATCACGCCCTCTATAAGCAGGCTGCAGCCGATTTGTCATTATTTCCATGTGTTATTGGAGGGAATACACGTCAGCAGTCAGTTTGCCGTGGTCTGGAAAGCATCTATCATCGTAGACCAGAAAAGGTTTTAGTACATGACATTGCGCGCCCCATGGTAAGCAGTGCTATCATCAGCAATGTAGTTGCCGCACTAGATCAGCACAAAGCGGTGGTTCCTGCCATGCCGGTGCATGATACGGTGCGCCGCATTTATGATGGCAAAACGCTAGAGACCGTCGACCGGCAATATCTCTATGCTATTCAGACGCCACAGGGCTTTCATTTTGATGTTTTGTTTAAGGCGCATAAGGAATGTGTGAATGATAGCTTTACCGACGATGCGGCATTGATGCAAAAAATGTCTATCCCCGTGGCCACGGTGCCGGGTGATACCAACAATATTAAAGTGACGACAATAGAGGACATAAACCATATGCAGGAAGCTGTAACGCAACAAAGCCAGATGCGTGTTGGCATGGGCTACGATGTACATGCATTAAAAGCACACGATCCAGATACACCAGTGCCTAAGCAGCGTATCAAACTATGTGGAATCAAAATCCCCTTTACCCATCACCTCATAGGGAATTCAGATGCCGATGTGGGAATGCACGCTATTGTGGATGCTATTTTAGGTGCGGCCGGCCTTGGGGATATTGGTATTCATTTCCCGCCAGATGATCTGAAATGGCAAGGGGCAGACTCATCACGCTTCCTGATTCATGCCTACGAGTTAGTAACCAGCAAAGGCGGCGAGATTATTAATATCGATGTCACCTTGATTTGCGAAAAACCAAAAATATCAGAGCATCGCGAAGCAATGATTGCGCATCTTTCACAAATACTAAAACTTCCACCGTCATCTATCAGCGTGAAGGCGACCACTACGGAAAAACTAGGATTCACAGGTCGTGGTGAAGGCATTGCGGCGCAGGCAGTCGCCATGGTCAAAATGCCCAAGGTGCAATCATGAATGAGAAAAAAACACTTTGGTGGTGGGTAGCCACTTGGTTTGGCAGCGGCCTTTCCCCCATTGTTAGTGGCACGGTAGGCTCGCTTGCCGCCCTTCCATTTGCCTATGTAATTCATATGCATTTTGGCGGCATAGGGCTGTGGTGCGCAGCATTCATCATCTTTTTTGTAGGCGTTTGGGCATCTAATCAATACATGCAAAACGTACAGGGCAAACACGACCCCGGTGAAATTGTAGTGGATGAAGTGGCTGGTCAATGGCTTTTACTTTCCGTAATGCCGATGACATGGCAGGGTTACCTGCTTGGGTTCATTTTGTTTCGCGCTTTCGACATAGTGAAGCCATGGCCAGTGTCATGGGCGGATAAAAAAGTGGATGGTGGCATAGGCGTTATGCTGGATGACATGATGGCCGCTATGTACCCCATTGCGCTTTACCTGCTCGTTATCATAGCAGCACAATACTTAGAAATGACGGAATCCATAAAACCTCTCATGCTCTTTATGGGAGGCATAAATGTTTTCTGAGGAGTTAGACGCGCAAGCCGCTGGGTTGCTTCAAGCATTAAAAAGCAAAGGACTCAAATTAGCTACGGCAGAGTCCTGCACGGGTGGTCTAATTTCTGCGTTGCTAACACAAATACCCGGCTCGTCTGCCGTATTCGACCGTGGTTTTGCCACCTATTCAAACGAAGCAAAAACACAAATGCTCGGCGTTGATGCAGGTATCATCGCAAAACACGGTGCAGTAAGCGAAGACGTAGCAACGGCCATGGCTGTTGGTGCGCGCGATAATGCTGGCGTTGATCTGGCTGTTTCCGTTACGGGTATTGCCGGGCCAGATGGTGGCACCAAGGAAAAACCGGTCGGCACGGTGTGCATTGCGGTGTCTTCGCAAAACTATACGTCAGTGACCACGTATCATTTTAGTGGAGATAGAAAGTCTATCCGTTTGCAAACAGTAGCAGCAGCGCTTGAGATGATTGAGGTTTCGCTCAGCCGGTCTTTTTCTGCTTTTGCCTAATCTCTTTGGCTTTGGCCTCTTTGTTCACCTGCTCTGCTCTGGCAAGGCCTAGCGCATCGGCAGGCACATCTTCCGTAATCACACTACCCGCGCCCACAATCGCATTTTCTCCAACATTAACAGGCGCAACTAACGAGCTATTTGAGCCAATAAATGCGCCGGCACCAATGGTGGTCTTAAATTTGTTCACCCCGTCATAATTGCAGGTAATGGTTCCTGCACCGATATTGGCTCCCTCACCAACGTCACTGTCGCCAACATAGCTAAGGTGGTTTGCTTTAGCGCCTTTGCCCAGGGTGGATTTTTTAATTTCCACAAAATTACCCACTCGCGCTTCTTCTCCAATGCTCGCGCCAGGGCGCAATCGTGCAAACGGGCCAATCACAGCGTTCTGCTTAATATGCGCACCTTCAATATGGCTGAACGAACGAATCTCTACACCACTTTCAACCGTCACTCCTTCGCCAAACACTACGTTCGGGTGAATCACTACATCACTCGCCAGCTTAGTGTCGGGTTGCAGATATACAGTATTAGGGTCGATCATCGTCACCCCTTGTTCCATCGCTTCTTTGCGCAATTTATCCTGCATGATTTTTTCTGCCTCCGCTAATTGGATTCGGTTGTTAATGCCCATCACTTCGGTGGGCGATATTTCTATCATCAAATTCTTTTTGCCTTGCTCGCTTGCCATTTTTGGCAATATCGTAAGATAGTATTCGCCGGTCACGGGTGATGGCTCAAGCTTGGTGAGGGCTTCACGCAAGAACGCAGCATCAAATGCCATCACGCCACCCCATCCCCATGGCACACGCTTTTCTTCGTCGCTCGCGTCTTTTTCTTCTACGATGCGTGTCACAAAAGGTTCCGGCTCCATAATCAATCGGCCATATCCGGTTGGGTCATCCAACTTCATCGCCAACATAGAAATAGCTACGCCTTGCCTCGCATGCTCGGTGAGCATATGGTTGATCGTCTCGGTGCTAATCATCGGCGTATCGCCATACAACACAAGCACTACCCCGTCACCTTCAGGCAATTTTTCTATACCGCATTTAACAGCGTGGCCCGTACCCAACTGTTCTTCTTGCACGGCAAAACGGCAACTTTCAAGCTCCCTAGAGGATGCCTCCTGCACGCTTTCCATTCCCGGGGCAACCACGACTACTGCGTCTTTTAGCGCGAGTGGCTTCAGACTTGAGAGCACATGTGCGATCATCGGTTTGCCTGCGAGCTTATGCATCACCTTCGGCAAATTCGAGCGCATACGCGTACCCTTGCCCGCAGCCAGCACCACACATGAGAAATTATGCTTGTTATCACCAGTCATGGGGCTACAATTACCGCCTACGCAACAGAAACACAAGGTTTTGTCATGACAGCAATTGAATGGGCATTTGCAGGGCTCGGCTTTTTTTTAGGAGTAGGCATTAGCTGGCTTGTACTTTCCAGTAAGTTTTTGTCAAAACATGCGGTGCTACATGCCGAAATTAAAAGCAACAAAGAAAAGCTCGAAACGCTTGAAGAGGAGCTAGCCACAACCAAAAGTGAGCGCACCGAGTTATATGAGCGCGCACTGAAAGCAGAGGCAGATAAGCAAGCCGCAGAGAAACACTCCAAGGAACAAAAAGAACAGCTTCGCCTTGAGTTTCAAAATATGTCTACTGGCCTGCTCGAGCAAATGGGTAAGAAATTTTCTGCCGATTCGGAAAAACAGATGGGGGATATTTTAAACCCGTTTCGTGAGCGTCTCGGAGAGTTCAAAAAGCTCGTAGAAACCAAGTTTGAAAATCAGGGTAAAGAACAGCACACACTTAAATCCGAGATCGAAAAGATTGTACTCCAAACCGATAGCCTGACTAAAGCGTTGCGCGGCGATGCCAAAGCGCAAGGCAACTGGGGCGAGGTTATGCTCGAGCGTATCCTGGAAGAGTCTGGTCTGCGCCGTGATATTGATTATGTGGTGCAAGCGGTAGACATGAACCTCACCACAGCGGATGGTAGCCGTCAGATGCCGGATGTGATCGTGCGCCTGCCAGACGATAAGCACATCATCATTGATGCTAAAGTTTCGCTCACTGCCTATGATCGTTATTGCGCAGCAGAAGATGATGCAGAGCGTATCAAGCAGCGCAAAGAATTTATACGTTCGGTGAAAAACCATGTAACCGGCCTTGAGCAAAAACGCTACCAACATAATGAAAAGCTTTCCACACCCGATATGGTGTTGATGTTCATGCCCACAGAAGGCGCTTTTTCTTTTGCTATTCAAAGCGATCTAGAGCTTCATTCATTTACGTGGGGTAAAAAGATTGTGATCGTCAGCCCCACCACATTATTTGCCACGCTCAAGACTATTGCTTCCATCTGGCGTATTGAGCAGCAAAATAAATACGCCCTGCAAATCGCCGATGAGGGCGGCAAGCTGTATGACAAGTTTGTAGGATTTGTAGGTGATCTGCAATCAGTCGGTACGCAGATGGACAAGCTGAATAAAACCTATGATGGGGCTATGAATAAGCTCAAAACCGGCACAGGCAATCTGGTTGGGCGCGCCGAAAAAATGAAACAGCTTGGTGCCAAAGCGACCAAGGCACTACCCGCAGATGTAGTTGAAGAAGCGTCTGATGATAAAATCGTTATGCTAAGCGCGAGCGATAAAGATTAGCTCCCGGGTGATCTTTCTTCCGGCTCGTTTTCGCGGCGTTCATCTTCTTTATCTTGGAAGCTTTTGTCGCCCGTCTCGTCTGTAGGTTCTACCTGAGATGTTGGTTGTCTTCCTGCTTTTCTTTCAAGCACCCTATCAAGACCTTCATCACTGCTTGTGGCTGTCACAATATCATCGGCCATACGGTCAGCAACTCCGGTAGCGGCTCCAATCATGCGCCCACCAACAATTGCAGTGCTGCCAACCATAGCACCAAGCCCCACAGGAACAGCCCAGCGCTTAACACGATCTGGCCAAGGGTTATAGCCTTCACCCCGTTGCTCCTCTATGAAGGTTTTTTCATTCTGGCGCGTTTTCCGTACATAGCTTTCAGCATTCATACGCGCGCCATGCCTTATGCCGCCTAAACGTCCTGTTCTTGGCGCCATAATATCAGACAGTTTCACTTCTTCGGTAATCAGTGCACCACTGAGCGCTTCGTTTTTTTCGATGATTCTTTTTAGTCGGCTTGTTTTTATATAAACCGTTTTTGCATAACCATATTGACGATAAATTTGTTCCTCCGGAATGGTCGGACGCTTGGTGTCTATCAGGGCAGTTTGTAGCTGTTCAATAAACCGATCGGTTATGATGCTACCTTCTTTGGGGTAAATGGCCGTATAGCCTGCTTTGTTGAATTTTTTCATGCCACCATCATGCAATGGTTAACAAAAAAGTCAATTTATTAATAATTGGCTATTTTTTATATTCCAGACCCAGCATACGGTAGGAATCGCTATCCTCTTTCCAGTTGGGCTTTACCTTCACAAACAGCTCTAGATGTAGTTTACGGCCAACTAGCCCTTCTAACGACCGGCGTGCAGACGAACCAATACGTTTAATCATCGCCCCTTTCTCGCCAATCACGATTTTTTTCTGCCCTTCGCGCTGCACATAAATTGCCTGCGACACTGCAAGACGCTTGTCCGTTTCTTCCCATTTCTCCGTTTCTACCAAAATGGAATAAGGCAGTTCCTGGTCAAGCAGCATAAACAATTTTTCACGGGTAATTTCTGCGGCCAGCAAGCGCATGGAAATATCGCTCATTTGTTCTTCTGGATAATGCCATGGCCCTTCAGGCATCGCACCGGCAAGCATCGGCATAATATGCTCAATACCATCCCCCTTCAGTGCTGAGATCATAAAAATGCTATCAAACACGCCAAATGCATCACATGCTTCAATTAGCTTTAGCAACTCTGGTTTTTTGATTTTATCCACTTTATTGATGGCCAGAAAAACAGGTTTACCTTTTACTTTTTTGAGCTGCTCAATAATAGTTTGCGAGCCATCTTTAAGGCCTTTTTGCCCATCCAGAAGCATCAACACGGCGTCCGCATCCCCCACGCCAGCCCACGCAGCATTCACCATAGCGCTTTCAAAGTTTTTATCGGTGTCGAAGATGCCCGGCGTATCGACATAGATAAATTGTGTGTTCTCGTAAACACACACACCGCGAATATTAAAGCGTGTCGTTTGCGCTTTTGGCGTCACGATAGATACCTTACCCCCGGTAAGGTGATTTATAAGTGTAGACTTGCCAGCATTTGGCTCGCCAACAATGGCAATAACACCACAACGTGTCGTTTTACTCATTCGTAAGTTGCTCCAGTAATATACCTGCCGCCATCTGTTCTGCTGCGCGTTTGGAGTTGGCCTTAGCCTGCGCGGGAGGATGCCCCTTTACCGTAACTTCAATAGTAAATTCTGGCGCATGTGCAGGCCCGACAGTATCGAGCAAATTATAACTGGGAACGGGAAGTTTTCGCCCCTGCGCCCATTCCTGCAATGCGGTTTTAGCATCTTTAGGGGGAGCTACCGTATTCTTCGCTATTTCCGTCCAGCGAGCAGTAATAAATGTTTCTGCTGCCACCTCTCCACCATCCAGATAAATAGCGCCAATCAGCGCTTCCATAGCATCTTCCAGATTAGTTGCGTTATCGCGTCCACCTGCAGCTGCTTCGCTATCAGTAAGTTTGATGTAGTCACCGAGAGACAAAGATTGTGCAATAGTGGCCAGTGTTTCGCCTCTTACTAGGGCAGACTGTCTACGCGCAAGATCGCCCTCTTCCTCGTCAGGAAACATCGCGTAAAGCATTTTGGCAATCACCAATCCTAACACGGCATCCCCCAGAAACTCGAGCCGTTGGTTGTTAGTGTCTTTGCCAAGGCTGGGGTGCGTCAGCGCCAACTCAAGCAATGCGCTATCGTTAAAATGATATCCTAGTTTTTGCTCAAGCATGCGAATTAATCAAGCGACCTAAAAAAGCGTTCGTAACGCATATCGCTAAACCAGTTCACTGGGTTGAAGCACGATCCTCCACCATGAACAGAACAGAAAATCATTAGCGCCTTGCCCACCAGATTTTCCTCCGGAATAAACCCGACTTCGTTGGTAAAGCGACTATCAATCGAATTATCTCGGTTATCACCCATAAAGAAATAGTGCCCTTCAGGAACAATAAATGTAGTCGTATTATCTGCAGGGCCGTTTTCCTTATCTTCTAATATCGTATAGCGCTTACCTTCCGGCAAAGTTTCTTCAAAACGCGGTATATTCCTGACATTATATTTATTGCGATCATCCAGATAATCATCCATTTGTTCGCGCTTAAGTGGTTCACCATTAATAAAAACAATGCCGTCTTTGACCTGAACCCGGTCACCAGGCATACCGATAAGGCGTTTGATATAGTCAATACGAGGGTTAGCTGGCAGTCTAAATACAATTATATCGCCGCGCTCAGGCTTGCTGCCCATAACTCGACCCTCAAAAATAGGCAGGCCTAAAGGGAAGGAATAGCGGCTATAGCCATAGCTGTATTTAGATACAAACAAATAATCCCCCACCAAAAGGGTGCTTTTCATAGAGCCAGAAGGGATATGAAATGGCTCATAAAGGAGGCTTCTGAAGCTCAATGCGAGCAATATTGCCACAATGATGGTGCGGAGCGTGTCGTCCCACGAGTGTTTTTTTTCTTTTTTTTCAGCCTGTTGTTCTGTCATGGGATATTATTTCGTATATTCGGCAAAGGGTTATCATCAGGGGGGCTATATCTAGCGCCGATGAGCCTAACATGCAATGCGAATAATTTGATCCATTTATTAAACATTCTTTAGGAATGCTGCGCCATACTGAGTCTTGAGCAAAAATCAGGAATTAGGATGCAAGCAAGTAACGCAATGACCTCGAATACCAATTTCGCCACCACTCCGCTAGATGCCATGCAACTCGAAGACTATGGCAAACTGCAAGAGCGCTATCAGGCGATGACGCTTAGCCCCCGCGCACAGGCTGTCTTGAAAGATGCCGAAACGGCATTACGCACGGCAGATCGTATCTTATCAAACCTTTCCTCAAATCCTAAAATTGAGGAGGCTTTTGAGCGTATTCGTAAGAACTCAGTCATTACCGCTAAAATGCGCCCTTCCGAGGCAAAGAACATGCTGATGGACCCTAGCAATGACTTTTTGGATGTGTCGCGTCATAAGCTCGCTGTGTGGCGCAAGACCATGGAGCGTATTTCCCAAGGCGAAGGCATACTGTTTGATCACCATAAGCAGGAATATATTTCCAGCCACGTCCCGCTTGCTATGGCTATTGCCAGCGCATCGACGGTAAGCATGTATCTGTCCACCATTCAGCTGGTCTATGGGGAGCTTTCTAAGATCGATCCTGATGGCTCGCACAAGTACAGCATAGACGCGGCCAAGGTGCGTCGTTGTTCCACTTTTTTGAGTGATTGCGAGAACGCAGCATCATTTACTGACGTGGTGCACTAAGTCACCATTGACAAATCCATAAATTTCTGGTGTTTGGTTGCTTCCCATTTTGCAAAGGAATGGAGGGGTGGCTGAGTGGCTGAAGGCGACGGTTTGCTAAATCGTTATACGGGTTAACCGTATCGTGGGTTCGAATCCCATCCCCTCCTCCATTGAAAACAACCGTCTTTTAGGCGGTTTTTTTTATGGAAAAATGTTGATGAGAACCCGTGGGTTTGTAATTTTTGCAGCAAGCAAAAATTGACGGCAAAGCCGCCCGTTAGGGCGAGGGGCAAATGACAAGCAGACCATTTGTCAATCCCATCCTCTCCTCCACTTGCTATCCACAAAGACTTATTAGGCCTTACCCCGCACGAACGCGATTCAGGAACTCCTCAACCTCATGGCTAAGTTTTTCAGCCTGAACAGAAAGATCCTTAGAGGCATGAACCATTTCAGCAGAAGATTCTCCGGCTTGCGTAGCCGAGTTCATTACATCTCCAAGACTAGTTGAAATCACCTGCACACCATTTGATGCAATCTGCATATTCTGAGCAATTTCATTGGTCGCTGCAGATTGTTGTTCCACAGCAGATGCAACGCTGGATGTAGTTTCTGTGATAGAGCTCGTAGAAGTGCTAATGTCTGTAAGGGCAGAAACAATGGAGGTTGCCGCTTCATTCATTTCTTTGGTCACGAGCTGAATATCATTTACCATCTTATCAGTTTGCGACGCTAAATTTTTCACTTCGCTTGCCACAACAGCAAATCCTTTGCCGTGTTCACCCGCACGCGCAGATTCAATAGTAGCATTAAGTGCAAGCAAATTAATTTGCCCCGCCACATTCGAGATCATTTCCATCGCATTTTCTACCTTTTGGGTCGCCTCAGTAAGTTTTTTGGCGATTTCGTCCGCCGCTTGTGCTTTCTGCATAGAGTCATTCACCAAATCTTTGGTGCGTTGAATTTGCTGAGTAATTTCATTAACGGAGGCAGAAAGCTCTTCGGCTGCAGAGGCTACGGTTTGTACATTTTGCGATGTAGAGCCTGCTTCCTGATTAGCGTCGCTGGCCTTACATGAGCTGTCTGATGCCATTTTAGACATGGATTCAGCCGTATGTGATAGCTCCGTTGAAGCAGCGGCAACCATACTCACAATACTCTTAACGCTACCCTCAAAGTCATCGGCCATCTTTTCTTGCATAATTTTTTTCTGTCGATCGAGTTCTTTTTTCTCGAGTTCACCATAGGCAAGCTTGGCCTGCAGAGCCTGCACCGTTACCATGATGTTAAACAGCTCATCATTAGAGGTGTTGACTTCAGTCTCGTAATTTCCACCCATAATTGAGTTCAGGCAGTTATTGAGATAATCAATTTTTTTAGTAAGGGCACGACGTGAATAGCTGGTGGCTTTATAAGCAAACACCAGACTACCTAAAAGAATCGACAGGCATGTCGCCGTCCAGCTAATGGTTGGGTCATGCGCAATACTTACGGCAGCCAACAGGGCTGTAGGCAAGCATAAAACAACAGAAGTTAGCACAAATTTGGATCCCACCGTTTCCAGCCAGCGATTTATGCGTGCTTTTCTCGTATGTTCAATAACGCGACCATGTTCAATGCTCAGGTGTTTTGCTTTGCCTTCACGAAACAATTTATAAATAGGCTCAACAATTTTTAGTACCTCACGGTTCGGGCGGCTACGAATAGAGATATATCCTGTCGTTTCCCCCTTCTCTTGAACGGGCATAGCATTAGCGTATACCCAGTAATGGTCACCGGATTTGGTGCGGTTTTTCACATACCCACTCCATGGCAATCCTGCCTTCAAATCTTTCCACATATCCTCAAAAGCTTCTGGCGGCATGTCAGGGTGGCGAATTAGGTTGTGCGGTTTTTTCATGAGTTCGTCTTCTTCGAAACCGGCAATGTCGAGGAAGTCCTTATTCATGAACTGAATAATGCCACGTGTATCCGTGCGTGATACGATCACGGATCCCTCTTCCATCATCACTTCTTTATTAGTAACTGGTAAATTCTCCCGCATGCGGACCTCCTGTTTGATAGGGATAATAAACCAATGGTAGAACAAGGTGATTAATTATAGATTAAGGCGAGAGGCGTCGCCCATAAGTCAATTTTATACTTCCAGCCAAAAGTTCCGGCTACCCACACACACCTTTTTTTTCGGTCGCTTTTTCAGTCGTGCGCATTTGCTCACGCATTTGAGCATAGGCAGGGCTTTGCATAACCTCTTTATATTTATCAGCGCAGTAACGCATGCCTTTATATTCCTTGCTAGCCACCATCTTAGCGCCATAGTCCTTCATTTTTTGTTCGGCTTCGTCTTTTTTGCCTTGTGCGCAAAGCGCATCTACTTCTTTATTCAGCGCTTGCCCTTCATCGCTTAAGCGTTTCATGCCGTCTTTGCCAACCTTCTCTTCCATGCATTTATTCATGCCCATGGCTGCCTCCATGGTTTTTGCGTTCATTTGCGGCATATTCTTAATAGCGCTGGTGTCCATGCCATGCTTCTTCATTTCCTGCATAGCTTTTTCCATTTGTTGTTGCATCAACTCTTGCTGGGAAACGGCCAGCCCGCCAGATGGTGCGGTTAAAACGATCAGGCTGAGAATCGAAAAAGCACGCAACATAAAAGCTCCTTTTATTAGGTAATTCATGTGATTATACTGGCTAAATCACTGTGATTGTCAATTACATAACATACTTGCAATCTGACTCAAATCAGTCTAAAGCTTAACGCCTCGATACAAAAATTAATTAACTTATATAAACTAACTAACCGGAGAAGAAATTATGTCTCAGCAAAAATCTAACCTGCCTATGCTTGTTATTGGCTTCCTTATCCTAGTGATCGCAGCCGTATTTGGCCTGCAAATGACTGACAGCCAGCAAGGCGACAGCATCACTGCGGAAGCTCCTAGCCCAGCTGAAAGCGCTTTCGACAGCGTACAGCAGAGTGCTAACGAAGCATTTGACAGCGCACAACAAGCTGCTAGCGATGCTGCAAACGAAGCCGCTGATGCAGCTGACCAGGTTGCTCAAGATGTAAAAGAAGGTTCTCAAGAACTTGCTGACGGTGCAGCTCAGAAAATCGACGAAATGTCTGCTGAAGCTAAAGGCGCTATGGCCCCTGCCGCTGGTGGCGACGAAGCTCCAGCTGCTCCAGCTGAACAACAGTAATTTCTGTTGCATAGTAAGAAAGACCCCGGCTAATCTGGCCGGGGTTTTTTTATGATGGCATATACTTACCAGCTATACCGCTTTAGCGAACTAACCACTGGACTGCTCTACGACATCCTCGCATTGCGCTCGAAGATTTTCGTAGTGGAGCAGAATATTGTCTATCAGGATGCCGATCACAAAGATGATAAATGCCTAC
The DNA here is from genome assembly GCA_964231325.1 of Rickettsiales bacterium. Classification (GTDB taxonomy): domain Bacteria; phylum Pseudomonadota; class Alphaproteobacteria; order Rickettsiales; family SXRF01; genus JAJTHB01. Next base: position 1,017,848 of record CAXRIF010000003.1, on the reverse strand, counting down.
ATTTCTGTATGATGGATAACGGCAAATTAATTGGTTATGCGCGGCTCGTACCACCCGGGCTTAAGTTTGAAGATGGCGCCATTGGCCGTATTGTGCTCGAGCCAGCCTATCGTGGCAAAGGGTTGGGGCGCGAATTCATGCGCCGAGCAATAGATGAAATCAACAACGCATTTCCGAATGCTCCTCACATCGTGGAGGCGCAGGCGCATATGCAACCATTTTATGAATCACTGGGCTATCAGCCCATCACCGAGCAATACATGCTCGAGGGCATTATGCACCTCAAAATGCGCTTTCAAAAAGAAAGCCCCCTGCAATCACAGAGGGCTTCTTAGCTAGAATATAGCTTTTATTAAGCCGTTAAGCCGCTTTTTTAGGTTTGCTATGGATAAGCTTACCAATAAGTTTATCACCATTATTGATAGTAATTGTGCGCGGTTTGCTTTCTTCGGGGATTTCACGCTTCAGTGATAATGTGAGCATGCCATCCGCCAATTGCGCGTCAATTACTTTCACATGGTCAGCCAGCGAGAATTTTCTTTCAAAGTTACGCGTCGCAATACCGCGATGCAGGTACTCTTTATTATCAGTTTCTGTCTTTTCATTTGTAGCACCTGAAACAATCAAGGTATTTTGTTGTACTGTAATATTCAACTCATCTAACTTGAATCCTGCTACCGCCATGCTAATTTCATAATCATCATCGCTCAGTTTAGCAATGTTATATGGGGGATAGCTAAGTGTACGCTCGTCAATTTTGAACGCACTGTCTATCATGTGTGACAAATTATCAAATCCAATGGTTGAACGCATTAAAGGTGTCAAATCATAGTTTGTCATAAATAACCTCCATAATTTTTGGCAAGTTAATGAAATATAGGCCCATTTTGGCGCCTATATTAAAAATATGGGGCAGAAAAAAGAGGTTTCAAGGGGTGCAGTGGGACGATAGCGCGATTATCTTATCAGCAAGGAAACACGGGGAAACCAGCGCCGTGGTACGTGTGTTGGCGCGTGAGCATGGAGTGTTTGCCGGTGTGGTTCGCGGCATTAATTCCAAGGCCAATCGCGGCGTTGTTCAGCCTGGTAACATGGTAAATGCCACATGGAATGCTCGCCTTGCTGAGCATATCGGCACCTTTAAACTAGAGCTGCAACAGGCATACGCAGCTCATATTATGGCGGATGCCACCAGGCTTGCCGCCCTCACCTCCGCCTGTTCAATCGTAGAGCTTGCCATGCCAGAGCGGCATCCTTACCCGCGCTTATATCGTCTATTTTCTACTTTCCTTGAAGACCTGATCGGTAGAGAAAACTGGCTACAAAATTATGTACGCTTGGAGCTAGATTTATTAGCTGAAGCGGGTTTTGGGCTGGATTTGAGCGAGTGCGCGGCCACCGGCAGCAAGGAGGGTTTGCTCTATGTTTCTCCTAAATCTGGCCGTGCAGTAAGTGCTGAAGCAGGCGAACCTTACAGAGATAAACTACTTGCCCTGCCCACCTTTTTACTGACACCCACAAAAGAAAATGCAGCTGATATGCAGGAAACCCTTGCAGGAGTGCGGCTTTCCGGCTATTTTCTCGATCATTGGTTGCTCGCGCCACATAACCGGAAGCTTCCGGCAGCGCGACAAAGGCTATTAGAAATATTGAAAGTACACGATGTCAAAGAAATCGCCAGCTAAGGCAAAACCGGAAAAAATCGATCTCGTTTCCTTCCGTAGCACGCTTGAAGAAAAATATCTTTCTTACGCGCTATCAACGATTACATCGCGCTCTCTGCCAGATGTACGTGATGGGTTGAAACCGGTACATCGCCGCTTGCTCTATGCCATGCTGCAACTAAGGTTGGATCCTAAGTCTGGCTACAAGAAATGTGCGCGCGTGGTGGGTGACGTAATCGGTAAATACCACCCGCACGGCGACGTTGCGGTGTATGAAGCCATGGTACGCTTGGCGCAATCATTCGCGGTGCGCTATCCACTGGTTGAAGGTCAAGGTAACTTTGGGTCGGTGGATGGTGATAATGCCGCCGCCATGCGTTATACCGAGGCTCGCCTCACCGATGTGGCTATGGCGCTTATGGAAGGCATCAACGAAGATACGGTTGATTTCCGCCCAACTTATGATGGCTCAGAAGATGAGCCAATGGTCATGCCAGCAGCCTTCCCTAACCTACTCGCGAATGGTTCTGAGGGTATTGCCGTAGGTATGGCGACTTCTATTCCGCCGCATAACGTAGGTGAAATTTGTGATGCACTAACGTATCTCATCGAAAAACCGGACTGCGCTGTGCGTAATCTGGTAACGCGCATGCCAGGGCCAGACTTCCCAACAGGCGGCATCATTGTCGAATCTGCCGAGAATATTCGCACGGCCTATGAGACAGGTCGTGGCTCCATTCGTATGCGTGCGAAATGGGAACGTGAAGATTTAAGCCACGGCATGTATCAGATCGTTATCACAGAAATTCCATATCAAATTTCCAAAGGCCGTCTGATTGAAGACATTGCCGATAAATACAAGAATAAGAAGCTGCCATTACTGGGTAATATTCGCGATGAGTCGGCAGAAGAAATTCGCCTGATTCTTGAACCTAAGAGCAAGCACGTAGATCCGGAAATGCTTATGGAGTCTATGTTTAAGACCACATCACTCGAAACACGTTTTAACATGAACCTAAACGTGCTGGGTGCCAATGGTGCCCCGCAAGTGATGAACCTCAAAGACATTCTCTTTGCGTTCCTTGAGCATCGCATGGATGTGCTGATTCGCCGTAGCAATTTCCGTCTCGATAAAATTGCGCGCCGTTTGGAAATTCTCGATGGCTTACTCATTGCCTTCCTTAATCTCGATGAATTGATCCGTATCATTCGCCGTGAAGATGAGCCAAAGCCGGTTATCATCAAGAAATGGGACCTTACTGAGCTACAAGCCGAATCTATTTTGAACACTAGATTGCGTCAGCTTCGCAAGCTCGAAGAATTCGAAATCAAGAAAGAACATAAAGACCTCACTAAAGAACAAAAAGAATTGAAGGCACTTCTCAAGAGCGAAGAAAAACGCTGGATCAGAATTTACGATGAGGTCAAAGATATCAAGGCGCGCTTTGGTGCAAAGACTAAAGAAGGCAAGCGCCGTACAGAGTTTGCCGATGCCCCAGTAGGCAAGGTGATTGATATCGAAGCCTTCGTGGAAAAAGAGCCAATCACTATTCTCTACTCTGCTATGGGCTGGCTGCGTGCCGTCAAAGGCCATGGTATGGAAGTGGAAGACGCCAAGTTCAAAGAAGGTGACGAAGGCCGCTTCATGATCGAGGCGCAGACTACGGATAAGCTTCTGATATTTGCTTCCAACGGCCGTTTCTACACCTTGTCGTGCGATAAGATTCCGCGCGGCAAAGGCTTTGGTGAACCGGTTCGCCTGATGATTGACATGGAAAATAATGTCGATGTGGTGGATATGGATGTCTATACGGAAGGCCAAAAGCTTCTGCTCGCTTCTGCAAATGGCAAAGGCTTCATCGTCGAGTCCACAGATGTGGTGGCGCAAACCAAAAACGGTAAGCAGGTGCTGAATCCAGCTGCTGGTGACAAAGCAGTTGCCTGTGTGCCTGCCGACGGCGATCACGTTGCCGTGATTGGTGAAAATCGCAAGCTGCTTATCTTCCCTATTTCGCAATTACCTCCTATGAAAAAGGGCCGTGGCGTTACCCTGCAAAAATACAAAGGCGGTAAAGTGTCAGATATTAAAACCTTTGATCTAAAAGAAGGGCTGAGCTGGCAGCTAGGCGGCAAAGTTCGTCTAGAGACTGATCTTAAGCCATGGGTAGGAAATCGCGCCGATGCGGGACGCCTCCCACCTACCGGCTTCCCACGCAGCAATAAATTTGGTGATGCTTAAGAAGCGAGAGCTCTAAGCACTCTTCTTTTTCTCCGCCAGCATTTTGGTTAGCCACACATGACCTTTATGGTTTTCAACATAGTTGATCAGCGCCACTACCACTTTGCGATCAAATACCGTATCGGACTGATCTAACAAAAACTTATTAGCAGATTCAATGCTGATAGCTGTGCGCCATGAACGCGGACTAATCATGCCGATAAAGGCGTTTGCCACCGCAATAATACGCGCTGTCACCAATATGTCCTCGCCCTTCATACCTAGTGGTCCGGCACCATCCCAACGCTCTTGCCATTGGCGCAATGTATCGGCAACAGGACCATCGAACTTGATGTCTTTTACCAGCTCCGCAGCAACATTCATTGATTCCTGAATCGCCTTTTTCTCTGCATCAGTAAGTGAGTCGTTTTTAGTAAGCAGTTCGGTTGGAATCACCACTTTACCAATATTCATCAGGCTGCCAGCAACACGTGCGGTATCCACAATTTCGTTATCCAACTCCATATCAATCGCCACTTCACAAGCTACATGCGAAACAAGCAATGAATGATCGGCTGCAAATGGATCGCGGCGGTCGACTAGCTTGATTAATGTCTGAATAAGCTGGTTGTGTGTATTAATACGTTTTTCACGCTCATGCACTACTTCACTGATATCCTGCTCAACGACCAACATACCCGGAGTAGGGTCTTCCAATTTTGCAATTGGTATATGTTTTAACGGAACATAGGCAGAGCGAATGATCTTCTCTTTTCCGTCATCTATTAGCTGAGAAACGCCATAGATAGTTTGCTCGCTTTCATGTGCTTTAATGCATTGCGCAGCAATACGTTCAGCACGCGCAGTTCCTCGCACATCATTTAGCGTTTTTCCAACAACATGCTCTACAGACATATGCGCCTCGTCAGCCACATGCTTGTTAGCGAAATGGAAGTGCTGTTCCATATCTAAGATATAGGTAGGTGATGGCTGATGATCCGTAACCACGCGTAGCAATTGTTCTTGCGCCTGTGATTGTGCTGCCAGTTTTTTAAAGTGATATGACATCATCATCGCACGCTTAGAATGTGCATGCCACCACACGGCAAAAATAATCAGCACAATAATTGCAATGATAAAGAAAAAGAACATAATCATGCTAGAGCGTCGCTGGTCACTTTTAGAGAGCGCTTCTCGCCTATCAATTTTCACAATTAGCGTCCATGGGGTACCATCGATCGCGCGTGATGTAGCGAGTACCGGTTTATTTCGGTAATCTCTTTTGTCGCTAATAAAGTCACCGGTGTTTTCTGTCAGGCTTGATTCGCTATTGCGGCGCGGCGTAAAGTCCGTTTTTTTCACCAGCGCCGAAGTCCCATCTTGTAGTGGAGAAATATATTCCAGCTTATTCTTTGCTTTGCGAACCAAAACGGCCTCAAGCGTGTTCTCAATAGTGCCGGGATGTTTGAGTAAATCAAAGAATGATTTATCAATAGTTTTAATACCCACCACACGGCCTATTTGTGCCTCCGCGTTACGTTCACTTTGTATTGAAAAAATAGGCACGGTAAAACCAATCTGTGGCGCATGCCCTTTACTAGCCTCAATATCAATCAACCCATCTTTGCCGCGCTTAAAGTTTTTTACATTAGCAAGCAGTACAGCACGTGTGGCTGGCGACATAGGCGTTGAAACAACAACATCATTCTTGGCATTGAGTACTATCAATCCCCCTTTCGACTCTTCTTCCACATTCGCATGAATCGAGGCGAGTGAGTTCTCACTGCTGTAGCCAGCACGGTTAGCCGTAAATAATAACAGGTTTCTGAGATAAGCTTTTTGTGCAGGCTCTTCACTTGTATTAGCCGGTTTGTTTTCCTGTCCGATAGCAGCAAGCTCGGACATATAGAGTTGTAGTGAAGGATTATTCGCTAATGACTGTAATTCTATAAAGTTGCCATCTACCCATTTATTGATTTCATCACTACGGCTTTCTGCAATTAGGTTAAGCTTTTCTTGCCAGGCCTGCATATCTCTAGCCAGATCCATCGTAGTAAAACGCGAGATCAACCACACCCCCACGACAATGATGGCCGCAACCAGAAGCACGATACCATATATACGTGGCGAAAAATGATGATGCTCTAAAGACTCAGCAGTTCCGGTTTTTATAGTTTGTTCAGACACCTGTTATCCTCCATATAGACTGAAAGCCTTGTATCAAAATGCCACTATATTGTCAGTATAATTTAGATCCTCGGGGTATATGCCCACCACCAGTCCTTATTAACACCATAAATAGGACGATAATGATAAATACTCATGGCGGGGCGAATTTGCTTAATTTGATTATCCAAAATCAATAGCTCTCCATCATCATACACGCCAAGTATCGCATGAATGATCCCACCTAAATTAAAATCCTGAACGATAATAATACGCAAATCTTCTTCCGGAACGCCAAGTGCCCGCAACGAATAATACTTGGCAATAGCATAATCTTCACAGTCACCATTTACGGTCATAAACTCATAAGGCGTTTCCCAGTAATCTTCTAATCCCCAGTTTAGCTGATCAATAATATAAGGATGTTTGTTAGCCCAGTTATTGATCGCTTTAAGTTGTTTACGCAAAGGCTGATTTCTGACGGACTCTATTAGTTTGCGCCAATCCTTCACAACACAAGGGTGATACTGCTTTTTGCCACACTGCGAATCAGGAATTTTTGTCTGCTTGCCAAAGCGGTCCATAACACCAGTCCATTTAGGAAAAGGCTTCAAGTTACGGGATTTAGTTTCCGACATCACGAAATAGGAATTACGTGCAGCAAAAACGTCTTTAGTAACGACGGATAATGTACAAACAAAAACTAATAAAAATAGTGAGCAGTTCTTTTTTATTTTCATATCTCTTTGTAGACAGTTTTATTTTTTATATGCAATGCTGCAATTAAATTTGTGATTTTTATATCACAGTCGGAATGAAAACACTCTCACTTTTTTTAGCGCTTCAATCTAAGAAACTACGTAGAAACAATAAAAACATTTCCTCAGTCATTTGCCGTAATTATTAATGAGTGTGGATTACACAAAGCCCGATAACGTTTCGACCTCGCAATGAATTGAGAGCCCTCAGGCAAAAGTCATTGATACATCATGGCCTTGCAAAGTTCCGTTAATAAAAAATTTAGAATTTTGGGCGTATTTAGATAAGTAATATTCACGCACATGGTGTGAGTGGATATTAAACTAACCATGGAGTTTATTATGATTAAGAAGGCAAAAAAAGCTGCAGCTAAGAAGCCAGCGAAGAAGAAGGTGGCTAAAAAGAAAACAGCTACTAAGAAAAAAGTAGCTAAGAAAAAGCCAGCGGCTAAGAAAAAAGTAGCTGCTAAAAAGAAAGTTGCTAAGAAGCCAGCAGCTAAGAAAAAAGTAGCAGCTAAGAAAAAACCTGCTGCTAAAAAGAAAGTTGTGAAGAAAAAAGTTGCTGCGAAGAAAAAGCCAGCGGCTAAGAAAAAAGTAGCAGCTAAAAAGAAAGTTGCTAAAAAACCAGCTAAGCGCAAAGTTGCTAAGAAAAAAGTAGCTACTAAGAAGAAAGTAGCTAAGAAGCCAGCTAAGCGTAAAGTGGCAGCTAAGAAAAAACCTGCTGCTAAAAAGAAAGTTGCTAAAAAGCCAGCTAAGCGCAAAGTAGCAAAAAAAAAAGTAGCTAAAAAAGCAGCTCCTAAAAAAGCTGCGAAGCGTAAAGTAGCTAAAAAACCAGCTCGTCGCTCTAAGCCAAAAGTTGGTCTTAGCTTGATGGCTCGCTCTTCTGGTTCAAGAAGAATGACCACAGTTCGCTTCTAGTATTTAGCGAAGCTAAAAAAATAGAGGTCCCTAATTGGGGCCTCTTTTTTTTGTTCGACCAAAGGGGAAGACAATATACGCTTCACTCTTCATTTATTCTTAGGTGCCGTTATTTCATTTGTATGACGTACTTATAAAGCACGGTTAAAAAAAGCCCCTCCCAAATGAATGAGAGAGGCTTTTAAAAATATTGCTTTTAACGATTAGTTTCCGTTAGCCGCCTCTTTTTCTTTTCCTTTACCGATCTGGTCGGAGATATCTTCACCAGTTTCCTGGTCAACGACCTTCATAGAAAGGCGAATTTTACCACGGTTATCCATTTCCAGTACTTTCACTTTCACAGAATCACCTTCTTTCACGATGTCTTCTACCTTGCCAACGCGGTAATCAGCTAGCTCACTAATATGCACCAGACCATCTTTCGGCCCCATGAAGTTTACGAAAGCACCGAAGTCAACCACGCGAACCACTTTACCAGTGTAGATTTGGCCAATTTCAGGTTCAGCCACGATCGCATAGATCATGTCGTAGGCTTTTTGTCCTTGCTCTTCGTTCACTGCCGCAATGCGGATAGTGCCATCATCTTCGATATCCACTTTTGCACCGCTTACTTCACAGATTTCGCGAATCACCTTGCCACCAGACCCGATTACTTCACGGATCTTATCTTTGGCAACTTGCATAGTGGTAATGCGTGGAGCTGTTTTGCCAACAGAGCCACGTGCCTCAGAAAGGGCTTTCGCCATTTCACCAAGGATATGTTTGCGACCACCGTTCGCTTGTTCAAGCGCCACTTTCATGATCTCTTCAGTAATCCCGTCGATCTTGATATCCATCTGCAATGCAGTAATGCCTTGATCTGTACCGGCTACTTTAAAGTCCATATCACCAAGGTGATCTTCGTCACCGAGAATATCGGAAAGTACCACGAAACCATCAGCTTCTTTAATCAGCCCCATAGCAATACCTGCAACAGGACGCTTAATTGGCACACCGGCATCCATCATAGACAGTGCACCACCACAAACTGTTGCCATAGATGACGAGCCGTTAGACTCCGTGATCTCAGATACGCAACGCAGTGTGTACGGGAACTCTTCTTTAGAAGGAAGCACAGGGCGAAGCGCACGCCATGCCAGCTTACCATGACCAATTTCACGACGGCCAGGACCAGCTAAACGTCTAGCTTCTCCAGTAGAATAGGATGGGAAGTTATAGTGAAGCATGAAGTTTTCAGTATATTCACCATCAAGCGCATCAATACGTTGTTCATCCTGACTAGTACCCAGTGTGGTCACTACCAAGCCTTGCGTTTCGCCGCGGGTAAACAATGCGGAGCCGTGCGTTTGTGGAAGTACACCAACTTCAGAAACAATCTGGCGCACATCTGCTGGGCCACGACCATCGATACGTTGTTGGCTTTTCACCACATCAGTACGCACAATTTTTTGTTCCAACTTTTTGAGTAGCCCACCGATGAGCTTATCATCTAGTTCTTCACCTTCGAAAGATGCTTTAACCTTGCTCTTGATTTCATCAAGGCGGTTTGAGCGTTCTTGCTTAGCGGTGATTTTGTATGCTTCACGCAGGTCATTCTCAGCCAAGTCAGCAACACGTTTTGCAACGTCTTCATTTTCTTCTTTCTTGAATTCCCATGGCTCTTTGGCGCACGTTTCAGCTAGGTCGATAATCATATCAATCACTGGCTGCATTTCTTTATGACCAAACGTCACGGCATTAAGCATAGTTTCTTCAGAAAGTTCTTTCGCTTCGGATTCAACCATAAGCACAGAGTTTTTCGTACCGGCAACCACGAGATCAAGATCGCTGTCTGCCAATTCTTCTTTGGCTGGGTTGAGTACATATTCATTGTTGATAAAGCCAACGCGTGCACCAGCAATCGGGCCCATGAATGGAATACCGGAAATAGTCAGCGCAGCAGAAGCACCGATCATCGCCACCATATCAGGGTCATTTTGAAGGTCGTGTGATACTAGCGTACAGATCACCTGTACTTCGTTGTAGAACCCTTCAGGGAACAATGGGCGAAGTGGACGGTCGATCAAACGAGATGTCAGAATTTCTTTTTCAGTTGGGCGGCCTTCACGCTTGAAGAAGCCACCAGGGATTTTACCTGCAGCATATGCTTTTTCTTGATAGTGAATAGTTAGCGGAAAGAAATCCACATCTGGCTTTGCTTCCTTCACACCAACCACGGCACACAGCACCGAGGTATTCCCATAAGTGGCAAGTACTGCACCATCGGCTTGGCGGGCAATACGGCCAGTTTCCAAAGTAAGGGTACGTCCACCCCACTCAATAGTTTTAGTCGTAATGTTAAACATATTTTGTCCTTTCGTATAAATGAAAGGTGCCGGAAGTCTGGTTCTAGGGCCTAGTAAAAAAGCGACCTGCGCTACTTTACTAGTACCTAGACCCTAGAACCGACACCATGGAGTTGTTATTTACGGATTTTCAGTTTTTTGATCAGCGCTTCATAACGCGATACTTCGACCTTCTTCAAATAATCCAGAAGACGGCGACGACGACCAACCAGAATCAAAAGGCCACGACGTGAGTGGTGATCATTCTTATGGCTGGAGAAATGTTCAGTCAGATAGTTGATACGGTCAGTCAGTAGTGCGATTTGCACTTCTGGTGAACCAGTATCACCTTCTTTGGTTGCATGTTCTTTGATGATGGCTTGTCTAGCCTCATCTTTCAGTTTAGTTGCAGCTGTACGCGACATCGTAGCTTTCCTTTCATCTAAATATTAAATACACGTCTTGGCTTCACCACTCCATCTGCCGCATCACCAATCGCGAGAATCTCGCCTTGATGATAAACAGCCACCGTACCGCCACCATTTTCCAAGGGTAACAAAACAGCTTGTCCGCGCCTGAGCGCTTCAGCCTGATGGTCAGTAGCGTAAACTGCCGGGATGTCGTCCAGCGCAGATGCTACGCGTAGCAAAAAACCAAGGTCGCCTTTATGCACCATTTCTTCCAGCATGGCCAGCGAAATTGCATGTTTTTCATTGAATTTCCCCACTTTTATGCGCCTCAGGCTGGAAATATGGCCATAACAGCCCAAAACACGCCCCATATCGCGTGCCAGCGAGCGTATATAGGTGCCTTTACCACAATGGCAGATAAACCGGTCATCTGAGCCATTTCCTGCCTTTCGTGGCAAAAGCTCCAAACTGTCGATTTGCACGTTTCTAGGCTTTATAGCCACCTTCTCGCCTTTTCTGGCCATGTCATAGGCGCGCTTGCCATCCAACCTGATAGCAGAGAAATCGGGCGGTGTTTGGGCTATTTCGCCTCTGAATTGACCTAAAATGGCCTGAATTTGCTCTCCGGTAGGTCTTTTATTGGAGGTTTGGGTGGTTTTCCCCTCTTTATCGTCCGTATCGCGTTCTTCACCCCAGCACACACTAAATTCATAGGCTTTGGCCGTATCCACCATATAGGGCATGGTTTTGGTCGCCTCTCCCAGCGCCAACGGCAATACGCCCGATGCCAGCGGGTCGAGCGTGCCCGCATGGCCAATCTTCTTAGGCTTAATAAGACGCTTTACCTTCGCCACTGCATGCGCGGAGGAAATCCCAGTGGGCTTATCCAGTATAATCCAACCGTTAGTCAATATTCACAACCTTCACAAATGTTTAATCCTTATTAATTACTATAACTGATAGCATACCCAATACACAAAAAAGGAGTTTATATTATGAGCACTAACGAACACCGTCCACCGCTCTATAAATTAGTTGATCTCGTAAACGCCGCCCCTCTACCTGTAGATCAGAGAGGAAGGATGAATATTGAGCTTGGCATCTCTGCAGAGCGCTTATCTAACTTATCCCCTCAAAGAGAGCCAGGAAAAGTTCAAGCCGAACTAGACAGAGTTGATGGTTTTTTAGAGGGACTTCATGTTAATGATAGAAAACCAATAGTGGATGCACTACGCACGGTAGCTGATAATATGAGGGCGGATAAAATCGAACGAAGTGCCCGTGTTTAATCGGTGGTCTTACTTAAATCACGTGCCACTTCGGGCTTTTTGAGCAGTGAGTTGATGCGCTCTGCTTCTTCAAACGAATTATCCAGCAGAAAATGAAGCTTCGGCACATAGCGTAGTTTTACTTGCTTCGATACGAGGTGGCGAATTTCCGGTGCAGAGTCTTTCAGTGTTTCGAGATTTTCCAGCTTATCTTTACCGCCAAGTGGCATCACAAACACGCTGGCATTTTTCAAGTCAGGGCTAACCTTCACCTCGGCCACTGTAATCGGAGTGGTAAGCAAACCTGCTGCACGAAAATCTCCACGCAGCAAAATATTGGAAATCACATGGCGAACTTCCTCGCCCACGCGAAGTGGCCGTTGGCTACTGCCAGACTTACCGGAAAAAAGATCGTGTAGTTTAACCATAACAACTTATCAGACCGTACGAGCCAGCTCCTCGACCTCGAAACATTCGATCTGATCGCCTTCGCGGATGTCCTCGTAATTCTCAAAGGCCATACCGCACTCGGTATTGTTCTTCACTTCTTTCACTTCGTCTTTGAAGCGTTTCAGTGTTTTAAGTGTGCCTTCGTGGATCACCACATTATCGCGCAGTAGACGTACTTTACAGCCACGCTTAATCACACCCTCAGTCACCATACAGCCAGCAACCTTACCAGCTTTGCTGATGTTGAATACTTCGCGAATTTCTGCGTAACCAAGGAAGTTTTCTTTCAATGTCGGTGACAGCATGCCAGACAGCGCCGCCTTCACATCATCCACTACTTCATAAATAATCGAGTAGTAGCGCACATTGATTTGTTCTTTGGTAGCCACCTCTTTTGCTTTCGGTGCTGCGCGAACGTTAAATGCAATAATCATTGCATTAGTTGCCTTAGCCAGCGTCACGTCAGATTCAGTGATTCCACCAACACCGCTATGCAGAATTTTAACCGCCACTTCATCAGTCGAGATTTTAGTCAGCGAACCAATGAGTGCTTCTACAGAGCCCTGCACATCACCTTTAATGATTACAGGCATTTCCTTCAGTTCCGAAGAAACAGCGCTAAATAGGTTTTCTACGGTGCGTGTAGCAAGCGTTGCTGCCTTCTCACGAATCGTACGTTCACGATAAGCAGCAATGTCTCTAGCCGTTTTTTCGTTTTCAACCACCGAGAATGTATCCCCTGCCTCAGGTGCTTGGCTCAAGCCAAGTATCACCACTGGCATCCCAGGAATAGCCTTATCAATTTTTTTGCCTTTATCATCGATAATGCTACGCACACGACCATAAGCAGGGCCAGCTACCACAATATCGCCAGATTTCAGCGTACCGCGTTGTACCAACAAGGTTGTCACCACACCTTTACCTTGATCAAGTTTAGCCTCAACTACCACACCTACTGCTGCACGATCCGGGTTGGCTTTAAGCTCAAGAATTTCTGATTGCAGAAGAATGGTTTCAATCAACTTATCAAGGTTTTGGCCTGTTTTAGCAGACACCTCAACAGTCATTACATCACCACCAAACTCCTCTGGCATCAGCTCATATTGCATCAGCTCCTGCTTAACGCGGTTGGCGTCGGCGCCTTCTTTATCAATCTTGTTAATCGCAACGATCACAGGAACCTCGGCTGCTTTCGCATGCGCAATCGCCTCTTTGGTTTGCTCCATAATGCCGTCATCAGCCGCAACTACCAGCACCACAATATCAGTAATTTTTGCGCCACGTGCGCGCATAGCGGTAAAGGCTTCATGCCCCGGCGTATCAAGGAACGTTACCTTATCGCCGCTTTCCACCTTCACCTGATAAGCGGCCACATGTTGGGTAATACCCCCTGCTTCACCATCTGCAACATTCGTCTTACGAAGCGCATCAAGCAGCGATGTTTTACCATGATCAACGTGGCCCATAATAGTTACCACTGGCGGGCGTGGTTTCAGGCTTTCTGGCGCATCTTCAGCTTCATCAGTCAGCACATTCTCAACATCGCCTTCAGTCACGCGCTTAAAGTTATGACCAAACTCACCAACCACTAATTCTGCAGTGTCCGCATCAATAGATTGATTGGCCGTGGCCATTACGCCTAGCTTCATCAAGGCTTTAATTACATCAACCGCACGCTCAGCCATACGGTTCGCCAGTTCCTGAACTGTAATGGTTTCAGGAATTACCACATCACGAATGACCTTCTCGGCCTCCTGACGCACACCACCAGTTTGTGCTTTTTTCAAAGCCTTCTCACGTTGGCGGCGCATAGATGCAAGAGAACGAACGCGCTGTTCTTCCATATTGGAAAGCGCATTCTGCACCGTAATTTTTCCAGACGAGCGGCGATCATCACCGCCCTTCAAACGTAACTTGGTATTTTTTGCGGGCTTATCTTCTTTCTTGTCTTTATCATCGTGATACGTTTTTGAAGAAGGCTTGCCAGAAGGCTGTTGTGCACCTTCGTTGGTTGATTTCTTCGGTTTATCAGCCGCACCACCAACAGGTTTTTTAGGTTTTACAATGCCGGATTCATCAGCAAGGTCTTCTTGTTTGCTGGGTTTTTCCTCTTCAATAGGATTATCCCACAACGACGGTTTTTTCTCTTCCTTAACGCCTTGCTTCATTTGCTCTTCAGCAATTTTGAATGCTTTTAAGCGAGACTCGCGCTCTTCAGGTGTGAGGTGACGAAGCGCCTCTTCCTGCTGTGCGCTCATCTTGGTTTCACTAGGTGTCACAGGTTCTTTCACCTGTTTTTTAACTTCGACCATGCCCCCCGCACCCTGTTTAAAGGTACGAGTTTTACGCACTTCCACGGTCACGGTTTTGGAGCGTCCGTGGGTAAAGTTTTGTTTCACCTTGCCACTTTCAACCGTTTTAGTCAGTTGTAGCTTTTTGCCAGGGTTGGATACCTTCAAGGTGTCTTTTTTTGCTGTGTCTTTTTTATCGGTCATGGTCTCAATCGTTTAGGATTTCTGCATTATATAGAGCGTTTACGCGTAGCAGTCCAGCCTACGATTCATCCTCCTCAAACCATGATGCACGTGCATTCATGATAAGCTGGCCAGCCTCATCAGCGTTCAGCCCTGATTCTGGAAGCATTTCAAGCAGCTCGGACGTGGAAAGATCGGCAAAATCGTCCAGCGTAAGCACTTTATTTTCGCCCAAAGTCTCCAGCCATTCTTCCTGAATTCCTTCAAAATTAATGAGCGATGCATCAATACCCAGCGCCGCATATTTTTTCTCGGCTTCTTCCTGTTTGGTTTTCACATACGCAAGCGCACGATCGTGAAGCTCTTGCGCTACTGATTCGTCAAACCCTTCAATAGAAGCAAGGTCTTCCACTGGGATATAACCAACTTCTTCTACCGAGCTAAATCCTTCCGTCACCAATAGCTGAGCAATGACTTCCTCAACATTTAGCGCTTCAGTAAACAGTTCGGAAAGCGTGTTGAATTCTTCTGCGCGACGCTCAGATTCAACAGCCTCAGTCAGAATATCAATGCTCCAGCCCACCAACTGTGAAGCCAGGCGCACGTTCTGTCCACGACGGCCAATAGCAAGGCTAAGCTGGTCATCAGGTACCACCACTTCAATGCGGTTTTTGCCTTCATCGATCACCACCTTAGATACTTCAGCAGAAGAAAGGGCGTTCACCACAAAAGTTGCAGAGTCAGCCGACCATTCAATAATGTCAATCTTCTCGCCTTGCAGCTCATTTACCACTGCCTGCACACGCGAACCACGCACACCCACACAAGAAAGCACAGGGTTCACGCTAGCATCTTTAGAATGCACGGCAAATTTAGCGCGTGAGCCAGGGTCACGAGCAATACCTTTGATCTCGATAATACCATCGTAAATCTCAGGCACCTCCTGGGCAAACAGCTTGCCAAGGAAATCAGAGTGAATACGTGAAAGGAAAATTTGTGGGCCTGTTTTCTCGCGGCGCACATCAAAGATATAGGCGCGGATACGATCACCCACACGGAACACCTCACGTGGGATCAGCTCATCACGACGAATCATCGCTTCCGTGCGGCCAAAGTCAACGATCACATTGCCATATTCAACACGTTTCACCGTACCGCTAACAATCTCGCCTACTTTATCTTTAAATTCTTCATATTGTTTTTCGCGCTCTGCATCGCGTACTTTTTGTAGCACCACCTGTTTTGCGGTTTGTGCAGCCACACGGCCAAAATCAATCGGCGGCAATTCATCTTTAATTTCGCTGCCAAGCTCCAGCTCTTTATCGAGCTTTTTTGCATCTTTTAACAAGATATAAGCTTGCTCGTGGTGGTTGTGGTGCTCACCCCCCTCTTCATCTTCCTGAGGAATTTCTTCAACCACCGTACGCACACGATACAATTTAATAGCACCGCTCTTCTTATCAATTTCCGCGCGAATATTATGCTCATGGCCATACTTACGACGGCCAGCAACCTGAATAGCCTGCTCCATTGCTTCCAGCACAGAGTCCTTAGACAGTCCTTTTTCACGTGCCACTGCATCTGCAATTTGCAGCAATTCAGTGCTTCCGTAAATTGTCTGTGTTGCGCTCATAATATTATCCCTTCACTTTCTTCTTTTGTTGTTTTAGCTGCGATGAGACCAGCTCATCTGTCATCATTAGTTTGGCGGAGCGAATATTATCGAACGCGATTTCGACCTTTCCCTCCGGCATTTTCATTTTCACTTTTTCACCCTGAACGCCCTGAAGCATACCGCGGAAACGTTTGCGGCCTTCTGCCACAGCCACCATGGTTTCAATCTTCGCATCAAACCCTTGATATTTATCAAAATCATCAAGTGTCGTTAGCGGCCTGTCCAGCCCCGGCGAACACACCTCAAGGTCATACGCACTGCTAATAGGGTCTTCCACCTCAAGCAGCGCACCGGCCGTACGACTGATTTCCGTACAATCTTCAACGCCCATATGCTCACCATCCTTACGTTCAGCCATGATGGTCAGCGTCTTACGACGAGACTGATCACCGAGCTTCACCAACACCAGCCGATAGCCCAGTGCATCAAGCGGGGCCTCGATCATTGATGATACTTTTTGCGTAATATCCACCGTATATTTCCAAATTTAGGGTAAACAAAAAGGCGGGCTCTCGCCCACCTTGCTGAGCCATATATAGATATTACTGCGGGTTTTTCAATGGTTTTTTACGCCTAAATACACTTTTTTGTTGATTAGCTATAAGATTCATGAGCATGCTGTCGCACTAATTTTAGCCCAAAGGAGTTATTTATGAGCAAAAACACCGTATATTTACTAGCAGCCATCCTAGCCATTGTCGTGCTAATGCTGCTTTCCAACCAAGCACCACAAAGCGATTCCAGCGAAACAGCCCAGCCAGCAAACGGTATAGTGGGTAGCGATGTAGCAGACGCAGCCGAAGATGCCGCTGAAGATATGGCCGAAGCCGCTGAAGACGCTGCTGAGGCAACAGAAGAAGCCGCTGAAGATGCTGCTGATGCGACAGAAGAAGCTGCTGAAGATGCGGCTGAAGCAACCGAAGAAGCTGCTGAGGCAACAGAAGATGCCGCTAAAGATAGCTCTGAAAGCACGGGTAACATCATTGATGATGCCGTAAATGCTACTGGCGCTGCTGTTGAAGGTGCCGCAGACGCAGTAGAAGGCGCTGCTGAAGCAACTGCTGATGCAGTTGAAGATGCTGCAGATGCAGTAACTCCGGAAGACGCACCGGCTAAAGAATAGCTTTCTACTATAGCTTAAATGACAAAAAGGGGCTTCGGCCCCTTTTTTCTTGTATATATTTTATTGCACATAAAGAATTGTTAATGCATCTTTACCCTTTAAGAAGGTAAAGGACTTTATTATTGTGAGAGCTCTTGAAGATTTAAGTACAAAAATCCAGCCAAATGGTATGGATAGTGTAGAGGTAACCATCAGCCAGCGAGAAAAATTCTCCGAAGAACAAGTAACCTCCCTAGCAAATCTGCTCGCGAATCTGCCTTATATAGAGTCTATTAGCCCGCCACATATCGCCCCCTATATTTGCGTTACGGATCCGGGAGATGAAATAGAAGAGAACCACCCTCTTGGGTTAGAGCAAAAACTGTTCACTTTCGAACTCAAAGGAAGAGGCGTTAACGACGAGGCGATTTTACAAGAGCTCAGCAATGCCCGCCAGTATATCGACATGATTGGTGACTGGGATCTGGCGATGAGCAACATGATCAAAGTCTCTCGTCAGGGCAAAACCATTCAATCACTGATAGATAATGCGAGCCTGGCGGCACAGGAACACTATAAAGATTCACTCGAAGTGGCTCTCAATCAAACTATTGAGAAATACTCTCAGCTATTGCCTAAGGGCAAGGGTGAAGCCGTCAAAGCCGCTATAATGGACTGGGTGCAAGAGCTTTATTCTGACTTTGTAGAGTTTGGAATTCCGCCAGAAGACGCACAAATAGACAAAGAAACCACTGAAGCACTTATGTATAGCATTGTTAAACAATACATAACCGATCAGTCGGAGAATGTGCTTAACTTGGTGGCGGGCGATCTGTCAGATGCATTGCTGGCGCAATTATCACCGCAACAATCAATACATAAGGGAATTTAGAAGAAATTGGAGCGGGTGAGGCGATTCGAACGCCCGACATTTACCTTGGCAAGGTAATGCTCTACCCCTGAGCTACACCCGCTTATTTAAAAGCCAATTTGAGGAAGCGCATAATATGCATTTTCTAGTAGTTTGCAAGTCTTTTACGATGTAATAATTCGACATTATACAAAACAGAGGGAAAACACCTATGACAGCCACGGTCGACAGCAAATTATTAGAGCTTCTTGTATGCCCTGTTACAAAAACCACGCTTCGTTACGACAAAGAAAAACAAGAACTCATCAGTGAAAAAGCAAAACTCGCTTTCCCTATACGCGATGGCATACCTGTTATGCTGGTCGAAGAAGCAAGGAAGTTAGATTAGAAATGCCCACACAAATAAAGCCGGCTGCAAAGCTTACTGCTTCTCAAATGGAGATGACCAGAAAAATTGCATACGAACTGCTCGGGCAAGCGCAGGATATGATTGCTGATCTTGACCCACAAGGAACCAGTCGAGACAAAATCAACAAACGATTAACTAGTGTAGTGGGAATGCTGGATAAAGGATTTGAAGAGTATAATACTAGTAATAGCAAAAACCCTATGCCCCCATACATCAATAAAGGGCTCTTCACACAGGTAATTAAAGCTGTTGATAGCTCATCTCCAAATGTTCAGGAGCGCGACGAATTACAGGTAAAGTTGGTACAAACCATGCTGGCTATAAAGGCTATATTTTTGTCACAACAAAACGCGATTATTAATTGTGCCGATGATCCCAACGACATTAAACAGGTAGCATCTGCTTTTTTTGACGAAGCCCGTGAAGAAGCAGAAGATCGAATCCTGAAAAGAAAAATGTCTTTATCATAAACCTCTTCCTGAGCAGCTTTTAAAGCCTTACACTATCCAACACTGACAGATGTCTAAGCGCGAAAATGTCAAGCAATGTCAAGGAAACGCAACAAAAAATAAAAACTATTGGCCAGCTTTCTGACAAGCAATTGTAATTAATAAAGAGGGTTTAAAATAAAGCGGTTCTAAACAGCTCCAGACGACTCTAAACGGATTATAGTGGCACCAAACAGGTACGAAACAGAACCCTACCTGCCGAAATCGTTTCGTGATGAGCTGCTATTGCGACTCCTTTGTACGGCATTAACATGACTGGTTTCATTACCATTTATTTGCGCCCGCGCCTCACGAAGCAACTCAGGATCTTCCACTATTGCGTTAGTATCCCTCCAGGCGCGTCTAGCTAAATCAGGAAGCTCCATATCAGTGTCTCTTTCCTTGGTGCAAGTGAAACATCAAGTCTTGAATAGCATCGGCCAATGATGTCAACGCATAACGCTGCATTTCATCATCAAAGCTTTTAAATCCACTCATTGCGTAGTTATATTTTTCTTTTGCTGCGGTCATTTTATCAATCAGCTCGTGATCAACTTCTTGGCCTTTATCCATCGCCATCATCAGCTTATGCAGCTCGCTTTCAAGCTCGTTATTAAACAGCATAAGATCGCGAATCGATTCTTTGGCAATGCGTGCTTTTTTCTCTGATGCATTCTCCACATCATCAGAAAACCTCTTCCCGAACGAGGAAGTTGCACTTACGTTGTCTGTATAAAAATCTGATATGCGTTTAGTCATCATCAGAAAATTATAACTGTTGCGGCTTAACTATTTGTTGTGAACTGTTAACAATGCAGTGGATTTGTTAACTTTTAGCGCTTATTTTACCTTTATCCGGCAAATCACCTTCTAACCCCATGGCATGCCTCATAAAATAGCGTTTTACGGCGGGGGTCTTTCCAACGGCCCACAGGCCCAGGTTTCGCGCCAACCTGACAGGCATATTATTCATGCAAAACAGCCTATTAAGCGAGTCTGTGGCCGCTAACATTGCCACATTATCGAAACGCCTCCATTTCGCATAGTGATTAAGCATTTCGTCATTTCCTATGTTCAATTTTGAACCTTCTGCACCCTCAATCAGCTCCAGCAGCACCCCAACATCACGAAAGCCAAGATTCACCCCTTGCCCCGCTATAGGGTGCATTCCATGTGCTGCATCTCCGATCAAAGCAATGCGCTGGGCGGTATATTCTTTTGCATGCAGCAACGATAACGGATAGGCAAAGCGCTTCCCTACTGTGCTGATTTTACCGAGATACCCACCTACTCTTTCTTCTATTTCCTGAACGAACTCCGCCTCATCTAATTCCATATAGATATTCACCCGGTCATCAGGCTCCACCCACACTAAGGACGAGCGGTTATTCTGCATAGGAAGCACAGCGAAAGGCCCCGCAGGCAGGAAGCGTTCTTGCGCCAATCCATGATGCGGCAGCTCATGCTCTATAGTGCAAACAATCGCCGTTTGTTTATAGCCCCATTGCGTTACCTCAATGCCTGCAAGTTTGCGTACAAACGAGTTTTTGCCATCTGCACCAACCAGCAATTTAGCCTGTAACGTGTTCCCGTCATGTAACTCAACAACTACGCTATCATCACTTTGCACAACACACTTCACTTGCTGCTCATCAAATATGGTAAGGCTCTCATGCTCGCTAGCAGCCTGTTGTAACGCATGGCGTATATGACGGTTTTCGACGATATAGCCAAAAGGCTCATCCCCCACCTCTTCATGATCATAATGCAAAAAGATTGGCGATTTATTATCCGACACGCGAATATCAAGAATCGGTTCGGCATGTGCCTTCATGCCCTTCCATGCCCCAATATTATCGAGTATAACTTTAGAACCAAACGCTATGGCGCTAACACGCCCGTCAAAATTTTTATCCAGTTGCGCAGGCATAGCGCCTTTTTCAATCACCGCAACGCTGCTTCCTTGTTGTGCGAGGCCAACGGCCAGGCTCATGCCGACCATGCCGCCACCAACAATAATCACATCATAAGGTTGTGTTTGTGTCATGAGTGCAATATAGACAGACAAACAATTTTTGTCATTGATTCATGCGCATTATTACTTGGAATATTAACTCTGTTCGCATCCGCATTCCTATCCTGAAAAAGCTGATTGCGAAAACATCACCAGACATCCTCTGCCTTCAGGAAACCAAGGTGCAGGATGCTGATTTTCCGCTGGAAGCCCTGAAAGAGCTAGGGTTTCCGTATATCTACTTTAGCGGCCAGAAGAGCTATAATGGCGTAGCTATTCTTTCTAAGATAGAGCTGTCTAATATTGTGTGTGAAGAGATCGCCGATTCTGATCACAAGCGCCACATAGGCGCTACCTTGCCAGATGGCACTACATTGCATAACTTCTATGTGCCTGCCGGTGGGGATATTCCAGATCCGGTAGAAAACCCGGCATATGACTATAAACTGCGCTTTGTGGAATGGATGACCGATTGGTCAAAGCAACTTAAAAAGGCCCAACAAAACACCATTATAGTGGGTGATTTTAACATCGCACCTTATGAGCATGACGTGTGGTCCTCCAAACAGCTTCGCAAAGTGGTAAGCCATACCGAGCCAGAACGAACCAGGCTAGCAGCAATGCGCGAGGCCTATGATTGGTGCGATGTGGGCAGGCACTTTACGCCAATGGAAGACAAGCTCTATAGCTGGTGGAGCTATCGCAACCGCGATTGGAAGAAGTCAAACCGTGGGCGTAGGCTCGATCATATCTGGGTAACGCCATTGTTGAAGCCCGCCCTGAAAGGCTTTGATATCCTCAAAGAAACACGTGATTGGGAATCAACCTCAGATCATGTTCCCGTCATTATGGATTTGAATTTATCCACTAAATAAGCCGTAATGAATATTGCCAATGCCGCAATAATTATCGACGGGCCACTCGGCGTATCGTAAAGCAATGAGGCGTACAAGCCACCACATACAGAAACCACACCCGCTACGATAGCAAGCAATGCCATAGCAGTTGGGGTTCCGGAAAAATAGCGCATACTCGCCGCCGGAATAATCAACATAGAGGTAATAAGCAACAGGCCGATAATCTTAATAGACACCGCTACCGTAAGCGCAATACCAATCATAAGCAGTAAACGTAACCGTGCCACAGGCACACCTTCCACCTGTGCAATATCGGGATGTATGGTAAGGCGCATCAGGTTTCGCCAATTAAGCAATAGGGTGGTATCAACTATAGCTGCAATCAGAAAGATGGTTGTAATATCATCATTGGAAACAGCGAGTATATCCCCGAATAATAAGCCATTTATATCTAGTGTCACACCAGGAGACAGCGCGAGAATAACCAAACCAAGCGCTAATGCACCATGAGAGAATACGCCGAGCAACGTATCAGATGCAAGCTTTCTCCCTTTTTCTAATTGAAACACCATAATCGCAATGGCTATCGCCACGATCATAATACCAAAGTCAAAATTTGTTCCTACAAGTAAAGATAACACTATACCCAGCAAGGCTGCATGAGCAATTGCATGCCCGAAAAAAGCAAGCCGTTGCCAGGCAATGAAACAACCCAACGGCCCGCACATAAGCGCAACCCCAGCTCCGGCAATCAGTGCTTTTATAATGAAAGGATCAATCATGATTGCACTCGTGGTTATGGTCGTGATCATGATGGTGAGTATAAACCGCAAGGCTGCTCGCCACATTTTTACCAAACAGTGCCGCAAATTCAGGGTCATCCCTTACCAAGTGCGGATGGCCAGAACAACACACATGGCCGTTGAGGCAAATCACATGATCGGTCGCAGACATCACCAAATGCAAATCATGCGAAACCATCAATACAGCAAGCCCATGCTTTTTGCTTAAGCCGGCGATCATCTCATACAGCATGGCTTGCCCAGTTACATCCACTCCTTGCGCTGGCTCATCAAGCACTAATAGTTCAGGATCACATAAAAGTGCCCGCGCAATCAAAACACGTTGCAATTCGCCACCCGAAAGCGATTGCATTCGTGAGTTCAGCAAATGCTCGATTCCCACTTCCTGAGCAATATTTTGTAGCGTATGTTTTCCTTTGTGACTCAAACTAAGAAACCAGGACACATTCAACGGCAATATTGGGTCGATATATAATTTTTGGGGTACATAACCGATTTTTAAATTCGGCTTCTGAATAACCTCACCTTTATCGGCCTGCTCCAAACCAAGCAGCAGCTTTAACAAGGTGGTTTTTCCGCTGCCATTTGGGCCAATAATCGTGACAATATTACGAGGCGCAATATGCAACCCCACATCGTGCAAAACACGTGTATGGGCATAAGCTTTCTCTAAGCCTTTGGCTTCTATAAGAGGCGCAGGATGGTTCATAGGTAGTAAAGAAACAGAAAAAATGCTATTTTACAATATAATAGTTATGTAACAAACCTACACAAGGACGTAATAAAACTGTCATACGCAGCAGGGTTATTTCGTGTAGAATGGTAATAGGTAGAATTATATCCGGGATTTAACGTGGCTGAAGCTAACGCATTATTTGATAAACTATTGGGTAGGACAGGGAATACAGGTTCCTCTGGCGACTCTGATAGTGGTAATAACGGCGGCGGCGAAACCTCAGGTGGTGATACAGCTAATAACAATAATGATACACAAGCCAGCAGCCCGGATGAATTTCAAACAAATACTAATGCAGCCAATGAAGGGCAGAATGACAATGTAACCACAGATGGTAACGCATCAAATGCGACAGCAGAAGGCTTAGAACGCAGCATTACCTCAGAGCAGTCCACCGAACAGGACGAAAAGCTTACTCAGGAACAACTACAACGTCAGGAAATTGAGAAGCTGTTAGCACTAATGCCTGATCTTGATGAACAAACAAAAGCTCATGCACGCGCAACTGCGGCAGGAGCAGCAGCCGGCCTTTCTGGCCCTGCTGCAACTACGGCTATTAACAATGCTGTTGCCAATTCTGTTGGCATCACCCCAGATGAATTGAATGCAAGGCAAGCCGTTGCCGAGATGGGCAACCTAAAAGGAGTTTTCAATCTCGATAAGGGCGTTGCCGATGTTGGACGAGGGTCAATTAACGATCTTGCGGCAAACGTGTCCGCCAACAATAATGCAGGACGCAGTCAAGACGGAAGCTTCCGTAGCACTTAGAGTTATTGCGTAGCCGCTGCCGGAGCGCTATCCGTAGCTGGTGGTGTTTTTACAGCAGGTTCTGCTGTAGGCTCATCCACAGGCGCAGGGGCGTCTTTCTTAGGCTTCTTAAATAGTCCTCTTAAATTCCGTAGCGTTTCTTTCCGCTTTTCGCCTTTGAATTGCTCTTTTACATCCTTGATAGTTTCTTTGTACTTCTTCGGATCCTTCAGCACATCGGTAGCAATTCCCGCAACATCAGGGCGATAGCGCAACTTATCGAAGCTACCATCTACGATTACCGGAACTTTCAAACCAGTTTTATCCTTACCACCCTGCCCTTGAATCGTCTGCACAATCTCTGGGTTCAGGCGATAATTTACCGTGCGCGCCGGTAGATTCACCTGCCCTGCACCCGATAAGCGCATAAGCGGCGCCTTCATCGCCAGGTCATTATTCTTCACAACACCATTCGCAATGGTAAATGTTCCCCCAAGCTCAGCAAAGTCCGTCTTCTGTGAGCTTGTATCCACTTGCTTAAACGCAGATTGCACATTGCGCACCATGTCGGCAATATTGATGCCTTTAATGGCACCGTCGGTAAGCTTGATAGAGCCATTCCCATTAAGCGAGGAAACAATAGCATATTCACTCTTACCTCGCCCAACAAGGTTAAGCTCAATGTTACCTTTGCCAGACAACTTATCATTCTGCATCGCATCTTTAAGAAGCGGTTCCATATCTATACCCTTCATGTTAAGGCGCTTCTCCAAGATTGAACTATTAGCATCATAGCTAAAACTGACATTTGCCTTCCCACCATAAAATTCTGTATCCAGCATATCGCCAGATAAACGGCCGTTATTAAGCTTTGTGCGCAATAGGGTTTTTCCAATTTTGATATCTTGGAATAACACTTTACCAGCTTTAATTTCAGCTGTTGCGTTCATCTCATTTAGAGCAGATAAATCCATATTCTCACGACTCCAGCCCGCAGCCGTCGCGGCATGTGCACTGCTGATGATTGGGCGCATAGAAGAGCGCTTTGCATCTTGAGGCAGCAGGAGGTTTAGGTTTAGCTCATCTATCGCCAACGCCAGATTTATTGAAGGTTTCCTGTTCGCAAAATTCACATCCCCCTTACCGTTTGCGGTAATATCTCCAAATGTAAGGGCTGTTTTATCAAATACACACCGGACATTTGTGCAGGCGAGCATACTCGTAAGCTCCAGTGACTTGTCCATAGCTGCTGCTGGCTTTGCCTCTGGGCTTAACCAATTTTGTAAACGCGCTACAGAAGATGTCGAAAGCTTTGCACTACCTGTATATTCTTTGAAGTCATACTTTCCATCAAAGTTAAACGCAAAGAGCCCGCCATCAACTGAAGCCTTAAGGGGGCTTTCACCCTTCCCTTCCAAAAATGCCTTCAGGTTTCCAATCGTAGCTTCAGCAGAAATTTTTTGCTTATTCCAAAGCGCACTTCCTTCAATATCGAAAGGGGATGAGAAGCTATCTAATGACGCAGAAATATTAAGCTCTTTAATGTCCCATTTTTCTTTTTTAATTTTATCTTGGTAAATCACCTGGCCATCAACAATAGAAAAATCGTTGAGCTGTAGGTTATTCGGGGCGCTTTTATTGTTTTTCACCTCTTCAGGTTTTTTTTCTGTAGCCGAAGCAGCAATCGTTTTAGCTGATTTAACAAACATCCAGTTTTTATTGCCTTGCTCGTCGACATATAAATTAATTACCGGACGATTTAGTTCCAGCTCACTAATGACAATTTCTTTATTAAGCAATGGCAAAAGATCAACCCCTACCGAAAGAGATTCAACCCTCACCATTGGCGTTGAGCTAGACTCCTTAATGTCTGAAAGAGCCACTTTTTCCATGGATACACTAGCCGTAGGAAAAACATGGACGCTCATTTCTCCTTCGATTGAAAGAGTACGACCAGTTTGCTCCTTAACTTGCTCAATTAATTTTTCTTTAAGCAAATCCTTAGAAATAAACATTGGCAAGATAAGCGCTGCAACAAAAAGCACAACAACAACAATCGCCGATAATCTAAACAGCTTCTTCATGAACCATCTCCTTAAGATTTATTTAGTGCGCGGTGCATCAGCATATGATCCGCAAGCACACAAGCCATCATGGCCTCACCTACAGGAACCGCCCGAATTCCAACACATGGATCATGGCGGCCTTTGGTGGATATAGTGGTATCATTACCTTGAATATCAACCGTATTAACTTCGTTTAAAATAGAGCTGGTCGGCTTAACCGCAAAACGAACTACAATTGGCTGGCCACTAGATATTCCACCCAGAATTCCACCTGCATTATTCGTTTGAAACTCTACCTTGCCATCTTTCATACGCATACAATCCGCATTATCTTCGCCACTTAGAGTAGAGGCGGCAAACCCTGCGCCAATCTCCACTCCTTTTACGGCATTAATTCCCATCATTGCGCTCGCTAAGTCGGCATCAAGCTTTTTATAGGTAGGTGCTCCCCACCCTGCTGGCACACCTTCAGCGAATACCTCAATCACTGCGCCAATTGAAGAACCGCCCTTACGAATCGCATCCAATTTAGATGCCCAACGAGTAGCTGCTTTTGCATCAGGGCACCATAAGGAATTATTATTAATCTCACTCCAATCCCATGCATTGAAATCTACAACATCATCGCCTAAGGCCATCATCGCGCCTCGAATAGTAACGCCTTCAAGCATTTTGCGTGCGATAGCTCCTGCCGCGACGCGCATTGCTGTTTCTCGCGCTGAAGAACGCCCACCACCTCGATAATCACGAATGCCATATTTCTTATAATATGTGTAATCAGCGTGACCAGGACGAAACTTATCCTTTATGTCAGCATAGTCTTTAGACTTTTGATCTTCATTCACAATCATCAGGCTAATCGGCGCACCGGTAGTTTTGCCCTCAAACACTCCCGAGAGAATTTTGACGGTATCGCTTTCTTTGCGCTGTGTCGTAAATTTAGACTGAGCCGGTCTGCGCTTATCCAGGTATTGCTGAATATCTGCTTCAGTAAGCGGGATCATCGATGGCACGCCATCTACTACACAACCGATAGCCTCTCCGTGACTTTCGCCCCACGTCGTGAAACGAAACATGTGGCCAAAAGTATTAAAGGTCATACCGTACTTATGTCCGGCGCATCCACGCGTTTCATACCCACTACATGGTAGCCAGAATCTACATGCAACACTTCACCTGTGGTTCCCTGACCGAGATCAGAGAGCAGATACACGCCAGCGCCACCAACATCTTCAATAGTGGTATTGCGACCTAGCGGCGAGTTAAACTCATTCCATTTCAGAATGTAGCGAAAATCACCTATACCAGAAGCAGCCAATGTTTTAACAGGACCTGCCGAAATAGCATTTACACGGATATTATTAGGACCCAAATCAGCAGCAAGGTATTGCACACTGGTTTCCAGTGCCGCTTTTGCAACGCCCATTACATTGTAATGCGGCACCACTTTTTCTGCCCCGTAATATGTAAGCGTTATTAGACTACCACCATTAGGCATCATTTCGCTGGCACGTTTAGCTACCGCAGTAAATGAATAGCAGGAAATGTTCATCGACATCGCAAAATTCTCAAGCGATGTATCGACATATTTTCCCTTAAGCTCATTCTTATCTGAATAGGCAATAGCATGGACTACAAAGTCCATGGTTCCCCATTTCTCTTTGAGCACCTTGAATACATTATCAACGCTCGCCATGTCCGTTACATCGCACGGCTCTACAATTGACGAGCCAACGCTTTCAGCTAACGGTTTGACGCGCTTCTGCAAAGCTTCACCTTGATAAGTGAAGGCAAGCTCCGCTCCTTGCGCATGCAAATATTTACAAATACCCCAAGCGAGAGACTTGTCATTGGCCACGCCCATGACAAGTCCTCGTTTTCCTGCCATCAATGTGCCTTGCGGTACATTTGGCTCTTTTTCAGTAGCTATACTCATCTAATATTATTACTCAACAATACGCCATGTTCCATCAGGCTCACGACATGCGGTACCATAACCTTTTTCGGTTCTGCCACCCACGGTGATTGTCTGGCTGTATTCACGGCAATATTGACCTTCGTCATTCTTATAATAGTTCGATGGAGTTACACTACCATAGTTACCGCTATCAGGGTTTTTCCATGGAAGGCTTTGACCATTTTGCGCATTATTGAGCGCTTGCTGTGATGCAGTATTGTAATATTGCATGTCAGCACGATCCAGTGACGCACCAATGTTGCTACCAATCGCTCCACCAAGCAATGTACCCGCGATAGTGCCTGCAATAGCGCCTTTACCACTACCGATATTGCTGCCGATAATACCGCCAGCTACAGCACCACCAAGAGTACCAATATCTTGCTTGTTAATTGAGCTACCGCCTTGCGTTACCCCTTGTCCTGCACGACCCATAGGCTGCTGGCAGGCAGCGAGCATACTGGTTGCGAGTACCACGGCTACGATTTTACTACTTGTTTTCATGACTATTGTCCTTATGTGATTTCACGAGTGAAATATATGGGGTTCCATATATTCCACAAACTTACCTTATTGGCAACTACCAAGACATGGCATTAGCATTACATCTATGTAATAATAGTAAACATGAAAAAACCATCTTCTACAAATGGCATAGTGTCTTTGGTTGGCGCAGGACCTGGCGATCCCGAGCTTTTGACACTAAAGGCGTTAAAAGCAATCGAATCTGCACAAGCTGTGGTGTATGACCGGCTTGTGTCCGACGCCATAATGCAGCACGTCCCTAAGGGTATCCCGACTTTTTATGCAGGAAAATCCTGTAAACAAAAAGCAATGACCCAAGAAGAAATTAACGAGCTACTTATTAGCTTGGCACGCACAGGCACACGCGTTGTACGCCTTAAAGGTGGCGATCCTTTTTTGTTTGGGCGTGGCGGCGAAGAATGCATTGCCTTAAAAGAAGCGGATATTCCTTATGAAATTGTCCCGGGTATTAGTTCTGCGCAAGGCTGTGGTGCATATGCAGGCATTCCACTAACCCATCGCGGACTGGCAACGGGAGTTAGATTCCTCACCGGCCACCGCATGACTAAAGAAGAAGGACAAGAAGAGCTAGAGATGAACTGGCAAAGCCTCGCCGACCCGGATACGACGCTGGTAGTATATATGGGACTCGTCAATTTACCTATTATAGCCAGCAAACTTATAGAGCATGGCCTTCCACCCACCACTCCTGCAGCCGCCATCGAACAAGGCACCCTAGCGCAGCAAAAGGTTACAACTGCAGATTTAGCTGACATTGCCAACAAAGTGGAAAGTGAAGGCCTTCAGCCCCCTACGCTGGTTATAATCGGCAAAGTGGCTGCACTTTCTGATATATTACAGTGGGTTGATCAATCCTCTTTGAAAAACACCTCCGAATCCCCTTCTGCCTTCACAAAACTGTCATAATAATGCCGTTGTAACAAAGGGATAGGCGGGGTAAATTGGATATATGGTAAGCTTTAAACCACATATGCCAAATATCGCCATTCATAAACCGCATTTCGCAAACCCGATGAATGTTCTCGCGGGTGAAAGCGTAGTGAGCGATGAGGATGCACTAGCGAACAAAAGCAAAATTATGAAGACGTTGCGCTGGAGCAGCGCACTTTCCAGCATTAGTACTGTGCTAACCATCGTCGGAGGTCCTTTAGTTGCAGCAGGGGCCGTAGGAGCAGCAAACGCATATTTCACTGGAGCATCTGTAGCAGGCTTTGCAGGGGCTATAGGTGGGCTTCCAGTATTGGCATTGCTTGGTGTAGGGGCAGCTTTTGTTGGGGCTGCAGCGATTTCAACCTACATGGCCTCTCGCATTTACCAATCCAAAAACTTTGATAACCTCGAAGTAACAGCCAAAAGTACGGCCAAGCATATTGCAGAAGAGATGCAAAAAGTGCAGCAACCTCTTGCGGTAAATGTTGAGGTTGGACACGACAACCAACGTGCCGACGGCAAAAAATGGACGCAGGTTATTGACGAACAGCGCGGTATCCAGCGCCAACAAGAAGCCCAAGTCTAAGCCGGTTTCTGGCTCTTTCTCATTGCCTTAAAAATCACAATCACAAAGATCAATCCGCCAATGGCAGCAAGCCCTGCGCCGCCGCCCATAAGCCCCATAGCAATACGCGCTTTCTCATCTAGTGGCATACCTGGTGTTTTGCGTAACGCGCCATAACCACCCGACCAGGCAAACCCTGTCACATGCATAATTTGCCCTGCCCCATAGATAATGGGCTGCCAGAAGGCAAGCCTGTCATGTGCTACATCACGATAACCTAATTTGGGGAGCAGCAAATAGGCCGCCCCCATAAAAGCAAGCGTCACCCCCACTATGGAGCCATGATAATGCGCGGGAATCACGACATTTTGCCCTTGGATCATCCCCCCCAAGGCACCACCATACAAAAATAACACAATCGACATCAGCAGCGCTGACCAAAGTGCATTTCGTCTACGTGTTTGTGATAAAGGTGGCAACAGCATTAGCGCTAAAAATACTGGTGCAATGCCACCGGCATAGATCATTTGCTGGGTAAAAAACTCACGGTGCGCGGAGGTGGTTATGTCATAAAAAATATAAGGAAAAGGCGCAGAAAGTGCCGCCAGCAACCCTATCGAAAACAAGACAAACAGCCATGAACGCTGTATTTTAAAATCAGGTTTTAGCGTAGCGATCAATAGCATCCATGACACCATCATTACTTGCACATGCGTAAATTGCAGCACATGACCACCACCCCAGAACAACATCTCGTAATATTGCTGCCCATCAATAATCGGAGGTATTTGGTAATACGACCAACAAAAACATAGTAACGCAATTAGTGTAATAAATGACGCCGCATAAAGCGCAAATTGTTGCGTTTTAGTGAAATACGATGAGCGGGTTGCTACCATCAGCCCCTTAAAAGCCATAAGCATAGCACCGCAAAGCACCATCATTAGCCCCATAAAAAATATGGGATTATGAATTACCGGAATGTAATTACTCATCAACGCTTCGCCGCTGGAATCAAACGGGGACAGCGTGATAGCTAAGGCGCCAAGAGCAAAAGATATAAGCGCTGCTTCTTCCACGTAAGGTATAATGGTCTTTGTGCCACGGCTCATTAAACTCCACATCAGACAGGCTATGGCCAGAAACCACACAAGCACAGAAAGGTCTACATGCACCACCAATGCCTCATGAAAAAGCCGGTGCAGCAATGAAGACTCACCTAACTTAGGGCTGCGACCACCAGCAAGCACAAGGGAATACAACCCAGCCACAGCAAGCGCCGCCACTCCAATAATTAACCAATAACGCGAAAGATGTTTTTTTTGCATGGTGAGATTAAAGTTTGTACTAATGCTTGTAGTTAATAATAGTGCTATGTATCTGAGCTAACCAGATATCGCAACTTCTTCTAACGTTTAATAATGGCTGACCTTGTAAAGAACAACCACAAAGCAATAAGCATATGGCTTATCATATGCCTCTTATTAGTAACTGCCATGGTCTTTGTAGGTGGCTATACACGCTTGTCTGGCTCTGGCCTTTCTATTACGGAATGGAAACCCATACATGGCGTTATCCCTCCACTCTCGATGGCCGAATGGGAAGAAGAATTTACCGCCTATCGAGCCAGCCCCCAGTATCTAAAAATCAATAAAGGCATGAGCCTGGATGAATTCAAAACCATTTTCTGGCCAGAATTCTGGCATCGCATATTAGGCCGTATTATCGGCGCTGTATTTATCGTACCCCTATTATTTTTTGCCATACGCCGGAGTATTTCAAAACGTTTTGGATTGCGCCTTACGGGTATATTTGCACTTGGCGGACTGCAAGGATTCATAGGATGGTTCATGGTAGCAAGCGGATTAATTGACAACCCACATGTAAGCCATCTACGACTCGCCCTTCACCTTTCCCTCGCCTTCCTCATTTTCGCCTTAATTCTCTGGGCATTACTAGATATCCATAACAAATCACCTAAAGCTCCACACACCACAAAACACTCACTTTACAAGGGGTGGTTTGTGCTTCTTTGCACTCAGATTATCATAGGGGCGTTTGTTGCTGGTCAACACGCTGGCCTAATCTATAACACATGGCCAACCATGAATGGGCAATGGCTCCCCTCAGAGCTATGGAGCGGCGAAACATGGCATGAGAATCTCGCCCTGATACAGTTTATTCACCGCAAAATCGCCATTTTCCTCGCTGTTAGCTTTATATTCTGGTGGTTTTTATATAGTGCATATGTTAAAAATAACCATCTTGGCAAGGCAGTGCTGGGCATAGGCTTCACCCTGTTCCTCCAATTTGCTTTGGGGGTTGCTACGCTTCTTTGGCAAGTGCCGTTATGGCTCGCGCTTGCGCATCAGATGACCGCCTTGTTGCTGTTTGCGTTTGCTGTGAACCTGTTACACAAACTATCAAGATCAAAAGCGCAATGACCATAGACTACGAAAAGCTATTCACACAAAATGTTGAACAACTGCGTTCTGAAGGGCGCTACCGGGTTTTTAATGACCTTGAACGTAAAGCGGGCTCGTTCCCTTTGGCCACCAGCCATATCACCGGTCGTACCGTAACGGTGTGGTGCAGCAACGATTATCTTGGTATGGGTCAACACCCTAAAGTCATCAGCGCTATGTCTGAGGCTATCGGCAGACTAGGAACCGGCGCTGGCGGTACACGTAATATTTCTGGCACACACCACGAAATCATCAAACTAGAAGAAACGCTGGCCGAACTGCACGATAAAGAAGCAGCACTGGTGATGACATCTGGCTATATCGCCAACGAAGCAACATTAGGAACACTGGGTAAGATGCTGAAAGATTGCATTATCTACTCCGATGAATGTAACCACGCCTCCATGATTCATGGCATTCGTGGCAGTAAGGCAGAAAAGCATGTCTTTAAACATAATGATGTTGAGCACTTAGAATCATTGCTGAAGCAGGCAGATCCGGCTCGCCCTAAAGTAATTGCCTTTGAATCGGTCTATTCAATGGATGGAGACATCGCCCCGATTGAAACACTCTGTGATCTTGCGGATAAATACAATGCCATTACCTATCTTGATGAAGTACATGCTGTCGGCATGTATGGAAAACGCGGGGCGGGTATTGCAGAGCGTGATGGACTTAGCGACCGCCTCACTATCATCCAAGGCACATTAGGCAAAGCATTTGGCGTAATGGGCGGATACATAACTGGCTCACGCGTGTTTATTGATATGATTCGCTCATATGCGCCAGGGTTTATCTTTACCACCGCGATGCCACCAGCACTCGCCGCCGGCGCATCTGCTAGCATCCAGCACTTGATGCAAAGCGATCATGAGCGTAAAGAGCAGCGCTATAATGTGGAAGTGCTAAAAGAAATGCTTACCAAAGCCGGCCTCCCTGTGATGCCGACTGACAGTCACATCATTCCAGTACTAGTGGGCGATCCGGTGCTATGCAAAAAAGCATCCGACATGCTACTCAGCCAGTTTGATATTTACGTGCAGCCAATCAATTATCCAACCGTCAACCGTGGAACAGAACGTTTGAGGCTGACGCCTAACCCTTGCCATACGCACGGCATGATGATCGAGCTAACTCGCGCCCTCGCATGGGTGTTTGAACGTCTTGGCATTAAAGCGGATGTAGATGCACTTCAAAATGCAGCGTAATCACACCTTATAGTGCGCACCACCAGTGACAGCCTGTTTCGATCCCGTGGTGGTAGCCATGGAAATTGGCAAACGCCTAAGTGAGCGCATAGCCAAGAAAGCAAAGGCCTGCGCTTCCAGCGCATCCCCCGCCCAACCAAGTGACTCAACAGGGTATACATGCTTTAGCCTAGCATTAAGCGCGTTCATCAGGGCAGGGTTATGCCTCCCTCCTCCACACACAAACCATTGCTTAGCACTTACCGGAAAATAGTCTCTCGCCTTTTCAACCGCAGCTGCCGTGAATTCTACCAATGTAGCTGCCCCATCTTCTTTAGACAGGCGCTTAACCATGTCATGGGTGAAATGATTTCTATCTAGTGATTTTGGTGGGTGTTTATCAAAAAATGGATCATCCAACATCTTATCAACCAGCTTCATGTTAGGCTTGCCGGCAAGCGCCATCACTCCATCCCTGTCGCAATCCTGCTTGGTCTTTTTTAGTGCCCACTCATTTAGCAACACATTCCCCGGACCAGTATCGAATGCCATGATATCAAGATCCATCAACTCGCTAGCCGCCCCTTCGGATTTTCCAATCCACGTCACATTCGCTATACCCCCAATATTCAGCACCGCAATCGGAAGCTGCATCTGGCGGGCAAGTGCCGCGTGATATAACGGAACAAGCGGAGCCCCTTGACCTTCTGCCGCCATATCGCGCCTACGAAAATCACACACCACGTCTATACCGGTTTTTTCAGCCAGCAACGCGCCATTGCCAATTTGCCAGGTTATCGCCTCCGCTGGGCGATGCATTACAGTTTGCCCGTGATAGCCAATCACATGCACATCTTTTCGGCTCATACCTGCCTGCCCCAGCAAGGCCTTAACTGCTTCTACGTGCTTGAGTGTATTTTCTTTCTCTATCAGCATCATATCGCCGCGGCCATGCACAGCCTCTCGTAATTTCGCGCGATATTCATCATCATACGGGTGAGTCAGCGATTCGCCTATTTCATAGACCATTTCCCCATCAGTCCTGATAAGCGCGGCATCAATACCATCTAATGAGGTGCCACTCATCAATCCTAGCGACCATACCGCATCTTCTTCCTTGCTCATAAGCCCTCTAACCCGTTATTATTCACCAAAATTTAATCTATATGCATTAACAAATGGATAAGAAAATTATCCCAAATACCGCAGGAGTCTTCCCACGATGAAAAAATACGCTTCCGATTTTATGCGCATTATGCAGGAACGCGGGTTTATCCACCAATGCACTAACGAAGAAGAACTGGATAAGCGCCTATCTAAGGAGCGCGTTACCGCTTATATCGGTTTTGACTGCACTGCATCTAGCCTACACGCTGGTAGCCTGATGCAGATCATGGTGTTGCGCTGGTTACAAAAAACAGGGCATAAACCAGTCGTGCTCATGGGGAGTGGCACCACAAAGGTAGGCGACCCATCTGGCAAAGATGAAGCGCGTAAAATGCTAAGCGCCGAAGATATAGAAAACAACATGCAGGGCATCAAAAAGGTGTTCGAGCAGTATCTTTCATTTGGCACTAAAGCGACCGACGCCATCATGGCAGATAACAGTGAATGGCTAGATAATCTTAATTACATTAGCTTCATGCGTGATTATGGCCGTTACTTCTCGGTCAACCGCATGCTAACTCAAGATAGTGTGAAGCTTCGCCTGGACCGTGAACAAAACCTCAGCCTTCTTGAATTTAATTACATGGTTCTTCAGGCCTATGATTTTGTAGAACTACATCAGCGCTATGGTTGTAACCTGCAAATTGGCGGGTCCGACCAATGGGGAAATATTATCATGGGACTCGACCTGCAACGCCGCATTGATGCGGAGTCGAAATTCCAGCCAATGAAGATGGATAAGGCTAAGGGTGGCATGAAAGTGCTCGAGGTGCAGCCGATTATTCAATCAAAACGCACAGACCCTGAAGATTATACTCCTGAAGCTTTTATGGACTATATGGATAAAGAAAGCACCGCAGGCTTATTTGGTTTGACCACCCCTCTACTCACTGCGAGCTCAGGCGCCAAGATGGGTAAAACTGCAAACGGGGCTATCTGGCTTAATAAAGACATGATGCAGCCGTATGACTTCTGGCAATATTGGCGCAACACTGAAGATGCCGATGTTGGAAGATTCCTGCGACTGTTCACTGAAATCCCTGTCGAGGAAATCCAGAAACTGGAAAAACTAAAAGGCGCCGATATCAATGAGGCGAAGAAAATTCTCGCCAATGAAGTAACCAAATTATGCCATGGAGACCGTGCCGCAAAACAGGCAGCAGAAACCGCTAAGAAAACATTTGAACAAGGTGGTGTCGGCGCAGATATTCCCGTGTTTGAGCTGGCAGAAAAAGATATTGGCAAGGGTATTCCCGTGTATGATCTACTTCGTCAAAGTGGCCTGGCAACTTCCGGCGGTGATGCTAAACGCCTTATTCGTGGTGGCGGTGCACGCATCAACGATCAGAAAATCGAAGATGAAAATATGCTTGTTGACCACAATTACTTTAAAGATAGCGATAGCCTGAAGTTTTCTGTTGGTCGCAAAAAACACATGCTGGTCAAGCTAACCTAACTATTTGGCGGTCACCTTATCACCCGCATCGAATATGCCACGCAGGAAACCTGGCGTCAGCATAGACAGCGGATTAACGCTCACCTTAGAATCGCTATACGTGCCCTTCATACTGTAGCTACCAGCAAACACTCCGCCGCCATCTCCTCCCGTCAACACGTCACCAATAATAGGAAGATTGCCTAAAATATGGTTCGCCATATAGGCCGGCACCACGGTTCCTTTAAGATCAAATATAACTCGAGGAAAAGTCACCGTTCCCTCAGCAGTAATCCCAATCGCACTACCATAAGCACGCGCCTTCTTCACCGTAATCACATCATTTTGCAGGCTAAATGGAATCACCATTTTATTGAAACGAATACCATTACCTTCCAGTACATCAATAAAGCCAGTCAGCGAGGCCAACGAAAGTATCTTTGCCAACACCGGTGCTTTTTTTATGGAATGCTCATTAATATCAAGCCTGGCATCCAGCAAACTGCCATCTGTTGTTTCGTGGTAATTACCGGTGATAGTAAGGTCTCCACCTTCCATTTTTTCGTACACACCAATTGTTTTTAAAAACTCTCCAGCATTTTCTGCATGCAGAGATAATTGCCGAACCCCTTTAGGGTTCCTCAAAATACGAAAATGAAATGGTTTATCCCCGACCTCTCCATTCAGATCAGCTTGCTGACATAGGCGCACATCACAAAAAAGATCGCCCTTAAAATTAGAGACTCTCTTGCCACCTTTTAAGATTAGATTGGCCACATTTCCCTGAAATTTGATAGGTGGAAATCGCTCGAACGAAAACACTTCATCCGACTCCTCGTCACCCTCCATAAGGCCACTTAAATCTACCGCCTGTCCAAACACGCGCAACGCAATACCCGATGATGTTTTCGCATAATCAAGGGTGCTTAGGTTCGTTTTTCCTAACAGCAACTTGCTCAGCTGGACTCTACTAACACCTGTCAGTGACGAGTTCAAATCTATAGAGCCCTTCGCTTCAACTCCATTAGATTGCAGTGCAAACGAACTTATTCGCGTGAGACCATCTTTCTTTTCTGTTGTCATGGATAGAGAGGCTGGAATGTTAATTTCCTTTTTCCACATTATTTCTTTTGCATCGATCGTGGCATTCGTAAGGTCGATATCCCCCTTCATCACCTCTAACTTCGGTCCAAGCCTTACGTTAGCAACCACCCCCAACATGCCCTTTAAGAACTCAAGCTCCGGATACCCAAACCGAACCAGGCTACCATCCGATGCGGTGGCCTCGAGATCAATAAAGGTGTCGTATCCATCCTTTGGGGTAAATAAGTAACGTATATCGAGCTTACCAGCATCCGCACCATTAATGCGCCCCTTGCCAATATAACCTAAAGTAGTTTTATCAATTGAAAAATCACCGTTTGCCTGTTCGATATCAAATTTCTTCATAAATGAAGGGTGCGATACATTTTCCACAGTAGCTTTTACAGCGTAGTCAACATCGGGCTCACCAATCGGGTTTCCTTCTTCATCTCGCGGCGAAAAGAAATTAAACCCCACCCCCACACTACCCTTCGCACGCCCTTGCGCTCTGTCTGCCTTTAGGTTTAAGCGTTCGGCGTGCTTTAGTCGCGGCAAGCCCAGAAAGGTTACAATGTCTTTAGCGGATGCAGCAGCATCAAAATTAATTTTGATGTATGGATTGTCCGCATTCAAATCCTCAATAAGTAACCGTCCATTACTTAACACTGTTTCCGTCAGGAAACTCGCACTGTGGATAGCCGCATCCAATGTTATTGCATCAATAGCAATAGTCGCATTTACGCCGCTAGTCTCCGGGTGATCAGGCAAATAACGTATCTTGCCTTTTTCCAGGTTAATTGTGGCCTCAATAGATTCTTTGGGAAGCTGTGGCCTGCGCAAATCTCCAAATTTTATATCCGTCTTAATACTGGCCTCAGAAACATGCCCCTCTTTAATATTGTTTACTACCCATTCACGTGATGCAGGCGCTAATTCTGCGGGCCACAAGGCCTGCACTTTAGAGGCAGGAATATCCTTAAATGAGCCATTAATACGAATAGCTGCATCATTCTCTTTGAGTTCAACAATACCATCCGCCACCACCTCAATACCATCAACTACACCAGTTAACTTATCGATTTGTATGTCGCTGGCATTATTACTTACCTGTCCCTCGACATGCACCCCAGCAATAGGTAGTGGCGCTTGCAAAAGAGATGAATTAAAGCTTCCCTCACCTCCATCGATATTAAACTGTAAGCGCTTTAATGTACCTTCTGAATCTAAGGTGATATTACTTCTGCCGCTTATGGGCATGTCAATCAACACATCATCTTTATCTAAAAATAAATTAGCAAGCTTGTTAAGCTCAAGACCTTTAAAATTAAGCGTACCCAAAATATCAGGATTAGATTTATCTAGCGTAAAGTGAGAATAAATACTGGATTGATATTCGTCATATTGAATCTTTCCATTCGTAATTAATTCTATTACCCCATCACTATTACGCTTAGCCACCAAGTCCGTTTCACGTGCCTCAAAAAACACCCCTTTACGCTCGCTACCAACGCTTACGTCTGCATTATTAATGATAACATATCGTAATTTACGTAAAGCTCCGTGATCATCATCCATGAATGAAGCAAGCATTGCTGAAAATGGCACCGTAGAAGCACTCTCTGCCTGAGCTGTTCGAGCCTCTTTGAAACCAAAGCTGATAGCCCCTTCACTATCCTGAAACAAGCTGACAATAGGCTTATCAATTGAGAGTGAGCGCAACATCACATTACCAACAATAAGCGAAGGTAAATGCAACTCTACGGCCACCTCCGGAAAGGTTGAAAACGTTTGCCCCTGAGCACTTAGCACGGAAACATTACGTAAGCGTATATCAATAGGATGCCTCCAACCATCCCATAGCAACCAAGTTTCCCCAACTTTGACGGAATATTCGCTCCCCTCATTGAAAGAAGCCTCTATATATGGAGTCAGTCTATCCAATGAGCGCGGCCCCGTTGCAACCCAAACCAACAATGCATTAATAGCGAGCACAGCCACGAAGGTTATAACGGCAAAAAAGCCTATAATTTGGCGTTTATATCTTTTAATCAGGAGCATTTAATTCTAAAAATCTATCCATGCATTAATTGATAGTATATTTGTTAAAAAAGAAGAAATACAGCAGTTGATTATTAAAGAAATGTCATGTTAGCCCACACAACAATTCCTTATTCTTCGGATAATGT
Organism: Rickettsiales bacterium; assembly: GCA_964231325.1. Lineage (GTDB taxonomy): Bacteria > Pseudomonadota > Alphaproteobacteria > Rickettsiales > SXRF01 > JAJTHB01. Next base: position 977,909 of record CAXRIF010000003.1, on the reverse strand, counting down.
AAGGCGCTTAAAAGAAGAGTGGCTAGAATCCGCATCCCGAAGGAAGAATACAGAGCTTAGCGATTGGATGAAAGAGGCCGTTAAAAATGCTCACCCAGCAAACATGCTTATAGAGGGAGTTTTTGGCAACTCTCCCTTTTTATCCAAACTGTTAATTAGATATCCTGAAGTATTACGACAATCACTTACATGTGATAGCGATGAAGTATATAAGCGCACATTAAACTCCCTGCTTGTTAGCCATGATGAGCAAAGCCAAACGGAGTTCATAAGAAGCTTACGTATTGCTAAAGGTAAGCTGGCTTTATTAATAGCACTAGCCGATATTGCTGGGTGGTGGAATCTGGAAAAAATAACGGCGGCATTATCAGAGTTCGCTGAAATATGCCTTAAACAAACAGTCGACTTTCTTCTTACTCAGGCAGAAAAACGTGGAGAGATTAAACTTTCTATACCGCAATCACCGTCTAAGCATAGTGGCATTATTATTCTTGGCATGGGAAAACTTGGGGGAAATGAACTTAATTACTCCAGCGACATTGATCTTATCATTATGTTTGAGAAAGGCAGGCTTACATACACTGGCCGGCATACTGAACAGCAGTTTATGAATAAACTGGCTTATGATTTGGTTCATATTATGCAAGAACGCACCGCAGACGGTTACGTATTCCGCACGGATTTACGCTTACGCCCAGATCCAGCCTCCACTCCTCCAGCCATCAATACCGACGCCGCCTACTATTATTATGAAAGCGTTGGCCAAAATTGGGAGCGCGCAGCAATGATTAAAGCTCGCCCTATTGCAGGGGATATTGATGCTGGCAACGAGTTTATAAAACACATCTCTCCATTTATGTGGCGCCGCAATCTAGATTTTGCAGCTATTCAGGACATTCATTCTATCAAACGGCAAATGGATAGCCATGAAGATAAAAAAATCAGCCTGGAAGGTCACAATGTGAAACTAGGGCGCGGTGGCATCCGCGAGATTGAGTTTTATGTACAAATACATCAGCTGATATGGGGCGGCAAAATGACAAGCTTACGTCAACGTAGCACGTGCCAAACGCTTGACGAACTAAACAAATTAAAACTCATCTCAAATGAAGAACATAAGCCGCTTATTGAGGCATACACATACCTAAGAAAGCTAGAGCACAGGCTCCAAATGGTCGCAGACCAACAAACGCATAGCCTGCCGTCCGACGAATCAGAGCTACACCACATCGCCTGCTTCATGGGCTTTGATGATACAAAAGACTTTATGCAACAAACAACCGAACACCTATGTGCGGTACACTATATTTTTTCCAATTCATTCCAAAGCGCAGATAAGTTAGGCGAAACTGGAAACCTTGTATTTACCGGTGTATCACATGACCCCGACACGCTAGATACGCTCAGCAATATGGGTTATATAAACCCAAAGACAGTCTCGGAAATCGTTATGGGTTGGCATCGCGGTTCCAAAAGGGCGACACGCACCAAGCGCACACGCGAGCTACTTACTGAAATCATGCCGACACTGCTAAAGCGCTTATCTGAAACAGCAAACCCTGACGAAGCATTTTTAAAGTTCAACGACTTTTTGACTAACCTGCCCGCTGGCGTACAGCTATTTTCGCTATTCAACGCAAACCCGCAGTTACTTGTTCTGGTAGCAGATATCATGGGTAGCGCTCCAAAGTTAGCTTACAATCTGAGCCAATCACCCGCATTACTAGACTCCGTACTATATGGAGACTTTTACCACGACCTCCCCAGCAGAGAACAGCTACGTACACAGCTAGATGAAATTTTGCCAGACCATATAGATTACGAACATAAAATAGAAACCATGGTGCGTTTTCGCAATGAACGTCAGTTTCAAGCCGGTGTACAATTACTCAAACATATGATTGATGCAAAAGAGTCAGGTGCATTTCTATCTATGATGGCCGAGCTTGTATTACAAAAAGCCTTAGCTTTAGTAACTGCAGAATTCGAAAAAAGCCATGGAAAGATTATTGGTGGTGAATTCGCGGTTATCTCACTTGGAAAGCTGGGTAGTTATGACATGACATTCGGTTCGGACATTGATCTTGTCTTTACATATACCGCACCCGATGATGCCATCTCTGATGGGCTCAAACAATTCAATGCCAGTGTTTATTATAACCGCTTGGCACAAAGACTAGTAAACGCACTTTCCGCCATGAGCCGTGAAGGCAGGCTCTATGAAGTTGATACCAGGCTGCGCCCTTCTGGCACGCAAGGTGTGCTCGCATGTAGCTTAACAGCTTTACACAAATACTTTGATGAGTCTGCCTGGACATTTGAGTATATGGCCTTCTCTAAAGCCAGAGTAGTTGCTGGAAATAAGGCATTAAGTGATAAGGTCATAGGCTTTATCGACGACCTTATGGCTACCCCAAAGGATGCTGAGACACTAAAAAAAGATGTATGGGAAATGCGTGAACGTATTGAAAAAGAATTTCCTAAGCGACCACTATGGACGATTAAATATACTCGAGGTGGATTAATTGATATTGATTTTATTGCACAATACCTCTTACTGCTTCATGCCCCTAAGCACGGGCGCCCAATCCCAGCGAATACTGCAAATATCTTACACTGGCTCCTCGATAAAGAAGCTATAGATCCCGATATAGCCAGAGAATTATGCGATGCAAACGAACTACTAACTGAATTGTTTCATATGCTTCGCTTATGTAATTATGGCGAACTTGATGAAAAAACCGCGTTACCAGGCCTGAAACGCCTGCTTGCTGAGGGGCTGGAATTCAAGAATTTCTATGCTTTGAAACAGAAGCTGATTGCTGTTGAACAAGCTGTTTTACGACATTATAATGCACTGCTAACCTAATCCACGCATGGAGATATTTATGACTGCTGCTGCAAAAAAAACATCTAGTGAACTCGCTATCGGTGACAAAGCACCGTCTCTAACAACTGCCTTTGATAGCGCCCAAGAAATCAACTCGGATAGCTTTAAGGGCAAAAAAGTGGTGCTGTATTTTTACCCCAAAGATGACACCCCAGGATGTACAGTGGAAGCAAAGGACTTTCGGGATATGATCAAAGATTTCACTAAAGCCGGAGCCGTAGTTATTGGCGTTTCAAAAGATTCGATCGCACGTCATGATAAGTTCAAGGCAAAATACGACCTACCTTTTCCGCTCGCCTCTGATGAAGATGGAAGCGTGTGCGAGGCTTATGGCACATGGGTGCAGAAAAGCCTGTATGGCAAACAATATATGGGCATCGAACGAGCTACATTTCTGATCGACGAAAAGGGTGTGATCCGCAATATCTGGCGCAAGGTGAAAGTAAAAGGTCATGTGCAAGACGTTCTTGACGCAGTTAAGGCGCTTTAGGAGCCACCGGAAAACCAAACGGCTTTAGCATTATAAGCTATTTCTATTGGCCTCAATAGCCTTGATAAGGTCAGCCTCATAATCGTGATTAACCCCGAAATCACGCTCCATTTGTGTGCGAATTTCATCTGGCGCCTCTTTGCCTCTACCCCATTCGATAATGGTACCGTATTCCTGTAAATCTAACTTACCGGCATCACGCGCGCGCTTGAAAGCTTCCGCCATGCTCGGCTTAATGCATAAATATGCCCAAAAGGGATCCCCGCGATCATCGCTAGCCTGACAAAACACCATCACAGTGCTGAGCAAATCAGCCATAGATTGTTCCGAAAGTGGCGGTGGGGTTATATGAATTGACGTACTCATAATCTATTATCTAGAGTTGCCCTTCCCAGAATCACGCATAACTGGTAGAGCCGATTGAGTAGCCCCCATACTAGTGGTTGTTATTTCAGCACTAAAACCCCGACGGGTTTGTCTACGAGTCTGTTCGGCGAATTGGGCAGGCGAATTTTCTGCAATCTCTCTAATTTGGTTATTACTACTTAAACTGGCAAGTAACCCTGAATCGACAGCTTTTCCTTCTGTCATCACAATGGCTGAGCCAACATTGTTTGCTAATGGAATTTCTGAAACTGATGTCATACTGCCCCCTGTGTATTTATAGTATTATTGTATCTCTATAGATTTAACTATAGGTTAAATAATTTACTTATCTATTAATATATTAGGGTGCGGCGCAGCATTAATAACCAATTACCATTTGTTATATATGGATTAATTTTTCTTCCCTAGAAAAAAGTCGCTATATTAATAAATTAATCAACAACTAAATCCTCCCCAACAGGGAATGAAGAACGCTCAAAATGTATCACAATATCATCAAAACGATCCTCTGAGTCAGTGATGTCTAGCGTATTCTGCCCAGCATAAAAAATGGAGTCATAGGTATCATCTGCACCATCTTCATCACAATGACAGTTTTTTTGCTGCATCGCATTGGATGAATAACCACTTTTACGCGTACCCTTGCGAATAAATGCCCCAAAACCATCTGGCCCATGGCTAATTAACACCACTATCGCTGTGGTCGTAATGTTGTTATCATTTGTATCCTTGACGGTAATACTACCCAACCCAGATGAACTAATAGGATTGGTAGTAAGCGCATTTGTAGTAGCAGAAGCCTTTTCTACTACATAAGTAAATTGGTTACCCCATGGATCAAACGCATAGCTATCCGGCAACCCAATGGTTTTCACAGGAACAGTTCCCGCGACAGAAGACGGATCATCATAAGTCATACCCGCACAACCCGAGGGGTTAGCCACACCAAAACTTGCATGCGTGATTGCATAAAACGGCGCAGGACAAGGAAGTGCAGCTGTATTTGAGCGCTTAGTATAAGCAATAAGCCCCTCCTCAATCGCTTGCATCTTGATGCGCAATTCTTTCATCTGATCAATACGTGATTTTTGGGTAAGCATGGCGAGAGCCCCTGCCATCATCAATGACAAAATGACGAGCACCACTGAAAGCTCTAGCAATGTATAAGCAGATTGACGATTATGGCGCATAATTAAGGTCCCAAGACTACAAGTCTATAGGAGCTGTATTAAGCTTCTATTAATGCAGGGCTGAACAGAGGCACCTGTTAAATATCGAGATTTTCGACTTTCAGCGCGTTACCAATGATAAAATCACGCCGCGGCTCCACAATATCACCCATCAAGGTAGAAAATAGGGATTCCGTCTCCGCATCATCTTCTACCGTCACCTTTAGAAGGCGACGTTTTTCTGGGTCAAGCGTGGTTTCCCATAGCTGGTCAGGGTTCATTTCTCCCAACCCTTTAAAGCGCTGAATGCTGGAGCCTTTACGGGCAAAATCCATCATTGCGTTAAAGAACTCGACCGGCGTTTGCACAGATACTTCGCTTTGTTTTCGAGTTAACTTTGAAGGTGCAATAAAATATTCATCGATAAAGGAAAGCTGCGAGGCTATATCGTGCCCTTCTTTAGAGAGCAACGCTTTGTCTTCAACAATGTGGTATTCTTCGACACCACGCACCATACGACGCAACCTGAACATGCCATCATCATAAGAGCACTCCCAACCAGTTTGCTCTCCTTCAAGTTTTTCTAACGCCATTTGCCAGAATTTAGCTTTTTGTTCACTGCCCGCCTGCCCATCAAATACATGCGCCAACACACCTGCCTCAATCAGATTTGTAGGCACACGCTTAGATAAAGCTGCCACCGCAAGTGCAATTTTTGCAGCACCTTCTAGTGCGATGCGAAGAGTGTCCCCCTCAAGAATTCGGCCATCTTCAAGCGTCAGGCTCGCTTCTTCCAGGCTCGCTTCCATCAAATGACTTTGCAACGCAGCGTCGTCTTTTAAATACACATCCTTTCCACCGCGCTTCATTTTATAAAGTGGTGGCTGCGCAATATATAAATAACCACGATCAATCAACTCGCGCATCTGGCGGAAGAAGAAGGTGAGCAACAATGTACGAATATGCGAACCATCCACGTCCGCATCGGTCATAATAATAATTTTATGATAACGTGTTTTCTCAATATTAAAATCTTCACGCCCAATACCAGTACCAATAGCAGTAATCAGTGTTCCGATCTCTTGCGAGGAAAGCATTTTATCAAAACGCGCACGCTCAACGTTCAGGATTTTACCTTTGAGTGGCAGAATCGCCTGATTCGCACGGTTACGTCCTTGTTTAGCTGATCCCCCCGCTGAATCACCCTCTACTATAAATAGTTCTGATTTAGCCGGGTCACGCTCCTGGCAATCTGCCAGCTTACCTGGCAATGAAGAAATATCGAGCGCACCTTTACGACGCGTAAGATCACGCGCCTTACGAGCCGCCTCACGCGCAACCGCTGCTTCTACGATCTTACTAATAAGCGATTTTGCTTCTTGCGGATGCTCTTCCATCCACTGCTCTAAACGCTCATAAACAGAACTTTCCACTGCCGGGCGCACTTCCGAACTAACCAACTTATCTTTAGTTTGTGACGAAAATTTCGGATCCGGCACCTTAACAGATACCACCGCTGTCATGCCTTCACGCGCATCATCACCCGTAATATCGACCTTTTCTTTTTTCGCCATACCGCTTGTTTCATAGTAGCGGTTGATGGTACGGGTAAGCGCTGCACGGAAGCCAACCAAATGCGTTCCGCCATCGCGCTGACGAATGTTGTTGGTAAAGCACAACACATTCTCATGATACGAATCGTTCCACTGCATTGCTACCTCAACAGCAATGCCGTCTTTTTCACCAGTCATCATGATTGTCGGGTGCAGTGCTGTTTTACTACGATCGAGATATTCTACGTAAGCCTGCGTTCCGCCCTCGTAATAAAACTCTGTTTCCGTTACCGGATCGGTACGCTCGTCCGTAAGCTTGATACGCACCCCAGAATTGAGAAATGCCAGCTCGCGCAAACGATGCGCTACGGTCTCGTAGTTAAATTCAGTCATGGTAAAGGTTTCGGGCGACGGAAGGAAAGTGACGGATGTACCTTTCTCTCCTTCTTTGGCATCACCTAGCACTTTCAGCGGCTCTTTTGTTTCTCCGTGTTCAAATACCACTTCGTGATGTTTTCCATCCCTCCAAATCGCCAGCTTTAACCACACAGAAAGTGCATTTACCACAGATACACCCACACCATGTAGGCCACCAGACACTTTGTAGGAGTTCTGATCGAACTTACCACCAGCATGTAGCTGCGTCATAATCACCTCTGCCGCAGACACGCCTTCTCCTTCGTGCATATCTACCGGAATACCACGGCCATTATCCGTAACGGAACATGAACCATCTGCATTAAGCGACACGGTGACCAGATCACAATGCCCAGCAAGCGCTTCGTCAATTGCGTTATCAACCACCTCATAGATCATATGGTGCAGGCCGGAACCATCATCCGTATCACCAATATACATACCCGGACGTTTGCGTACTGCCTCCAGGCCCTTGAGGACCTTAATGGAATCTGCACCGTAATTTTCTGCTTGTTGTGTTGTGTCTTTTGTCATTGTTGCTGTGCTCATAATAGTAATCTTCAAAAATGTTATATTGCTTGCCCCAATTGGCTATCCTCTTCACCAGAAAGCCTTGCCACATGAGAAAACCCGTTATTGCCATTAGGCGTACCCATATCTTGCTTTCCTGAAATTTCTTGCACACGTTTCCATGCATTTCTAATTCGTCCTTCAGAAACTGGAATGTCGTTCCTTACCAGCATAGAAAAACCAGGAATATCAGGATGAATAAATGAAGAACTGGTACTCGAATCCCGCTCAAACCCTATCGCACGTAATGCACGCATCGCATCTACCGCAGGTATATCTCTTTCAATAGGCTTACGCTTAACACCGATACGCTCAATAATCTCCAAGCCAAATTTATCCTCACCCAGAGCATCGAATGCCCGTGGGTCAGCATCCTTTAATTTGGTCAGCGAATCAACGATATGACGAAAGTAATATTCATCACCAGCGTTTATGATTTGATGATGGGGGATCACTACATACTCAGCACCACTCCCCAATTCCTGGTGCGCATAACTACGACCCGCTCCATTACCTTTAAATCTATTCCCGATATCATGCTTCGCCTGTTTCTCCGTATCGTAGAAGCCAAGCTTTTTAAATATACGGTTAACGTCTTCCAGGTGCACAGAGGTCACACTGCCATCAATAAGTCCTTCCGCAATTCCACGATAATCTTTTCTAGTTTTTGTCATTCAAAATAGTTCCGTTTTCTACTTTCAGGAAGCTCGCCTTACCCTGCAAATCGGCAAATAAATCGGCATCCACTCCAGTCATCCAAATCTGTGCCCCAATCTGGCAGATTTCCTCAAATAACTCAAGCTTTCTTGTGCCATCTAAATGGGCTATTACCTCGTCTAATAGGACAATAGGAACGATTCCTTTCCACAAGGCCGCCGCCTTAGCCTGAGCCAAAATAATGGATAGAAGCACTGCCTTTTGCTCACCTGTAGAGCAACTCTCCGCAGGCATTTGTTTTTCCACATGAATTACCTTTAGCTCGCTACGATGCACGCCGATTAGCGCCCTGCCCGCAGCCATATCCTGCCCGCGATTTTGTGCTAAAATCTCTCTGAATTCGTCTTCAATTTCGATAGCTGGCTGCCCCGCCTGAAGCCTATCCTCTATGAAGCCCGAAATGCTCATTTGCGCCTTGGGAAAACTAAGCTTTGAAAGGCTGGCCGCATGGTTAATCGAAGAGACAGTTTGCAGGCGAACTTCCGCGATCGCCGCCCCCATTTCGGCCATGGTTTGCTCCAACGCATCCAGCCATATTTTATCCTGTCCGCCATGCTGCAAAAGACGGTTTCGCTCACGCATTGCATGTTCATATTTATTGATACGGCTCGCATGATCCGCATCAAAGCTCTGCGCTAAGCGATCTAAAAATTTGCGTCCTGCGGAAGCGCCATCTTGAAATAATTGCTCCATCTGCGGAGTCAGCCAGACAACACTCATATGGCGCGATAATTCCGACTGAGAACGCATCACCTTGCCATCAATTTTGACTATTCGCTTGTCGCTCTGACCGGCCTCAAATTGAGGGTCGCGCCCAGTGCCAATCTGACGGATCCCACTCATGCCATATACCGTAGCAGCTACTGCCCAGCTTGTGTTTTGATGGATATTATCAAGAGTACCGAGTTTAGCCTTACGCAGGCCGCGCCCTGGCGTGAACAATGAAATGGCCTCAAGTATGTTTGTTTTGCCCGCACCATTACGCCCTGTCAGCACTACAGGAGCTGGTGTGACTTCAATACGTGAAGATATATAATTACGAAAACAATGCAGCGAGAGAGAACGAAAGGAAAGAACCGTAGGGGAAGAAGGAACCGCCTCAAGTAACTCTGAGTCGTGATCTTGCCCTATAACGTTTGGGGTTTGTATCATACCCTCATCGGCATAATAACATAAAGCGCACTCACATCCGCCGTATCACGAACGATCGCAGGCGCCGAACCATCACCCAGAAGGAACTGCGCAGTTTCTCCTTCGATCTGAGACATCATCTCTAACATATAACGCGAGTTAAACCCTATTTCCATTTCGGTGGATGAATAGGTCACATCAATCTCTTCGGAAGCGCTGCCATGTTCTGCACTGCCAGCAGACAAGGTAAGCTTCCCACTTTCAAGCTGAAGTTTTACCGCACGTGATTTTTCTGACGAAATAACCGATACACGATCCACCGCCTGTGCGAATAATTTACAATCAACTTCTAATATACGGTCATTCCCTGATGGGATTACGCGCTCATAATCAGGAAAGTTACCGTCAATAAGCTTAGAGACCAACACAGCGTTGCCGAATACGAAGCGGATCTTGGTATCCGAGAGAGATATTTGTACATCGTCGTCACTTCCTTCCAGTAGTTTTTTTACTTCATAAATTGCTTTTCTTGGAACAATAATGCCCGGCATGTCGCCAGCGCCGGCCGGCAGGCCAACCTCAATGCGAGCAAGTCGGTGGCCGTCCGTTGCTACGGCCCTTAGCACTTTATTGGAACCGCTTCCCGCCTCATGCAGGTAAATGCCGTTCAGGTAGTATCGTGTCTCTTCTGTAGAAATGGCAAAGCTTGGCTTTTGGACCAGCACCTGACATTCCGCAGATTTGAGAGAAAAATTATGAGTGAATTCGCCATCGGCCATCACCGGAAAATCTTCTGGCGACAAACAACCTAGAGAGAAACGAGACTGGCCAGAACGAATGGTCATTTTGGCACCATCACTGCTGGTAGAACACTCTATCTCAGAACCTTCTGGTAGCTTGCGCACGATTTCATAGAACATATGGGCAGGAACAGTGATCGCCCCCTCTTTACCCACTTTGGCCGGCACTTTCTCTACCATCGCCAGATCCATGTCTGTAGCTGTAAGCTCAACCGTATCCGCTTTGGTTTCTATCTTCACGTTAGAAAGCACTGCAATCGTACCGCGCTTTTCTACAACGGATTGCACATGCCCTAAGCTCTTAAGCAAAGGCGCGCGATCAATCACGAACTTTACACTTTGTCCAGCGGCTGCTGGTGGCTTTTCAACTGCTGTTGCGGTAGCACTCATAAGACAACTCCAAGTTATATACTTTAGTTCTGCACCATTCTTGACAGTAGTTCAAGATCTTTAGCAAAATCCGCATCACCGGACTTCAATTCCTCTACTCTTTTGACTGCGTGCATCACTGTAGTGTGATCCTTACCACCGAACTTTCGACCGATCTCCGGCAGGCTTTTTGAGGTGAATTTTTTTGACAAATACATGGCCACCTGCCGCGGGCGCGCAACCACACGAGAACGGCGCGCAGAGTGCATATCCGATACTTTGATATTGAAGTGACTAGCCACTTGCTTTTGAATATCTTCAACAGAAATACGGCGATCATTTGCACGCAATAAATCATGCAGCACCTCTTGTGTGCCTTCCAACGTTACCGGACGACCAACCAGCGTCGCATGTGCGACCACACGATTCAATGCCCCCTCTAGCTCACGGATATTTGAAGTGATTTTATGCGCCAAAAACTCGATCACCTTGGATGGTATCTGCGTACCATGCATCTGCTCGATTTTAGATTGCAAAATCCCCAAACGCAGCTCATAGCTAGTTGAATGAATATCTGCAACTAACCCCCAACCAAGACGTGAACGTACGCGCTCTTCAATTCCCTCGAGGTCAGAAGGAGAACGGTCTCCAGAGATGATAAGCTGCTTATTTTGGTCCACCAGAGCGTTGAATGTATGGAAGAACTCTTCCTGTGTTGAGTCTTTGCCACTAATAAACTGCACATCATCAATCATCAACACATCAACTGAGCGAAACTGCTCCTTAAACGCCAACGCTTCTTTAAAACGCAGCGCACGGATAAATTGATACATGAATTTTTCCGCAGAGAGATACATCACACTACGACTAGGGTTGTTATTACGGATATGCCAGGCAATTGCGTGCATTAGGTGAGTCTTACCAAGTCCTACACCGCCATATAAAAATAACGGATTACAACCAGCCACTACCTGCTCTGACTCAGCCACACGACGTGCTGCCGCATGCGCTAATTCATTGGGTTTGCCTACCACAAAATTATCAAACGTGTAGCGCGGATCTAGTGGCGCACTCATTTGCAGGATATTGTCAGGAGAAGAACCGCTATTCCAGCTTTGAGGTGTGACAACATTAGCTGCAGTCGACACTTCTGGAGTTTCTTGAGAATCCGCAGATTGCTGAACCACCACAAATTCCAGCCCCATGCCTTCGGCCTCTTTCTTCTGCTGCCACAGATTCTGGATATCATCCCCATAATGAGAGGTTACCCACTCACGCATGAAGCGGGTTGGCACACTGATTTGAATGGTATTATTGTTATTCCCTATGTAGCGCAGTGGTTTGAGCCAGCTTTTAAATACGGCCTCACCATAGAGTTCTTTAAGCTTTTCGCTGATTTCCGTCCATACCTGGCCAAGAACATCATCCAGTGTGGTTTCCACACGTGCGCTTTGAGTCATAGTCGCATCCCGTTACTAATATTATTATAATTTAGACAATAGTTATCCTTCCGCCCTCTTGGGTGGGGCGGTTAATATTCTTTTCAAACTACAAAGCGTTTAGGCCGCGAGTTGCTTGATACGCGAAGACAAGCGACTCATCTTGCGTGAAGCCGTACCTAATTTAAGCACCCCTTTACCCACACCTTTCATGAGCAACGGCTGTACTTCTTTGAGAGCTTGGTCTGCAGCAGGCTTATCACCAGCGGCAATAGCAGTTTCCACCTTTTTCAGATAAGACCTGATACGGCTCACACGTCTGCGATTTACTTCTGCACGTTTTACCGTTTGGCGAATTCTCTTTTTAGATGACTTATGGTTAGCCATTAGTTTTTTCCGTATTTAAAATTTATTTCGTTGTTTCACTTTCGCGAAAATCGGACTGCCGACACTAGTGATGTTTTACCTATGCGTCAAGAGTTATTCACAGGCAAAATGCATTTTTATCAATATCCACAAACCCCTTGGTGAGCCTTGATTAGACAGAACGCTGCACCAACAAAACCACACTTAAACAAGCACTTATTTTTGACAGTATGGGCAGTAAAAACTACTCCTGCCCGCCTGCTGTATACTCTCGAGGGGTACACCACACGTAAAACAAGGCTTTCCGCGCCTTCCGTAGACTTTGAACTGATGCTGAAAATAACCAGCTTCGCCTGAAACCTGTACAAAATCCTGCAAAGACGAGCCACCAGATGCTATCGCGGATTTAAGCACCTGACGAATCGCCTCCACCAGCTCAGGCGCTCTATTAGCCACCTCTGAAGCTTTAACCAAGGGGCTTATCCCCGTGAGAAACAGCGCTTCGCTCGCATAAATGTTACCCACCCCCACGACCAATTCCTGATCCATCAACACAGGCTTAATTGGCGCCGAACGTTTAGATAGCGCACCAGCAAGATATTCTGGTGAGAACACCCTAGTAAGCGGCTCTGGCCCTAGATGGGATAACAATCTGTGCTGCTTGATTTCTGACGCGTCACATAGCTCCATTAGACCAAAACGCCGCGCATCGTTGTAGATGGCGACACGACCATCATTAAGATGGAATATGACATGATCGTGTTTTGCGTATTTTTTGGGTGGCTGCTCCACTGAAAAACGCCCTGTCATACCTAAATGTGTAATAAGCACCAGATCGCCGCTCAAATGAATAAGGATGTATTTCGCCCGCCGCTTTATGGAAAGAATATCCTTTCCTTGAAGCGCCTTAGCAAATCCGGCAGGAAAAGCCGTGCGCAAGTTTTTGCGCCTCAATACAACACGCGTAATAGACGTTCCCTTTAGCGCTCTGCGCAAGCCACGGCATACGGTTTCTACTTCAGGCAATTCAGGCATAATGCTTCTATCTTTTCTCTGGATTCCTGCTTTCACAGCAACAACAAATACTATATATAACCCCGCATGAGTAACACTACCCATTTCGGTTTTAAAGAAATTCCCGAGGAAGAAAAATCGTCCCGCGTGCGTGGCGTGTTTGATTCCGTGGCCAGTCGCTATGACCTGATGAACGATCTAATGAGCGGCGGCATGCACCGGCTTTGGAAACGTGAGATGGTAGGCATGCTAAACCCGCAAGACGGCATGCAGATACTCGATGTTGCAGGTGGCACGGGTGATATTGCTTTTCGTATGCGCGAACGCGCTAACTGCGATGTAACTGTGCTCGACATCAACCAACATATGCTTGATGAAGGCTATAATCGCTCACTGGATCGCAACATGTTGGACGGGCTGGAATGGGTGTGCGCTGATGCGGAAAGCCTGCCCTTTGGAGATAATCATTTTGATGCATACACGATCGCCTTTGGCATACGTAACGTTACACACATTGATAAGGCGTTAGCAGAAGCATACCGTGTGCTAAAACCGGGTGGGCGTTTTTTATGCATGGAGTTTTCAAAAATTCCTAACGACCTCCTAAGCAAACTATACGATGCTTACTCTTTTGCCCTGATTCCAAAGATCGGCAAACGTGTGACAGGTGATGAAGCAGCCTATCAATATCTGGTAGAAAGCATTCGCAAATTCCCGAACCAACGCGCATTTGAAGCAATGATAAAAGAAGCTGGCTTTGGTAATACCAGCTATCGCAACCTAACGCATGGGGTGGTGGCTATCCATTCGGGCAGGAAGCTGTAATGCTTAGAAATCTTACCAATACACGCCGCCTGATTGGTATCGCCATCACATTGGCACGCGAAGATGCGCTGTTTATTTTCCGAGATTTGGAAATATCCCCCACCATCACCAGCATCGCTAAACTCTTCTCCCGCCGTAGCGATAAAGCCAAAGGCAAACGCCTGGCCGCTGCGCTAGAGCGGTTGGGGCCAACCTTTATCAAGCTAGGGCAAACGCTCTCTACCCGCTCTGATCTTATTGGCGATGAAGCGGCAGAAGACCTGTCGCGCTTGCGTGATAACCTCCCTCCTTTTCCGACTGCGATTGCACGCAACATCATAGAAGAAGAGCTGGGCGAAAAGATCGACACGCTGTTTAGCGAGTTTAACGACACACCTGTTGCCGCCGCCTCGATTGCACAAGTACATAAAGCCACCACCAAAGATGGTAAACAAGTTGCGGTTAAAATCTTACGCCCGGACATTGAAAAAGCATTCGAACGCGATCTTGATTTCTTTTCGTGGATCGCGGAGATCATGGAGCAACGCCTTAGCCGAGCCGATAGACTCAAGCCCCGCGAAATCGTTCGTACCTTTAGGGAGTCCGTGTTCTTTGAGCTGGACTTGCGCTTTGAAGCTGCCGCTGCCAAGGAACTTGCTGACAACATCAAACAGCATGAGCCAGGGTTTCGCGTTCCCGCCACCTACTGGAACCTGACATCAAGGCGTGTGCTCACGGCGGAATGGATAGACGGTATTGCCCTCAATGATGTGGCCGCAATTAAGGCCGCCGGGCACGACACAGACGCCATACTCACCAAAGCATCACAAAGCCTGTTCTCACAAGTATTCGTTGATGGTTTTTTTCATGCCGATTTACATCCCGGCAACTTGTTTGTTGATAAAAATGGCGATCTGGTCGCCGTTGATTTCGGTATCATGGGACGGCTGGATTGGAACTCACGCGTTTATATGGCGGAGATTCTGCGCGGCTTCCTGACGCAAGACTACAAGCACGTGGCAGAGATGCACTTCAAGGCGGGATATGTGCCTTGCGACAAGTCGAAAGAAGCCTTCACCCAAGCCTGTATGGCCGTAGCACAACCAATTATCGGCAAGCCACTGAATGAAATATCCGTCGCTAAACTGCTGGGTCAGATGTTCAAAATTGCCGCCGAATTTGAAATGGAAACCCAGCCGCAATTGCTGCTGCTGCAAAAAACCATGATGGTGACGGAAGGTGTTGGCCGCATGCTGAACCCTAATTTGAATATGTGGGAACTATCGCGACCGCTGATTGAGAAATGGGCGAATGATAATTTTGGCCCGCAAGCCAAGCTGCGTGAGGCCACCAAAGAAGGAGCGGAGCTATTACGCAAATTACCAGAAATGGCTGGCTATGTTGAAAATACACTGAAGATGCTTGGTTCCGGTGAGGGATTAAAATTACATCCGGATAGTATCCGCGCCCTAGAAAAACAGCGCAGGCAACACCAGCAACAATGGCAGCTTATGGGCGTGCTAGGCCTGATCCTGCTTACTATGATCTGGCTGGGGCAATAACTCACCGAGCACCTCATTCCACCTGCCAGCCACATGACTGAAGCCATATTGCTGCACCGTCTGCCAGCCCCCTTCTGCCATGTAGGAACATAATTCCTGGTTTTCGATCATGCGGATAAGCTCACGCGCAAAAGCGATCGGCTGACCACGCGGCACAATCAAACCATCTTCTCCATCATGCAGCATGGAAATCGCTCCGGGTACGTCCGTCGCTAATATCGGCACCTTATGTGTAAGCGCTTCAAGAAGCACCATGGGAAAACTATCCTTCAGTGAAGGCAGGCATAGAATATCAAGACTGCGATAAAACGCGGTTTTATTTTTTACCCAGCCAGCCCATTCAATGTGCGAATCCACCTCATGGTGTTTGGCTTTGGCTTTTAAATCTTCCGCAAGCGGCCCATCGCCTGCAATGATTGCCTTAAACTCGAAGCCATTGAGCTTTACAATGCGCAGCGCAAGCAACAGATCATCGAACCCCTTCTCGCCAGTGAACCGGCCAATAGCCCCAATGACAATTGGTTTGCGGCGTTGCTGAAAATGTGGCTCATTAGGCAAATGCAAAAGATTTGGAATCACGCGCATTTTAGCTGCCGGATAGCCTTTTTTCTCAAAATGCTGTCGCATATGCTCTGAAAGTACGATCAGCGCATCGCATTTTTTGATCCGTCGCGTTTTATAGCTATGGCTAACGCCCACTACCGGAATTTTAAGCCCCACACAGGCAAAAAACATAAGCTGTATGGCACGTCCATTGTGGGCAATTACCGCATCTGGCCGCAAGCGCGCTAGCTCATGAAACATTTTGATGATGGCACGAAAATCATAAAAACCACGCGGCATAAAAGTGCGCACCTCGCTTACACACTCCCTTAGCTCACCTATGTAAGGTGCATCAGCACGAACAAATGCCGTAATCCTATGTCCTGTAGCAATCAGCGCTTTGGTGTCATTAATATAGGCCTGCTCCAGCCCACCCTTGTATTTTGTAAAAAGCGCATGAACAATATGCACAGCTAATCCCTGGGCGCAAATTCGTAGATATATTCTTTGTGAGCAAGCTCAAGCATTCCTAACTGTTCAAGCAAGCCATTGGTAACAACCTTACTATAATCTTTAAATTTACGCGCATGCGCCAAAGTCGGTTTCGGCATGTAAATAGCCACCAGGTCAAGCCCTGCACGACGCGCAATTTCATTGGCATTGGTCGGCGATATCCACGACATATGTTCGAAATTGGCAATATAAAACGGACGAAAAAACGATTTTTTAAACCGCGCAAACAGCCATGATAGAGCAAACGGATTCGGTGTAGAAACCAAAATACGCCCTGAATTATCTTGCAAATGACGACTGGCAAATTGCAACAGCAAGATAGGATTATCGACATGCTCAATTACATCACCGATGAATACCCGCTCAAAACGTTCGCCTAAGTCTTTATCCGACGTTGCATCCACACAGGTAAAATTGAAACCTTTGGCATTATAATGATCGCATAACTCCTGATGAATCTCGGCAGCCATCGCATAAGATGCCACCTTACAAAGCTGGCCATGCTCCCACTTATCCTCGCTATAAAATGCGATGTCATGCTCCCCTGCCCCTATATCTAATAGACGCTTATCCTTCACATAGTTTTTGAGAAACTCTGTACGGTTCGTATGATAAAAACGAAGGAGTGACTGCAAAAAATCATGAAATTTCATGCTAGTGGCAGTATCAGTCGGGTCTTTAGTATGCGCTGTCCAATCAAACATATATACATCTTCATACAGCATTTTATTGAGAAGTCAGGTTTTTTCTGCTAGCCTTAAACACATGAAATATATTGCGATGCTGCTAGTGGCCGCAGGTTTTTACTGGGCCTTCGCAGATAAATTACTCACCCCTAAAACCGAACCGGTTTCTCTGCCTGCGCGACCAGGTGAGCTTTCAGATGTGGAAAAAGAATATTACGTCAAAGTATTTGATTACGCGATTGCCACCATTTCTGCCGATGGACAATATGACTGGAAAAGCTCGGACACCAATAATGGCGTGATCACCGCCGGTGAACTGTTCACCAGTAAATCCGGCTATACGTGCCGCGGCTTTGCCGAAGCATTTAATATTGGCGGCGAACAAGGGCAACATCAAGGCATTGCCTGCAAACGCAAAGGTGCTGATGGCTGGTGCCGCCTGAAAGAAAGTGACGCACTCACCTGCGCACTGGAAACCCCCGCCACCGCTGTTGCTAACTACAACTTTCCCGGGGCAGATACAACCACACCAAACATAGCTATTAGTGGAGGCATAGGTGGCATCGGAGGAATTAGCATCCCCTCAACACCAGGTGGCAGCAGGCCATCAAGCCCTGATATGCCTGGTGCTCCTGCGGGAACTTCATCCACCAACAAACAAGGCTCCGGAAAAGGGTATGCTGATACGGTGACTGGCACCGCAGGTGGCGCGGCCGGGCCAGCAGCCGGCACCGCTAAAGAATGGTTTCAAAATACGTTTAGATAGATGGCCCTTCGTCAACCGTAGGATCCAAATCCGGCAGCTTTGCGTTTTTAAGTGCCAGATATAGCATTGCCCCAAGCCCAACAGCAGCACCTCCACCGATCATCAACATAGACTTTGTGCTCATACCCGCTTTAGTAACAGAGCCTGTCACATTTTCGGCACTACGTACAATCGACTCTTCTGCCTTCTCGGCAGACTGCTCAATAATAGGCTCAGCTTTCTTCGGGGCAGGAGGGGTTTTATGCCGACGCGGTGCTGGCGGTGTTTCACGTACACGCCGATGCCTAGACCTAGAAGCCCTACCAAGCTCTTCTATTGCCTTGCCTTCACGCGTTAGATTTACGGTATTCACAACATGTGTTTTCTTAGGGTAAGGCTGCCCTGTTAACCGCGACCACACCGTTTCATCTAGCAGTCCTTTATTAGGACTCATCAGCCTTTCTATATTACCATGTTGGGCACTTGCATTCTGAGCGATAGCAGATGCTGTACGGTCGGAAGCACTCAACACCTCGGAGCCTAACGTTGCCTCCAAATTTGGAACAGCAGATTTTAGGCTACCAACCACCCCTCTAAGCTCATCAGCCGTTGCTGGTGTCAACTGATCGCCTGACATTTCTACAATATCTTTAAAGCTCTTAATAAAATCATCTGAATTCTGCGGCATAATATGGCGTGCGCAAGTGAAGCCTTCCGTAGTTCCTTCATTTTTTGTATAAATAGCAATACTAGGGCCTCCCGCATGTTCATGAAAAATAGCCGCGAACTGACCATTTTTAAGCTTAAACAAGGTATTGCTACGCAAGTGACTTAAATCACCTACCAATTGCCCAGTATTTTTATCCAGCCTTATCATGTCACTATAATAGCACCGCAAGCAGCTCAATTATATGACAGTTTTGTGAACCTTGGTAATTAGAGCCTACTAGCTACTAGCCTAAAGATTTCATTGAACATTTCTGGACTTAGCCGCCTCGTATTAATGTTATAGCGGGAGCAATGATAGCTATCTATTAGCAAAATATCGCGGTTTAGTTGGTGCTGTGCCCCATGTGCGAATTTGCCAAATGAGGCCTTCAAACCCAGTGCTTTAAGCACCGCATTATGCGACACCAACCCTAATGCGACAATCACCCTAAGGTTGGGCATCGCCTCTATTTCTTGTGTAAGGAAGCTATTACAGGTCTTTATCTCACTGGTTTCTGGCTTATTAGCAGGTGGCAAACAACGTACCGCATTCGTAATTCGGCAATTTTGTAGCTTCAAATTGTCCTCATACGCCCCGGAAATATCCTCTCCACGCGGGCTGACATAGCTGCCCGTAGCAAATTCATTATCTAACAACACCTTATATAGCACGTCGCCGGCATAATCGCCGGTGAATGGCCTACCTGTAGCGTTTGCCCCCTTAAGGCCTGGCGCCAAACCAACAATAAGTAGCTCGGCATCCAGTGAGCCAAAGGCAGGAACCGGCGCATTATGATAGGTTGGATATTTTTGCCTGTTCTCGTTACGAAACCGCACCAGTCGCGTACATAATGAACAGTCAGAAGCAGGAGAAATACTCATTTTTTGAGTTTTAATCATAAAAATACGTTTTTACGAGTTTTTTTATGAAATAGCCCTTGAATACCCTCATTGGCTTCCTATATCAAAGCACACGGAATTATTGGTAAACGCGCAAACGCTTTGCCAACAAGGATTTCAAGCTAACCAACAAGGAGTTTACTTATGAATATTAAGCCACTTGGCGACCGTATTGTCGTTGAAGCTAGTGAACAGGAAGAAAAAACCGCAGGCGGTATCATCATTCCTGACAACGCTAAAGAAAAACCGAAACAAGGCAAAGTACTGGCCGTAGGCCCTGGTGCCAAAGATGAAAACGGCAAACGTATCCCTATGGATGTTGAAGTAGGTGATATCGTGCTTTTCACTCAGTGGGCTGGAAGCGACATCAAAGTTGATGGCGTTGAGTATAAAGTGCTCAAAGAATCCGATGTAATCGGCACACTCGTAAACTCAAGCAGCAAGAAAAAAGCTGCCTAACTAATTAATCAGGAGAATTATTATGTCTGCTAAAGAACTTCGTTATGGTTCAGAAGCCCGTGAACAAGTGCTACAAGGCGCGCAAAAACTGGCTAACGCCGTAAAAGTAACCCTTGGCCCACGTGGTCGCAATGTGGTGATCGACAAATCTTTCGGCGCACCTCGCGTAACCAAAGATGGTGTGAGCGTTGCTAAAGAAATTTCACTACCTAACAAATTCCAAAATATGGGCGCGCAAATGCTGCGTGAAGTAGCCAGCAAATCTGATGACCTCGCTGGTGACGGCACGACTACTGCTACTGTATTGGCTCAAGCTATCTTCACTGAAGGCAGCAAAGCTGTAGCAGCTGGCCTGAACCCAATGGACCTGAAACGTGGCATCGAGAAAGCTGTTGAAGCCGTAGTTGCTGACGTTCAGAAGAAAAGTAAGCCTGTTAGCAATAAAAGTGAATGGGCACAAGTTGCTACTATTTCTGCTAATGGCGACAAAGAAGTTGGTGAGAAAATCGCTGAAGCCATGGAAAAAGTTGGCAAAGAAGGCGTAATCACTGTTGAGGAAGCAAAAGGCCTTGAGTTTGAACTCGATGTTGTTGAAGGTATGATGTTCGATCGCGGATACCTTTCTCCTTACTTCGTAACCAACGCAGAAAAAATGATCGTTGACCTCGAAAACCCATACATCTTGATTTTCGAGAAGAAGCTTTCTGGTCTACAACCAATGCTTCCATTGCTTGAAGCTGTGGTTCAATCGCAACGTCCATTGCTTATCATTGCAGAAGATGTTGAAGGTGAAGCACTGGCTACCCTCGTTGTGAACAAACTGCGTGGCGGCCTGAAAGTAGCTGCTGTTAAAGCTCCTGGCTTCGGTGATCGCCGTAAAGCCATGCTGGAAGATATCGCTATCCTTACTGGTGGCGAAATCATCAGCGAAGACCTTGGCATGAAGCTGGAAAACGTAACCATCGACGCTCTTGGTAGCGCTAAGAAAGTAGTGATCACTAAAGATGACACTACTGTAGTTGACGGCGCTGGTAACAAAAAAGAAATCGAAAGCCGTTGCGGTCAGATCCGTAACCAAATCGAAGAAACCAGCTCTGACTACGACAAAGAAAAACTACAAGAGCGCCTGGCCAAACTAGCTGGCGGTGTTGCCGTTCTTAAAGTTGGCGGTTCTTCAGAAGTAGAAGTGAAAGAACGTAAAGACCGCGTTGATGACGCACTACACGCTACTCGCGCTGCTGTTGAAGAAGGCATCGTACCTGGCGGTGGCTCTACCCTGCTTTACGCATCACGTGCACTTGATAAAATCAAATGCGACAATGATGATCAAAAAGCCGGTGTAAACATCATCCGCCGCGCGCTTCAAGCTCCAATCCGCCAGATCGTTGAAAACGCTGGCCTAGATGGTGCTGTTGTAGCGGGTAAATTGCTTGAATCAGACGATACTAGCTATGGTTTTGATGCACAAAGCCTAGACTATTGCGACCTGATTAAAGCTGGTATCATTGACCCAACAAAAGTAGTTCGCGCTGCCCTGCAGGGTGCTGCTTCTGTTGCTAGCCTGCTAATCACTACTGAGGCTCTTATCGCCGACGCTCCAGATGACAAAAAGTCTGATGGTGGTGCCGGTGCCGCCGATATGGCCGCTATGGGCGGTATGGGTGGAATGGGCGGTATGGGTGGAATGGGCTTCTAAGCCATCCAACCAACGCTTTTATAAGCACAATCTAAAGGGGCAGCTTCACGCTGCCCCTTTTTATTCATAAAATACAATAACTAAATTATTTTCCGGCTTCATTTATGACAATTTGGCGCCACCAGCCCCCTAGCCTACTCGAATCTCAACATATTTTAGCGGCTTTGTAATATAAACTTCACAATCCCTTAGGGGGTATATGTGTTACATTGATAGGGTGAAAATGGTCTATATAGCAGGCAAATAATGAGTTTAATTGATAAAACACCAGCAATAGATACGCAAGGCGAGCGTCTGGCGGCAGCGGCAAAGAATGTTGCCTCAGTGTTCACTACGGCTGGCGCAACCCCCGCTATAGAAGATGATAAGAAGTTTATCTCCAAGGGGCAAAAAATCCATAATGAGATCACTTACCGAGGCGTTGATTGGATTTTAAACTCTGCCTTTGCAGTTATTTTTACCTATTGCTCAAACAAGACTGAAGCAGGTATCAAGTACTTCACAGAGCCGGTTAAAAAGTTTTTTAATGTAGCGCTGAAACCAATATTTAAAACGCCAGAAAAACTAGAAACCCCGAGTAAAATGGGCGCCATGTTTGCCAGTATTATGATTGGTGGAACTGCCATCATCCCTGTAATGATGGTTTTAGAGAACAAAAACACTAAAAAGAAAATCATCAAAAAAATAGATGAGAAAATCTATGGCGCCGATGAAGTGGCTAATGACCCTAAATTTCAAGAGTCATATAATGCACTTGATAATGAGCCCAAAAAAGGCTTTGTCGTTGGTATGGTTACACGGATGCTAGCATTGGCCCCTATTTTGACCGCCGTCCTTATTCCTAAATCGAATGAGCAGCTCAATAAATTTATTTATGAGCCAATTGGCAAAGGAACAAAGTGGGTTGGCGAACGGCTACCTATTTCTGCCACGAGAGAAAAAATGAAATCCGTAACAGAAATGGTTCCCTATCGAGGCAACCCGGAAAACAAGAAGGTTATAGAAAGTAACTGGGAATTTCTGCACACTAAGGTAATTGGCTTCGACCTAGGCCTTACCTTTTTCTATTCCTTCATCCATGAGGCGGCGTATAAGGCGGTGTCGGCGATGACTGGCGGTAAAAAGGGTAAGGAACAGCAAAACACCCCCGAAGACAAACCCGCTCCAACAAACAGCACTGAGTTGGCTACCGGCTTGAATAGCGATAATGCACAAGCCGCTTCCAGCGATAAAAAATGGGCTGATACTGTTGAAAAATCAGCAAAAACCGTAGAATCACTAGGCGGGTCCCATCAAGATGTGTTGATCAATAGCAGTAAAAATGCTGAAACAGCGCTTTCAACCTAGCTTGCGCTCTGCAAAAGTTTGCTAACCTTATCATTTTCTTCACAAAAGCTTCACATTTAGACTGACGGTTCCATGCTATAAATAAAGGTGGGGTAGTGTACGTTATGTGACTCCCTGATAGGATAGGTGTAAATGTTAAGTTTTAAAAAAGGAAAAGGAGACCAATCACCCGGTGAGGTGCTATTTGATCGCACCGTCTACACCGGTATTGGCTTTGGCGTGAACGAAGCGCTCTCGCTTTACCTTGCTGACGAAATACAACATGGATTCCTCAAGAAACAATACGACCAGTTTGGCAACTTCCTTGTAAAAAAACTCAATGTTGGTGAAGTCGTCAAAAATGGCGTCACCCATAGCGCCAAAGCCCGTGTTGATAACACATTAGTAGTAGGCGCACTACTCATTGGCGGCACATTGCTACTTGCTCCTATGAAATGGATTGAAGACAACAAGGCTTACTGGGTTAAAAAAGGCAACCACTTCCTCGATAAAGTTAAGGGTAGCAAACTCACACCAGAGCAAGTAGAGCAACGCGATAAAGAGGTGGCGCACGATATTGCGTGTGAACCTAAGCAAACCTGGCCAACCCTGTTGCTCGGACGTTTAGCCGGTATATTAACGAACATGTTTGTTCTTAGTATTTTTGTATTCCCAAAACCTACCGCTGAAAAAATTGAGGTAAAATCTGAAGCGGCAGTGAACAAAGCAACCAGAGGCCTCAATAAAATATTAGGTGGAAAAGAAAACTCTCTTCTAAGTAAAATGCAAAGGACTGAGCGTTATCCACGTTATGCAAAATTACTAGGTATTGAAACGGTATACACACTCTCTACCTCTGTCATACTGGAAGTAGTAAGCAAGCTTTCTGCACGCACCAATCATAATGTGCACGACCCTGAGTTGTGCGAGGAAGCTAAGGCAGAAGAACAACTAGCCGAATGCAAGGCTAGCGCAAAGAAATGTAGTGCCATTAATAAAAAGACCGCTAATACCAAATTTGTTGATAAAGTATCTCGTCGTAGCAAGCCAGAAGCTCAGAACTCTTACGCAGAGGGCATAGCCATCGAAAGCGACCAACAATTGCAGCCAGGTATATAATGACAGAAAAAAACACAACATATACCGACAAGGAAGCAGCTACTAAAAACCTCCAATCTATGGCTGAAACAGATAATAAACAATCCGAACTCGACCTTTCCAAACCAACTACTGGTGAGCGTAAATTTAGCTGGCTTAAATTTGGTGTCGCCGAAGTATTTATCTTGGGCATGACAGCCGTTATTGCCTATGTAGCTCGCTACGGGAAAGACAAATATGGTGCGATACCAAACTATATCAAACAATTTGAAGAATGGTTTGGAGGAAAGCTCAAAGTAAACGATAGAAAAGGCACAGCAAAACTCGTAACTGCTGCCCTAGCTAGTACAATGGTTACCTTCCACGGCGGCAACGTATTTGCCCCTGCTATGAAATGGTTTGAAAATAGCAAAGGTAAAATGGTTGACTATTTTAACAAAAAATACGGAACACCAGAGGAACTAGAGGCAGGAAGAATAAGGGTTGAAGAAGAGCCAAAACAAACCTGGACGGATATTATCAAAGGCAGACTGGTTGCCTTTGCTATCGTATTCACCTCATTTGTGGGCGCTACTGCAGCAGCAGGTAAATCTGTTATTAAAGATAATGATGGAAATGTACTCCTAAACAAAGAAGGAAAAGCAGTAAAAGAATATCGCTTTGTTAAGTTTGAGGACTGGGTCGGCACAAAATTCGCAAGCCTTACAAAAGATGGGGAGCGCATTGCCAATATGAACAAGTTAGAGCGTATTGGTAATATGAACGCTAAAACTAATACCTCCTATAAATATGGCAGAATTCTAGCGCTAGATGTATACGCGACAACTGCCGCTATTATTATCTGGAATGTTATTAGCAAAATGTCTGCAAATAAGAGACATGCTCAATCTAAATCAACAGACACCATGGAAGAACAGTTGCCTTTACAGGAACCCTCAACTTCGCCTGTATTAGTACAAAATGAACCTCTGACCACACATCAGAATACGGCTAAAAAACCTACCAGCCACACACAATCCGTGTTAGCACAGCGCGCTGAGGCAGACACCTCACTTACTATTAATGCCTAATATTCCTCTGTTTGCCTAACTTCAAAAATCCGCTATAGTCCCCCACATGAAAAATACATGGTCACAGCCATCTCTCTCGCGTGATTTTGCCTTGCTGGCTGCGGCAATTTTATTTGTCTTGTTTCTGATTTCTGCGTGGGTTAGCTACGCAACCTATAATCGGCACGCTAGCATGGTCTCAAGGGACTTAAAAAGAGAAGCTGTGCGTATAGAACATATGCTAGCTTCAGAAATGGAGACAGCCAGCTATATGCTCACCTCTCTTGGCAGACAGATCATCTTAAACAAAGACCAAGAACTAGTTTCAATAGCTAAGATATTAAAATCATTCGATAGCCGAGGCTATATCTACTCAATTTTCTCTTTTATCAATGACAGACAAAGAGTGGTGGTGAGTAGTAATCGGGGTGTTCTCGACAAACCTGTCGATATTTCAGATCGCGACTATATCAAAATGGCATTGGCAGAACCCTGGAAAATGCATATAGGACACCCCATTAAGGGACGCGTATCAGGAAGATGGGTTATTCCCGTTTCAATGGGGCTTACAGACTATACCGGTAAATATATTGGTAGCCTGCTCATTAGCCTAGACATCAATATTCTTACAGATAGCATCGAAAATATCATTATACGTGACGGCATAAGCTTTGCCGTTACCAATAAAGAACTTATCACCCTATCTCAGGCTACGGAGAAAAGAGACTTTTTTAATACAGGCTTTCCTTTAGAAAAATTACAAGACACCAATTTCGCTACCGAAAAAAACGGGCTTCTATCACAGGGAAATCTATTTGTTGGGTCTAACATATATTCCTATTATCTAGCATCAGATAAGTATCCATACATTATCTTGCTTAATTATGATGCCTTTGAAAGTGACGAAAACATTCGTAACCAACTATGGTCTCGTTTACTGCAGGTACTTGGCTTTGCTGTATTCTTTGTAATGTTCCTGTGGATTATGCGCGCGCGTATGATCAGACCCGTACTACAGCTTACCGAAGTGGCAAAAGATATTGCCAGAGGGGAAGCCTACCACCCAATCCCCAAGGGAGGCCCAGAAGAGATTGAAGGTCTGTCAAAAGAAATGGGGCATATTAGTGAATATATATCTGAGATAAGGCGTATAGAAGATGAACTCAGAAATAAGATGTTCATGCTGAAAAAAAGCAAAGAAGTTTCTGACATCGAGAACCGTAGCAAATCAGAATTTCTAGATTATATATGTCAGGAATTACGTGGCCCGACTAATAATATTATCACCCTTTCTCAGGCTATGAAGGATGAGCTATATGGCCCTATCGAAAACGGAAAATACAGACAATGCTCAACCGACATCAATCAGGTTAGCAAGGTCGCCCTTGCACATATCGATGGGTTATTAGCCTTCAATCGTGCCGAAGAAGGCTATACAAAAATTGACAATAAAAAAGAAATTGCACTTGCTCCTATACTAGAGAAAGTGGCCATAAACTTCGAGCAAACCGATGGTAACAAAACTACTATCAAAGTGGATGCTTCAGATGATTTGCCTAAACTGGTCATATCTGAATTTAGACTCCGGCAGACACTTACAAATCTACTCTCCTATGCTGTACAAACATCTAACGTGGAAACCCTACACTTAGAAGCACGTTCTGTTAGTGAAAATAAAGATGCCCCCTACGTACTGATCAGCATTGCCAGTGATAATGCTCCGAATATTGAAGCACAAGAAATGCGGGCTATTGCAGAAAATTTGCTGGATAAATCACTGCACCGAAACCTCCAACAAGCACTTAACGTGCCCCGCGAAGAAGGAAATCTGAGCCTTGAGCTGGTGAAAATGCTCACCAACAAATATCACGCAGGCCTAGACATTCATATCGCCGATGAAAACACCATACAGATTTTCCTAATTTTCGGGCGAAATCAGATTGGAAGCTACACAGTAAGTGAGAACGATTAGCTGTCACCATAGCGGCTTGGCATAGACTTTACAGAGAATTTTATCCCTAAAACTTAAAAGCCAGCAGGACGTATCTCTGCTGGTTTTTTTAAGTGGCTCCCCATTCTCTACCGAATCCGAATGGAATGCCAGGAAGATGTGCTCGATCTGGCCACACACGCCACTGTTATCCAACGTGATTTTGGGGTGGCTGCGTGAGGCACAAGAACGATGGCCAGCGCGCCCCATCACGCTGGCTGGACATCGTTCGTGGTTCGGCTGGGCAATCTTAGTTTGAACTCTTTAAGGATTCAAACCAGCGACCACTATTAACGGCTATTAAAGGTTCAGTCATTATCCTTTAATAGCGCGCCATCATATTAAAAGGTACTCCGGAGGGGTCCCCCTTACGGGTACGCCGAGGGCGCGGCGTTTTACTAGCCACAAATTCTGAAAAACCATTTCGTTTCGTTTTCTCGGCATCAAAAACATTATAAAACAAATATTTAACATTCAAAATAGCGAAATGGGGGTATGGGGAGGCATTTCGTTTGGAAAAGTGTATGCACAGAAACGGTGTTGCCACGCGTTGTATGCCGTTGCAAAATGTTTCAGCGCGTTACTTGCTGTTACAGTCTGTTACACCGCGTTACCAAACGTTACACGGCGTTACATCATGTGACGTGGCGTGACGGAATGTGACGCTTAAAGTTTGTCAGCCCAATAATGGATGCGATCAAGAATCTCAAAGAAATGCGGTTGATCCTGATAATACAGGCGCGGTGTTTCCTGATAAGCCTTTTCATATTGCTCACGAATACTGAGATTGCTTAAAGCAAATGCCTCATTTTCAGCAATGATAGGATTATCTGCTTTGGGAAAACGCTTCTCCTTGTGCTTTTTATATTCAGCCGAACCAATGAATCCCTGCACTTCCGGCACATTCAGCAACGCATAGACGTCATAATAATGACGCATGAAGTTTTTGTGGAAGATTCCACTTTCCTGCTGTTTGCGATATTTCGTGGAAATCGCCTGCAACTTCTCAACTAGCGTGTAGCCAGGATGGTAGCA
Organism: Rickettsiales bacterium; assembly: GCA_964231325.1. Lineage (GTDB taxonomy): Bacteria > Pseudomonadota > Alphaproteobacteria > Rickettsiales > SXRF01 > JAJTHB01. The sequence continues at coordinate 949,483 of CAXRIF010000003.1, read as the reverse complement.
CAGCACATTCTTGGCGCGATTATCAACCACGCCCACTTTATCCGCTGCATAATCATATGCCCATGAGCTGATATCCTTTGGCATGTTGGGCGTGACGTCATCAAAACCAAGCTCTAGCAGAATACCATCCTTCAAGTCAGGTATGGGGCTGGTAGTGCTGGGGTAATTGAGCCGAATGCCGCCACTGCGATATTTCTCATCATCAAATTCTGTGTCGCGCTCAACCGATGTAATGCCGTCAATTTTGATTGTTCTGGTCAGCCATTCATAGAACTGCTTCCGGCTTTCCACATGTGCCGGTTTATTCTGGTTACGTCCGGTTTTAACATCCATGTCCTGCGGCGGCTCGATGCGGATATCGATATCTTCCGAAAAACGATGAATAATACCATAGCCTTTGGAAAGCGATGTGCCGCCCTTCAGTTCAAACGGCATGCCAAGTTGCTGCAGCCCATACAGACAATGCATAATCCAATAATCCTTCTCTACCAAAGCAGGATCATCGATGGATTTCTGATTCGCAACAATACGAATCAGATCAGCAAACTCAGGATGATTATGAAGAAATAGCTTAGGCGGCATAGCTCAATTCTGCCCCCGACAAGGTTGCTTCAAAGAATTTCTTTGCCTTTACGGAGCCGTAATCACGAGCCATGCGCATCAATGCGTTACTATCCAGTTCGAATACCTTGTGAGCAACCCGCTTCAATACTTTGTCTGTATTCTCTGCAAGGCGATCCAGATTATTCACCAAATCCACTAACAAAAACTCCTGCGTCACGGTTTTAGGAAAATGCGGCTTCATGCGGAAATCAAACGTGCGTCCGCCCAACTTAAAACGACCGTGCCGTTTGTGGTTATACACCACGGTTTCGTTATATAGCTGAGTAGTGCCAAGCCCCAATGCGTTATAAGAATTGGGAGAAGTTAGCAAAAAGCGGTGGTCTTTCAGGAACGCTTCCACCAGCTTATCATCTTCTGCCGGAGCAGCGCCGAAGGTGGTTTTTTTCGGGTAGTGGTATACGCCAGCAGAAAGCTTGGTCAGCATTCCATCTTCAAGCAGCTGCGCTACATGACGGTCCACCGCATTCGACCACTTTGCCAAATCCGCACGGCGATAGACCTGCCCAGGGCGCAAATGTTTCTTTAATTCGTTCAGTTTTGCAGACATAGCTTTACCTCTATATCTCTGATTATACGAAAAACTGGTGCATTATGCAAGTATTTTCATTAAAAATTCATGCAGTATAGGCTAGTCGCAGACAGGCTAAGAAACTGCAACCAGTTGATTAATAGGTTATAATATTGCGGAATGTCAGGGAAATTCGCCTGCCTCGCTGGATAACTTGCCCTTTATATTTATCCGTCTTGCGTGCGGCAATTCCATGCTTCCATTGATAGCGGGCATCACCGGAGAAAATAAGCAGACTACGCGACGCCAGCAGATGGGAAACCTTCTCATTGGTAGCTGGGTTGGTAAAATCCATCACGCACGATGAACCGAGACTAATTGATGCGATGGTCTCTTCAAAACATGGCACACAATCTACATGCGGTGCAATGCCCTGACCTGGCTGATATTCATTGATAATCACCTGGTCGGGAATCTTTGAGAAATGCCCTTTATCGTATAATCGCTGGCAATAATCCATCAACCAATCCGGCAGCTTTCCCAGTCGCATTGATTCGTCTACCCTTCGAGCGGTATAATCATACTTCCAGCCATAATGCTGCACCCGCCTCTTCAGATCGGTCAACCATGGCTGTTGGTATATGGTGTTGAGGAGAGCGGCTTCTCCATCTGGTGTGATGAAGCTGGGAATATAATGCAGCCCATCGGGTAGCGCTTTCTGCGCATCCTCTTCAAATAAACTGGGCTGAATCTGCTGCATTTGTACGGCCTTCCACCTTCATTCAGAAAAACATCTGATAATCGTCGACTTTTTCTAATATTATCACTATTTTCTCAAATGATAACTGCAAAAGAGGAATGGATGACTGGTGAAATACTGACAATCAAAGAGTTAGCCGCTTATCTCAAGCTGAATGAAAAGACGGCATACAGGCTTGCTTTGCATGGTGAAATCCCTGGCTTCAAGGTAGGTGGTTCATGGCGGTTTGACAAAAATGACATCCAGCAGTGGATCGAAAAAAGCAAAAAAGGGAAAATCAGTGGCTAAGCACAATACATACCCTGTAATTGACTTATTTGCCGGCCCTGGTGGACTGGGTGAAGGCTTTGCATCGCTGCGCCACCCAAAAAACAAAGGCAGTTATGCCTTCAAGACGGCCATATCGATTGAGAAAGACCCACACGCACATACAACACTGCAACTCAGACATTTCTTCCGCGAGTTCCAGCCTGAAAAAGTTACAGATGATTATTATCAGTACCTGCAAGGTAAAATAACCCGTGAGGATTTATACCAGCGCCACCCCAAAGAAGCTGCGATGGCACAGCAGACTGCATGGCAATGTACGCTTGGCGAAGAACCTCATGCCGAAGTAAAAAAGCGAATCACCAAGGCGCTTAACAAAAACACAAAATGGGCACTGGTGGGTGGCCCTCCATGCCAAGCCTATTCCCTGGTAGGACGATCACGTATGATGGGCAATCCGGAATTTGAATCTGACCCACGCCATTTCCTCTACAGAGAATATCTGCAGATACTCGCTGAGCATAAACCGCCTGTATTTGTCATGGAGAATGTAAAAGGTCTGCTATCGGCAAAAGTTAAGGGTGATTATGTTATCAATCACATACTGCGTGACCTGAGTGATCCGGCGCGTGCCGTGTTCGGCAATGATTCAGGGCTTGGGTATAAGCTATACTCTCTCTCAGAGTCAGGAGCCAAAAATACAGATACTGACCCGGCAAGTTTCACCGTCAAAGCAGAAGAATATGGCATCCCTCAGGCCAGGCACCGTATTTTCATTGTTGGTATTCGTAGCGACATTGATATTCGCCCTGCATCGCTTGAGAAATCTGAGGTCTGTACCGTTAAGCAGGTGCTTGGTGGTATGCCAGCCCTGCGCAGCGGAATATCAAGATCAGAGGATTCGGAAGATTTATGGAAAGAAGCTCTTTCCGAAATCATCCACCAACCATGGTACGTTAAAGGCAAAACGAATGGGCTTGCTGAGCTTTCAGCTACCACTGAAAAAATACTACTTTCGCTTGCTCGTAAGAAGCTTACGAAAAGTAGCCAGTCCTACTCTATGCCCAGGAATCTGCAGGCTTGGCTGGGCGATGATCGGCTTTCTGTGTTATCATCGCACGAATCCCGCTCGCACATGCGCAGTGATCTGCACCGCTATTTCTTCGCTTCACTTTATGCCAAAGTAAACAACTCCTCCCCCAAATTATCTGACTTTCCCGTTGATCTGCTTCCTAACCATAAAAATGTGGAGTTGGGCAGAACGGGTAAAATGTTCTCTGACCGTTTCCGCGTGCAGCTGCCTGATGCGCCTGCGACAACCATTACCTCTCACATTTCCAAGGATGGTCATTATTTCATTCACTATGACCCATTGCAGTGCCGAAGCCTGACAGTACGTGAGGCTGCAAGGCTTCAGACTTTCCCTGATAACTACAAATTTGAAGGAAACCGTACCGCTCAGTATCACCAGGTAGGAAATGCAGTGCCACCACTTCTTGCAAATCAGATAGCAGAGGTGGTTTTTGAGGTGTTGAATAATTTGTGAGCCTCAATAAACTCTTGATGATATTTTTTGGATTGTTCAAGTAACTCTGTATATGTTTTTACAAATACTTCGCCTGTGCGTGTATATGTTTTTTCCTTCGATCTAAACACATGATCAGAAGACTTACTTCCACCGACCACAAAGCAAACAACATTAGAAAAACCAGATTCTGTCGAATATTTTTCTTCTAAAAAACTTTTATATGAATACGCTTGCTCAATAGCTTTCAGATCAACAACATAATTACTTCGCTTTATCTCAATGACATATAATATTCCACCTAGTGCATTGCTACACAGAAAATCTATTCTTCTGTCTTTTTCTTCAAGGGCTTGTTCTGGATAGGTCTCTTTTAGGATTGTTGAATATTTCACCTCATCATCAAATTCTAATATTCTAGGGTCCAGCAACCATGAAAATTTCTTGAGAAAGTTATGTAATGTTGGAACCTCTTTAGCATTGTTATCCAATAATTGTTCAAACTTATTGATTACACCAATTCTAGCTTCGGCCAGCGCACTCAATTCTCTGATTTCCACAATTTTCCAATCATTCATAAGCTTAAGTATTTTAGGAAGCTCTTCAGGAGGTAATGTTTCTGCAAGATCTGATGCGTAGCTTTTAAATGCCTGATTGTTAAATTGGTCAATAACTCCATGAATAATAGATGCAGACTGCTCAGATGGAATAGAAGGGTCTTTAAGGATGGGATCAATTATTTGATCAGCTAGTTTCTTCTCGTAACTGGGAAGTCCTGATTTCCATGTTGCAATATCATGACCTCCATCTTCCTTTATCCGCTCGGCTTTTTTCTGTGCTCTTTTCTTTCCCCAGCTATTATTAATTTTTCTTATTATATCCTGCAAGTAACTCTTTAAAGCTGCAGCTTCATCATTCTCCCATATTAATGAATGCCTATCAGTGCTAATAATATCTTCTGGAAAATCATCGATAAAGTCTACAGAAAGATATCCCGTAACGTAAGCATGGAACTGATCATTATCTCTGGCTCCGTAAAATTCTGCTTCATTAACAATTTTCCCCCTTGATGTAAGATAAATACCTTTCATTTGTGTGTCTTTCAGAGGTGTTTTGGGGGTAATGATTTTACCCTTTATATTTTTCCAATACTCATAATCGGTGCCAAAACTCTTATCTGGAAATGTCCATTCAAATTCGATATCAAGACTTTCAAACTTCATTTCATTGGTTATCTCAACATCGTGATCGCCCATAACCACAGTAGTTTTTAATTCGTCAAAAATAGTAAACTTTTTTGACAAAGAGTTTGATATTGCCTCGACATCAAATGGAGTTTTTCGTTTGATTTTTTTCAGGTGTATTGTTGTTCCAGAGGAACCATCAGTAGTTTGGTTTTTGCTGATTATGGTGGGGTGATACACTCCCTTTGACTTTTCAATTTCTTCTAAATCCATTGAAAAATGGTTTAAAACCCCATTCTTCACTGTTTTAACCTCAACTTCTTTACAAACACCAAATACGGATAGTTTCCCCAACCCCTTTTTTCCAATAACGGGCCGTTTCTTGGTTGGGGTTTTTTGTGCATGGTTCTGCATTCTGCGGTTTCGTCCAATAAGTAAATATTTTTCATTCAACTCATCAAAAGTCATTCCATCACCATCATCGGTAACAATGATTTCTTTCTGCGGGGCTTCGGTTAGTTTGATAAAAATATTTTCTGCATCTGCATCATATGCGTTAGACACGAGTTCAGACAAAACACTAGGAAGTTGTGAGTACAACGAAACACCTAAGTGTTTAATTGTTAAAGGATCATACTTTAATACCAATTCGGTCATATTTTTTTACTCACTTGCCGATTCCTGAATTTTCCTCTATTTTCATCATAGACTGTTTTTGAAAAGGTGCAATCCTAATGTCTGAAGATGGTATTTTGACGATTAAAGAACTCTCCACCTATTTGAAATTGGCGGAGAAAACGACCTATCGGCTGGCAGCGGAAAGGAAGTTGCCAGGATTTAAGATAGGAGGTTCCTGGCGTTTCAGGAAAACGGAAATTGATGCATGGATCAAAGAACAGGAAGTAAAATCAAAGGACGGAAAATAACGATGGCAAAAAAGGCGGCGGCACCAAAAAAACAAAAGAGCATGGAAGAAACCCTCTGGGATTCAGCCAATAAGCTGCGCGGCAGCGTGGAGCCATCAGAATATAAGCATGTGGTGCTCAGCCTTATCTTCCTGAAGTTTATCAGTGACACGTTTGAAGAGCGCCGCAAGGAGCTGATTGACGAGGGTAAAAATGATTACATCGACATGGTGGAGTTTTACACCATGAAGAACGTGTTTTATCTGCCGCCAGAATCACGCTGGAGCTTTATCAAGCAGCACGCCAAGCAGGATGATATTGCGCTCAAAATTGATACCGCCCTGCATACTATTGAGAAAAATAACAAAGCACTCAAAGGTGCACTGCCGGATAACTATTTCTCACGCATCGGGTTGGATGCCAGCAAGCTCTCTGCGCTGATAGATACCATCAACAACATTCACACGCTGAAGGATAAGAGTCAGGACATTGTCGGGCGGGTCTATGAATATTTCCTCAGCAAATTCGCACTGGCAGAGGGTAAGGGCAAAGGTGAGTTCTACACGCCTAAAAGCATTGTGAACCTGATTGCCGAGATGATCGAGCCATATAAGGGCAAAATCTACGACCCATGCTGTGGCTCAGGCGGTATGTTTGTGCAGTCGGTGAAGTTCGTACAAAACCATCAGGGCAACACCAAAGACATCTCCATTTACGGACAGGAGCAAACCAACACCACCTATAAGCTGGCGAAGATGAACCTCGCCATTCGAGGCATTTCAGCCAATCTGGGTGAAGTAGCGGCTGATAGTTTTTCGAAGGATTTGCATCCGGATTTGAAGGCAGATTACATCATTGCCAATCCGCCCTTTAACCTGAAGGACTGGCGTGCGGATAATGAGCTGACAGACGATGCTCGCTGGAGTGGTTATGAAGTGCCGCCCACCAGCAATGCCAACTATGGCTGGATATTGCACATGCTTTCTAAGCTTTCGGAAAATGGCGTGGCGGGCTTTTTGCTGGCCAATGGTGCGCTTTCTGGTGGCGGGGAAGAACATAAAATTCGTAAGAAGATGATTGAAAATAAAGTGGTTGAGGCTGTGGTAATTCTGCCGCGTAGCATGTTTTACACCACGGATATCAGCGTGACGCTTTGGATTTTGAATAAAAATAAAAAGGCACGCACCATCAAGCATGGCGATATTGAGCGGCACTATCGTGACCGCGAAAATGAAATTCTGTTCATGGATCTGCGCCAATGGGGAGAACCGTTTGAAAAGAAATTTACCCAGTTCTCTGAGCAGCATATTCAAGACATCGCCAAAACCTATCACACATGGCAGCAAGTCGGCGCTGCCGATGACTATCAGAATGTGCCAGAATATTGCTATTCCGCAAATTTAGAGGAAGTGCGTGGCAAAGATTATTCGCTGGTGCCAAGCAAATATATTGAGTTCATCAACCGCGATGAAAACATCGATTTCGATGAGAAGATGGCATCACTTCAAAGTGAGTTTGCCTCACTGCTGAAAACAGAACAGCAATCCAAGCAGGAGCTGTTAAATGTATTTGAGGAGCTTGGTTATGCGATCAAGCTATAAAAAACTCGGACCGTATATTCGTCAGGTCGATATCCGAAATAAAGAAGGAAAAGAGGAAAACCTGCTGGGGGTATCGACCCAGAAGGTTTTTATAGAATCCATCGCAAATACGGTTGGAACAGATTTCAGAAAATACAAAGTAGTGAAAAGAAATCAATTTACTTATGTTCCTGATACCTCCCGGCGTGGCGATAAAATGGGGCTCGCTATGTTAGAGCACCTTGATGAGGGAATTGTCTCACAAGCATATACAGTTTTTGAAATTATTGATCATGAGGAGCTTGATCCGGAATATTTGATGATGTGGTTTCGTAGGCCAGAGTTTGACCGCTATGCCCGTTTTATGTCTCATGGCAGTGTGCGGGAGATTTTTGGCTGGGAAGAAATGTGCGATATTGAACTTCCAATTCCCTCCATCGAAAAGCAGCGGGAGATTGTGCGGGAATATAACACCATTGTGAACCGCATTAAGCTCAATGAGCAGATGAACCAGAAGTTGGAGGAAACCGCGCAGGCGATTTACAAACACTGGTTCGTGGATAATTGTGATACTGCTGTTTCCGAGAAATTAGGCGAATACATTTATTTTAACCCTAAACATTCAATAAAAAAGAATGAGGTCACAAGTTACGTAGAAATGGCAGATCTTCAGGAGTCACATATGACAATTAGAGGTCATATACAAAGGCCATTTACGGCAGGCTCCAAGTTCATGAATGGTGATACTTTGTTAGCACGCATCACTCCATGTCTGGAAAACGGAAAAACGGCTTTCATCAGCACTTTAGAGAAGGATGAAGTGGCTTATGGATCAACAGAATTTATAGTTATGAGGGCAAAAAAACAAACCAGTCCTTATTGGATATATTGTTTAGCCAGAGATGATAATTTTAGAGAATATGCAATCAGTAGTATGGTGGGAAGCTCAGGCCGACAAAGAGTGCATAGTGATTATCTTGAAGAATATGAAGTTGTGAAAATTGACCCAACTAAAATGCAGGATTTTCATGATCATATGACGCCTATTTTTGCTCGCATCAAAAATAATGCCCTTGAAAACTCTAAACTTAAAGAGCTTTCGCAATCATTACTATCGGCAATTTCCGCTCAAAAGATAAGGGGTGTTGCCGCATGAAATTCACTGAAAGCTCTCTAGAAACTGCCATTATTGAACTGCTCGAACAGCAAGGCTTTCCACATGTGCTGGGCGGCACATTGACGCGTGACCCATCAGAAGTATTGATTAAAGATGATTTGCGCGGCTTCCTGAAAAGCCAGTACGCCGATGATGGCATCACCACTTTGGAAATTGAGAGCATCCTACGCCAGCTGGAAAGTAAGCCAGCCTCTGACCTTTATGACAGCAACAAGGCCATTATGAAAATGGTCTCCGATGGATTTTTACTGAAGCGTGAAGACCGCAATAAGAAAGACCTGTTCATCCAGCTGATTGATTATTCAGCAGCGGATCAGAACATCTACAAAATCGTCAATCAACTGGAAATCAGCGGGTTTGAAAAGCGTATCCCTGATGGCATTCTCTATATTAACGGCCTGCCGCTGGTGGTGTTTGAGTTCAAAAGTGCGGTGCGCGAGGAATGCACGATTCACGATGCGTACATCCAGCTGACAGTGCGTTACAAGCGCGATATTCCTGAGCTGTTTAAGTATAACGCGTTCTGCGTCATCAGCGACGGCGTGAACAATAAAATGGGCTCGTTCTTTGCGCCGTATGAGTTTTTCTATGCGTGGCGCAAAATTGAAGGCAACGAGAAGCTGGAAAAAGATGGTATCGATTCCCTCTTCACCATGGCGAAAGGCCTGTTTGAAAAGCACCGTTTGCGCGACATCATTCGCAATTTTGTCTATTTCCCTGATACCTCGAAAAAGCAGGAAAAGATTGTTTGCCGCTACCCGCAATATTATGCAGCGACCAAGCTTTATGAAAATATCATGCAGCATCGCAAACCAGAGGGCGATGGTAAAGGTGGAACGTATTTTGGAGCCACAGGGTGTGGCAAGAGCTTTACTATGCTGTTTCTCACGCGCTTATTGATGCGTAGTGTGGAGTTTTCCAGCCCGACCATCGTACTAATTACCGACCGCACCGATTTGGATGACCAACTGTCTGGTCAGTTCACCAATGCCAAGGGCTATGTGGGCGATGAACATATTGTCACCGTAGAAAGCCGTGCTGATTTGCGCGAGCAACTAAAGGGACGTGATAGTGGCGGGGTTTTCCTAACGACTATTCACAAATTTACAGAAGATGCCAAACTGCTTACTGACCGTAGCAATGTCATCTGTATTTCTGATGAAGCACACCGCAGCCAAATTAATCTGGATCAGAAAGTTAAGGTAACTGCTGATGGTGTGAAGCACAGCTACGGCTTTGCCAAATATCTGCATGATTCATTGCCGAATGCGACTTATGTCGGCTTCACTGGCACACCTATCGATGCCACGCTGGATGTATTTGGTGACGTGGTAGATGCCTACACCATGACGGAATCTGTGTTTGATGAGATTACGGTTCGCATCGTATATGAGGGGCGCGCTGCAAAAGTACTGCTGGATAATGAAAAACTTCAGGAAATCGAGGCTTACTACAATCAATGTGCCGATGATGGTGCCAGTGAGTATGCGATTGAAGAAAGCAAAAAAGCGACCGCCCAGATGAACACCATTTTAGGCGACCCTGACCGTATCAAAGCATTGGCGGCTGATTTCGTTCAGCATTATGAGCGTCGCATCTTGGAAGGGGCTACCGTTAAAGGTAAGGCAATGTTTGTGTGTAGCAGCCGTCCGATTGCCTATGAATTTTATAAAGAGGTTGTTGCGCTGCGCCCTGAGTGGGCAGAAGTGCAAGTTGCTGAGGCTGGCGCAGAGCTGACAGACAAAGAGCGCAAAGAAATCAAGCCAATGGAACGGGTGAAGATGATCATGACCCGTGGCAAGGACGACCCTGAGGATTTATACAAAACCCTAGGAGACAAAAAATATCGCAAGGAGCTGGATCGTCAGTTCAAAGAAGCGAAGTCAAACTTCAAAATCGCCATTGTGGTGGATATGTGGCTGACAGGGTTTGATGTGCCGTTTCTTGATACGATCTACATCGATAAGCCAATCCAGCGCCACAATCTGATCCAGACCATCTCACGGGTGAATCGTAAATATGAGGGCAAAGAAAAAGGGCTGGTCGTTGATTATATCGGCATCAAACGTCAGATGAATCTTGCCTTGGCGCATTATTCCAAAACAGATGGCCAGAATATTGAAGAGATCAATCAGTCCATTGTGATTGTAAAAGATCATCTGGACTTGCTGGCAAAATTATTTCACCAGTTTGATAAAACAGATTATTTCTCTGGCTCATCCTTACAGCAGCTCGGATGCTTGAATCTAGCAGCGGAATTCGTTCAGCTAACGCAGAAGCTTGAAAAGCGCTTTATGATTTTGGTAAAACGCATGAAAGCGGCATATGACATCTGCTGTGGCAGTGAAGATATTACGCAGGAAGAGCGCGATCATATTCACTTCTATATCGCAGTTCGTTCTATCGTTTTCAAACTCACCAAAGGCAATGCACCAGATACAGCACAGATGAATGCCAAAGTGCGCAATATGATCAAAGATGCCCTACAAAGCGATGGGGTGGAAGAGATATTCAAGCTCGGTGATGGCAACCAAGCTGAGGTGGATATTTTCGATGATGACTATCTTGCCAAGATTGAGAAAATCAAACTCCCCAATACCAGGATCAAGCTTCTTCAGCAGTTGCTGACGAAAGCCATCGATGACCTCAAAAAGGTAAACAAAGTAAAGGGCGTAGATTTTTCTGAAAAATTCCGCGCTCTCATCGACCGATACAATGAGCGTAAGGAGCAGGATGTACTCCGAAGTGAAGTGCTGGAAGATTTTACCGATGAAATTATAGATCTGTATCATGCCTTGAAAAAGGAACGTGAATCCTTCGCTGATTTAGGCATCGATTTTGAGGAGAAGGCTTTTTACGACATCTTGAAAGAGCTGACCCACAGATATGACTTCAAATACCCCGATGACCGACTGATTCTATTGGCTCGTGAAGTCAAAAAGGTGGTGGACGATAAAGCCAAATACACAGACTGGAGTCAACGCGATGACATCAAAGCTGAGTTAAAAGCTGATTTAATCATTCTGCTGGCTAAGCATGACTACCCACCTATTGATCGTGACGAGGTTTACAAAGAAATTTTTGAGCAGGCTGAGAATTTTAAGAAATATAGGAAATAGCTGCTGTATTGGGTGCAAATAACGGCTGGAGTAAGTAAAAAGGTAAATACACCATCATGAATCAGGACTGGATTCTCCAACAAAAAGAAACTGGAGGCATTGCTGGATGTTCGGCTTGAAGGGAGTATTACGCGGAAGGAATACGACGAAAAGGCGTACAAACTGAAACAACGCCAGCATGAGCTAAATGCCCAGATGGAGAGCTACACCAAAGCCGACCAGAGGTTCGCTATCACCGCGTCAGCCTTGTTTGAACTGGCTTCCCGCGCTTATGACTTGTTCGAGAGTTCGGAAATCGAGCAAAAACGGCAATTGATCAATTTCGTGGTTCCGAACTTTGCTGTAAGAGGGAAAAATCTTGAATATTCAGTAAGAAAGCCCTCTGACCAGATGGCGCATTTGGCCAAAAGTGAAGAATGGCTCCGCGAGCTGGATTCGAACCAGCGACCGTCCGATTAACAGTCGGATGCTCTACCGCTGAGCTATCGCGGAATACCTAAGGAAACAAGCCGAATAGCTTGTTTGAGAGACGGCTTTATAGCAAACCTTAATCAGGAATACCAGCACATATTTTCGCTATTTTTAAGCACCCTAGCCCCCACTCCGTGGAAATAGATGTAATCAGCCTATAATCCGCCGAAAATCTGGCAATAAGCTCCACGTTCTTTCAGGGAATAACAAATACTGGTTGCTTCTTCGCTGGTGCTAATTGGCCCAAGACGTACTATGTAATCATCTCCATCTAAACTACGAGAAATACTGTTTCTCATACCTTTTACAATATCACCATGCTGCCTAAGAATTTCTTTCCATTCTGCCGCTGCCTTTAACTGCGTAGGCTCTGAAGCCACCTGCAACCAATAGGCCTGAGCGCGCACCGAACCTAAATTATTATAATCCAAATTCCGTACATTTTTACGACGGCGATTATAGCTGTCGGAACGTCTTCCCATCTCGGAACGTGAAGCTTTCTTACCTTTAGCATCTGTACGCTCAAAACGACACACATAGCTCACATCTAATGTTTTTACCGCCTGCTCACAAAAGTCAACTGCCCCCGTCTCACTCGCAAACGGCCCAATATTTAACAACACTTCAGAACCACGCTTTTCCATAGGAGCAATAACCAATACACGCAACCCGGCAGCGAGCGATGGGGTATGCGTTCTAATTTGCTTCCAGAATATTGTTGCATGTTTTTGATCAGAGAAACTTGCAACATTCAACCAGCCAGATTTGCCAGAAATCACAGGCTTTTCTAGTAGTGGCTTCGTCTCTATCGGTTCAGCGCTTTCACTCAGAGGCACGCGAATGGCCTCCGCCACCTGCATAGTGGTCTCCTGATCTTCTTCCCTTACCGCTTCAGAAGAACCAAACACCCAATCTATCAATCCTTCACTTTCAGGTTTATCTTCAATTATCTGCGCCTGTTGTACCGGCTCTTTTAGCCATGGTAATGGCTCAGCTACTGGCGCTTTTTCCTGTTTGCGTTTACGCTCATATCCAGGCGGCAGGCCTTCCGCAATAAAACAGGACACATCTACCGCAAAAAGCTTGTTACACAGCTTTTGTGCCTCATGTTTTTCTTCAATAGGACCAGCCTGGATATGTGTACGTTGTTTACGCCCCGCATGAATCAGTGTACGGGGAAAATATTGCAGTTTTTCCAGCAGAATAGTGTGCTGGTCTAATAACTCTTGCCACTTAAGCTGCGCCTCTTCCTCTGTACGGGCATTTCCCAACTCGATGTAATAAACATCAACCGCATAGCTTTTCGTAATAGGCAAAAATGACAGCAGGAGCGCTGCAATAAGGGCTTTCAGGCTTTTTGAGTTCACTCGCCACTCTCCCATATGGATTTGGAGGCCGGGGGGGGAATCGAACCCCCGATACAGGATTTGCAGTCCCGTGCATTACCACTTTGCTACCCAGCCTCATTCTTAGGAAAAGAAGTTATATGACGCATTAATAGCCACGGTCAAGGCGCATTTATACTATTTCGCGTACGACCCTATATTCTGTAAACTCTCTATGAAACAACAACGCCCCCGCCATACACCAAAAGGATAGCGGATCAGCGGTTTTGGCAGGCTCTTGCAAACAATCTATTTACAGATCGTTACAGGATTCCCACCATGGCTCAACCCGGTAGTACACCTCCCAGCATAAGCAGGAAATGCCAAGGTAAGAGCTAAAATGATATATAAGCACGTCTTCATGCCCCGAATAATATGCCTCTACGAGACAAATTAGGATTGCATGAAATGCATAGCTGATATGAGAATTAATAGCCTTGACAGCAGTAGGAAATAATTTCTAGAGAAAAAAACCGACAAATCAGGCTCTATAAAACGCTCTCAAGAGAACCTAGCAACAGCAAAGATATATAGAGCCACTAAGCAGCACGAATTTCTGACATGAATTCTTCGACTTCTCTGCTAAGGGTTTCAGACTGCCTGGAAAGCTCCTGAGCCGCTGCCAATACCTGTTCGGAAGCCTCCTTTGACTCTTGGGTGCTCTGATTAATTCCCTGAAGATTTCCAGTAATTGTCTGCGTCCCTTGCGCAGCAGATTGCATATTAGATGCAATTTCATTGGTAGTTGCAGACTGCTCTTCTACCGCGGCCGCAATGCCACCGGAAGCATCCGAGATATCTGAAACAGATTTCTTAATACCACCCAACGAATTCAAGATATCTTCCGAAGCAACATTGATTTCCGCAATCACTTTCTCAATTTCCTGAATAGAGGTATCAGTTTGCCCCGCCAGGTTTTTCACCTCACCAGCTACAACCGCAAACCCTTTTCCTGCCTCACCTGCACGTGCTGATTCAATGGTGGCATTGAGCGCAAGCAAGTTAATCTGCCCTGCTATATCAGAGATCAAGCTAATAACATCTTTAACTCTAGTTGAGGCAGCAGAAAGTGCTTGTGCATGGGTATCCGCACCATCAACTTCGTTAACAGACCCCTCCACAAAACCATTTGATTTTTGAATCTGCGAAGATATCTCACTTACCGTAGCTGACATTTCTTCAGCCGCTGAAGCAACGGATTGAACATTAGCACTCGTTTGCTCTGCACCTGCGGTCGATTCCATAACGAGCTTACTTGATTTCTCAATAGTATTCGCCATCATCTCTGCTGTCTGCGACAACTCTGTGGATGCAGAGGCAACGGTTTGAATAATACCCTGCACACGCTGCTCAAACGAATCAGCCAAGCCATTCATTGTAGCCCGCTTTTCCTCCTTAGCTCTTTCCTCAGTTTGCCGCTGTTTCTCTCTCAAAGCCTTACGCTCAAGTGCATTATCTTTAAATACCTGCACAGAGTCAGCCATTTCACCCATTTCATTCTTCTGCCCAACACATGGAATTTCTACTTTTGTATCTCCACCTGCCAAAATGTTCATCGCGTCCGTCATGCTACGAAGCGGGCGCAACACCTTAAAAAATAAGACATAGAAAGCCGCCGCACTGACGATTAATGAAACTACCAGGAATACTCCCTTGAATAAAATTTCCTGCCTTACCTCCGCTTCCACATGCGCCATATGTGCATCCGTTTCCGCAAAAGAGGCCTCTTGTAGCATCAAAATACTATTGATAGCTTTGGTTGCCGAAGCTATCCAATCTTCGCCACTTACTGGATAGACCGAATGCATTCCACCTTCTTCTGTATAAGTTGGGTTTCGCATACCCGCAGCATAAATACGATCACGGACAGTACTAAAATCATCAAAAAACACTTTTTGCACGTTAGCCATCGCTTTATGAACATCTTCGTTAGAAGTGTATCCCAGCTTTTTAACCAAGCTCCACGCTTCTTCTACACGACCACGGTACTCTGAAAGCGTTTTAAGCTTTACATTGGTAATTGGTTGATTAGCTGCAATCAAACCGCCAATCATCGCACGTTCACGCCCAGCATATTCACTCATAATCCAAGAGAAGTGACGAAATTCGCCTTCGCGCCCTAGCTCTGGATCAACTTTCATCGCCTCTTCAGTTAAAAGAAAACGAAGATCCTGACTAGTGACAATAAGCGCTGACATAGTTGGAACCCATTGCTTAATAAGCTCTGGATCACGCTGGCTCTTATACTTTTCTAGATTCTTATCTAGCAAAGCACGTAATTGCTCCGTCTCAGCGAAACGCTGCTTGGTATTTTCAGTTGTATCAATAAGTAATTGATAGTGAGGGTTTGAGGGATCAATCACCTTAATAAGTTCATCAATATGCTTAAGCGCGTCAACATACATCGCTTTAGCGGCCTCTCTTCTTGCAAGGATTTTTTGTTTGCGCTCGTCACTAATAGGTGCACTTGCATTGAGTGCTGCATTAGATACACCACGCTCTACAGCCCAATCGCCAGCCGCTTTGAGCAAATCAGTCATAGCAATGTTCGCCTCCTGCTCCTCATGTAGCTGGTGTTTATGATGAATAGCAGCTCCAATATCTCCCACTAAAAAATAGGCGATAATTGCATTAAGCGCCAAGATAATAACGAGTAGCGAATGTTTAATAGTCATCTAACCCTCCTGGTATATGGCGTGCACCTAATACATACCCGCGAAATATATTTTCTATTTACTAACTATAGACATAATTCTTACAAGAACGTGCTTGATCGGCATTTTCTAATACCTCATACCAATACCCAACGTGAATTTTTGTGTATCAGAAGAAATTGTATCCGCGTCATAGATTGCATAACCAGCCTCTGCATAAAAATGCCCCGCAATTGGTTTTTTAACGTAGAGATCAAATTCGGTTCCGTAGTCTGCGCTACCATGCTCAGCCGAAAAATCATGATACTGCGCCTTAACCAACAACCCATTGAATATATCGGTATCATCGCCTTTATCTTTTACCTTATATTTCAGTTCAATATAGGCGTCTTCCAAACCGCCGGCTGGCGTACTTAAGAATTTATCCGCGGCACCGTTAAATTTATGACCAGTTGCCAAAGGTGTAGAAAAACCAATCACACCATTATCACTTCCAAGCACCTCGTAGCCAAGCGTCCCTGTGAAACCACCAAATGAAATGGCCGGAGCTATATGGTAATACTGCGCATCATAATTCGTTGTATTGCTCCCGTGATCCGATTGATGTGCGTATTCTAAGTAATATTTGAAGGTAAAATGCTCATCGATTTTTTGCTTGCCATCTAAACTAATACCATAGGTTTTACTGGAAACTGCGGGCGCATCCATATCGAAATCAAGAAAATAACCATAACCAGATATCGTACCAAGCGATGTTGTCTTGTTTGCTGCATTAATAATGTGACTACTAGAGTTCCAGTTTCCCATACCTGAATCATCACCAAAAATACGATGGACTTTATTCAAATATGCATAAGTAGCGACCGTATCTGGCAATGACTGGTTCACCAGCGAAATCGCATCAAATGTCTGGTTATTTTGCCTCCACTCAACTGAACCTATAAAACGTTGATTACCAATGTTGATTGCTTCACGGCCAACCCTAAGACGGGTATCGTCAATACCTGTAAACTGTAAAAAGGCCTGATTAAGCTCTGTTCCCTCGACATCCGCAACTGTAGGGTACATGGTCTTTTTATTAACAGTATCATTAAAACTATCCGAACCAACCTGCACAATATTTTCAAACTCCAGCACACCAGAGAAATTATGAAATTCCCCCGACCGATACCCTAAGCGCGTACGTAATGTGGAAGCATTCGCATTTTTTGTTTTGCTGTCTTGGTCAATAAACTCATAGCGATAGCGCATGTCTATATAGGGGGTTCCATCCCTAAATGCTTGTTCAAGTGAGTCCCCTGCAAACGCACTATGTGAAGCACAGAGCGATGAAGCCAGTATAGTTGAGTAAACAAAAGTATTTTTTAAATTGGTCATCAAAATCCTCTAAGAAAATTTGTGTGCACAATATAACCAAGCAAGAAAACTAACCCGCAAATTTAATTTGTAAATTTTTTTTCCATTAAGAAGACCTAAAGCCCAAAAGTAAAGTTTCTATTAACAGCTTAGGGTGATATAATTTTAATCAATAAATTAACTGGAAAGCGTTCGTAAAAAGCTAAGCCGCAGCACGCCGCAAGCGATCATTAATGGCAACCCCCAGCCCTATCTCAGGAATTGGCATTACCGCTATAGAAATTACATCACTCGCATCTAGCACGCGCAGCATACGAAACAAGTTTGCTGCCGCTTCTTTAAGATCACCGGATTCACTTAAGTTTTCGATTAATGATGCACCTTTAATGGGCCTGCCAAAAACCAATAAGCCTTCCCCCTCCCTAACATCTGTTGCGTTTAGCCGAACAGACTTTGAGGGAGCATAGTGACTGCGCAGCATCCCCGGAGCCTTAATCTGAGAACTGACACTTTCTGAGAGCGGAACAATCTTTCCAAGTTGTTCTTTTGTGATGCTACCCGGGCGCAAGATAACGGGCGCACCACCAGTTAAATCAACAACTGTCGACTCTATACCAACCTCGCACGCTCCACCATCCAGTATCATCGCCACGCGATCTCCCAGCTCTTCTTGCACATGAGCAGCCAAAGTTGGGCTGATCTTACCCGAACGATTCGCACTTGGTGCCGCCAGTGGGAGCCCTGATTCCTCCAATAATTTTCTAGCCAACGGATGCGCAGGCATACGTATCCCCACACTATCTAAGCCCGCACTCACCAATAATGAAAGCTCGCAATCTTTTTGGCGCGGTAACACCATAGTCAGTGGCCCCGGCCAAAACTGTTCGGCTAAATTCTCAGCCCATTCATTCACTAGCACATATTTTTTAGCCATAGCCAGAGAAGCCACATGCACAATAAGCGGATTAAATGTTGGCCGCCCCTTCGCCTCGTAGATAGCGGCCACCGCCTTATCAGATAGCGCATTCCCCCCTAGCCCATATACCGTTTCCGTAGGGAATGCGACTAACTTGTCTTGCTTAAGATATATTGCTGCTTTTGAAGTATCCGACATCATTTTATGTAGCAAAATATAACACTGCCCCAAATAAAGTTGTGCAAACAATTATTTTTGCTATTTCTCTATAACCATTTTTTAAACGGAGCGCACTATGGCAAAAATTATCACGATTGCACAGCAAAAAGGCGGGGCAGGAAAAACCACACTGGCCGCACATATTGCGATTGCATTAAGCCAGCGGGGAAATCGAGTGGCAGCAATCGATATCGATCCGCAAGGTAGCTTAAGCTATTGGCATAATATACGTGAAGAAAGGTTTGGCGAAGGATATACTGGGATAACCTTTAACGCCCTGTCTGGATGGCGTGTGGGTAGTGAGGTAGCACGGCTAAAAAAGTCGCAAGATTATGTCATTATTGATAGCCCTCCCCATACGGAAACTGAAGCCAGAGCAGCCATACGTAGCGCTGATTTAATCGTCATCCCCATTCAACCAAGCCCTACCGATTTATGGGCCACAAAAGCAACACTGGAACTGGCAAAGACAGAAAGAACCGCTGTACGTGTGGTTTTAAATCGTGTGAACCCAAACTCAAAACTGGCAAATGTTATAGCTGATGAATTGCCCGAACTCGCCGAAAACACTATTGGAAACCGCGTACTATTCGCTTCATCATTGATGGAAGGGCGCACCGCAACCGAAATAGCACCAACCAGTCCCGCTTCTCGTGAAATTAAAAAACTAGTCAAAGAACTGCTTTTACTCGTCCAAGATAGCGAGCCAGAATTAAAAACCAATAAACAGCAGAAAGCTCTAGAAGAAGCCTAAGCTTTACTATTACTATAGTGCTAAACATCTGCCCGATTTATGATATTATTGCACTATGCCAAGTAAGAATGATTTTGTTCCCCATATTCCCCCAGAGCAGGCCTCTAACTGCGAGGCAAAAGGCTGCATGGAAAAAGGCACCTATAAGGCCCCTAAGGCAAACGACCGATTAAATGAATATCAATGGCTTTGCCTTGAGCATATCCGTGAGCATAATAAACAATGGGATTACTTTAAGGGCATGGATGCGCAGGAAATTGAAAATTTTCACCACGATGCCGTCACCGGCCATCGCCCTACATGGAACCGTGAAACACGCATGCGTGAACCCATGGCCGCCCTACAGGACGCACTATATGAATTTATTGCCGGCGATAAAAGAAGAGCGAAGAAACCACAGCCTCCGCTACCTGTAAAAGTTCGAAAAGCCTTAGCATTGCTAGACCTAGAGTATCCATATAATATCAAGGAATTGAAAAGCACCTACCGCCTACTAGTCAAAAAACACCACCCGGATCTGAATGAAGGCAATAAATTATCAGAAGAAAAATTCAAAAAAATCACTGAATCTTACCACTTACTTGCTGCACATCTTAAATCAGACAGCTATAAAGCATAAGCTATGACACAATCACCGCTTAAAACAGACAATGATATGACCACTGATTCGCCTGATAAACTTGTATCCGCCGATAAACTTTTCGGGGTAAAGCTTGGCTTCCAGATTCCTGCTTTTGCAGAAACATCTGAACATGTACCAGAAATTGACCCGGATTATCACTTTGAACCAGAAACCACGGCCGCCCTGCTCGCAGGGTTTACACACAATAAACGCGTGATCGTACAAGGGTATCATGGCACGGGGAAATCTACGCATATTGAACAAATAGCTGCCCGCCTAAATTGGCCATGTATTCGTGTAAATCTTGATAGCCATATTAGCCGCACTGATTTGATCGGCCGCGATGTGATTAAGCTGCAAGACGGCAAACAAATCACCAAATTCCAAGAAGGCATTTTGCCATGGTCATTAGGTCGCCCAGTGGCACTAGTGTTTGATGAATATGACGCAGGGAGGCCGGATGTGATGTTCGTGATCCAACGTGTCTTAGAGGCACATGGAAAGTTTACACTACTAGATCAAAATCGCGTCATCACCCCTCACCCGTTTTTTAGAATGTTTGCTACCGCAAATACCGTTGGGCTAGGAGATGCCACTGGCATCTATCACGGTACACACCCTATCAACCAAGGGCAAATGGATCGCTGGAATATCGTAGCAACACTTAATTACTTGCCCGAAGAAGACGAGCTAAAAATCGTTAGTGCAAAAGTGAAAGACATGGGCGCTAAGAGCAAAGAAACCATTAAAAGCATGGTTGCTATGGCAGGGCTTACACGTGAAGGTTTTATTCAGGGAGACTTATCTACCGTGATGTCGCCTCGCACAGTAATTAACTGGGCAGAGAACACCAAAATCTTTGGCGATGTTCACCGCGCCTTCCGCCTAACATTTATGAATAAATGTGATGAGAATGAAAAAACGATTATCGCAGAATATTATCAACGCTGCTTCAATATAGGCATATTGGAAGAAGATGAAGCCTGATTCTGAAGGCACACAAAGTAGCTTCAAACAAGCATTAAGCGCTACCATGCGCGCCCTCGCCCGTAGTAAAGACGTACCCTCCACCCCAGTTATTCCCAGTCAACTCCACAAAGCAGATATAGCTGGCATACGCGGAATAGCTGATAATAACGCTCTTTATTTCCGATTGCATGACGCCCAGCAACATTACGTCATTCGCCCTACACAACCTGCTTCTGCCAGATTATTTGATATGCTAGAAAATGTGCGTGTGGAAGCACTAGGCAGCCAAAATATGACCGGCGTACAACATAATCTGGCTAAACGATTTGAAAAAGAATGCATCGAACACCAGATAACTACTGAAAATATTTCCCTACCAACCATTGTTGAGTTGTTGAGTAGAGTCCATATCGCAAATCAGGCTGCCCCAGGCAACTTACAGGAAATAGCAGCCTTCCCACATGACGAGCTAAAGAAGCTGTTACCGCTGCTTGACTCCATGAAAGCACAAATTGGAGCTCAAACGGACTACGCGAAAATAGCATTAAAGCTCATCGAGGAATTGGCATATATCCGCCAATCGATAGACAGTGAAGAGAAGGAGAACGCCACACCAGCCCCTGATGATCAGCCAAACACTTCTGATGAGCAGCAAAAAGAAGCAAGTGACTTCACGATGGAGCTACTGACACAGGATGGCAGCTCGCAACCGGGCATGGTGCCTATGCCAGTGGATGACACGCCCGTTCAGGAATCAGAAGAAACCACTGTAGAGGAGGATGACTCACGCAGCTCATCTCCCTACCCTTGGAATGACGACCGACATGATTTACGAAAAATCTACCATGCCTTTACGACAAAATATGATGAAACTGTGCCCGCCAACGCCCTAGCTACAACGACGGAACTAGAAACGTTGCGTGCACAGCTAGATCAAAGGCTGTCACAATTTCAGAGCGTAACAGCAAGATTGGCAAATCGCCTGCAACGACTACTGCTGGCACGTCAGGCACGCCGCTGGATATTCGACGAAGAAGACGGCATGATTGATAGCCGTAAACTCTCCCGCCTTATTATTCATCCCGACTATGAATATATATACAAACGCGAAGAAGACAGCGAGTTTCGCGATACAGTTGTGAGCCTACTAATTGATAACTCCGGCTCTATGCGCGGCCGCCCTATTACCATGGCAGCCTTAAGTGCCGACATCATTGCCCGCACGCTGGATCGCTGCGGGGTAAAAACTGAAATACTCGGCTTTACCACTAAAGAATGGAAAGGTGGCAAATCCCAAAAAGCATGGAACGATGATGATAAACCGTCACACCCTGGCCGACTAAATGACCTGCGCCACATTATCTATAAACCCGCCGATGTGAGCTGGCGCAAAGCTAAAAAGAATCTAGGGCTGATGCTTAAAGACGGTATTTTGAAAGAGAATATTGATGGAGAGGCAATTCTCTGGGCGTGCGATCGACTGCTTTCACGCCCAGAACAACGACGTATTTTAATGGTAATCTCGGATGGCGCCCCCGTTGATGACAGCACATTATCAGCTAACAGCGGAAACTACCTGGATAAACACTTACGCAAAGTCATTGAACTAGTCGAAACAAAAATGCCTATAGAACTCACAGCTATCGGCATCGGTCACGACGTAACACGCTATTACAAGAATGCGGTTACCATTACCGAACTTGATAAACTTGGTGAAACCATGACAGAACAGCTAACGCAGCTATTCAGTAAAAAAGGAAATTAAGCAGCTTGTTTAGCAGCTTTGCGCTCGATTTGACGCTTCAGCTTAGCGGCTTCGTCAGTCAGCTTACGAGACGACATCTTCATCAAATACGAATCGAGTCCGCCATTATGCTCGATGCTACGCAATGTAGCAGCCGTTATACGTAGCGACACACGCGAGCCAAGAATATCGCTAGGAAGCGATACTTTTTGCAAGTTTGGCAAAAAGCGAGTTTTGCTCTTACGATTTGAATGGGACACATTGTTTCCTGATTGAGAACCAGTGCCGGTCAGTGAACAACGCCTTGCCATAGTATTATCCTTCGTATTTGTAGTGTAATCGTTAGAAAGGCTGAGTTTTTAGGCCTTTTACGCAGCAAAGTCAAGCGCAAACTAGCAAAAAACAGCATATCTCTCAAGAAAGATGAGAAAATATAACCTACTTAATTTTATGAATATTATTTATATAATCTGTCCAGAAACGTTCTAGCTGAGATAAGGTGTTGTTAAGACCGGACAGCCCCACCGCATCAATCTCTTTACCGAGCTCCTCAACATTACGACCATATAGCGCATCAATCTGCTGACATAAAGAAAGCCCCTTATCAGACAATTTAATACGTGTAGAGCGCTTATCATGTGGCGCACGTTCTTGTACCAAATAGCCATTCTCTACAAGCTTTTTTACATTGTAAGACACGTTTGAACCAAGATAATAACCGCGATTAGTCAATTCACCGATAGTCAGCTGCTCACTATTGATATTATACAATATCAGTGTCTGCACGTTGTTAACATCGTCTACCTTAAGTCGATCCAATTCCGTTTTCACTACGTCAAGAAAACGACGGTGTAAACGCTCAATCAGCAAAATCGATTCTGTATATATATCCTTCAAAGCACCCTCATTAAATTGTGTATAATCTGTACTCTAGGCCAACAATCGTTAAAAAACCATTTATAATTTATATGGTTAATAAATAGCCTCAATCAAGTGGAACATACCCCGCTTCTGGCGGAGGTACGGCTGGAATAGTCACACGAACCAATGTCCCTTTGCCCATTTCGCTTTCCATTTCAATTTTACCGTAATGTAGCTCTACTAGTTTACGTGTTAACGGCAAGCCAAGACCCGTACCTTCATATTTGCGGTTCAAGCCGCTATCCACCTGTCCGAAGCTCTGGAAGGCCTTATCGAGATCCTCTTTAGACATACCAATACCCGTATCCTGAATAGTTACGACGAAATCCGTAATCTCTCCATCGGCCTCAAGCGTTTTGGCAGCAATATGCACCTTGCCATCAGGCTCCGTAAACTTAACTGCATTAGACATGATGTTGAGTAGAATCTGGATAAAGCGCAAACGATCTGCAACCAATGCAGGTAATGTTTTCGGCGCATCAACACTAATAGTAACCCGCCCCTTCTCTGCACGCTCTGCCAGAATAGTAAGGCATTTGTTGATCGATTTTCCAATATTCACTTCTTCATAATTGATATCGAGCTTACCAGCTTCAGCTTTAGATAAATCAAGGATATCGTTAATAATGTCGAGCAAGTGCGTTCCCGATTCATTGATATCTTTTGAATATTCAAGGTATTTATTATCTCCCAATGGCCCAAACAGCTGGTTCATCAGAATTGAGGAGAAACCAATAATCGCGTTTAATGGGGTGCGCAGCTCATGACTAATGTTGGCAAGGAACTGTGACTTCGCACGGTTGGCACTCTCCGCTAAGTCTTTCGCTTTTTCGAGATCAATATTCTGCTTTTTTAACTGCTGATCGCGCGTGCCAATTTCAGTTAACATCTCGTTGAATGCAGTCGTTAGATGCACAAGCTCGTTATTAAATTCTTTGTGTGGGTCCCCTGCCTGTTCTGCACGAATTGAGTAATCTTTAAGCGTAGTCACCTGCTTTGCCGTATCCGCCAAACGTAGGATAGGTCTAGAAATAGCATTTTGCAGGCCAATAGCCAGTAGATACGAAATAACCAGCGCCATAAGACCTACCAGCAAAGCGATAAATGTTTGCTTTTGGATATAGTCGTGAATTTGTACCAGCGTAGATTCGATATAAATATAACCTATAATTTCCCCAGCGAAATTGGTCACAGCCTTAGAAATTTTAATTCTGGAATTGGTTACCTCTACCTGCTGACTTTCTGGCGGTTCAGGGCACGTCTGAGCCCCATATTCCATTGCAAAATACTGCCCCACCAAAACATCCTTGGCGCTATCCAGCGACAGCTCTGCTTTATCATACAAACAGGCCTGCACAATTGGCTGCTTCACACTGAATACGGAAAGATTGCTTTCAACTTGATCATAATTGTCGAACTCTAGCGCGGAAGTATTCCTATCACCAACGATAGAAGCGGAAACATTGAGCTCACTAATGATATTGTTTCTAAGGTTATACACACCGATAATTGAGATTGCCAAAGTAGTCAGCAACACAGAAACTGTGCTCACCGCCATGATAATGTAGGTCAACTTCTGACGAATGGATATGTTCTGAAACAATCTCATCTCATCCCCCTACTGTACCACCTTGTTTGCAATATCGAGCACATCAGCACTGATTTCCATATTGGCAGCTTTAAGAGAGCGCAAATTGATCTCAAACTTTACTTTTACCCCAGCGGGTGTTTTTTGCAGAACAAATCCTATCATCCCTCCCTGTTCTGCAAAATTCGATGTGTCACTAAGCACTAAGATTGGTCGCCCCTTTAGTAGAGCAAGATTTCTTTGTGTCGAAGCACTAGATTCACCAAGGAACAACGCATGACAAGTATCTGCCGCACTTCCCAGATTAGGTATTTTTTTCAAAGAAAATGTGTAGTGCCAGGTTTTTTTCTGAAATGCCGTCTTTGATATCCCTGCAATAAAGCTCTTAAGTTTAGAAAATTCCGTATCGCCATACACGCAGATATTTAGATGATTCTGCTCACTTTTCTTCTTAGCACCAGGCCATTCCACATACCCCATAAACTTTATGGTTTGCATTGCCTTCACTTGGTAATCTGTACCCGCATATGCGCTATACGAAACAAAAACGCAGACAATACAAATCAGCAGATGTTGATATAATAATGCCCTAAATCGCACTCGCTAAAACTTCCACGTGATATTACCATAAACGCTACGTGGGACTTCTACGCTATTTTGATAAACGTAGCCAACAAATTCAGGATGATTTGGATCAAGCAAGTTCTGCCCCACAAGGGAAAGCTCTAATGAATCTGATAGCTTCCAAGAAATCCGAGTATCATAGCGCGCGTAGCTGGCAATATTCGGATTCTTAAGCGAATCGACGTAATATACGGCGTTATTCCACTCTATATTATCCGTTATAAACCAGTTGGTACGTACATTAAATTGGTGATTAGGGGTTTTCCCTGTATATTCAAAACCAAACGGATCTCCCTGATCCAGCTTTAAGATAAGAAAACTATACGCAGCACTTAAATCAAAATTAGAGAACACCTGCCATTTAGAAGAGGCCTCAAAACCATATGATTTTGCCTCATTAAAGTTCTGCGGTGTAACCGCGATATATGGCACCGCACCTAAACCAGGAAAATTAACTGTAGTCACTGTGGAGCCAAGCTGACCCAAGACTATGTTATCGTAATCATTGTAGAAACCAGCAAAATCAAACGATAGGCGCTCATCCACCTCAATACGATACCCTAGCTCATAAGCCATCAATGTTTCTGAATCTAGATTTGGATTACCTATAGTACCAAGATAACCTAATGTTACACCTGGCCCTGGATCGACATCGGTTACAACGGTTGCAAGCGCCCCATCATCCGAAAAACGATTTGGAGTTCGTACAGCACGAGCAACAGACCCCCACAAAGTTTGCGAATCATCCACTAACCATGTAAAACGACCACTCGGTTGATACTCAAAACCAGTATAATCATTATGCTCAAACTTTGATCCAAGAGTTATAAAGAAGCTGTCTGGTACAATTGCAATTTTGTCCTGCAAAAACGCACTGAAGAGATTGTCACTTCTGTCATCCTTTGAAAGCGAGAACACTGTTGATCCATTAATCTCATCCGTAACCAAACGGTAACCCGCACCATAAACCAGCTCATGGCGCTCATGAGGGACCAGCGAATGCTGAAGCTCAACATCAAATGTAGTTCGACTATCATCAAAGATAAGATTATCTCGTTGAGTATTGTCTACATAAAACTGCGCGCTGACATCATTGTTCTCGGCATAATTATAATCCCAGCGAGCCATAATATTAGCCCCCTGGACAAACTCTCTGTCTTTGTAAGTTATTGTAGGCGGCGCCGCAAGACTAGGAACAGACAGCTCACCACTCAAACCTGAACGATAAACATCGCCCTGAAGAGTTAACTTGTGCCTTTCTGCACCCTTCATATCGGCTCTAAAACCAGCCTGTAGTTTATTCCACGCATCTCCACCAACTCTGTCTGTTGTGGTTTGCGTATCATCCCGATCATCATATTTTGCATAAGCACGCAGATAATCATCTTCACCGATCTTCATACCATGGCGCGCACGAACTAGCCCATTTTCTATATTACCAACAGTAGCCGCAACTAGCGTGCCTTGAGTGTCCTCCGCCCTTTTCGTAATAATGTTGATAACACCATTTACTGCGTTGGCTCCCCACAAGGTAGCACCAGGCCCACGAATCACCTCAATACGCTCAATATCCTCAAGCATCGTATCCTGCGCATCCCAGTACACACCGGAATATAATGGTGTATAAACCGAACGACCATCAATCAACACAAGCAATTTATTTGAAAAGTGTCCGCTGAAACCGCGAGCCGTAATGGCCCACTGATGTGCCCCTGCTTGCGCGACACTCAAACCGGGAACCATACGAAGCAATTCAGGTATTGAAGTCATACCGCTTCGACGAATATCATCTTGCGTAATGACATAAATCGCAGCCGCAGCCTCACTAGCCTTTTCCGAACGCTTTGAAACAGACGTTACAGATATATTAGATAACTGCTCTAGCGATAAGTTTAAGAGATCTCCGGCATCTACGTCATCTGCCGCCTGAACAGGGCCAGACAAGACTAAGGCAATAGAAGATAGTATGGTAGTAGTTGTTAGTGCTGCAGAACGAAACATAAGACAATACTTCCCTCAGGTTGGGTCTATGCCTTGTTTCTAACAAGCAGTGGTTAATAAAAGATTATAAAATTTTACTAAAATACCTTACACCCAGCCCCTTAGGACTGATATCAGCCTTTATCTAGTCTAACGTTGCTTATATGCACCAACAAATTAACCTTTTGTTATTCATCCATGCGCGCAGCCAGTCGCTTAACCATAGCGTTATAAAGCCAACGCTTAGCCCTAACGACAAAACCATCATGACATAGTTTAGAACGCATAAACGCAGTATCTAAATAGAGATAACCCGGAGCCCGTGGATATCGAGGCAACTTACTACGCTTCACATCAGAGCCCTGAAGTAAATACAAAGCGACATGATTGGCCAGGAAGCCCCCCGCCATCATTATATTACCCCCTAATACTGAGGGCTTACTATCTTCTAGCATTCGCTTACGCAATGCGTTGTGACTACTCGCGATCTCAGTTTCCGGCGCATAAAATGGAAGTTCTGGCACAAAATTTGTCATTACAGACGCTAACACTAAAAGCTGCTCTTTCTTTGTTATGGTGCCCGCCTTAGTTTTTTGCTCAAACTCATCTGCCTTTTCTTCAGTCATCCCCATAAAGCTCTCTATGTCACAGGTATGCTCATCAAAAATAAAAAGCCGTGCGCCCATCCCTACGGGATTTGCACTCATCACTGTAATATTTTTTGACCGCGCAGCCTTATGCAGCATGATTCTTGGGGATACTGCCCAAAACTCAACCATATCCAACACCAAATCACAACCATCCACAAAGTCATCGACATTGTCTTTCTGGATACCGTGCGGATAAACTGTAATTGCTACATCATCAGTAATTGCCCGCAACGCTCTTGCACTTTCTATAGCTTTAGACTTGCCAATCGTAGAGCGGGTTGCCCCAAACTGCCTATTAATGTTCGATGCATCAAACTCTTCAATATCTGCAATTTTTAGCGCACCAATACCCATACGCATTAATGCAGGGGCAACCGCCCCTCCCATTCCACCAAGACCAGCAATTCCAATGGTGGTATTCTTTAATATCTCCTGCTCTTTATTACTGAGCCAGCCAATATTTCGATCAGTGCGCTGTTCATAATACTCACTATCCGGCTGATTTGGGGGCATGAAATATACCACCCCTTCATTGGGCTCATCTGGTAATTCATAGGTTTCTACATGTTCCAATACCATTTTCACGCCCCATTTTATTTATACAGAATGGATAGGTTGAGATTCACAGATAAAAGCTGTATAAAGCAGATTGTTGTATATGCAACCAGAAAGCAAGGATACGCATAACGATGCAAGCGCAAAAGCAGTTTTATTCCGATCCCTTTTTTCATATTAAGAAATTAGGTGGCGCTATAATTTTTAGTGCGTCCTGCTGCTTTGCATTATACCAAATCCGCCCTGATGAATTTTATCAATTTAGCTTTTCTCTCGAACTACTACTGCTACTTCCTTTAGCTTTTTATATTGGCGGCTTATCAGTCGTTTTTATTCACAATGCCACTCACGACAGCTTTCCCATTAAGATATTGAATCCATTGCTTGGGCATCTTTCTGGCATGCACCAGCTATGGGGTTTTACCGGCTGGAAATTAATTCATGTATATCATCATCAGTACGTAGATCACCCCGATAGAGACCCTCACACCCCCTTACAACGAACCTTTACAGAATACATGAAGTGTATGTACTCCCATCCATCGCAGGTTATCTCAAAACGATACTATGAACATTGGGGCGACACTCCAGAAACCAGAACGAGGCGTAAAATATCTTTTACACTGTTTTTAACTCTACTCATTTGCAATTTATCTCTTTGGTATTTGCTTTTGGGGCCTGAAGGTATGCTGTTTTTTTATCTTCCATCCTACATCATGAGTTATTTCGTTTTTGCCCACCTAAATTATTATGGACACCCATATGATTCCAAAACGGGCAAGTCAGAAGCAGTAAATATAGATGAGGGCTGGTACTATAAATTTGCAAATCTCTTCTGGTTTGGTTTGTACTACCATGCTAACCATCATAAAAAACCTATGCTGTTTAATCCTAAATATATGCCTACAGCTAAAAAAGTGGCCGCCTGAATTACTAACAACACGGAATTCCTATGCTAAACCCATTTGTCGACCTGCTTGCCAATATTATTCATCTGTACATGATCTGTGTGATCGTATGGGCAGTGACCGCCACCCTGATTTCTTTTAAAATCATCAATGGCTACCAACCCATTGTACAAAAAATTATGTACGCCTTGGATCGCCTGGTAGATCCTGTATTGCGCCCGATTCGCAAATTTCTACCCGATATGGGGGGCATCGATATTTCTCCGATCCTGCTCATCCTGTTGCTCAACTTCGCTCAAAACGCACTTTATACCTACTTCTATAATTTCTAATGGCCATTTTTGATCATCACATTTTCTGCTGCACGAACCAGCGCGAGGCAGGTCATCAACGCGGCTGCTGTTCCAGTAAAAACGCGAACGAACTCAGAGATTATATGAAAGCACGAGTAAAAGAACTCGGTATTCGCAAAGTACGGGTAAATAATGCCGGTTGCTTGGATCGCTGCGAACTGGGGCCATGCGTGGTCGTATATCCTGAAGGGATATGGTATCGCTGCAAAACTAAGGAAGATGTTGATTTAGTGATTAAAGAACATGTAGAAAATGGGCGCATTGTTAAATCACTCAAACTACCCGGATAATACGTAATGTTTGCTAATCTTTCTGATAAACTAAACAACGCCTTTAGTAAACTGCGCGGTCGCGGTGTGCTTAGCGCAGCTGATATTGATGGCGCAATGCGTGAGGTACGTATCGCATTGCTTGAAGCGGACGTTGCTCTGCCCGTCGTTAAGGAGTTCATCGCCTCACTAAAAGAAAAAGCACTTGGCACAGAAGTTATTCAGAACGTGAACCCGGCACAGATGGTCATCAAACTGGTAAACGACCATTTGGCCGAACTGCTAGGCAGCGAACATCAAGAATTAAACCTGAGCACTACCCCACCCGCTGTTATTATGATGGTGGGCTTGCAAGGCTCAGGTAAAACCACCTCAACCGGCAAACTCGCCCTGCGCCTGAAAAACAAACAGGGCAAAAAAGTACTGGTTGCCTCGCTTGACGTTTACCGCCCCGCGGCGCAACAACAGCTTGAACAAGTGGCCACCAAAGCAGAAATAGCCTCCCTGCCAATCGTTGAAGGTGAAAAGCCTGCCGCTATTACCGAGCGCGCGCTGAAAATGGCAAAACTGGAAGGTTACGACGTATTGCTACTTGATACGGCAGGTCGGTTGCACATTGATGAAGAGCTGATGGACGAGCTGAAAGCCGTCAAAAAAATATCCAACCCTATTGAGACACTGCTCGTCGCCGACTCTCTTACCGGCCAGGATGCCGTCAATATCGCCAAGAACTTCAACGAACAAATTGGCGTAAGCGGTATTATTCTCACCCGTGTAGATGGTGATGGGCGCGGTGGTGCAGCGCTATCCATGCGTGCCGTGACAGGCCAACCCATTAAATTCATGGGTGTGGGTGAAAAAATTGACGAGTTTGAAGAATTCCACCCTGACCGCATCGCCTCACGTATTCTTGATATGGGTGACATCGTATCGCTGGTAGAAAAAGCGTCTGAAAATATTGATCAGGAAGAAGCGGAAAAAATGGCCGCTAAAATGATGGAGGGGAATTTTGACTTTAATGACCTGCTTGATCAGATGCGCAAGATGAAAAAAATGGGTGGGATTGGTAGCATGATGGGCATGATCCCCGGTATGGGAAAAATGAAAGAGCAGCTTGAAGGAAAAATTGATGAAGGAATGATGGCAAGGCAAGAGGCCATTATTCTATCTATGACCAAGAATGAACGCATACACCCAAAACTCATCAACGCCTCACGCCGCAAACGTATTGCTGCTGGCTCCGGGGTAGAGGTTCAGGATGTGAACCGTATCCTAAAACAACGCCAGCAAATGGAAGGCATGATGAAAAAAATGAAAAAGATGGGCAAAAAAGGAATGGCGCGCGGCGGGCTAAACCAACTATTTAACGGCCTGCGTTAATCGTTGATCGAATATTTCAGTTTTAAGATTACTTTTTGCAGATAGTTTACCGTCACCCTCTCTTTGGTAGGATCAATCGGCTCACCACATTTCACTACTACATTCAAATCCCAATGACGCGGAAACCAGCGCAATGGTGATTTCAAATATTTACGGCTGAACACACTGCCCCATAGACCGGAAATGGTCATCGGAATGATCGGTACAGGGTCACGCTTAATGATCCACTCGATTCCCGGACGAAAACGCCCAAGCCCTCCAGTAAAGGTTAGAAAGCCTTCGGGAAAAATACACACCATCTCACCGTTTCTTAGCGCATCGGAGATTTCATCAAATGCCTTCTCCACACTTTTACGATTCGGCGCAATGGGAATAGCTCGATCAAGCTTCATCAAATAATTCACCCCAGGCGCATTATAGATGTCTTCGTCAATGAGATATCGTGCCGGGCGTTTGCACCCCGCATCAATCACCGGCCCATCCATGTAAGATACGTGATTGCAGATCAGGATAGCCGGCCCCGATTCAGGAATATTTTCAAACCCTATATATTTAGGTCGATACACCCAAATGGTCAGCGTATGGACTATTTTTCGGTAAAACGCCCTGATATCAAAGGTAAAATCCGGCTTAGGCAATTTCATCTGTCTTAGATGTCCTATTTTATTGAGTGTGTCCATTGCATAAGCACGCATAATAATCATATTCCTCAGTACTATAATAGCATGAAATAGGTTAATTATTTGCAAGCAATGTGACAGATCACCGTCTGAGCTACTTTTTTCCGTATTTAGGGACATTTTATGCTTTACCTACAGCCTAAATGCTGGTAGAAAGCGCGGCCTTAAACATATAACGTATTGCAGGAAACTATGCCAACGACCATTAGATTATCGCGCAGCGGCACTAAAAAACGCCCATATTACCGTATTTTGGTAACAGATTCGCGCAGCCCACGTGACAGCAAATTCATCGAGAAAATCGGCACCTATAACCCGATGCTCGAAACAGGTAACGAAAAACGCGTTACTATCGATGTTGAACGCGCAAAGCATTGGCTTTCTGTTGGCGCTCAAATGAGCCGTCGCGTGCATATTTTTTTCAATCAAGCTGGTATCGTTGATAGCAAACCGGTTGATCGCCCTGCTCGCAAGCCGAAGAAAGAGCAACCTGAACAGGAAGCTCCAGCAGAAGCACCTGCAGCTGAAGCAGCTAGCGAAGAAGCGCCTAAAGAGGAAGCTAAAACAGAAGAACCAGCTTCTGATAGCGCTGCATAACTAATTGCGCGCTGGTAGCAAAAAACAAAACAGCCCTTACGTAGGAATGAAAGTGCACCTTGCCGATGGCAAGGAGTACGGTGAAATTACGGCCGTATACGATTTCGGTGCGGGCGAAGTCTGCGATATCCTCAAACTCAATAAGAAAATCGAGATGCTACCGCTCTCCGGCGATTTTTTGGCACAGAGTGCTGATAAAAAATCCATGATCGTTCAGCAATTTGAATTTATTATCGCTAAAGAGGACTGAGCGAATGAACCCACAGCTTTCCGCTATCGTGCTCAGCCTGTTTCCTGATATGTTTCCCGGCCCACTTGGGCATTCACTGGCTGGAAAAGCCCTTGAAAATGGCATTTGGTCACTCGAAACCCTTAATATTCGTGACTTTTCTACGGATAAACACCGCTCGGTAGACGACAGCCCTTATGGTGGCGGCACCGGTATGGTCATGCGCCCGGATGTCGTACATGCAGCCGTTGAGGCCGCGAAGGAAAAACTACCTAAAGCCAAAGTCATTTATACCTCACCACGTGGCACCCCCCTTACCCAACCTTTAGCGAATGAACTTAAGTCACTGGATTTAATTATTCTTTGCGGCCGTTTTGAAGGCGTTGACCAACGCGTCATCGACCATCACGATATGCTGGAGATAAGTCTGGGCGATTTTGTGCTTTCCGGTGGAGAAGTGGCCGCTATGACCATACTGGATACGTGTGTGCGCCTACTTCCCGGCGTTATCGGCAAGGAAGATGCTACGGCGCAAGAAAGTTTCGGTTTAGACCAAGAATATGCTGGACTGCTTGAATATTCTCACTATACTAGGCCGCCCTTGTGGGAGGGGAAATCAGTACCAGATGTACTGATGAGCGGAAACCACGAAGAAATAAAAGCCTGGCGGCTCAAACAGGCAAAAAAAATCACCAAATTGCGCCGCCCGGATATGTTGATGGATAAAAAGGAATAAGAAAATGAATACGCTACAAAAACTTGAACAAGACAACATGAAGAAGCTAGCCGAAGGCAAGCGCATTGACGAGTTTTCGCAAGGCGACACTGTACGTGTAAATGTGCGCATTGTTGAGGGCGCTAACGAACGTATTCAAACATTTGAAGGCGTTGTAATCGGCAAGAAAAGTGCTGGGCTTCGCTCTGCGTTTACTGTGCGCAAAATCAGCCATGGCGAAGGTGTTGAGCGTGTGTTCCCTCTCTACTCTCCACGCGTTGAAAGCGTTGAAGTTGTTCGTAAGGGCGATGTGCGCCGCGCGAAACTTTATTATCTGCGCGGCCTGACTGGTAAAGCTGCCCGCATTAAAGAAAAAATTGAAGTAGCTAAAGATACTCCTAAAAAAGCCGCCTCAAGCAAAAAATAACTCCAAGGTGTTGAATGGGTCGCTTAGAAGCGGCCCATTTTACTTTCTACTACTGTCGCCCTATGCCCAAAACGCTCTATGATAAGATATGGGAAAACCATCTTGTGGATCAGCAAGATGATGGCACCTGCCTTATTTATATAGATCGACACCTCGTTCATGAAGTAACCAGCCCACAAGCTTTTGAAGGGCTACGCACAGCTGGACGTAAAGTACGCCGTACCGATGCAACGTTGGCCGTGCCGGATCATAACGTTCCCACCACACCAGAACGCAAACAAGGCATCATCAAGGACGAAACTGCCAGAGTGCAAGTAAGTACCCTTGCAGATAACTGCAAAGAATTTGGCATCACCCACTATAACATGGATGATAAACGCCAAGGCATTGTACATATCGTAGGCCCCGAGCAAGGCTTTACCCAGCCGGGCATGACCATTGTGTGTGGCGACTCTCATACCAGCACACATGGCGCTTTCGGTTCACTAGCCTTCGGCATTGGCACGTCTGAAGTTGAGCATGTACTGGCCACACAAACACTTATTCAACGTCGCGCAAAAAATATGTTGGTTCGCATAGATGGAAAACTCGCACCCGGCATTACAGGCAAAGATATTGTGTTAGCGATCATCGGAAAAATTGGCACCGCAGGTGGCACAGGCTATGTTATCGAATATGCAGGTGAAGCGATTCGCAGCCTATCTATGGAAGGCCGCATGACTGTCTGCAACATGACGATTGAAGCCGGCGCACGCGCAGGATTAATTGCCCCCGACGAGACCACTTTTAACTACCTTAAAGGCCGCCCTCTTGCCCCTCAGGGAGAAAACTGGGACAAGGCTGTGGCTTATTGGAAAACACTACCTTCTGATGAAGGCGCAACCTATGACGCAGAAGTAGTACTGCAAGCAGAAGATATTGCCCCACAAGTAACATGGGGAACCAGCCCTCAGGATGTACTTCCAATTACGGCAAGCGTACCTGTTCCTGCCGAAATCAAAGATGAAATTCAGCGCAAAAGTGTTGAGCGCGCGTTAGAATATATGGGTATCGCTCCCGGCACCGCGCTATGTGATGTAGTAATCGATAAAGTATTTATCGGATCATGCACAAATGCCCGTATCGAAGATCTGCGTGAAGCCGCTAACATTGCTAAAGGTAAGCACATAGCGGACAATGTAAAGCTCGCTATGGTTGTCCCCGGCTCAGGTTTAGTTAAAGAACAAGCCGAGCAAGAAGGCCTAGATAAAATTTTTCTAGATGCGGGCTTTGAATGGAGAGAGCCAGGCTGCTCCATGTGCCTTGCCATGAATGCCGACAAGCTAGAGCCGGGCGAACGCTGCGCGTCTACATCAAATAGAAACTTTGAAGGCCGTCAAGGACGTGGCGGACGTACCCATCTGATGTCTCCTGCCATGGCGGCAGCGGCAGCCCTAACAGGAAAATTGGCAGACGTACGAAAGCTATGAAATGTGGTCTCATGACATTAGTATACACCCCAAAAGACCCGGCTATCTCATTAGAGTCCGCATTACCTTCTCTGCTGCAAAAAATCTCGACGATCTTTATAAATTGCTTGGTGAAATCCGCGCTGCACTTGAAAAAAGCATTCCGGGCAACATCCGTCCTAAATATACGGTGGCGATGGAAGGGCTGCTATTAATGGTTAATAGCAAAACAAGAGGCGAAGCCGCTCGCGCACAACACCAACTCGATGAGTGTATCAAAGCCGCTATCATTAAGGTCAAACAAGGATAAAGCCATGCAACCATTCAAAACACTGACATCTGTTGCCGCGCCACTCCCTATCGCTAATATCGATACGGATATGATTATCCCTAAGCAGTTTTTAAAAACCATCAAACGTACCGGACTTAAGGATGGACTGTTTTATGAAATGCGCTACACCGTTGATGGAAAAAGGATCGATGACTTCATTCTTCACCAACCACCATTTGATAAAGCCCAGATACTTATTGGCGGTATCAATTTTGGCTGTGGTTCATCTCGTGAACATGCTCCATGGGCACTACTAGACTTTGGTATTCGCTGCGTTATTGCCCCTTCTTATGCCGATATTTTCTTTAATAATTGCTTTAAGAATGGCGTATTACCCGTTATTTTGCCTCAAGAAAATATCGACACACTAACAGAGTATGCGAAAACTGGCGGCGCAGTTTCTGTGGACTTAGAAAAACAAATTGTTAGCGCAGGCAATCATCAATTTGGTTTCGATGTAGAAGAGTTCCGCAAACACTGCCTGCTAAATGGCCTAGATGATATAGGCCTTACCC
Source organism: Rickettsiales bacterium (assembly GCA_964231325.1). Taxonomy (GTDB): domain Bacteria; phylum Pseudomonadota; class Alphaproteobacteria; order Rickettsiales; family SXRF01; genus JAJTHB01. Next base: position 912,574 of record CAXRIF010000003.1, on the reverse strand, counting down.
TGCAAAAGCTCGATGCAATTGATAACTACGAAACCAAACAAAAAGAACGCACCCCCTGGCTGGCCGCCTAATGGGCGGGCATCACCACGATCATAGCCTGGATTATGCGAGGCACGCATTATATATAGCCCTCGCCCTCAATTTTGGCATGTTCATCATAGAAGTCTGGCAAGGGCTATCAAGTAACTCCACATCCCTTATCGCTGACTCGGTAGACTTCTTAAGCGATTCCTTCAGCTATGTAGTCACACTATATGTCTTGGAAAAATCGCTGAAGACACGGGCATATTCCTCATTGCTTAAAGCCATTTTAATGCTTTGTCTGGCGGCCGTTGCCCTATCTCAGGGCGTACATAATTTACTTGCAAACAATACCCCTCAGTCCTTCACAATGGGCTGGGTAGCCGCTCTGGCTTTGGTTGCAAATTTTTCCAGTGCCTTCCTGCTCTACCGCACTCGCAAGCGCGACAGCAATATGGAATCTGTATGGCTGTGCAGCCGCAATGATTCCATTGCAAGCCTTGCAATCATTATAGCTGCTTTTCTTGTCCATTACACAGGCTCAATGTGGCCAGATATGGTAGTAGCCCTTATTATTACTTGGCTTGCGAGCAGCGCTGCGCTAAAAATCATTATCGACGCAAAAAAGGAATTACGACATGGCAACTAAGCATATCTTATTATTACCCGGTGACGGAATCGGTCCAGAAGTAGTACGTGAAACACAGAAAATCATTTCTTGGTTCAGTGGAAATGGCACCGTGAAATTCACAACCAGCACTGAAGAAATCGGTGGAAGCGCCTACGACAAAACCGGCACGCCATTTCCGGACGCAACCCTATCTGCAGCAAAAAAAGCTGATGCCATTTTGTTGGGCGCTGTTGGCGGCCCCAAATGGGAAGGATTGGAACATGCGGTGCGCCCTGAACGCGGTCTGCTTGCCCTACGCAAAGAACTGGAACTTTTCGCCAACTTGCGTCCCGCTATCTGTTTTGACGAATTGGCTGATGCCTCATCTCTGAAGCATGAAATCATCGCTGGGCTGGACATCATGATCGTAAGGGAGCTTACGGGAGGCATCTATTTTGGAGAACCACGCGGAGTGGAAACACTTAAAGATGGCACACGACGTGGCGTTAACAGCCTTGTATACACAAGCGGCGAAGTGGAACGTATTGCTCGTGTAGCCTTTGATCTGGCAGAAAAAAGAAATGGAAAAGTGTGCTCTGTAGACAAAGCAAATGTGCTGGAAACTACTGAGATGTGGCGTGAGGAAGTACAAAAGTTAGGCGACAAAGAATTTGCCAATATTGAGCTTAGCCATATGTATGTCGACAACGCATCTATGCAACTAGTGCGTAACCCTAAGCAATTTGATGTAGTTGTAACTACCAATATGTTCGGGGACATACTCTCTGATATTGCCTCAATGCTTACTGGTTCATTAGGCATGCTACCATCAGCATCTCTAGGAAAAGCAGGTACTCCTGGGGTATATGAACCAGTTCATGGTTCAGCACCAGACATTGCCGGTAAAGATCAGGCGAATCCTATCGCTACCATACTGTCTTTTGCCATGATGCTCCGCTATTCTTTCGATATGAAATCAGAAGCAGAGCAACTAGAAGCATCCGTGCGCTCAGTACTAAGCCAAGGACTACGCACGGCGGATATTATGCAGGAGGGAAAAACGCTAGTCTCTACCACACAGATGGGTGAAGCTATCGTAGAAGCTTTAGAGAACAGCACAACTGCTCATAACAAGCCTTCTGCATGCGCCTAAGCAGCTGAAAAATCATCCTATAAGCTTTTTGGCCTCTTTAAGCATTTGTATTGGCAAATCTTCTCTTGTTTTGCTATGTTATGCGCCCGCAAAGCGGACGATGTATAAGATATTGAATATTGAGAGAGAATATGAGTTATAAAGTAGCCGTAGTTGGCGCGACCGGCAATGTAGGCCGCGCAATCCTGGAAATCCTTAGCGAACGTGACTTCCCAGCAAGTGAAGTGGTGGCGCTCGCCTCTTCTGCATCTGCAGGAAAAAAAGTAAGCTACGGCGACACAAAAACGCTCACCGTAAAAGCGCTGGATAGCTACGATTTCTCAGACACTGATATAGCCCTTTTTTCGCCCGGCGCATCTGTATCGAAAGTCTTTGCCCCAAAAGCTGCTGAAGCTGGCTGCGTAGTAATTGACAACACTTCTCACTTTCGAATGATGCCCGAAATTCCTTTGGTCGTGCCAGAAGTAAATGCACATGCACTCAAAGATTTCCGCAAAGAAAATATCATTTCTAACCCCAACTGCTCGACCATGCAGATGGTAGTTGCCTTGAAACCTTTGCACGATGCGGCAGAGATCAAGCGTGTAGTGGTGTCTACCTATCAATCGGTTAGTGGCGGTGGAAAAGAAGCAATGGACGAGCTATTTGACCAAACAAAAGCTCTTTATATGAATGACAATAAAGAACCTAAAAAATTCACGAAACGTATTGCCTTCAACGTTATTCCGCATATTGACGTATTTATGGAAGATGGGTCAACCAAGGAAGAATGGAAGATGGTTCAGGAAACCAAAAAAATACTGGACCCATCCATTGAGGTGTCGGTCACTTGTGTACGTGTACCGGTGTTTGTTGGTCACTCAGAGGCAGTAAATATTGAATTCAACAAACCGCTCTCAGTTAAAGACGCCAGAAATATTCTCGATGGCGCACCGGGTATAACCATGTACGATATGCGCAAGGATGAAGGTTATTGCACTCCGCTAGAATGCGCCGGTGAAGACGCCGTGTTTATTTCTCGCCTGCGTGAAGACCCATCCGTTAAACACGGACTTAACATGTGGGTCGTGTCCGATAATTTGCGCAAAGGCGCAGCGCTGAACGCGGTGCAAATTGCAGAAACGTTAATTGATGAGTGCGATCTGGCACCAAAGAAAACGAACTAACATGAAGTCTCTACCCAAAAAATATGATCATAAAGAGCGCGAAAAAGCGTGGCAAAACCACTGGTATGAGCAAGGCACCTATCATTTTCATGATGACCAGCCACGCGAACAAACTTTCGTAATAGATACCCCCCCACCCACGGTGTCTGGCGTTTTGCATATGGGGCATATTTTTAGCTATACGCAAGCAGATTTCATCGCCCGCTATCAACGCATGGCTGGAAAAGATGTATTCTATCCTATGGGGTTTGATGATAACGGCCTGCCTACAGAACGACTGGTCGAAAAAGTCAAAAAAGTACGCGGTAATAGTATGCCGCGCGCTGATTTTGTAGGGTTATGTCGTGAAGTAGTAAAGGAAGCTGAGGATGAGTTCAGGGCGCTGTTTAAAAGCACCGCACTCAGCGTGGATTGGAGACAAGAATACCAGACCATCAGTGACGATGTTAGAAGGTTGAGTCAAGCATCTTTCCTCGACCTCATAAAGAAAGACCAGGCTTATCGTGATTTTCGTCCGACTTACTGGGACTGGGTAGATCAAACAGCTATTGCCAGCGCGGAAATTGAAAATAAAGAACTTCCCGGCACCATGAATGAGATCGAATTCGCTCTGGATGATGGCTCATCTATCGTCATCATGACGACACGCCCGGAGCTGCTCGCAGCATGCGTAGCCGTGATGTATCACCCGGAAGATCCAAACGCCTCCAAGTATGAAGGCAAAAAAGTCATTACCCCGCTTATTGGTGTCGAAGTACCGATGATCGCTGATGAAGCGGTAGAGCGTGAAAAAGGCACAGGACTGGTAATGTGTTGCACATTCGGTGATGACACAGATAAGGATTGGTGGCGTAAACATAAGTTACCCCTGCGTGCTATACTCGGCCAGAATGGCAGAATCGACTTCAATTCAGAGCTATTTATCAATTCTTTTGTTGAATCCAAAGAACACATGGACTCATGGATAGCTGGTAATAAACCACTACAAGAACTACAAGGACTAAAACCAAAGCAGGCAAACACCAAAATCATCGAATTGCTGCAGGAATCAGGAAAATTGCTCAAACAAACCGCTATGGTACATACCGTAAAATGTGCTGAGCGCTCGGGTACGCCTATTGAAATCATTCCGACCAATCAATGGTTCGTACGCGTTACTGATAAAAAAGAAGCTCTAAAAGCAAAAGGCGCAGAATGCGGCTGGTATCCCGAATATATGCGCGTGCGCTTGAATCAATGGATTGAAGGTCTGAATGAAGATTGGTGCATTAGCCGCCAGCGCTTCTTCGGAGTTCCCTTCCCTGTGTGGTATTCAAAGCGCGAAGGAGAGGAAGGGAAGATTATTTATGCAGATCTGGATCAACTACCGATTGATCCTACAATTGATGCCCCCAAGGGGTATAACATTAATGAAGTAGTTGCAGACAAGGATATCATGGATACCTGGGCCACCTCATCCATCAGCCCGCAGATCAACGCAAAATCACTAACACCTAACAAGTTGTTCCCAGCAGATATACGCCCGCAAGCACATGAGATTATCCGTACATGGGCATTTTACACTATTGTAAAGGCTCATCTACACGCCGATACGATACCTTGGAAGAACCTAATGATTTCTGGCTGGTGTCTGGCATCCGACAAAACCAAAATGAGCAAATCAAAAGGGAATGTCGTAACCCCTGTCGCGCTGATAGAAGAGAAAGGCACGGATGCAGTGCGTTACTGGGCATCCACCTCGCGCTTGGGAACAGATACTGCATTTTCTGAAGACCTACTTAAGATTGGCCGTAAGCTCGTTACCAAACTATGGAATGCAAGCAATTTTGCCTCTTTGAACTTAGACAAACTATCTGCCGCCCCAACAACTGCTATAGCAGATACCCAGGCAGGGCATATTACTGAAGCACTAGATTTATGGATTCTATCACGCCTTAATCAATGCATTAAAAAAGCCACAAAAGAATTCGAAAAATTTGAATATTGCGACGCGCGAGTTGCGATTGAAGACTTCTTCTGGAATGATTTTTGCGATAATTACCTAGAGCTTGCAAAGGCACGCTCTTATGGAGAAGGAAAAGGCAGCCAAGAATCGGCACTCTATACTATTCATCATTGTCTGGAAGCATTGCTGAAGTTATTTGCGCCCTTCATACCTCATGTTACTGAAGAAATTTACAGCCATCTCTTTGATGAGAACTATGCTGCACATGGCTCAATACATAGCCGCGGCATGTGGCCGGAAGCAAAAGACTACCCATATAATGCCACGGCAGAGCTAAGTGGAAAAGCAGCGGTAGACATACTGAACGTTATTCGAAAAGCAAAATCGGAAGCGAGCCTTTCCATTAAGCATCCGGTAGATGATGTACAAATACAGTGCCAGCAGGGTGAAAATCATCCTACCTGGCAGCACATATCACCTACCCTAAATGATCTATTGGCAGCTGCTAATGCTAGCAGCGCTAACGAGAGCAATAACGCTCAGCAGCATACATCAGAAAATGGATGGTTCTTGATTGACGTCAGGCTGGCAAAAGTCGAAGAACAAAAGAAAAACCCTCAGCAAGGCGAACATGAGAAGTTGAAGGGCAAAGCCATTCACGGGCCTGGAAAACCAGACATGAGTAAGCATGTGGTTAAGTTACAGGTAAATAATTTACCACAATCTGTAGAACGACAAAAGTGATGCCATGTCTGATTCTGATCAGGATATGATGCAAGATCTACCTCATTACCGTTCAAAGTATGAGGAAGCAAAGAAAGTACATGTATATTTTATTCCTGCTTTTGATGAGAAGCGCAAAAAAGACATTTACTATTATGCCATTGCCAGTGCCATGTTACATGAAGCGACTCTAAAGTGCTTACAGAAGGGATATATTCCTGATTTTGCAGTGGTTGTGGAAAAAGGCGATGGGCTTCCACCTTCCGATGAAACCAAAGAAAAAATTAAGTCTTACTATGGCTTTGACCATACCCTATATGAACAAAAACTTATTCAGGGGTAGTAAACAACTCAGCTTCGGCCTCTCTCCTACGGATAAGTCCGCTTAGCTTTTTGCCTGAACTATAAATCCAGCGTTGAAATTGCTCAGCGGCCTTTTCAAACTCCCCATTATTGATATGCCGTAACAGTGTAGAGCGCGCAAATGCCCCTACTCCCACATTATAAATGAAACTAACCAATGCATCATACTGGTTCTGGTTAATAGAAACATTTACTAATCTACAAATAGCATCTTCGGCAACGCAGACATCATTAGTCAGTAATGACTCCGCCTCCAATTTGGTAATGTTGTGTAGTGTATCACGCTCATCCTCTCTGATCACATGCCCATACCCTATTGTCAACTTTCCACCAGGGCAAAGGTACCTAGCGGCAGAGAAGCCTTCAAAATCTTTAATAAGATTGATACCAAGTGCCGATGTTTTTTTCATAACACCACTCCAAATAAGTTATTTTCCAAGTAAATGGCGTGTTAATTGATCAATCTGTCGTTTTGTTGAATCAACATTTTCTTTGATGTGATCAAGTCGTTCTTCCATGCGAACAAAGCGCTCATTCGTATCTAAAAACTTTGAGCGTTGAGTTTCAATATACCCTACCCGGGCATCTAGTTCTGTTGCCCAAATTAGGGCAGCGACTGCCTGCATTATCAATGTAACGATTACAGCAATAGGAATACGTTTATCAATTTTCCAATGCTTATCGTCTATCACGATCATGATGAAGTATCCCCTGACAACACGTATTCTGCCAGAACGCCCCCAACATTATTGACTACTTCAAGCGTACATACCGCCCATTGCCCAGCTGTTTTAGTATGAGATTGGCGGTTATATAAAGTAGCTCCACCAGTGGTTGAACATGTCACTTGTCCAGAGCCTGCCTGAATAAGCTTTATATTATACCCAGCCAACAAACTATCAGGCAAAGAAAGGGTTACTGGTGAAGAGCTGGTGAAGTAAAGAGTAGTCCCTGAATTACTAGCTAACAGTGTGTAGGAAGTTACGGATTGAAAATTATACTGTGTAATGGCTGGACCCTTTTTATTACGCCAAGTCCCGCCACTATAGGTCAACACCTCACCATCTACCGGACTAACAATGCTAGTGTCATTCATGTTTGACAAACCAGCATTAAAAGAAACGATAGTATTCCCTCCAACACCATTACCATTAGAGATAGAAATACCTGTACCAGCGGTAATAATTCGAGTTGCCCAGCTATCTGTTCCGGTTCGAACAGAAAATCCGGTAGAGGACAGCGCCTCAATGGCCTCTAGGTCACCACCTATTGATTGTATCCAAGTACTACCATCATAGAGGTATATAGTTGATTCATCACTTACCCATAGCGATACCCCTTCATTAGGTGCAATAAATTTCCAATTTTGTTCGTAATAAGCAATCTCATTGGCATGCCCCGCCCATTCTCCTGTTGGGCTGGAGCCAACAATATACAAATCTGATTCGGCGGGAGATCCAGGAGGCGTGTCTGTAGTCCTGCTTATCGCGCCTATGTTTAAAATTGCATCAAGGCGAGTTAGCGCCTGGTTTACGGTAACTTCTTTCTGTGCCTGAGATTGCTCTACCAGCGTTATGCCCAGATTATTTGTAGTAGCCATAAATTCTCCTAGTCAAAAATTGATTATATCTCTACATTGAGGGGGGTATTTTGTTAATAAACAGGAGGTAACATGCCCTCACTGAGTGATATCAAACGTCAGATTGATGCGTGCCCAGGAAAATATATTTTCTGGACAGAGAAAGAAATCCGAGCGCTTCCCAAAATCCTTGATTCTGATGAAGAGGTTCTCGCCGTTACATCTGGACTAATGAACAATGCCACTTGGCTAGGCGTATGCACCTATAGACGCCTTGTCTTCTTGAATTGCGGTATGATCTATGGCTTAAGACAGGTACAGTTTCCACTGGATCGCATTCAATCCATAGACCATGCATTCACGGTTGTTTTTGGCTCAATAAGTGTATGGGATGGCGCCAGCTCCTTTACCATAAAAATGGTACTTAAGAGCTCCATTATGCCGTTCGTCAAGACCACGCAAGAAGCAATGCACGCTGCACGTCTCTCTCAAAGCACACCACCCTCAACTTCACAAGGCACATCCACACATATGGATGTTACATCGCAATTAGCGAAACTAGCCGAATTAAAGGAAAAAGGACACCTAACGGAAGAGGAATTCCAACAACAAAAGAAGCGCTTATTAGGTTAGCTACACAGCCGCTTCTCCAGGATAGCCCCGGCCAATCGCAGAAGAAAGTTGATACACCTTCACGGTTAATGAAGACTGCACACTGCCAAAATCCGTTATTTGATCTGCAGCAGAATAACTAGTCATAGGAGAGGTTAAACCAGACAGCGTTCTAACCACATCTCCACCATTCATAATGTCAACCTCATACTGCTCTGTTGTTTCATTAAGCGGAATATCAACAAAATCCTGCCAATTACCACCTAATCTACTACGTCTAATCCAACTGATAGTGAGGTTGTTAGCTCCGTCGCGCTCCCCTCGAATATGAACAGGGCTATAAGGTAAGAGCGCAACACCGCTGTACGTAAACTCCTCCGCCGTAGTTTCAGAGAGGGCATTTCCATAGCTTACAGGTTTATAATGACGCAATAAGCCTACAACACCATTTAGAGTACTTTGCCGGCTCAAGCGACCATCGAGCAATACAAAACGTTCACCGTCAACATGACCACTCATAGCCCATTCAGTACCCAGTCTGCCTCGCAGTAATTCGCTCAATTCGTATTTTCCTGGCTCTAGTAATGTGGCATTTTTAAACTGCACAATTTCATTACCAATCAACGCAGCATTTGCACCATTAAGCACGGCAATTTCGGTAACACTTTGCAGCTCACCATCCCCTAATAATGTTACCGTTACCGTGTTCATTTCATCAAATATTGCGGACGGCCCACTAGCGAGCACATTGTTAGCCGTTCCCATAACAGATGGCGTAGTAATATCATCAACACGAGTATAATTTTCTCCATTATCATCTGACCGGTACAACGCTGCACCATTCCAGCCTTCAGCAACACCGATACCCGCAACCCTTAATACGCCTTTATCCACCTCATCGGCAGGAAATGCGGCAGTATCAATAAACTCAATACGGGTAGCAGGTATAGACAAACCACCAGGCGGCACCTCAGAGGTTTCCCCCGGCGCAGTATAAAAATCATAAGTAGATACATCATCTGCTACGGCATTAACTCGAATGGCTCCCGTAGGGTGCAAATGCGTAGATAGAATGCGCATACGGTGACTTACGTTAGATACAGTAACAGTAATAACATCTGTCGGCTCAATCTGAGCATACTGCATTGGCAAGTCGAATTGGTATCCAGTGCGCCCTACCCAACTGGCAAATACCGTGATATCTGCAATGGATTTAGCCACTTGGGACGGGAAAACAATAGGAAGATCTATGGTAGTTACTTCCCTCGTAGTACTAATTTCACGCTGTGAGTATTGAGTCGAACTCTGATAATTTGCCAAACGATTTAAATAAACAACATTCACACGTTTAGGCAGCTCAATCTCCTGTGCTCGCGTGATTTGAAAGGCCTCACCATTATCATCACCAATAGCAATCAGATTATCTTCCGTAACAGACAGAACACTATCTCCACCCCGAGGAATGAACTTAAGAACATTGTCTGATTCAACCAAATCAAAAAAGTACCCTTGCTTTAGAATATCTACACAATCGCGAATAGATTGCTGACCATGCACCACATACCCCTCGACTTGGTCTGTTATCTTGCTAACGTCATAATCCTCTGAAGATAACCCGCCCCTCTCAAGCAGCTCCGATACTATAGCGGCTAAGCTTGATATCCCCAGCTTTCCTTGCACCCAGTGCCCCGTTTTCCACGACGCTCCATCAGACCAAATAGAAAGCAAATCGGGCCAATAAGGAAATGGACGTGCGTCCCACGTCCATATAAACATCTGCTCAATGAATGACGAGTTTTTCCATTTATGTTCAGTGGCAATAAGCCCAACACGTTGAGCACGGAAATCTACACGCCCCTTTGAATAATACGGAAACCCACTAACACTACTATCTGGGTCAAAAAACACATTGGGCTGATTGGTGGCTCCATCCACACTGGGAAAACCATATTCGGTAAACCATATCTTCTTTGATTGTGGCACCCATGCTGTTGGGACAGCATCAGGATTAATATGTGTATTATTCCAGAACCATTCAATATTTTTCCATGCGTAAGCAGGGTCTAACGGGGTTTGTATTGTTCTTTCTGGGTCACTATAATACCAGTCATACCCCTCACCAGACGTCCATCCAGCAATAACCTCATCAATATCATATCTGCCTTGCGGAGAGTCTGTTAATGGGAAATATGCATCAATACCAATAAAATCAATATTGGGGGAGGCCCATAATGGATCCATGTTATACCAGCCACCATCAGTATGGTGATATTCAGACCAATCAGCTGCATACGTTACTTTAACGGAGCTCTCCACAATGCTTTTAACGGTTGCAGCAAGGCTGACAAGCGCATTTACAGCAGGATAGTTCCCTGGTGCATCAGTAACTTTAGTCAGCCCCTTATATTCTGAGCCGATAGAAAAAGCATCGACCTTATCCGATAGTAAATTTGCATAATGTGTAACGAAATCGTTGTAGCCATTTGTTTTAGTAAAAAAGTCAGCCACATCAGCTGCGCTCCCAGTGAGATCACCTCTCCACGGTTTATTGGCCACATCCATAAACATCAGCGGATAAAAAATGACCTTGTATCCACGACTACGAAGCTCCTGCACATAGCGTACAATACTGTCATCATCTGGGGTTCCGCCATATTGAGGAGCGTCGTCAACCAATGTAATCTGGCGAGCCGTTGCCCGCGTATACCCTGCCACTGACCAGCTATCAGGTTCTGTAATCGCACCTACTTTAAACTCTACTCCTGGCTCTACGATACAGTTACCGGCATCCATATCAGTGCCGAACCAGGACACAACTACAGATACCCACTCAAGATTTGGACATGTGCTTTCTAATTGGTCTAAAGACACTAGCGCATTCGCTACACCATTAGCATTATGCATGTTAATGGGCTCTTGATTGCCTTGTTGTGTCCAACCAGAGGTAGTCTGAGCACCCGGAATCTTATTTTCGATCTGGGTATCGTAAACAAATTCCCCCCCTCCGGGAATCATCACCATCCCCTTGATCATTTCCTCTAGCACTTGACCCTCATAATCAGGGTAAAGAAGCCGCCTTCTCACCTCGAAAGTAAAATTTGGTATGCGGTTGCCAAAATCGGCAAGCGGGAAATCCTCTAATACTACATACGCCATACCCCTATAGGCAGGTGTTGAGCTGGCCCCCTCAATAGATTGAATAAGACTATCTGGCAGCTGGTCTTCATCACCTTTATAAATACGTACAGTATAAAGTGACAGATCAAGTTGTTTAGCATCCGCCCATACACGAAGCACTTCATCTACTTCACCCTCACAAATGCCAATAGCTAGTGAAGCAAAGTAGCTATAACTTGTAGTAGTCTGGCTTACACGACCGCCGCCACCTTTACCACCAGCACCACCGCCTGAACTTGTAGTACTAGTCACCACCTCTTTAATAGGCCGAGACCAAATAATATTCCCACCAATACGTGCCGTACCATACAAAATTGGAATCATTTTTCCATAAGTAGAGGTCTGCACTCCAAGATCAGCTAGGCGCGGCCCACGTGTACGGAATTTAGCATCGCCCCCCAATATACTACCATCAATGAATCCGCCCAGAGTTTTCCCCAACCGAGAGCCAAGAAACCCCATAAATGGATTTCCAGACGCAGCACCAAGGGCAGTACCCGCGGTACTGAGTATAATCGAAGCCATAATATTCTCGCTAATTTATAATTTAATGCGGTACGCAGCTTTAATGCGTTTCATCCACCATGTATCCAAAGAGTGCTCAACCACAGCACGTGCAGGCGCATAAGCGTGTATCATCCCTAAACCGGACTGATAATTACTAACAATGGCAAGATGCTGAGGGTTCTCATCAATACGGAGTAACAACACATCACCGGCGCAAAGCTCTTCTGTAGGTATAGGATCGAGTAAACGCGCTAACTTCTGCATTAGTTCTGTAGTGTTCGGATAGTGTGAATAATTTGTAGAGTCAAAGCTCGCTAATGGCGTGCCATCACTAAGATGCAAACCAAGCTCGCCAGCCACCCCAACAAGTAGCCCCAAACAATCTACTCCGCCCTTATGTCTTTCTGTTTTCTTTTGTCTTCCCTGATGGTGAAAACGCGTACCAATCCAGCTGCGCGCCACCATAACGATGTCCACATCATTCATAAAAAATCCAAATATAAGCTAGTTAAGCCTGAGGAGTATTTTGCTTAGACTCTTTTTCTGGGCGGAAATGAGTTCGCATAGTAGGTCGCGCAAATAATGGACGCTGCCCCATGCTTTTAGCATAAGCCCAAACCAGTCCAGCCATCACGACAATACTCATACCAAATACCCAAATACTTGCCGCAATCATAGTATTGCCATAAATGCCAATCACCGTTGCAGAAACAAATACTGAAATAGCAATAAGAAACCCAAGAACCTGACCCAATACTGTCGACGTACTATGAATTTTTATTGCCTGAGATTCCCATTCATGACGGTGCTTTTGCTCTATTTCAAACATAGTCAGAATCATTTGGGCAGAGCCATCTACAACATAGTTATAGCTCTCTAACACCTCAGGGTGAGGTAGAATTTCTACAGTGCGGTTCTGAATTCGCTCTTTACCACCAGGCTTCCTATAGCCACCCGTTTTATATGGGCGCTGGGCATAGCTATGTTCTGGAGTACTCTTATTTTTCTCCATGATCGCCCTCTGTCTTAATTTTTCCCATTACACTCTCTATATCTCCAGCAATTTTTTGCCAATCAGCACGTATGCCTTGCGCAGATGTACGATAAGGATAACGATAAAGCATCGGCCTACTAGTCACATGCAAAACAGATAATGCACCAACAAAAAAACTTTTGAAAAGCTCCATAATGCCTACAAAGAAATAGAAAAATACTTTCCTATTTAAGCCATGAAAGCATTACCAAATCATTAACTCACCAATTACTACGTGTGCCAGCTGTTTCCAACATTCTGTCGATTCCCGGCACATTTGGTTCACCACGAAAGTTAACAACATTGTCAAAGCGCTCAAAACAGGTCGTAATTGTCTTATCACACCCCTTGCTTAGCGAATAAGTGTCACCACTATCAATACTATAGGGCACAGGAAGCGCCAATATAATACGGCCACCAGAGCTTACATTATAGTAATATTCTTTAATTTCCATAGAAAGACCATTATTGGCTCCGCTCGTAAAAGTAATTAGCCCGAAGGTAAATAGCCCCGATTCTTCCGTGCGCGCTGTATCAAAGAACTCCTGAGTAGACCCCACACTAGTCACACTACCTGTTACCGTATGCCCTGACAAAACAACCTTACAACGATGATCGCCCAGCGTTGCACGGCAGGATGGTGAATAAAGCTCACCTATTGTCTGTGACAAGCGCTGCGTGAGCCCCCTAACCTCAGCAACAAATTGCTGCTTATGTAATGAGACTTCACCTAACCATCCACGCCGTAATTTTAATGCTCCCTGAGATGTGTCGTTATAATTCAGCAGAAAAATTTCTATTTCTGCAAAATCATATAACCCGGCTAATATATCCGCTTCTGTAATACTAGAGGCAGAGATCATTCCCTCAATATCAAGGTTATCAACCGAGGCAGCTGAAGTATTTTCTACTACGGTAGGTGTGAATCCCGTATCAGCCCTATAAACCACGCCATCGAATAGAATATCTTTATCATGGTTGGTAAAACCCATGATAACATTATCTCTGCGCTTTAGTTTCCAGCATGTTGCAAGCGTTGTCACCTCACCGGAGATATGCGCCTCTAGTGATGTAGATATCTGTTTCATAAACCCTCTATGAATTACGTTCTGATTTCTACAATAGGAATGTTACTCCAGCTGTTACTACCATAAGCATCAAGGCTGGCAGACAGGCGGTCTGTATCGAAACGCACCGGAACATCAAACTCAAAGTCAGCAGTAATGACGACGCCATCTGCAGGAGCAGCAACAAACGTAACAAGTCCGTTAAGTACATTTACACTATAATTAGCCTCGTCTACTAATACCCCATCCAGGTATATTTTAACTGTACCATCTACAGGCTTACTAATTGTTCTGCTCTCTATAACACTGCCATTTTCGTAAGTTTTAACGAGTTGAAACTGAGACTGCATATCGTCACCCGTTCCAATCACTTGAGAAGTTGCAGAGAAATCGGTCCAGTCTTTAAAACGGAACCCATCCGCACGTCCTTTACGAGCGCGAAAGAAAGCAATTAAGGTATCGAGCTGTGCCTGACTCTTCACCCCATGCGCCACGTCATATCGAGCGCGCGCCTCTGCCCAGTTCGAATTACGTTGTTCATGACCGCTACGGGTAATCACGATATCCGTACTATAGACAGGGCCACCGGCTGAACCATAGGCAATATCCGTCGGAAATCGTATTTCTACGAATGCCATACAAACTCCAAATGTAAGTGAGAAATTAAATGTTATGCAATAGAGGGGTCAGCTTTATTAACCCCAGGCTTTCTATGTCCTTGCGCGGCATTTCTACGCCCCGCCTCATGCTGTGCAAACGTGCCACCATCCATTGTAGGTAGTGGATTTTCTATATTGGTTACCGTCTGTCCACCCGTAATCTGCATATGTTGCGCATTCACATGCTGATTAATCATGCTGGCATCACGAATCAGTTGATCAGGTAACAACAAATCTTTAGCGCTCATTTGCCCCGCATTAATTTGTGAGGCCAATTGCGTAGCAACATCTTGCCCAGTTCCATCGGGCTGAATTTGTGTATATGTTCTAAGCGTACTTTCGTACTTATCCATAATATCTGTTGGAATACCCTGATCATTCAGTGCATCCATGAAGTTGTTATGCCCTGTTTGCTTTTCCAAGTCTTTAAGCATTAATGATTTTTGCTCAGGAAGCAGGTTAGAAGTCAATAACGCAAAGCTTTCTTCACGGCTTATTGCTCTCTGTTGCCCATCAATATCTACAGCCAGTAGAGCAACATCTTTATCCGCACCCACTAATGCCATGTCATACAGCACGCTAGCACCAATACCACCACCTATCGCCCCTACAATAGTACCAACACCAGGTAAGAGTGCCGAACCGACAGCCGCTCCCGCTAATGATGCCGTTGAAGAAGTAGCCGCATTCCCTACACTATGAGCGCGCTTCTCATCTTCACGATTGCGCAACTCTTTAAGCGCATTACTTGTGTGTGAGGCACGTGCATATTGTTCAGGGCTCATCCCAAGAGTTTCTGCGTAACGCGCTTCTTCTTCAGATACGCGATAAACACCGGCTCCCGTTTGCAGAACAAAACCGGCAGGCCCCATCACCCCCTGAGCAACCCCAGTCGAAAGCCCATCAATAACTTTAGGGGCAATAAATTCTACACCATTAGCACCAAGGCTTGCAGCGTCTAAGGCTGTAGAAGTCTTCATTCCTTTATGTTCTACATCTTTCGCCATCTAGCTCCTCACCACGCCATTTTCTGCCGGTGTTTCCGCAGCCACTTTTTCTGTGTGCGCGCCCAGCACTGGCATATCCTCTTTAGCGCCAGCAAGGCGCTGTGTATGTGATACTTGCTTCGTATCAGCCGCTCCGGCTCCTGCAACTGCCGCCGCTTTTTCAGCCGATGCCGCTTTGATTAGATTATGTACACGAGATAGCAGCTCACCACTATCAAGCTCATTCATTATTTCCGCAGCAGTCTTTTTCTCCGCCGCATATTGTTTAGCCAGCTCTTGTGCAAAACGGCTTTGTGAACCACCACGATTTTTCAATTCAGGGCTTATTTCCCCAACAAATCCTGCGTAAGCTTCAGCTGGAAGCTCTTGTCCGGCAGCCTTCGCCTCAAGCTGCAAGTGTTTGAACTGTGTGTACGCAGGTAGCACAGTTTCACCCATCATGCTATCGGCGCTACTACCAATCATTTCTGGTAAAATAAATGCTGCAATGGCTAGCGGACCATTAAAACGACGATCCACGGCTTGGCGAATATTTACGCCCATACCAATAGTATCGGTCGCTTCACGTATAGCCAGCTTCTTAACGATCAGTTTACGTGCCACACGCACTGGCTCAGGCACAGCACCTAGCATTACTTTAGCCGTAGACACTTTCGCAATGGGAGTACCAGTCATGTCCGCATACATTTCTTTGAGCATCTTTAGGCGCCCTTTGAAAGTCTTTGCGTCACTTACCATCGACACGCCAGAGCCGGCGATAAACGCGCCGTTCATCAGGCCGTGTCCAAGCTTAGCTTGACCTAGTTTACCGGGCACGGAGCGAATAGAATGACCAACCTCGTTTATTGCCCCTGCATGCGCCATGCTGTCAGACATTTTTCCAGCGCTACTTACAAAGTTTCTCGCTTGTTTAACAGTCTTCCTACTAGCGCCACTTTTGGCAAGATCTTCTAGCGCTTCTTCTGCACCACTCAACGCATTTGTAAGGGATGCTTTTGGAACTGTCCGTTCAATCGTACCTACTGCACCTTTTGCATTCTGTTCTGCAATTCGTACAGTTTCCGTTGTCGCCAAATCTCCTGTGTGCGCTGCTCCAGTAACATGGTCGTGCAATGCTCTAAAATGACTTCTGTGTTTAGCAGGAATCTCTGAAAGCTCTAATTTTGTGGCATGGTCCTGTGCAGAGAGTAGATGTCTGTGTGCTCTGCCTACCGCACGCCCTTGCAGCTTTCTACCTACATGCACTCGCTTATCAACAGTTTCGGCAACAGCACCAGCACCATTTGCTAACGTTTGCGATGCCTTACCCACCGCACCACCAATTCCAAGTCGCTCACCCGCCGATGCAAAAGTTGCCTCCTCAAAAGCTCTGGCCGGCTTGCTAATCTTCGCACCCAAACTCTGAAGTCCTTCAGATTTAGTCCATTCACCAATCTTGCTAAAAGGGAACGCAGCAATTTTTAACGCCGCAGGCCCAATAAATGGTACCATGCCACCAATACCAACAGCAGTACCGGCACCACCAAGTAACTTGTCAGACATACCCGGCGCATACATGGCATCTTCAACTTGAAGCTGTTTACTTGCAGCCACCTGATCTGGGCTCATCGAAGCTTCAGTTTTAGCAGCATTCGGCGCTCCTGAACCAGCGCCATTTCCCGTCGCTGCACGGCGCGCTCTAGAGCTCACGCGCAAAGACTGGCGCGTATCTATCACCGCATCAACACCTTTGGCTATCTGAGTGCCATTAACCATTTGAATATCCAAGACCTAATTCCATACCTTAGATTATACGCGACAAGGCAGGCAAATCCCATGGCTTTTGTATGAATTATTTATGACGGATCAAGGAGGTTAGCTATTTGAGAGCCTAAAACTCAAAAAAAGCATCAAAACTCAGAATACACTATAAATTTTAGGTGGTTAAGCGCCCCCAACCACAACGGGATCTAGCTGATAGCCAGCCCATCGGATGAATCAGTGTCACGATTACGCTCAGACGTCACCCGCTCCCTAGCGCTCGAACCACGATTTTTGGTGTTTTTACGATGACGATATTCTTCATTATCTCGATCACCAGAAGCATGCCTACGCGGTTCAGCATTATCATCCGCGGAATTATCAGCGGCTACTTTATCAAGCTTTTCATGCGTATCTTTGGTTGATTTCACTCTTTCTACCCAGGGGTTTTTACCTGTACTAATTTGCTCATTCAGGCCAGCCGTGCGAACAATATCGATGATGGTTTTATCCTTACCATCCACTACAGATTTTGCAGCATCCAGGCCTTCACTCTCCAACTGTTTTGAGAAATCTTTGAGTTTATCAATGTCATTTTCGGTAATACCAGCATTGATCAAATATTCAGGATCTTTTTTCGCAAGAGCAATAACGGAAGCCGCGACAAAACCATACATATGTTCATGCGCTTCTTTGTGTAGATCCACAATCTCACGCTTTTTTAAACCGGCCCTCAGCAGAATATCTTCTGGAAAAAGGGAGGCAAACATTGCCTTTTCTACGCCTTGCATCGAAGATAAATTAGTTTTCAATGTTTGTTCTACCAATTGTGGGTCAGCAAAGTTTGCAAAGAACTCTTCTGCCTTCATCAGCTCTCTAGAACTTAATATTTTTAGCTGCTTATTAATCAGCTCATCAGCTTGTTGCGCTGTTGCAAAACTGCGCATACCATCATGCCGAACAATAATACCGCCCTCACCTACCAGATTTATCAAAGCCAGTGGATTCAAGCGCCCGTCGTTGATAACATCTGCAATAGCACCAATCGCCGGTTCAAGTTGTGGCAGAAGTTTTGGGCCAATAACATCTCTTCCATGATCACGTTCATTTTGCTGAAAAATTTCAGTAATTCTATTGTTTAAGTTATTAACGTGATGTCCTTGATCCATATCCTTTTGCAAATCCATGATAAGGTCGAGGGCAATTTTCGGTCTTTCACGATCCGCATTATCAAGCCGTGATTTTAGAATCTGACTTAGACCACCCACACCAATCATTGCTGGCAACATAGTGGTATCTCGATCAGATGATTTATTATGTGTGTGTTCCTGAGGAATAGAATTCCGTATTTTATCCTTGGCCCTAAATCCGGCGATATATTCTTCTTTTTTAGTATTCCATTTACCCTCTATTTCTGCATCTTCATAGTTTTTGCCAGTACGAGGGTTTTTCTTATTACGGTATTCCTCAAAGAATTTATGTTCTTGAGTATCCAAGAACTCTTGCCTCTGAGTAGCCAATTTATCTAGCTCCGAGAAGGTTTGGCTTTCAGGCTTTGAGGCCAACTCACGTCGCTTAAACTCGGCCGTTTTTCTATCCCGTAGAGCGCCATAATCCAATACAGCATATGTACTGATGAGCGCCAAAGTTGGCAGGTCAGCAGCAAATTTCTTTAGGTTCGTCATTGCATGGCCATGAACCCGATCTAGCGATTTCTTTATAACTTCATTATTTTTCTTTCGCCCATCTGATGCATCCAGTGCTGGCGCTATACTTTTGAAAAGATCTCTACGATCGCTTCTGTAGTCGGAATGTATACGAACCAGATCATTAACGGGTTCAGATCCCACCAAAACAGCCGTAAAAATTTTGGCTGCGTTTAACCCTGCCTTGTGCGCAGCAACATCTGACTTAGAATAAGACTTCCACGCACTCTCAGTCTTTTTATAAAGAAAATCAATACCCTTTTGGTTGAGCCATGGCTTCATTACATTCAAGCCATATTCCAACAACCCCGCCACATCAGCAGGCAGCGTCATGAACATCCACTTAGCCTTACCGTCTTTATCGGTAGTAATCTCAAGGCTTTTTGTCAGCCCCTTTCCACTAAGCAGTCGTTCATATTCTTGGCGCATGTCTTCAGGAGAAACAACGGTATTACCGCCCCCTCGAGAACCATAGCTATTTTCACCAAAACCCGACATTCTATCTACTGACTATCCTCATCGTATTATAAATCAGGCAACGAATGCACACCAAATGCAAAAAATCACCTATTTCCAGTCAGTAATAGTATAACAAGTTAGCCCAAAGCCTTACATTTGTTTTTTATGACATTTAGAAGAAGGAGGAATTAAACTCTCAAGAAAAATGGCACTTTTATGACAGCCAGCATAATACACTGTAAAATAACGATATTACCCCAACACCATTCACCCAGCGTCAAAAAATTTTCTTATTGTTTATCAGTATATTAATATTTTACAAGCATAGTAACATAATATAAATCTGCCATATAAGCCACTAACAACCTGGATAATAAGCAATATGTCATTTAAAGCTCACCTGCTTGTCATTGCCGCCATCGTAATTGTCATATCGCTCATATGGCAGGCTTCACAAACCCCATCAGATAAACAAGTGGTTACTATTGATAATAACCCTTATAAAATTTCGATAGTACATGCTAGCTGGGGGCTAAATTGTATTCAAAGGTACAGAACCCCTCCCAAAACTCTACGCGACGACAACGTGATAGAGGCCGTAACAAACCTTTGTGATGGAAAGTCAGAGTGTACCATACCAGTTAACACTGAGACACTGGGAAAAGACCCAGCTATCCGCTGCTCCGATAAACTACTCAAGGTAGAGTATCGCTGCTTCTCTTATGATCGCATTAGAGAAATATCCGCAATTTCCCGCAAACTACAAATCGAATGCAATGAATCCGTGGTGAAAGAGGAGCAATAATGCTCACACGCTTTATCCTTTGGTTTTTCTTACTGATAATTCTGGGCGCCTTTCTTTATTGGCACTACTACGAACGAAAATCTCAAACAAATGAACCGAGATTTAAAATTAATTCTCCCCCCAAAATCTGGCTCAGGTATTTTGTACGATCAAAGCCTCTGCAATTAACTTGTATTATATTCTTTTATTCTTTGTTTCTCGCCTTGCTCGATTGGAACTTATATAAGGCAAATCAGACTATTGGCACTCTTCAAATATCGCAGCAACAACTCGAGAAAGAGAAAGAGTCCTTAGCTGAATCGTTGCTAACATTAATGGAAAAAACTCAAAACACTTCTCCCGCGCCTCCTCCGACTTCTTCTAAAGAAAACGAACCGCAAGATGTGCATGATGTCTATAACCCAGAGTCATCACTCTCTGGCATTCAACCTAAAATAGATGCACTAAAAAAACGCTATGAAGAAATTCTAGTCACCCATTTTTTTCTAAAAAAATGCGAGTTAGCCATGCCAACTGATTACCATATTATTATTTCTTCATTAAGCCAGGAAATGGCATCGATGAACGCACCAGGTCGATTACAATACGATATTGTAACTGCCGCACAGGGCTCCTACCAAGAAATGTATTCTATGATAAGTTGTGACGATGGCAATATGGAAACCCTGCAATCACAATATGCAGACTATATTTCTTCACTTTCCAAGAATCTTCCTGCTTCCTAAACCTAATCAGCTTCTAATAGCATTCTGAAACGCATTCGCCCATGGTTGGTCCACCCGTCCCCTTCAAGTTCAATAGAGCTGGATTGAAACCGACTTAAAACTAATGTCTGATCGTCTATAGTCAGGCTGCCATCATGTAATAAAGTATGAATTCTCTCCATTAACAACTCTGTTTCTTTTTTTCCACCTTCACGACTCCAGACATGAATAGTAAGCAAGTGCTCAGTTCCTGTAGTCGTATTGGTTGACCAATCACTAGTCGTGGACTCCCCAATAGTAATATATGGGTATTCCTGCCCTTGAGGCACAAGATCGAAGACACCATTTACAGCATTTATTAATGTAGCGTCTTCGGTAAGCTTTTGATAGATCGCCTTGTGTAGGGCGTGATGGCTAAAATTCGTCATATTATGTCCTTAACAATGCATAAAATCTGCATGCGTTCATAAAAGTGTCACAAAAATTTGCTATAGTGGTGAGTATGGGGGAAGAATTAATAATAATACCTCCAAAGGGAGAGGAAGATACCGAGGGCGCACAGCGTGTCTTCGAACAGTTTCTTAAACTCTATCAGCCCACCTTAATCCGCGTTGAATATTATCTGGAAGATATAATAGAACATGCCGGCCCAGCCTATGCCGAAGCCTATCAACCATGGCATGATGCCGTCCATAGCTTGTTCAAGGGGGTCTATTTACAAGCCAAACGCATCCCTCTTCCTGATACCGAAAAGTTTATCACAGCACTGGAAACATTCAGCTTTGATAGCGCGATCCAATTTCTTCAAGATTTGTGCGTTAGTTGTAAATTAAAGGCAAACCGTGAATGGGTCGCAAGGTTCCGCGAGCACATTAAATTATTACTCTTTTCTATGTCTATATTAAGGCGCAACCAGGAACTTGCACTAAGCCATTAAGCGGCTACACCTTCTTCAGCCAGCACTTCCAGCACCTCATTCATTTCAGATATGTTAATCACATGGCGTATATTGAATACCCGATTATCATATTGTAAACGCATCTCCGGTTTAACATCTTCTCGGTAGCGTAGTTTAATTTTGTGAGTAACTGCTGCCTGAACTTGGTTGCCAAAAACCTTTTCACTTCCCCGCATAGGAATAATTTCAGCCCATAAGTCAGCAATGTCAATCCAGCTACGAGTATACCCACCAGCCTCATCACTGGTACGCATTTCTTGCTGTAGAGTAAGCCTTTGCCGCAATTTTGAACTAGTATTGTGCTTACGGCGTCTCATAGCGACACCTCTCTAAATGGCATATAAAGACACACGCTTTGCTCAGGAAGCACATGCCCAGTCCCCTCGCCCCTTCCATCATACATTGAAGCTATATGCGAAAGCATACCTTGTTTGATAGATTTGGGAACCATAGAGGCATCGCCATATCCCGTAACATAGGTAATTTCTATTCTATGCGCTGATAAGCACTCGTCAAAAATAATTGCATCTTTAGCGGCATTTAAATAATACAAGCCACTATCGAGGACTTCACTGTCTTCATCACGGTCTATGATGGTAACATTATCAATACTACTTACCGGGCCCATAGGCAAAAGCACTTCTTCCGTAAGGTAGTCATCATACGCCAGTTTCCATGTCTGCGTTAAAATAGATCGCTTGAGCCAGTATTCAGCGTGCATACGTGCCGCCACAATCAAGTCGTTAATCAACACATCTTCATCTGCGCGATCTACACGTAGATACAGTTTTGCTTCAGTGAGGGTAATTGGTTCATTGGTAGGCGCGACAACACGAACCAAAGAGCGATTACGCAATATAGTCATAAAATTCTCCAGAAAATAGAAGTACCCATAGTGGGTATATTATATTGGCACTGCCCAACCATTTCGGACAAAGCTTGCAGCTAATGTGTGTGCAATTAAATAGCGATTGTTTTTTCTAAAAATGGATACACGAAACCCATCCTCGCACCCATATCGGGTCGATAGCATCAAAACATTCATAACAATAAGAGAAATTAAAATTTGGCCTTCTGGCCCCAGTCATGCTCGTTGTAGTGCGATATAACACCAACTCCAGCTCCCCACCCTAGCAAATTAGGAAGTTCCCAGATCATTGCCATGGAAGAGAGTTCATGCGCCTTTTTCTCAGGCATCCCACATTTCGTCAAAATATTTGTACTAGTCTTAATCAATTCATCTGTAACTTTTGCCGCACTAGTATTGAGCAGAAGCAATGAGCCATAATGCACCCCCTCATCTGCACCCAGCAGTTTCCACTCGTGCTTAGACATCTTAAACACTTTTTTGTCATCAGGATGCGGACGGTAATGTGCACCATCAGGATCATGTGCGGGAATTTTTTGGGTTAACACACGACGTGTTGCAATTTTTGCCGCCATACTTATTACCCAGGCAGCACTAAACACAATCGTCGTATGGGCGAGCCTTTCTGCTCTTTCCTCACGTGATTTACTGGTATCAACTTTACATTCTTCAAGCTTACAGAGACGGTTTAGCGTACCCTCGATACTATCCAAATAAGGCTCAATTACTGCTTTCGAGAGCGCCTTACTGGCTTTTTCCAATGCATGTGGAGCAATCTGATCTGCAACACCAACAACCCCTAGGGAAACCCCCATGGAAACGAACTCAGCACCAGTAAAACCAGCCGACTGGCGGAAGCTATTCGAGTCTACAAAATTGGCTACCCTGATAGCAAACCGAGATCTGCCACCATTGCCACCACTGTATTGTCCGCTTCTTGATGTCACCAAATACCCTCTCTCGGGGAATGTAGTTTACCCCACTATAAGATAGCACATCAAAAACGCAAAAATATGACGATTATATGAATATTGAAAACAGGCTAAGAGCGGCTAAGAGACTACTCTTCCTTAGGTTCATCTCCACCTGAAGAGGTCATGTAGGTTGTTATATTGCTGCTAATATCGTGAGCTTTTTCAGTGCTCCCTATATCAAGCATCGCATCATGGTTAAACCCATATTCTTTAGTCATTTTTTCTTTTACTTCGTCAGAAGGTTCACCCTCACCAGATTCAACAATGATGCCGTAATCCTCGGGATAGAACGTACCTTGCTGCTGCGCCTCCATAAAGGCTTCGAGCCTATCTGCTCTGATCGCAACATAAGCGTATATCGTGCCACCATCCGGGTTTTCACCACGAACCAGCAAAATACATACAGTCTTTTCTGCTATGATTTGTTCTGTACGGGTAAGTTTAGACACTAAAATAACCTCTATAACCAATATTCAATAGCTTAACTCATGCCCATTCATAGGTCAAGGAGCTTAAAAAAGCATTAAATGAGCAATAACTCTGTGAGAAATAGCAATTTTCAGAACCCTCTGTGGCATTTGCGCACTGAAATTGTGGGAACCCCACTATTAGCGGGCCTCCCACAACCTTCAGAATAGCTAGGCTGCTAATTTCAACAGTTTAACAGCATCATAATTAACCACATCGCCACCTACGCGTTTAGTTGCATAGAATTTGATAAAAGGTTTCTCGGTAAACGGATCACGAAGAATACGAATACCATGACGATCTACAATCTGATAAGCAGATTTGAAGTCACCTACCGCCACTGAAAGTGAATCACTTGCAGCAACAGGCATATCGGCCGCCAAATGCACAGGTACCCCCATTAGGGTATCCGGAGTACCAGCAGCAAGGCCCGGTTGCCATAGATATTGATTGGTAGTTGCTTCTTTTAACAGACGTACAGATTGCACAACAGTACGATTCATCAGGAAGCTGGCACGTTTGCTATACTCATCCTTCAGCGAATAAAACAAATTAATCAGGCCATCAGCAGTAACTGCACCATCAGAACCGGAATCAATTTGTTCAATCTGGCCCCAACTAGTACCCGCAGCATAGCTTAAAATACCACGAGGCTGACCAACGCCATCACCACTAACAAATGCGGTATTCTCTTTGCGGGCAAAAATGTCCGAAATTTTGTCCGCAAGCCATGACTCAACATCAATAGCAGCATCATCAACGAGTTTCTGTGTTGCTTTTGGTTGAGCATAAAGTTCATGAGTAGGAATATTGCGTTTCGCAATAGTTGGGGTGTCTGTTTCTGTAACTACAGCGGTCTCCGTAGTCCAGCCAGCCTCTGCTTCATCATGATCGTCAATCATCTCAAGCGCATCAGATGAAATCGTTTCAATTGATGCCAGTTGACGCATTGGTGAAGTTTCAAAAATCGCCTGTACAATCTTAGAAGACATCGTAGGCGTTACTAAATAACCACCATCAGGATCAGAGCCAACCGAAAGCGCTTTAGTTTGTAGGGCCTCCAGGCCAGCATCCATACCTTTACGCAGATAATTACGGAAGGCCTTGCTATATTCACCATTAGATGAAGTAGATTTTTGCCCCAGCACGTTATCATCAAGCGATGGACGATTATAAGCAGTCTCAATTTGATCAAGACGTGATTTATAATTATCCAGCACATTACTAATATTATGCAAATGCTCACTATAAAGCGGATCAGCATTGCCTTTACGCTCGATCTCATTTAAGCGAGCGTCATTCACTTGTTTAAACTGTTCCCATGCATGACCCAATGTCGATACACGTTCAGTAATTTCAGATATACTCATAGTTTCCTCATTACGGTTAAAAATACAAAAAAAATAGCCCGTCAGTAGTGGGCTATCGGTCTGTTCAGATATTTAGTTGTTCAGGCTACGCGTAGCCATATCAAGGGCATCGGCCAATTCAATTAACTGGCCCGTTTTACGCGCAGTTTCCCATTCAGGCTCATATGCTTCAAGCCTACCCCCCTTAACAACGGTTACATTTGCCTCGGAGTTAGCCGGAAACGTCACAAGACTAATTTCCCATAAATCCACTTCACTTAAACGGCGAATCCCCGTCTCTTCATCCACGTGATAACTAATAGGCGAGTAACCAATTGACAGGCCACTAATGGCCTCCGCCTTCAATAACGCATAGGCCTCTTTTGCCCGCTGCACATCTAGCAACAACTGCCCTTCTACATACAACCCTCTTTCATCTTCAAACATACGATTGAAGACACCAATAGGTTCATCCTGCTGGTGTTGCCACAAAAGCTTTATTGAAGGAATTCTTCCCAAAAGCGTTTTAGCAAACGCCCCGTATAGGATTATATCCCGATGATTGTCTACCACATCAAAAACACTGGCATAGCCAGCAAAACGGCCATCTATATCCAATGTTTTCACGTCCAATGAAAAATCAAGCCGCTTACATTCGTGCAAGCGGTCTCCTATCTTTTTGTCGTAATACATGAGTGCTCCCAGATTACATCTACGAGTTAAAAATAATGATAATACTACTAGGGGGTATTATTGCTTCTTAGCAACGATCCGAAAATCTACACGAACTTCGTTTTTAATCACCTTGTCATCAGCCCATTCACCCTGGCCTACACCAAAATCAAGGCGATGTAGCGTGGCATAGCCTTTGGCCAGCGCAAAGTCTTTGTTGATCAGGTCTTCCATCTGAAAATTAATGGTAACAGGCATTGTTTTTCCACGTAACGTCAGATCTCCATCTGCAAAATAATTATTAGTAGATGGAGTCCTGTTTATTTTCTTAGAAACAAATTTTGCTTTAGGAAATAATTCCGTAGAAAGCCATTCGGGAAGCTTTAAGTTTGTTGACACATCTTCGTGTGCAGTACGCAGGCTAGCCATATCTATTTCAACAACAATTTTGCTATTTTCCACATCATCAGGGCTGAATTTGATGTCCATTGTATATTCATCGAAACGCCCCTCAACTGGCGCGCCATTCTGAATTGCAAAAAAACGAACTAGGCTTTTATGCTTTACTACATCATACGACGATACCTCTGCAAATGCAGGTGTGACAAAGCTAATTGCGGCAACGGCAAAACTAATCAGCGCTTTTTTCATCAAATCCCTTTTTAAACGACGGCAACATCCGACTTAATATGTTATCGCCGTAATAGAAATGATGCAAGAGTGCAGCAGTAATATGTAGCAAAACGGTTATAATAATAAGGTAGCCTATTGTCTCGTGGGCCTGCCTAAACAGCAAAAACAGCTCCCTATCTGCGGACACAATATCAGGCAATGTAAACCACCCAAAAACCGAAACAGAAAACCCTGCCGCAGAAGACATAGCCCAGCCACTAAGTGGCATAGCAATCATCAAACCGTACAATACCCAGTGGTTGGCTTTTGCTCCTAGCTTTTGCCAAGAGTCTAGAGAATCCGGCAATTCGGGTGATATATTTTTATACTTCCAAATTAGTCTCAACAAAACCAATAGCAATATAGATGCACCTACCGACTTGTGTAGCCCATAAAGCCTAAATTTATCGGGGCTTCCTTGCATATCGGTCATTACAAAACCAACAATAATCAACCCAATAATTAAAATAGCCATAAGCCAGTGAAAGCACTTAGCAACTGCTCCATAGCTAGATTTAGTGTTTTTTAATCTCATCTTCCCTCAACTCACTCATGGGAAGCACAACAGATTTATTTCAAACGTGCAAGTCTAATTGCTTTTTACTTTATCGCGTGGGCCATACCCTACTGCCGCACGTTTTTCGTCATCAGTTAGGAATGTCGCCTTCTCCACGCGATCCCATATAATCTGGTTACGTGCAGCAAGCGCTGAAATGGCATCTGTATCAGCAACCAATTCCAGATTATTGGCATATTGCGGTAGCAGCCAACTATTCAGCATATCAACCGTACAATTCACCAACGGAATTACCGTTTGCTCCCATAACGCCAGCCTTGCTTCCTGCAAATTACTGTAGCGATTATCACCAGGAATACCTAGCAACTGCGGTGGCACGCCAAAAGCGAGGGCAATATCGCGGGCAGATGAATTTTTTGCCTCTACAAAATCCATATCTTTCGGTGTAAGGCTCATTTCTTTCCAATCGAGCCCACCTTCAAGCAACAATGGCCTTCCAGCGTTTACAGTACCCGTGAACTGCTCATCAATTTGCAGTTTCACACGTGTATATTGATCTTCCGATAAGGTTCCCATGTTGTTGGCATCGGACTTCACAACTAATGCCCCGCTAGGCCTTGCACCATTTTGCAGCAGCGCCTGGTTCCATGCGCTGGACTGGTTATGTTGATCAATACTATAAGCAGCCGCCTCTACTGGTGATAAACCATACCAATCATTATATGGGTGGAAAGACTTAATATGAAGGATACGTGACCTCCCGCTAATCCGATCTACTGGAAAATCAATATATTTATCGCCCACTGTGTAACGATAACCGGATGGCAACGTACCTTTTCCTGCCACCACAGCCACCCTGTCAGGACGCAACAAATGCAGCTCTGTAGGAGCGTTATTTTTCGGCCCAACGGCCTGCACGAACGCATTTCCACTAATGAGGCGATAGTTATATAGCGCCTTAAAGAAATCACCCATTCCCTGTGTCGGGTTTGGTTTACGCAAAACATCGAGGACAGGGTGTGCCTTAAGCTCTCGCCTCGCGCCTTTCGCACTAATTTGATTCAAGTCAATGGCCACAGATGCAGCTGCAGACGCCACCATCTCTATCGCACGATGTGCCACAACATTTCGGATATACGCTTCTTCGGCAAATTGTGAATAATCACGATCCATCCATACCGCCTGACCCGGCATTACCATGTATGAGCGCATACCAGCACTACCGAGCAGATCATCATAAATATTTTTTCGCGCATGTTTCTTTTCTGTTTTTTTAGAAAACATATTATTCAAAAAACCTGCAAACGAGTTTTTTTTGCGATTACGATGCTTATGCATAGTAGCCATGCGAATCCTCCGGAATATGTGGGAATGCTCATTGTCTTCAGAGACACTTATGTGAGCCTATATTTATAAAGTACCCATACCCGGTATGGTCAGGAAGGGACAAAATGAAAAAATTTTTATTTTTAAATATTGCGTATGCGTAGATGATTCCACGTTTCACCACGCACCCAATCAAGATACTGGCTTAGCGCATCTACTTGATCATCATGATTCCCATTTGGAAATGCATATAACTCCGCTTCAAAATCAGCAAGCCAACTCGCCTGCTCCGGCAAATGTAACCTACCTGCTTCAATTAGGGCAGAAACAGCAGCAAACCTGGTCAGCTTATCCGCTTTAGGGTTGATAGCTACCACAGGGAGCTTTGTTTCACGGCGAACATCTTGCAATAGCTGTTGTCCACTGGCTTTGTCCTCAATCAAAATAACATGAGGCTGGAAACGTGTTGCCGTTGAAAAAAACATCCGCTTCAAATCAGGGTATTCCGCTTTTCCGGAGAATACATCGAGCAAATAACTTTTTCCGTCACTTTCGCCAAATGTAAGACAAGCGCTCGAATCATTTTTCATCCCGGTTTTAATGGCTGTATCCCAGCTTTGTACGATACGAGAGAAATGAGCCGGTGGAGCTTTATATCTTCCTATCCACCATGGGCGCACCATTTCACCATCATCAACCACCGGCATCTGCTGGTATTGCGCAGAAAATACAGAGCTCCCCTGCTCTATCTTAGCGCGCGCAATCAGCCCCTCATCCTCACGCGCAGAGTGCAGCAATTCACCTTCTTCTCGAACATGAGCAACTTTTCCCAAATGATAAACCGTACGTTCTGTTGCCACCGCAGGTAAACACAAATGCTCCCATCCCCCTTTAGCAAGCAGATGTCCGGTTAGATCATGCTGGTGCAACCTCTGCATTACCAGCACAATAACCCCTAATCTTTTATCATCTAATCTGCTTGAAAATGTATGATCGAACCAACGATTAGCCGCATCTCTTCTAAGAGAGTTCATTGCCTGCGCAGGATTAAGCGGGTCATCAATGATGAGATAATTACCGCCCTCGCCTGTCACACTCCCGCCAACAGATGTCGCAAGCCGATATCCTCTTTGCGTGGTAATGAATTTATATTTCTCATTTTGATCACGGCTAATTTTTACATCTGGGAATATTTTTTTATACCACTCAGACGTCACCACTAGCCGGCTATCTATCGAGTGTTTTACACTTAAGGAAGAAGCATAACTCGCGGCAATAATTCTGCTGCGCGGATCTTTACCTAAAAGCCACGCTGGCCATGCCACACTTACACAAACAGACTTCAGCGAACGCGGAGGCATATTAATAATAAGCCTAGATATTTCGTTTCGCCGCGCCGCTTCTAAATATTCTGCTAACAGATCAATATGCCAATTTGGTAGATACTCAGCTGCCGGATCTACAGTCGATAATGTTTTTCCAATGAAAGTTGGAAAATCAAACGCAACTATATCGTCATACCAGTCCAACAAGGCGTACGTCACTTTCTACTATTACAGGGTTATGGTTTCGACTGAGTTTTTTGCCGATCTATAAATGCTTTGATGAGCTGCATATCTTTGGCATCCATATTAATATGTTGCGCATCACTTTCTTCAGTCTCATCCTTTTTTTCCAGTGTTTGGCTGGTCGTATGTAGCTTAATCATCAACACCGAAAGGTCCGTCAGAATATCAACATAAGAGGCCTTACTTCCAAACAATCTGCCATAGGTTTTAGCCAGTGGGTTAGCTTCGTCTAGTAGCCCCTGGTCATTAAGCTCAACCGCTTGCTCAAGATGGCCAATCATATTGCGGGTAATGCCGGCTAACCTATGAATATCGCCAGAATCTGTCATTTTTCTCCTAAAGCGATGGTTACAAAGCACTACACTATCATTTTAAGCAATAAAACCTGCTCAGGAAGGGCATATCTACGGTTTTCATTGTCATAATCACCGTCATTTTTCTGTAATATTCGCATTCACAGATACATAACCCCTTTTTAATAGGCCATGTGCTATAGTTAGAATCATAGAAGGAGCGTATTTATTACATGCAAATGACAGACTGTTCTTTATCAAATCTTGGTCAGTTAGAGCCTACAGACCTAACACAATATGGAGCACCAAATCCTTATGCAGATCAGCATGTTATAAATGGCGTAACCTTGCCAGAGAGCGTTGTTGAAGAATTACGCCTACTTGGAATTCCTCTGGCGAGCTACAATGCAGGTGAACTCAAGGCAGCTATTTTAGCTTGTGCCTACGATAGCGAGCTAGTCGACGATCATCATGGGCTACATTTTCTAGATAAATTATCTCTTACACACCGTGAAAAGGTAGATAGAGAGCGCGATAGCGATAAATCTGAAAAAACGGACAGCACTTCCGCTCACATCTGGATGTAAGCATATTTTATTTTTTCAGGCTCGATTCATCATTTAATTCAGCATCTAATACAGTTGTGAAATAATTTATAATTTCCTCTTCCAATACGAAATATTAGGATATATCTCTATTTATCTGGAAATATCCAGATAACCCCATATAAATACTCCGGGTTGTCCCAATATAGCGCAAAATCGAGGAGGCTACCGATGAATCAAGATACGAATATCAAAACTGATACTGCCAATCCTAACCAGCCCTCTCAAAACAAACAACCCATAGCAAGAAAAAAATATAAACGCACAGGAATCCCTTGGTTTGATGATCCACACTCGGTAGTTCGAGGAGAGACTGCCCTATGGGTCGCTGTTATTACGCAGGCCATGATGGATGCGCTTAGTAAAGCAAACAACTCTGAGGCACGCTACCACAAAGATGAAGCTATTCGCTGGCTATCAGATAACAGCAAAGACTTTGTATATGTCTGCACGCTCGCTGGGCTCGATCCTAACTATGTACGCCGAAAAGCAAAAAAAGCCCTTGTCTCCCCCGTTGCATGGAGAGCCGCCCCAGGAAAAGGAAAGCGCTATCAGGAAAGAAAAGCCAAGCGCGCAGCGGCAGCTAAACGATCTATCAAATCGTCACCGCCCTCTTCTCCTTCTCAGCAATCAAGCAATGTAATTGCTGGCCCTTGGACAAAATGAACCAACCCTAAAAGTTACGTAGGAATCATAAATGAAATACAAGAAAAACGATGATTATATGAACAGCGCAACAATTTTACGCTTTCCAAGAAAACGGGGAAGACCCAAAACCATTAAGCCAGAAATTGATATGGGAACTCCAGAGCTCATAAGAAAGCGCGCCATCGGAGAAACAGCTGAAGCACTAGATTTATGCCTCGAGCGTGAGATTATTTCTCGCGAACAGCATTGGAGCGGGATGCATCTAAGATGGCTCTACACACTACGTTATGGTGCACCAGGTGCACGCGCCATTGACCCTACCCACTTGGGTGGAACTGAAAACAAACTATATGATCTTGAGTGGAGGAAAGAAAGAGAACAGGAATATATGGAAGCAATAAAAATACTTCATGAACATAATCATGCAGCGCTATTACTCAGCTTATGCGTTTACAACGAAAGACCACCATTTCTAAAAATGCAGAAGCGCGTCACAAAAGCAAATGCAACCAAAATAGAAAATGTCATCAACGATCTTCGTACGGGGTTTGATAGTCTATTGTCGCACTGGAAGACAACAGCACCCTCCAAAATAAACTAGTCTCCGTACACTACACAGCATTTATCATAAATTAAACACTTGTTAATATTTGAGTGCAAAACTTTTCTTAAGGTGCTATATTAATTACAGCGCCCTGAGGAGAGTTTGTGCTCAAAATGAGCTACATTAAATCTATTCTTTTTCGACTAGCCAAAGATAACGCAGGTACTGTTGCTATAGAATACGGCTTAATTGTAACGATCATTTCCGTTATTGCTATAGGCTCTATGATTTCTGTGGGTGGCTCAGTAGATGGTTTCTTCACTAGTGCTCTTGCCGGTTTAAGGTAGCGGCTTAAAGCTAGGGCTCAACCTGTGTGTTCGCTACAATCATGAATATTTATATAAAATACATTTAAAAAAATATGAATATTTAATCTAAAACCCATTGATTTTTATAAGAAAAAAACGATTTTTTGCTTGCTTTCATGTTTGAGGTTTGGTACTTTGTCCTTAGCTGATATTTTCAGCGTATTTAGAAATGTTATTTGGAGCTATTATTATGAAAACGATGATTCGTCTATTTAAAGAAGAAGAAGGCGCGACTGCCATTGAGTATGGTCTGATCGCTGCTTTGATTTCAGTTGCTGCTATTGGTACTATGACCGCCCTAGGTGGTAACCTGAGCGCTATGTTCGGTACTGTATCTGGTAGCCTGCGTTAATCGCAGTTATCTAACCCATATTTTATGGGCGCAATTAGGCCCGCCTCTTCGAGGCGGGCTTTTTGTTTTTCATAGCAAACAAGATTGACCCTATATATAGATTACTATATAGTACAAACATGCAATATATAGGGTGCTGTCAAGACTTCACGTTCCTACCGGTTGCTTCGAATGATAACGACGACCTACTTGCACTCCTCTCCCCTTCACTTGATCTACATCTCGTTCAAGAAATGAAGAAAATACTACGTGAGGAAAACTCAGAAACAGGAATGCTGCTACGCTCACGCAAAGAACGAAAGTTTTTTCAAGAAGTATTGGATGCTGAGCGCTACATCCTATTGCGTTACTTCACCCTCAATGCTCCTGAGAAAATGCTTAGGACATTAAAGCGCCATATTCTGGATAGCTATCTCAGCCCCAAGCCCAAAAAACGCAAGAAAAAACGTGATCCTAAGGAGTAGAAAGCGCCCTTACTTTTTTCCGTGTAGAGCTTCGCAATGTCTTATTAAGCGGAAGCAGCCCCTTTGCTGTCATATAGCCTTCAGGGCCAGCCGCATGCTCGCTTACCACCTCTTTTAAAAACTCCACAATACCTGGTATCTTTCCAATATTCTGGGTCTTCACATATATAAATAAGCTACGTGATACACCATAAGCATTAGACTCAATGCTCTCATAACTCGGCAACACTCCATCGATCATATTGGATTGAATCTTGGCAGAATTTTCTTCATAAAAACCATACCCCAGTATACCGAATGCATTTTCATTCGAGACCAGTTTCTGCACAATAATGTTGTCATCCTCTCCGGAGTCAATATACCTGCCATCCTCTCTAATAAGGTGACACAATTTGTGGCGTTCTTTTTTATTGGGATAATGTTTTGCAAATGCTGGGAAATGCTCACACCCTTCCTCCATCACCAACTCAACAAACGCATCACGCGTGCCGGATGTAGGTGGAGGCCCATACACCTCAATGGGCCGGTCCGGCAAATGGGGAGCAATTTCTTTCCATGTTACATAAGGATTCACACGCATATTCCCATCTGCATCTGGGAGTTCGCGCGCCAACGCCATAAAAATTTGTTTCTTGCTCAGGTTATACTGCTTTCCCTGCCTCTTATTAGCCAGCACAATACCATCATAACCAATAGATACTTCCATGACATCCAAGACACCATTTTGCTTGCACTTCTCTATCTCCGAGTCTTTTATCGGCCGTGAGGCATTGCTAATATCCGGTTTATCCTCACCCAGCCCGTCGCAAAAAAGCTTAAACCCTCCCCCAGTACCTGTTGATTCCACAATCGGGGTTTTAAAATCTCCTTGCCCAAATTGCTCAGCTGCTGAGGCAATAAAAGGATAAACGGTAGAGGATCCGACAATACGTATCTGCTCACGAGCGATGGAGGGCGATACAAACAATATACAAATGCCAAATGACAATAACACACGAAAGACAGGCAACGAAAAACTGGACATCATATCTCCTCTTGTTCAGCACGGTACAGCCGCAAACTATCATGCACAATACAATGGTGCCACCATATTTCCCAAAATAGCTAAAATGCCAACATTAAGGCTTTATAAGGGGTTATGGTCTATAATATTGATACGGTTGTCACATGGATATGAATAGCAATATGACAGATGCAATACACTCAATTATAGCTGTTTGGACAGATTTGGCGCTATGGGTTTTAGTGTTCTTTGTTGTGTTTACAGCATTATCTAAACTCTTTCCATGTAATCAACAGCCCATCCTTAGAGAGGAAATAGCCACAGATCTGCTCTATTGTTTCACTATTCCGTTATTAAGTAGAATAGTACGTATCCTGTTCGTAGGAGCTGGCGTATTTTTTATTTTTCGCGGTGAATCTGATGATGCCATACGCAGCTACGTACTCAACGGCTATGGCCCACTAACAGAATTACCTATTTGGCTACAAACAGCCGTCATATTTCTTATATCCGATTTTATACTTTACTGGACACATCGCTGGTTTCATACGGGTAAACTGTGGAACTATCATGCCATTCACCACTCGCCAAAAACAGTAGACTGGCTATCCACATTTCGTTTTCACCCAATCAATGTATGGTGTACGTTTACCTTATTAGACGCTGCATTATTGATAGCAGGCTTCTCTCCCGCTGCCGTAGCGTTATTGGCTGGCTTCAACTTAGGTTATTCGGCAATGGTACACGCCAACCTCAACTGGACGTTTGGCCCCTTTAAATACATCTTTGCAAGCCCGGTATTTCACCGCTGGCACCATACTGCGCAAGCAGAGGGAATAGACAAAAACTTTGCTCCCACCTTTCCCTTACTTGATGTAATATTTGGAACCTTCTATATGCCGGAAGGCCGCGTACCAGAAAAGTATGGCGTTTCCGGAAGCAAAATTCCATCTGGTTTTATGCAACAAATAATCTGGTCATTTAAACAGAAATAACTGTGAGGCCGGCTAGTTATTAAGCAGCTTGTCGACGTCATCTCCGGAAAGCTCTCTTTCTTCCCCGGCAGACGCCTCTTTTGCCGCTTCTGCCTGCTGTGCCTCTTCAACCAGCACGGTTTCTTTTTCCCCTTCTGCAGGAACGTCTTTAGCCTCTTCAGGTGCTGCATCAGGCGGGCTTTCTTTCGGCTGCTCTGTCTTCGAGTCCCCCCAATCAGATGCACCTAAAATTTTTGTATGGTCAAAACTATCTCGTTCAATTTTGTAAGCAGATTTAACTCCGCTCGTTTGCAATGCTTCGATAGCCGAACTTGCCTGAACAGTTACAAACTCTTTCGCATTTTTGTAAATACGATAACTTCCCATAGAAAGCTGCGCCACATCTTTACGCGGCATAGGCAACTCTTCAAACGATTCCGTAGCCATGATTTATATTCCCCTCAATACAGTTTCCAACGCATACAGCCAAGAAGGTGTGTAATCTTACCATCTTGTCCTAGGGGCAATATGCAAGTCCTGTACCGAATATTGAGGCCCTTGAGATTAACAAACTCAGATTCATCTGTAACCGGCTTCTGCCCTGAAACAGCTTCATCAAATTTTTTTATAATAGGCAGGCTTCCCGTAGAAATTAACCTTTCGGCCACATCTGGGTTACTAACATCATCACCATAAGCTTCAATTAACTTATCCCCCATGTAGCTATAGCGATAACCTATGCGCTGCGTCACCTCATCAATACATATCAGAAAGCAAGATGACCAAATATCAGCTATATCATCAGGGTCAATATCACCTTCAGCAGGCATTGTTTTATCAGCGCGAACTTTATCCCAATAATCTTGTAATATTTCGTGGGAACGGTGGTGTAATTCAGACATAAAAAACTCTTTGGATAAATTGTGCTGCCGTATCATCGCTTCTAATAGAAAATGTGCAACCGAAAAATGCTGGCTTGATTAGCTCAAAATATCCAATAGTGATTTTTGCAAATTATCAGCAGCTTTAATGCTCTGTAAATTGGCCTTGTAATCATATGAAGCGATCGACTGATTAACCAGTTCATTGGCAAGATCAACATTTGGCAACTGTACCGTGCCATTCACATCTGCATCAGGATCCGAAGGATTAAATATTGGAGTCGTTGCCGGGTCCACATCCTTAACAACGGCACGTACCGCACCCGCACTCAAGGTAACCTGATCAACCTGTTTGGGGACGTAGTTTTTGCTGAATTGATTAGCAACATTTTCAGTGCTTACAGCAATGCGTGTACTCGCAGCAGCCAAGCCCGACAAAGCAGTGTTAATTGGCGACACCATAACCCCTCCTATAATACGCTGTTATATAGAGTTTAGCGCACATAAATTAAGGCAATATTAAGAAAATATAACATATAATATAATAGGTATACCCCATAGGAGCACAATGAAGAAAAACCTTTATTTTATAGAGCGTTACATAAGGTGCGGCGCCATGCCATTATACCTCATTTTCTTCAGAAATCAGCAAGGTGTAGTAGGGCACTATGTGATGCTATGTAGCGCCAAAAAATTACGCAAGCTGTTAAAGCTAAAACACGGCTTCTCTGACCCCAAAGAATATGGGCGCATCGTCTATAAAAGCTATGAAAAAGAGCCTAACGACACACTGAAATACATGCTTAAATCGCGCTACGACTGCGACCCAGATCTTTTAAAAGGCAGCGAAAATCGACTTTTTTGACGGCGCGTCATCAACGCTTTACCACGCGAAGCCTCTAGATAGTCGGCGATCTTTCTCTGGCAATGTTTTGCCAACCCCTTTCTATCATCAAATTTAGATAGCGTAACTGGCTCTAAAAAAGCCAACTCCACATCAATGCAACTTAACTTCAGAAACCCCCATAAATGCGGCACAAGATCCATATCGCCATACCATGCAATATCTGGCCACTGTGAGCGATCAATGGGCATCCCGCGAATCCCTTTATAGACAATAGTGACCGGCTGAATAACCACATCCTTCCCGTCGATTTGTTCTTCAGCCAAGCTAAAGAAGCCGGATTTAAAGTTGTGCATTTCCAGCCCATTGCCTGTCGTTGCCTCCGGATAAAGACACACCACCCGATTAGAAAGTGTGTGCTTAAGCACTTCCCTTGTCTGCTGAATTTTACCAGGCGTTCTCTCAACAAACACACAGCCACATATCTTGCAAATACTGCCGATCGCAGGCCAGGATGCAACATCAAGTTTAGGCGTAAAACAAACCGGCATAATTCCAGCGAGAATAACCGTATCCATATAACTTATATGATTACTCACCAACACGAGTGGGCGTTTATCCGTGGGCTCTGAAGATACGTGTAGTCGCACCTCACATATACGTGTTAGCCCTGCGCTAACGAATTGCATTAGGCGATCACGCCAATTATTTTTACCCAGCAAATAGACAAGAAGAACCAGAGGATAAAACAGTGCTATCCAAAAAACGATAAGACCTAGTTTCAAAGGAGATCTTAGCATAGCACTAGCTAGATTTTTTTGCCTCAGCACCATAACGGTGGGCATATTTCTCATTTATAAGGTTGGTTTTCACCACAATACTTACATCCGTAGTGTTGTATGCCTTATCTATGACCGCTCCCATTCCGATATAACCATTAAGACGAATATACCCCTTAATTAGGGTAGGAAGAGAAACAAATGCACGTTTTTCATTAATCTCTTCTTTCGGCATATAGTTCATCTCAACGAACCTGTCTGAAAGTGCTGTTGGGCACAGCTCTTTTGGTGCCATATGGTTATGATAGAGATAAGAAAGCGCAGTAGCATGTTCTTTAGGGTCGGTGCCATGAAAACTGGCACAGCCAAACAACACTTCGATATTAAATTTGGTGACATAAGCACCAATACCACGCCACAAGAGCTGCATCACGGCACGATTACGATAATCCGCATCAACACAAGAGCGCCCAACCTCTAAGATTTCACCCGGGTAGTTTTTAATGAGGCTAATGTCATATTCACCATCACTATAAAACCGACCAATACGCTTCATATCTTCGCGCCGGAGCAAACGGTAGGTTCCCACTACTTTATAGTGCCCTTCTGGCTGGTGATCCACCACCAGCAAGTGATCACACACCTCATCGAACTCATCCACATCCCTACGGGTGCGTTTCTGCTCTTCTGAGGCAACGGCTCCCATTTCCTCAAAATACACCTTATATCTAAGTTCCTGCGCGGCGGTAATATCACTACGCTTATTAGCGATAAACACTTCAAGTGATCCAGCCTTTAACGTCCCTTGGTCACAAAGCACTATGTTCTTTTCGTAGGCATCCTGATTTTCTTGCATAAAATTCCGTAATTGTAGCCAAACGCTATTTCTGAGCTTTTTTACCAGAGTTTTCAACTGGAACTGCATAAAGCTCAAGTCGATGGTCCACCAGCTTATACCCTAATTTCTTCGCAATATCATGCTGGAGTTTTTCTATCGCCTCATTGGTGAACTCAATCACCTCACCAGATTTCAGGTCGATAAGGTGATCGTGGTGTTCTTCCGGCGCCTCTTCATATCGTGCACGTCCGTCACCAAAATCATGCCTTTGGGTAATACCTGCTTCTTCAAACAGCTTCACTGTACGGTACACTGTAGCAATGCTGATATGAGGATCATGCATCACCGCGCGCTGATGTAACATTTCAACATCCGGATGATCATCAGATTCTGAAATAACCTTAGCGATAACCCTTCTTTGGCCAGTCATCTTCAGGCCTTTTTTTATACATAGCTGCTCAAGACGTGATGGTGCGCTCAACTTGTCCTCATTCAAATTTTGTTATTCATTACCAGAGGAATGTACACGGAAATAGCAGGATGGCAAGTCAGCGTTTAATATTGGTTTAACAATCATTTGATAGTAGCTGTAAAATAAAATACTATTACAAATAGAGGTTTAGACATGAAAACACACTCCCGAGGCTTCGCCTTAATAGAGTTGGCAATCGTTATAATCGTAATCGGCTTGGTCATTGGCGGTGTAATAGTCGGCCGCGACGTAATGCGTAATGCAGAGTTACAATCCATTCTTGTCGATATGGATACATATAAAAAAGCAGCGCAAACCTTCCGCGATAAATACAAGGCTCTTCCAGGCGACATGGCAAACGCAGAGAGCATTTGGGGCGCGGCGGCTTCTTGCCCCCCACCCCCGTCTGCCGACCATACAGAGGGATATGAGTCAGGGGGGGTTATTGTTTCACTCACCTGTAATGGAGACGGAGATAGCTTCATAGGGGGCTCCGATGGAACACCACAAATCATTGGCACAGATTACAAGGAATCCATATTATTATGGCAGCATTTGGCAAATGCGCAATTAGTCAAATGGGGCTACACAGGCGCAGAAGCTGATTCACCATACAACAACAAACTTGAGCCAGGTTTTAACATTCCAGCCAGCCAGGTCGAAGGCACTGGTTTTACCATGTTCTTCGCCTTCCCCACTTATGGAAACGCCAATTTTAATGACACGAAATACAGACATATCATAGTGTATGGTGCCCCCAAACCCTCTGCCAATGCTAATTATTCCACACACTGGCAGGGTATTTTAGGCAATGAAGCATTGCTACTGGATATGAAAGCGGATGATGGCAGACCACATACTGGAAACGTACAAACCTTCACTAATAGTTTTGATACGGGCGGTAGCGCAAGGTGCGCCTTAGCGGCAAACGCTGGATATAACACCGAAAGTGACGCATGTCCGCTTATTTTCATTACGGGATACTAAGAAATGAAAACCATCACTCCTTCTACACATAAATCAGCTTTCAGTCTTTTAGAGATGGCGATCGTACTCATTGTTATCGCATTAATTGCGGGCAGTGTAGTAGCTGGAAAATCGCTAGTACATACGGCGAAACTACGTGAAGCGCTAGGTGAGTATGACCGCTACCTAAAGGCTATCCAAGAATTTCAGGACAAATACATTTATTTACCAGGTGATTTTAACAATGCGGAAAGCTATTGGGGAGCAGACTCAAATGGCTGCCCTGCAGGAACCGTAGGCAGTTCTCCTCAACGCGAAACATGCAATGGTAATGGCAGCGGCACTATCGGCTCTATTTCCGACACTGAAGATGGCACCATAGGAACAGAATACATGGAACCGCTGCGTATGTGGCAACATCTGGCGAATGCAGGGCTAATAGAAGGCTTCTTTAGTGGAACTGATGGGTCTGCTGCCAGCTCTGGGCAACATGCGGTATTGGCAGAAAATGTGCCTGAATCTGCGCTTACAGGTGCAGGCTGGTATTTACGTTTCCACGCCCAAACCGCTGATAGCGACACTTTATGGGGAGATAATTACGGCCACCTTATGTTTTTGGGGGGCACTATAAGTGAAAACGCTACCACTGATCCCGTAATGTATACGGCAGATCTACTCGGCATCGATACAAAAATGGATGACGGAAAACCTGGGCGCGGAAAAATTCGTGCGTGGCGCACTCATGCAGATGCAAATAATGAAAACTGCACAGAAAACGATACTACGCAAGATGCAGCCACTTATAAAACAAGTTACACAGACATTGCCTGTTCTGCCATCTTTATCACAGGGTTTTAGTTATGAATAACACATACATACAACGTCGCGGATTCTCCCTTATTGAAATCTCTATAGTGTTGGTTGTTATTGCCCTGATTATTGGTGGCATTGCTGCAGGTAGAAGCCTTATACGCAATTCAGAAATGCAATCCGTTATCAAAGAATCAACGGCGTATACACAAGCGATAGGAAGCTTCCGGCAAAAGTATCTCGCACTACCCGGAGACTTTTCGGGAGCAACCGCGCTATGGGGGGCAGCAGATGCTGATTTTGACGACTGCAAAATCACCGCCTCCAGCAATGGGGTAGTCACCTGTGATGGCGACGGCAATGGCCGAATTATGAATCAGGGAGCTGGTAATTCAGATACGTACTACGAACAATTTCGCGCATGGCAACATCTAAGCAATGCTGGCTTCATCGACGGAAACTATAGTGGCATCGCCTCGTCAGGCACACTGGGATACCGCATTGGAGTAACCATCCCTGAATCAAAGTTTGGCCGTGCAGGTTGGCGTGTACTCACAGTAACCACACGCGACATTACCGAACTGCCCACCCCGAACGTTACAGAGATGGGCTATCAATTAGGCGATATTCCTCCAGGTGTGGTGCTATGGTGGGGTGGCAACAACATCGATAACTCACTGCGTATGACTCCTATTATCAGTTCTGGAGAGGCCTTCACGTTGGATACAAAAATTGATGATGGCATGGGCGGGACAGGTAAACTTGTCGGCCAGATCAATAGTACCGGCACCTGCTATAATAGCAGCACAATGGCATACAAACCCGTATCAGACAACGTAAGCTGCGCACTGATCTTTAAGACTGGTCACTAAATAAATCTGCGCCAATATCCGCCGCCAGAGCGGAGTGCGTCAGCTTGCCTACGGAGATAAAGTCCACGCCCGTCTCCGCAATTATGCGTACCGTATCTAACGAAACACCGCCCGATGCTTCAAGCGGAAATGCGCCCTTCACCAGCTTTACGGCTTCACTTAACTGCTCTGGCGTCATGTTATCTAAAAGCACTCTGTCTGGCATAGCAGCGATAGCTTCTTGCAGTTGTTCCAACGTATCGCACTCCACAACCACCGGTACGTCTGTTCCTTTTCTTGCTGCCTCAATAGCTTCTTTGATACCACCAGATAGCACAATATGGTTATCCTTAATCAACACCATATCATCAAGTCGCATACGGTGGTTCTTCCCTCCGCCCGCACGTACGGCATATTTATCAACCACACGAAGACCAGGCATGGTTTTACGCGTATCTAAAATTGTTGTTCCCGTAGCAGCAACCATATCGACATAAGTCTTAGTGAGGCTGGCAACACCACACATACGTTGTAATAAGTTAAGCGCCACACGCTCACCCGTTAGCAACGAACGTGCATTTCCCTTTGCAGTCACAAGGCTGTATTCCGCGGGAATTGCCTTTCCTTCAAAGGCATGAATAGTCACTTCGATATCTTTATCCAATACGGCATAGACCATTTCGGCCACAAATAAACCACACACCACCATCGCCTCATGCGCTACGAAATGCATTTCCGCAGCCATATCTTCTGGCACCAATAACTCAGAGGTAATATCACCTTTGCCAATATCTTCGGCCAATGCATCTTTGATAATACGTTCAAATGCCTTGCGTTCGTCTGGGCTAAGTTCTGGCTGGAGTGCTGTCATGAAAGCCTGTTTATCATAGCCGCAATAGGCAAACAAGTGATAGCTCGACAAACATGGGCTGACTAAGCGGTTGACAATGAGACAAGAAACGATAAATCTTGCACTCCCTTTGTCATAGAAAGCAAACCATGGTCACTATCACCCTACCAGACGGCTCCACACGCGATTACCCTAACCCTGTCACGGGCGAAGAGATTGCTGCATCTATTGGTGAAGGTCTTGCCAAAGCCGCGCTAGCCATGAAGATTGATGGTGTGCAGCGCGATATCTATACGCTGGTGGACAAGGATGCCAAAATCGAGATACTGACTCCGCGCCAAGCCGAAGGCCTGGATGTGCTTCGCCACACGACTACCGCACAGGTACTGGCGCGCGCACTCAAAGAGATGTATCCCGGCACCAAGCTCGCTATTGGTCCTACCGTTGATAACGGCTTCTATTACGACGCTGAAACCGAACACCCCATCTCCTCTGATGACTTGCCTAAGATCGAAGCACGCATGCGTGAAATCATGGCAGAAGACCAAACCGTCACACGTGAGATGCATAGCCGCGAAGACGCTATCAAGCTCTTTGAATCAAGGGGCGAGCCATACAAGGCGGAGATTATTCGTGATGCTGCCGAAGATGACACCACAGAGGCCGGCAAGATATCCATCTATCGTCAGGGCACTGGTGATGACGCCTTTATCGATCTTTGCCGCGGCCCTCACGTACCTCATTTCAAGCATCTCTCCCCTGCCTTCAAACTACTACGTGTAGCCGGCGCTTACTGGCGTGGCGATAGCAAGAACAAACAGCTCATCCGTATTTATGGTGTGCAGTTCGCTACCGAGAAGGAGCTGAAGAAATACCTCACCATGATTGAGGAAGCAGAAAAACGTGACCACCGCAAACTCGGCCGTGAGCTTGACCTGTTCCACATCGAAGAACACTCCCCAGGCATGATCTTCTGGCACGATAAAGGCTGGACGATGTATCGCCTGATCGAAGAATACATCCGCCGCAAGCTTGATACGCAAAACTATATTGAGGTTAAAACTCCCACCCTTGTTGACCGCACATTGTGGGAAGCATCTGGCCACTGGGAAAAGTTCCGCGAGAACATGTTCATCAGCAATTCGGATGAAGACCGCGTGCTATGTGTAAAACCGATGAACTGCCCTTGCCACGTACAGATATTCAAACAAGGACTGAAGAGCTATCGCGACCTTCCACTGCGCATGGCCGAATTTGGTAGTTGCCACCGTAATGAACCATCCGGCGCACTGCACGGCATCATGCGTATTCGTGGCTTCGTG
Source organism: Rickettsiales bacterium (assembly GCA_964231325.1). Lineage (GTDB taxonomy): Bacteria > Pseudomonadota > Alphaproteobacteria > Rickettsiales > SXRF01 > JAJTHB01. The sequence goes on along the minus strand of CAXRIF010000003.1, from coordinate 868,302 downwards.
CAGGATGACGCCCATATCTTCTGTACTGAAGACCAGATCACTTCCGAAACCATCGCCTTCTGCGATCTGTTGAAAGAAGTGTATAAAGCGTTTGGCTTTACCGACATCATGGTCAAGTTCTCTGACCGCCCACCAGTGCGCGCGGGCGAAGACGCCACTTGGGACAAAGCCGAAGGCGCACTCAAAGACGCAGTGAACGCTACAGGCCTTGAATGGACACTAAACCCCGGCGAAGGCGCATTCTATGGCCCTAAGCTAGAATTTGTACTGCGAGATGCACTAGGTCGTGACTGGCAATGTGGCACGTTGCAGGTGGACTTCGTACTACCCGAACGGCTCGACGCGGAATACACCGGCGAAGACGGAAACAAACACCGCCCCGTGATGCTCCACCGCGCAATCCTCGGATCACTGGAACGTTTCATCGGCATCCTGATCGAAGAATATGCCGGGAAGTTCCCGCTATGGCTTACCCCTACGCAAGTTGTGGTTGCAACCATTACGGATGCTGCAAAAGATTACGCTGCACAAGTTTGCTCCGAACTACAGGCCGCAGGCATCCGCGCGGAACTGGATGTACGCAATGAAAAGATCAACTACAAAGTCCGCGAGCACTCAACCAAAAAAGTACCCGTGCTCATGGTAGTGGGCATGAAAGAAGCAGAAAACCGCTCCGTTTCCATCCGTCGCCTCGGCTCCGAAAAGCAGCAAGTTACCCCGTTTGATGAGGCGCTAAAGGCACTGCTTGAAGAAGCTAAAATGCCTGCTTAGTGACCGTTTAGGACCGTTTAGCGCCTATTTAAAACCATTTGGCACCGCCTAGAACCACATGGCACCCCCTGTTTTTCATAGAACACAACCAGTTACGCCAAAATTTTTATTTTTTGTTGCGTTTGCTTGACATTCATTGACATGTTCGCGTGCAAACTATTGAAAAAACCGCTTTCATTTTACTTAGCGGATTGCGTCGTCACCACGTTCCTCACAATGACGATAATATAATAAAACAATATGCCTCGGAAGTGAACAATTGACGAACTAGATGGACTTTCCACCCGTGTCTTTCGGGGAAACACCCGTATCCATCTCATCCATTTGCTGTTGTTTGAGTGCAGCTACCGCACGATTGTATGCTTCTGTAATACTTTTTTCTGCGGTCATCTGTTTAAAATTACCAATGAGCGCTTCCGTAGAAGTGGTATCCTGCTTAGCTGGCCAAATTTGTGCATTCTGCATTTTTTCCATATCCAACCCTTCTTGATAACTAGTGGCAAACCCCACCTTAAAATCCGGATTGAGTTGTTTTAAAATATCGGCAGCTTGTTCCATGGTCACTTGATACTCAGACACATTTTGCACAGGGTCGGTGTGTTGTACCTTACCCTCGCCAAGCTGTCCGCCCTGCGCACGATAATCCTTATGCAGCAACAATATTGCTGCTTCGGCTAATGTCTTCCCATCTACCATATCAAACTGTGTATCAGCTGATACCTCGGGTACGTATGCATTGTCGCGAATATAATGCCCCTTCTCCAGCACAGTTCTTCCGTCTTCTTCGTCACGCTTGATAATGGCTTCACGCATCTTAGTCTGCCACTTATCACCATAGACTTTTTGCATGGCAGCCGCGACGATGAGCTTATCCAACTCCTCGGTAGTGCCATTAGATGGCCATGGCGTATGCGCATTTAGCACGCCTGCCAATCTCGGCACACAGACATCCTGATCATAATGAAAAGAAAATTCACGAGCGCTCATTTCGATTGAAGCCTTTGATAAGCCATATTGACTTGTTGGCACAGACAGCACAGAAGAAGGAGCATTTTGCTGCAATATTTTTTTAGCTTTTTTAACTTCTTCACTGTCATGTTGGCGCGGATCAAATTCCTGCACCGCCATGGAGCTCATCATTTGTACTTTGCGAACCCCTTCATCCCGCGCAACCCTTAAAATACTATTGGGCGCATAGGTATTGATTTCCCTTGCCAGATCCGGGTTCTCCTGAGCCTTTTTCGAAAGCAGGGCCGCCAGATTAATGACCACTTTAACGTTATTATCCTTTATGGCAGCCCTGATATCTTCTCTTTTCGTTACATCTAACTGTTTAAAACCACGCGCTTCTGCCGTTGGCCCTGACTCGAAATATACAACCTGACCAGGGTACAGATTATCCAACACAGGGCGTAACTTGCTGCCAATTTGCCCACCAGCGCCAATAACGGCGATTTTTTCATCACCAGTTACCAATGGGGCGAGCGTTTTTGCCTTTCTAAGGCGCATTTCATTAGTCAGTGCTGTACTCACAACTATCACTTTCTCAAAAAATAAATTTAAAGCAAGTTAACCTATTGCTTCCCAAAAGTAATGTTACAACTCCATTAAGCTTACAAATCAGAGTTTGTACTTGATTTCCAAGCGATTTTGGGTCATGTAGTGCCCCTCGTGCAAGTTTCTGTTAAGATTTGCACGCTATAATTGCTATTTGTAATAACCACTGGAGGACCTCTTGATTGAAACGGTAACTGCTCGCGTATGAGCAAAAATAATGAACCACGCACTAACCGTGCGATTACAGCACCATCCATCCGACTAGTAGATGAAAATGGCAACATGATAGGCGTAGTGAAGCTAGAGGAAGCGCTGAGCAAAGCCGAATATGCCGGGCTAGACCTGGTAGAAATATCGCCAAATGCTGAACCTCCCGTTTGCAAGATTCTTGATTATGGCAAGCACCGCTATGAGGCACAAAAGAAAGCCCATGAAGCGCGCAAAAAACAAAAAGTGGTACAAATTAAAGAGATCAAACTTCGTCCCACGATCGATAAACATGATCTGGATATCAAGCTTAATCGAGCCCTTAAATTTCTAGAGGGTGGTGATAAGGTACGCATTAGCATGCGCTTCCGTGGCCGTGAAATGGACCATGTGGATATTGGTTTGAAAGTACTTGATCACGTTCAGGAAACGTTGGGCGAAGTTAGTAAGGTTGAACAAATGCCTAAACGCGAAGGTCGCCAGTTTATCATGACCGTTGCGCCTAAATAATCACTTCGCCTATTTCAGCGTATAGTATTTGATTCTTCTGTGCAGGCACGGTAGAAAAACTTATGAGCAATACCCCCACTGCTATCTTAACCAGACGTGAAGTGTTTAGTGCTTCACATAGGCTGCACAGCAAGTCGCTAAGCGATGACGAGAATCGCGCGCTATTTGGCAAATGCTGGCACCCAAACGGACACGGCCATAACTATGTGCTGGAAGTAAGTGTGCGCGGCCCTATTGATGAGCATGGGCTGGTGATGAACCTCACCGAACTCAAAAAAATTCTGCAAAAAAACGTGATTTCAAAAGTGGATCACATTCATCTGAACATGGATGTAAAAGAATTCAAAGAGCTGAACCCTACGGCCGAGAATATTGCCTATGTGATCTGGCATTGGCTAAAGCCAACCTTGGGCGAGTTACTCTATGAAGTGAAACTACACGAAACAGAAAACAACGTGGCGATTTATCGCGGCGAATAATTAGCTGGCTTTTAAAAAGCGGCTTCCGGGTTTTTCTACCGGAATCGATTTCAGCTCTTCAGGCAATTCTTCTTCTTTATAGGTTGGAATATCCAGCTTCAGAAGCGACACTAATGGCAACGTAAGCGCCGTATCATTGTCCGAGCGGCGATCAACCAGGCTGGTTACTGCCACCGGCTCACCACCATAACGCTTGATGCACTCTGCCGCCTCCATGGATGATTTACCTGTAGTCACCACATCTTCTACGATAAGCACGCGCTGCCCCTGCTCTATGCCAAAGCCACGGCGTAGCTCAAATTTACCATCTACACGTTCGCAGAACATGCCCGGCAATGCCAGTTGGCGAGCCATTTCATAACCCACTACCACACCGCCCATGGCAGGCGCCACGATGATATCAATATTATCCGCTTCTTTTTTTACCTTCTCAGCCAACGCAGCACACAGGCGCTCGCCACGCTTCGCATCCGTCAACACGCGCGCGCATTGTAGATAGGTGGAGCTGTGCAGGCCTGATGACAGCACAAAATGGCCAGACAAAATAGCTCCGGCGTTTTTAAATTCCTGAATAATTTCTTGTTCGTTCATGTTTTACTCTAGTGGAATGTTATCAAGTAAGCGGGTTTTACCCAAACGCACCGCCGCAATCAAGCGGCAAGGTTTTTTAAACTCGGTAAGACGGCTTAAGTTATCTGACTCGCAAAGCTCTATGTAATCAATAGTAAAACCAGCCTGCGTTAGCTTGGTTCCCGCCACCATTAGTGTTTGCTCAACGCCTGCACCGCTTTCGATTTGCGCGGCGGTTTCTTTTAACACCTGATGGAATTGTGGCGCGGTTTTACGCTCTTCGTCGGATAAATACGCATTGCGTGAAGACATGGCCAAGCCATCTGCCTCACGCACCGTTGGCACACCAACGATCTGAATTGGCATATCCATGTCATACACCACTGCCCTGATCACACAGAGCTGCTGATAATCTTTCTCACCAAACACGGCTACATGTGGCAACACCCGAAGCAACAACTTGGTGACAACCGTGGCAACACCTGTAAAAAATCCGGGGCGATGCTCACCATCCAGTATTTCACCTATCATGCCCGCAGAAACCGTGGTGCTGAAACCTGGCGGATACATATCTTCCATACTAGGTGCGTAAATCAACGACACACCTTCCGCCTCCAGTTTTTTAACGTCATCTTCCATCGGCCGGGGATAGGTGTCGAAATCTTCATTAGCGCCAAACTGCATAGGATTGACAAAAATAGTCGCCACCACAAAGTCAGCATGCTCTTTAGCCGCCTTAATCAACGCCAGATGCCCCTCATGTAGCGCTCCCATCGTCGGCACCAGCGCTACACGCTTGCCTGACTTTGCAACCTCCGTCAGCACCTTTTGCAGGCTATCCACATTATCTACGATGGTCATTTGCATATATGCCTTTGCTACATTATAAGGTCTTACTGATTTAAAAGAGCTACAACCAAAAAGCAATAGAAAAACAAATACTTCACCCTTATGGCGGCACGTTTACTTATCAAAAAATATGACCAAATGGTGCGTAACGGGCAAATTCGTAGTGATGCCGCACAACGTGTAGTGTTGCAACACCTGCAATCGTTAAGAGATCAGCTTGAGCGCTCATCAAGCAAGCCATCACTATTTACCAGACTATTCGGTGGCAAACAGAAAACTGATATTCAGGGCATTTACATGTGGGGCGGCGTTGGCCGTGGCAAATCCATGTTGATGGATATGTTTTACGAAAATACCAATGTTGAACACAAACGTCGTGTCCATTTTCATGCGTTTATGCAAGAAGTGCATGGGCGTATCCACGAGCTTCGGCAGAATGCCAATAAGAATAAGACCACCGGTGATCCTGTGGTGCTGCTGGCACAAGAGATTATCGGCGAAACCAAACTGCTATGTTTTGATGAATTACAGGCTACCGACGTGGCCGATGCCACCCTGCTACACCGCCTGTTTTCTGAGCTATTCGCCGGTGGCGTGATTGTCGTCAGCACCTCAAATCATCCCCCTAACTCACTTTACACAGGTGGAGTGCAGAAAGAACGCTTTGATAAATTCATCGCACTTATTGAAAAGAAAATGCATGTCGTGCCCTTAGCCAGTACGACCGACTACCGACACGCACAGATGAAAAGCCTGAAAAAAACCTATTTTCATCCATTGGGCAAAAAAGCAGACGCATTTATTTATGATGCACTGGAAAAAATGGACGTGAATACACACTCCACAAAAGGCACCATTACCATACAAGGGCGCAAACTTGAGTTTCGCCTGTATGATGAATCAATCGGGCGCTTTCGTTTTAATGATCTGTGCGAGGCAAATCTAGGTCCAGCCGACTACCTGGCCATCGCAGATAAGCTGGATACGCTCATCCTGACCGGCATCCCTAAACTGCCCCCAGAAAAGCGAAACGAGGCCAAACGCTTTGTCACCCTTGTTGACGCACTATATGAACATAAGGTAAAATTGCTTGCCACGGCAGAAGTTGCGCCAAAAGATATATATATAGAAGGCGATGGCGCATTCGAATTTCAACGCACCGTTTCGCGACTGATGGAAATGCAATCGGATAAATGGATCACGCAATGAGTAATAGTTTACGCATCATTCTTGCCCAACCACGCGGCTTTTGTGCCGGAGTGGACCGCGCAATCGAGATCGTAGAACGCGCGCTGGAGCTTTATGGCGCACCGGTTTATGTACGACATGAAATCGTGCATAATAAATGGGTGGTCGAAGACCTGAAGGCCAAAGGCGTGATATTTGTAGGTGAAGTGGATCAAATTCCTGATGGCGCGATTACCGTTTTTTCAGCGCATGGCATTTCCGAGAAAGTGGAAAACAGCGCAAAACTACGCGACCTACCGGTGATTGATGCCACCTGCCCGCTAGTGACCAAAGTCCATAAAGAAGCACAGCGCTATGAAGGCAAAGACTACGAAATCGTACTGATCGGCCACGCAGGGCACCCAGAAGTAGAAGGCACGAGCGGCCGCGTAAAAAATGGCGTACTCTTAGTACAAAAGCCAGGTGATGTGGCAAAACTTGCGGTAAAAGATGAAAACAAGCTCGCCTATGTGACTCAAACCACTTTGAGCGTGGATGATACTAAAGACATTATCAATGCCCTCAAGACGCGCTTTCCGAACATTATGGGCCCTGAGCTGCGTGACATTTGCTATGCTACTCAGAACCGCCAAAACGCCGTTCGCGAACTAGCCAAACAGGTGGATATGATGCTTGTGGTCGGCTCAGCCAATAGCTCAAATTCGAACCGTCTGCGTGACCTTGCTGAAGAAATGAACATCACCGCCCATCTCATCGATGATGCGCAAAGCCTGAAGCCTGAATGGTTTGATGAAATTAACTCTGTTGGCATTACTGCTGGCGCTTCTGCACCGGAACATTTGGTGCAGGGCGTGGTAGAAGCCATTAGCAAACTAAGAGGCAGCACCACCGAAACCATGCAAGGCACACAGGAAAACACGCGCTTTAAATTGCCCCCCGAAGCTACTGGCGAGAAACGTTTGAGGGCTTAGTGTATCACACCAAATACTTTAGGGGCGCGCCCTACATAACCATTTTCTACTGTCCCTTTATAGGAAAAATCCGTAGCCCCTTCCCTCTTAAGTATCGCAAACGAGCTTAAACCTGATGAGTTGTTTTCTCCACTCAGCAAGTAATATGAATCCCTAGTAAATTTAAGCGCGACAATTTCACCCGCACTCGTATAACTATCATAAGTTCCCGTAATAGTTACAGGCGAAAAAGAAACTGTGCCTGCCCCTGTCTCATTAATCTTATAAATAGCAATATTATCACTAATGTTAGCACTGTCGCCCTCACCACCTACCGCAATATAGTTTCCGTCTGGTGAAAAAGCGATCGCACTAACGTGCGAACCCACGCCATCATCCAGCGTATCCGCTCCTCCTGTGTCAAGCGTACTGATCGAGGTATAATTATTCCCCGAATCAATTTTATACACGGTCATATCGGTCGTCCCATCATCATATGAAACGGCGAAAAAGCGCCCATCTTTAGAGTATGCGGCTGCAACAACATCATTGTCCGGAATTGTTATCGCTAGTGGCACCAATTGGTTGGCATCTGTTCTGCGAAAAACAGTCGCCCAATTCCCAGGGTTTGCCAGAAAGAGATGATTAGCGTTTGGTGAAAAAACCGCAATAGTAGGCTTGGAAGGAATATTAGTAGCATCCACTACGGTAGCCAGCTCCACAAATTTGCCAGATTTTACCGTACCACCACCACCAACACCAGGATAGGCGGTGTAGCCTGAACTATCTGTTGAATCGAGCTCGAACGTGTTTGCATTAGCATCTAAATTCGCCACCTCAAAATCAACATTGTTGACCTCCGTCATCCCTGCCACGCCTACGATGGTTACGATATCACCATCACTAAATAAATCCGCATCTTCAACAGTGACCACAGCAGGGTTTGCCTCCGTTATATCTGTTATAGATGACGTATTTTTAGCATATTTCCACATCCTGAATTTTGGGGTGCCATCATCAAAGCTTATGCCCAAATAACCGTTAGAGGACATAGTGGCTGCATTCCCCGCCGCATAGGCAGGACAATTAGGTGTGACTATATTTGCTGTGCCCGGAGTCACCCCTTTCATAGTCGCCATGCTACAATCAACCCCGGAAAATTGGTCGTGATAAGCATAAACATATTCATTGTCCGGAGTAAAAGTGAACAAGCTTACGGCCGAGTTAATCATTGTTGCAAAATAATTGGTTGCGGTTGAAAGCGGGTTTCGCCAAAGGTCACACTGTTTTTCATAATAAAATGGAATACTTAATGCATTTGTAAAAGCGATAAGAAGCTGAGTATCACGATACTCACCATATTGCTTATCATCCTCTGGGGTTTGCATTTGCCAGCGCTCTTTAAAGCGGACAATATCATCAAACACTAAACCACCACCGGCATTTTGAGAGTATGGCTTTTGTACTGTCCCCGTGAAACTGGCTGCGTCTGCTCCCACTGCCGTACAACGGCAGTTTTTAAGCTCATTACCATCCGCTGAGGAATCCGTAATACGGCTCCCACTGGATATATACGCACCATGCCCATTCTCACCATGGCTAATCAATGCATAAATCGCGTTGGTAGATTTCGTTACACCACTATTCACGCCATATATATCTGTTCCGCATTGCTCTTTAGGGTGCATATAAGTGAATGACTTCTCAGAGGTGAAGGTAGCATTCACCGTATAGAGAATACGCCTATCCCACCCGTCATACATAAAGTCATCCGGTAGGTTTAATGCCTTTACAGGCACCGCACCTTCTACAACCTCATTAACCCCCACTGTCCACAATCTTGCCTGTGGGTCTACACCGCCATTGGTACAATCTCCCGTAGGGGTGGTTGCCTCGCCAACATCATCATCTGTATCCGGCACCGTAATATCTGCAGGGCATGGCAACCGGTCATAAATTTCCCGATAGCGCATCAATGCCGCTTCAATTTCATTAAGCTTATTTTCTGTTGCAGCACGACGCGCAGACTCCACTGCACCAATGGTCGCTATCAACCCCATCCCGCTTACCAATGCGATAATAATAACGACAATCGTAAGCTCAAGTATCGTGAAACCGGAAGCGCGATGTTTGCTCATCATCAACTCACCATAAATTATGAATTTATATAGGTTAAATGAATATCGTTAATGAGGGCTTAAGAGGTAGCTGGTGGGCGGTAGAGGATTCGAACCTCCGACCTCTACCATGTCAAGGTAGCGCTCTAACCAACTGAGCTAACCGCCCCCAATGAAGGAGGAGGATAGATATCAGCAAAATCTACTCTCCCGCAAGGGTTTATTATAGACAGCACCATCGCGAGGAGTTCACGTTTTCCCTTGAAGGCATTAGCAGGACAATATAACTACTTATTGCATATTCCTTAACACTTGGACAAACCAGAAAACATGCCCCCCTCCCTTGAGAAACGCGCGTTACCTGCCAAAATTTCCATCGTTGTGCCAATTTATAACGAGAGCAACGGCATAACAGAATGCTTACAACGCATTGTTACTGTCGTGAAGCCCATAGGTATCGACTGGGAAATTGTATGCATTGATGACGGAAGTACTGATGACACGCTAAGCAAGCTAACTTCTTACCACGGCAATTATTCAAATGTAAAAGTTATCTCACTATCAAGAAACTTTGGGAAAGAAGTCGCACTCTCCGCCGGACTAGACCATGCAGAGGGTGAGGTCGTTATCCCTATAGATTCAGACTTGCAGGACCCACCAGAACTTATTTCCGACATGATCAAAAAATGGCAAGAAGGCTTTGATGTGGTGCTGGCTGTACGCAACCCTTCTCCCCACACACAAAGTCTACGCGTGCTCTCAGCCAAACTATTCTATCTATTGATTGATAAAATTTCAGATATCAAAATCACCAAAAACACGGGAGATTTTCGCCTGCTAGACAGGAAGGTGGTTGAGGCAATACGCCAAATGCCAGAACGCACACGTTTCATGAAGGGGATTATGTCGTGGGCAGGGTTTCGTACCTCCCACATTTACTTTGATCGCCCCTTAAGACGTGAAGGCCAGTCTCGCTGGAGCTTCATACAACTACTTAAACTGGCGGCTGATGGCATTTTTTCTTTTTCTTCTTACCCGGTACGCTTCATAGGCCTGGCAGGAGGGTGTTTACTTACTTGTAGTATACTGGCTTTTTTGTGGGCAGGCCTATTTTCCAGCTATGATTCTCTTTATACATTAGTGTTTAACGCCACCTTGTTTATATGTGGCGTTAATTTACTCGCCATTTGGCTTGTCGGCGAATACGTCGTACGAATTAGCCAGGATGTACGACAACGTCCACTTTATGTAATAGATCACAAAATAGGCTACTAATGCGTGATATCGTAGCATCGATTCCGCAAAGTGTTTTGAAAAAAGCAGCACTTATAAGCTATCTGCTGCTTACGGTTGCTGGGTTTATCTATTGTTTGCACTTACCACACAACGCTGACACCAGCTGGCTTATGTATATTGCACGCAAAACCTATGAAGGTGGCGCACTTTACATCGAGTACGCGGAAACCAATCCTCCACTCGTTGTCTGGCTAAACATGCTGGCCGTCAGCCTCTCACCATCCGTTACTTATGACTATCCAATATATAATGGTCTGGCATATCTCGCCTGCATAATATCCCTGTGGATGTGTTATCGTTTGGCCAAAAGAGCCGGCTATATTAAACCAAACACAAGCTTGTTGTTTGTTTTTGCTCTATCATCAGCCCTGCTGTTTTTGGCAACGAATAAGGAAGTTTTTGGCCAGCGCGAACATCTGTTCATTGTGTTTTGCCTGCCTTATGTCGTCTATTCGATTCCCTCAATATTCTCGCGAATCAGCCTTAAGTCATACCAATTAGTAATATTGGGATCATGGGCTGCCATCGGCATCCTACTCAAACCCTATTTCCTCATATTGTTTATATTCATAGAGCTCTACTATCTGCTTCTAGAGCGTAGAATTCATCTATCACGGCTTATAATAGGGATGACTATTTTCTTATGGGGGTGCCTTTATGTCGCTATCTCCTATATGCTATACAGCGTATATTTTACCGAAATACTGCCTGACCTACTGCGTACTTATGGTGAACATTCAGGCGGTAAATCGACCATAAAAAGAAGGTTGTTTCATACAACGATTCCCTTCCTCACGTTACTCCCATTCTTTATTTATTACTACAGAGCGTCACTAAACAGAGACGTGGTGTGTGCCTTTACGTTTCTTGCTGCCACTATTGCCGTATGCCTTACCCAATTCAAAGGGTGGATATACAGCTTCTATCCCATCCATGCTGCTATCTATTTTCTGATTTACTGTTTTTACAGACGCCTAACATTAGATGCTAATACTCACGATAAAAAAGCCGCTATTATTGTGGGCATATCAATCGCCATAAGCTCTATTCTTTATCAACAATATTATGCCTACAATACTTTGGCCATTACTCTGTTGGCCATACCATTATTCGCGCATCTATGGGCAGAACTATTTAACGCACGAGCACAAAAAAGCTACGTTAACGCACTATGGCTGACCTATATCGCTTTATGCTCATGGTTTATAATATTCTTAATTACCGACTCACTACACGATATTCGTGTTTATGGGCCTCTCGTATTTGCTGCGGTTTTTCTAATAGCCATTATTGGCTGGTCTTTCAGCTTTTCTTTAAAGGACATCACCTCCTATCGAAACTCTGTCCTTTTCTATGCCTGTTTTTGTATGTTAATCACAAACCCCCTGTATAATTTTTCGCGAAACCATACAAGAACGGCACTAACAGAACGTCATATTGTTATGGAAATAACAGAAGCTGCCAAACAATATCACCCTAAAAGCATCTACATCTTTAATGCAAACCTCTATCCGGCGTTTCCTGCATTCAGCATGATTGGAGCAGAGTGGGGAGCACGATATCATCATCTATGGATGTTCTCACGCCTATACAAATACACTAATTGCAAAGCCCTCCCAGAATATGCGGATATAGAAGAACGCGTATTGAGCAATCTTGAAAGTGACCTGAATCGATCACGACCAGATATGCTGATATTTGATACGAGCACATTTAAGTTTATTAGCCACCGAAGACGCCACGGCTATTATAAATGTCTAGCAAGAAGGCCGGCCCTGAAGAAGCTTTTCCGCCAGTACAAAAAAGTAAAAAAGCTACGTTTTTGTGAAGAACGCAGGATCCGTAGCTGCGGCTACGATATTTTCCTGCGCAAAGACCTCATATCTCAGTTAAATCAATGATTTCTTACATTTTCCTTGAAAGAAAGCCACGCTTACCGTAACACACAAGCTGTGCGTGCCCATAGCTCAGCTGGATAGAGCATCAGCCTTCTAAGCTGAGGGTCGCAGGTTCGAATCCTGCTGGGCACGCCATCTTTTGTAGGTAGTCGATGGATTCACACGCCCCAGCCTCACTTAGCCGCACACTCTCCCTGCCTGTTCTTACGCTCTACGGCTTAGGCACCATTATCGGTGCCGGTATTTATGTGTTGATTGGAAAAATAGTTGGCACAGCCGCTATCTATGCTCCCGCAGCATTTTTATTAGCCGGTATCATTGCCGCCTTCACTGCGTTTAGCTATGCGGAACTCGCCACACGCTTTCCTAAAAGCGCTGCTGCCGCAGTATATGTTGATGAAGCATGGCGCATTAAAAGACTATCTAGTTTGGTGGGATGGATAATTATTATCACCGGTACGGTTTCTGCTGCCGCTATGGCAAATGGGCTAGTAGGCTATGTGCAAATCTTTTTCGACCTACCACGTGAACTCATTATCGGCAGTATCACCCTCTTTTTAATGCTGATTGCCCTGTGGGGCATCCGTGAATCCGCCATGATGATTGTGACCATCACACTGCTCGAAATTGGCGGGCTGATATTTGTGTTGTTCATTGCACAACAAAACGCACCCGTTTACTCATGGGAACAACTATCAACACTACCTAACGCGAAAGAAAGCATCGCCATTATTCTGGGGGGTTTTTTAGCGTTTTACGCCTTTATTGGTTTTGAAGATATGGCCAACGTGGTCGAAGAAACCCAAAACCCTCGCAGGAATATTCCCATCGCGATTATTCTAGCGGTATCCCTCTCCACGATTATATATGTCACCGTCGCAATAACGGCAGTACGCACCATGAGCATCGAACAGCTCTCAAACAGCGCTGCACCACTGGCGGATATGGTGACTAGTAGCGGCTATTCCGCAGCAAGCATCAGCCTCATTAGCCTTATTGCTGTGGTAAATGGGGCGCTGGTTCAAATTATTATGGCGTCACGTGTAATGTATGGGATGGGCAAACAACAAATGGCACCGGCCTTTCTGTCTTACATACACCCCAAAACACACACGCCAGTCATAGCAACCATCATCGTGGCGCTGGCCATTTTCATCTTTGCCTTATGGCTACCGCTCGTAACATTGGCCAAACTTACCAGCCTCGCCATGCTGATCATTTTTTCACTGGTGAATGGCGCGCTGATAACCGTTAAACGCCGCCAACCAGTAGCCCCCCATGCGGTGTGCTATCCTATCTGGATTCCGGTTATGGGCGGACTGCTATGCGTAACCTTGATTTTGGTACAAGCATTCGCGCTGTAAAACCAGCAGGCTACATCCCCTCAATAAGCCTGGCCAGCTCCGCTTCGGCGGCCTCAAGCTTCTTTTCCAGCTCCGTATAGGTGATATTTAGGTCTTTAAGCTGATGCGTATCGCCAGAAGCACAACAATTGGCGATGTCGTTTTCCAGCGCATCTTTACGAGCAGATATGTCTGCTATTTTCTTTTCGAGCTTGGCCGCCTCTTTTTCTGCTGAGGTGGGCTTTTTCTTCTCCACAGGCTGTGCAGCTTTTTCCTTCTTCCGCTTTGCTTCTTTTTTTTCGCCTTCGCGCTCTGCTTTGCGCTGTTGCACCACTAACTGGCGATACTCCTCCAGATCGCCATCATACGGCTTACAGCTCCCATCTGCCACCAGCCATAAACGATCCGCCACACACTCCACCAAATGCGGATCATGGCTCACGATGATTACCGCTCCGTTGTAATTATTGAGCGCCTGCATTAATGCCTCACGCGCATCAATATCCAGATGGTTGGTTGGCTCATCCAGCAGCATGATATGCGGTGCATCATAACTCATCAGGCAAAATAGCAAGCGCGCCTTCTCGCCGCCCGACAGCTCCCCTACTTTGGTGTCGGCCTTGAATTTATCAAACCCGAAATGGCTGAGCGCGCCTCGAATTTTTGATTCACCCGAGCCTTTCATCGCGTCATACATCACTTCGTAAGGTGTTTGCGTAACGTCGAGCTCATCGGTCTGGAACTGCGCGAAATACCCCACACGCAGCTTACTGGATTTATGAATTTTACCGGCTAGCTGAGGCAGACGCCCTGAAATGAGCTTCATCAACGTGGATTTACCATTACCGTTCGCACCGAGCAGCGCAATCCGGTCATCCGCATCAATCCGCAGCTCCATGTTTTTTAGCACCGGCTTGTTCGGCTCATATCCCGCATCGACATTTTCCAACACGATCATCGGGGACTTTTCTTCCTCTGGCTGCGGGAAGGTAAAAGCCGTTACGCGGTCGGCCATCACCGCATCGACAATATCCATCTTCTCGATCATCTTCAGGCGGCTTTGTGCCTGCCGCGCCTTACTGGCCTTAGCCCGGAAGCGATCAACGAATTTCATCAAATGGGCTTTTTGCGCCAACTGCTTCTCGCGCAATGCCTGTTGCCCCAGCATTTGCTCCGCACGTTTGCGCTCAAAATTATCGTAATTACCGGTGTATAAATTGAGCTTCAGATTCTCGAGATGCACGATGTGGTTTACGGTTTTATTCAGGATGTCGCGATCGTGGCTGATGATGAGCAATGTATGTGGATAGCGGATCAGGAAATTTTCCAGCCACACCATCGCCTCAAAATCCAGATGGTTGGTTGGCTCATCGAGCAGCAATAAATTAGGCTCGCGAAACAATGCGGCAGCCAACGCCACGCGCGCACGCCAGCCACCTGAGAATGACGATATAGGGCTGTTTTGTGCCTCATCATTAAACCCTAGCCCGGCGAGAATAGTGGCAGCACGCGCCGGCGCATCATAAGCACGGATTTCTTCCAGACGCGTGTAAATATACCCAATACGGTCTGGATCCGTGGTCGTTTCCGCCTCTTTGAATAAGGCATCACGCTCTGTATCAGCGGCTAGCACAATGTCAATTAGCGTGGTCTCGTCATCCGGCAAATCCTGACGCACCATGCCCATATTCGCGCCCTTAAGCAGCGATATATCGCCAGCATCAGCGGATAACTCGCCAGAAATCAGCTTAAAAAGGGTCGTTTTACCGGTGCCATTCGGCCCCACCAGCCCCACGCGATGCCCCGCAGGAATAACCAGCGACGCGCTATCAAGCAGCGTACGTCCAGCGATACGGTAGGTCAGATCCTGAATAAAAAGCATGTCACCCTCAAGTTAAAGAGGGCGCAACCTAACGGTTTGCTGGCCTTGCGTCAATTAATGGGCTAGGCCGCATGCTTCTTTTCGAGATTCAGCAGGAATTCTTTTGTTTTCAGCCCACCGCCAAAGCCAGTCAGGCTGCCATTAGCGCCCACCACACGGTGACACGGCACAATGATAGAGATCGGGTTACGGCCATTGGCCATACCCACCGCACGCGCTTTTTTAGAATCCCCCATGCCCTTGGCTTGCTGGCCATAGGTAATGGTTTCGCCGTAAGGAATCTTGGAAAGCTCTTTCCATGCTTTCATCTGGAACACGGTGCCTTTGCCCTCTAGCGGCACATCAAATGAAGTGCGCTTGCCCGCAAAATATTCTGCAAGCTGTTTTTCCGTACGTTTGAGTATGGGGTGGCTATCGTCTTTAACCACATTACGTTGTTCAAACTCTTTATTGCTACGCCCAGTAGCAAAAAGCAACGCACATAGCCCCTTATCCGAAGCAATGAGCTTCAGTTTTCCCACCGGCGATGAAATCATTTTATAATAAAGCTGCGTGTCCATAAATCCCCCTTATGACGTCCTCGTTGCAATATCCTGCCAAAAACTCTATCACAAATCTATGCAAAAGATACTCTTTGTCTGCACCGGTAATATTTGTCGCTCGCCTACTGCGGAAGGCGTATTGCGCCATAAACTTGCTGAAGCCGGCATTGAGGCGCAAGTCGATTCTGCTGGCACACACGGCTATCACGTAGGCGAAGCACCCGACCCACGCTCCATTGAAGCGGCGCGCAAACGCGGCATTGATATTTCTGACATTCGAGCACGCAAATTACAAAGTAAAGACTATCATAATTTTGACCTGATATTAGGGCTTGATAGCGAGCATATGGAGATACTCACACACACTGCCCCAGATAACGCCACAGCCACCACCGCGCTGTTTATGGAATATGCTGGCTTTGGCAAGCAAGATGTAGCGGATCCCTATTACGGTGGAAGTTCAGGGTTTGAAACGGTGCTTGATCAACTGGAACGTGGGGCAGACGCACTCATAGAAAAACTACGAGGAACCGATGGGAAATAGAAACGCACTTTTTACGGCTGATGAAGCACGCGCCGCAGACGCGGCCACCATCGCCGCCGGAACCCCCAGCGAACAACTCATGCAAAATGCAGCGGGTGCCTGCGCCGAGTTAATCTGCAAGCTCTACCTCCCTCGCCCGATTGTGATTGTATGCGGCCATGGCAATAATGGCGGCGATGGCAAATTAATTGGCGAGCTACTTAAAGAACGGGGTTGGCCTGTTACCATGACGGACACGCAAGGCTTTACCCCATCCATTCTCAAAGATAAGGCGCTGGTGGTGGATGCGCTATTTGGTACTGGCCTGAATCGTCCAATCGAAGGCACCGCAAAATCCATCATCGAAGACATCAATAAAAGCAACCTGCCGGTTATTTCCGTGGACATTGCAAGCGGCATCAATGCCACCACCGGCGAGATCATGGGCGCAGCTATTTACGCCACCCACAGCATCACCTTTGTGCGTGCGAAGCTTGGCCAGGTATTGCTTCCCGGCAAAGCCTATAGCGGCCAGTTGCATATCGTCGATATTGGCATTGACCCGAACGCGGTGCCGCAAGCACATCAATATAATACACCTGCCCTGTGGAAACCGCACCTGCCACTGCTTACCATGGCAACCCATAAATATGTGCGCGGTCATGCGCTGGTGATGGGCGGCGGCATTGCCACTACGGGTGCTGCCCGCCTTGCCGCTAATGCTTGCCTGCGTGCTGGTGCCGGGCTAGTGAGCATTGCCTGTGACGATGAATCCCTGCCTATTTATGCCGCATCGCTGATGGCGGTAATGACCAAGCCAACTAATAGCAAAGACGAGCTGGAAACATTGCTGGAAGATAAACGCATTAGCGCCGTAGTAATTGGCCCAGGCTATGGTATAGGCAACAAAACACATGATGCGGTATTGCAAATTTTATCACACAAAAAAGCCTGCGTGATTGATGCCGATGCAATCAGCAGCTTCAAAGGTGACTCAAACAAACTGTTTGAGGCCATCCAATCTCCCACTGTGCTTACGCCGCATGAAGGTGAGTTTGAACGGCTGTTTAATGTAACCGGTTCCAAACCAGAACGTGCCAGCCAAGCGGCAAAACTAAGCGGTGCGGTGGTCATTCTGAAAGGCAGCGATACAGTTATCGCCGCACCGGATGGTCGCATCGCCATAGATGGTAATGCGCCAGTATGGCTAGGCACAGCCGGTAGTGGTGATGTACTGGCTGGCATCGTAGGCGGCCTGCTTGCACAAGGTATGCCTGCCTTTGAAGCGGCTTGCGCCAGCGCATGGATACACGGCAAAGCCGCCACCCAATTTGGCCCCGGTATGACCTCTGAAGACTTACTACCCATGATGCCACAAATCTTCCGCGGGCTTTATTCATGAGCAGCTTGCGCGTTATCATTCATGGAAGAGTGCAAGGCGTAGGCTACCGCGCATGGACGGTAAAAACCGCGAGCGGTTTGGGCTTAAAAGGCTGGGTACGCAATCGCTCCGAAGGAACAGTAGAAGCTGTGTTTCATGGCGGCGAAAACGTAATAGATAACATGATTGAAGCCTGCAAAGATGGCCCACTCATGGCACGCGTTGATCGCATTGAAAGCTTTACTTATGACGAGCAGGTAAACGAAGAACGGTTTACTGCAAAACCTACGCTTTAGTAGCGGCGCAATTTCCAATCACGCTCATCTTGTTTCATGCGCTCGAATTCTGCACGCTGTTGGCGCAGCCTATTGGCTGCCTGCTCATCTTCTACACATTGATCATAAGCCGCTGTTCCGGGGCTATGGCCAAAATCCTGACAACGCGCAATAGCCGCATAATCTTTGCGTGGCTTACTATCACAGGCAGCCAACAATAATAGTGGCGCCAACACGATAAGAATATTTTTCATCACCCCTCCTTTTTATCTTCGGTTTTGATCACTTCGTAATCAGCCTCAATCACCGTATCGTCTGTTTGCTCAGGCCTTGCATTTTTTACAAATCGCCAGCGATACCACACACTTTTTAGGTAAACGAGCAGCAATGTTACAAATGCCACAGCCAATACGAACCCAAGCAAAGCAAAGCCGAACGTCACGGCTACAGCAACCAATATGCCTATAAAAATTATGGAAATGATTGAGCCAATAATATCCATCGTTATACCGTCCCGAAGCTTTTAATCAGGCTTCCGCATACCAGATACCAGCCATCGACCAACACAAAGAAAATGATTTTGAATGGCAATGAAATCACCACCGGTGGCAACATCATCATACCCATTGCCATGAGGATCGAAGCGATCAGCATGTCGATAATCAGAAACGGAATAAACAATAAAAACCCAATTTCAAACGCACGCTTTAACTCACTAATCATGAAAGATGGGATCAGGATACGAAACGGCGTATCTTCCGGTCGCTCAATTTCCACATCTTTTGACATGTTCACAAAGAGCGAAAGATCTTTCTCGCGCACATGCTCCAACATAAAGGCATGGAACGGCGCGCCAACATTTTCCAGCGCCTGTTCTTCGGTAATTGTCTCGTCCATGAGCGGCTTTATGCCATCGTCATAGGCCTTTTCAAACACCGGCGCCATGATGAACAAGGTAAGAAATAGAGCAAGCGATACAATGACCTGATTGGGTGGTGTTTGTTGCGTACCCAGCGCGGTGCGCAGGAATGCCAGCACCACCACGATGCGCATAAACGACGTCATCATGATAAGAATGGACGGCGCCAACGAAATAACCGTGATTAACACCACAAGCTGTATCAGCCGCGCACTGGCCGTTCCGCTTACGGTCTCCCCTAAGTCGACCGTCATGGACTGCGCCACACCAGACTCAGGTACAAGCAACAGCAAGAAGGAAAGAAGCAGGAGCCTAAGCATCTTTTTGGGCTTCCTTCGCTTCGATGTTTGACTCGATTACTGTTTCACGACCATCGGCAAGCAAAAGCAAATGCTCCGTGTCGTCACGACGTATCAACACCAGTTTACGGCGCGGATCGAGATAGCGTGTTTCAATGATATTTAAACGTCCACTTCCATCTGTGGCACCAAAAACTTTTTGCGAGTTGCCAAAACGTTTCAACATCCAGCCCATCGCCCCGATCAGACCGATGACAAAAAGAAACGCAAACGCAAAGCGGGTAAAGTCTATTTCATCCATGTGGTGTTACTCTTTTGAGCCACGCCCATCACCCGCAGGTGCCGAACGATAGGCAGCGGTTGCTTTTTTATGATCCGAAGCACCACGTATATCATCCGCCAGAGAATCGCGCTGAGAAGACAGCTCTTCACCCAGTAATTTAAGCTCAGCGAATAATTCCTGTAAACGGTCAGCATGTTGCAAACGATCATCCTGCGACAGACGCATCACCTCTTCGCAAAGCTCTTTTACATTATCATCCAGCCCGGAAAGCTCCATCACAGCACCACGCTTTAGCAGCTCGCGACTATCGGAAATAAATTTAGAAATATCATTAAAGAGCGCTTCGGTCGTTCTCGGCTGATTCATCGTTTATCCTTCATTTTGTCATTCGCTTTATACACATAGGAAAGAATTTCAGCAACCGCCGCATACGCCTCCAGTGGTATTGGTGCATCTATATCCAATTTAGATAGCAGCAATGCCAAATCCTCATCCTTGCGGATTTCAATGTTATGCTCTTTCGCAAGCGCAATAATCTGATCGGCTAAATGTCCCTTACCCTTTGCCGAAAGCCGCGGCGCATCATCTTTTGCCTGATTATATTTTAGGGCAACGGCGAGCTTATTGATGTCAAACTCTTCGTCACTTGTTGCCATCGGTGTCATCGTCCTTCGGTTGATCCGGCGCACCTACTCCAAGCGCAAAGTCCAGATCAAGCAACTCTTCACCCCCCGAAGTCGCCGCAATATTCTGATCCATAATTTTCTGATGTAGCTCTTTACGCAAAATACTGGCTTCTTTAGGAAACACAAAACCGAGCTTAACACTTTTTCCGCGCACCTCTACCACCGTCAACTCAATATTGTTATTGATGATGATCGATTCGCCAATTTTTCTAGTTAAATAAAGCATTTAGAAAAAATGTCCTTTTTCAGCACGGTATTTGCATTACATATGTTTCGTGTTCGATACGGTTAACTTGTGACGCATAAACAGAGGAAATGCAAATTTTAAAGTGGTTTTTGTCTGTAAAATAGGTTACTGTATATTTGGGTGCTAGGCAACTTTTGCCGTGTTACTTAAAATTATAACAAGCTGGGAAATATAGGGCTAAAATATGAACTTTACTGGAATACCCCTATTTAGCGCAATGAAAGCCAAGCTCGGCTATATCTCTGAGCGCCAAAGCGTGCTTGCACAAAACGTAGCCAATGCAGACACCCCAAACTATCGCGCAAAAGACATCAAAGAACCTGACTTCAAAACGTTGATCGCAAGACAACAAAGTGGAGCGTCATTAAAAATGCATATGCGTGTGACGGATGCAAAACACCTCACGGGCAATAAGAATGCAGGCGCAATGTTTACGGTCGAAAACCGCCCTACCACTTATGAGTTAAACCCAAACGGCAACAACGTGGTGATTGAAGAAGAAATGATGCGTATTGCAGGAAACCAGGCAGAATATCAAAAGGTGCTTGGCGTATATAAGAAGACAGTGGACATGTTTAAAACAGCCATCGGCAGACCAGGTGGCGCGTAACGGGAGTTAGAATATGTTAAGTGACACGTTAAAAATAGCAGCAGCAGGAATGAAAGCACAAGGCGATCGCCTACGTATAGTTGCAGAAAACGTGGCAAACGCCAAATCCACTGCACGAACCCCAGGCGGGGAACCCTACCGGCGCAAAGTAGTAGTGTTTCAAAATGTGCTGGACAAAGAGTTAGGCGTGGAAACCGTCAAAGTAGCGAAACGCACCTATGACATGTCGGAGTTTAACAAAAAATATGACCCCACACATCCGGCAGCGGATGGAAAAGGCTACGTACTTTATCCGAATGTTAACACTATTGTGGAATTGATGGATATGCGTGAGGCACGTCGCGGATATGAATCCAACCTCAATGTGGTAGAAATATCCAAAGCCATGCTCACACGAACACTGGACCTGTTGAGGTAGAAAAATGATCAACGCACTTTCAGCCGCTAACGCCTATCGCGAACAGCTTAAAATGCAGGAAGGCATTAAAAATGCCGGGCAGGATGAAGTAGACGAAGCCTCCTTTAGCAGCCTGCTTAAAGAAGCCGCACAAGAAGCTATCGACACACAATACGGCACGGAAGCAATAAAAATGGAATCGCTTACCGGTAAGGTTGAACTCACCGATTTAGTGACTGCCGTTTCTGCCGCTGAACTATCTCTGAATACTGTAGTTGCGGTTCGTGATAAAGTGATTAGCGCCTACCAGGAAATCATTCGTATGCCGATTTAGGCAACTTTAAATTTTACTATCGAAATTTAGAGATTGCGTTATAAATGCTGCATACACATAAAGGGTGCAGCCTATGGATAAAGCAGAAATATTTTCAATCAGCCATGACGCGCTAGAAACGCTAATGGTGATATCTGCCCCGGTGATGATTGCCGCAATGGTGGTTGGGCTTATCATTTCGCTAATTCAAGCACTGACACAGATTCAGGAAACCACCCTCACCTTTGTACCCAAAATCTTTGCCGTGTTCATCACCTTGTCCTTAGCCGTACCGTTCATGCTGGATAATTTAGCCGAGCTAAACAACCGGATACATGATCGCATCGTACATATCGATTAGCGCATGCTATCGCAATTTCTTGTCACTGAACTGTTTGCACTCGCCATAACTTTCTGCCGTATTGGCAGCGCTATTATGGTACTTCCCGGCTTTGGTGAAACTTATGTTTCTGCGCGCGTACGGCTTTCATTTGCTATCATGGTAACACTTATTGTCACCCCCACCCTAAGCAATATCCCCGACATACCCACCACCATTCTTGGGTTATTTGTCCTTATCGTAGGCGAGATATTAATTGGAGTGTTTATGGGGCTTATTGCCCGCGTACTTATCAGTGCCACCCATATTGCCGGTACTATCATCGCCATGCAATCTGGTCTGGCTTCTGCCCTGGTGCAAGACGTAACACAGGTCTCTGGCCAAAGCTCTCCTATCTCCAACTTACTCGGTATCGCAGCACTGGTATTGCTATTTGCTACGGATCTACACCACGTGCTGCTCGTCGGCATAATGGATAGCTATAGTTTATTTACCCCCGGCATATTTCCCATTGTTGGAGATTTAAGCAACTACGCCACCACCGCCATGAACGGCACCTTTCAGGCCGCGTTTAAATTAGCCGCCCCACACATTGTTATTGGCTTGTTACTTTATCTGGCAGCAGGTGTTATTTCACGACTGGTTCCTAACTTGCAGGTGTTTTTCCTCATGCTTCCTGCACAAATATATATAGGCTTTGTGATTATGGCACTTTCCTTCAGCTCCATGATGATGTGGTATATGGGATATCTGGGCGAAACCTTCATCTCCTTTGTAGCGCCATGAGGTAGAGATGGCAGAAGGAGAAGATCAGGAACAAAAGACCGAGCAACCCACAGACAAACGTCTGCGGGAAGCCGAGCAAAAAGGTAACATCCCTTACTCTCGCGACGTCGCGCATTTGCTCATTCTAACGGTACTCGCTTTTACGGTGAGTGTTTTTGCTCCTGGCATTTTTGCCAGCACACGTAAATTGCTTGTTCCCTTTCTGGCAAATGCAGACAGCCTTACCGCAGACAATAATGGGCTAGGCATCCTATTTGAAAACACCGCCTATAGCGCCATGGCGATTATTGGCCTGCCCGTTATGCTGGTGGCAGCAGCGGCTATATTTGCCCGCTACGTACAAACCGGGTTTATTATTTCTGCAGAGCCTATCAAGCCTAAACTCAATAAAATCTCTCCCCTTGCCGGACTCAAAAGAATTTTCTCGCTACGCTCTATCGTTGAGTTGGTCAAAAATGTGCTGAAATTTATTATTGTAGGGTTTGTAAGCTACATCGCCGTTGAGGATCAGCTTGCACATGTCATGCAACTGCCCAATAGTACACTCGTAGACATCCTGTTCTTTATTAGCAGCGTTGCCATTAAACTGATGCTGGGCGTACTCATTGCAGTATTTTTTATTGCTCTGCTCGACGTGCTTTATCAACGTTTTCAACACGTCAAAAGCCTGAAAATGAGCAAACAGGAAATCAAAGACGAGCACAAGCAATCGGAAGGTGATCCGATGATTAAGCAGCGTCTACGCCAATTGCGTATGGAGCGTGCCAAACAACGCATGATGACCGCAGTACCGCAATCAGACGTAGTGATCACCAACCCAACCCACTATTCCGTTGCACTGCAATATGATAGCGAAACTATGAAAGCCCCTAAAGTTACAGCTAAAGGGCAAGACCTCATCGCACTCAAAATTCGTGAGGTAGCCGAAGAGAATGATATTCCAATTGTAGAAAACCCGCCATTAGCGCGCGCATTGTTTAAATCTGCAGAAGTGGATGCAGAAATTCCTATGACACACTACGAAGCAGTGGCCAAGGTTATCTCCTATGTTTATCAACTCAAAGGAAAGAATTTTTAGTATTTCATAAAAACCTGTTGTTTTTTTACTATAAATTCATAAAGTTGGTGTTGAGTCGTTTCTGACAATCAAACAGAGTGTGAATTGATGAGTATACGCTACGCAGACCTTGACCACGAAAGCAACGGCACACGTGACTTTGTTATTCGCAGACGCACCCCCACTATTTCACAACTATTCAGCATCCTTGCAACCGTTATCCTCTTTGCCATTTGTATCGGCATAGTAGTTGAAGACCGTTTTAACATGCTGGCTATTTTGGCGTCTCTTCTGATTATTGCAGGCTGGTATATCATTAGCGTTGTGCAACGTAACCGTGATCTGGTACTCGCCACCGAATTTCAAAATGCGCTATTTGCTTCCGCACTGGGCATTAATAACAAATTTTGCCTGATTATCCGCCCAGATGGAAACATTGTATATATTGACCGTTCTTTTCAGGACATTTTCCCTGATTTCCTAAAACAACCACGCCGCACTATTGACGTGTTACTTGAACAAGGAAGAGTATCTAAAGATCAAAGCGAAAAAATATTCTCCGCCATTGAGCAAGGGGTATACTCCAAGGTAATGTTCGATATTCGCGGCTCAGGACAACAATACCACAATATGGTGATGTCTATTGAACCCATTATGCGCCCCAGCGGGTTTATTCTTTTGCGCGGTCGGGAATATGTGCAGGATCGCTCAACAGAGAATAATGTTGATCAGCCAAAAGCGCTCAACAAATCATCAATCACATTATTTTCACACGTGATGGACAGTATGAATATGGGGGTATATATGACCACCCCCACCGGATCTATGATTTACGCCAACCCTGTACTGGAACAATGGCTGGGCTATAAAGATACAGAGATAACCAACAGCAACCTTTCTCTACCAGACCTTATTAGCCAAAGTAGCGGCCGTAGCGAACAAATTCAGCCAGATGATTATGAAGGCGAAATTATGTTACTCAAGAAAACTGGCGGCACCATGAAGGCCTTCGTTAACCAGAAAATCATCCGCGATGATCAAGGAAAAGTGATGGGCTGTACCGCATTAGTACATAACTTCGTCGACCAACCTTCCGACGCCAAGAACAAACTCTGGTAAGCTTGTGTCTCCTGAAGAAACGACTAACCTCAAACTCAATAACTTTATCGAAAACTCGCCCATTGCTGTTATTAAGCTCGATAATGACAGCAACATCATTGAGGCCAACACGGCCTTTCACACACTCACACAAAACACACTGCGCGGGAAGCTTCCCCTGCAATTCACTACGCTCATTAATCAAGAAACACGAACTGAAGCTGAGTCCACCTTATCTAAAGCCATAGCAGGAAACATTCCGGCAGAACCCGCTGTGTTTAACTTCATGCTTGAGAACAACGCTGAATTAGCGGTCTCTGCCTATTTTAGCGCTACGAATTCCGCTACGGACGGCAAGCTATTACTTCAACTAATAGACATTACCGAACAAAAAAATCTTGAATTGCGCTTCTCACATTCGCAAAAAATGCAAGCTGTCGGTCAGCTTGCAGGTGGGGTTGCGCACGACTTTAATAACTTACTCACTGCAATGATAGGCTTTTGCGATTTGTTATTGATGCGCCATCCGGCAGGCGACCAATCGTTCGCCGACATCATGCAAATTAAGCAAAACGCCAACCGCGCAGCAAACCTGGTACGCCAACTACTCGCCTTCTCACGCAGACAAACTCTGCAACCCAAAACGCTGGATATTACTGAAGTTCTTGCGGAACTTTCCAACTTGATACGCAGATTAATTGGTGAAAACATCGAGCTGGATATGGTACATGGGCGCGGGCTTGGCCATGTGCGCGCCGATCAGGGGCAGTTGGAACAAGTACTTATCAACCTCGCAGTGAACGCGCGGGATGCCATGCAGGATGGCGGAACGCTAACCATACGCACCAGCAAAACGATCATCAGTAAAGAACACCCGTTACCAAAAGAACTTATAGCGCCCGCGGAGGAAGACTCAATTATACCCGACGGTGAATATGTGCTGGTAGAAATGATTGATTCAGGAAGCGGTATTCCGAAAGCAATTCTGCAAAAAATCTTTGAGCCTTTTTTCTCTACCAAGGAAGTTGGCTCAGGCACAGGGCTGGGCCTTTCTACCGTATATGGCATCGTAAAACAAAGTGGTGGCTACGTATATGTTATCACCAAAGAAAATGAAGGCACAAACTTCAGCCTCTTCTTCCCCGCTATGGTACCTGAAGAAGAAAAATCAGATGATGTCGAAGGCGAACATGGTGAAAAAGCAACTGCGCCCGACCTTACCGGTAAAAGCACCGTGTTGCTGGTTGAAGATGAAACGCCGGTGCGTATTTTTGCTGCACGCGCCCTTCGTAATAAAGGGTATAACGTAATCGAAGCTGATTGCGGAGAAACCGCCATCGAACTCATGAACCAACACGGCAAAGACGTTGAGGTGATTGTGACCGATGTCATTATGCCAGGCATGACCGGCCCCAGCATGATTGATGAAATTATTCCCGACTATCCGGATGTGAAAGTGATCTTCATTTCCGGTTATGCAGAGGATGTGTTTGTGAATAATTATGGTGCAGAACGAAGCTTTAACTTCCTGGCAAAACCATTCACTCTGAAACAGCTCGCCAGTAAGATTAAAGAAGTTACGGGGTAGTTTATGTCTGCCCTGCTCGAGCCTGTAGATATATATTGCGAAAGGCTGGCTCATGGTTTTTGGGAAGAACCGCTGAACGCCCTTACCAACCTTGCCTTCATCATCGCTGCTATTGCGCTTTATCGCTTACAAAAACGTACCCCTACCCCCTCCCCTGAATATGGGCAAAATATGTTGCTAATATTCCTGGTCGCACTTGTTGGGGTAGGTAGTTTTATTTTCCATACATTTGCCAATGTTGCAGGGCTGATTGCTGATGTTGGCGGGATTATGATCTTTGTCCATACCTATCTCTATTTCTGTTTCCGCCGTATTCTTGGCTGGAGGCGCTTACTGGCATTTATTAGTATCGGAGCCTTTTTCATGCTCCTCATGGCAGCAGAAAATATTCCGGGCGCATATAGCTTCAATGGCTCCGCCGCATACTTCCCCTGCTTAGCTATAATTATCTGGGTGTGGAACGTCACACGTCGTATCAGGCCTGATATTTCCCGCTACTATCTGTATGCGGGAAGCGTGTTCATTCTTTCTCTCACATTACGTACCATTGATATGGATGTTTGCGATGTCATTCCAATGGGCACGCATATTTTCTGGCATATATGCAATGGCTTGGTGCTCTACTTCCTAACCAAAGCCCTTATCCAGCCTACTAAAGCTACTAATTAAACATTGCAAGCCCGTATAATCCGTGTAGATTGTCGTTAACAAAAAACAATCTATTCACACAGGGGGATTTATGGATAAGAACAAAGCGCTGGAAACAGCACTCTCACAAATTGAAAAAAGCTTCGGTAAAGGCTCAATCATGAAACTTGGCGAGCAAAACGCCGAGAAAGTGGAAGCCATTTCTACCGGCTCACTGGGGCTTGATATCGCGCTTGGCGTTGGGGGCATTCCTCGTGGCCGTGTGATCGAGATTTACGGCCCTGAAAGCTCTGGTAAAACCACACTTACTCTGCACATCGCGGCTGAAGCACAAAAGGCCGGTGGCACTTGTGCCTTTATTGATGCGGAACATGCGCTCGACCCGGTATATGCTGAAAAACTAGGCGTAAAAATTGACGATCTGCTGATCTCTCAACCCGATACGGGTGAACAGGCACTTGAAATTGCTGACACGCTGGTGCGTTCAAACGCTGTTGATGTGATTGTGATCGACTCTGTAGCCGCGCTCGTGCCTAAGGCCGAGCTGGACGGTGAAATGGGTGATTCACATATGGGCTTGCAAGCACGCCTGATGAGCCAGGCACTGCGCAAATTGACCGGCTCTATCAGCCGCACACATTGCACTATCATTTTCATCAACCAAATCCGTATGAAAATCGGCGTAATGTTTGGCAACCCTGAAACCACTACTGGTGGTAATGCGCTGAAATTCTACTCTTCTGTGCGCCTTGATATCCGCCGTACTGGCGCCATCAAAGATAAAGACGAAATTGTTGGCAACCAAACCCGCGTAAAAGTGGTGAAAAACAAAGTGGCGCCTCCTTTCCGTCAGGTGGAATTTGATATCATGTATGGCCAAGGTATTTCGAAAATGGGCGAGTTGCTTGATCTCGGCGTGAAAGCTGAAATCATCGAGAAGTCTGGTTCATGGTTCTCTTACAATAGCGAACGCATAGGCCAAGGCCGTGAAAACGCCAAACAATACCTCAAAGACAACCCTAAAATTGCGGAAGAAATTGAAAATAAAATCCGTCAGGATGCAGGTATTGTCACTGAAGTGTTCAAAGGCGAAGCCGAAAAAGAAGACGCGGCCTAAAAGCGCATGCAGTTTATCATATTTGCTTATGATGGCACTGATGATAAGGCACCCGAGCGGCGCATGGCTGCTCGGGAAGCCCATATGGCACTGGTAGAAAAACATAAGGCACAGGGCATTGTGAAATTCGGCGCAGCTATCCTCAATGAGGCGGAGCAAATGATTGGCTCCATGATGGTGGTCGAATACCCTGATCGCGACGCACTGAATGCCTGGCTGGTTGAAGAGCCGTATATCACTGGAAAAGTGTGGGATAAGGTCGCCGTACAACCCTGCAAAACCGCCCCTCCTTTTGTCGAATAGGACTCTTGCTAACTAACTGCTTTTTCTGTATGTTCTGCGCCCTATGGCAAATGTAAACGATATACGCAGGCAATTTCTTGAGTTTTTCGAGAGCAAAACACACGAAATTCGCCCCTCCGGTTCGCTGGTTCCACATAACGACCCAACGCTAATGTTCGCTAATGCGGGCATGAACCAGTTTAAGAACGTGTTCACCGGAACAGAAAAACTACCTTTCAGCCGCGCGACTACTTCACAAAAATGCGTGCGCGCTGGTGGTAAACATAACGACCTTGATAATGTTGGCTATACCGCACGCCACCACACTTTCTTTGAAATGCTCGGCAACTTTTCTTTTGGCGACTATTTCAAAGAAGAAGCCATTGCTTACGCATGGGAATTACTCACCAAAGTGTATGGGCTTCCGGCTGACAAACTCAGCTTCACGGTTTATCACACGGATGACTTTGCTTTCGACACCTGGAAAAAAGTTACTGGCTGTGACGAGCGCCGCATTCTGCGCATCCCTACCAAAGATAATTTTTGGGCGATGGGTGACACCGGCCCATGCGGCCCGTGTTCGGAAATCTTTTATGATCACGGTGTAGGAAACGGTGAATGGGCACTAAACAGCGACGGCACCGACCGTTTCGATGAACGCTTTGTGGAAATCTGGAACCTGGTATTCATGCAATATGAACAGATTGATGACGACACGCGCAAAGACCTGCCCAGCCCTTCCATTGATACGGGTATGGGGCTCGAGCGTATCTCCGCTGTATTGCAAGGTGTGCATGATAACTATGACATCGACCTGTTCAAAAACCTGATCAGCAACATCAAACAACATGCAACAGAACTTGGTGGAAACGCTAATGCGGAAGGTGCTGCCTATAAGGTAATCGCCGATCATTTGCGTTCTAGCTGTTTTTTGATTGCCGATGGGGTGATGCCATCTAACGAAGGGCGTGGCTATGTGTTGCGCCGTATCATGCGCCGCGCCATGCGCTATGCACACCAGCTCGGCTGCAAAGACCCGCTTATGCACTTGCTTGTTCCATCGCTGGTTACGGAGATGGGCGATCAATTCCCAGAATTATCACGAGCACAGGCAGCCATTACCGATAATTTGAAACAGGAAGAAGAACGTTTCAAAGAAACGCTCGGCCGTGGATTGAAACTGCTTGAGGAAGAATCCACCAGCTTAAATAAAGGCGATAAGCTCCCTGGTGAGGCAGCTTTCAAACTTTATGATACGTATGGTTTCCCGCTTGACCTGACACAGGACATCCTCAAAGGGCGCGGCATTGAGGTGGATATTGATGGATTTGAAAAATCCATGGAAGGCCAGCGCGACATGGCACGTGCGGCACATAAAGGTTCCGGCGATACGGCCACCAGCAAGGTCTGGTTTGAGGTAAAAGAAAAAGTCGGTACGACTGAATTTCTGGGCTATGAGCATGATGAAGCGGATGCGACCATTGTTGCCATGGTTAAGGACGGCGCGGAAGTATCCAGTGCGGACAAAGGTGATGATGTATATATCGTGCTCGATAAAACGCCGTTTTATGGCGAATCAGGCGGGCAGATTGGTGATACCGGAGAGTTTCAATCAGTCGCCACCATTAGCGACACACAAAAACCCGTAGAGGATTTGTTCGTGCATCAGGCCTCCCTGCTCGCTTCAGCCAAGGTTGGAGATAAAGTACGCGCCGTGGTAAACGCAAAACGCCGCAATGCCATTCGCTCCAACCACTCGGCTACTCATCTGCTGCATAAAGCACTGCGTGATACGCTGGGTGATCACGTGACGCAAAAAGGATCACTGGTTGCGCCCGACCGTCTGCGCTTTGACATCAGCCACCCAAAAGCAGTCAGCGCTGAAGAAATTGCTACCATTGAACATACCGTTAATGAGGTGGTGGCACGTGGCGGTGACGTGGAATGTAAGGAAATGGCTCCCGATGATGCGATCAAAGCGGGTGCTATGGCACTGTTTGGCGAGAAATACGGTGAAAAAGTACGCGTACTGGGCATCGGTAAAAACGCTGATAATAGCAATTACTCTGTAGAGCTGTGCGGCGGTACGCACGTACGCAACACAGGTGATATAGGCTTGTTCAAAGTTACCTCTGAAGGCTCTGTCGCTGCGGGCATACGCCGTATTGAAGCGGTGACCGGCGATAATGTGCGCACGCATTTACAAAATGTATTAAGTGATCTGAATGCACAAGCAACTCATCTCCATAACGACCATACTCGCCTCTACGAAGAACTTGTGACGTCGCAAAAAGAGCTTGGCATTGATGGCAATCAAAAACCTGTAGATCAATATCAAATTAATGTGGAGTCAATCGCTAGCGCTCCACTAGCGGAGCTAAACAGCCTAGCCGAAAAAGAAACGCAGACGATACAAACACACATTCAAACCCTGCAAGACGCCAATAAAAAACTCGGCAAACAACTCGCCGAAGCTAAAAAACAGCTCGCACTAGGTGGTGGTGAGGAAGTTAAACCGGAAAAAGTGGGCGAATATAGCTTTATCGGAAAGGCGTTTGATGGGTTAGAACCTAAAGAGCTGCGAAACGTTGCTAGCGACTATTTGAAACAGGCAGATGTGGTGGCAATTGCTACGAATGCAAATGACAAGGCATCAGTCGTAGTAGCAGTGAACAAATCACATAGCGATAAAGTCAGTGCCGTGACATTGGTGCAGGCTGCTGTTGCTGAGCTTGGCGGCAAAGGTGGTGGTGGCAAACCAGAAATGGCACAAGGTGGCGGCACCGACCCAAGCAAGCTGGATGATGCACTGAGAAAAATCAAATCGTTACTCGCATGAGCACACTAATCACAGTCGCCTATGGTAATGGTATAGGCCCTGAGATTATGGATGCGACGTTGTTGGTGCTACGCGAAGCAGACGCAAAAATTGCCATTGAGACCATAGAGATTGGCCAACGCGTTTATGACATGACAGAGCAAACAGGTATTCTGCCACATGCTTGGGATAGCCTGATCCGTACCCGCATATTGCTCAAAGCCCCCACCCCATCAACTTCACCACAAGGTGGAATGAGCTGTTCTGAGGTGATTCGCGATAGCTTCGAATTAGAAGACACGCATCACAGCAGCTTCTTTTTAGAGGAACACCCAGACATCATCAGCCACGCTTACATTAATGAACATTTTGCATTGTTTGAACCCGCGCACGAAATGGCGGAAGAATTAAAAGGAAAAAACAGTGCAGACCCCTCTCCCATGCTATTTGCTGCCACCTCCATGCTTAAGCATATAAACGAACAACAGATTGCTGATAACATCCTAAATGCCTGGCTTTGCACTATAGAGGATGGTTTGGTACCAAATGAACGGCACAAATGGGGTAAGGGATTGAAAAAACTAGGTACAAACGAGTTCGCCGAAGCCATATGTGAGCGGTTGGGAAAAACCCCTTCACGTGAGCTGGCAGCTAGTGTATAACGGCCAGCCCAAACGAAAATCAGGAATAAGACTATGAGTAATCAGGATAACCACCTTCTGCAAACCATCAAAAGCGTAATGGTGCCCATTCATCCGGCTGGATGGATGTTCATCGCCATCTTCGCCATTGTGTCGCTCATCCTTTCCATGTTGTCGTCATTTTTTATCTTCATCGGCTTGATCGCTACCGGTTGGTGTATCTATTTCTTCCGCGACCCCTATCGCATTACCCCAATGCGCGAAGGCCTCATCATCAGCCCGGCAGATGGCATGGTGCAAAAAATTTCCAAATGCATACCTCCTGCAGAATTAGATTTAGGTGATAATGAACGTACTCGTGTCAGCATTTTCCTGAACGTGTTTAATGTCCACGTAAACCGCATTCCCATTGAAGGTAGCATTACCAAGCTGCATTACCACGAAGGCGCGTTCTTCAACGCTGCACTAGATAAAGCCAGCGAAGAAAATGAGCGTCAATCAGTCAAAATCACTACCCCAGATGACCTCACCATTGGCGTGGTGCAAATTGCAGGTTTAGTAGCCAGACGCATTATCTGCGACCTGAAAGAAGGCCAATCGGTGAAAACTGGTGAGAAATTTGGTATCATCCGTTTCGGTAGCCGTGTTGATATCTATCTTCCTGCCGATGTGCTACCACAGGTTATCGAAGGCCAGCTGGCTGTCGGTGGTGAAACCGTGATCGCTGACCTGAAAAGCAATGAATCAGAGCGTGTTGGCACAAAGCACTAGGATTTCCTCATGCACCACCGCAGAAGAGATGACAAACTAAAACGCCGCAAACTACGCGAGCAACCGATCAGCCGTTTGTTTCCAAACATGATCACTATCGCGGGACTCTGCTGTGGCTTGTCTGCTATCCGTTTTGCCATGTTAGGACGCTGGGAAATCGTGGTGGGTTTTATTCTGGCAGCCGCTATCATCGATGGCATGGATGGTCGCGTAGCACGTATGCTAGGTGCCACCAGTACTTTCGGCGCACAACTTGATTCCCTGTCTGACTTCGTATGTTTCGGTATCGCACCTGCCATGGTCATCTATATGTGGCAATTACAGGATGTGCGCGGCATAGGATGGGCAGTGGTGCTGTTCTTCTCCGTATGCGCGGCGTTAAGGCTAGCGCGCTTTAACACCGGTCTGTACGACGATAAACAACAACCATGGCAAAAACAATTTTTTGTAGGCGTACCCTCTCCTGCTGCAGGCATTTTATGCTTACTGCCACTGTTTGTTAGCCTGCAGTTCGGACATCAATTCAGCATTCCCAATGCCATGATCATCGTGCATATGCTGGTAGTAGGCACATTAATGGCCAGCCGCATCCCTACCTTTTCTGGAAAACAACTACGCATTAAGCATGAGTATATTCCACAGTTCATGATCGCCTGCAGCTTCCTGCTGGTACTATTCATTATCGAACCGTGGATGTTTATTGTGGGACTAAGTGGGGTGTATTTGTTATCGATTATTTTCAGTGCATCACAATGGAAAAAACTATCAGCACAAGACAGCGATGACTAAGCTGACCTTGCCTGCCCTTGCTGCTGTTCCAAAGTATCACAGAACTCAATCATTTTTCCCATCACCGCAACAAAATCACCAAACTCAGCATCACCAGCTGCATCAGCGCGCGCCGCTTCTCTAAGGAATGTTTTTGCACTTTCCTTTAACTCAGGCTTCATAACCGACTTTACGTAATTATTGGCACCATTATACTTAGTATAAACATCGTCAAAACTGCTATGAGCCTTTAACACTCGATCAGGTAGCGGCTTATGCCCCTCCGGAGCATCAAGCCCTCGCGTGTCAATACCCGCCTGGATTTCAATATTATCTTTTACATCACTAATAGAAAGTAACTTGGCGAAAAGAACTAGTGCGTCATCAGTTGCAGCTACAACGGTTTTTGGATCAACTCCCTCTGCAGTGATAAATGCCCCAATTTTATTGGCCATCCCATTCATCAATGTTTGCAGCTGTGTGCTAAACGCAATATCGCCAGAAGATGAGGCACGCCTTCTATATCCCATCCACTGAGCATTACCAATATTGGACGTATCATCAATTAGCTCAAAGGCATCTTCCGCAATCCGCTTCAAAGAGGGCTCACAGTCATGATCTTCAATAATTTTTCTTACAGCGCTCATGTTTCACCACTAAGTTCTACACAAAGTTAATGATTTCTTACCAATATAACGTTTTGCACCGCGGTAACGCAAGCGCAAAACCCGCTAAATTACTAACAAATATTAATCTTCACGAAACTGACATAAAACGCCTAGCCGTGGCGTATCTTCATGAAAAGTATCATCAGAGCCATTATCAGCGTAATACTATTGGCCAAAATCAATGATGGGCTTCCCAATAATATACCATAAATCAACCAACACCCAATAGCGGAAGCCATCATGACATACATACCCAAGGATATACTCTTAGTATGCTTTTCCCTTAAAACCTTGAGTGTTTGGGGAATATAGGCTGCCGTGGTTAAAACAGCAGCAATGTAACCAATAATTTCAGGATTCATAGAGGGTTCCGATTGACATTAGCGCCCTATCTTTTAAACCGAATAGCGGTATTTTCAATGGTTTATCACACATCATGTCATAATCAGACAATCGTAGGAAAGAAATTTAATGACTAATGTAGCAGTAATTGGCTCTCAGTGGGGCGATGAAGGAAAAGGAAAAGTAGTAGACTGGTTAAGCGAAAGAGCAGACGTTGTTGTGCGCTTTCAAGGTGGGCACAATGCCGGTCATACATTGGTAATTGATGGCACCACATATAAATTATCGCTACTTCCTTCCGGTATCGTACGCCAAAACAAACTTTCTATCATTGGTAATGGTGTGGTGGTTGATCCTTTTGCATTGCTAGCTGAAATTGAAGCGGTAGGAAAATTGGGTGTCAAGGTAACCCCCGACAATCTGCGTATTGCAGAAAATGCCCCTCTTATTCTTCCCGTGCACCAAAAAGTAGACCAAACGACAGAAACCATCCGTGGCAAAGGTAAGATTGGCA
The DNA here is from genome assembly GCA_964231325.1 of Rickettsiales bacterium. Taxonomy (GTDB): domain Bacteria; phylum Pseudomonadota; class Alphaproteobacteria; order Rickettsiales; family SXRF01; genus JAJTHB01. The sequence continues at coordinate 832,772 of CAXRIF010000003.1, read as the reverse complement.
CCACCGGCCGAGGTATTGGCCCTGCCTACGAAGACAAAGTTGCAAGAAGAGCCATTCGTGTGTGCGATCTTGCAGACGAAGACATATTGCGCGATAAGATCGAAAACCTGCTCATGTACCACAATGCATTGTTGCAAGCAGCTGGCGCCCCTAAAGTGAGCGCCGAAGAAATACTGAAGCCGCTTCTACATATTGCACCTACCATATTACCTTATGCCACTCCAGTGTGGCGCTTACTGGATGAACAGCGCCGCGATGGAAAACGTATTTTATTTGAAGGCGCACAAGGTACTTTGCTGGACGTTGATCACGGCACCTACCCCTACGTCACCTCCTCTAATACAGTAGCCGGTGCAGCGGCGGCTGGTTCTGGCGTTGGCATGAATGCCATTGGTTACGTACTAGGTATCACCAAAGCTTACACTACACGTGTTGGCAGCGGCCCCTTCCCCACAGAATTAAATGATGAAATAGGTGAAAAAATTGGCAAGATTGGAAATGAATTTGGGACAGTGACCGGTAGGGCACGCCGTTGTGGCTGGTTTGATTCTGTACTAGTGCGCCAGTCGGCCAAAATTTGCGGCACCACTGGCATCGCCCTTACCAAATTAGATGTGCTGGATGGGTTTGAAAAAGTAAAAATCTGTGTAGGCTACAAACACGGCGACAAAACGTATGATTACCTGCCTGCATCCACACGCATTCAGCAAGAAATAGAACCTGTTTATGAAGAAATGGAAGGATGGTCAGAAAGCACGCAAGGAAAACGTAGCTGGGCAGAGCTTCCGGCTCAGGCGATTAAGTACATACGACGTATCGAGGAACTTATAGAGTGTCAGGTCGCGCTGCTTTCAACCAGCCCTAAGCGTGAAGACACAATTCTGGTGAAAGACCCTTTTGTTGACTAAGTCGCAAATACAAACACATAACATTTATGTTTTGTTAAGAGGTAAATACTAGTCTACTAGCCGTAAACCTAACTAGGCGGTATCTATGGCGGAACAAGGCCCAGTGCCATCCGACAATTCTTTTGCTGAGCCAACAAATGTCGGCGCAAAACCCATCGATGACTCCAAATTTACCGATGCATTAAATAACTTTCTACAAAGCTATGAACCTCCTCCATCGAGCAAGGTAGTAGACACACTGGCGGGTCGTTATCGTGTAGAGGTTTCATCTCCACTGCCTGAATTCAATACCAGCACAGCCAAAGCATATGTCGCCACCGATCTAGTTGATAGCAATAAGAAGCTATTTGCACTGGTTTGCAAGCAAGGCACAGTACAAAGACACCATGCAATAAAAATGCTGCTTGGTATCGAACACCCTAATATGATTACGCTTCATGAAGCGGGCATAGTGAGCCTATCGCAACCTGCACAGGAATCCTTTGTTCTTGTGTATTCCCGTCCGGAAGGTAAAAAACTTTCTGACTTACTGGCAACCACCAATAAACCAATCAGCGACCTCTTTATAAGCCAACACATCTTAACACCAATTGTTAGTGCCACAGGCAGGCTTTCAGAACTCAACATCGCACATGGCTCCATTCGCCCAGACAATATGTGGTATGGGGAACATCTGGTTTTGGGAGATTGTCTCTCTGAGCCTTGCGGTCTTTCTCAACCCTTTTATTTTGAACCTGCGGACAGAATGCAATGCCACCCCTCAGCTAAAGGTGAAGGCAATGTTTCTGTGGATTATTACGCCATAGCCATTTTGGCCGTATACCTGCTTTATGGAAAAGAGCACTTCTCTATTTATGCAGCAGATACACTTGCACGAAGAATCGTTAGAGATGGCGCCTATGTTTCATTACTGCGCAACAAAGAGCCACCAGAAGTTTTTAACGATTTTTTGCGTGGACTACTTAGCGGAAATGTGAACGAGCGGTGGAGTCACCGCAACCTACAGCAATGGATTGAGGGTAAACGCTCTAACATTATGCTGCCAGCATCACCAGCAGAATCGCTGCGCCCATTTGAGTTCGCTAATACGGATGCAAACACAAAACGCGAACTAGCCGATGTGCTGTTTAAAAATTGGGACGCTGCCGTTGAGCTCATGCGTAAGGATAACCTGATCACCTGGGTTTCCGTTAGTTTGCGTAATAAGGAGCTCGTGGAAAAACTAAAGCGTATCCAACAAATCATTATAAAAACCGCTGTCAAAAACGAAATTCATATCACTGAACAGATTATGCGCATGCTTATTCTGTTTGACCCTATTGGCCCTATACGCCTACCTAAAATAGCGTTTCATATAGACGGCATGGACGCTTTATGGATGGAACTTGTGAATAAGAAAGCAACAGAAGAACTATCGTTGCTTTCGAAATTCATTGAACATAGCATGTTCAGTCACTGGCAAGAGATTCAGAAAAAAAATGAAGATTATAAGATGTCACCGTCCGTGACGGCCATCTTTCAGAAGCTAGACCGTACAAGACTTTTTATCCGGAGCAAAGGATATGGGTTTGGACAAGAACGTGTGCTATATGAATTGAACCCTCACACGCCTTGTATGAGTCCACATTTTGCTAACCAGCACATTAACAGCCTTCGCTCGCTACTGAAAGCCTTAGACAGGCTAGCTCCAAAGCTCAAAGATCAAGATGTAATCGATCTTCATATAGCAGCCTTTGTCACCAGAAGGCTTGGCATATTGCATGAAGTAAAATTACACGACCTTCTCCCACATCCTAGCCTTGCATCCAATAAAGGCATTTTGGCATTACAGCTTATTGCCTCAGCGCAACGAAAACATAGTGATCTAAAATTACCTGGCCTGACACACTGGCTAGCACTTCGTATACTGCCGTCACTTGATGTTATACGCAGCCGTAGTTTACGGGCTAATGTAAAAGCAGCCATGGTTGAGCGCGCAAAAACTGGCTATAGCCAAAACATGGCAGATGTGATTGTAAGCAGCAACTACGCAATCGTTGATGTATCCGGGTTTGGGCGCGCCACCAACCTTTACCGAAGCAACATCGCAAGCATTGAATATTTTCAAAAAGAAGAAACTATCGAAGAATACAGCACTAATCTAAGCTATAGCATTGCAAGCTTTATTGCCTATATCGCTCTTTGCATGGTGATTTATAGAATGTGGATTATGTAATGGTCGCTCCTACAGAAAGTAAGTTACTAAAACCAGGGCTTATTGTAGCAAGTATAGTGCTCATACTTGTTCTTCAGGCAGGGTTTATATTCATACTGATCGCCTTACTTCCCTCTATTGTGGCCTACTTTATAGATAGCTCCCCTCATAAATCTGAGTTTAGGGTTGTGTTTATTTGTAATGCAACTGCCACCCTTCCCTCACTCAACCCGATAGTCAATGCAGCCATACAAATGAAACCTATGGATATTCTTCCTACAGTAACCGACCCCACAACCTGGCTTATCATCTATAGTGGGGCAGCTGCAGGGTGGTGTTTGATTTATCTCTGCCGTTTTATAGCCCGCTTTCTTATTACCCTCTATTTTGAATACAAAGTAAATTCATTGGAGCGCTTTCAAGAGAAACTGGTAAATGAATGGGGCGACCAAATTAAAGGAAGCAAAAAGGATTAAAAAAATTTGCCACCAAAAACAACCTATAGTTGATTAATGTTTTGTTAATACAATTATTATAACAAATAACCTATTATTAGTTGTTTATTTTATTTTTTATTCTAACACTAATACATTGAAATATTTCGGTACATAAGCATGCAATCACCTAAAAACGCTCCCAACCAGAACAGTAATGATACCGTTTCCTTTCCTGCCTCGTCCGATCTTAGCGCTGCGCAGGAACTATGCAATACCCTAAACAACCATCTCGCAGCATCCAACGAGATAGTTGTGTTGGATGCCAGCCAAATTGAACGCATTTCAACGGCTGGCATTCAACTTCTCTTATCTATGCAAAAAACCTGTGCAGAAACTCGGCGCCAATTAAACATCATATCTAACAGTGTTACAGACGATGGAATAAGTGATCTCGGCCTACCTGCACTACAGCCATCTACGCAAGAGGATTAATTTATGAGCAAACGCGCACTAGCAGTTGATGATTCAAAAACCATGCGAGATATGGTGTCTTTCACACTAAAGGGAGCCGGCTTTGAAGTTATTGAGGCAGAAGATGGTAAAGATGCCCTTAGCAAGCTTGGAGACTCCTCGGTTGACGTTGTAATCACCGATCTAAACATGCCAAACATGAATGGTTTTGAGCTCATCAGGGAACTGAGAACCAAAACGAATTATAAGTTCACCCCTATCCTTATGTTAACCACGGAAGGAGACGATAATAAAAAACAAGAAGGTAAAAATGCGGGCGCAACCGGATGGATCGTAAAGCCCTTCAACCCTGAGAAGCTTATTCAGGTAATCAATAAGGTGTGTGGCGGATAAATAATGGCTGATGAACTTCAACAATTCAAAGCGACTTATATCACAGAATGCCTTGAGCTGCTGAGTGATATGGAGGAGCTCCTCATGAATCTTGACGAGGATTCACCTGAGCTGGAAGATCTCAACGCTATCTTCCGTTGTGCACACTCCATAAAAGGGGGTGCTGGCGCGTTTGGTTTCACTCAGATTGCAAAATTTACACATATTTTGGAAGCCCTTCTTGATAAAATGCGTGAAGGAAAAGTGGCCGCGACACGCCCCGTGATTGATAGCTTGCTAGCTGCACAGGACATCGTGCTTAGGATGGTTCACGCAGCACGAGACGGAGAAGACCTCCCCGATGATTTAGGTGGTAATATAGCAGCAAAACTCGCAGAGCTATGTGATCTGGAAACCTCACAAGATCAGCCTTCAAAAAACAAAGAGTCCGCACCTGTCATAAATGGTGCTTTTAAAATCACATTCGTGCCACACCGTGAAATTATGGCGCATGGGAATGATCCGCTGCTTTTATTAAGGGAGCTAAAACGTCTGGGTGAATGCAAGATAGAAGCAAACACTGACTCGCTACCTACACTGGACAAAATTGATCCTGAATTATGCTATCTTAGCTGGGACATTACGCTCTCTACTGACAAAGGGAAGGAAGCTATTTTAGAGGTCTTTGAATTTGTAGAGGATGAATGCGACCTTTCGATCGTTTCTGTCAATGCACAAGAAGAGACTGATTCCGCCCCCAAAGAAAAAACGCCAGACAATGGTGACGGGCAACAAGATAACAAAAAACCAAACAAGCAGGCAACCCTAGCCAAGAAAGCCCCTATAAGCACGGCCTCCGCCTCCATTAGGGTTGATATTGATAAGGTAGACCGTCTTATCAATATGGTTGGAGAAATTGTGATTATTCAGGCTATGCTTTCTATGCAATCGCGCTTCTTAACCTCTCCCGAACATGCGGAACTGTCACGGGGCGTTGACGAACTCACGACACATACCAGAGAGCTGCAGGAAGCGGTCATGGCTGTCCGCATGCAGCCAGTTAAATCCATATTCTCTCGTATGCCTCGACTAGTGCGCGACCTTTCGGGACAACTGGGAAAAGATATTGCTTTGGAAATGTCCGGGGAAACAACCGAGGTTGATAAAACCATTATTGAGCAGCTCTCTGACCCCCTTACCCATATGATCCGAAACTCTATTGACCATGGCCTTGAAATGCCAGATGAACGCGTGGCAGCCGGTAAAACAGCACAAGGAACCATCACCCTCTCTGCCTCTCATCGGGGAGGAAAGATCGTCATTGAAATTAGCGATGATGGTAATGGCATCAACCGTGAGCGTGTGTTAGCCAAAGCTAAGGAAAAAGGCATAGTCGATGAAAACGCAGAGCTAACAGACACAGAAATCGACAAATTAATCTTTGCCCCAGGCTTTTCTACCGCAGCATCAGTAACCAGTATATCCGGTCGTGGCGTGGGCATGGATGTAGTTCGCCGGAACATAGAAAGCATTGGTGGCAGTGTAGCGCTCGAAAACACACCCGGCAAAGGCTCATTATTTACTATTTCTCTGCCCCTAACCCTTGCCATTTTAGATGGAATGATCGTTCGCGTTGCCGAAGAATGCTACATTATCCCCATTGCAAATATCATTGAAACACTACGACCTAAAGAAGATGATGTGCAAACAATTGCAGATGGAAGATCTGTCATTAATGTACGCGGTGAATTTGTTCCGGTGCTCTACCTTCATAAAATATTTAATATTAAAGGCGCTATAGAAGATGCCAGCAAAGGCCTCGTGGTCTTGGTTGAAACAGGTAGTGAGCAACTAGGTGTAGTCGTGGATGAGCTTGTAGGCCAACAACAAGTTGTCATTAAAACATTAGAAGAAAATGCCGACCCTATCGCAGGGGTTTCCGGTGCCACTATACTAGGAGATGGCAAGGTTTCCCTCATATTAGACACCACCGGATTACTTAATATGAAAGGCCCACACAAACCGTCACCTAACAGCAATAACATCAAGCAAGCAGCGTAGAGAGGATTATATGCAAACCGAATCAGCCGCTAAACTCGAAGAAACTATCACCGATAGCTCCGCAGAATCTGCTGCTACAGTCCAGTTTTTAACCTTTACCCTGGGGAAAGAAGAATATGGCGTAGACATTATGATGGTGCGTGAGGTTAAGGGATGGTCGGAAACTACCCGTTTACCCAACACGCCAGACTATATCCGAGGTGTTTTAAACTTACGCGGCATTATCATTCCCATTTTTGATTTACGTGCCCGCTTTGGTGGAGGGCTAACAGAAGCCACAGAAAAGAATGTCGTGATTATTTTAGCGGTCGGCGAACGCACTATCGGCATTCTGGCTGATACAGTCTCCGATATTCTAACTGTTCCGACGGGGGATATAAAAACCTCTCCGGACACCAATGCAACCGACATTGATGATAAGTTTGTAAATGGTCTGATCGCTGTTGAAGAACGTATGGTTGTATTGCTTGATATATCGATATTGCTAGCGAATGATATGGACAAAATAGGTGAACAAGATGCATAGCTTTTTGGACAAATCACCACATATTAGCTATATAAAACCCATATATGTATTATGGGAAGCGTGCATGCAGTTCAAAACAGCTATCAACATTTTTATATCCAGCCTATTTTCATCATCCATCGGCATGGCGCAACCCACACCGTGGAGCTATGACGGACAACAAGACGGACAAGATAACTGGGGCATGTTATCGCCCGATTACACCGCGTGTGAACTGGGAACAAAACAGTCACCCGTTGTGATTGCATACACCACTCCAACATCCCTACCCGCTTTGACATTTAGCTATAATGAGACTGCCGCAACAGCAAGCATCACCGAACACATGCTAGATATTGCGATAAAAGGTAGAAACATTCTTCGTATTAATAATGAACCCTATGCCCTAACAAATATACAGTTTCATAGCCCTAGCGAACACACAATAAAGGACGATTTCTATCTTATGGAGATTCACCTCGTTCATAAGAGCTTTGATGGAAAGCAGTTAAACTTGGCGTTGTTCGTTGAAACCGGAGAAGCTAACACCGCCCTCAGCACCATCACCAACCATCTTCCGAACCAAGATAAAATCAAAACACAGTTCAACTTTAACCCCACAACCCTTTTGCCAACTTCATTTGGCTATTATGCCTATAGCGGTTCATTAAGCAGGCCTCCCTGCAGTGAGGATGTTGAGTGGCGTGTACTTAAAACCCCACTCGTTATATCCAAAGAACAACTGATACAGATCACGAAACTTATCGGGCGAAATGCACGGCTTGAGCAGCCCATATATTCGCGTACGATACTAGAAACCACCTACTGATTAACACTATGAAAACAAAGAGCAATTTAACTCGCCACCACCCACAACCAATATGCGTAATTCGCACCATTTCCTCGCGCAAAAATACACTAAACACACTAAGACAGGAGACACACTATGTTTAATCTATCAAATGTTTTCGATGCTGCAGAGATGCGCCATAAACTCGATGCTCTAGACAAATCACAAGCAATTATAGAATTCGAACCAGATGGCACGATCATCACAGCTAATAAAAACTTTCTCAAAACTGTCGGGTATGAGCTCGAGGAAATTGTGGGTAAACACCACTCCATCTTTGTAGAATCATCTTATAAGGACAGCCAAAGTTACAGGGACTTCTGGGCGAAGCTAAAACGTGGCGAGTATGATTCAAGTGAATATAAACGTATTGCAAAAGATGGCAGAGAAATATGGATTCAAGCATCATATAACCCCATCCTGGATAAAGGCGGCAAGCTTAACAAGATCATTAAGTACGCAACCGATGTAACCAAACAGAAAGCAGATAGCATCAATTCTACGCGCATGAAGCAAGCGCTGGATACATGTACAGCCAACGTTATGATGGCAGATGCTAATTATAATATCTGTTATTTAAATGAATCATTAATTGGCTTCTTACAAGAAGCAGAAAGCGATATTCAAAAAGAGCTTCCAAACTTCAAAACAGAAGGCCTCGTTGGGCGCAATATTGATGTATTTCACACAAATCCTGCACATCAACGAGGTATGCTTGATAAGTTAACTTCTACGTACAGCACGTCTATTCAAGTAGGTGGGCGCTCATTCAATCTGGTTGCAAACCCAATCCTTGATGCTAATAACGAGCGAATAGGCACAGTCGTGGAATGGCAAGATGGTACCGCTATAGGCCTATCAAATGCGCTAAATAAATCACAAGCTATTATCGCCTTCCAGCCTGACGGCACAATAATCGAGGCCAATCAAAACTTTCTTGATGCTATGGGCTACACACTCGAAGAAATAAAAGGCAAGCATCACAGTATGTTTGCTGATGAGACCTATAAATCCAGCCCAGAATACCGCAAATTTTGGGATGACCTAGGTCGTGGTGAAGCACAAAGTGGTGAATTCCTTCGCTTCGCAAAAGGCGGTAAAGAAATCTGGATCAATGCCTCTTACAACCCAATCATGGACCTTAAGGGCAAGGTAGTCCGTGTAGTTAAAACGGCCACAGACATAACGGAAGCTAAGCTTGAAAGCATGAACGCATCCCGCCTTAAGCTAGCATTAGATACATGTACAGCTAATGTCATGATGGCAGATGCAGATTATAATATTTCTTACTTAAATGAATCACTGACTAGTTTCTTACAGGAAGCAGAAAGTGATATCCAAAAAGATTTGCCGGGCTTTAAAACTGAAGGCCTGATTGGCCGTAACATTGATGTATTTCATAAAAACCCAGCACATCAGCGCGGCATGCTGGACAAACTTTCCGACACATATAAGACCTCTATTTTGGTCGGCGGGCGTTCCTTCAACCTCGTTGCCAATCCTATATTCGGAGCAAATAACGAACGCCTGGGTACAGTCGTTGAATGGCAGGACGGTATCGCAGTAGGTATGGCCGAAGCTATCAATAAGTCACAAGCTGTTATTGAATTCCGCCCGGATGGGACGATTATCAACGCCAACGACAATTTCCTTAGCGTTATGGGATACACGCTTGATGAAATCAAAGGCAAACACCATAGCATGTTTGCCGATGAGGAATATAAAAACAGCGCTGAATACAGAAAATTCTGGGATGACCTAAACCGTGGAGAAGCACAAACAGGTGAGTTCAGACGCTTAGCTAAAGGCGGAAAAGAAGTTTGGATAAATGCCTCATACAACCCAATACTTGATTTGCGTGGCAAGGTTGTCCAGGTCGTTAAAACGGCAACAGATGTCTCCGAAATGGTGAGTACACGCATTGAAAACGAACAAGGCATGAAAGAAGCCGTCAAAGTATTAACCGGGCTTTCTGCCGGCGACCTTACCAAGAAAATGACACTTCAGTATAATGGTACGTTCAATGAGATTAAGGGGGCACTCAATGTAACCATTGATCGCCTGCGTGAAACCGTTATTGGCATCAAGGACTCCTCACAGTCAGTAAGCTCTGCCTCTTCTGAGATATCTGCAGGCAGCACAGATCTTTCTCAGCGCACTGAAGAGCAAGCCTCTTCTCTCGAAGAAACCGCTGCTTCAATGGAAGAGCTCACTGGTACCGTGCAACAAAATTCAGAGAATGCCAGAAATGCTAACCAGCTTTCTGCTGAAGCAAGCGATGTGGCTGAGCGTGGAGGCCAAGTAGTTAATAATGCGGTAGAGGCGATGACAAGTATTGAGAAATCATCACAAAAAATATCTGACATTATTAGTGTGATTGACGAAATCGCCTTCCAAACCAACCTACTCGCTCTTAATGCCGCCGTTGAGGCTGCAAGAGCCGGCGAAGCTGGAAAAGGCTTTGCTGTAGTAGCTTCTGAGGTTAGATCACTCGCTGGGCGCTCAGCATCTGCTTCAAAGGAAATAAAATCATTGATTATGGAAAGTAGTGGTCAGGTAAAATCTGGTGCTGAGTTAGTACACCAAGCAGGTGAAACACTGACCGATATCGTTGCTTCTGTGAAAAAGGTTTCTGAGATTATTGCAGAAATAGCAAATGCCAGCACAGAACAATCGGCCGGAATCGGCGAAATTAATACGGCTGTTTCACAAATGGATGAAATGACACAACAGAATGCAGCTCTGGTAGAAGAAAACACCGCAGCAGCACAGTCACTCGTTGAGCAAGCTCAAAATCTTGATCAGATGATGCAATTCTTTAAAATCGACGAGCAATCAGAAGACTCAAATACACACTTCTCACCGATTGTTTTACACTCATCCAACGAACCCCCAGAAAAACCTGTAGTTAGGCCAAAGCCTATCGCAAAACCGGTAAAAACATCAGCTGCCGAACACAAGCTAATCGCCAGTGCAAATGGCAGCGCTCAACAAACCGATCGTGAATGGGAAGAGTTTTAAGGTAACCCCCATGGCGCAACCAGCGGTTAGAAGAGAATTTGAATTTAAAACTCAAGATTTTAAATTCATCGCCAGTCTTGTTTATGAAAAAACAGGGATCGTCCTTGCGGATCATAAACAAGACATGGTCTATTCACGCATTGCCCGCAGGTTACGCAACCTTAATCTGAACAGTTTTCGCGATTATTGTACACTACTACAAAAAGAGGATAGCCAAGATGAGATGGCTAATTTCGTTAACGCCATAACGACAAACCTCACCAGCTTTTTTAGAGAAAAGCACCATTTTGAACATTTACGCGATGAAGTGTTGAAACCTTTTGTTAATTCTAAACCGAAAGAAAAGCGACTTAGAATATGGTCTTCCGCCTGCTCCTCAGGAGCCGAGCCATATAGCATTGCAATGACTTGTTGTTCTGCCATTCAGGACATCGCCAACTGGGATGTTAAAATACTAGCGACTGATATCGACACAGGAATGCTGAATAAATCAAGAAATGGGGAATATAAAAAAGAAGAAATCGCGGGCATTCCAGACACACTAAGAAAAAAACACGTGGTCGAGACGCATAATGACATATTTCAAATAAGCCCCTCATTAAGAAGCCTGATCAGATTCAAACAGCTCAATCTGATCGAACCATGGCCCTTCAAAGGCCCTCTAGATGTTGTGTTCTGCCGTAATGTCATCATTTATTTTGATAAGGAAACACAACAAAAACTTTTTACTCAGATGGCAAGTAGAATCAAAAAAGGGGGGTGGTTGTATCTGGGGCACTCGGAAACGCTACATGGCATTTCCGATCAATTCGAACTGATCGGTAAAACCATCTATAGAAAGGTGGTGTAATGCTTGGTCGTCGCAGCAGTGATATCCCTCTTTCAAGAACCGCCGATGGCTCAGTAATTATTGAGCGCAGAGGTGCTGATCGAGACAACTCCGTTGAAGTAGTAAAGCTGATTTCAGGTGATTACTATGTAACGAATAAACCAAACCAGATGATCGTTACTATTTTGGGATCATGCGTAGCTGCATGCATGCGTGATCCTGTACTCAAAATTGGAGGAATGAATCACTTCCTTCTGCCTGCAACGGAAGATCAATCCGTTCGTGATAGCAGTGAGTCAGCGCGTTATGGCGCCTACGCTATGGAGCAAGTAATCAACGGCATTATCAAGCTTGGCGGCCATAAAAACAGGCTAGAGGTAAAAGTCTTTGGCGGTGGAAACGTAATCAATAGCTCTGCCATGATTGGTTCTCGCAACGTAGCGTTTGTACGAAAATTCTTAAAAGACGAAGGGCTTAAAATAGCTAATGAAGATCTAGGAGACACCTACCCCAGAAGGCTACGCTATTACCCTGATACTGGAAAAGTCATGCTTATGAAGCTTCGCAGGAAAGAAGATATGGCTGTAATCAACGAGGAAAAGAAATTTGTTAGCACACTCAAGAGCAAACCTATTGAAGGCGATATTGAACTTTTTTGAGGCATTATGAAAAAAATCAAAACCATTATCGTTGATGATTCCGCAGTTATTCGCGAGCTATTCTCAGAGATGCTTGCCGATAATGCAACCATTGAGGTGGTTGCCACTGCAGAAGACCCTTATGATGCCCGCGAAAAAATCAAACGTTATAACCCAGATGTTATTACACTAGACGTGGAAATGCCAAAAATGGATGGTATTTCATTTCTGGAAAAAATTATGACCCTGCGCCCCATGCCAGTTGTTATGATTTCTTCCCTTACCACTAAAGGAGCAGACATTACGTTACGAGCATTAGAGCTTGGTGCAGCAGATTATATAGCTAAACCAGAAAGCATTGATGAACATGGATATAAAAGGCTAAAAGAGTCTTTAATACATAAGATTAAATGTGCAGCCAATATCCGTACCAATTCTATAAACAGCTCTACCACAAACGAAGCACTTCGTTATACGGGATTACCTGCTGCACATTTAATTGCTATAGGGGCATCCACTGGTGGTGTTGAAGCATTACGCGACGTATTAAAATGTCTTCCGGCAAATATTCCTCCCGTCGTTATTACCCAACATATGCCTGAAATTTTCACTGCTACTTTTGCAAAGCGCATGGATAACCTTGCAGCACCTAGCGTATGGGAAGCGAAAAACAAGCAAAAGATTGAACCAGGCAATGTGTATATAGCTCCTGGGAACCACCATCTAGCTGTGAAAATGCAGGGGTCTGAGCTTTATTGCCAAGTGTTCCACGGAGAGGCAGTTTCAGGGCATCAGCCATCCGTAGATGTATTGTTCAATTCAGTGTCAAAAATCACCGGCAAAAAAATGGTTGGGGTCATTTTAACTGGGATGGGGCATGACGGAGCAAATGGTTTGCTTAAAATGCGAACTGCAGGCGCTCGCACAATCGGGCAAAGCGAGGCAAGCTGTGTCGTATATGGCATGCCAAAAGCAGCGCGTGAAATAGGTGCAGTAGAGCAAGAGATTACATTAGCAGATATTCCAAAACGCATTCTTCAATTATGCGCGACACAAGGAGATAGGTATGCAGTCTAATATGGCAACTGATTTAGAATCCATGGCCTCCCCCAATACAGCCATCAACATTAACGGAAACAGTCAACTGTCAAATGAAGATATGCTTGAAAAATGGGTATTACACACCACCACCTACTTACACGCCGTTGACGTATTAAAATGCCAATTACCCAAGACAGCATCCTTGGTAGAAGACTCCACAAAAGAGCTATCAGCAAAATTCATGAACCTCGCTGAAGGAGCAAAAACACAGAGCGAACAAATGCAACACATTTTGTCACTCACAGACTCTCTTCAGCTTGGTAATGAGCGCATTACTATGCAGGATTTTACCAACCTATTTACAGAAACTCTGGGCGGCTCCATTGAAAAAATATTATATGTTTCTAAACATGCAATTAGCATGGTGTACCTGTTGGATGAGGCGCTTAATAGCCTTGCTACTATCGAAGCCTTTATTACCGATATTCAAAAAATAAACAAGCAGGCAAATCTACTAGCGCTTAATGCCACAATTGAGGCTGCACGGGCAGGAGAACACGGAGAAGGTTTTTCTGTAGTCGCCGATGAAGTTAAACAAGTATCTAAACACATCAACAAGCTCTCCTCTCAGATGCAGGAAAGAATCGGCGTGGTTAGCTCAAGCGTACAAGACGGTTATGGTGTACTTAAGGATGTTGCGACCACAGATATGTCTGACATCATGACCGCAAAAGAGAAGCTAGATCTTTTGCTAGATAGCCTGGTCAAACAGAATCAGCGCTTCTCTGATGTGGTCAATAACTCCGCAAAAGCCACTGAAGAGATATCAAACAATATTTCCAATATGGTGGTCGGCATGCAATTTCAAGATCGTACCACGCAATACGTAGAAAATAGCGTAAACCTATTGGAACACATGGAGAACGCTATAAGAGAGCTTATCCAACAAAGCAAAAGTAACATTCCCGAAATGGAGAGCCCCCCTATCGATAAACAGTTATCAGAAGCAATATTTGCACAATTCAAACTTAGTGAATTTGCTCAGATGTTTCAAAACAGCCTTGAAGGAAGGGAACTTACCGACACCGGAAAGCATTCAACCAACAATGAATCAAACGATGAAGAAGATATAGAATTATTTTAACAGGAGACTATCATGGAATACAAAGTACAACACAAAGACAACAATATTCGCGTTCTGTTTTCAGGACAACTTACCTTTGCCGACAATCAAAAATTCAAAGAGATGCTATCCTTGCTTGACCAGGATGGCCTTAAATTTTTTGAGTTAGATTTTACAGATACGAGTTTTATTGACTCTGCTGGATTGGGAATGCTCCTACTTCTTCGAGATCAGTGCCAGAATAAACACATAAATATCTCAATTCATTCTGCACATGGACAGGTAGAGAAGGTATTTATGATCTCAAAATTCGATCAACTATTCGCAATGAACGGATAACACAAAATGCTTACCTCTAGCATATTCGATATAGACTTTTTGCATAATGAGGCACCGGTTCATAATGCGAATTTGCTACGTCAACAGCCCGTAAGGCCCTATTTTTTTGTATATGCTTCCCATACATCATTAGATGTATTGTTAGAAGAGAAGTACCATATATTTATCGAAGCAGGAACACATAACGAGCTTAATTCTTCACTATCGCAAATTGTATCTGATTCACCTGATCTAGCACTCTGCACCTCTTCCAAATCGGCTTACGGAAAGCCTGTAGCTGCGGCTTTTACGCGTAGCCTAGTTGGACGTTTCGGCCTAGGAAACACCCCCGCCTTCCATATCGAGACATGTCTGCAAGAAGCCATTACAAATGCCATTATCCATGGGAACTTAGAGGTAGCTAGCAAATTTAGCACCGCTGAAGAAATGGAAACACATTACAGCCTAATCGAGCATAAACTAACGTTGATGCCTTATCAAAACCGACGAGTAACAGCACTGGTTTGGGATTATGAGTCACATCTAGAAATTGCGATTCGCGATCAGGGAAATGGGTTTGACATATTAGAACAACAGACTGAGTCTGATCTGCCCCATGGCAGAGGACTAAAGCTTATTCAGTCTATGGCGGAAAAAATCTGGATTGGAAGAGACAACAAAACACTGCATATGACATTTAATTGCCAATGAGGAATTATGGATATTTCAGATACAATATCAGAAGAACGGCTACATAATTCACTAATTCTCGTCGTTGATGACATTGAATTAAATCACAAGATGCTAACACATAGCCTCAATGCAAAGGGCTACACCAATATAATTGTCGCTGAAGATGGCTCTCAAGCCCTTCAAATGACTCAAGAGATGAAACCCGACCTCGTCATTTTGGATCTTATGATGCCGGTGATGGATGGATTTTCTTACTGTCAGGCAATACGTCAGGATAGAGCCTACGATGACATGCCAATACTTGTGCAGACAGCTCTTGAGGATATAGATAAAAAGCTCCGAGCGTTTGATTTAGGTGCATCTGATTACATATGCAAACCTGTTGATCCACAAGAACTCGCAGCTCGCACAAGAGTACACCTTACTCAGAAATTGCTCATGCAAGACTTACGTACTTATCGTCGAAAAATGACTGCTGAGCTAGAGGCCGCAAAGCTTATGCAAACACGGCTAATGCCTGGCGCACAACACATACAAATGTGTGAACGTGTGTATAATATGGGCATTGGCTCACATTTCGAAACCTCATCCCATTTAGGTGGTGATTGCTGGGGAATGCGCCCCCTCTCCGACCACCGCTTAGCCATCTGGATGTATGACTTCTCTGGACATGGCATGACTGCAGCCATGAATGTTTTTCGTATGCATACCATTATGCAGGAAATTGCACATGATGGGATTGACCCCGGTACATTCCTTTCCACCCTTAATCGACACCTACATTCGCTGTTGGAAAGCGATGAATTTGCCACAATGTTTTATGGCATCATAGACACTGATGCTAACTGCCTGCTCTATTCTACGGCAGCCTCTCCTCCTGCTGTGCTATATACCAACGCCGAACCTGAACCTGTTTTGGTACATGGAAGGGGCTTTCCCATGGGAGTCGTATCAAATGCCAGTTACGAGACACAATATACCCCCTTTACCATTAATGACATGCTCCTGCTTTATAGTGACTGCCTGATAGAGACAAAAAATAAAAAAGGTGAATATATCACTGAGCAATACCTCAAAACATTAATCAGTGCTTCGATGAATGAATCGCAGGAAAACCCTGCCAAACATGTAGTAGATTTATTAAAACAACTGCTACACACCCACCAGCCAGATTCTATTGATGACGATATCACCATAAATGCTTACTGGCGTCGCCCGGAGTAACCTATGTGTCTTCTTTAGGCGCAGGTAGTTCCATTTTGGGCATATTTGGAGCCGGTATGCGCTCGTTTGCGACCAAATTGAGCACGTTTAGAGCCGCCCGGAGCCGTTTGGAACCGGAAGAATTATCATGTAATTCCGACCAAATTGCGCTGATAGAAGCATCTGCCAGACAGGCCAATTTATGCCGCGATTCATTACGCTCTTCCTGCATAAACTTTTCAATTTCTAACTTAAATTCGGGCAAGCGCTTCCAACGCGACAAAGTCTCTGGACGCACCTTAATGGTCGCTGCTACATAACGCGCAGACAGGCCTTGCGAGAGCATCCAGGCCGCTTTTTTTTGTTTTGGCTTGAGTTTTCTTGACATTCCTTGACATTTTCCTTTGCCGTTACAAGCTCAGGATACCCGGTCAGTCTATGCTCAGGAAGGGGTAAAGGTGTTAAGCAGCCGTGATCCAACCACCACCAATCATGCGATCGTCATTATAGGCCACACAGGCCTGCCCGGGGGACACTGCCCCTTGTGGCTCAAGCAACGTAACACGCGCGCGCCCTGCTTCCATCGGCTCAATGCTCGCCTTCACACCCGGATGGGCAGAACGAAGCTTCACCATCGCCTCTTGTGGTTTCGCTTCTCCTAGCCAGTTACACTCGCGGATAATGAAACTTTGCGTAAGCAGTGCCTCCTTTGGCCCCACGATTACCTGCTTTTTGGCTGCATCCAGCTTGATCACAAAAAGCGGCTCTTCCGTACCACCAATGCCGAGGCCTTTGCGCTGGCCTACGGTGTAGTTGATGATGCCTTCATGTTGGCCAAGCACCGTACCATCTACATGCACGATGTCGCCAGCTTCGAGCGCACCGGGGCGTAATTTCTCAATTACCTTGGCATACCCCCCTGAGGGTACAAAACAAATATCCTGACTATCCGGCTTATCGGCGACCTGAAGGCCAAAGCGCGCCGCAAGTTCGCGCGTTTCTGCCTTGCTCTTAAGATGGCCTAACGGGAAGCGCAGAAAGTCTAGCTGCTCTTGCGTGGTCGCAAACAGGAAATAGCTCTGATCACGCGAGATATCCGCCGCACGATACATACCCCCTACCCCGTTACCGTCTGCCTTGCGCTGCACATAGTGCCCCGTCGCCATGCAATCCGCATCCAGATCACGCGCGGTTTGCAGCAGGTCTTTGAACTTCACCGATTGATTGCACTTCACGCAAGGGATCGGGGTTTCGCCTGCCAGATACGTGTCGACAAAATCATCCATCACACTTTCTTTGAACTTGCTTTCGTAATTGAGCACATAATGCGGAATGCCCAGCGATTCAGCTACACGCCGCGCATCATGAATATCCTGACCAGCACAGCAGGCGCCCTTCTTGGCAATCATCTCGCCATGATCATATAGCTGGAGGGTGATGCCGATCACGTCATAGCCCTGCTCGCACAAAAGCGCGGCTACGGCAGACGAATCCACCCCGCCCGACATGGCAACCACCACGCGTGTATCCTTTTCCGGCTTATCAAAACCCAACGAGTTCATATACTTAACACACTAAAAAACATCAATATTTCTTTAACTTACACAGTTTATACTACTGTCATCAAACCTTCATGCAAGGATAATTGCCCTTAATAGGTCTGTTGTGATAGTTTATATTCATTAATAAATAAAGGATTTAGATATGGGAAAGCCAAACGCTGGTAAGCTACATAAAGAAGCCCTAAGTGCGTATAAGAGAGCCGCGGGAAGCGGTAATGATACCATTTCTCGCGAACTCGAAAAAGCCTTGAAGAACTTCACAGAACAGGCGCTTAAAGAGCAACCCTATGATGCAGCAAAGCAAGCAGTAAAAAAAGCAATTGATACACTTGCGGAAACTGGCGGATTTAAACAGAGCATGTTGCTCGCTTTTGAAGCGTATCAAAACGTAGTTTTTGCTGAAGTCAGGCAACACGTTAGATAATTGCCCCTAACCTTTAACCCAATCAAACAGAACAACACTGATAAAGTGACTGGGCTGTTATGCCCTGAGCAGAAAGCATAAATGACAAAACCCTCTTTAGAAGAAGTGCACCAGACTGCGTTAGAAGTTTTCAAAAAAAAGGCTGGGAATGTATTTGTTGGTAATGACATTCCAGACGATCTAAATGCCGCGCTATTAAAGCGAACCAACCGTAACATAGATGGTAAGTATGCAGATGGCCCTGAGGAAACGGCTGTTCGTAAGGTGCTTAGTAAATTAGCAAGGGAAAAAGACTGCGATTATGCTGGGTTATTGAGCGCTTATTTCAACTACAAAGTCAGTGTTTATAAACAATTGGGAATAGCCTCGAACCTATATAACCCTCCCAGACAAGAAATAGTGGAATCTGAAACGCACACAGCTCACGAGGCCGGGCTTGCAGCTTTTCATGCCGTCGAAATTCCCGGAATCAGGCAAAACGTTTTACCCAAAGAAACAGAAGAGACCCTGAAAACCTATGCTGAGTTCTCAGAAAAAAATGCAACCGCTACAGGGCCTGAAGTTCTCATTGAGAGGAAGAAAACCCAGGACTCTATAAAGGAACAGGTCGTCGCACAACTTAGTGGACAAACACCAGAGGGGTTTATTCGCTCAGCAGTGGACCGTTATTTCAAAGCGGTTAATAAAAAAATAGGTGCAGAGCTCGGCCTTTCTACCACCTAATCCTTCTCGCCTTTTCCTTTTACCCGATCGGCCAGAGCAGCACTCATAAATTGATCCAGATCTCCATCCAACACGCCTTGTGTGTTACTGGTTTCTACTTCTGTGCGCAGGTCTTTGACCATCTGATATGGCTGTAACACGTAAGAACGAATCTGGTGCCCCCATGAATTGTCAGTTTTTTCCGCGTTCAACGCATTTGCCTTTTCCTCACGGATGCGCAACTCCCGTTCATATAGACGCGCCTTTAACATCTGCATAGCTTCCGCACGGTTTGCATGTTGAGAGCGCCCGCTCTGGCACTTCACGATAATCCCCGTGGGAGTATGAGTAAGACGCACGGCGCTTTCCGTTTTATTCACATGCTGCCCGCCCGCACCGCCGGAACGCATTGTATCCATCTGAATATCTTTTTCATCCACCGTGACCTCGATCTTATCATCAATCACCGGATAGACCCATACGGAGGAAAAACTGGTATGGCGACGGGCATTGGAATCAAACGGGGAAATACGTACCAGACGATGAACACCGCTTTCTGTTTTCGCCCAACCATAGGCATTATGGCCTGAGACTTTTATCGTTGCAGATTTTATGCCCGCCTCTTCACCGGGGTTTTCATCGATGATCTCCGTCTTGTATCCACGCTTGCCTGCCCAGCGCACATACATACGCATCAGCATCTGCGCCCAATCCTGTGACTCGGTGCCTCCTGCACCAGAGTTGATTTCGACAAAACAATCATTTGCATCCGCTTCACCAGAAAGCAACGACTCGATCTCTAGCCTTTCCAATTCTTCAGCAACGGCCGTAAGTGATCTCTCCGCCTCTTCCAACATGGCATCGTCTTTTTCCGCTTCAGCCATCTCTGCAAGCTCGAGATTATCTTTGGTATCACGATCGAGCTTTTCATAACCCGTAATTAAATCATCTAAATGCGTGCGCTCACGCATAAGTGATTGCGCCTTGTCCGGATCATTCCATAAATCGGGATCTTCACTTAATGCGGTGAGCTCGTCACGACGACGAAGGGCATTATCCCAGTCAAAGATACCTCCTCAGCATCTCCTGCGACTGCTTAATACGACGTGCTAGTGCTTCAATCTCTGCTTTCATACTTAACCTACTTATATTAATCGAAATCTCCTATAGCATTCCTCGCCATAATAGATAGTATTTTATGCAAATTTAATCGCCCTTTAAGCTTTTTTTAAGATAATATAAACTACCGAAATGTGAGTTTTATCTCTTTGGAGCCTGCTATGAATAAATGCGCTACACGCCACTTCCAACATGGTTTTTCACTCGTTCAGGTGAGCATGATCCTGATGGTTGCCGGCCTTATCATGGTATCTATGTTGCCCGGCGGTGAAACCACCAGTGACGTAGCCAAAAACAACGTCACCATGGAACGCATGCGCGCAATTGAACAGGCCACCCAGAGCTTTATGGCTAAAAATTTCCGCCGCCCATGCCCTGCCGATGGTGAGATCGCTATTGGTGCTGCTGGTTATGGAGTGGAAATGCTCTCTGCTGACGAATGTACTGGTGGTGCAATATTTGAAGGTAACGGTTTTGATGTGGTGGCAGGCACCGTTCCCACTCGAACCCTTGGGTTATCTGATGATTTTGCACTGGATGGCTATGGACGACGTATGATGTATTTCCTCGATGAACGCGCCGCCAGAGTAGCCACTAATAGCACTACCCTTGTGCGCACCTGTCAGGATTTACAAAACACGCAAACAGCCGGCGCCATACAAATTGCCAATGACTTTTCTAGTGTTACCTTACAAGATAATACGATGTGGGCATTAGTCTCATACGGCAGAGATGGCCATGGCGCATTTCCTCCAGGCGGCTCCTCCACCCCTACCGCATCCAGAATAGACATGGGAGCAACCGATGACGACACCATCTATAATGCATTATTTACTGGCGACGGAGCAGAGGTTGGTGCTTATGGAACGCAAATAGGCTCCACCGGTTCCTATTATGGCGAACGCCTTGTTAAAAAGGAACCAACGGACGACTTCGACGATATCATCTGGTATAATGAAAGCACAAAAAGCACCTGCTGCATAGGTAAGGAATGTAAGAACGCTTTCCGTTTATTTGGTGATGACACCACTATCACTGCTCAGAAAAAAGCAGTGACTACAGATGCAGGTGACTTTAATGGTGATGGCATCGATGATCTTGTCGTAAGCTACGCCAAATCAAACATCGTTTATGTCGTCTATGGCCGAAAAACCGGATGGCCATTACCACTTGATGAAGATAGTGAGTTTTTGTTGGAAACTTACGCTACGAACCCTACAGGCTTTACTGTGACAACGACGGCCGCTAGCACCATCGGTAACCTCGGGCGCACCTCTGCTGTGGGGGATTTGAATAATGATGGCTATGACGATCTTGTTCTGGGTGGCGGCACCGCACTCGTCGTAGTATTTGGTGATGATGATAAATCAAGCTTTACGGTTACTGGTGACACCGCTTCCGACTCCACCGACGGCGTAGCTTATACCACACTGGACACCACAAAAACTTATTCAACAACCCCTAGCGAAATCGCAATCGGTGATATTAATGGAGACGGGTATAAAGATATAATAGCGTGTGTCTCAACGGCAGGCTGTGTAAACAATACCACTGCCACAGGCGCCGTTGTGTTTGGCCGTGCGGGCAAAGCATGGGGAACCTTTGACCTCACCACGGTATCCGACCCAAATGGTTTCAAACTTACAACTGACTCTGACAATGCTTTTGCTAAAAGCTTTAACACTATGGCTTCTGGCGACATAAACAACGATGGGTATGATGATATTTTTGTATCGTCCGGCACCAAAAGAACCGCTTTTATTATGTTTGGTAATACCGGAACAGCAACAAGAGCCTTGGATACTGAGATAGTTGACACAGGTAATGACTACGCCATTAAGTTTGAATCAGACGATTTGGCATGGTGGAACGACGATAGCAACTTCAGTATTGCCGGGCTATTTAACAGCATTTTTGGCATCCCGGATGCACAAGCAGGATTAGGCGGCATGGGAGGAGCGATTAGTTACTCCGAGTTTGGACGTGCTGCTGCCGTGGCTGATATGAATAATGACGGCTATGATGACGTGATCATCTCACACCTTGAAAATGTATATATTTATTTTGGCAGAGACTTTACCGGTGAAGGTGGAGATACCATTAACGTAGATACCGCGGTTGGTGGTGGACAAGCGGCCACCATTGACACAGAATCAGGCAGCCTTGATTTTGAAGTGTCTGCTATTAGCGCCGCGGATATGAACGGAGATGGGTTAAAAGACCTTATTTTGAGCGATGACACGACCAATGGCAATGAAGGAAGAACCTATATTGTAATGCAACCTACCGGTGGATTCAGTGGCACATTGGTACTTGAGGATATGATAGACGACACGCCTGATCAGATAGCACGAATTGATGGCTCTGTTACTACTGGCCGTGCTTTTGATGGTACTCCGCTAGATCTTGATGGTGATGGAAAAACGGACCTCGCCATTGCTGAGGCAAGCTGGAAAGATGGTAGCGCTGCTATCAAAGGCGCAGCATTCTTGCTATGGGGACGTGACAATGTAACATGGGGCACAGAAGACCTCGCGGACATTCCCTAGCCCGTTAATATAGTCCGCCCGTTCCTACGACTGGGGGCGCTGCTTTTGGCTCCGTGGGCACATCATCTGCTGGAAAAGCAGGCGCAAAATTGTCGCGCTCAGTGTTGCTCGTATCATCGCCATGCACACGGATGATTTTTATGGTCGAGTCTTGCTTTTTCAGCCTATCAGCTTCACTGACACCAGGCACATAAATGGGCGCCCCAGAGATAAATGTTTCTTCCACAATTTTTACCGGCTCTAACTCTTCGCCTGTAGGAGGCAATCCGGTAGCGGCATCTACTCGAAGAAGCTGAACCCCCGGCGGCACACGGAATGGCTTGTTCGTTTCATCTGCCAAAGCATTTTTCATAAACGAAATAAAGGCCGGAAGCGCAACAGAAGAGCCTGTTTCTTTTCTTCCTAACGTGCGTGGCCTATCATGCCCTATATATACGCCCGCCACCAAATCCGGCGAAAAGCCCATAAACCATGTATCATAACTGTCGTTAGTGGTGCCGGTTTTACCCGCTACGATTTTGCCAATTTCTCGCGAACGCGCCCCAGTGCCACGAGTGGCCACACCTTGCAGCATAGACACCATCTGATAGGCAATACGAGGGTCTGCTACCTGCTCACGATCATCAGCTGGGATTGGCGGTTCATCTGTCAGCTCTTCTTTTGAGTTGGGATCTGCAACCATACACTTATTACACACCCTGCTATCGCGCCGATAGATGGTTTGCCCGTGACGATCATCTATACGCTCAATCATTGAAGGCATTACGCGTTTGCCACCATTGACCAACATGGAATAGGCATTTGCCAAACGCAGTAAGGTCGTCTCTGACGTTCCAAGAACAATAGAAAAATTGCGCGGCGGATCATCATAAATGCCAAAACGTTTACCCACTTCCAGCACCTTTTTGATGCCAATGAATTGTGCCAGACGCACCGTCATCGTATTACGCGATTTCTCTAAACCTGTGCGCATAGTGGCTGGGCCCATATAGGTTGCACCATAATTCTGAGGACGCCATACAGGTTTTCCAGCCCCTTGATCCATTTCAATAGGCGCATCAAGAATCATAGTAGAAGGTGTAAACCCGTTCTCTAAACCAGCCAGATATACAAATGGCTTAAATGCCGAACCTGGTTGGCGTTTTGCTTGTGTGGCTCGGTTAAATTCGGTCCCACCAAACGCATAACCACCGGACATGGCCAGCACACGCCCTGTATGCGGATCCATTGCCACTAAGGCACCATTTACCTCAGGCACCTGCCGCAGATCCCATGCGTTTTTCTTATCCGCCTTGTTCAATTTTTTCTTATCATCTTCTGACACTGGCCCGACTAACAATACATCGCCCACACGAATAATATCCGACACCTTATTCACCGCCGGCCCCAACTTTCCATCCGCGATAACACGCCGCGTCCACTTCATCAGCGCAAAGGGCACCACACCTCGTGTTTCGTCTTCAAAAATCACCTGTGCTTTGCTTGCTTTAACCGATGTCACCATTCCGAGTCTTTGTCCGCCAAACAAATGTGATTGATGCTCTTTGGAAAGTTTAGCCAGCTGCTCTTTCCAATCATCCGCCTTTGCACCAATGCTCGGCACATGCGCGACCGGCCCACGGTAACCCCGCCTGCGATCATACGCCACCAGCGCCCCACGTAACGCCTCATCGGCATAAGATTGCAACTGCGGATCGAGTGTCGTTTTGACAACCAGCCCCCCCTTGTAGAGTACATCATCGCCATACATCGATTTAATCTCGCGGCGCACTTCCTCCGCAAAAAAACCGGCTTGCGTGGTTTCACTCTCATCGCGTTTGCGCAAAGTGATAGGAGATTCTATCGCTTCTTTGGCTTCTGCAGCAGAGATGGCACCAATCTCACGCATCTCACCAATCACCCAATCGCGGCGAGCTTTCGCCTCTTCGTAATTCTTTTTTGGGTTATAAAAACTAGGTGCTTTAGGTTGGGCGGCCAGCAATGCCGCTTCTTCAATGGTAAGCTGATCGAGCGACTTATTAAAATAGTTCTGTGCCGCAGCCGCCACACCATACGAACCCAGCCCAAGATATATCTCATTCAGATAAAGCTCCAGAATTTTATCCTTGCTGTAAACCTGGCTGATGCGCGTAGCAAGAATCGCTTCCTTTGCTTTACGTTCGATCGACTTTTCACTGGAAAGCAAAAAGTTTTTTACGACCTGCTGAGTAATGGTAGAGCCACCAACTAATGACTTTCCTTTGCCGTAATTGGCAATATTGTCGCGTACAGCGCGCGCTACACCGGTAATATCAATGCCCGTATGTTTATAAAAATTCTTATCCTCTGCCGCTAAGAACGCCTGAATTACGCGTTTTGGCACCACCTTTAACGGCACGAACACACGTTTTTCCTTGGCATACTCCGCCAGTAATTTGCCATCTGCCGCGTAAAGTCGCGTGATAATCGGTGGTTCATACTGCGCAAGCTGGCTGTGATCTGGCAGGTCTTTGCTGAAATGCTCAAACATCAGCACACCAACAATGCTACCAATAATCAGGAGCGTGAAGCCAATGGAGAAACCCCAGCTAAATAGACCAAAAACTGTTTTAGAAAATCGGCTCATTCGTCTTCGTTCGCCTTATACTGCTCAAAATAAGCATCAATCCCCGCTACAATGCCAGAAGTCACTTTTTCGCGGTGACTTTTAGAGCGAAGTAATTTTTCATCTTCCGGGTTAGACAGGAAACCAATCTCGACTAACACAGATGGAATATCCGGCGCCTTAAGCACCGCAAACCCCGCGAAACGATGGGTGTTTTTTAACAGCTTCACATGTTCCATTAATTTGACCACAAGCAAATCAGCTAGCGTTGATGAATTATTCTTAGTCTCACGTTGTGCCAGAGAAATCAGAATACCCGCTACATCCTCCCGCTCGGTCGATAAATCCATACCTGCAATCACATCGGATTTATTTTCACGCGCCGCCAACGCCTCTGCCTCAGCATCCGATGCTTTTTCTGACACCGTATATACGGACAAACCACGTGTTTTTCGATTAGGTGCCGAATCTGCGTGAAGAGAAATAAAGATATCCCCCTTCGCTTTGCGCGCAATTTCTACCCGTTCACGAAGGCGAATATAATGATCTTTCTCACGCGTAAGCACCACCTGATAACGCCCCGTCTTGAGCAGCTTCGCCTTTAATGCCTTTGCATAGAGCAGTACGACATGTTTTTCACGCGTGCCCCGTTTGCCAGATGCACCCGGATCCTGCCCGCCATGCCCGGCATCAATCACCACCACGGGCTTTTTCGGTTTCTTAGGCTCTTTTTTGACTACACGAGTTCCCTTACCTGCCGCTATCTGTACTGAAAGCAACGTGTCGCTTCGCTCTGACACGTCAATAACCTCTACCGACATGTTGAGATCGAACACAAAACGGGAGGTGTCTTTATCGAAACGTGCAAAACGCACGTTGCGAATCAACCTTCCCGTGTAGCCCTGCGGCAGCGATAAATCCGGTCGTTGACTCAATAATGGCACATCCACCACCAATCTAGGTGGGTTTGACAAGGTAAACACCTTGTAATCGCTCGTATCCGGTACACGCAGGGTTATACTCTCCTGTGGACGCGAGAGTCTTATCTCTTCTATGCCCCACCCGTAGGCCAGCTCCGCCCACCCCATACTGACAAGCAGCAGTGGCAACATGAAATACGATTTTAGTTTCATTAGGTTAGCATGGCTGGTGATCTGGCGAATCATGCCTCAATTTGTACGCAAAAAAACTACAAATGTGAAGCCTATTTATAGTGGTTGTGTAATAGTTTTTTTACTCTTATAGTAGTAATGTTGCATGTGAGGCAGTTATCTGCCTTCCACGCATAAAAGAATCAAAGCAGGCGGCACAGCCAGACGTCCCAGAGACACATAGTGCAGTGGAGCCCGCTAAGACGAGTTTTTAAAATTTTGAATAATCACGACCTTACACAATGGTCGCTTAGTTTTTTGTATGAAGTTTTTATTTCGTAATAACCCATTGTCATCACCTCCTTCCCAGCACCCTGAACAGGTAGTGCGGGAATGTGCGCGTGTGCTTTTTTCTACGAAAGAATACCTACCACCAAACTGAGCCACCGTTAAGTAAGGCGATCCAACAATAAGGAGTCGCCCCATGGCTAATAAGAAAAGAATGCTTATTGATGCACTACACCCCGAAGAAACACGGGTAGTCATCGCCGATGAAAGACAAGTTTACGATTTTGACTTCGTAAGCAGCAATAAAAAACCCCTTAAAGGCAATATCTACCTCGCCAAGGTTACACGTGTTGAACCTTCGCTACAAGCTGCCTTCGTTGAATATGGCGGCGGCAAACAAGGCTTCCTGCCTTTTTCTGAAATTCATGCTGATTATTACCAGATCCCGGTTTCTGACCGCCAGCGCCTGGTAGAAGAAGACGCCTCAGAAGAAGACACAGAAGATAACAATGCAAACGCAAAAGATGAAAAAACGGAACAAGCGCCTGAAGAAAACAAAGACAAAGAACAAACCGATAGCGAAGAAGTAAATGAAACCTCGGCCAATGTTCCTTTAGCGCCCGCCATTGAAGAAACACCCGATAGCGAAGAAGTTGATGACGATAAGCCAATTTCTATGAAAGAAGCAGCTGAGGATGTTTCAACAAGCGAAGAAGTAGCCCCTCCTCCAGCTGAAGAAGCAGACACGAAAGATGCCCAAGCCAAAACTGACGGCGCGCCAAGTGGTGAAAATGCTTCCGAAGACGTAGAAACCATCGAAACAGAAGAAGAGGAAATTCAAAGCCGCCCGAAAAACCGCTATTCGCGCCGCTACAAAATTCAGGAAGTAATTCGCCGCGGCCAAGTGGTTCTGGTTCAGGTAATCAAAGAAGAGCGCGGCAATAAGGGCGCTTCACTAACGAGCTACCTGTCACTTGCAGGGCGCTACTGCGTGCTGATGCCGAACTCTCCGAAAGATGGTGGCATATCGCGCAAAATCGCCAGCGCAGAAGACCGCAAGCGCCTTAAAGCCATCTCAACCGAGCTGCGTCTTGCACAAGGTATGAGCGTGATTATTCGTACTGCCGGAATGGACCGTACACGCGCGGAAATCAAACGCGACTATGACTATCTGGTGAAACTCTGGAACCATATCCGGGAAGAAACACTGAAATCGAATGCACCTGCCCTGATTTACGAGGAAAGTGACGTAGTGAAACGCGCTATCCGCGATCAATACACAAATGATATTGATGAAGTCGTTATTGAAGGTGACGAAGGCTACAAAGCAGCAAAAGAGTTTATGCAGCTGCTGCTTCCCAGCCATACGCCAAAAATCAAACAATATAAAGAATCGACCCCGCTGTTTTATGCGTATGACATAGAAGACCAACTGCTATCGATGCATGATGAAAGCGTGAAGCTTAAATCTGGTGGCTATATCGTCATCAACCCAACCGAGGCGCTGATCTCTATTGACGTGAACTCTGGTCGGGCAACCAGTGAACGTAACATTGAAGAAACCGCTGCCAAAACCAACCTGGAAGCTGCGGCGGAAGTTGCACGCCAGCTAAAACTTCGCGATTTAGCAGGGCTAATCGTGATCGACTTTATTGATATGCTCGACTCACGTAACCGTCGCGCTGTGGAAAGAGCCCTGAAAGACGCGCTTAAAATGGATCGCGCAAAAATTCAGCTTGGCCGTATCAGCCCGTTTGGCTTGCTTGAAATGTCTCGCCAACGCCTGCGCCCCAGCATTTCTGAAACGAATATGGTGCAATGCCCACACTGTATTGGCCGAGGCTATATTCGTTCGAACGAGTCTATGAGCATTCAGATGATTCGCGCACTAGAGAAGGAAGCCGCTACGGGTAATTGGAGTGGCTTGCGACTTATTGCGCCACAAGCTGTTGCACTGCACTTGCTGAATACCAAACGCAGCAACCTTGATAGCATTGAGGAGCGTCACGATGTGACCATTCAGGTGCTGATCTCACCTGACCTTGCCACTTCGGACTATAATCTGGAAAAAATGCGCCGCTCTAACGCCGACCAAAAGCGTAGCCGTGGAAAAGGACGCAAAGCCGCGGATTCTCCTGTGAAGGCAAGTAAAGTGCTTGAGGAAATGGATGTTCCATCAGAAGATGAGACTACCCAAGAAGAGGATGGACGCACCAAACGCCGCAGCAGACGTGGCAGACGCGGTGGACGCAATCGCGGTGATAAACGCAACTCGAAAAAAGTAGAGGAGCAAGAAAACACCACGAGTGAAACTGCAGCCGATGAGAAAAGCCCGGCAGATGAAGAAAACCCTTCTACTTCTGCTGACACAGAAAAGAAAGAACGCCGCCCTCGTCGCTCTCGCACACGCGGCACGCGCCGTCGTCGCAAAGAAGTAGAGGATAAACCATCTACTGAAAAAGAAACGTCCCCTACCAATGATAATGACGCCAAGAAAGACGATGGAAAAGCATTACCCGCCTTTGCAACCAATGAGCCCGTGCCGATTGAACCACCCGCACCTGCCTACGAGATGCAAAAAGAGAAAAAAGCTGTGAATGCACCGGAATCCACCCCGCGTGATCCGAATGTTCCCGCGAAAAAGGGCTGGTGGCAAAAAATGATCGAGCTCGATGATTAAGCCATTCAGGCATGTTATTTCTGCACTATGTGCAATCTGTTTGTCTGCACAGCCTGCTTATGCGCTGCCGCTTATCAGAGATGCGGAGATAGAATATACGCTGCGCAACTACGGTGACCCACTATTCAAGGCCGCCGGGCTTAAGCCATCCGCCGTAAAAATATTTATTGTGAATGGCAGCTCACTTAATGCGTTTGTAGCTGGTGGATCAAACCTGTTTCTCAACACCGGCCTTATCATGGCCACCAAAGATGCATCGATGCTTATCGGGGTGATGGCGCATGAGACAGCGCATATTGCCGGTGGGCATCTGGCACGTGGTGGGGAAAAACTAAAAGACGCCCAGCTCGGCACCATTATGAGCATGGTGCTTGGTGCGGCCGCGGCCGCTGCTACGCGCAAACCAGAAGCCGCTGCGGCTGTGATGACCGGCACGCAAAGCAGTTTAATGCGCAATTTTCTAGCTTACACACGCACACAAGAGGAAGCAGCAGATCAGGCTGCCTTGACCTATCTGGATAAAACAAACACATCCGCTAGCGGTTTGCTTGATACATTTGCCCTACTACAACGCAACGAACGTATGCATATTTCTGCACCAGATCCTTATCTCAGGTCTCACCCCCTCTCCTCATCGCGTATCGAACATGTACGAAACCACGTACAGCAATCCAATATTCCTGAAGGCAAATACCCTTCGCGCTATAAAGCGATGCATGATCGCATGGTGGCCAAGCTCTATGGCTTTATGGAAACGCCGGAACGCACCATGCGCAAATACCCGCTAGCATCAAAAGATGCGGCGTCACGCATGGCACGTGCAATTGCGTATTATAAAATGCCCGATACAGACCGCGCACTGATAGAAATGGATAGCCTGATAAAAGATTGGCCTAATGATCCATTCTTTCATGAACTAAAAGGACAAATATTGTTTGAAAGTGGCCGCGTGGAGGACGCCCTCACCTCTTATCTAAAGGCCAATCAACTCTTACCGAAATCTCCTATTATTCTCACAGAGCTGGCCAAGGTGGAGCTCGCACAAAAGCCGGAACGCTTGCAATCTGCAGTAGGGCATTTGCAGAAAGCCAATAGCATAGACAATAGCAACCCATACGCCTGGAGGCTGCTGGCTACCGCTTATGGTAAGGCCGGTAATATGGGGCAGTCACACCTCGCGCTGGCTGAAGAAGCGTTGCTCTATAATAAACCGGACGATGGGTTCACCCAGGCAAGTCGGGCGTTAGGATTGCTAAAACAAGGCAGCCCTGCTCACCAACGCGCACAAGATGTAAAAACACAGGCCGTGGAAATGAAACGTATTAAAAAAGAAATGGAATCAACCTTTTAGAAAGGTCTATACATTAGCCTGAACTCGCATTATTACTAAACACTCAAATTTTCGGAGGAATTCATGCAAAAATCACGTCTTTTACTTTCTACAGTTGTCATCGGTAGCTTACTGCCATTTACCGCACTGGCTCAGGCAGCGGAACCAAACAAACCTGTTACACGTGCGGAGTTTGGTGCACTCGTAAGGGAAGCTATATTGAATGATCCAGAGATAATCAGTGACGCAGTAACGAAATTGCGCGAAAAGCAAGAAGCAGCTGCCAAAGCAAAAGCGGAAGCCGGCCTTAAAAAATACCACGCTGACATGCATAGCGCTAGCAACCCTTCTGTTGGCCCTAAAAATGCAGACGTAACCATTGTTGAATTTTTCGACTACCACTGTGGTTACTGTAAGCACATGGTACCAGTTCTTGCGCAAGCCCTTAAAGATGACCCTAAATTACGTGTGGTGTTCATGGAGTTCCCTATTCTTAGTGAAGACTCTGTACTAGCAGCACGTGCGGCCTTGGCAGCAAACCGCATTGCTCCTGATAAATATTTCGCTTATCACCAAGCGCTAATGAGCTCTAAAGGCAAATTCGAAGAAAAAATGCTGATGGATACTGCGAAAAAAGCGGGGATCGATGATGCAAAACTGAAGGCAGAAATGGCCAAACCAGAAATCACTGCTATTTTGGATAAAAACCGTAAAATCACTAGTGAACTAGGCATCACTGGAACACCGGCTATCATTATGGGTGGGGAAATTGCACCTGGTGCAGTGGACGCAGAAACACTGAAAAAAATGATTGCCGCTGTGCGCGCGGGCAAGAAGCCTAGCTCGGTTTTTGAAGAAGAAAAAGCTAAGAACTAACGTTCATCATCCTCTGCTGCGTGCTCGCTGAGATCATAATGCTCTCGGTAAGTACGTAGCAGGGTTTTTCCTTTCAGTGCGTTCAATATATCAGCACATAACGCGTATGTATCACGTGGACGCTCTTTCTTAGAGAAATGATGTTCCTTATTTGGAAATATCTCATTTAGTCGAACAAGGCACCAACTCGCCCCATCAAACACCTCGGCCTTAAAATACCCCACAAAACCTGTCTCATCATATGCGCCCAAACGCGGCCCGTTTAGCGAATCATTTACAGGATATACTACCACATCACCTTTAACAGCAGACGCTATTGCTTCGTCGTCTTCGTATCGCAAATAGACATTACCCGTTAATACCAACTCTTTCGCCGGCCGGTCTTTGCTTTGATATGCTTTTTTACGCTTCATGAGAACCTATCATTTTTGTTGCCACACACCACCAATTCGCATGTTGTTGTTTTATCAAACTACATGCCTGCTGTGCTTCTTGCACACTACGAAATAAACCAAAACAGGTGGCCCCGCTACCAGACATCCGTGACATCACAGCACCGGGAGCCAGCCCCAACACATTTAATACCTCATCAATTTCAGGACAAAGCGTAGTGGCGGCAGGCTGCAGATCGTTATAAGTAGCCATTACAATATCAAAAAGTGCTTGCGATGATCCTATCTTTTTCGCATGTGGCTGTTCGTTCCTAAAATCACCATCATAGGCTGCATATACTTTTGGGGTTGCTAGTGGCTGCCCAGAGTTGACCAACACCATCCATAAATCCGCATGTATTGCTACCGGAGTTATTTTATCTCCAATGCCAGCTATCCACGCGCTGCGCCCCGATAGACAAACAGGAATATCGCTACCAAGTGATAATGCTAACTCCGCTAGTTTTTCATCGCTAAGCGATATACCCCACATGTCGTGCAACGCTTTCAACGTTACCGCTGCATCAGACGAACCACCACCTAATCCCGCTCCTACTGGAATCTCTTTGTGCAATACAATATGCGCACCACAAGGCCGTGAAGCATATGGCTGTAGCAATCGTGCAGCGTGTAGCACGAGATTATCTTCTGTGGTAACAGTTTGCGCAAAACTGCCTGTTATCTCTAATGAGAGATCATCTGCCTCGCTAAACTCCAGCTCATCACCAAATTCAGTAAAGACTACCAAACTATCAAGCAGGTGATATTCTTGTGAAGTTTTGCCCGTAATATGTAGATTCAAATTAAGCTTTGCGGGAGCCTTAATGCGCATTAGTGAACCAAACTACCCACATCATTTTCAGCAGATACTAGTGGTTTTTTACCCGCCACATCGAGCGAAGGGAGCCCTTCTTTTAGCTTCTTACGAATGGACTCAGCTAACTCCTCATCAGGAGAATAAGAAAGAGAGCGCTCCCACTGAAAACGCGCTTCATCGAAGCGCCCCTGTCGCCAATACACATCTCCCAAATGATCATTTACCACCGGGTCACTAGGAATTAAACTAACGGCTTTCACAATATGTTTTTCAGCCTCGTTATATTGCCCGAGCAAATATAACGCCCACCCCATACTATCAACAATCTGCGGGTCATTTGGGCGCATCTTAATTGCACGCTCTAACATGGCGCGTGCCTCTTGCAGTTTTCTTCCCTGCACTAACCAAGTAAAGCCCAGATAGTTAAGCACATCCGGTTGCTCTGGATTTAAGTCCAACGCATTAAGCAAATCCTTTTCTGCAAACTTCCATTTACCTAAACGTTCCAAAGAGGCCGCACGTGCGAATAAAATCGGCCAGTGTTCTTTAGATAGCGTTTTAATCTGCTGTAATGCCAACGTATAAGTCTCTACTGCTTCTTTATACCGTGACTTCATGCGCAACAGATCGGCCTTAGCCACGATTGCTTCCTGCACCGGAGGTTTAGCGTTAATCATCTGATCCAACAAACGAAAAGCCTCTTTGGTTTTATCGAGTTTATTATAATTCGCCACCATGCCAAGCCTGCCCCTGACATAATAACGGTCACTCGCAACAATCCTTGCATAGGCTACGTTAGAGCGCTCATACATTTGCAAGGCTGCATACGCATCACCAAGGGTTCTTGCCGCTACCCCCATATCGGGTTGTAAGTATAGGGCTAATTGCAAATAAATAACCGCATCATGCGTGGCACCCGCAACATGCATGATGTTACCCATTGTGTACATGACTTCAGCTACCCCAGCATGAAGATTATCAATGGGAGAAAAATCAGACTGCAGACCATTTTCCGGATGTTCTTCTAAAAATCCATTTACGATAGGCGCTAAAACATCCGGAGCGCCATTAGCGTCATAGAACTGAAGCAAACTATCCATTACACGTGAAGGCGGGTTTTTTGGATCACCAATTGCATCTTTATAGTTTTGTGCTGCGACTTCATTAAAACCTGCAAAGCTATTAATCAGCGCCAAATGATAATACATGAGTGGTGCCGCATTTTCGCTTTTACCAACAATATCCTCGATTGAATATGGTGCCATTAATTTCTGTTCACTGGCCTTCACCCAAGCTTTAAGTAGTGGATGCCAGAGCTGTACTGTGCCGGTTTTTTCTGCCGCCACCAAACGCTTCATAACCGATGTGAGTTTGTTTTGCTTAACTTCATCAAGCGTATTAATCAGCGAAGAAAGCGGGTCTGTCTCAGGGAGCGAGGATGAAGAACGCGAAAGCCGAAGCGCTTCATCAACTTTACCATCTAGCAACATCGTACCAATCAACTGGCCGGTCACCTGTTGATTGCCTGTATCTCCAGCATGTACCCGTTTCAAATAACGGGTGGCGCTCTCCATATCACCTTCAGAACGCGCAAACTGGCTAGCGAGATAATTTCCTGCAGATCCGATGGCAATAGACTCAGCAGCCTGTTTCTGCTCCTTGGCATAGGCAGGCACCACGAAAGCGGAAGCCAACAGCACAAGCCCAATATTTTTAATGTATTTCAGTGTATTACGTTGTGTCATAGCGAATATATACGTAAAAACCTTATGAAAACCCCATCCGTACTAACAGAATAATACACATTATCCCAGAAATTACTTGCACGTTCCACATATATTACTAGAATCCCCGCCTATCTTTGAAACAACCGATTTGATGTGCGAGTAAGACTATGAGCAGCAAGAATAATCCAGAAGCCCGTGGTAAGGTAACCGAACTACGTAAATATAACGGAAAAACCGTTAAACCTGTGCTTTTCATTCAACGTGGCGTTGGCCGCTATATGGCAGCAGCCTATGAAGATGGCAACCTGGCCATTGATAAAAGCACCAACCTGCCAATTGCATACAAGAACGTTTAATTCACCGCCACCCCGGTGCATTCCGCCCAATTGGATATTCTCCTTACCGGCCTGCCCAGAAGTGGCAGCGCTGTTGTTGGTGCGCTGATTGATTACCTACCAGATAGCGTCTATCTCAACCAACCAGAGTGGCAATTTGGCATTGCCCGCAAATTAAATGGCCCTATGCCATTCAGCAAATGGTTGATGGGCGATTTTTTTATCCAACGAAAATTGCTGCTCAACGAAACCCCCATATCTGATCTGCGCGCAGCAGATAATTCACCATTGTTTGATGGCATAAGCGCAGAAAACAACCCGCAGCTACGACACTTTACACGCCCCGGCCTGAGTGATGACTTCACCCTCTGTATGCGTCAACACACACTCTATAGCGCCATCCTGCCAGAAATCCTGAAATTCGCTTATTACCGCATTATCGTAGTTATTCGTCACCCTCTGGACATCATGCTCTCATGGACAAAGCACCCCGAAGTGGTTCCCGCGCCTGGGCAACCGCACGGCCTGCTCACCTTATGGCCGGAGGCACATACCATCGCCGAAAGCAAGGCCGATGAATATGACCGTATGGCGCAATTGATTGAGCTGTTTTTTGCGCGCTACCATGAGCTGAAAGACTATATCGAAATCATTAAATACGAAGACATCATCGAAAACCCAGAAATCGTAAGCGGCTTGTTTGGCCATGACCGCCTGCCCGCAAATGTCAGCCAACTTATGCCGCGCCCGCAAACGCGTATGCATAATGACCTGGATGAGATGCGCGCAGCACTAAAACGCTACGCCGTGTGCGCCCGCGAATGCTACCCCGATATCTGATTACATATTCGGGTAATTAGGCCCACCGCCACCTTCTGGCGTCACCCATACGATATTTTGCGTCGGGTCTTTAATATCGCAGGTTTTGCAATGCACACAGTTTTGCGCATTGATCTGCAAACGCGGCTCAGGGTCTTCCACAATCTCATACACACCAGCCGGGCAATAGCGCTGCTCCGGCGCATCGTATTTCGGCAAGTTGAGCGATACCGGCACACTCGCATCTTTCAATGTGAGATGTGCTGGCTGGTCTTCCTCGTGGTTAGTGCTGGAAAGAAACACCGATGACAAACGATCAAACGTCAGCACACCATCGGGTTTTTCATAGTCGATCTTTTTACACTTATCAGCTGGCTTAAGTTGCTTGTGATCTGCATGGTGTTTCAATGTCCATGGTGCGCGCCCACGTAGAATAAACGTGTCGATCGCCGCATGCATGATACCTGCAAGCAAGCCAAACTTGAAGCCAGGGCGAATATTGCGCACTTTGTATAACTCGTCATACACCCAGCTATCTTTAAGCATATCCGGGTATTTACTTAAGTCACCCGCAACGATAGCTTCTGCCGCCAACATGCCGGATTTGATCGCGGTATGTGATCCCTTGATCTTTGGCACATTCATGAACCCCGCCGAACAACCAATCAACGCGCCACCGGGAAACGCCAATGTAGGGATAGACTGATAGCCACCCTCATTCAGCGCACGCGCGCCATACGAAATACGCTTACCGCCTTCGAGATACTTACGAATGGCCGGATGCGTTTTGTAACGTTGAAACTCTTTGAATGGATCAAGATGCGGATTCTCATAATCCAGCCCAATCACAAAACCGATCGACACCTGGTTATTTTCCATATGGTACATGAAGGAGCCGCCGTAAGTGTTGCTATCCATCGGCCAGCCAACCGTGTGCACCACCAGGCCTTCTTTGTGTTTCGCCGGATCAATCTCCCATAGCTCCTTGATACCAATGCCGTACGTTTGCGGATCCGCGTTCTCACGCAACCCAAATTGCTCCATCAGCTTTTGCGAAATGGAACCGCGACAGCCCTCACCAAACAACACGTGTGTGCCTTTGATCTTCATGCCTTCCTGATAGGAAGCTTTTTTCTCGCCGTCCTTACCTATGCCGAATGCACCAGTAATCACACCAGTCACTTTGCCATCTTCAATCACCACATCTGCCGCTGGGAAACCGGGAAATATCTCTACACCCAGCGCCTCAGCCTGTTGCCCCAACCAACGGCACACATTAGCAAGGCTTGCAATGTAGTTGCCTTTATTATGCATTTGCGGCGGAGTGGGCAAACGAATGGCACCTGACTTAGTGAGGAATAGGAACTTATCATTTCCCGCAGGTGTGTTGAGTGGCGCGCCTTTTTCCTTCCAATCAGGAATCAGCTCATTAAGCGCACGCGGCTCCACCACGGCACCTGATAAGATATGCGCGCCGACCTCGGAACCCTTTTCCAATATGCATACGCGTGTATCTGCTGAAAGCTGTTTAAGACGAATGGCAGCGGCTAACCCTGCAGGCCCTGCGCCGACGATTACTACGTCATATTCCATTTCTTCACTCATGTGCCTATCCTTTGCATTGATCGGAGTTAAGGTCTATATAAAATAATATGGATAATAAAGCATTACTCGATTGGCAACTGGCCGCCGGTGTGGATGAGTGCGTGGATGACACGCCCACCAACTGGTTTGAGAAAAGCTCAGCTATGATCAACAGCGATGCTGGGCAGCCCTTGCCTCAAGAGAATGCCACCACCAGCCAAACAACAGCAGTTGCCCCCCCTGCGATTCACCACTCTCCATCAGAGGGTGGGAATGTAGCCCGTGCGCTTGCAGATGGATGCCAGACGATTGAAGAGCTGGAAGCCGCCGTAAGAGCTTTTGAAGGATGTGCATTAAAGAAAACCGCTAGCAAAACGGTGTTCTCTGATGGAAACCCAGAAGCACGCGTAATGATCATCGGCGAAGCACCCGGCGCACAAGAGGACAGGCAGGGCATTCCATTCTGCGGGCCGAGCGGTGCATTGCTAGACAATATGCTGGCCGCTATCGGGCTGGACCGCACCAAAGTCTATATTTCCAACACTGTGTTCTGGCGCCCACCTGGCAATCGCCAGCCTAGTACCGAAGAAACATCTATCTGCCTGCCATTTGTGGAAAAGCACATTGCTTTAGTGAATCCGGCATTGTTAATTTTATCTGGTGGCACGGCTAGCACTACGCTACTCAATAAAGATATTTCTATTTCCAGATTACGCGGCAAATTCTACGACTACGAAAATGCTTATATGCAAAACCCGGTATCAGCTGCCGTCACCTACCACCCCTCCTATTTGTTGCGCTCGCCGGGGCAAAAAAGACTGGCCTGGGCCGACCTGCTATCTTTTCAGAAATTACTCAAAGAAAAGAATATATCTATTTGATACAAAACAATAATATTAATTACTAATATTTTACTAATGCACGGTTGCGGGGTGTCGCATTTTCGCGTATAAAGATCGCCCCCTATGACAAAGCGAACACCATATATATACATGCTTGGCTCCATCATACTCATGATGTTTTCTGCCTACAACATGACAGGTGACGAGGTGCATGCTGCGCCGAGTTATGGTAAGGGATATTTACTCGCCAGCAACAAAGCAGCACTTCCTGAAATTCTATCTGGCTCCGATAAAAAATATTATAAAGCCATCTTCGCTGCCCAGAAAGAAGGCGACTGGGAAACAGCCGACAGCGAGATGGGCAAACTTAGCAACCCACTGTTGCTTGGCTATGTATTAGCAGACCGCTATTTGCATGATGACTATATCACTTCCCCGCAAGAACTGAGTGATTGGCTTGCCATCTATGCCGACCACCCGCAAGCCTCACGAATCCTCGCTCTGGCAAAACGTAAAGGTGCGTCGGTAAAAAATGCCAACGAAATTAGCAAATCCAGAACATTGTCGGGCTATGGAGATGATAACGGATTGGCTGCGAGCTTCCAAAAATCACCGTATTTTACCACCTGGAATAAAGGTATTAGTGCATGGCGTAAAGGTGATAAAACCACCGCCGCCGAGCTATTTTCTGATTTACTCAATAAGAAGAATTTACCGCGATGGAAAGTGGCGGCTGCCGCTTATTGGTGTCACCGTAGTTACGCAGCCATTGGCAACAACGAGAAAGCCGATAAATGTCTGCATATCGCCGCCAAAGAACCACGCAGCTTTTATGGCGTTATCGCTCGAAAACAACTTGGGCAATCGCTGGAGCTGGATGATAATGCCCCAGCACTCACCCAAGACGACATAGATACATTAGCAGAACAAAATGCTGTTCAGCGCATCATTGCATTAGTTCAGGTGCAACAAAGAGAGCTGGCGGATAAAGAATTGCGCGCCGCATTCCCACAAGCATCGCAAGCCGAACGCATGTTACTCCTGTCGCTTGCGCACGAGCTACACCTTGCGTCTGCACAAATTCCGATGGCCAAACACCTTGCAAATAACGAACGCAGGCTTGATTTTGCTCGTTACCCTATTCCACAATGGCAGCCAGAAAATGGCTTCACGGTTGATCGCGCATTGCTATATGCGCTGGTGCGTCAGGAGTCTGGGTTTCGCAGCAGTGCGAAAAGCCGAAGCGGTGCGGCTGGCCTTATGCAAATCATGCCAAAAACTGCCTCCTATATGAAAAAGCGTATGGTGGGGTATGATGAATCACTACCAAATAACGACCCGCGCTTTAACCTCGCACTTGGCCAAACCTACGTGCAATATCTGCTGGAAAATCCGCTGGTGGAAGACAACATGCTTTATATGCTCACTGCCTATAACGCAGGTCCAGGGCGCTTGATGCAATGGAAGAAAACCATCGATTACCATAATGACCCCCTCCTCTTCGTAGAGAGCATTCCATTTGCGGAAACGCGCAACTATGTTATGCAGGTAATGACCAATTACTGGATTTATTCTGAACTGGCAGGAAATGGTACCGCATCGACCCTTGCTATGATCTCCGGTGAATGGCCAGACTATACGACGCATGCAGCACCGGTGACATTGGGTGCGCTAGAGGAACACAACAACGCGAGTTAATAATGCTTATTCCTGACCTATCCATCGAAGCGACATGTGAAGGCGTCGTCGTGGGTGTGGATGAGGCAGGCAGAGGCCCATGGGCTGGCCCAGTCGTAGCCGCCGCTGCAATCCTTGATGCAAGCAACCTCCCGCCCGGTATTAATGACTCCAAAAAACTAACTGCCAAACGCCGTGAAGCGTTGTTTGATAGCATTCTGAAAAACGCACAGACCGGTGTGGGCATCGCCACGGTGGAAGAAATAGACGAGCACAATATTCTGGCCGCCTCCATGATCGCCATGCAGCGTGCGGTAGAAGCGTTGAATACTCATGTTGATATGGCACTCATCGACGGCAACAAAGCCCCCAAGCTCTCCTGCCCTTGCCAGACAATAGTAAAAGGGGATGCAAAAAGCCTATCAATCGCCGCCGCCAGTATTATCGCCAAAGTAACGCGCGACCGTATGATGGCGGAGCTGGCCGAACAATTCCCCGGCTATGGCTGGGAAAGCAACGCAGGCTATGGCACCAAAACGCACCAAAAAGGACTAGCTGAGTTGGGTATTAC
This sequence comes from Rickettsiales bacterium, assembly GCA_964231325.1. Classification (GTDB taxonomy): domain Bacteria; phylum Pseudomonadota; class Alphaproteobacteria; order Rickettsiales; family SXRF01; genus JAJTHB01. Next base: position 792,100 of record CAXRIF010000003.1, on the reverse strand, counting down.
ACCACACCATCGCAAAAGCTTCGCCCCCATCCGCACCATCATCGAAGCGAAAGAAACGGCAGCGGCATGAGTAAAGATAAACGCTATTATTCCCTATTTCCCAAAACGCTTTCCAGCTGCATCGAGCCGCTGACGCGCCCTGTACTTAAATCACAAGGCATTGCCAGTTCGCGCTTACTCAGTCAATGGCAGGAAGTAGTGGGTGAAGCCATGGCCACACGCTCCTACCCAGCGAAACTCGCTTTCCCACGCGGCAAAACGACCGAAGGCACGCTCACCATCGCCGTAGAAAATGGCTTTGCCACCGAAATACAGCACATGATGCCGGTTATCCTTGAACGTCTTGCCACCTATTATGGCTATAAAGCGGTTTCTCGTATCGTGATAAGCCATAGCTACAGCCCTCTTGAAAAACCCAAGAAACCTAAGCCTAAGAGAGTATCAAACGTAGATTACACAGAATTAACTGAACATATTGACGATGATGATCTAAAGTTAGCGCTAGAATCATTTGCACAAACGCTATCGGACAAAAAGACATAAAGAGGCTTGCGAAAAAGGCCGATTCACCCTAAAAAAGCAGTCTGTTCAATAAGGAGAAAAACATGCGTCATTTTTGGATTATCATTGCACTATTTGCAGCAACACTTGCTCAACCCGCTTTTGCACAAGGCATGCGCGAAGTGCCGGCAGACACGTCTAATGAGCCAAACCTTAAAGTGACCAAAGGCAGTGGCGGCACATCAAAGTCTCGCCTTATTTATGAAGCACCGGTGCGCTATGACTATGTGATGGGCGATCGCAACGCGCCAATCGTGATGATTGAATACGCCTCTTTTTCGTGCCCACATTGTGCGCAGTTTAGTAATACAGTGCTTCCACAACTGGAAAAAGAATATGTAGAAACAGGCAAATTAGCCTATATCCTGCGCCCATTCCCGCTAAATGAACCTGCGCTTAAAGCCGCCATGCTCGCAGATTGTGTGGGTGAGCAGAGTGTTAGCCGTTATTATGTATTTTCCCGTGTATTGTTCGATGCGCAGAAAAAATGGGCTTTTGATGGCAACTTCATGTCTGGCCTGCAAACCATCGCCAATGTGGGTGGCCTGAGCACTCAGGAATTTATGAACTGTGTGAATAACACGGATCGTGAAATGCACATTCTGAAGCTGAAAAAAGCAGCTAACGAAGAGCTTAAAATCCCGCATACGCCTTACTTTTTCATAGACGGAGAAGTCTATGGTGGCGAGCGTACATTTGAAGCTGTGTCTAAATTTATCGACGCCAAATTGGCACAGAAAAAAAAGAAGTAAAAAACACTGCGGAATTGCTTGACAGTACGGGGTGTTATTCATAGATTGCGCATCGCTTGAGGGTTCATGAACGAAGACAATAAGCCGCTGCCTTCCCTAGAGGATTTGCAACGCAAGATCGACGAAATTGCACCTAAGAGTGATGATGAACAATCGTCAGGTTCCGGTGCCAACATTGGCAAAGCCATGAAGTTGGGTACGGAATTGCTGGCTGGTGTCGGTGTCGGTGGTATTTTAGGCTACTATATCGATCTCTGGTTAGACACGCTGCCATTGTTTTTCATCTTGTTCTTCTTTCTTGGCTTTGCCGCGGGTGTGAAAAACATCTTACGCACGGTCGATAAAACTGATGAGTTATAATGTCTGACGCTGCACATAGCCCCCTCGCCCAGTTTGAAGTCTATCCGCTGGTGCCATTTCAAATCGCTGGACTTGATCTGAGCTTTACTAACGCCTCTTTGTGGATGGTAATCGCAATTACTGCCGTTACTTTATTCATGATGCAGGCAGTACGCTATCGCCAACTGGTTCCTGGTCGCTGGCAAGCCGCTTCTGAATTGTTGATCGGTTTCGTCTCAAACATCGTGGAAGAAAACGCAGGAAAAAAAGCGCAAAAATATTTCCCGTTTATCTTCACCCTCTTCATGTTCATCCTGTTTTGTAACCTGCTTGGAATGATCCCCGCATCATTCACTGTTACCAGCCACATCATCGTGACCTTCGCCATGGCCGCGACTATTTTCCTAGGCGTAACGCTCATCGGCTTTGCCAAGCACGGTCTACATTTCTTGTCGTTATTCCTACCAGCTGGTACGCCGCTATGGATGGCGCCGCTGATGATCCTTATTGAGTTGGTCTCGTATCTGGCCCGCCCAGTGAGTCTCTCGATTCGTCTTGCTGCCAACATGCTTGCAGGACACTTACTACTTAAAATCATGGCTGGATTTGTGATGATTGGTGCGCTGGGTGTATTCCCGTTCGCCTTCCTGCTGATCTTTACCGGCTTTGAAATCTTTATCGCATGTCTGCATGCCTATATCTTTACGCTGCTTACCTGCATTTACCTAAACGACGCATTAAACTTACATTAATCTAAGAAAGGACTACTCTAATGGAAAACATGATCACAGACCCTACGGCAACTGTTCTGCTCGGTAAATATATCGGCGCTGGCCTTGCTACTTTTGGTATGCTTGGTGCCGCTATCGGTGTGGGTATCATCTTCGCTGCCGCTCTTAACGGCATTGCGCGCAACCCTTCTAAAGAAGGCTCAATCAAAGGCTTTGCCCTTCTGGGTATGGCACTTGCCGAGTTCATGGGTCTGCTTGCATTCGTAGTAGCGATTCTTGTTCTTTACGTTGTTAAAAGCTAAGGACGACCATGCCTCAACTTGATCCAACCTGGTTTGCTTCCCAACTCTTCTGGCTAGCCATTTGCTTCATGGTGCTTTACGTGCTGATTTCACGCGTAATCCTGCCACCACTGACAAAAGTAATTGGCGAGCGCGAAGAGAAGGTCAATTCTGATTTGAGCATGGCGCAAAGCTATAAAACACAATCAGAACAGGCCAAGGACAAATATGAAAAGACCATAGCTGAGGCTCGTGACAAAGCACAACAACTGTTAGATGATGCCATGCTCGAGCATAAGAAAAAGGCCGAAGAAGCCGAAAGAAAGCTCGAGCAGGACATCTCTGCCAAACTGCGCGAAGCCGAAGAACGTATCAGCAATACCAAAAAAGAGCTGATGGCCTCACTAGAGCCAACCACTAACGAACTAACGGCGACTATTGTCGAGAAACTACTCGCGCAAAAGCCAGAAACAGACACCGTGGCAACCAGCCTAAAACGTGTCGCTAACGAAGGATAACAGGACATAATAATGGATATTCTGCACCAACCAACTTTCTGGGTCGCCGCTGCTTTTGTTATTTTTGTGGCTGCCGCCTATAAAAAAATCAGTGCCCTGCTCATTGGCGCACTTGATGGCCGCACTCAAAAAATCAAAGAGGAACTGGATCAGGCACAAAACCTGAGACAGGAAGCAGAACAGGTGCTTGCTGAATACAAACAGAAGCAGGCTGAATACGTGAAAGAAGCAGAATCTATGCTTGTAAAAGCACGCGAAAACGCTGATACCTTCAATCAGAACGCAGAAAAAGAGCTAAAAGCAGTATTAGATGCTCGCATGAAAATTGCGGTAGAGCGTATTGAGATGGAAGAAGAGCGTGCCATCGAAGATGTACGCAACCATGTAGTCGATATTGCACTGGCCGCTGCGCGCGCGATCATTGTTGACCATGCCGGTGCTTCGCAAGACGAAATGGTGAAGCTGGCTCTAGCTGACATCGAACGCAAAATCCACTAACAATACTTAACAAAATCGGCCAACTTGAACGAATGCCGGTTTTCGGCTACACTTCGCACAACAATAAACAGGGTAGCCCATGCGTTTACGTCTCTTATTTCTTTTTGCGTCATGCGTTACTCTTACCACTAATGCCTACGCCGGCGCATGGACGCAGAAACAAGGCGAAGGTCAGGTTATTCTCAACGCCCTCTACTACAGCACCAAGACGCTGTATAACAATCAGGGCAATAAAGCATCTCAGGCAAAATTCTCTAAGTACGAACTCAATCCTTACTTTGAGTATGGGTTAACAGACGCCGTCACTATTGGTGCAAACCTCTCGCTCCAACGCACATACCAAGCAAACAACAGCAACTGGGGTATCGGTGATAGCGAGTTTTTTGTACGCACACGGCTATGGGAAAAAGACGGGTTCGTGCTCTCGCTTGAGCCAATGGTAAAACTACCAAGCCCAGAACACGCAACAGAAACTCCTGCACTTGGTGGCCGTCACCCGGATGCAGGGCTTGGCCTATCTGCGGGCTATGGTTTTAGTGCCTTCGGGCAAAACCACTTCGCTAATCTTGATACGCAATACCGCTATCGTTTTGGCTCCCCTGAAAACCAAATCAAACTCGCTGGCACTGTGGGCATATCCGTTACGGATACCTTGATGTTCATGCCCCAACTATTTGCCACACTGCGCGCTAATGACCCAGCTGCCGCCGCTTTTACACAGTCATCAGGAGATGATTATGATTTGTTGAAAGGGCAAATTTCTGCCGTATATAAAATGAACGAACAAACAAACTTGCAAATAGCGGGTTTTAGTCATCTCGATGGTAAGAATGTAGGCGCAGGTGAAGGCCTTGTTCTTTCCGTATGGCAGAAGTTCTAATGGCACAGCTTGGCGAGATTCTCAAACAACATAACCTGATTACACAGGCGCAACTAGAACAAGCACTCACAATTCAAAAACGTAACGGAAGTCGCCTTGGTGATATCTTGGTCGCAGATGGTACTATCAATTATTACGGCCTTTACCAAGCAGTCGCAAAACATCACGAACTTCCCTTTATTGACCTCCTAAAAGAACCGCCTCAGGAACACTTGCTAGTCAATGGCATGTCTCCTGAAACCATGCTGGAAAAACGTATATTGCCGTGGAGGCGCACCAAAGATGGTACTATTACCGTCGCCGTTACGGAATATGATGATGAAATCACCAGCTGGTGCAAAAAACAATTTGGCGAACAAACTCAATTCGTCATCACTTCACCATTTGATATTCGCCGCACCATTGAAAATACGTTCGGCGACACCATAGAAAAAGCAAGTCGGCTTACACTGTGGAAAAAATTTCCGCAGTCATCCGCGCGCATCACTATGCCAGCAAACCAGCGCAAACTGATCTATACGCTACTGGCAGCCACTATCATATTTGGCGCATTTTATCCTCTATATACCGGCATTGCGTTTATTGCATTTTGCCATCTCATTTTTATCGCGATGATGATTTTCAAGTGCATTATTTTTATAAATGGTATGCCAGCCTCCCCTCAACAGAACTGGCAAGAAAGAAATGCCGAACTGGATGAACGTACACTGCCTGTCTATACCGTGCTGATCCCAATGTACCGCGAAAAAGAAAGCTTACCCAGCATGTTGAAAGCCATGCAAAATATGGATTACCCTGCCTCTAAGCTTGACATCAAGTTAGTGCTGGAAGCCGACGATAAAGAAACATTAGAGGCGGCCTATGCACTAAAACCTAGTTTCAATTTTGAGATTATCCGCGTGCCGTTCAATAACCCTCGTACCAAACCACGCGCCTGCAACTATGCGCTACGCTATGCGCGCGGCGAGCTAATCACCATATTTGATGCAGATGACAGACCCGAGCCAATGCAACTTAAAAAAGCGGTGATGACCTTTCGCGCCTCCCCACCCGATGTAGTGTGTGTACAAGGTCGCCTGAATTATTATAACGCCAATGATAATTTGCTCACGCGCCTATTCTCACTCGAATACACCATTTTATTTCACTTCATGCTTTACGGTCTGCAACGACTCGGTATTCCCATTCCCCTTGGCGGAACCAGCAATCACATTTCGGTGAAGCGCCTGCGTGAAATTGGCGAATGGGATCCGTATAACGTAACTGAAGACGCCGATCTCGGCACACGCTTATGCGCACAAGGTGCACGAACCTGTATGCTTGATTCCTATACGATGGAAGAAGCACCAAATCGCATCGCCCCGTGGATTCGCCAACGCTCCCGCTGGATTAAAGGCTATATGCAAACCTGGCTAGTACATATGCGCAACCCTCGTGCATTATATAGATCGCTTGGTTTTTCCGGATTTATTGGGTTCCAGTTTTTCGTTGGCCTTTCCTGTTTCACTTTCCTGGTAGCCCCTATCGTCTGGGCAGTGTCTGCCTTGTGGTTTACTTCTTTAGTTACGATATATGAGACCACTTTCCCTATTTGGCTGATTTGGTTTACAGCGGCTAATCTGGCTATCAATCTGGGAATTCATTGGTTTTTTGCGCTGCATTGCTCTCTGCTTTATCGTAAACACAAGCCTGCAATGATGCTCTCATCACTATTTTTCCCGTTTTACCTGATTTTACACTCAGTCGCAGGTTATAAAGGCCTGTGGCAACTTATTGTAAAACCTCATTTTTGGGAAAAGACTATGCATGGTCTTTCTAAACAGGTAGAAGAAACGCTACTTGAGCAGGACGATATCAAAAAACCAGTTATTTAGCCATAAATGGCGTTGACAACGCGCCCCCTTTTGCACTACAAGTGCTGCTCATTTTAAAAAATAGGTTTGTTATGAAGGTTTTAAGCTCTCTTAAATCAGCGAAGAAACGTGATAAGGACTGCCGCGTAGTACGCCGCAAAGGCCGCGTATACGTTATTAACAAGAAGAATCCTCGCTTCAAGGCACGTCAGGGCTGATTTCGCTTAGCGAAACACGCTATTATTCTACGTATATTTTAATTTCCTGGTTCATCACAGGAGCCTTCTGGCTCTTCGCTTCAATGCGCGATGCATCAACCCCAAGCTGCTGCATCAATCCTGTAATCTTATCCAGGTTGCCTTGAGCTTTTTTGCTAGCCACCTGCTTTTGTCCACGACGCTTACCATCCGGCAAATAAGACACCACATGATAACGCACACCAGATTTGGCGCGCTCCGCATTAGCCACCGCCTGCTTAAGCGCACGCGTGTAATACACATGATCCTGATTAAAGCGCACCACCAATAGTGGCCGCTCGCTTGCCTGTTCGGCAGCAAATGTCGGTGCTGGACCACCAGATACAAACGCAGCAGATATGATAAGTGAGGCAATAAATGGTATAGTGGCTTTCATTTGAGGCTCCAAAAAGATGAAATTTGAGCAAAGCTAGAACACTGCACACCTGCAGTCAATAATCTTGCTACAAAAACCACAAGAAAAGCCTTGTTTTTCCTAACGCTATTGTTTATGTTTCCGCCTCTTCTACCCCGCGCACCCTTAGCTCAGCTGGATAGAGCATTTGACTACGAATCAAAAGGTCGGGCGTTCGAATCGCTCAGGGTGCGCCATTTTCTCCTTACCTCAATTCTTACCCTTCCGGGACATATAATACTGCCATAGGCTCTGCTCATCACGAGAAAGAGGCTTATGCATTATTGGTACGCATATACGGGTAGAAGTTTGATTCTGGGTAGTGGCCGCGCCATCCGCCAGGTGATTTCCATGCCTAGCAAAGTAACGCCGCTACTTGAGGCCGCACAAGAGCAATACGAAGTCCTAAATATGTCGCTTCCCAAAGACACCTTCATTGCCGCGCTTATGGCACCACTGGCGATGCAAGAACTGGGAACAGACGCAACCGACGCCGAACCATTTTCCTCCGCAGCACAACTGTTCTCACTGTTTGATGAGCTAGAGCCCGAACAGCTGGCGACCAACCTGATTAACGGGAGAATCGCCAGCGCTTATGCTTCTTTTGGAAACATAGAAGCGACCACACAGCAAGTGACGCAGGCATTTATTGAAGGTAACCTGTTGCTCCTGCCGCGCGATACCGTCCGCCTACATGCACCGGAAACGCTAAACATGTTACCCGGCATTATCGCCTTCATGCTCACTCGCCAAGAGGCCACACAAAAAGCCTTCACCAACTACCTACGCCACGGCACCCCACCGGAACATTCCACCGCGCACGACGAGGCGCTGGGAAATTTCCGCCCAGTGCTTTCCACATGGGCGCGCGAGGCACGGCTGGAACGCGAAATGACGCGAAAGGACAGCGATGACTAACCATAGCGTGGAGCATAAAACCATCGAGGTGGATGAACTACCTGCGCTGTTTGACACGATTGAGGCGCTGATGCAGCGCGTGGAACAAATCACCGAGCAAGCCACCAACGACCACCTCGCCGCCTTCGCCGCACAAATGCGCGAAAAATTCGGCGCCGATGCCATCATCCTCGATGAACCCTACCTGCCTGAGTTGCAGGCCTTTTTGTCCCTACGTTTCTTGGTGAAATTAGAGCAACTCATGCAGAAGCTCGAACAAGGAGCAGGTAATGATCGCTTCCGCACCACCATTTTTAACCTGAATGAACCTATCGCCCCACAACTGCAAAGCCGCCTGCAACTAGAAACCGTGCGCCATCAGCTGGAAGCAAAGCAAGAACTCGATAAAACTCGCCAGCAACAGTTTGGCGTAAAGAAATATATCTGGCGTACCGCGGGAGATGATAAAGTTCGAACCTCTCATGCTGAATTAGAGGGAAAAATATTCGCATGGGATGAAAACAGCATTAAACCTGGGGAAGAGCCAGGTTGCCGCTGCTCCGCGGAACCTGTACTAGATAGCTCTGGTATTGATGATCCACCTATTGAACCAGTATACCCACTGGAAGAACTCATTATCATTCTTGCTGGCGGCGGAGTGGCAAGAAGAGTTGGACAAAAAATTCTAGAGCGAGTAGGCAGAAGTGAAGAGGTAGCACCCAAGCCCCAGAAACCTCTACCAACACCTAAAAAAGAACCGCAGGATATACTAAACCCAAATGGGCAACCAATAGGAAAGCCAGGAAACAGACCAGAAGTACGTGTAGAAAACGGTGGAGAGAAAGCGGCCAGAGATTTATACGACAAACTAGCTAAAGGAGGAACACCTGAAACGCCGTCCGGTTATCCAGGGGAAGGTACGAGGTTGCCAAATGGCGATTGGGTAGGTTATCGTTCTACATCAAAGAGTGGAGCACCAAGCATTGATTTGGACGTTAATGGATTTCCATATAGGAAAATTAAATTTCCATAGAAAGGCGTTTACATGGACCATAATAATCAAACTGACAGAATTTTTGATCTTTCCAAAGAAGCTTCTATCGTCGCAAACATTGTCGTTGGCGATTTAATGGATGTTGGCTTGATTAAAAAAGGTACTGATAATGCGGCAGTAGAGATCGCTGCCACACAATTTCTTGCATTCAGAACCAGCCGATCCTCTTCTGGAAGCGAAGATGTCATTAAGGCAGAAAGCAGCAGCCTGGCAAAAATTATTATAAATGAATTCATTGCCGCCGGAATCGTCAATCAAGCCGACGAGAGCCGCACTTTTGAGATCGCGGAAGAGGAAATTCTAGTCCGCCGCTCGATGGAAAGTTTGTAGCTGACAGCTCCAGCATCGACACTCTCCCCATTGAACCAGACTTCCCGATGGAAGGGTAGTTTATCGAGCGGATGTTCCCGCACGAAATATTCCCGGATCGTATGCCCGTTATGAAAAGACTGTAGATGCAGCAGGAAATACTGTAGGCTATAATAAGACCACTTATGGGGCTGATGGAAGTATTATACATACCAAAACAAAATTTTAGATGGTTCTCATGACAGATCGCAAAACATTGCTAAAAAAATTGATAAGATTCGAAGCTCCCGTTTCCGAACTCGTTTCAGCATTACATTCTTTTGGATGGGATGGTGACAAAGAATTTGTCAAACTACAACGCTCGGATATCGTACAGGTGCTAAATCAATATCTTCAATCCACCCTTACCGAATCGGATATCGAAGAATGGGCAAATGCAATAGAAGGAAGAGAAGATATCGAATTTGAAATTGGCTACGATGAAGCTATTAATGACGCAGTATTTGAGCTTGCTAACCCACTACTAACGCAACGATTAGATCTATCAGCTGTAAACAAAATAATTAATCGCCTAAATATCGATTAACCATATATGCAGCTTATTAAGATTACTGAGAATACTATAGAGGTAAATTTTACCAAGAATGAGTTAGCCATGCTCGTCTTTGCAACAAATGGCCCTACATTCAAAGGCACAAAAAATAGAGATATTCCCGCTCTTTCTGATTGGTATAAAGAGGAAGCATTAGTGTTTGAAGCCAAAATAGTAGACGCACATAAACTACCTACTAGTGATAGCGCTATTCTTACATTATCCCACAAAGAGTTTGCCTATCTAATAAAAATACATAAAGACACTATGCAAGAATTAGATCCTATAGAATACCCAACCATCACAGGCTATAGCTGGGATGAGGCACAAGCATTTTTAGAAAACCTAAAAAGCACTTAATTACATATTATCAAAGCACTGATGATCACATTAAAATATACCCATAACATATTAACAGGAGAAGATATTGAAGGACACTTAGAACTAGGTGCGCCTAACGATGAGTACTTATCTGAAGCAAAGGAAATAATAGATGCTCTAAATACTACAAATACTCCTTTTTCAATAGAAGCTCTCTCCTCCATTATTAGCAAAGTTTGGAAAAAATCTTTCAATCTATCAGATGAAGAGCTGGCTTTACGTCTGCCTGCGATACACCGTGCGGCTCAGCGTTTAATGGAAAACCTTTAGCCTTAATCCAGGCCAGCGACGGCAGCGAAAGTACCGTGGAAGTTATTGAGTAACCCCGCCTATTCTCACATGGCCAAACTATGAACTATTTGTAACTTGGTTTATGGGTAGGGCACGGTATAGTGGTATTAGTAACGAATACTAAACCCGAAAACCCCTATAATAGGAGTATTTATGTCCAAAACCCGTATATTTCTCGCCCTTTTTGCCAGCTCGGCATTGCTCTCCACCCCATCTCAGGCACAGGATGCCTCCAGCATGATTAGTAATATAGCGCAAGCCGTTCAAGCTGCAGATGGCGCCTCTGAAGCTGATGTGGTTGAACACGGCAAGCGTCATTTGGCCAAAAAATGGGGCACGATGACTTCTGAAGAAAAGAAATCAGCCGTGGCCAAACAAATGGATAGGCGTCACGACCGCCGCGTTAAAATGAGAGAAAAGCTCAAAGATGCTTCGCCAGAAGAACGTGCCGCAGCTAAAGCTAAACTTAAAGAAAAAAGAGAAATGCGCCGTGAACGCCGTAAGGAAAAGTTTGAAAGCCTGAGCCCTGAACAAAAAGAAAAGGCAAAAGCCTATCGCAAAGAACGCCGCGAAATCAAACATGAGCTTCGTAAAGAGCGTCGTAGCAACACTACCGAAGGCTCCCGCCGTACACGCAGCAGAAATAGCAGGTAGTTCTGTGGTTACCAGATCAAAGGGCAACGTCTAGTTACGTTGCCCTTTTTTATTGCGTAGCTTTTGCCAATAATCGAGCCGCTTCATAATCTCGCGCTCAAAACCACGCTCCACCGGTTGGTAAAACTGCTGACGATCCATAGTTTCCGGAAAATAGTTTTGCCCTGAGAAACCATCTTCTTCGTTATGGTCATAGGCGTAATCCTTGCCGTAGCCTATCTCTTTCATCAGCTTGGTAGGCGCATTCAGAATATGCGCAGGCGGCATCAGCGAACCATGCTCCTTCGCGGACCTGACAGACGCCTTATAAGCCGTATACGCCGCGTTGGATTTGGGCGCTGTTGCCAAGTAAATCACACATTGTGCAATGGCCAGCTCCCCTTCTGGTGAGCCTAAGAAATCATACGCTTCTTTGGCAGCATTGGCCTGCACTAATGCCTGTGGGTCAGCCAGCCCTATATCCTCGACCGCAAAACGCACCAGTCTGCGCGCAATATAAAGCGGGTTCTCCCCGCCATCGAGCATACGGCTAAACCAATATAACGCCGCATCCACATCTGAACCACGCAATGACTTATGCAGTGCGCTAATTAGGTTATAATGTGCCTCCTGATGTTTGTCATAAAGCGGGGCACGTTTTTGTAGATATTGGGTGAGTGCCTCAACATCGAGCTGCTTCTCTCCGCTATACTCAAACAATATTTCACAGCAATTAAGCAGCGCACGCCCGTCTCCATCCGCCATCATGCATAAGGTTTCATACGCCTCTGGCGTGAGTGGCAGCCCCCTCTTCTCATGCTCTTCAGCACGTGCGATGAGCTGCATCATCGCCTCGCTATCTAAGCGTTTAAGTACCACTACCTGCATCCGTGAAAGTAACGCGCCGTTAATCTCAAAGGATGGATTTTCCGTGGTTGCACCAATCAGGGTGATAGTTCCATCTTCCACGACCGGCAAAAATGCATCCTGCTGTGCGCGGTTGAAACGATGAATCTCATCAACAAATACTAACGTCTTTTTGCCATCCTGCGCGCGCTTACGGGCACTTTCAAAAATACCCTTCAACTCACTAACCCCAGAGGCTACGGCAGAAACCTGCTCATACTCATAATCACTTTTTTCAGCAATAAGGCGAGCCAGTGTGGTTTTTCCGCAGCCAGGAGGCCCCCAAAGCACTAGCGAAGTCGGATGCTTCTTGCCCAGCATATTAGCCAGCATATGGTCGCCCTCAAGCACATGCCCCTGCCCAATCACTTCATCAAGGCTTTGCGGGCGCAGGCGATCTGCCAGTGGCGCTGTGTTTGCTGCCGTATGCTCAAAAAGTGTTTTCATAGCCCTCACTTTGCGTTAAACCATCCTTGTTTAACACGCTTGTAGGAAATTATGAACAAAGAACGACTCATTACCCTATCATTGATTATTCTGATCGCAGCAGCTTCGCGCCTGTTGCCACATCCGGCTAATGTAACACCGATTACGGCTATCGCCTTGTTCGCCGGTGTACATTTCAGCAAAAAATGGCTGGCCTTTGCTGTGCCGGTGCTTGCTATGCTAGTCAGCGATATGGTTATCGGCTTTCATGACACAATGTGGGCGGTGTATTTGGGTTTTGCGCTAGTTGTAGCGCTAGGTTTTGTACTGAACAGCCGAAAAGGCATACTCCCTGTGGCGATCACCACGCTTTGCGCATCCATTGTGTTCTTTGTTGTCAGCAACCTTGGCGTATGGATCTCTCCGCTATACCCCACCACCATCGAAGGACTGGTAGCATGCTTTACTGCTGCCATCCCGTTCTTCACGAACAGCCTGTTTGGTGATGCGTTTTACGTCACCTTGCTATTTGGTGGATTCGCCCTCGCCCAGAAACGTTTTCCGATTCTGGCTACCGCCTAGTTATTGCCGAATTGTAATGCGTTAAGCAGCGATGATTGCAAGTTACGAGCCTGCGCAATAATCGCGATACCAGTATTTACGCGAAGCGTGGCCTCTGCAAAAGCTGTGGATTCAAATGCAATATCCGTATCCGCCAGATCACTTCGAGCGGCTGTTATACCTTCCGTAGTGGTGGCAATGTTATCCAGCGCAAACTCAAAGCGACGCTGAATTGCCCCTACACGACTAATGGTAGTTAGCACCGCGGACTTTGCTGTGGTAATCGCCGTTTGCGCCGCCGCCGCATCAGACTGTGACGATACAGATGGCGTCACCCCATTAAACAATGTGTCGACACGCACATCATTGACCACCACATTCACCGTATCATCAGCACCAGCGCCAATTTGGAAATCAACTCCAGCACCAGTTACCCCTAACCCAAAGGCCGAACGTAGTGCCGACTGGAATGTTGCGGCATTAGTAGTGTTTGAGAAATCCTGCTCGGTCGAACCATTATTAAGTGTAATGGTTTCGTTCGCATCATTTAGATTGGTAAATGTCAGGCTTTCATACGCACCTAATGATCCACCAATACCACTGGATGCACGGAAAATCTCACCATTAATGGTAATATCGATAGTCGCATCCGTTCCAACTGGCGCAGTTACGCTGATGCTATCAATACGCACATCGCTAAAATCTCCTAGCTGAATATCCGCTGAACCACCAATGAAACTGCCGGTTGCAGAGAAATTGCTCACGTCACGCTCATTGTTAAATGACAAGGTTGAAAATGCCGCATCCAAACGATCAGCAAATAAATCCGCATCATCCTGATCCGCAACCGCTAATCCACCTGCCGCAATCTGCACATCAAAATAACCACCGGTTGTTGAGGTAAATCGCGCAGTATACGCACCCACAGCATCCGTATCATTGATCTCTGCGGTGTAAGCAACACCACCAACCGTGATAGTCGCCGTGATGTCGTTCGCAGAGTTATAAGTGGCGCTAAAACCCTGAACAGAGCCAATAAAGCTGGCATTATTCAGCCCCTCTGTGCTCACACCTGTGTTCGTTCCATTTGCAAAAGTAGTCGCACTTAATGCTCCATTGGTAATACCCTCTGCAATATCAAGCACCGCGCCACTTAAGTCTGTGGGGTTACCAGTAGTACGGTTGCTAATAGTAAGGCTGGAGCCATTGATTGCAAACTCCAGCTGCCTTAACGCTGTATCGTCCGCCCCACTATATTGTGATAAAGTCGACACAATGTTTTGCAGCGTTTCTTCTGTGGTTGAGCCGATTTGTATTTCTGTTGAACCGACAGGTGAGTTGCGGAATGTGAAATCAATTGTACCGCCATCACCATCATCAATACTAAGTGTTTCGCCATCGGAAACTGCGCCGGTCAGTGTAAGCACAACACTTGCCGCCACCTGTGCCTGCGTGGTCACCAACGTATCACCAACACTACCAACCGCTGTGGTACTGCCGATATTCAACCCATCATCCAGGCCACCTGAAAGTGTGTACAGATCCGCAACATTGGTGGAACCACCCGCGGTGGTAAATGTTGCCGTAGAGGTGCCTTCATCAATCGTGAACTGGTTACCCAAAGTGCCCCCAGAGTCATAAGTAATACGTAACGCATTACTTCCCACACGTTCATAAGTTGCGTTAGAAAGCGCAACATTATCCGAGTCATTGAGAAACGTCGCCAGGTTATCAATCGTGGTTTGCAAGTCGCCACCAACCGCAAAGTCACCCGCACCACCTGCCGTTACTGTTACTCCGTTTAGAATAACATTATTCGTGTCAGCCAGAGTAGTAAAAGTAAGTGTAGCCGTAGCCTGCGTAGCTTGCGTTGTAGTAGTGAGTGCTTTATTCTCACTAGAAAGTGTGCCGTTAAGCAAAGCAATATTGTTAAACGAAGTGGTTGTCGCAATACGGTCAATTTCTTCCAGATATTGCGTAAACTCCTGTTGTAAATAAGTTCGATCCGCCGCTGTCAGCGACGCGCTATTGGCCTGCACCGCTGTGCTGTTTAGCTGATCAAGCAAATCACTGATTTGCCCAAGGCCGCCTTGCGCAACCTGCAATAAGCTATCGCCTTGCACAATATTTTGAGAAAACTGCTTTAGCCCCGAAAGCTGTGATTGCAATCTGGTAGCAATCGAAAACGATGCCACATCGTCACTCACACGTGTGAGACGATTGCCGCTCGAAAGCCTTGCAGTCGAAACTGCCAGATCGTTTGTTGCGTTTTGAAAATTATCTAAAGCAGGAGTAAAGAACGCTGAACTACTCAGCGATGCTGAAATGCTGGTCATAAGACATCTTGCCCGTCTTCCGTCATGGATGCCCCTACGTGGGGTGTTCCACTACCTGATACACGCGGTTCATCTACATAATAGAACCGGACAAGGAGCTACATTGCTCCAATCTGCCTACAGTGGCAGACTGTCGTATCCTACAGCAAAATGGTTACCAAAAATTTAAGGAATAGGTCAAATTACAGAAAACGGCCATGTAACAACGACTCAGCCTTGCTTTGATTGCATCAGCGAAAAACTTACGCGCCAACAAGCGAGATAGAATTGTCCGCTTTTGCCTTCTTATCTTTAGGAATAGGACGATAAACCGGAGCAAGATCCAACATAGATACCACCATCTTGATACCCTCATACTCTTCGCGATCCGGGATCGCAATATCATTGCGAATTTTCCAGTTCAGACCAAATAGATGCGCTGCCTTGCGATAATTGCGCGCTAATGGCACAGGAGCCAACGTGAAAGCAAACCGTGCTTTTTTCTCAGCACCACGCTTCAATAGTTGACGGCTAAGTTCCAACATCACGATGCTATTTTGATATTCAGGCAAAATAGCCATGCGAGAAATCTCAGCAAATTTCAGATCATACAAAGGAAGCTCGGGGAATTGTTCTTCTAAAATGAAGTCCTGCTTCTCCATAGGAAGGTGTTTGCGATCATTCGGTGTAGAAAATGTAAGGCGGCAACCACCAATCACCTGATTACCAACACGAGCCACCATAATGTCGCTCTCGTCGTCATATTCATCTTTCAGGCCAGAAAACTCTTTTAAGCCCCACACGCTGATAAACATCTGTTCACGCAAGCGATAATACTGATGTAGATAACCAGGATCATCTGTTAGCTCATAAACAACTTGAGCAGGCTCCTTCGCAGGGCGAACAAAACGCCTTGTTAAATATTCCTCAGAAAGCTCGCTATTACGTGAAATGGGGATAACTTTGCCAACACTTTGCCCCGAAACGCCAGCCTCTACAGTAGTCCTTGCCATCGCTGTTCTCATACTCATGCGTCCGCCCAATAGTTAATTTTCAGTTAACATAATCATCATTTCCTGAAAAATCAACTATTATTTCCTAGGCTTTACGCACCTTTCCTCTTACAGTTTATGCTCAAATATCTATATCAAGTTTTTTTATTAATGTCACCAACTATACATAGTATCGAACGTCAATTTATGGGCAAATATTGCCTAGTTATCGATAATATACACAGACCTGTGGATAAATGCAACTTCCTATTGCCTTCTTCACTCTGGCGGCATACCTTGCCTTTTTCGTATTTAATCGTTCATTTTACTAGGTTTTTTTAGAATTTCCCATGTGTGGCATAATTGGCATAATTGGCAAAAAAGATGCAGCCCCCCTCATTTTGGAGGGATTAAAGCACCTTGAATACCGCGGATACGACTCCGCAGGCATCGCAACAAACAACAATAAAACAATTGAGCGCGCACGCGCTGAAGGCAAGCTAGTCAATCTTGAAAAAGAACTAGGGAAAAAACCTTTAAACGGCACACTTGGCATTGGCCACACACGCTGGGCCACACATGGTATTCCAAATGAAGTGAATGCGCATCCGCACGCAACAGACAAAGTGGCAGTAGTGCATAATGGTATTATAGAAAACTTCCGTGAGCTCCGTGAAGAGCTGGAAAAACATGGCTATCAATTTAAAAGCCAAACAGATACTGAAGTCGCCCCTATATTAGTCACACATTATTTGAAAGAAGGGCTGAGCCCAAAAGATGCGGTGGCTATGGCACTCAAGCGTTTCCACGGCGCCTACGCACTGGCTTTCATTTTTGCCGACCACCCCGACCTCTTGATTGGAGCGCGACAGGGCCCCCCACTTGCCGTAGGCTATGGCGATGGCGAAAATTTTCTGGGTTCGGATGCACTCGCACTTTCTCACCTAAGCAATGATATTAGCTATTTAGAAGATGGTGACTGGGCCATTATCACCTCAAGTAAAATTGATATTTTTGATCAAGAAGACAAACCCGTTGAACGTGCCGTTATTAAATCTGGCATCAGCGGCAACAGCGTAGGTAAAGGCAATTACCGCCACTACATGCAAAAAGAAATTTATGAACAGCCTGGCGTGGTTGGCGAAACGGTCAAAATGTTCTGCAACCCTACCACACTGGATGTTACCCTGCCTGAATTTTCGTTTGACCTGAAGGGTATTGAACGCATCCAGCTCATTGCATGCGGCACCTCTTTTTATGCCGCAAATGTTGCGAAATACTGGCTGGAAAGCATTGCCAATATTCCAGTTGATGTCGATATCGCTTCCGAATATCGCTACCGCTCCCCCATCGTTGACCCTAAAGGTCTTACGGTACTCATTTCACAATCCGGTGAAACCGCCGATACACTCGCAGTACTGCGACATAATAAACCCATTCATCCCGTACTCGCGATTGTGAATGTCCCTGAAAGCACCATTGCACGTGAAGCAAGCGGTGTACTTTATACTTATGCAGGCCCTGAAATTGGCGTTGCTTCAACCAAAGCATTCACCACACAACTTGCCACCCTCGCCTGCCTGACTCTTGCCATTGCACAAGCTCGTGGCACCATCAACGAAGCGAAACGTCATGAGCTTTGCAGACATCTTTTAGAAGTCCCCACCATCATGAGCGACATCCTCAAACTGGATGACCACTTACACGCACTAGCGAATAATATCATGCATGCCCACGACATGCTCTATATCGGTCGCGGCACTAGCTATGCTATCGCTATGGAAGGCGCGCTGAAAATGAAAGAAATTTCCTACATTCACGCAGAAGCCTATGCGGCAGGTGAATTGAAGCACGGCCCCATCGCGCTGATTGATGAGCAAGTGCCTATCATCGTGCTCGCCCCTAGCGATGCGTTGTTTGAAAAGACCGCCTCCAACCTACAGGAAGCCGCCGCACGTGGTGGGAAGATCGTACTCATTAGCGACCGCAAGGGCATCGATGAAACGGGTGACATGGCGATGGCAACAATCACTATGCCAGATTGCGATTCTTTTGTTGCCCCCCTACTCTACGCACTACCTATGCAGATTCTCGCCTATCACACAGCCGTACTCAAAGGCACGGACGTGGATCAGCCAAGAAACTTAGCCAAAAGCGTTACAGTAGAATAATATCCGGATAGAGAATGGTGAGTGATATAGCAAAGCCATAAGCCACCGTGTATGGAATGGCGCGCCCGCGCATTTTTCCTAGCAGCCACCCCACAACAAATAGTACCGCATAAAGCACCAAAAACTGTGGAAGCAACGCTGCTCCAACACATAGACCACCAACGGCAAGCAACTCCACGGGCTTTGGTAGCGCGTAAATATGCCCCACCTTTTTGACCTGCCGGTGCCATAACACCACACCAATGATAAGCGCGAAAAGCCCGCCCTCGAAGAAGTTATATACAGTGTGATCAACAAGAATACGGTGCATCATTCCAAACACCGCCACTGCAAGCACCATCTTGCCCATGATCATATTTTCATTGGCGTGAATAGCTGCAATAACGATCAGAAAAACAGAAATAGCCGAGGCCAGAATATATTGCTCGCCAAACCCGTATTTAAAAAAGGCCAACACAAAAAGTACGCCTACCAGTATTTCTGTCCATGTATGTGAAACAGGGAACGGTGTGCCACAATAGCGGCATTTATGCCGTAGCATCAGCGCGGAAAACACAGGAAACAAATCCCGCGTGGAAAGCAACGTGCCACACTCACCACAATAAGGTTTTTTATCCAGAATCAAGCGCCCACGTGGCAACCGATGCACAAGGCTGCACGCATAATTACCTACGGCAAAACCAAGCGCCACAGACCATATAACACCACATAGCACATAGGCTGATTGCATATCGGCAATGGCGTCAAACATCAGTTAGCAATTCGTGCTGAAGGGTTAATCAACGAGTCCACATAGCGCCCCTGGAATAATGAAATACCCAGCGCCTGCCCGAACTCAACTGCCTGACGGTTGTCACAACGGCATAGAATAATCCGGTTACTACCGCAATCCGCCACAGCCTTTACCAAGTCAGCATTGCTCTTTGATTTGAGGTCTTCGTCTACTGCAGCATTCCACTGCACTTTAATAAGATCCAGCTGCAGCTTAGAACGGTCGATATTTAAGAAGCTATCAATCGTTATACCATCCAAACACACGCGATAGCCACGCTTCTGCATTTCTTTGCGTGCCACCATAAATGCTGTGATATCAGCAAACACATCCACCACAGGAATTTCTAACACAATGGAGGCTTTATCCTTCGGCTTGATCGCAGCATCAAATGCATCAAAACCGGATGATAACAATGTCTCGACATTAATATTGATACTGATCGGATTGCTAATGAACTTCTCCGTATCACCCAATATCAAATCAAGCATACGTTCATCCAAGGTGTGGGTAAGGTATTTGAATAACCAACGATTACTCAAAAAATCTACATCCGTATTCACAATCTGGCGCAGATGGGCAATATGAATGTACAACTCATCAAATACACGGCGCACCGCCAAATTTTTTGCCACCGTGCAAACAGGCTGCTCCCTAATCACCTGACTTAGATCGGCCACGCGAATATCCTGCTCGATCGTAGCCAAACTTCCGCTAAACCCACGAGTAGCAGGCATAGGCGTAATATCACTCACCATTGAGGCGGCAGGCGCTTGTTGCATGGACGGCAAAGACGACTCGAGCACCGGTCGGCGCGGCACATTCTCCGTATCAGGCGTCGCGGGTGCATCAGGCTTCGCACGCATAGAGGCAGCCATACGGCGAGTGCAAATATCAAAGAAACGTTGCCAGTCTCTTGCAAGTTCAAAAATAGTGCAGAAGCCAGGGTTCTCGTGCCCTTCATCTGTGTAGGCAAGCGGATCGTCCATATATAGATATCGCAGCTGGAACACCAACTTATTAAGCACGGTTTTTTCGAGCTGGTCACACAGCACTACGATACTGTGATCCTGAAGCAGGAAGATTCCTCCCTCATAGCTTTTAAGCAGATCATTAATGAGATTCACTGCAATCTTTATTTGGTATTCGCTTTTGTACTGCTCCAACAAATCCGAAAGGTGAAAATGCACCGCTTGCCAGCCTTCCGGCTCACGTATGGTGTTTAGCATTTCAACCAGTTTTACTTCTGCAGATCTGAGATTGATAGCAATCGTCATAGCTTACTCGCCCACAATACGTTTCGAGACATACGCTTCCAGAGAGTCCGTATCAGTACGCAATTCTGAGTCATCAACACTTCCAGTCAGCTGCACACCCATGGTGGGTATGGTCTCAGAGGTAATGGCAGGAAATTGGAATAATGTCGAGAGATTCATTGTCCATGGAATTAGTTTTATTTCGCCAGTAAGGTTACCCATAACGCTTCCAGATTTCAACGTAATCCCCGGTGTTTTTATCACCCCATTTTTAGCGTTGAGATATCCTTCCAGAGAAAAACGGGTACTACCTTTTATAAGCACCCGGTTTACATTATTTACCACATCAGCGGTAGTACGCGATACAGCCACCGTGTCCATGACTCCTTGTAGGTTGAAACCATCTACATTTACACCCACCCCATTTAGCACAAGCTTCGCGTCCGCCTGCTTAACCCATGACAACATATTCACACCAGAAGTAGACAAACTACCACTTACCCCTAGCCTACCGGTGATATTGTTTCGTTCGCTAAAGTTTCCAATAATATCGCTCAGATTTGCATTAGTTAGCGTAAACCCAACAGAAAGCCCCGGCACACGCCCACCATATAGTGACCCCGTTACATCAAAACGCCCCTGCCAGAAAATAAAGCTGAGCGCCTGAATGGTTACCAGCTGGTTTCGTAGACGTGTTTTCATTTTCAGGCGGCTAAACTCTCGGCCATCATGCACCAGCTTGCCAATACTGATATCAAACGAGCCATTATAACCATCCATCCAGCTCATATCGATCAACTCGCTAGACCACCTCTTACTATCATTGTCGTTGCCCGCCGATGGCTCTAATGACGAGAGATCTTCTGGCTCTGAAAGCTCTGGCTCAATTGCCACCGCCGCAGGTGCAGCCGCCATAAAGTAATCTGTATTCAGCGTACCTGATGAGTTATACAGGAAAGTAATAAACGGAGTTTCATCTTTCACATTAAGATTGAAACTGGCTTCGACCGTATCATCAGGGTAGTAAAAACGCATATTATATATGCCGAGCTCTCCGGGCTGCGCAAACAACCTGAAAGCCGCCGTCTCACCTTCTCTTTCCAGGAAGGTAAACTTGTCGACAATCACCTTGAAATCAATATTAGTGCGCAACCTCTTCAGCCAAGCAAAATTCTGGCTTTTGTCAAAACGTAGGAAGAAGTCGCTAGTGTCTTTGTTCTTTTGCGTTTCACGCCAGATATCGCGGAAGTAATCAAAGTTGATATCACGCAGCTTAACGTCTGCCTCAATGCGTGGCTTACCATCAAAATAAGCCACCATACCGCCATTTAGTTGCAATTCATTCAGCTTCACACTGGCCTCAGATAAACGCACCTGCTCAGACGATACAAAAATATTTGAATGTACATAAAAATCGCCAAATGCAGTATCAGGAAGGCCAGAGGCTGACTCATCAAACAGTGTCAGCAAGTTGCGCAGGCTCTTGCCTTGTGTTTCCATGCTTCCTTCAAAACGAAGTTTTTTAGCATTATTTTGTGAGACAATACCAAACAACGTAAGCGACGCCGCATCAGGCAAATTAATAATGAACTGGTTTACCGTAATTGCAGCATCCTCAAGCGTGGCTGATAATTGTGCGTTCTTCCACGCCTGCCCACCTACACTAAACTCATCTGCACTCGCATTTACCACGACCTTTATCTCGTCAGGCAAAACCGTAATATCTTGATCTTCGAATTCGCGATACCACTTCTGTTTAGAGAGCTCCATATAATCAGCAACAGCCGATACCAGCATCTCCCATTGCTCATATTGAAGCTCAGAAAACTGCATATCTGTAACGATGGATGGAATAGTGTCCCATGAGAAAGTAATTTCTCCGGTGCCGTTTGATCCAATACCCTCCAGCACGCTATTTTTTAAGTCTATATTCCAACCCGTTTGCACCCATTTGCCTGTTACTTTAAACGGCAATGTTGCGTCTTGTTCCTTTGTATTCCCTCCCCCAATCCACGACAACAAATCAGGGCTGCTTAATAAGAAGTCTCCCTCAATGTTTAGAGAGTCCTTGCTATTATCCAGAATAGCCGACAACTCCACACTATCTTGTTCAGCTGTATATAGCTTAATATTCAGGGGTGTTTTCCCCGCTGATGGCACCTTCTCACCTGCGTTTGTATTAATTTCAAAACTAAACACACGATCATTTATTTCTGCATAGCCGCCAGCTTGTGGATTAAGGCCAATATCGCTGCTCAGATTGATATTTCGTATGGAGAAGTTTTTTTCCTCTAGCTCATTATAATAAAATAGTTTCCCATCTGTAATATCGACAGATACAGGCTTTGCATCACGATTAGACACTAATAACGTATCGATAAAATCTCTGCGGATCCAATCCCAGTTAATAGCCCCTTCTTCATCGCGACGAATCTCAAGAGCGGGCCCCTCTACTGCGACGGATGAAACCTGCAACTCGTCAGAGAACAAGGACAATACGGCGGCATTAATACGCACCGCCTTGGCAGTAAAAGACGGGGCACTATCCTTTTGTCCCTCGCCACGCAACTCAATGCCCGGAATATAAAGCGCAGGTCGCGGCAATAAGGTGGCGCTGATTTTTCCTTTAATCAGCACATCTTTACCAGTTTTCTCTTTAATCACCCCAATCACCTGATTGCGGTAATCCTTCGTATCAATAAATCCCTGCGCAACTAGCAACAAACCAATCACCAGAAGTACACCAGCAGCAACACCTACCAGTTTGCGTGATCCTTTTATGAGTGTGCGTTGTTCCATGAAAGCCTGATTAATTTTTTGCGAAACAGTAATTTAGGGTCAAAATCATAATTTTTCACTAACTATTTCGTTATCATAAATACACCCTGTTGGCCAAACAGGTTAGCAAATGGCCCCTTATTATAAAAATATGATGGAGTGCCAACATCAGAAACATAGAGGCGTTTCTCGATGCGCAAGCCTAAGCTTTCGCACAGCACTACAAAATCTGTAATAGTACAAAAATGAATATTCGGCGTATCATACCACTCATGTGCAAGCGTATTTGTCACGGGCATGCGCCCCTTGCAGGCGAGATACATACGGTTACGCCAATGCCCGAAATTAGGCACCGAGACGATCACATAGCGTGCCACACGCACCATCTGCTCTAGCGTATCTTTGGGGTTTTGCAATGCCTGAAGCGTCAAACTCAACACTGCATAGTCATAAGCCGCATCGGGATAATATTGAAGGTCTTCACCTGCATCACCCTGAATAACCGACAGCCCTCGTGCAATGCAGCTATTTACTTTTGCTGGCACAAATTCAATACCGCGACCAGAAACTTGTTTGTTTTCCTG
Organism: Rickettsiales bacterium; assembly: GCA_964231325.1. GTDB lineage: Bacteria > Pseudomonadota > Alphaproteobacteria > Rickettsiales > SXRF01 > JAJTHB01. The sequence continues at coordinate 768,118 of CAXRIF010000003.1, read as the reverse complement.
TAGCCACGCCAGCAAATCACCTTCCCCGCAGCCGACATCCAGCAAACTACTAGATGGTTCAATCATATCAGCGATGATTTTTAGGTCCGGGCGCAACGTCAATTTATCAGCCATTTGCTACCCCATATAATGTTGCTGAACCCTCAATAAATCCGCGCATTGTATTGTCAAACTCGGGTATATCGAGCAAGAACGAGTCGTGCCCTTTATCGCTTTCAATATCCGTATAGCTGACATTGGCTGCGACGGCATTTAATGCACGCACCAAATTCCGGCTTTCCGCCGAGGTGTAGAGCCAATCACTGGTAAACGACACAACACAAAAACGGATCGGCGTGTTGGCAAAAATATCCGTAAGTTTTTTTGTGCCACCTTCTGTGAGGTCAAAATAACTTGCTGCCCGAGTGAGATACAAGTAGGCGTTGGCATCAAACCGCTCCACGAAGCTCATCCCCTGATGACGCAAGTAGCTCTCAATCTGAAAATCAGCTTCAAACCCATAAGTATAATCATCACGGTCTTGCAAATCACGGCCAAATTTTTCCTGCAACATGCCCTCGGAGAGATAGGTTACATGAGCTGCCATTCGCGCAACAGCCAGTCCTTTAGAAGGATATTTCTTTTTCGCAAAATAATTTCCACCACACCAGTTAGGGTCCGCCATAATGGCCTGTCTGCCGATTTCGTGAAAAGCAATATTTTGCGCCGATTGACGAGCAGCACTGGCAATCACCGCCACACTAAATACGCGCTCTGGATAGCGCGCCGCCCACTCAAGCGCCTGCATTCCGCCCATAGACCCCCCCACAACAGCGAAGAGCTTCTCAATCCCTAAATACTCTATCAGCAGGGCTTGTGCTTTGACCATATCGCCTACGGTAATAAACGGAAAATCCAGCCCGTATGGCTTGCCTGTTTGTAGGTTCGTTTCCTTCGGCCCGAACGAGCCCATGCACCCACCAATAATATTCGAACAAATGACGTAGTAACGGTCAGTATCAATAGGTTTTCCTGGCCCTACCATACGTTGCCACCACCCATCTTTGCCAGTGACTGGATGTTTTCCCGCCACGTACTGATCACCCGTAAGCGCATGGCAAATTAAAATAGCATTATTTTTAGCGGCATTAAGCTTGCCGTAAGTCTGGTAAGCCAGCGGAATATTGGAAACACTCTGCCCACAATCAAGAAGCAATGGTGAATCTACAGCGAGGGAAACTGTGTTTCCCACCTCTACTTCACGATATGCTGCGCCAAAAAATGATGTACTCATAGTATGTTAGTTTTATGGCAAGCATATGCTACGGTCAAGAAAGCGATAGCCACTTCTCACTTGCCAAGAACCATCTGTTGCACTATCGCTCTTGCCATGGTCGAAAACAAAAAAACCACCCCAGAAATGCTGGACTTCCGCCGCCGCATTGACGAGCTGGATGATAAGCTGATTGATCTGCTTATCGAACGTATCGGTATTATCCGTGAAGTGGGAGAGTATAAGAGCAAGAATGACCCCGGTGTCTGCCCGCTACGTGCTGGCCGTGAAGCAGAAATGATCTTGCGTATTACAGAAAAATTTAAGGGCACAGATTTTTCCGAATCAGCCGCTGCAGCCATATGGCGGCTGCTTATTGGTGCGTCTACCACCGTAGAAAACCCACTTTCTATTTCGGCCTATGCACCTGATGGGCAGCACGAGCTGTACTGGCTTGCACGTGAATATTTCGGCCCCTTCATACCAGCCAGCAAACAAGCACATGTTAATCGCGTGATTGGCGATGTGTTTGATGGTAAAGCAGCAATAGGTATTGTGCCGCAACTTCGCCGCTCGGATAGCAGTAATTGGTGGGCTGGCTTAATACAGGAAGGCAAGAATACCCCTAAAATATTTGCCCACATTCCCTTCGCCTATTATGGGAAACAACCGAAAGACGCACCCTCTGGGCTTGCCATTGCCAAACTTTTGCCGGAAGAAACTGGCAACGACACCTCTATACTTGCCATTGAGGCATCAGGTGACACCAGCCAGGATAAGTTACAAAAAGCATTCGCAAATGCAAAACTGGATGCAACATGGATAAATATTTCAACACTTGATAGCCCATACCGCTTTCATTTAGTAGAGGTTGATGGCTTCCATCCGTCTGAAAGCAGCACATTGAAAAATGCACTATCATCACTAGAAGATGCCGTACGCCATATACATTTCTTAGGCGCTTATGCTAAACCTATTACACTCGACAACTAAGGACGATCATTATGCAAGCAGCTACACAAACCAATAACGTTTCAACCCCTACTCCCAAGCCAGGCATTATGGATATTGCGCCGTATGTTGGCGGAAAGTCCGAAGCAAAATCTGGTGTAAAGGTAGTGAAGCTTTCATCTAACGAAACACCGCTAGGCGCAAGCCCACTTGCTGCCAAAGCGTTTGTGGAATCAGCCGGAACGCTGCACCGCTATCCTGAGGGTAGCTGCCTGCGCCTGAGAGAAGCCATTAGCGAAGTGCACAAGGTACCTGCAGAACAACTCGTATGTAGCTCTGGTTCTGACGAATTGATTGGTATGCTCATCCATGCCTATGCGGGTGAAGGCGACGAAGTGTTGATGAGTGAATATGGCTTTTTGATGTATAAAATTTATGGTCAAAGCTACAGCGCATCCATTGTAAAGGCTCCTGAAAAGAACCTGCGTACGGATGTCGATGCGATGCTTGCCGCCGTCACACCTCGCACAAAGATCGTATTTGTAGCTAACCCCAACAACCCAACAGGTAGCTACATCACCAAGGATGAGCTAGCGCGCTTACATGCGGGGCTGCCATCACACGTTCTACTCGTAGTAGATGGCGCATATAGCGAATATGTGACTAACCCTGACTATAGCGATGGCAAAGAGCTGGTCGCAAACTCGGATAATGTGGTAGTGCTGCGCACCTTCTCCAAAATTTATGGACTTTCCGCCCTACGTCTTGGTTGGGCGTATGCACCCGCAAATATCTGCGATGTACTGAACCGTATTCGCGGCCCGTTCAACGTATCTATTCCTGCAATGGAAGCAGGCATCGCCGCAGTGCGTGACCTTGAATTTACAAACAAAACCCGCGATTTCAATAATGAGTGGCTGGCATGGCTACACAAGGAAATATCTGCACTTGGCTTAACCGTATATCCCAGCGTAGCTAACTTTGTGCTAGTCGAATTCCCAGAGGGGAAACACGGCGCCAAAGAAGCCAACGGCTTTATGACTGAGCGGGGACTGATCCCCCGTGAAGTTGGTGGATATGGCCTGCCTAACTGCCTGCGTATCAGCATCGGCCTGGAAGAAGACAATAAGGCTGTGGTTGCCACACTTGCTGAATTTATGAAATCATAATCATGGTCAGCCCGTTTTTATTTGATCGCATTACCATCATTGGCCTTGGGCTAATCGGCAGCTCAATTGCTCTTGCCGTACGCCAAAACAAGCTGGCCGAAACCATTGTAGGCTGTGACAACAGTGAAATTGCTCTTGCATATGCACGTTCACACAACATGATTGATGTCGCCATGCATGACCTTAAAACAGCCGTGCGCGATAGCGATTTAGTGATTATCTCCACCCCTCCGTCTGCTATGGAAGACGTCGCACAACAGATTGCTTCTGACCTAAAAGAAGGTGCACTGGTGATGGATACTGCGTCAGTGAAACTCCCTATTATGAACGCCTTATCACGCCACCTGCCCAGCCATGTTGACTTTGTACCAGCGCATCCGGTTGCAGGTAGCGAAAAATCTGGTAGCAATGCCGGAAAGAAAAATCTTTTTGATAATAGACGTGTGGTCGTTACCCCTAACGAACCGCTGCAAGATAATATGCTGCAAACCGTGACCAGTTTCTGGAGCAAAATGGGCGCACGTGTGGATGGCATTCCACCCGACATCCATGACAGGCTATACGCCTACGTATCACACCTGCCGCACCTTCTGGCCTTTGCTGCAAAAAAAGTAATTGCGATAGATGGCGGCGACAAAAAACAACAAAAATTCCTGCGTATATCTTCATCGAACCCGGCTATGTGGGCGGAAATATTCCACCTGAACCGTGATAATGTTACTGCCGCACTGGATCGCTATCTCGATGCGCTTTGCCATATAGAGGGTGAACTCTCACAACCCCCTGCGGAAGAAAAAAGTGAAACCACGTCAAACCTGGTTCACACAACATTATTTCCGCGCCTTGCCAGTTCCTGCCTGATAACCACAGCTATGGAAGCTGAAAAGAATGACGGTTTTTCCTATGCGCGCTATGCCGGAACAGGGTTTGCTGATTTCATATCCCCTGTTATCAGCCAGCCAGAGCCAGAGATAGAACAAATTTCACAGCACTACCTGCCTATGCTGGAGCTACTGAAAAACTATATCACTGAGCTTAAAAAACTGCGCGAGCTGGTTGCAGGAAGCGACACAGAAGCGCTTGCTACCGCACTAAAATAGTTTCAGTGTTTGCGTGTGATCATGCACATGCGCATGATAAGGAAAACCACGATAATGAGTGGCGCTATATTCCGGATGAGACGCCGCTTCCGCTCCATATAATATGGCCGTACAGCCGGTGTTCCGCGCACACTCCAGATCCACTTCACTATCGCCAATAAACCACACATCGGCCGCAGGTGTGATATCGCTTTTTTCAAATGCTAAATGCACAGGATCAACAAAAGGTTTATCGCGCTTGGCATCATTAGCGCCAACGATGCCATCAAAATATTCGCCCCAACCAAGATGCTCAATTTCCTTACGCAAATTTGGCCCTTTCTTGTTACTCACCACCACGTTACACAAGCCCAGCTCGCGTATTCGTTTGAGCACATCAATAGAAAGCGGCAACGGATCCAACCGATCCATATGAATTTTACGATAATTGCGCTGGTATTTTTCTGCCGCATCTTCCCAATTAGGGCCAAAAATAACCGGAAACGAATCACGCATGGATTTACTCACACGATCTTTCGTTTGCGCTAGTGTCCACGGCTCTTTTCCAAGCTCTGCGAAGGTTTCAGCCAACGCCGCATGAATAATCGGCCAGGTATTTACCAGTGTATTGTCCCAATCAAAAATGACTGCTTTTGGTGTGGGTAGTGTCATGCGCGTCTGAATCCTGTTTGCTTGTAAATATACTCTTCATAAAGCTGCCTGAGCTTCAATGTCACCTCACCCGGCTTTCCAGCCCCTACCCGGTGCTCATCAATTTTTACCACGGGCAATATATTGATGCTCGTTGAGGTAATAAACGCTTCTGCTGCTTCTTTCACTTCACTCATAGTAAATGGGCGTTCAATCACCTTAACACCGGAAGTACGCGCCAACCTGAGCACTACATCACGCGTAACACCACCTAAAATATGTTCATCTGCAGGGTGTGTAATCAGCGTTCCATCTTTATCCACAATATATGCATTAGAAACTGACGCTTCACTAACTGTATCGCCATCTCTAAGCAACCATGCTTCACGCACGTTATTAACCACAGCCTCTTGTTTTGCCAGTACATTCGCAAGCAATGACACACTCTTAATATCCCGACGCTGCCAACGACGATCAGGATATGTGATGACCTTCACCCCTTCAGCAAACTCATGTGGCTTAGCAAATTTAGGCGCACATATGGTCATCACCAGTGACGGTTTGATATCTTTAGGAAACGGATGATCACGACGCGCCACCCCGCGCGTAATCTGGATGTACAGACCTCCATGTTCGCGGCTATTACGCGCAATCAGCTCATTAATCACAACCAACATGGATTCCGCCGACATAGGCTGCGGAATATTCAACGCCGCTAAGCTACGCTTCATACGCTGTAGGTGTAGGTCACCATCCAGCAATCGGCGATTATAAAACGCCATATACTCATAAATACCATCAGAGAACTGATAGCCACGATCTTCAATATGCACCGATGCTTCAAGCTGGTTTACATATTGCCCGTTTACATATGCGATACGTGCCACTTAATACCCCTCAATATCTTTCTCACCACCACTTAGGAAGCGCCTCGGTGCATACGCAAAATCACGCTTTGCATCATCATGGAAAAACACCAAATCATCATTCATACGGCGAGCAATCTCACCATTAATATGTCTCTTCCCAGTGAGTCTTCCTACAACATCCAACAAAAATGGCAGCATGGTATTTTCTTCAATACGTAGCTTCTTCCCACACACCTTGAATAAGTCTTCCAACATCTCGCGATAGGTAAGCACTTCTCCCCCGCTCACATTGTAAGATTTTCTATAGGTGGTTTCGTTGTTTATAACCTTTAATGCAGCAATGGCTAAATCATCTGCATGTACTGGCTGGCGGCGACCAAACGCTGGCGGGTAGATTGGGAAAAAGCTCAGGAATTTGATGAGCTGTGCCAGCGTGGTAATGCCCACATCCAAACCAACTCCATAAATCATGGTCGGCCGCAATATCGTCCAGTCCATTTTTAACTCATCACAGCGTTCTTCTATCTCCGATTCAGCACGTGATAATTTCTCTACCAATGCCTGTTCATGGCGGTTTTTGGAAAGCATCTTTCCAAAAACTGAAGTCGAACCAAAGGCAATCACACGTTGAACTTCCGCGTCTTTCAGTAATTCGAGCGTGGGCGGCAAATGCCACAATGGCGCACAATGCACCACTACATCCACCAAATACCCATCTAAATGCAAACGTGAATCCGTAAGATCACCTTTAATCCAACGCAGGTTTTCATGGGCAAATGGAATGGGATTATTGCGGCTAATCGCCAACACTGCTGCTCCAGAAGCGATCATGCGACGCACTACACATAAGCCCACCTGGCTGGTTGCACCAGTAACCAATACGGTTTTTCCAGCCAACTCATCACTCAACTGTAAATCAGCTAAACCAGACGCAAGAATCATCAGCCTCTTAGAGGGGATGGAATGCGACATCACATAAGACGGGCGCAATTGGCGTTTTACCCAGTCAAACCCAACTTTGATGGCAAAAACCATCATCACGATAAGGCGCATCACCAGCGTAAACCCAATAGGAAAACGCCCTCCAAAGTGCCTACAAAAATAATAGATTTGCCCCTTTGCTTTGTGCCACTCGATTACACGTTTAAATGATTCATCATTACTGCTAAGGCGCGTAATCTTCACTGCCGGCACCAATATGGTTTTGCCACCAAAACGATGGACACGCATGCAGATATCCATATTTGCGCCGCAGGTAAAATATGTTTCGTCCATACCATTAAGACGATCATAATCTTTGCGGCGAATACATATAAACGCTCCGGAAACCGCTGGCACCTCATAGGGTACTTTGCTTATGGATGGCAGCTGTTTACGACGGAACGTAAAAAGATTTTTGATTGCTGAAAACGGGCTGAGCAACGAACGAGTACTTTCAGGGTGAATATGCCCCTCAGCGTCTAGCACCTCGCCACTCGTTATCACTGCCTGTGAGTCGTGCTCATAGGCGGCCATTAAATCCGAAAGCGCATCAGGTGGTAGCAAACAATCCGGGTGCATCAATGCCAGATAATAGCCGGTGGTGTTTTTTACTCCCAAATTACACCCACGCGCATAGCCCATGTTACCATGGCCCTTCACCACTTTAAGGCGTGGTTCATCAAGTGTGAGCTGCTGCAAACGTGTGAGCACATCTGGCGCATTACCATTATCAACAACCACCAACTCAGCCAGCCCTTTTTGCTTCAACACACTCTTGATGGAAGCAAATAAAATAGGCCCCGTTTGGTGCGACACCATAATAACACTGCAATTACTCATGCACATTGCTCCCATTTAGGCGCATTTGCACAATAATCCTGCCAACTTCCAAGCCCATTATCACGCTCGGATATTGTGGGGTCTTTGATAGGCCATGGGATATTTAACTCCGCATCATCATAGCGAATTCCACCCTCAGCATCTTTGTTGTAATAACCATCCACCTTGTAAAACATGTCCACAGGTTCTTCGCCCATTACGCAGAACCCATGTGCGAAACCGGCCGGGATCCAAAACAGCAAACCATTCTCACCTGATAGCTCCACCGCATGGTGCTGGCCAAAGGTAGGCGAATTAGGGCGAATATCCACCGCCACATCCCATACCGTTCCGCGTATCACGCCCACCAGTTTTCCTTGTGAAGGATTGTGCTGATAGTGCAGCCCGCGCAGAATGCCGGGCGCAGAACGTGAGTGATTATCCTGCACAAAACCAGACGGCAGACCAGCTTCCGCGAAGCGTTTATCCTGAAAACGCTCTACAAAAAAACCACGCTCATCACCATATACATCAAGCTGTATAAGTTTAAGCCCGTCTATTGGACATGTTTGTACTTGCATATTTCTCTTTAAAACACTCTTTCAAACCCACTTCCCAACGTGGCAACACTGCACCCAGTATCTCTGCTGCTTTTGTACAATCCAACCGCGAATTCAAAGGCCTTTTAGCAGGGGTAGGATATTCAGACGTAGGAATAGGGTTGATATTGGCACATCGGATGGACGATTTTTGGCCTGAATCATCTTCAGTTGCAAGGGCTAATATGGTCTGGGCAAAGCCATGCCAGCTGGTCTCCCCTGTTCCTGTCAGATGATAAACGCCTGAGGGAAATTTCTCTTCATCCAAAGCTGCCTCAAGCGCCATGACCGAACCAACGGCCAGATGCGGCGCATAAGTAGGCGCACCAATCTGGTCGGAAACCACACTCAACTCGTCTTTTTCTGCAAATAATTTCAACATGGTGTTGAAAAAATTCTTGCCATAAGCGTCATACACCCAGGACGTACGAAATATCAGATATGCCGCCCCTGACGCCGCTAATGCCTTCTCACCAGCAAGCTTAGTTTTTCCATATACGTTCAACGGAGATGGCTTGGCTTTTTCATTACGTGGCTCAAAGCCACTACCATCAAACACATAATCCGTAGAAAAATGCACTAAAGGAAGCTTGCGCGCTTTGCACCATGCCCCCAGCTCTCCAACGGCAGTCGCATTAATGCGTTCGGCCAACTCTGGCTCTTCTTCCGCTTTATCCACCTGTGTATAGGCCGCTGCATTAAACACCGCCATATAGTCGCGTCCTTTGGTGAATGCATCTAGCTGGGCGATAAAATCCGGGCTACTCATATCCGCATCTGCAATATCAGCCACATGCCCCTCATCGCCTAGAAACGCTTCTAATGCACGACCTAACTGCCCCGCTTTGCCTAATACTAAAATATCTGTACTCATTTATAATCCTTAATCACGTGCGCCAAATATTGACCGTATGTATTATTACCATACGCGCTGCATAGTTTTTCCATCTGCGCAAGATCGATAAACCCTTTACGTAGTGCAATCTCTTCCAGACAGGCGATCTTCACCCCCTGACGCGCTTCAATAATTTGCACATATTGCGCAGCAGACATCAGCGAATCCGGCGTGCCCGTATCAAGCCATGCAGAGCCACGCCCTAGCAGCTCCACCTTCAATTTCTTTTGCTCGAGATACACACGGTTCACATCGGTAATTTCCAGCTCACCGCGCGCCGATGGGTTAATCGACTTTGCGATATCCACTACTTGCGCATCGTAAAAATAAAGCCCGGTTACCGCTAGTGATGATTTTGGTTTAGCCGGTTTTTCTTCAATAGAAAGTGCCTGCCCATTTACATCCATTTCCACCACACCATAGCGCTCAGGATCGCGCACCTGATAGGCAAAAGTGATCGCACCATCCGTATTGCCCGCCGCACTCTCCAACCGCTGCGTGAGTGATTGGCCATAGAAAATGTTATCACCCAGAATCAAACAAACGGGGCTATTATCAATGAAAGTTTCGCCGATCAGAAACGCCTGCGCGATGCCTTCCGGCTTTGGTTGCTCACGATACTCGATCGAAAGCCCCAGCTCCTTGCCATCACCCAATAAGTTTTTCATCATCGGTAGATCGCGCGGCGTAGAGATAATCAATATCTCGCGAATACCCGCCAACATCAGGATAGACAGCGGATAAAACAGCATCGGCTTATCATACACCGGCAAAATCTGTTTACTCACCGCAGAGGTCATCGGCGCCATGCGCGTGCCTGAACCACCTGCCAGAATTATACCCTTCATGCCACTCTCCTTACGGTATTACACCAGTCCTGGTTTGCCAGATACCAATCCACCGTGGCATCCATCCCTTTTTCTATCGTGTAAGCTCTGGTGTATTTAAGCTCTCGCTCTGCCTTGCTATCATCAATCGCGTAACGGCGATCATGCCCCAGACGGTCTTTTACAAAACTAATCTGATCTTTGTAGCTGCCGGATGGTTTGGGTTTTTTCTTATCCAGCAATTCACAAAGCGTATTAACCAACACGATGTTTTCTACTTCGGCATTTCCGCCGAAATCATATACCTCGCCCGGCTTTCCGGTCTGTAGTGCCAGCAACAATCCTCCGCAGTGATCTTCCACATGAATCCAGTCGCGAATGTTTTTACCATCACCATAAACGGGCAGCTTCTTACCACTCAACGCGCACTCAATCATGTGTGGAATCAGTTTTTCAGGGTGCTGACGTGGGCCATAATTATTCGTGCAATGAGTCACCAGCGTTGGCATTCCATAGGTTTCATTCCACGCGCGTGCCAGATGATCTGCTGCTGCTTTGGATGCAGAGTAAGGTGAGTTTGGGGCAAAACGCGAGGTCTCACTGAATTTACCCGTAGCCCCTAATGAGCCATACACCTCATCGGTAGAGATTTGCAGGAACCTAAATACATCTTTCTGATCTTCAGGAAGTGATTGCCAATAATCACGGCATGCTTCCAGCATTGCGAAACAGCCCGTGATGTTGGTATCGATAAATTCACGTGGCCCGGCAATGGAATTATCAACGTGCGATTCCGCCGCAAAGTTTACCACCCATCTTACCTGATGATCGCGCAGCAACTTCGCCACAAGCGCCATGTCAGCAATATCGCCTTGTACCAATTGCCAGTCACCTTCGATCCAATCAAGATTCGCGAGATTACCCGCATAGGTCAGCTTATCCAGCACGATAACTTTCGCGCCTTTAGACACACAAAGTGAAACGAACGAGCTGCCAATAAAGCCAGCGCCACCAGTAACTAATATAGTAGGAAGTTTGCTCATTTGATAAATACGATCGGTACCTTAAATTCAATTTGTTCACCAGAAGGGTACTCCGCAGGCACAGCCGGAACTGGATTAGCGCGACGTACCGTATCAAGCGCCGCTCTATCCAACGCTACAAACTCGGTACCTTTATCCATTTCCATCCAACGTATATTGCCACGACGATCTATACGAATGCGCACAATCGCCGTTACCCGCGCAGGCTGGCCGAACGAACCTATATTGTCTGGCTTAAACTTATCAATCCAGGCGGAGATCAGCTGCTCATAGCGCGATACGATTTGCGCTTTGTCTAATGTAGGTGAGCCAAGCGCATGCCCCGCCTGAGGCTCGGCTGGCTTCTCTGTCTCCCGCACATATTGCTTTTCGACTACCGACATCACCGGGGCAGCCTCGGCTACTCCCTCCTTACGATAATCAAACGGTTTGGTGTAAAGCGGTTTCTTAGGCTTAGGTTTCGCTTTTTGCTTCTTTTTCTTTTTATCTTCTGCCTTCACCACCACATCATCCGGCATTTTATCTGCCTTAATATCCTCTACGACCTTGGAAATAATTTTTTCGACACTTGCCGCGTTGGATGCTTTTGCAGGTGCGGGCTGGCTATCAATTTCCGTGTTTTCTATGTCTCCCAGCTTGATGCTGAGTACACGCACAGGAATATCAACTACGGGTGTTTTCGGCACAAACAACCAAATAGTATAAACCAGCAAATGCAATAAGAATGCTGCCAGCATGGCATAGGCAAAATGCACATGATTCAGCCTATCCAAATTATTCCACATACGATAGAGCGTAGCGCCTGCGCTTCGCGCATGTAAAATCACAGGGTGATGGAAGTTACTCGGCATCTAGCTGCACCTCGCGTGATTGCGTTACTACAGATAGGTTTTTCCCGCCGGACTTTTTAATCGCATCCATCAGATCAATCACCCGGTTAGCAGGTACCGTCGCATCAGCCTTCACCGTAATTACTTTTTTAGGATGTAATTTCAACATCGGAGCGAGCATTTCCTGCATCTGCTCCATTTCTACGATCTCGTCACCCACAATAATCTCATCATGCTTACCCAGCATGATTACGACATGCCCCTCATCCATCAGCTTGCCGCTTTTAGCCTCTGGCGGGTCGATCGGTACGATTTCGATTTTTTCCACCGTTCCGGCCAGCATGAAATAAATAAGCAAAAAGATGGATACATCAATCAATGGAATCAGGCTGATTTCAATACGTTTTTTATGTGTGCGCTGAATATCCATTTAGCGCCCCTTCTTCTTTTTGATCCATTTGCGCACCATAAGGCTTTTGCCGCCCACCATGTACACCCGATCCATCACATTCACCAATTGCTGCATGCTTACTCCATCAGCCGTAAGCAGCATCACACGAATATCCGGATCAGCATCAAGCATGTGCGAGAGCGTTTCAGAAAGTTCTTCAGGTTTTAATGTGCGCTGGCCAAGAGTGACATTCCCCTCCTCATGCACAAACAAACGCACCACTTCTTGTTTCACCGTCGCTTTCTTACCCTCAGATGGCAAGATAAGCTCCATCGACTCAATACGCATAAAAGTCGTAGTGAGCATAAAAAAGACAATGAGGATAAAAAACACGTCAATCAATGGCGTGAGATTCAGTGCCCTCATTTTGCGGCGTGGTGTGCGCACAAAATCCACGGCTTATTTTCCTGAGTATTTAGGGCTTAGCAGATGTAGCGTAGAGGTTTGTTTTGGCATAGATTCAGCCTGACGCTGCTCTTCTGCCCAACGCTCAGCATCAGCACGCTTTTGTTGCGCTAACATTCTTTTGCGTTCATTTTCTTCACGCACCTGACGCTCATGCTCAATACGTTTTGCTTCTTCAATAGCAAACAAACGCTCATTGCGACGGAATTCATCTTCCAGCGCCAATATCTGCACCGATACATCCTTCATTGTGGCGCGCACCTTTTCAATGATGCCATCCAATAGATAGTGAGCAGCAAGCGCTGGAATGGCCACGACCAAACCACCCGCCGTGGTAAGCAACGCCTCCCAGATACCGCCCGCGAGCAATGTAGGATCCACACGCGTACCAGAAATACTCAGCTTGGAAAATGAGCTAATCATCCCGATTACTGTTCCCATCAACCCCATGAGTGGTGCGATGGTCGCGGTCATCTCAAGACCACGCAAATGCGACTCCAGATAACGAATGTCGCCCGCTCCAACACGAGTAATCTCCGCTTCCTTACTTTTTTGCGACATCTCGCGGTTTGCCACACATTCAAATGTCACACGCATAATACGAGCAATCGGTCCCTTGATCGCTCCTAGCGTGTTAAATGCCGTATTCCGGTCACCCTGTTTAATTTCCCGCAGGGCAGGCTCAATAAAGCTACGGTCAAATACGTTAGATTTGTGAAACTGAATAACCTTAAAAATGACCACCGCAACAGCGTAAATTGATAAAAGTGCAAGCCCGTACATGACCGCACCACCCTTATCGAATAAGTGTATTTCCGACATATTCCATCCTTTTGTTGAATCGCAGATAGTTGTAACGCGATGACTGCCAGTGGTCTAGTTTAAACTGCATGTTTTTATGGCTTTACATAGACACCCGCATGCAACTTTTCTTTTCGTGTAAGCCACTATCCCGATCACTTAAATATTTCCCCAAAAAATTCGCCAAATTGTGTCATACGGGCGACAAGAGCCCACAAAATGCATAGATTGATAAAATTGTATCATTTGTTTACTGTAATTTATTAATTTATTAACGATGACTTATCCTCTTCCTGCTAGTCTATAGATATGGAATAGATGAAGGGAAAGATCATGTTTAAAAAAACTGCAACTACCCTATTAGCCTTATTTAGCCTTAGTGCATGCGTTGCAACGCCACGCATAGAACTCCCTACTCAGATGAGCTTTAATCACCAAATGCCTAGTCAAGCACCGATGAGCTACGCTGATATTTTATGCTGTTATGATTGCAAGGTATAAGTCTTAAATAGTTAAACGCCAGCAACAACACTGAGCTGCTTACTATTATCCAATACATGCTTGCCATATTTAGGGTCATCTGCCGCAAGAAACCTGCTATGCATCATTGTATCACCACCATTATGCAGCAAACTACGCTCATGTGGCGTAAGGCTGGTGCGATTGGGATAAATCATTCTCGTGTAGGCCAAAAAATCTCTATATTGCGACTTTATACGAATCTGATCGGAAATACGCGGTAAAGCCTGCACCATCGACGTACGCCGATCTCCGTCGCCATCAGGTAACGACGCCTCCGTATGCGCCTTGTGTGCAAGGCGAATTGCGGACGGGTACGTTTTTTTATTGATAATTTCATCCAGGTATTTTTTGCCCGATTGAAGCTGCGCATTATTCGGCTCATCTCTTAGCGCCTGATCGATGCGCTTACCAAGAAGCTTAAGCATTTCTGGGTCCGTCATCGCTAGCGCATGAGCCGAACGATCCTGATCATCTTTAAATACTCTCGACTTCCTATATAATAAATGCGCTTGCCTTGCATCTAGCTTTGGACTTGCTCCGTCAACATCACCAAACATGTCTAAAAATTGTTGTTGTTCATTATAGCCTTCTTGCCCTTCGGCTATAGGCGATTTACGCATGCTAGCAACTTCATTAGCGATCTCCTCAACTAAGTAACGCTCTAAGTTTTGGGTACCAATCCACGAGGGCACAATCCCATGCTGTTGCCAGGCCTCACTAAAGCCGATAGTCCGCACATTATGGATATTCACTGGCAAAATAGAGCCATTCTTGACCTCACTACCCTGCTTAAAGCCTACCCCACCACTTCTTTTACCTGCTCTTGAGGTTTTTTTGCCCGCGGCCACTTCGCCTTCATAATCTAGCACCGCCAGCAATACTCCCATAGTGTCCTGAGTAAAGTCTGTATCCTGATAATCTTGTAACGTACGCTTCATCGCATTAATCGCCACACGGTCAAACACACTCTTCGGCTTTGCCTCTGGTAAGACATATTTGCCGTCACGCTGCTCATATTTTTCTGCCGCGTTGATAATATTGCGCGTAAAGAGCCGCATGCTTGAGGATGGCGAATTAAAATAATTCATCAAATCCCCTCCCTGGAAAGTAAACTTGGCAAAGTCATGCAACTTAAAGTCATTCACCGAAGCGGATATAGCGCGCACACCATTGCGATAAGCATCAGACACACTACCGCCTTCAAAAAACTGGGTCTGGATACCCATTTCTTTATTAAGCGAACGAATCTTATCATGCGCCTCGTGAATTAAAGCACGTGCCGCTGCCAGTCCTGAGCGACGCGCATTATCGCTATGCGCAATCTGCACCTGCTGTGTTTTCTTACCTTCATGGCGATCGCTTAATGTTTCCAGATGTTTGGCATACACAGGGTTTTCATATACTGAGCGCATAATTTTATCGACATTACTCATCGTGCTGGGCTCTTCGAACAATGGCACAACACCCATCTGCGGCTTTTTGCCGTCTTTTGCAGTGGCCATACGTTGCATGAGCAACGCTTCCAACATATTGGAAGTTGCCTGCGCAGCTATTGTAGATGGTTTATTTCCTTCGCCATCTAGCTGCCCACACTCCGCCAGAACATTATCCCGAATCATATCCGGAAAATCACGGGCCAACTCCATACGCCGCAATGAATGATAGGCAATCGGCATTGCATCATCATCGCTATATGGTCTGCTAGCCCCTTGTGAAATAATATCTTCACGCTTTGCGTCTACTGCTTGCTTTATCGCTGCATCATCCTGCTTGAGCAATTCAGTTAATTGTTTGGCACGCGCCTCAGGACTTAACCCCTTAAGCTCAGGAAACACTGTGTCTATAACTCGGCCATATTCAGATGCTTTTTCGCGATATTCAATTTTGGCAAAGTTAAAACCAAACGTACGCACACGACGAATCATTTCCAGCACTTCTTGTTTCTGGTCCTTCGT
Source organism: Rickettsiales bacterium (assembly GCA_964231325.1). Classification (GTDB taxonomy): domain Bacteria; phylum Pseudomonadota; class Alphaproteobacteria; order Rickettsiales; family SXRF01; genus JAJTHB01. The sequence continues at coordinate 752,019 of CAXRIF010000003.1, read as the reverse complement.
CGCATTATTTCGGTAAAAATCAACCAGATCCTGCTCAAACTCCAATACCGGCTTATCCCCGCGTGTCGTTCTGCTCAGGCCATTACGTACCTTCGCCAAACGCGTGGATATACTATCAAAAAGCTCAGCTGCCCGTTGTGGTGTAAACTTATCATCACCCTGATACGATGGAGCCGATTTCTTACTCAAGGAATGTGCATCTTTTTTGATTTGTTTCAGCTGTGCATCCGCTTCCTCAAGCTCTGATTTCCAATCATTCAATGCTGAACCAGCAAGTGAGCCTTCGTTATTTATATCCTGTATGGAGCGAATATAGCGATGCACGATGGCTTGTGTGTGCATTGCAATCGCTTCCAAGGTTGTCTCAGAGGTTACATTCTGGTTACCATCTTTATCACCAGCAGACCCCCAGGAACCAAGATTGATATTCAGCTGCAAATCCAGAGGGTCGTATGTGCCACCATATTTTTCATTAAGCGGGCGGGCATACTGCCTATATACACGCGGCAAATCTTCATACAAATTGTCTAAATAATTTAGCACAATGTCCGTTTCATCACGCACCGTGAAATTGGTATCCTTACCATCTTTTTGAGGCAACAGGTGGGCGTCTGAAAATGCCTGCAGGGCACTCATCACTTCATCCGTATTAATGGGAACACCACTGTCTGGCTCTAGTGCTAGCGCTAATTTTCGGTGTGCCTGCATCATAGTACGCGAGCTCGTATTCGTTGGATGCATCGTCATAGTGATTTCAAATGTTGGCTGGCGCAAAAGATCTAACGCCGTATCAGCATCAGGCTGTTTATTGATAAATTCCCGCGCCCCACCCGGAATAGGCTCTTTGCGTGCGCGCAATTCATTAAAGTAATTATTCCGAGCAGCTTGCCCTGCTATTTCATATAAATGCCCAAGCTTTGCATAAGCCGTCAGCAACTTCACACGCCCTTCAGCAGAAAGTGGAGCAAGCCCCTCCTCTTTCGCCAACTTGGCATGACTCTCATCTTCGCCTTTTAGCACCGCACGAAAAACTCTATGACGCTCAGATGACCATTTACTACGCAATTTAGGTGGCCACGCCTTAGCTTCATCCGTTTGCCACGCCACATCGCGCAGCATTCTAAGACGCTTTCCTATCTGTTCAGGATCGCCTTTTTGTTCCAAAACCTCTATAAAGGCATCACTCAGCTCTTTAGCAAGTGTAAGCTGTTCAGTTGAGTTGAATTGCTGGTATGTATTGCTCGTCATGTGCTCTAAATGTTAATGAAGAAAAAGATTAACATACTATGCAGCACACGGAAATACACAATCGAAGCTTTTGTGACAACGCCAAAACCAATCAACACATTGAAATATAATAATTATGAAAAACCCCGACTGGCTCCTTGAGCATCTTTTATACCGTGATGCATTGATGCTCATCATTAATAAACCCTCCGGTATACCGGTACATAAAGGCTCGGGAGGAGGCGAAAACTTGGAGCAATATTTTGATGCGTTGCGTTTTGGCCTGCCACGATTGCCAGCTCTTGCACACAGACTTGATCGTGATACGAGTGGCTGTCTGATACTGGGAAGACATCGACAAGCACTCGCAAAACTCGGCAAACTTTTTGAAAAGAATAAGATCAACAAAACTTACTGGGCAGTGGTGGATGGCAAACCCGAACATGATCACGGAACTATTGATCTACCCCTCGCTAAAAAATCAGAACGCAGCAACCATTGGCATATGATGGTTGATGAAACAAACGGACTTCCATCACTGACAGAATATAAACTATTTGGCACAATACGTGGCAAAAGCTGGTTGGAATTAAAGCCACAAACCGGACGCACGCATCAATTACGAGTGCATTGTGCAGCCATCGGCTGCCCTATCATCGGCGATAAAATTTATGGAAACGCTGAAGACCATCAACTACATTTACATGCGCGTAGCCTGAATGTTCCTATCTATCGCAACAAAGGGGCTATCTTCGCAACAGCGCCGCTTCCGCAGCATATGAAAGATACGTTTGAGTCACTGGGTTTTGAAATTAAAAACGAAAACGATAATTGACCATGGCTTCTTTAGGGCGAGCCGTATAAGTGAAATGTGAATCATCTGGCGTAAAACGCAGTTCCATTTGCTTTTTCGAAATGCCACCACTTAACTCATAGTGTAGCTTCAGAGTTCCTCCCATAGTACGTTCTTCGGCAAGCTTGAGATAGCCGCCTGCGGTATTCTCATCCACATATTTTACCAAATGTAATGCTTCTGGAGAATCAAGCCCAACCGAGGCTAAAACGACCACAGCTTTCTTCGCAGTGTCAGAACTTTTGTTGGCACTTTCATTTTCGGCCGCTAAGGAGCTTATCGGAGCTAATAGCGGCACCGCTATCAACCACATTGTCTTCATAAACCTATCATACCACTATAGGGGTATATTAGCTCATGAACATTCTATGACAATTTAAGCCAAAAGGCTGACTAACAGCCAGCCACCACAAGGTTTTATTATATAAAACGTATAGTTATGATAACATCGACAGCATTAACCATTATGCTGCCTCTTTATTATCCTGCCTTTGCGCGATGGTGAAATGAAACACACTTCCCTCCCCTAAGACCGACTCACACCATATATTGCCACCATGTTTACGCACAATGGCACGCACGTAAGGCATCCCCATACCCTCACCAGGAATATTTTCAACATTGCCAGCACGACGGAATATCTCAAACACTTTATGCATATTTTCTTCTGCTATTCCGCAACCGTTATCCCGAACTGAAAACTGGATAAAATCCCCATCAACCATACTTGTAATATCAATCTTTCCAGGGCATTCAGGCTTCATGTATTTGATAGCGTTATCAAGTAAGTTAGCAAAAATTTGTTCAATATAGGCTCTGTCTCCCTGAATAACAGGCAAGTCATCCACATTAACTTTGGTGCAGGACTTATCTATTTGATACGCAAGCGACTCCAAACAATCCATCACAATCATGTTGGTATCTACTGGCTCAAAAACAATGTCTCTTCTACCCAAGCGTGAAAGTTTTAAGATGGCATCGGTCATTTGCTCCATTTTATCAGATGCAATATTGATATATGCCAAAGCCCTAGGGATACGCTCACATACTTCTTTTTGTAGAAGCTCCTGTTCTACTTCTGACAATTTCGGCAAAAGTGTTTCCAGCATAGGAAGAATAATATCAAGCCCTCGATGTAATTCACCTGAAAACCCTTTTAAATTTCTAAGCGGAGAACGCAAATCGTGTGACGTAATATAAGCGAATGTCTCCATTTCTTCATTGATTGCTTCAAGCTCTTCATTAACATGTTTCAGTGTCAACGCCTGATACTCAATTTGCTTACTCATACTATGTCGTTCTATCGCGTATTGCATGGTACGTACTAATACTGAGGCATCTGTATAGCGCTTTGGAATATAATCTTGTGCGCCAGCTCTTACCAATTCAATACCCGAATGAGCATTGGCAGAATCATCAGTAATCACCACAACTGGTGGCGACTCGTTGCGATTACAAATAGAACGCACCGTGTCTACATCTTTTGTGTCAGGAAAAGGAAGGCTAAGTAGTACTACATCTGCTCCTTTTTTATCCAACATTATGGTTGCTTCATCGATTGAATCTACGCGCGTAAGGTCAAGCCGAAGCAAATCATCCTTCAAGTTATATGTACTTAATATTTCTGCTACATTTTTTTCATCATGCTCATTTTCAATCAACAATACCCGCATATCCCCTCGCGCAACCTATGATTTATTATTATATGACGGTTATATATATCATAGGTTGTATTTGCTGACAAACGAAATTACTTATCATTGACTCAAAAGGCTGATTATTCGCTATTACAAGCGCCCCTGTATAAGACGCACCAGTTTATCAACCAGGCTTGCGAAGCATTTTTTCAACTTCTGCGATATGCCCCGTTTCGTCGGCAATCATCGCTCTGGCGTATTCCTCAAGATAAATGTGCTTACCTTCCACCAGTTTAAGTAATTTCTTATAATTACCTAACTGCTCTGTTTCATGCTCAAGGCTTTCTTTTAGAATATCATTAATCGCATGTTTGTGTGTTTCCAGTAGTGACGATATCTTAAGCGATGGGTGTCCACCTAACGTGGTGATATGCTCACCCGCCATACCTGCATGCGTAAGCGACTCTGTTGCCTGCTCACGCAACCACGCCACAATAGGAATACGCGTATGGCCAAACACCATGAAAGAATAATGCGTATAGCGCACTACGCCGGCCAGTTCACATTCCAAAATCTTATTTAATGCATCAATAATCTTTTTATCACTCATCATATTTCCTTTCATGTTCAGAAGATGGCCAAAGCATAAACACATAAAAGAATGATGTCATTACTTAAAAACCATGTATAAAAAACAGCCTATGACACATCATTTTGACCCCACTATTCTACGCGAATATGACATACGCGGCATTATCGGCGAAACGCTCTCTAAAGACGATGCTTACGCAATTGGCCGCGCGTTTGGAAGCTTCAAGCCAGAATGGAAAAATACGAACCCACGTATTGCCATCGGAATGGATGGCAGGCTCAGTTCTCCAGAATTGGTAGATGCACTCACTAAAGGACTAATGGAATGCGGAGCAGAAGTCCTGCATATCGGTATCGGCCCTACCCCTATGTTGTATTTTGCTGTGTGTTCTGAAAAACTGGATGGCGGAATTATGGTAACGGGTTCACACAACCCACCAAGCCATAATGGCTTCAAATTCATGCTTGGCAAAAAACCATTTTATGGTGAAGACATCCAACAACTCGGGCGTATTGCATCCTCTGGGAATTACTATAATGGCGATGGCACATGCAATGAGCTCGCCGTAGAAAAAAATTATATCGACACCCTCCTCGATGCGTATCGCGGCAAACGCCCCCTGAAAGCAGCATGGGATGCAGGAAACGGTGCGGCTGGCCGTGTTATGCAAGCACTCACAGAGCAATTACCCGGCACACATACAGCACTTTTTTCCGACATTGATGGCAATTTTCCTAATCATCACCCCGACCCATCTGTTGCCAAAAACCTTCAGGATGTTATAGCCACTGTGAAAGATAGCGCATGTGATGTTGGGCTTGCGTTTGATGGTGATGGCGATCGCATTGGGGTAGTGGATGAAACCGGCGAAATCTTGTGGGGCGATCAACTGCTTGCAATTTACGCTTCCGAACTTCTTGCCGAACAAAAAGGTGCAACCGTTATTGCTGACGTAAAAGCCAGTCAGACACTTTTTGACAAGGTAAAGGAGCTGGGCGGCAAACCGCTCATGTATAAAACCGGCCACTCACTCATTAAAAGTAAAATGGCAGAAACCGGCGCGCCACTTGCCGGTGAAATGAGCGGACACATGTTCTTTGCCGATCATTATTATGGCTATGATGACGGGCTATATGCAGCAGTAAGATTACTGTCTCTGCTCTCTAGCAGTAACAAAAAACTATCTGACCTCCGCAAAGAACTCCCTCAAACGTACTCCACCCCAGAGCTACGCATCGCCTGTGATGAATCACAAAAATTTTCCATCATCGAGGCAGTTAAAACCCGTCTGAAAAATACGGACGCCGATGTAAATGATGTTGATGGGGTACGCGTGAATACCAAGGATGGATGGTGGTTGCTACGCGCATCCAACACGCAAGCCGTACTCGTTGCACGTTGTGAGTCCACCTCTCCGGAAGGGTTAAAAACGCTGCAAGAAGCACTGGAATCCGAACTCGCTACCCACGGCATCAAACACGCCGCCTGAAAACACCCTGCCACCCGAAGCTCGAAGAGTGTAGGGTGGCGGAGCGTAATGGACGTTATTCGAACTGTTGAGGAAAATAGGCTGCTTTTATTTGAGTTATTCGAAAAAATAAATAGCTCTGGATTTATCTATACAAACAGATTTTCCTCAGAATATTGTTTGAGGGTTTTATAGCTTTCAATTTCGTAGTCACGAAAGAGGTTGTTATACCTTTTTGTGACCGCTGATCCTCTTTTTCTATATTCAGGATTTACTATAGTGATTTTTATTTCAGGGCGATCGACAATAAAATTCAACTGCCTAAAAAGCCACTCAGTATAAAAATCTGTTGGCGGAAAAGAATAACCAATGAAAGTTATATCGGTGACATTGGTCAGTTGCTCTCGTGCGATAAGCCATAGCTTTTTTATAAAAGCATTTTTATTGATTAGCTTGTTCGATACTGGCGGCACAATGAGTGGTTTTGGCCTATCGTTTCCACAAGAAGGGCATTTCCATAATTGGCGTGAGTTCAACAAAATAGAGCGGTTCTTTTGAAATGGTGGTCGGGGCTGTTTACTAAATTCACATTTTTTACCCTCACAACAATACCAATTAAAGGAACCGTGCAATTTTAATAAAAGACCCAAGTCTTTGTATTTCTCAGTTTTGATATCTTTATCTCTTAATAATCGAGCATAGTTTTTTAGTTGAGGTGCTTTTAAGTGAGCTAAAGTAAAATCTGATATTGTATCCCAGTTGTATGAGATAACCGTGTCGCTTTCTTTCAAACTAAAAAATATGTTCGCTAGATATTCACAGTGCTGACCTTCACATCTCATAGGGATAAGTGGGTGCATATAAGCCAAAAGCTGCTCTTGAGCTATTTTAAAAACTTTTTGATAATCTGAGTTTACGGGATACATCCTACTGCCAACCTCTAAAAAAGTCATAACTTCTTCAATGTTAACTCCCTTCCATTCTTCAGGGTCAAAATGTTCAAGGTTAATTCCCCATGCTCTGGTTATAAGGTCATTTAAATTTGAAAAGGTAAGGCCAAGAGTATTTAAAAAACCCGCAGGCCTAGAATCTGTTTTGTTGGTTTTAAATAAGTCATAGAAAAAGTTTTCTGCTGAAGGCATCTGATTCATCATTTCACTTAATGATGAATCAATAGGATAGCGTTTAGCGCCAATCGATGCTCCGGCTCCAAGTACAATAATTTTTCGTTCTTTATTTTTTGCCATCTATTTTGTTTGTTTCAATTTCAATAATCTTATTACATAACCCAAGTAGATTGTCGGCTGCCTCCCTTACTTCTTTATCAGTAAGTTGCTCGCCATCTTCAGCATAGCGTTGGCGAATGCGATTGCATAGGCTTACGTATATCTCTTCTGTACTGCGTCACTTATTCATGTATGACCTGCATGGGATTCGAACCATAATAAATCGTTCAAAATCAATGCATTGAAATTTTATGAAGTCAAGTTGAATAAGGGTTCGAACACAAAAGCGATTGTGCAGCAATGATTTAAGGAAATGGCGGAGGGGATGGGATTCGAACCCACGAGACGGTTGCCCGCCTACACGCTTTCCAAGCGTGCGCCTTCGACCACTCGGCCACCCCTCCATACATCAGGAAGGCGCGTAGCAATGCCAGAGGCGGAAAGCCTTGTCAACTTCCAGTAGAAACTACAGTATTTTAGCCCCGACAGACTCATATGCGATTAGCGGAAACCATTAAACGCTTATAACCCAATAATTTAACCCTATAACCTTGTATTTACTGACAAAATGCTGTAGAATTAAAAATGAGTTAATCTGTAGAAAAAAAGATGGCCATAGAACAACAAACAACGGGGAACAAAGACATTTCCATCCAGCTGCGAAGCGAGAGTATCGCTTATGCTATGCAGCATGGACTCCTCAGTGTTGCGGCTAATTTCTACGAACCATTCATCAACATGAAGGTACAGCAATCTTATGTTGAGCGTTTTGCTAGACATAGGGTGCCCGCCGGCTGGAATGAGCAAAACTTTGCTGGCCGATTCGGAAAAAACTTCTTTGGTGAGATCGTTGGTGACCTATCTGGGTTTGGTACGCTCGTGGTGGCCGAAGCATTGTTTCCTTCCAAACTACATAGCTGCACACGTGCGATGCGCGCGTGGATTGATCCATTATATACTTCCGTTGCACATCGTGTGTTTGCCGATGAACGTAACGACCCTGAATATGATAGAAAAGTCAAACAATGGACAACTTTCCAGGAGCAAAATCTGGTGCGCTCGGCCATCATGATGACTGCTGGACTAGTGGGTAACGTAGCGGCCCAAAAAGCCGTCAGAAACCCGGCACCTGTTCGCGCAATCTTTTTAGGAAAACTCGCAAGCTCTGCAGTTACAACCGGTGTTGGCCTTACCACACGCATCGCCTTCCCTGATCAAATGAAATCGGTTGATAGCTGGCTGGGTAAAAACATCTTCTCGCCAATGATTAATCGTGTAGAAGACACGATGGAAAATGGCGCACCTATTTCACATGCTGACAGGCTGGGTGCACACAGAGCAGGTGCTGCTGAGCTACAGCCAGCTCGCTAGAACTATTTATTCCCGTATAATTCGTCAGCCCTCACTTTAAACGCTGTCACCATTTTTTGCGTAGCCTTTGCAAAAAGTGAGCCTATGAGCTTTTCCAGGATTTTTGAGCGAAAGGTAAAATCGAGTGCAAAATCAATAGACGTGCCCCCCTCTTCTTTTGAGGTAAAACGCCAATGATTAGTCAGATATTCAAACGGCCCCCGCACCATCGTCACGTTAATTTCATGTGGACGATCAAGAGATACGCGCGATGTATAGCGCTCACTATGATGCGCAAAGCTAATCACCAGCTCCGCTAAAAATTCATTTTCCTTACGCTCCAAAATACGCGCGGCACGACACCATGGCAAAAACTCAGGATACTTTGCCACGTCCGCAACCAAGGAAAATAATTGCTCTGGTGTGTATGGTGATGTTTGTCGTTCAGAATGTTTCGGCATATCACACCAACAAACGTAATTTACTCATCACCCATACGAACATCAGCCACGGCAACACGTAGCAATAGCCCGCCAATATGATAATGAAAGGATGAGTGTAGAGCGTCGCGGGGTTGAACTCTAAATTCATGAGCGCCGAACCAATGATGGAAAATGGAACAAATACGACCGGCAAAAGATAGAATTGATTACATACCGATTCATTATCCTGATCAGCGTTCCAATAAACCAATATAGTAAAAATGAAGACCCAAAACGGCCAGCCACCGATAAACTCCTGAAACGTGTCATTGTCTTTTAGTCCCAAGAAGAACCAGTACTCCCGCTCATAACCGCCATACCATAACCAGTCAGTAAAAGGCATGAACTCTAGCATCACATAAAAAACAAGAGGTAGCACCACTGCAATGTAATATATCCACGCTCTAGGCATATCAGCTAATCATCTTTGCAATAAAGAAAGCCGTAGCAGCAGCAAGCCCGCCAATAAACGTCATTTGCATAGCCGCTCGCCATACTTTCTGGCCAGTGTAATATCCACGAAATGCACCAAAAGCAAAAAGCGCGATCAGAGTCAGCACAACAGAAACCGGCAAAGCGTCTGTAACCGTATCATACAACATGTAAGGCAATAAGGGAATAAACCCGCCCAACGCGTATGCACTGCCAATAATCAGAGGGCTTGATATCAGGCGTTTTGGGTTCGGCCGCTCCAACCCCAGCTCAAAACGCATCATAAAGTCTACCCATTTCTGAGGATCTTTTTTTATACCATCCACTACAATCGGCACCTGTTCCTCGGGCACTCCAAAATCGCGTAATATATCCGCCACCTCTTTTGCTTCCACATGAGGCACCAGTTCCACTTCGCGCATCTCACGTCTTTCTTCCGCATCGTAATGCTCTTTTTCCGTGCGCGCGCCCATATAGCCACCAAGCCCCATCGCTACAGTGCCCGCAGCAATCTCTGCCGCACCTGCCACTACAATGAGGGAATTATTATCCACCGCACCAGCAAGACCAGCCGCTAACGCAAAGGGCACGGTCAATCCATCGGCCATGCCAATAACAAAGTCGCGCAGTGATTCAGAGGATTCCACATGATGTTCGTGATGGTGATTCATGGCCAGCATATTATTGAACTTTCAGGATTATTGCAATAAATACGCAACATCCATTAATTATTAACAAACACGCTATAATCTAATAAAAATGGATGTGACGTGACAAAAAGAGAGCTTTCCCCCACAGAAGCGAATGCCGAAATTGAAAGACTACAAACCGAAGAGGGTTTGAAGGTTGTTGATCTGCGTGGAAAATCTGCAGGCGAACAAACAGCCATGATTGCGCAGTTAAAAACCGACATTGATAGGCTGATGAAGGAACGAAGCCTCACCTCCCCCCTTACCCTGGTTACGGGTTCGGGAAAAACAAATGACCCCGCTGTGTTAGCTGAAGCAAAAGAATGGGGACACACCCTAGGAGCAATCGTTAATGGTGGAAGCCAACATTCTGTAATGGGCGCAGTTGCAGAGGGTGCGAAAGTAAAAATTGGCGTCACCTGCGAAGCAATCATGAAGTTTGAGATTCCTGATAATCGCTATGACATTCTGGTGATAGCGGATGGAAAAGGTGTATATGAAGGACTAGAAAAACGGCTAGAACTCGCGCGTGAAATTGCCCCGAAAGAACTCGCCATCCAAGGCGGCATGGGCACCATGGAAGAAATTTTGGGCGGTATAAAAAAACGAGGAACCCTTGCTGTAGCAGAGCCCTATTGGCAGCCCTTAGTAAGCAATCTAAGGCGCATGTATGCAGATGGGTATATTGCCGCTGATGAGCTGGATAAAGTGAAGGTGGTTAATCCACATGGCACTCCGATTGACTTACTGTCAGAACGAACCCCCACCAACCCAAATGCAGAAGAATACAGAAAAGATACGGCTCGTGTAGCCCATGCCGCTAAAAATATTCTGGAGCAGCGCAATATGAAAGTTGCTATACTCAACAGCAACACCCCCATAGCAGAGACCATAGCCGCTCATGATGCTTTTATTCTAGCTCCCGGCGATATTGATACTATGCTTCAGGCAATGTTGATCAGTGTTGATAAACGCCTCGACATCATGAAAAACGGCAACCCCGCCTATCCCGGTATAAAAGATAAAAAACTGATTGTGCTTAATGTTGACGGTTTCTACGACGGCTTCATGAAGAAATGGCGAGAGATGGAAAAAGACGGCTATCTAATGGAATCTCTGGCGGACCTCAATATCGTTGAGGCTAAGCTGCACTCCAAAGACCTACCGGATGTAGATATTCGTGCCGAATTGGCAAACATCGTTCCCCCAGAGAAAAGTGCCCGTTCAGCAAGAGCAAAGACTGACAGTTCTTTCAGGCGCCCCTAAGATTTAAGCAGCTCATCACGCGCTTTTTTCATCTCTGCAAAATCATCACCTGCGTGATATGATGAGCGTGTAAGTGGTGAAGATGCTACCATCAAAAAGCCTTTCGCCTTAGCCTGACGTTTATAGTAGTCAAACTCATCTGGCGTCACATAACGATCTACCGCTGCATGCGCTGGAGTTGGCTGCAGATACTGGCCAATCGTCATAAAATCAACATCAGCCGAACGCAGATCATCCATCACCTGCAACACTTCTTCTTTGGTTTCCCCTAGTCCGACCATAATGCCAGATTTAGTAAAAACAGAAGGATTGATTTCTTTCACGCGCTTTAATAGATGCAGCGAATTAAAATAACGCGCGCCTGGGCGAATTTCTTTATACAGCCTCGGTACTGTTTCAATATTGTGGTTGTATACGTCAGGCTTCGCATTCGCGATAACAGGAATCGCGTGTTCTTTACGCAGAAAATCCGGTGTCAGAATTTCAACAGTGGTGCCCGGCGCATAGAGTCGCAACTTGGCAATGCAATCTGCAAAATGTTGCGCACCACCATCTTCAAGATCATCCCGATCCACTGAGGTAATCACCACATGGTTCAGCTTAAGCTCTCCAACGGCTTGCGCCAGATTATCTGGTTCATGTGGGTTCAGCGCACCAGGCACACCGGTTTTGATATTACAAAAAGCGCATGCGCGGGTGCAGGTATCACCCATAATCATCACCGTAGCATGCTTCTGAGACCAGCATTCTCCAATGTTTGGGCAGGCCGCTTCCTCACAAACCGTGTTCAGCTTCAGCTTATCTATAACCTCTTTCGTGCCTTGATATTCACGAGAAGTAGGTGCTTTAACGCGTATCCATTCCGGCTTGGGAATGCGCTTATCTTTTTTTTCCAGTAAGTTATGTATATCGGCCATAGGTCATAAATATAGCAAAAATGCTTGTTTTTTGGTAGCAAATCCTTTAGAAACGTCACTCTTTCAAATAAATTGCTGAATTGCAAGGAGCAAAATCACCATGGCACGCGTCACCGTTGAAGACTGCATTCTAAATGTACCAAACCGTTTTGACCTAGTTCTACTCGCTGCACAACGCGCGAAACAAATTGGATCTGGCAACCCGCTAACTATTGACCGTGATAACGATAAAGATGCCGTGGTATCACTTCGTGAAATTGCAGATAAGACAGTAAGCCTAGAGGCACTAGAAGAAGATGTAATTCAGAGTTTCTTTAAAAAGCCTGTTTCTGATATTGCTGATAAAAAGCTACTCACCAAAGGCGATGACATTCCATCTGACATTGAAGAAGCGTTTAAAGATGCTGCTTCTCATGCTAGCGATGAATCAGCTGGTGCGACAGAAAGCACTCCAACAACAACGTCTGGAGAGCCAATGGAAGGCATGTCATTTACAGATGAAAATCTAGATGCTGACGACTAGTAGCGAAGCACTAGTTATTATTACCGAAGCCTAATCCGCCTCTCAAGCCACCACCAAACTTGCCGCCAGAGCCAGCCGCACCGATATGTGCGCTAGGTGGAGGAGCGAAGCTGCCAGGTTCAGCGCCATTAGCTGTAGCTCCAATGGCAATAGGAATCATCACCACACCACCTTGATAGCTGCCACCACCGCCAAAACTAACAACGCTACGTGGAGTACTTACGCTAGCCCCTGCAAGTGATGAATCGAAACTGCTAGGTGGAACAACTGATGCAGAATGAACCGAGATATCAGGCGTAGTTGCTACGCTACTAGTGGATACGGTAATAATGTCAGAGCCTTCTGAGTCACCATCGACATTGGCGTTAGTCAAATCTTCGAGTGAAAAGCTATCTATATCATCAATGCGCGCCTGTTTTTTAACTGCATACGTCTGAACCAGAGGAAGATCCGCGATATTATCTACTTTGGGAACCGGACCATCTACAAAACCTTGTGGAGCATTTGAAGGTATATACAGAGCCGCCTGCGCTTGCGTTGCCGCCAAGCTTAGTATCGAACTGATAACTATTGCTACATTAACCTTTTTCATACCTCTACCACCCTTCCATTTACCTTTACATCCGTTGCGTAAACCGTGGTATTATCTCTTTTAGCGCTATAAGTTATTGTTTTTTCGTTGAGCAGCGCTCCTGTTACATCTTATTTATATCAAATTTTATTTAAATTGTTGTTACAGCAATGTGAACTTTTTGTGACAATCACAGCAAATTTGGCGCTAATGGCCTATTCTGGGTCAACTGAACGGAGGGGAATGGTGAAAGTAAACATTGCGCCCCCTTCGGCCCTATTCTGCGCCCAAATCTTCCCACCGTGGGCATGAATAATACCGCGACATATAGCAAGGCCAAGTCCACCACCTTTCTGACTATCATCAGAGGAAGCAATATAGAACTTATCAAAAATACGCTCTTCCTCACCTTTGGTAATACCTGGTCCATTATCAGAAATAGTCACGTGCACATCGGGCTTAACGGTTACTGCCGAAACATCAATCGTCGTACCCGCAGGGGTAAACTCAGCAGCATTTTCAAATAAATTAATGAGCACCTGCTCAATCAATAAACCATCCATACGTAACAACGGCAAACCATGCTCAATATCTGTATGCACCTTATGGTTTGATAGTTTTGCTTCGACACGCATCAAGGCGGAACCAATCAACTCTTCAATAAAGTAGAGCTCCTTATTCAACTTCACTGAACCAGACTCCAAACTCGATACATCAAGCAAGTTGGTTACCATTCTCGCAAGACGAGCTCCTTCCTCATGAATAGAGCGAAGCAACTCAAGGCGATATTCTTCACTCACCTTACCTCCCTCAAGAAGCAAAGTACTGGCAGCCCCCGTTATCGCAGCAAGTGGTGTACGTAAATCGTGTGAAACGGAGGAAAGTAAAATATTACGAAGCTTTTCACTTTCTGCTTCAACGATGGTCTTCTCGACAAGCTCAGCTGCTTGTGCACGCTCCAATGCAGATGCAGTAATACTGGCAAACGCATCCAACAATTCGACTATGTCTGAGCTATAACCCTCCATAGATTTGTCATGCGGCATAATACCCATAACACCGACCACCCCATTAGAGCCCGATAGCGGTACATATAGTGCCTCCGCACTCGGCAGCGTATCAGTTCCCAGCCCTGCATTTTGTCGATGAGTGAATGTCCATCTGGCAACACTCTCTTCACGCACAGGATCAAGTGCATCATTTTCCGATTCTGTTTCAGACACAACCGTCTGCAACTCGCCCTTTTCATCAGGCAGCCAGATAAACACATCACTTTCAGTAATCTCTGCCACATATTGTGAAGCAATTTGTGCAAGTGCTACCTTGCCCCTATTGGCAGATAATTCACGCGACATGGAATAAAGCGTAGAAGTATTCTTCTCGCGTTTACGCGCCGAAAGCACCTGCACGCGCAGTCTTGCTGTTTGTGTACCAATCACTACGCCCGTAATAAGCGACACCAAAAAAGTAATGATGTGCTGCTCTTCCGTTATTTTAAGCGAGTAATAAGGTTCAATGAAAAAGAGGTTAAAACATAATGTTGAAAGCAATGTTGCCATTAACACAGGCCCACGCCCATAACGAAGCGCGACTGCCACAATACCAATCAGATAGACTAAAATCAGATTCCCTGGGTCTACGTAAGGGCGCAGAGGCAATAACAACAACGTAAATACCGACGCCATAATCGGTGCGGCAATATATGTCTGCCATGAAGCATGCATTGTCCACAGCGACATATTATGTGATTTACGTTCTTCTGCTTCACCCGTGACCACATAAACATCCACATCACCAGAAGCGCGTATAATTTTATCGGCCAAGGTACCAATAAATACCTCGCGCCATCTTGAATTTGGTGTTTTTCCAACAATAATTTTGGTAATGTTATTTTCACGTGCATAGTTAAGCACGTCGTCAGCCGCGTTATATTGGCCTTTAATCGTTTCTGTATCGCCGCCCATACGCTCAGCAAGGCGCATAGTGCGTTGTACTGCTTCTTGCCCTTCTTTACTCAGACGGTAATGCCGATCATTTTCTACATAAATAGCGACCCATGGTGATTTCAAACCACTAGCCATACGTTTGGCAGCGCGCACCAGCCGTGTAGATAATGGATCAGGACCAATACACACCAAAATACGATCTGCACCGCTCCAGCTCTGCGTACCCCCACCCGGAACCTTATACACATCCATCAACGCATCAACACGCTCGGCTGTACGGCGAAGCGCAAGCTCACGAAGCGCAATCAGGTTACTTTTCTTGAAGAAATTTTGCGCTGCACGTTTCTTAGCATCCGGCGCAATATACACCTTACCTTCTTGCAAACGCTTAAGCAGTTCCTCTGATGGAATATCGACCAGCGAGATTTCGTCTGCATTATCAAATACAGCGTCCGGCACGGTTTCTTTCACCCAGATACCAGTAATACGCGCGACAACATCGTTCAGGCTTTCAAGATGCTGTACGTTGATGGTGGTATAGACATCAATCCCAGCATCCAGCAACTCCTCCACATCATGCCAGCGTTTTGGATGGCGCGAGCCAGGCGCATTATTATGTGCCAACTCATCAAGTAAAATAAGCTGCGGGTTTCTGGCTAACGCCGAATCAAGATCAAATTCTTTGAGTAGAGTTCCTCGATATTGCACTTCATGCGTAGGCATAATTGGCATGCCATCGAGAAGTTTCTTGGTATCTTCCCTTCCATGGGTTTCTACCAGGCCAATCACGACATCAATATTTTCTGCCAAGGCAGACCTACCAGCAGAAAGCATGGCATAGGTCTTACCTACACCGGCACATGCGCCAAAAAAGATTTTTAGCTTGCCGCGCGTACTTTGCTCTGCTTTTGCTTCGCTTTCTTCAGCCTGAATACGGCTTAAGAGCTCATCTGGGTCAGGACGGTTGCTTTCACTCATACCCACACTTTAGCAAACTCCTGTAAGACTTCACCTTTTTTCTGATGGATTGGCCATAATAACCGCTTCATCAAGCGCAATGTTAAGTGCCAGCACATTAACTTTTGTCTGCCCCATAAACCCTAATAACGGCTCATCACTATGTTTTTCCACAAGCGCCATCAGCTGAGCTTGCTCCATTTTGCGCAATTTGGCCACACGCGGAACCTGATACATAGCCGCCGCAAAACTAATATGCGGGTCAAGGCCGCTGGCAGATGCCGTTACCAAGTCTACAGGTATACGCGCAATGTTGTTGGGGTCTTTCTCTTGCAGCATTTTGGCGCGTTCTTTTACACGTTCCACGAGCACAGGATTGGCGGGACTCATATTAGAGCCTTGTGAATGCGCAGCATTATAAGGAGGTGTTGTAGCCGACAACCTACCCCAAAAATATTTGGGATCACTAAATTGCTGGCCAATTAATTCCGACCCAACAATCACACCACCTTTTTCAATCAAACTACCATTGGCTTGATGGGGAAAAACCCCCTGAGCAATCAATGTAACAAACACCGTATAGCCACCACCAAGCAATAGGCTAAACCACACCAATAGCAACACAGATGATCGGATATATGTAAGCAAACTCACTACACCACTCCTATCAAACCTAACAATAAATCAATCAGCTTGATTCCGATAAAAGGCGCAATCAACCCACCCACACCATAGACCATTAAATTAGAACGCAGTATAGAAGCCGCCCCGGCAGCGCGATATTTCACTCCTCTTAGTGCCAATGGTATAAGCGCAATAATAATCAGCGCATTAAAAATAACGGCAGATAACATAGCCGAAACCGGTGAATGCAGCCCCATTACATCCAACAAAGAAAGCGCCGGATAGGTTGCAGAGAACGCAGCAGGAACAATGGTAAAATACTTCGCCAGATCATTAGCCATAGAAAAAGTAGTCAGTGAACCACGCGTCATCAACATCTGCTTACCAATCTGCACAATCTCGATAAGCTTGGTGGGGTCAGAATCCAGATCAATCATATTACCGGCCTCTTTGGCCGCTTGTGTGCCGCTATTCATCACCACCGCTACATCTGACTGTGCAAGCGCAGGTGCATCATTGGTGCCATCCCCAACCATCGCCACCAGCTCACCACCGGCCTGTAATTTACGAATTAGTTTCAGCTTGGCCTCTGGTGTAGCCTCAGCGAGGTAATCATCCACCCCTGCCTCTGCGGCAATAGCAGCGGCTGTAAGTGGGTTATCACCGGTAATCATCATGCTTTTAATACCCATCCTGCGCAGGTCAGCCAGCCGCTCTTTGATCCCTGCCTTTACTACGTCTTTAAGATGAATCACACCTAACACTTTCGTACCATCCACCACTACTAATGGAGTACCACCTGCACGCCCCACCTCTTCTACCTTGCGATGCACAGATTCCGGCACACTTCCACCATGCTCACTCAGATACTTATCAATCGCATCCGCTGCCCCTTTGAGAATATGTCGATCACCAAGCCTTATACCACTAAAACGAGTCTCTGCAGAAAACTCGATAAACTCCGCTTTTTCAGGTGAATTCATTTCTGTGAGATTATATTTTCCACGTGCCAGCATTACAATACTAATGCCTTCTGGCGTATGGTCTGCCAATGAAGACAATTGTGCCGCTTCAGCCAATACAGTGACAGAAACTCCACTGGCCGGAATAAAGTCATTCGCTTGCCGATTACCATGAGTAATCGTTCCTGTTTTATCCAGCAAGAGCACATTCACATCACCCGCCGCCTCAACCGCACGACCGGAAGACGCCAGAACATTGGCTTTGAGCAAGCGATTCATCCCAGCAATACCAATCGTTGAAAGCAAACCACCAATAGTGCTAGGCGAAAGACACACCATCATTGTAATCAACACAATAAGGCTAATAGGCTGCACGCCATCTGCATGTGACACACTAAAAAGCGTGAATGGTAAAAGCGTTATTACCACAATCAGAAATAGCAACGTAAAAGCAACAAGTAGAATATTAAGCGCCACCTCGTTAGGCGTTTTTTGACGTTTTGCGCCCTCTACCAAAGACACCATGCGATCAATAAAGCTTTCTCCTGCGCTTGCAGTAACGCGTATTACCAGCCAGTCAGAAAGTATGCGTGTCCCCCCTGTTACCACGTCTCGATCGCTGGAAGATTCGCGTATCACCGGTGCACTCTCACCTGTAATGGCACTCTCATCAACAGAGGCAATACCGTCAATCACCTCACCATCACAAGGCACAAAATCACCCGCTTCCAAAAACACAATATCATCTTTATGAAGCATAGCGGCTGATACCACCGTGAACTTATCATGCTTATCTTTGTTTTTAAGTTTTTTAGCGTTGATATCTTTGCGCAGCGAACGCAGAGATTCGGTTTGCGCCTTACCCCGCCCTTCTGCAAGGCTTTCAGCGAAATTGGCAAACAACAAGGTAAACCACATCCATACGGCAATCCACATCGTCACCCACATAGGCTCTCTATCTATTTGCTGCTGTGTCGTCACCTCTATCAGGCAAAGAACAGTTACAATCACTGCCCCCACATACGTTACAAATAGCACAGGGTTACGCATCTGATCTCTTGGCGAAAGCTTTTTAAACGCTCGCACCAGATCTTTTCCTAAATCGCGTAGTACAATTTCCTTCATGGCGTAACACCTATATGAAACAGGTGAATATGTTCAGCCACAGGGCCTAATGCCATCACGGGAATATAAGTAAGCACATCCACCAGCAAAATGGTCACCACCAGCATCAATATAAAAAGCGGTGTGTGTGTAGGTAACATGCCTGCAGTTGAGCGCATTTTTCTTTTTGCAGATAACGAGCCAGCCAGCGCAAGCACCAGCACCAACAACGCAAAACGATAAATTGCAATGCATGTGCCTAACGCAATATTATAAAATGGCGTATTAGCGTTAAGTCCAGCAAGGGCGCTACCATTATTATTACTGGCTGAAGCGAAGGCATATAACACTTCTGTAAAGCCTTGCGCCCCCGGATTAAATATTCCGGCCACGCCTGCCTCAGTGTTAATTGCTATCGCCGTGCCGAACAGCAAACACGCTTGGGGTATGAGCACGCACAACGTAGTAATTTGCATTTCTCGAACGCCAAGTTTTTTTCCTAAATATTCCGGCGTACGCCCCACCATTAATCCACCAATAAACACGGCAATAATTACATAAATCAGCATACCGTGCATACCTGTACCCACGCCGCCAAATACCACTTCACCAAACTGCACAAGAACCAGAGGTATCAAGCTACCCAGCGGCATGAAAGAATCATGCATAGCGTTTACCGAACCATTTGAAGTGGCCGTTGTTGCCACCGCCCATAATGCTGAATTAGGCGCACCAATACGCACCTCCTTACCTTCCATATTTCCGGCAGCTTGATCCACTGTTTCAGGCAGCAGTGGGTTTTCAGTAAGCTCACTACTGATCGCAAAGCTTGCCAAAGGAATAAATATAAGGAACATAGCAGCCAGCAGACCCCATCCCTGTCTACGGTCACCCACCATCACACCAAAGCAATACACCAAGCCAGCAGGTAATAGCAGGATAGATAATGTCTGCAGGAAATTAGAAAATGCGGTGGGGTTAGCAAAAGGATGGGCTGCATTAGTGTTAAAAAAACCACCACCACTACTGCCCAGCATTTTGATCGCCGCCTGAGTCGCTACCGGCCCTCTAGCCATCTCATAAGCCACACCCTCTGTGGCTTCAATTGGCTGATAAGTAGTGTAGTCATCTAAACTTTGTACCACCCCCTGAGATACCAGCACCAAGGAAAATAACAATGCCAATGGAAGCAGGATATAAAGCACGCCACGCACTACATCGACCCAGAAATTTCCAAGCATATTACTTTCCCTCGCAGCTAGCGCTCGAAACAGCGCTACCGCTACCGCCATACCCGTGGCCGCAGAAAGAAAGTTCTGCACCATGCACCCAATAATTTGCGAGAAAATGCTCAGCGTTGCTTCACCACTATAGCTTTGCCAATTTGTATTGCTGACAAAACTGATGGCGGTATTAAAAGCCAGATCAGTCGACATACCCTCAAACCCTTGCGGGTTAAGTGGCAACATATTCTGATAAGTAAAAATGAAAAATAATGTTACTGCACTAAGCAAGCTAAAAAACACCATCGACAGTGTGTAGGTCTTCCAATTCATTTCCTGGTGGGGATTAATACCACATAACTTATAGGTAAGCCGTTCCACCCAACCAAGGGGTCTTTCCAGCCACACCTCTCGGCGCATATATACGCGCGCCATATACCAACCCAGTGGCTTGATAGATATGACCAACAACGCCAGCAATAATAGCATATACCAAACAGAATCGTGCATACGCTACGGAAAGAGCTCGGGCTTCAATAGCGCCAATAAAAGATAGCAGAAGAGAAATGCGGAAATAATGGCTAGTGCGGTATACATATGCAACTACAGCATTGTTCCTAAAAGTGGTGATCCCTGCAGGGTTCGAACCTGCGACCTACTGATTAAAAGTCAGCCGCTCTACCAACTGAGCTAAGGGATCATCCGATGGTGAAAACCGAAGCGGACAATAGGGAATTACACGGTCTTGTCAACCGTTTAGACGTAATTATTTCGATACCCAGTTGCCGGATGCGTTCTGGTATTTAGCCCCCTTGGGCAGTTTATTGATAATTTGCTCAGCCGCCAACTTAGCCACAACGCCCACTGGCTGGCCATTTTCCTTTGAAATACGCATATATTCTGCCTTGCGTTTGGCGTTGATAGAATCTGCGAACTTTTCCATAGCAGAAGATTTACTCAGAGCCACCACATAGCCGTCGCGGCCTTCGCCTACCCCACCATTGGCACGCGCCTCATTCAAGCTAAGTGCGTAGGCGGGAACAGATACTAAAAATGATAATAAAACCAGAAAAGCTAAGTTAAAACGCTTCATAAAACCTCACTAAAAAATATCTTGATTGTTTGCCATTGCCTGCTGCACGTCTTTTTCAATCTCCACCTTCACGCGATGTTCGATATTGACGTTCAAATTAATCTCAATCGGCTTATCAGGCGCCTGCACCTGTACAGTCGGCGTACAAGCTGAAAGCCATGATAGCATCATAATAAGGCCAATTTTTTTCATAGTCATTCCTGTTTTAGATATTGCTTCGGATCCGTCATCGGCATGATAGTTTGTTGCATAAGACTTAACACATCACCCGTCAGACGTACATTCAAATTTACTTGTCTGCCATTATAGACATCCGGGTTATTACCAGAAAGTTTCAGCAACATGGATAATTTGTCATCTTTGCCACTATTGATATTAAGCGACAGTTTTTTATAGTGAAAATTGCTAAGCACACTGCGCACGATAGTGATCTGTTCATTGTCCCCTGGAATAGCATCCGGCGCTAGCACGATCGTTCCATCATCCGCAGCCTTCAAGCTTCCCGCCTTAAACATCACCTCACCGTTCGGGCTAATAACCATAGGCAACGTTCCGCTCACCACACCCGTTGCCGAGGCGCGATCGCCTGTCACATCACGCAATAAGCTATTCAACTCCACACGCTGCACTTTCAGCGGAACCGTAATCGGTGATTTAGCATTCAAAGGCACGCTAACATCATGCGTACTAACCATGCCCCCGCTCCACGGCAAAGAGGCAGAATTGATACCTAAACGCATGCTATCGGCCTTCTCCATATCTAGTACAAAGTCGAGATTATGCGCAGTATCGAGGTTATAGAACTTTCCCCTGACGTTACGTTGTTTTTCTTCCACCACAAAGGTACCCACCCCCTTTAATGACGGAAGTAGTAGTGGCGTATTTTTCAGGATTACCGACCCCACCTTCCATTCACCTTTCCAGCCATCTTTCAACGTTGGGGCAAAATGCAATGATACGTTGTTTGCCACACCTTTTATTTTGTTGTAACTAAAGGTGATTTGTTCTGCCTGCACATCTTTGATTTGTTTATCGAGAAGCTGCTCTAGGGAATAGCTGACGGTCAGCGTATCAAGCGTAACAGGCACATCACCAGCCATCGAGATATCGGTAAGCACAACACCTTCCGTATTGATGCTATGTACTTCAAACTGCACATCGTGTAGCCCTTGCTGTTCAAGCGCACCACTAATGGCCTCTTTCAGCCACACTTTCCATGGGGCAAACGTGGCGTACCCCACCGCCATCGCAAAAATTATCAGTATGCCAACACTAAGTTTCTTCATCTTGCTTGCCCTTATATTTCCGCAAGAAACCTTCAGTAAATTCTGTCAATTTTCCATTAGTAATCGCATCACGAATGCCCTGCATAAGCTGCTGATAGAAAGTCAGGTTATGCCATGTAAGCAGCATCGGCCCTAGCATCTCGTCGGCTTTAAACAGGTGATTGAGGTACGCACGGCTATAATTTGTACAGGCCGGGCATGTGCATGAATCCATCAATGGGCGCGCATCATCCGCATATTTCGCATTCTTGATATTGCGCTCACCCTCGTCCGTATAGGCACGTGCGAAGCGCCCAGCACGTGTAGGAATCACGCAATCAAACATATCCACTCCACGCATCACCGCACCAATAATATCATCCGGCTTGCCCACCCCCATCAAGTAGCGCGGCCTGTCTTGCGGCAAATGTGGCGTCGTGACATCAAGCACATCAAACATCACCTCTTGCCCCTCACCCACGGCCAGCCCGCCAATAGCATAGCCATCAAAGCCAATACCCTTCAACGCATCACATGACACCTCACGTAAGTTGGGATACACACTCCCCTGCACAATACCGAATAACCCGTAACCATCGCGTTTTACAAACGCATCCTTCGAACGCTGCGCCCAGCGCATGGAAAGTTCCATCGACTTCTTGGCCTCTTCTTCCGTTGCCGGATAAGGCGTGCATTCATCCAACGCCATGGTGATATCACTACCCAGCATATGCTGAATCTCCATCGCGCGCTCTGGCGACAGCTCAAACGTGGTGCCATCTACATGCGATTGGAACGTCACATGCTGCTCGCTCATCTTGCGTAGTTTGGAAAGCGACATCACCTGAAAACCACCCGAATCCGTAAGGATAGGTTTGTTCCAGTTCATGAATTTATGTAAGCCCCCAAACTTGGCAACGCGCTCGGCTGAAGGGCGTAGCATCAAATGATAAGTGTTCCCAAGCAGGATATCAGCCCCCGTTTCGGCCACTGATTCTGGGGTCATTGCCTTTACGGTCGCCGCTGTCCCAACCGGCATAAAAGCAGGCGTGCGAATAACCCCATGTGCCGTTTGCACTTCCCCACGCCGCGCATCACCGTCAACATCATGTATTTTAAAAGAAAATTTCAACTATTTTACCTATAATCTTCATATTGCTGTAACAAAAAATAAGGTAGAATAGCCGTATGAGTAAAGCAAAGCCTAATTATCCTGAGCTGGGAAATTGGAAAACCGGCAATATGATGAAAAAAGTCTACCCGGGACATAGCCAAACCTGGAACAATAGACTAGAAAAGTTCGCCATTTTCATGGAGGCGGAGTTACAACTTCATGAAGGATATAGCGAGCCAGAAGCAAAGAAGAAAGTAGACAAAGAATATGTGGGTTGGCGCACCACCCAAAATGGAAAGGACGCGCTCGCCATTAGCCCCAGGGGGCAAGCAATTCTACTTCCTATGCTCCCTGCCCTCATTCAGGAAGGTTGGGATACCCCACACACCTATCACAACAAAACCGGCATTAGTGATGAAGTGGCAAAAAGGCAATTTGAAAATATACGTGATGATTTAGCCGAAGATATACGACGCCAGTATAAAGACGCCGGCCAAGAACTAGACGACACGGAAATAAATGAGCTTGTTTCTCACAACCTGATTGGGGATCGTAAGCCCCGGCGCGGCCCAACCACTATAGCGGCTGGTCCAGATGTGCAGCGCATACTAGGTGAAGAAGAGATTCCCAAGATGGAAGACAACTGGGTAACCCCAAAAATGATGGCCAAAAAAGATGGAGGCACAACAAAGTTTTGGCGAGAAAAAATGCAGGAAGAAGCTCCTGCATTAGCACAGATAATGCACGAAACCTTGGGCGTTTCACTCGCAGATGCCAACCACATGGTAGACGAAACCATGATCGGTATTCGTATTCCTAAAACAGGTGGCGAGCCACGATTTGCCGCCAGTGTTATCGGCAGACGAGAATTACTTGAAAAATACGGCGACGAAATTAAGCGCTAGCTAATCTTTATCAACAATCTTTTTATTAAGTGCTGGGTGTTTGTCGATCTTCAGCGCAATCCATATAGCAAGCAGTGCAGAACCTGCACCAGCCCAGACCTGCATAAGCGCACCCTCAAACTGAATAGAGGTGTAATATGCAATAATAAAAATGGCGGGTACACCGACTAAGAACTTTGCACAAAAGCAAAAATCCCAATCTTTCTTTTCTTCTGTTTTTGTTTCTTCTTGTTTGTTTTCCATTGTTTCCTCCCGTTAGTAGTAGAACTAATATTCTACCGCCGCGAGAAACACTCACCAAGCAAAACCCTATATTTCGGCTATAACTTCATCAAACCGTCACAATGGTTAATCCGCCCTATGCAACAAACAAGCATCCCCGTAGGAGTAAAAACGGTATTGCTCGCTGATGGCATGCTTATATGCCGCTTGCATGCGCTCCAGACCACTAAATGCCGATACCAACATAAACAAGGTCGATTTCGGCAGATGAAAGTTCGTAAGCAACACATCCACCGCTTTAAACCGGTATCCCGGCGTAATGAAGATATCCGTTTCCTTACTCATAGGATGTAACACACCATCTTTATCAGCAGCAGACTCTAACGTACGCAATGCCGTGGTACCCACTGCAATCACCCGCCCACCATTGCGCTTGCATTCATTAATCCGCTCCGCCACTTCTTGCGAAATCGTCGCATGCTCCGAATGCATCACATGCTCATCGGTGTCCTCTGTTTTTACTGGCAGGAAGGTTCCACCACCAACATGTAATGTTACATGCTTGCGGCGCACCCCTGCATCATCTATTTTGCGCAGCAGATCATCAGTGAAATGCAAGCCTGCTGTTGGCGCAGCAACAGAACCCTCATGCTGCGCATACACCGTCTGATAGCACTCTTGGTCTTTCTGCTCATCTTCCCTTGTAATGTATGGAGGAAGTGGCATATGCCCATAGCGCTCCAGCTTAGCATACAGCGTGTCATCATCTTCAAACGCGATGATCACCTGACCGTCTGACCGTTTTTCAATTACCTTTGCTGAAAAATCATCAGCAAAAATAATCGTATCATCCGGTTTCAGTTTTTTTGCCGGTTTCGCAAAACACTGCCAATAGTTTTCCTGCTGTTTGTGCAGCAAGATTTCTACTTTGGCTTCACCGCGCTTACCAAACAATCGCGCTGGAATCACCTTGGTGTCGTTAAACACCATCACATCACCCGGTTTCAGATAGTCGGTGAGCTGCGATATTTTTTTATCGTGAAGTGCATCACCCACCACAAGCATACGCGAACTATCACGCGGACTTGCAGGATACTTCGCAATAAGCGAGTCAGGAAGGGTAAAATCAAACAGGCTGGTTTTCATGTAGTTCTTGATGAACCACCACGGCCCATATCATTTTGCGCAGCAATCTCTTCTGCTTTTTTGGTAACTTCATCCCACTGGCTTAGCAGATAAGTGATATCATCGGTATCGATTACAATAGCATCCTTAGGTTGGCCTTTACCACGCGCCACTTTTCTTATCACAGCGTATGGCACCTGCCAATTTTCTATCTTTTTTGGATGTTTTACATCAACAGAAATATTAAATCCGGATTCGCTGAGCGCTTCCGAAATAATATCTATGATCTTATCAGAATCAACTCCGCGCGCATTGGCAGGAGTGAGAGAAGATATGGGTATATTTCTAGTCTCATACATCGTGCTTTCGATTGCTGATGGCATAGTAATGCCTGCGCCTGCACAGCTAGCCACGTAGGTTTGAAGCACCCCACACGAAAACCCGACCCAATTTTTAATGGGCACGTTATTCTTTTACATCGGCAGCTACTTGCATCTTGATAATCTTGTCAGGGTTTTCTACTGCACCATTGTCAGAAGAATCACCTTTTTTGATATTATCAACGAATTCCATACCTTCGGTCACTTTACCCCAGTATGTATACTGGCCATCAAGATAGGTTGAAGCAGCAAGCACAATAAAGAACTGGCTATCCGCACTATTGATATTAGCGGCGCGCGCCATGGAAACCGCACCACGCATGTGGGGCTCTTTGCTAAATTCTGCTTTAATGTTCTTACCAGAACCACCTGTGCCAGTACCGGTAGGATCACCAGTTTGAGCCATAAAGCCATCAATCACACGATGGAATACAATGCCATCATAGAACCCTTCACGTACCAGTTCTTTAATACGCTTCACATGTTTTGGCGCAAGATCAGGGCGCATTTCAATGACCACGCGGCCATCTTTCAAATCCAAATATAGCGTGTTTTCAAGATCGGCAGCTTGAGCCATAGTAATTACTCCAAAGAAAAAGGTGATTGCAGTTAAGATTGATCGAATCATGAGGGTCCTCATAAAATAATGTGTGTAGAAGGTGATAAGGGGTAAATTAGGCTGCGTCAAGCGCGCCCTGTTTATCGTTAATGTAGCTAATATGTTCATCCGCCTGTTTTAGGATGTTGTTTAGCAAATCAACGCTCTTTTGGTCCGCATGTTCCTTACATACGGCTATCGCCATTTCAACCTGGCGCTTTACTTCTTGTTTAAGCTGCAGATCACACTCAAGCATATCTGCTTGCGCCTGCCCTACTTTGATTTCCCCCAGCGGCTGCATATGTGGCATACCGCCCAGAAGCAAAATACGCTCCACCAACTGATCGGCAAACTTCATCGAATCCAACGATTCTTTAAACTCTCCATCAGCCAGCTGCATCAATCCACCATGCTTTAAAATGCGCGCATGCAGGAAACACTGGTTAATACAGGTGAGCTGTATTCTAAGCGCTTCATTGAGCTGACGGATTACATCCGGATGTGTTTTCTTCATAGCCTTATCCATTACCGCGTCTTGATGAAGCAAGACTTAACAAAAGTCAAGGCTAGGCGGAAATTTTGTACCAACGTGGAACGCATTGACAAAGCACAGGCATATTAGCTACTCTCAGCCTCCCTATGAAAAAGATCGAAGCACTGATAAAACCATTCAAACTGGATGATGTGAAAGAGGCACTGCAAGAGGCAGGCCTTCAAGGCATCACCATTACGGAAGCGCGCGGTTTTGGACGTCAAAAAGGCCACACAGAGCAATATCGTGGTGCGGAGTATGTGGTCGACTTCCTGCCAAAAATTAAGATCGAGGTGGTGGCAGAAGACGCCATGGTTGACCAGATTGTTGACGCGATTGTGCGTGCTGCATACTCAGGAAAAATCGGTGATGGGAAAATATTCGTGATGCCGATTGAAGATGTTGTGCGCATCCGCACGGGTGAGCGCGGCTCCGACGCAGTGTAGGCTTTTCTATGCATTTAGGGCGGACTTTCAATATAACTCTCCCATGAAAAATTGCACGGAATTTATTCGCATTTTTCAAAAATAGTTTCCTTTACATGAATAGGTTACGGCTTTATAACGCCCTAATTGCTGCACCACAAAAAAACAAGCAGCTACTCATCGCAACGGAAAGGAACCACATGCCCGCCAGTGAAGTTTTTAAGTTATTCAAAGACAATGACATTCAATTCGTAGACTTTCGTTTCACCGACCCAAAAGGCAAATGGCAACACACCGCTTACGTGGTCGATCAAGTAACCGAATCCAGCTTTGAAGACGGCATTATGTTTGACGGCTCCTCTATCGCCGGTTGGAAATCGATCAACGAATCCGACATGATTTTGATGCCAGACCCCAAAACTGTTTTTGTTGACCCTTTCGCCGCACAGCCTACTGCCGTGATCGTATGCGACGTAATTGAGCCTTCTACTGGCCAATCTTATGGCCGTGACCCGCGCTCTGTGGCAAAACGTGCTGAAGCATATTTACAATATACCAAGATTGGTGACACAGCTTACTTTGGCCCGGAACCTGAATTCTTCGTATTTGACGATGCACGCTTCGAAACAAGCGGTAATCATAGCTTCCACCATCTGGATAGCGAAGAACTTCCGGCTAACTCAGGTAAAGAATTCATGGCCGGTAATATGGGTCACCGCCCAGCAACCAAAGGCGGCTATTTCCCTGTACAGCCAGTGGATTCGCTGGCCGACCTGCGTGCGGAAATGCTTTCAACATTGAAAATGATCGGTGTTGAACCCGTGTTGCATCACCATGAGGTAGCACCAGCACAATGCGAGCTTGGCACTATGTTCTCTACGTTGATTGGCACCGCAGATAACGTGCAGAAATATAAGTACGTGGTGCATAACGTGGCACACTCTTATGGCAAAACAGCGACCTTCATGCCAAAACCTATTGCAGGTGATAACGGCTCCGGCATGCACACTCACCAATCAATCTGGAAGAATGATAAGCCGCTATTTGCCGGTAACGGTTATGCGGATTTGTCTGAAACCTGCCTGTATTACATTGGCGGAATTATCAAACACGCCAAAGCCATCAACGCGTTTTCCAACGCTTCTACCAACAGCTACAAGCGCCTGATCCCAGGCTTTGAAGCACCGGTATTGCTGGCTTACTCCGCACGCAACCGCTCGGCTTCGATCCGTATCCCTTACGTTGCTTCACCAAAAGGCAAACGTATTGAGGTACGTTTCCCTGACCCGACGGCTAACCCATACCTCGCCTTCTCTGCGATGTTGATGGCCGGTCTGGACGGGATTGAAAACAAGATTCACCCGGGCGATGCCATGGACAAAAACCTGTACGACCTGCCACCGGAAGAACTGAAAGATGTTCCGACAGTGTGCGGCAGCCTGCGTGAAGCACTAGAAAGCCTCGATAAAGACCGCGCCTTCCTGAAAAAAGGTGACGTATTTACCGATGACATGATCGACGCGTATATCGCGCTGAAAATGGAAGAAGTCTATCGCTGGGAGCACACACCATCTCCTTGCGAATTCCAGATGTATTACTCTGTATAGCAAGTGATCGTTTGATTCCGTTTCGAACCGGTTTGGAGCCAATCTGAACCGGTTCGTTGCTATCTGGAGCTGTTTAGAACTGTTTGGAACCGTTTTATTCCACCCGCTACGCAACGATTACAAAAGCTTACCTCCAAAACGCACCGAATTTTTTATTTTTGGTTGCGTTTAAATGACATTCCTTGACATTTTCGCAACTAAATAACTGAAAAGCCTCGCCTCCATAGACACAAAGGTAAAACGAAACCTGACGCTCAGGAAGCCATAAAAAAAAGGAGCCATGCGGCTCCCTTTTTATACATTATCAAGATTAACTAACACCCACCAAAACCAGTAGGTCCGCCGCCAATCCATGGCTTAGCCGCTTCTTCTGAAGCCGCCACACGTTCTGTATGCTTGCCTAATACTGGTTTATCGGATGTAGGAACAGGCTTGGGATCATTCGGCATTATTATGCCATCACCAGCCACCCCAGCGTCACCACGCACAGGTTTTTCATCAGCCATAAAGAGTCTCCTCTATTATTTACTGTTGTTTTATCTACTGTTGTTGTGCGGCCTGTGCCTGCTGATGCAGGAGCATCGCAATATGGGTATCACGAACGCGAAGCGCCTCAGCCTCGGCTTTGTTCATGATGTTATTAAGCGAGAGGGACACAAATTCCAAGAATACGCCGATGACTTTTTCCATCTGACGCTGGATTTTGTTTACAATCGGATCAGCTATATTGTTGATGCCGTCACGCGCGCTTTTAGCACCCTTACCTACACGTTTCTGATAGGTTGCGATTGCCATATAGACCTTACGCAGCGCCCCCTCAATACGGGTTTTGTTCGCCACTTGCGCCTTGCCTTTAGTGCTTTCGGCAATGGTGATAAACTCTTCACCCAGCAGATCCGCCGCGTCGCTCACCTCGTTGATGAGTGGCTCCACAATCGCCATCTGCTCTTCAGGGTCTTGCACAAACTGGCTCTCCACAGTGGATACCAGCTCTTCTGCAAAATCATAGAGCTCTGTAATCTCGTTATACTTCGCTTCCAACGCCTCGTTGGAATACTCGTTTTTTGGTGTGTTTGGTGTCGTTACCATAATACTACCCGTGCTTTCCACATTCCATGCAGATTAATTCATTTTCCTTAATATAAGAATAATCCCCAGAAATGTGTATGACATTTTCATGACATTTCCCGGCGCAAGCCCGCTGTAAATCAGGCATTTATAAAGACTGTCATAAAAAATACAGATAATAAAATAAGGCTAGTCAGCAGCTTACTGGCTTTGGGAGAAGTTCATCTATCGGCAGCGCAGGATTATTCTGCGATGTCGATGAAGATAACTTTGACGAGTTCGATAATGTTGAGCATTTGTTATAAATACCACCTATTCCTTTAGGAAGTGTTAAGCCAAAAATGACGGATTTCCTAGGCCGCCCCCTTATGGTACGTTAAAATATTACTATTTTTGAATACATAATACTTGCAGATTATGTATTCGTGACGCTCGCTACGCGACGGAAAACAGGCGTTTACGAAGCCTGTTTTCAGTATGCATTGTATAAAAGAATATCCAATGCATACTATTAATTGCGAATGATTCGCATTTGCGCTATAATAGACCTATAATAATAAAAAAAGAGGTTAACTATGAGCAGGTTGATATTCACACACGAAACACTGGCCAAGACGGCCACTTACTGCCTGATGCATTTTATGGTGGCCATCGCCGTGGCCTACGCCCTTTCCGGCGACTGGGCGATCGCCCTTTCCATCGGGATTATCGAACCACTAGTGCAAACGGTGTTTTTTAATGCGCATGAACGTGGCTGGAACAAAGCACGCAGACAATATAAACGCACATTGATGGATGGTGGGCTGGCGGCTTAAGCGCTGTTTCCTATGCGATCCTGCGCCTGCATGGGCAGTCCCATCGGCACGAACTCACCCGTATTCGGGTTGTGCTCCCAGATCAACTTGCTGCCCGTATCAATAATCCAACCTTCCAAAATAAGTTGGCGTTCCTCAACAGCGCGGCGCACCACCCCGTAGCTTTTCAGGTTTTCCAAACTCTGACACACCGCCGCACGCTCCATGTCCCTCGCCTGCTCCTCAAGCGTTTCACCTTTGCCAACCGCCTCTTCGCGCACCACTTCCAACGGCGCAAGATAGTTGCGAATGTGATGAGTGTGTTCATGATCTCCGGTCAGGCACGCGGCAATACCACCGCAATGCGTATGCCCCATCACCACGATGCGCTTCACATGCATTTTGTCGATGGCAAATTCCAACGCCGCCGCCACCCCTTTGCCGGATTCTTCGTCAAAATTGTGCGGCACCATCGCCGCGATGTTGCGGTAAATAAGCGCCTTGCCGTCGGGAATACCGACATCGTCCTTGAGGTTGAGCCGCGCATCCACGCAGCCGATCATCAACATCTCCGGCTTGTGCTCAGGCGCTTCCGCCGCACCAAGCACCGGCACATTTTCCTTGGACAAACCGAGCTGCCTAAACAACTCCTTCTGACGATTTCGAATAGTATTATAAATTGTTACTAGCATGGGTTAAGTCTGCACTACAAAACAATCATTTATTCAGATACGTTATCTGTGATTTCCTTCGGGCATACAATCATTTTATCACCTTTTAAATTATCGTATGCCGAATATCCTCCCATAACAAATAAAACTATTCCAATAACACCAGCTATGATGGCAGGAACTTGAAAACAAAATCCTATATACCTTTTCTTTGTGCCTATTTCTGTAAAACACAACTGTGCTAAATAAGAGAGCCCAGCACAAATAACTGCCAAAGCAGCCGCCCAGATAAAGTAGAGAAAAAACATTGCATCCCCAACATGGCACCCACCAGACCAAATGTTACCTAAGAATGCAGAAAGTGCAATTACCGCACCACCACTTATCGTTAGCAATCCCTGAATCGCCAGTTTAGCAAATCCAACAGCCCATCCTGAGGATCTTAATCCCCATTCAAGTTCAAATCTCCATTCCTCCATATTTGAGGTATGTTCGGCTTGCCACTTAGCAAGAGAGGCCTGGCAATCAGCTTTATATTTTTCAATTTCAAGTTGAGCATCTCTATCCATACTCACCCCACCTTTTGGTAAATCTCGCTGCCGGATTCTTTGAACTTTTCGCTCATTTCCTCCATGCCTTTTTGCACGTCATCGCGAGTGAGCTCTTGCGAACGCGGCGATCCAGATTCTTCGTTAGACTGGATTGCTTCGCCTTCGGCTCGCAATGACGAAGGGTTGTCCTTGGCGTAGTCACGCACTTCCTGCGAGATTTTCATCGAGCAGAATTTCGGCCCGCACATGGAGCAGAAATGCGCCACTTTCGCGCCGTCCGCCGGCAAGGTTTCATCATGGAATGACTTGGCCGTATCCGGATCGAGCGACAGGTTGAACTGGTCTTCCCAACGGAACTCGAAACGCGCCTTGGATAGCGCATCGTCACGGTGATGCGCCGCCGGATGCCCCTTGGCAAGATCGGCCGCGTGTGCGGCAATCTTGTAGGTAATCACCCCGGTTTTCACATCATCACGATCCGGCAGGCCGAGATGTTCCTTCGGTGTCACGTAGCACAACATGGCGGTGCCGAACCAGCCGATCATCGCCGCACCAATGCCTGACGTAATGTGGTCATACCCCGGCGCAATATCGGTAGTGAGTGGACCAAGCGTGTAAAACGGTGCTTCGTGGCAATACTCAAGTTGCTTATCCATGTTCTCCTTGATGAGGTGCATCGGCACGTGGCCGGGCCCTTCCACCATCACCTGGCAATCACGCTCCCATGCAACCTTGGTAAGCTCGCCGAGGGTTTTCAGCTCAGAGAATTGCGCTTCGTCATTCGCATCGGCCTGCGAACCCGGACGCAAACCATCACCCAGCGAGAAGCTCACATCATAGGCGCGCATGATCTCGCAGATGTCGTCAAAGTTTTCATACAGGAAGTTTTCCTTGTGATGCGCAAGGCACCATTTCGCAAGGATGGACCCGCCGCGAGAGACGATGCCCGTCGTGCGATCGGCCGTCATCGGCACATATGGCAGGCGCACACCAGCATGGATAGTGAAATAATCCACCCCTTGCTCGCACTGTTCAATCAACGTATCGCGGTAAATCTCGTAGGTAAGTTCTTCGGCAACGCCGTCTACTTTTTCCAACGCCTGATAGATCGGCACCGTGCCGATTGGCACCGGCGAATTGCGGATGATCCACTCGCGGATATTGTGGATGTTGCGACCGGTCGACAGATCCATCACGTTGTCCGCGCCCCAGCGCGTTGCCCACACCATCTTCTCGACCTCTTCCGCCACGCTGGAAGTAACCGCGGAGTTGCCGATATTGGCGTTGATCTTCACCTTGAAATTGCGGCCAATTATCATCGGCTCTGATTCCGGGTGGTTGATGTTATTCGGGATGATCGCGCGTCCCGCAGCGATTTCATCACGCACAAATTCCGGCGTGATTAGCTCTGGTATTGGGCTGCCCCAGTTATTGCCTTGCTGGTACGGCT
This sequence comes from Rickettsiales bacterium, assembly GCA_964231325.1. GTDB lineage: Bacteria > Pseudomonadota > Alphaproteobacteria > Rickettsiales > SXRF01 > JAJTHB01. The sequence continues at coordinate 718,170 of CAXRIF010000003.1, read as the reverse complement.
TTTTCGCGGCATCACCCGCTTTCATACGCCCTTCATTCTCACGAATGGCAATGAACTCCATTTCCTTGGTGATAATGCCCGCACGCGCATAGGCCATCTGTGTGACCGCCTTGCCCTTCTTCGCACGCAACGGACGAAGATTCACATGCGGAAATGCTTCCACCGGCTTGCCACCCGCGCTGCCACGCATTCCGTTATCTTCTGGCTTTACCTCACGCGCATCATATTCTTCCACATCACCGCGCGCACGAATCCACTCATCGCGCAGCTTTGGCAAACCCTTATAAATATCGATTTTCGCATTAGGGTCGGTATATGGCCCCGAAGTGTCATACACGCGGAAAGGTTTTTCCTCGCCGCCCAGTTTAATTTCACGCAACGGCACGCGCACGCCCGGCGCATTGCTGCTTTCTACATACACTTTGTGAGAAGCGGCCAGCGGCTCTTTGGTAACATCAAATGCAGTGTTGGGTTTTGCAGCAGCGCTCGTTTTGCTCATAACAGGCCTTTCATATCATCATAAACAGGCACCAACCATAGTGGCGCAAACAAGCGATGACAAGACTAACTGTTATCTGATTGGAGGTTGCGCTGGTGGCTCAGCAGTCGGCGGCATGGCAAGTGGCAGCGCTTCACCATCAGCAGAGACATAGCCACTATCTGCAGCCAGGTCTTTCCATTTCCAGCGCAGCGCCGCGTCTACCAACAGATAGGTGGATTCCACCATGAAATGAATCCCCTTGCCATTTGGACGAAAACCATCAGCCAGAGTAAGGCTTGGATTGTTACCAATACCTTCCATTACATTCGGATAAAACGGCACACGGTAAAAACCAACCAGCCGCTCAAACACCGCATCCAGATGGCGGACATAAGTATGCCCCATACTTTCTGGCGCTTTCGCCCCCATCAAAATCACATAGACACGGTGACGTTGCAACTCACCAATAATGTCGATCAGATTTTTATAAATGAGGTCTGTACTTACTCCGCGCAACGCATCGTTCATCCCCAGCTGCACAATCACAATATCAGGGCGCTTGGCCAACACCTCTCGCACTGCCCCAACGCCACTATTGGTGGTTTGCCCGGGTACGCTCATATTGACGACCTCTACGTTGGTGTAACCAACCTCTTTGAGTTTGTAATAAAGCTTATTGGCGTAGGACTCATTTGCTTGCAGCTGATAGCCAGAGGTCAGGCTATCACCAAACACTACAACTTTGAGGTTGTTCTGCGCATACGCATAGCTGCTAAGGCTGAAAAGAAAGAGCAGCGCCCCAAAAAACGATTTCATATTAATGAAGGCTATGTGTTTAAGTATCATGTATTTATTATCCTATGAATTACAGAGTATTTCAACAAAAAAACTTTCTCCTTCAACAGTTTGGCTTGTAGTGTGACCATAAGCACGACATAGTAGTATTCTTCGCTTAACCAAGGAGTTTCACCGTTGAACATTAAACCGTTCCACACAAAACTGCATCGCTGGTATCAGGCATACGGACGCAAAGAACTTCCCTGGCGCAACACGGGTGATGCCTATGCGATTTACATCAGTGAGATCATGTTGCAGCAAACACAGGTGTCCACTGTGTTGGAACGTTATTATTTTCCGTTCTTAAAAAAATTTCCCACCATCTACACACTGGCTAAGGCAAAAGAGACCGACGTGCTGAAAGCATGGCAAGGACTTGGCTATTACAATCGCGCCATCAACCTGCATCACGCAGCGAAACAATGCGATGGTACACTCCCCCAAACGGTAGAAGAACTAATCCAGCTAAAGGGCGTTGGACGTAATACCGCACATGCGGTGGCCGCTTTCGCATATCATCAGCCCGTAGCAGTGATGGAAGCGAATGTGAAACGTGTGGTCTCTCGCATTTTTGCGCTGAAAAACCCAAGCGAGCATGAGCTATGGGAAAGAGCAGAGAAATTGCTCGATCACAAAAACCCTTTTGATTATAACCAAGCCATGATGGATATCGGCGCGCTGATCTGTAAACGCCGCGCACCGCTTTGCCATGAATGCCCGGCAACGGATATATGCAAAGGTAAAGATAACCCTGAAGCTTACCCGGCGCCGAAAACCAAAAAAACAACGCCTGTGCGCCGTAAAACCATCGTCGTGTCGCAAAATGGGCAAGGAAAGTTTCACGCCACACCACGCACCACACGCTTTCTAAACGGCATGTATCACTTCAAAGAAAGCAGCACCCCTCCTCGCAACGCAACTAAACTGGGGTATGTGCGCCAGCAATACAGCCACTTTACACTGGAAGCAGATGTGTATATGAAAAACAGCACCGCAAAAGGCAAAGACTGGTATTCACTGGCACAACTTAAAAAACTTCCCATGTCGATGGCTGAACAAAAAATCCTGAAGATGTTACAAACCAAATGAAACATACCGATATATTGATAGCGGGTGGTGGATTCGCCGGACTGGCCTGCGCGAAAGCGCTTGCTGAACAAGGCATGGATGTCACGCTGATTGAGCGTAAGAAAGCGCCTGGTGTGGGTATGCATACTACAGGTATCATCGTGGGAGAATGTGCGGAGGAATTTGCCGTTCCCGACCACCTCACGCGCAAAGTCACCGATGTTCGGCTGTTTGCCCCCTCGCTGCGGCATGTAGATTTACATGCTCCGGATTATTTTTTCCTCACCACCGATACACCAAACCTGATGGCTCACCTGTCGCAGGAAGCCGAGGCCGCAGGCGCTACTATTCTCTATGGCACAGCCTACGAATCCGCTACCCAGCAAGGTGATCGTTATATCGTGAATGACGCATTCTCCTGCCGTTTCTTAATCGGCGCAGATGGCCCACGCTCAAAAGTGGCCGATGATTTCAAACTCGGCCAGAACACAGAATTTCTGCTGGGTGCAGAGGCGGAATATACGGGACTGCCACTGGACAATGAAAAGGCATTTTATTGCTTCCTCGATCAGAAGCTCGCCTGGGGGTATCTCGGCTGGGTGATTCCCAGTGTAGGCGTCACACAGGTGGGACTTGCCACACGCATGCCCAAACGCCCGGATATCGACGCTTTTGTAAAACGCATGGATGGTGTGTTTGATTTTTCTAACGCCAAAGTGGACGCCAGACGCGGCGGGCTTATCCCCGTTGGTGGATTAGTACAACCCTTTGCGCGCGACAATGTCATTTTACTCGGTGATTCTGCTGGCATCGTATCGCCGCTAACCGCCGGTGGAATTCACACAGCGCTGCATTATGGCAAAGTACTAGGTGAAACCATCGCCGGCTATCTGCATGGCAAAAACGAACACCCCACACAGCTGCTACAGCGCATCTATCCACGCTTTTATCTCAAGCAAGGGTTGCGAAAAGGCTTTGAATATGCTGCGCCAAACTGGCTGCTTGATGCCATTCTTACCAACCCAATCTTCTCCAAGCTGGCAAGCACTGTATTTTTCAAGAGAAAACAGCTTCGCTAAATAAAAACCTTTCCGCAAGCGAAGTGATCTCATTTTTTTTGTAGCATTATTGGATTGATTGCACTAGGCTCGCCAAGTGATACGCCCTTAAGAGGCGTTTTTTATTCCAAACATTCCGCAACAGGAGAGACATCATGTTTCGTCGCAAAGAAGACAGTCTTTTTGACAACAGCACCGACCCAAACCAAGTAGAAACAGAAGAGGACATCAACGTGAAATCAGACTCAAACAGCGCATCGTCTGCGCAAAGCTCCGGCACCCCCGCTTACCTGAACTCACAGCAAGCATCACGCTCACCTGAACGCCCGGCAGCTTCTGCACCTGCGTCTGCTACGTCGTTCCGTCAAAGCACTCCTGCATCTCAGCCTGCTACCAGCGATATTTCTCGCAACCGCCTGCCAGAGACTAAACCTGCGACTCCTTCTTCAGCCTCCTCTTCACTGAGTGCCGGCTCTAGCTTTTCAGCACAATCGATCAACAAATCAGGCAAGCGCGTATTGACTGTTGGTAATGACATCCTGCTTAAAGGTGAAATCGCAACCTGTGACCGCCTGGTTATCGAAGGTAAAGTAGATGCAACACTGAATGATGTTCACACTGTAGAAATCGCAGAGAGCGGTTCTTTCAAGGGTGCTGCACAAATCGAAGATGCGGAAATCAGCGGCCTGTTCGAAGGCGACCTAATCGTACGTAATCGCCTTGTGATCTACTCTACAGGACAGGTTCGCGGCAACATCACTTACGGTGAAATCGAAATCGAACGCGGCGGTGAACTGACTGGTGAAATCAAGAGCAGCAGCTCTGGCTCACAATCTGCTTCACGTCCTGCACGTAAAGAAGAACGCGTCGCTGCTTAATTTCAGTAGATGTTTTACAAAAAACCCCGCCATGTGCGGGGTTTTTTTATGCCGGAATACCACCGCGCGCTAAAGCATCAGCGCGCTCGTTCATCTCATGCCCATCATGACCTTTAACCCAGTGCCAGCGTATCTTATGTGGCGCTGTTGCTGCTTCTAATAACTGCCAGAGGTCGGCATTCTTCACCGGTTTTTTATCTGCCGTTTTCCAGCCGCGCTTTTTCCATGAAATGATCCACTCGGTAATACCCTTCATCACATAGGTACTATCCGTATATAGATCGACCTCGCAGGCTCCTTTAAGCGCATTGAGCGCCTCGATAGCCGCCATCAACTCCATACGGTTATTGGTCGTCTCCGCCTCACCGCCAGAAAGCTCTTTTTCCTTATCGCCATGAATCAAAATAGCCCCCCAACCGCCGGGGCCGGGATTGCCGGAACAAGCGCCGTCCGTATATATCTCTACTTTTTTCATATCGGTGCCAGCGGGTTGTTTCTCTGGTGGAACTGCAGCTTTTTCACATATTCCATCGGGTCTTTGGTCGTCACAATCGCGCCCTCCACCCTGTTCAGCCAGTCATAGGTGCGCGTAAGCAGGAAACGAAGCGCGGCTCCACGTGCCAGAACCTGCATGGCTGCACGCTCTTCTGGCGTGATCGGGCGAATGGCATGATAAGATTGCAACATGGTTTTCGCACGCGCCGCATTAAACTCATGCACCCCGTTAAAACACCATGCGTTAATGGTAATCATCAAATCATAAAGCCAGAAATCAGTGCAGGAGAAATAGAAATCAATCACTCCGCTAAGTTGTTCATCTTGAAAGAACACATTGTCGGGAAACAAATCCGCATGCACCACCCCCTTGGGCAAATCCTTCGGCCAGTTAGCAGAGAGATAATCAAGCTCTGCGCTAATCATATCAGCAAGCCCATCCATTACCTTATCTGCATCTTTGCCGATACTTGCGAACATCTCTTTCCAACCGGCGAGTGAAAGGCTGTTTTCTCGCTCCTGCGGGAAATCTTTGGCTGCCAGATGCATCCGCGCCATCAACGCCCCTAGCTGCTCGACGTGATAATTCGTAATATTCGGGATGCCCTTGCCTTCTAAAAATTGAATAATCGCCGCTGGTTTTCCAGCCAACGTGTAGCACGTGTTCCCATCTCTGCCCTTGATCGGACGCGGGCAAGCAATGTCACGATCTGCCAGCCACTCGGTAAAATCCAGAAAAAATGGAATATCCTTCGCATCCACACGCTTTTCAAAAAGCGTAAGAATGTAGCGACTGCTTTGCGTAGCAATAAGGTAATTGGTGTTTTCTATACCTTCGGCAATACCGTGTGCAGACGCAAGCGTGCCAATATTATAGCGCCCGAGAAAACCGGCAATATCATCATCAGAAAGTTTAGTATAAACCGCCATGCAACCAGCGCTACACTGCGCGCTCGACCATCAGTTTTTTGATCTCACCAATCGCCTTCGCAGGGTTCAATCCCTTAGGGCAGGTCTTAGTGCAGTTCATGATCGTATGACAACGATAGAGCTTGAATGGATCCTCCAGATCATCCAGACGCTCTCCTGTCATTTCGTCACGGCTATCAATGATCCAACGATACGCATGTAGCAAAATGGCTGGGCCTAAATAGCGATCTGAATTCCACCAATAGCTCGGGCAACTCGTCGAACAACACGCACACAAAATACATTCATACAAGCCATCGAGCTTAGCGCGATCCTCTGGAGATTGCAGACGTTCACGGTTTGCAGGCTGCACAGTCGTCGTTTGCAACCATGGCTTGATAGATTCATATTGCGCATAAAAATGCGTCATATCCGGCACCAGATCTTTCACCACTTTCATATGCGGCAATGGATAGATATCTACCGCGCCTTTGACATCCTCAATCGGCTTGATACAGGCCAGCGTGTTGGTTCCATCGATATTCATCGCACAGCTACCGCAAATCCCCTCGCGGCAAGAGCGGCGGAAGGTAAGCGTTGGATCCACCTCGTCCTTGATCTTAATCAGCGCATCAAGCACCATCGGCTTGCAATTATCCATATCGACTTCGTATTTATCGACACGCGGATTATTCGGGTTGCCCTGTTCGTCCACATCATCCGGATCAAAACGGTAAATATTGAAGGCACGTGTGTTCTTCGCACCTTCCGGCGCATTATGGGTTTTGCCCTTTTTTACTCGAGAATTTGCGGGAAGTCTTAACTCAGCCATAATCTACACATACCTCTAATTGGTTACTTCTTGCTTAAAATCCGGCCATAAAGGAATCCGGTGTTTTTTCTTATATTGAATCTCGCTAACTGTTTTTTGTAGCGCAATGAAACGCTCAGCCGTAGTCGGGTGGCTCACCGAGTTATAAATCCCCTCAGGATCGGCTATCGCCATACGTCGCCACAAATTTGGCGCTTGCTTGATATCATATTTTCCACGCGCCATGATATATAAGCCAACATAATCAGCCTCAGATTCAAACCCCTGCGAATAGCTCAGCCTGCCTGCCTGAAACCCAGTATCGCTGAAGCCACCCCCTGTGTTGATACCCTGCGAGGCGGCAATCGCATCCAACGCATAGCCAAACAGACCACCAGCAAGCGTATTTTGCTTGGCGGCATCTACGTGCCCCATCATGTTATGGGCAATTTCATGTGCAATCACAGCCGCAAGCTCATGGTCGTTTTTCACAAAACGCATCATGCCTACCGTCACCCCCACCTTGTTGCCATCTGCATAGGCATTAATGACATCCTTCGTGCTGAGCGAATAATGATAATAGCAATCGCGCTGTGTATGAATACCCAGCTCACGACAAAGCTGCGCTGCTGGTTCTTCGAGACGCGATGCTACGCGCTCGAACTGTTTGCGCATACCTGGTTTGCTTTTCCAGTTTTTAGGGCGACCACCGCGCGCCTGCACCTCATCGACCATCTTTTGTTGGCGTGCCTGCTCAGCTGCCAGCTCTGCCTGACTTACTGCATGGGTGTGCGTTGTCGGCGCCTGACAGGCTGAAAGTAATAACGCCACACTAGATATCGCGACAAACCGTATCACCGTTTTGGCACTCCTTGCTCATCGCCACCACGCCCCGTAAAACGAGAACTTAACGCCCCATTAATTGCACGAACAAAGACACTAAGATCATTTCCTCCCAGCTGCAAATAATGCACATTTTCATGTTCTTGCCTCAACATACCTTCATGCGTATTCGACAAAATAATTGGGAAGTTTCCATTTTCTCGAATGATCTCAATAGTAGGTTCCAGTGTTCCTTTAATACTGTCTCCTAAAATCACCAATGAAATTTCTTCTCCTTCTGGGCGTGCAGCAAAAGCGCTGGTATCTTTTTCACATATCACCTCGTAATCATTGCCCCATTGCTGTCGCAAAAAACCACCCACCGACTCGCGAATCGCATCATCACCTTCTACATAAAAAATCTTTTTCTTAGGATCAGACATATTTCCTAACTCCTAATACACCCTTGCTTTCGGCGGCACTGGCTCAACTTCATCTGACATGGTTTTGAGATGAACAGGACGATAATCGGTTTTGGTTTTACCCTCATCATCGAGCCACATGTAGGTGTGTTTCATCCACTCTTTGTCATCGCGCTCTTTGTAGTCTTCACGCGCATGTGCCCCGCGGCTTTCCTTACGGTTAAGCGCGCCTGAAATGGTGATGAGCGCTTGTGAACGAAGGTTATCCAGCTCCAGCGCTTCTACCAAGTCACTGTTCCAGATGAGTGAACGATCGGAAATGTTGAGATTTTCAAACCCTTGCCAAATATCGGCCATTTGCTTAGTACCTTCCGCCAGCACATCCTCTTCGCGGAATACAGCGGCATGGTTTTGCATACAGCGCTGCATTTTGCCGCGAATCTTCGCCGTAGACTCGCTACCGCTAGCGTTACGAATTTTATCAAAACGCGCCATGATCTTATCGGTATTATCACCTTTAAGTGGCTTATGCGCTGTGCCCGGCTTAATGATTTCTGCCGCACGCAACGCCGCCGCACGCCCAAACACCACCAGATCGAGCAATGAGTTAGAACCCAAACGGTTCGCCCCATGCACCGACACACAGGCCGCCTCACCAATCGCCATCAAGCCCGGCACTACGCTTTCCGCATTACCTTCTTTCATGGTGACCACTTCGCCGTGATAATTGGTCGGGATACCGCCCATATTGTAATGCACCGTCGGCAATACAGGGATTGGTTGCTTGGTTACATCCACCCCTGCGAAAATTTTCGCCGTTTCAGAAATGCCCGGCAAACGCTGATGTAAAATCGCCGGATCAAGATGATCGAGATGCAGGTAAATGTGATCTTTCTCTGGCCCTACACCGCGACCCTCGCGGATTTCCATCGTCATCGCACGCGACACCACATCGCGCGAGGCAAGGTCTTTCGCACTTGGCGCATAACGCTCCATAAAGCGCTCACCTTCGGAGTTAACCAGATAGCCACCCTCACCGCGTGCACCTTCCGTAATCAGACAACCCGCGCCATACACACCCGTTGGGTGGAACTGCACGAATTCCATATCCTGCATCGGCAGGCCGGCGCGAATCACCATGCCGCCGCCATCACCTGTGCAGGTGTGCGCTGAGGTAGCCGAGAAATAGGCGCGGCCATAGCCGCCTGTGGCAAGCACCACCATATGTGCGTTGAAACGATGAATCGTACCATCATCGAGATTCCACGCAATCACCCCACGACACGTACCGTCTTCATCCATCAGCAGATCCACCGCGAAATACTCAATGAAGAACTGCGCGTTGTGACGGAGCGCCTGCGTGTATAACGTGTGTAGGATAGCATGTCCGGTGCGGTCCGCCGCCGCACAGGTGCGCTGCGCAGTGCCTTCACCGTAATGGGTGGTCATCCCACCAAAAGGACGCTGATATATTTTGCCATCTTCTGTACGTGAAAACGGCACACCGTAATGCTCCAGCTCCACAATCGCTGCTGGCGCGTTTTTACACATATATTCGATTGCATCCTGATCACCCAACCAATCGGAGCCTTTGATGGTGTCATAGAAATGGAAGCGCCAATCATCCTCGCCCATATTGCCCAACGCGGCCGAAATACCGCCTTGCGCTGCTACTGTGTGTGAGCGCGTAGGAAACACTTTGGTAACGCAGGCCGTATTCAGCCCCGCAGAAGCCATGCCGAACGTGGCGCGCAAGCCTGCACCACCTGCGCCAACTACGACGACATCGTGATAATGATCTATAATTTTATATTCTTGTGTCATTGCCTATCCAATCAAACCAAAATGTATTTTCATTACCGCCAGCACACTGATTACTCCACATGCAAAACAGAAAAAGTTATTTGCCAAAAGCAGCGCGTATTTTTGCGCTGGCTGATGCACATAATCCTCAATCACCACCTGCAAACCAAGCTTGGCATGCCAAAACATGGCAATGAGCATCAGCACTAACAGCGACGCGTTGAGCGGCTGCGTGAACCATCCACGCACAAAATGCGGCCCCATTTGAAGCACCACCGTCAGCAGCTCATAGACAAACCACACAGAAAGCGGAATGAGCGCTACTGCCGTTAGGCGCTGCAACCACCAATGCGAAAAACCATGGTGCGCTGCGCCAAGCCCTTTAGCTTTGGCAAGCTTACTACGAAGATCAGAAGAAGAAGTCGACATCTTACAGCCCTCCCGTTAACAGATAATTCCAGCAGATTGCAGTCATCAATACCGCAAAAACCAAGGTAGCCAAGCCAGATCGCGTTGCCTGACTTAACTCATATCCCATCCCGATATCCCAGAACAAATGGCGAATACCATTACCCAGATGATAGAAAAAAGCGAATGTCCACCCAGCCAACAATATCTGCCCTGGAATAGACGTGACACATTCTTTGAATGACACAAACACCGGTGTGGGTGCATAAGCCAATATCCACAACCAACACACCAGCAAAGCCGTGCCGGCATAAAGCGCAACGCCAGTCATGCGATGCATGATCGACATCATAGAGGTGATTTGCGGTTTATAGATACTCAGATGGGGGGAGGTTGGACGCTTGTCAGAGGACATAAGGGGTTCCTACTGGGAAGTGATTGAAAAAACTACGTTACTTATAAACAGCCTGACAAAATAATGCATCAAGAAATTACTGAAAAAATCAGAAATGCGAATGAAACTCAATTACATATGGGTTGACTGAGCGCCGCCCTTTTTTGCTGGCTCTGCAAATAATTCTTTGTGCATAGTTGGCATCGCCTCTTTCAGGGTTTGCTTTGGATCGGGCAAACGCGCTGTGTTTATTTTTACTTTTTCGCCAGCAAGCACCATCGCCATTTTTGCTGAAGCTTCATGAGACAACCCCTTCAGATAGCCCAGCGCAAACCCCGCAAAAGCAGTATCCCCTGCCCCTACAGTGTTCTTCACCTCGGATGTATTAATATCAGCCATCGGCACACGAATAATTTCATCTTCGGTTACTACTGCTGCACCATCCTTACCCATCGTAATGAAGCCCACCTGCTTTGGTTTCTTTTTCCCTGCCGGGGTAAAAGCATCATTATCTTTGAAGGTGGCCTGTAGCTTTGCCAGCGCGTCTTCCGGTGTGGTTTTATATACACGCGCCAACTCTTCATCATTACCCAGCACTAAATTAGCACTAGGGATCAGATATTGAAATTGATCCGCCCTTTCTTCTCCGAACTTTGTGTGGGTTGGCATAGCAAGCCATAATTCTTTGTCTTGCTCCCAACGCAAGCGAAGCAGCTTGTTAGCAAAATCCTCATCCAGTTTTTGCCACAACGATCCTTGCACAAAGATGATATCACTTTTTTCTACATTCTCATTTTGGATAAGCTCAGACTTGAGTACCTCACGCGCATTACCTGGATAGGTTGCAATGGTACGCTGCCCATTCGGATAGCGCAGGACAAAAGAAAAGGCCGATTCTGAACGTGGCTCTGGTGGCAACTCTTTAGGCAACAGCTTTACACCCGCTTCATCCAAACCACCACGGATCATGTTGCTGTAGCTACTTTGCCCCGTCACCCCGTAAAAATCGACATCAAGATCATCACCTAACAATTTGCGCAAAGTAGTAAGCGTATTTGCTGAAGAACCTCCTGGCGTAAAAGTAACAGGAGAACCGACCATGGCCCTGGAAAACTCATCAAACTTTGCTTTATCAAGCGGAAACTTTCCACCTGGTTTCAGATCATATTTATCAACCAGCGCCTGCATTGCGGGGCTTTCTGCTAGCTTAATATTGGCATCAATAATCAAAATATCGCTAGAAAGAATACGCGTCACTTCTCGAGTTTTCCTTCCTTGAGCCGCAGCGTATCGTATGGGAACTGGGCGATAAGATGTTCATCATGCGTGGCAAGCAGGATGGTCGTTCCCGTCTGATTCAGCGCTTCGAACAAATACATGAGCTTAAGTGACAAGGCAGGATCGAGGTTACCGGTCGGCTCATCCGCCAGCAACAGATCAGGCTTGGTGATCACCGCGCGTGCAATAGCCGCACGCTGTTTTTGCCCACCAGAAAGCGTATTCGGGCGCGAATCATGGCACTCGGAAAGCCCAATCCAATCCAGCAACTCGGCCACTTTTTCTTCAATCTCTGATTTTGGCTCCCCTACCACTTTAAGCGGTAGGCCAACATTCTCAGCAATAGTCAGATGATCGAGCAAACGATAGTCCTGCAACACAATACCTACGCGTCTGCGTAAACGCGGCAATTCTTCACGCGGTTTATGGGTCACATCCTCACCAAACATATGGATATGCCCTTTACTGGCACGGCGCTGAAGCCACATGAGCGACAAGAGCGAGCTCTTGCCCACCCCGCTCGGCCCTGCCAGAAAATGGAACGAGCCGGGCTTTAGCTCAAGCGATACATCCCGGAGGATTTCCTGCCCGGGCATATATTCCATAGCGACATGTTCGAGTGCGATCATTCTTTAGATTACAGTTGGTGGTTGCCTGACGATAGATATGCTATATCATAGCGCTATGTGCAACCATATGATGCTGATAAATGATTCTGCAATGTCCTAAATGCCCTGCACGTTATGTTGTGCCCGACCATGCCATCGGCGCGAAAGGCCGCACCGTTCGCTGCGCCAAATGCAAACATAGCTGGTTTGAAAAGCCGCCGGAAACCGTCAAAGATAAGACTGCCGATGAACTTGAGGCATTGCTAAAAGATGTAAATGAAAAAAGCAAAGCCAGACCTATTCCAAAAGGGTCAAATGTTCCAACAGTGGCAGCTCCTCCTGCGTCACTAGGGTTTAAGCTGACCACGGGTGCTTTTGCGCTTACCGCACTTATCATTGCTGTGTTTGTGTTCATCCCCGGTCTGGTAGGTTATACCCCGAGCAAGGGGCTGGTGCTGGCCGATGTGCAGATGGCTAACCGCGAAATTGAAGGCATGTCGCTGTATGAAATTAAAGGTAAGTTCTTAAACACCACTGATGAAACGGTAGAGATCCCCGTGCTCAAAATATCGCTCATTGATAAGACAGGCAGCGTGGTGCGCTATTGGGAATTCAGTGAAAGTGGCTCTATGCTGGAGCCAGGAAAAAATATGGATTTCACTACGGGCGAGCTGGGCGTAACTGCGCTGGGTGATCGCTTCATTGTGGAACTAGGCAATAAAATGGAACTAGCTTTAAGGGCGTCACCAGAATGAAACGAAACGCTGTCGAAAAAATAATTTCCTCTGATGCCATCGCGGTGCAGGTCTCTACGATTGCCAATAAGGTCGTTAAAACCATGCCACAGGACTTGATGGTGATCGTGCTGCTGCGTGGTAGTTTTGTTTTTGCGGCCGATCTGATTCGTGCACTACACGCAGTGGGCATGCGCCCGCAAGTCGATTTCCTCACACTGGCGAGCTATGGCGATAAAACCGTCTCCAGCGGCACAGTCGAAATCGTGCGAGACCTGACCGAATCGATGGAAGGGCGCGATGTGCTGATTATTGATGATATTCTCGATTCCGGACGCACATTGCTTTTCGCCCGCGAACTGGTGGAAAGCCGCAAAGCTAAATCAGTAAAAACCGCTGTGTTGTTGGAAAAACCCGGCAAACGCAAAGTCGAGGTTGATGCCGATTTTGTTGGGTTCCACGTGGAAGATAAATTCGTAGTCGGCTACGGGCTGGACTACGCAAACTACTACCGCGAACTGCCCTATATCGGCGTAGTTAAAGAGTAACTACCTTGCGTTACCATCACGATGCTCACTTTGCATTTGCTCACGCACCTGACCATACTCCCAAAACTTCTCTTGCGCAGTGGTTGTATCATTAACACAACACATAAGTAGTTTAGTCGCGATTATCTCGCGCGCCCATTTCTCGTGTCCCGATCCATCAACAATTTTTTTCGTCTCATCAAAGAAATTCGGGCCACCCTTTTTGCCACTCCTCGCAATATTACGCTCAAATGCAGCCTGAAACCTTGGATCATCATGTGTTAATTCTGATATAGGAATGATGTCGTCCAAAATAGCTGTTTCTATTTCAGCGAGAGGTAGACACGCCTGATCCGCATCTTCTTCGTGTGCTTCAGTGGATGCTTTCCTGAGTGCCAACAACTCGTCAGCCACAGAGCCATGCAGGGTTGCATTCCCTGATTCATCTATGTGTTTTCTTATCATGCTACGCAAACGGCGCCTTTCTGCCATAGTGGGAGTCTCGACACCCGCAACGCCCCCCTCTGCAACCGCCTTCTCAACAAACATTTCTGCCAACGTGTCATGGAATATCGTGCGCAAATCCTCGTTAATTTTCCTGAGTTGCGCATTAATATCTGCAAATGCCTGCTCTTCTAATTTTCTGCGATTCTCTGGTTTCACCCTATCCAGTCGCCTACGTGTAGCCTTTAATTCAGCAAGCTCTTTTTTGCCAAACCAACTCTTCCATTGCACAGTTTCAGTAGAAGGAAGGGCGGATTTGGGCTCCAGAAAATTGATAATAACATCCAGACAGTCTGGGTCTGATTTGCAATAAGCATTCACTCGCCTACGCAATGTTTCAGATTGTTTTTTGATAGCTGTTAATTTGTCTTGCTGAACATCATCTAATATCCACCCAGCATTAAGAAGCTCATTTAGACGTGTATCTAATATCCCTAGGCGAGTATGCATTGAGCTAAATCCACCAAGCTCTGTGCCTCGCAATGCTCTATTCAGCACTAAATCGAAAATTTTATTCATGCTACCCAGTTTGGCAGCACATCCCTCCCGATTAACGCTTCATACGTTTGACGAGGACGAATCACTGCCCATTTATCACCATTTACCATTACTTCCGGTACTAAGAGGCGAGCATTATAAGTATTTGCCATCACCGCCCCATAGGCACCCGTGGTGCGGATTATTAACAAATCTTCAGCATTTGGCAAGGGCAAGAGCCTGTTTTCTGCAAAGATATCCCCCGTTTCGCAGACTGGGCCTACAATATCCACCGGCTTAGGCGCAGCATCCGTCTGCTTAGCCGGAATGATGTGGTGATACGCCTCATACAGCGTCGGTCGAATCAAGTCATTCATCGCCGCATCCACGATGACAAAATTTTTGCCGTCACTTTCTTTCACATAAATCACTTTCGTGACTAATATGCCCGCATTCCCGGAAATCAACCGCCCCGGCTCGAACACGAGCTGGCAGCCTAAATCACCTACTGCGCTTTTTACCACATCAGCATAGGTTTCTGGAATGGGTGGATCACCCTCGCCATAGGGAATACCCAGCCCGCCACCAAGATCGATGGTGGAAATGGAAAGCCCCTCCTCGCGTAACGCCAACACAAATGCACGCACCCGCGCAAAGGCTTCGGCAAATGGCTCAACGCTCGTAAGCTGCGAACCAATATGCACCGACACACCTTGCAAATCGATGTGCGGCAATGATGCCGCCTGCTTATAAACCGGCAATGCACGGCTCATCGCGATGCCGAACTTGGTAGTTTTCTGGCCGGTAGAAATTTTTGCATGTGTTTTCGGATCTACATCCGGATTTACACGAATAGCAATGCGCGCTTTTTTACCCGCCTTGCCCGCTACCTGATTAAGCAGTTCCAACTCCGGCTCGGACTCGACGTTGAACTGAAAAATATCCTGCGACAAGGCATAGGCCATTTCAGTGGCCGTTTTTCCTACGCCGGAAAACACAATATCAGACGATTTGATTCCCGCCGCTAGCGCCAGACGAATTTCCCCTTCAGACACCACATCCGCACCTGAACCAAGCGCGGCTAATGTCTTAAGCACCGCAAGATTGCTGTTGGTTTTGACCGCGTAACACACCTTGGCCCCCATGTCGGCAAAGTGGCCGGAGAAGACCTTGTAGTGGCGCTCAAGCGTAGCCGTGGAATAACAGTAAAATGGGGTGCCAACTTCTTTGGCCAGCGCTTCGATTGATACGCCTTCGGCATGATACATGCCGTCTTTATAAGTAAAAAAATCCACTACTCGTTTTCCTCAACTTCTTCGGCTTCTGCCTGTTTTTCGGCTTCACGCGCCGCACGTTTCTTTGCCCGTTCTGCTTCTTTTGCACGACGTTTTTCTTTACGTGCCTCTTTCTTCGCTTTCTTGGCTTCTGCAGCTTCAATCTCTGAAGGCGATTTCAGGCTTCCTTTATTGCCGCAAGCGGTTACTGCGCTACTCAACACCAGCGCCATCATCACATATATAAATATTCTCATAACCCGTACCTTTTCTTCGCTGCCGTAATGGCTCTTTTTACATTTACCGGTGAAGTGCCACCCACGCTTTTACGGCTCGCGACAGAGAGTGCCGTCGGCAAAACATCGAACACGTCACGACGCATCTTCGGCACCACACGCTGCATCTCTTTCAGGGAAAGCTCTTCCAGCTTGCAACCTTTCTTACTGGCCGCCTTCACAAGCTTTGCCGTGGCATGATGCGCATCACGAAATGGCATAGAAAGTTCGCGTACCATCCAATCCGCTAAATCCGTCGCATTGGAATAAGCAACTTCGGCCGCATCCTGCATCGCCTGTTTGTCTGCGGTGAGATCACCCACCATGCCGCGCATGGCACTAAAACAAAGCATCAGTTGCTCCGCTGTCTCAAACACTGGCTCTTTGTCTTCCTGCGTGTCTTTGTTATAGGCCAGCGGCAATGCTTTCATCACGGTGAGCAACCCTACTAGATTGCCAATAATACGTCCCGACTTGCCGCGCACCAGCTCGGCTGCATCCGGATTGCGCTTTTGCGGCATGATGGAACTGCCCGTAGAAAATGCATCCGAAAAACGGATAAACCCGAACTGTGCACTCGACCACAACACCATCTCTTCTGCCAGACGCGTAAGATGCACCGCGCAGAGCGACGAGACAGATAAGAACTCCAGCGCAAAATCACGATCCGACACCGCATCCAGCGAATTGGCCATTGGCCGGTCAAACCCCAGCTCTTTTGCCGTCATGTTGCGATCAATTGGGAATGGCGTTCCCGCCAGCGCAGCCGCACCAAGTGGGGACTCGTTCATGCGTGCCCTCGCATCAGCCACACGACCACGATCACGCCCGAACATTTCAACATACGCCATCAGGTGATGGCCAAATGTTACGGGCTGGGCAGATTGCAAATGCGTAAAGCCCGGCATGATAGTAGAAACATGTTCCGCAGCCCGCTTCACCAGCGCTTGCTGCAACTGCTTCAGCTCTGCATCTAACGCATCCAACGCATCGCGCACATACAGCTTGAACGCAGTGGCCACCTGATCGTTGCGCGAACGCGCCGTGTGCAAACGCCCCGCCACATCGCCAATTTTTTCACGCAATGCCGCTTCGATATTCATGTGAATATCTTCAAGACTCTCCTTGAAAGTAAAATGCCCGGCCTCGATATCTTTCTCGATAGCACGCAGCCCCTTGCTAATCGCTGATGCATCCTTGGTGCTAATGATCTTGCATTTAGAAAGCATTTTCACATGCGCCAGCGAACCCGCAATATCCTGACGATAAAGCTTCTTGTCAAAACCAATGGATGGGTTAATCTTAGCGAGCGAATCCGCCGGTGAGCCAGTGAACTGCCCTCCCCACATCGGATTTGCTTTAGATGTTTTTTTCTTTTTAGCGGTGGCCATGTTTTTTCCTTTATCCAAGCCCTTATTTACTAGTTTTTTCCTATGGTTGGCAAGTGTTACTATTGCCAGCATAACGCTGGCGGACGAAGGCAATAACCTCGTCATCAGCTATCGCGATGAACAAGGCGTTGTGCAAACGCTTGATACCAGCAAACACAAACTCACCGCGCTGCATTTCTGGGCAACATGGTGCGTGCCATGCGTGGAGGAACTGCCACAAATGGACACTACACAGGCAACATATGCGGATAAGGATTTTGCTATCGTCACGCTGTCGATGGATATGAAACGCGAAAAAATCACTCAGTTTTTCAAAAATCACAAGATTGCACATCTGCCCGCCTATACGGATAATCAAATGAAAACCTTTCAGGCACTGCAAATTCGTGGCGTACCCACCACCATCTTTTTTGACAACAATAAAAACCAAATCAAACGCGTTGAGGAGCCAGTTAACTGGGAAGATCAAGAGGTAGTAGAGTTTATTGAAAATCACCTGAAGTGATTACCACTCGAGCTGCGACATAATATATTGCGGTGATACATCGTATTTTTTACATGCCTCTTCGATCGCATGTTCATCTTTTTTGAAAATACCGCCTGTAACGAACACACAGTCAATAGCCGCTCCCAGCGCGCCTTTGATATCAGTTCCCAACCCATCACCTACTGCAAGTATGTTGTGCTTTTCGATGCCCAATGTCTGCATGCAGTAATCATACGTCTCCGAAAATGGCTTGCCGAAATATTTCACCTCACCGCCCATACGCGCGTATTCCGCAGCAATCACGCCCGCACACTCAAACCTTTCACCGGTAATTTTCACTACCTCTAAATCAGGGTTCAGACACAACATTGGTGTGTTTTGTGCTTTGGCTGCACGCAGCAACATAGATAGATCTGATGATGCCTGTTCCTCTTCACTACCAAAGCCGACATTAAGCAGAAAGTCTGCTTGTTTCACATCATCCACACGCACGTAATCCAGCCCATCCAACACATCCGCATCTTTGCTGGGGCCGATATAGAAATAGCGCTTACCCCACGCGCAATCGCCAGAGGAAAGCCACTGCCAGCCCAGCTCACCTGACGTAATCACGTGGTCATACAACGAAGCATCCACGCCTAGTTTTTCCAACACTGCCACCGCCTTGTGCGAACGACGCGGCGCGTTGGACACCAGCATGATTTGCTTTCCTGCTTCTTTGAGCGCAGTCATCGCCGCTTGTGCGCCGGGATACAGCGCCGTGCCGTCATGCACCACACCCCATAGGTCGAGCAACATGGCGTCGTAATTATCGGCAACAGTAGATAAGCTAGTAAGACGTTCCATTAGGCAGCAAGGTCTTCCTTGGCCAGTACACGCTTGATCAGCTTAATGGTGTCAGCCCTGCCATAAAGCGCTACGAAACTCCCCATACGTGGGCCTTGCGGCTGACCTAGCATGGTTTCATACATGCAAGAGAACCACGCCCTGAGATTATCAGGAAAGTATTTTTTGCCGATAGCATATATCTCTTTTTGTAAATCTTCCGCTGTAGCCTCATCAGACTCACCATTCAAATAGGTCACCAACTCTTCAAGCGCTTCGGACTCAGTTTCATCTGGCAAACGGTATTTCTTCGTAGGTTTCACAAAATCCTGATAATAATGCACCGCACCTTGTACCAGCTGATCAAGGAATGGGTGCGTTTGAGCTGATAGTTCCGGCATATAGTTATTAATAAACCCCCATAGCACTTTCGGGTCTTCCACATTGGCCACCCCTGCAAGGTTTAGCAGCAAATTGAACCCCGGGATATTTTCCGACGCAGGCGGCTTGCCATTATGAATATGCCATGTTGGATTATTTACCTGCGCTTGCGGGTCTTCCTTAGGGAATTTGCCTAGCCATGTCTGATAATCATCCACCGCGCGTGGGATCACGTCAAAATACAAGCGCTTCGCCTTACGTGGCGACTGGAACATATAATAGCTGAGTGATTCCGGTGGCCCATAACGCAGCCACTGTTCAATCGAAATACCATTGCCTTTGGATTTGGAAATTTTCTTACCTTCCGCATCCAAAAACATCTCATACACATATTGCTGTGGCCCAGGATTGCCAAGAATTTTGCAAATGGCATTATAAAGCGGAGCCGAGGCCTGATGGTCTTTGCCATACATCTCATAATCCACATCGAGTGCCGCCCAACGCATACCAAAGTCCGGCTTCCACTGGAGCTTACAATGCCCGCCCGTGACCGGCACTTCACCCAAGGTTCCGTCTTCTTCTTCGTAAACAATCGTGCCTTTTGATACGTTACGCTCGGTTACCCTGGTTTGCAACACGTGCCCGGTTTTTGGCGAGATTGGCATGAACGGGCTATAGTTGCTCGCACGCTCTTCACCCAATGTTGGCAACATCACCTTCATGATATCATCGTAACGCTCAAGTGCCAGTAGTAGCTTCTCATCATAAGTGCCAGCCTTATATTCCGCGGTGGAGCTTTTGAACTCATACTCAAACCCGTAATGATCCAAAAAGCCGCAAAGCCGCGCGTTCATATGCGCGCCATAGCTTTCATGCGTGCCAAACGGATCGGGCACAGAAGTAAGCGCCTTTCCTAGATTCTCACGCACCATCTCCTGATTAGGCACGTTATCTGGCACTTTACGCAGCCCGTCCATATCGTCGGAAATACAGAAAAGTTTGGTCGGAATATCGCTTAGCTGCTCAAACGCACGACGCACCAGCGTGGTGCGGAATACCTCCATGAAGGTACCAATATGTGGCAGGCCAGACGGACCATAACCAGTTTCAAAAAGCACATAGCCTTTCTCAGGCGCACCATCTTTAAAACGCTCTACAAGTTGTAACGCCTCCTGAAATGGCCAGGCATTGCTAGCTTTTGCAAGTTCCTTAATATCACTCATCACTTATTTCTTTCGGTTATAAAAGCCTGCAAATGACATGCGCACATTATCACCGCAGGATTCGTTTACTCTCGTTACCATGTGGTAAGCGTTATTGGCAATAAAGACAATGCGGTTTTTCTTCGGAAATATGCAACGAGCAAAGCCATGCTCCATCAATAAATCGTCCAGAGGGTTCGCATTGAGCCATTTTCGATGATAAAACTCCATCTGATCATTCTTTTCACGGTAATCATACACCGCCTTATTGCCCTCCTCGACCATGAGCAACAGACCACCCCAATGGGTTTTCCACTGCCTGTTGAGGAAATACACATACGCCCCCGTATAAACCCCAGAACCATCATCATGCATGGAAAGGCCAGTACCATGCGGGTAGAGCCAAGAGGTGGCCGTCACATGCGCCCAGTCCTTGCCCATCTTGCCATTGAAATGTTCGACATGGGGCTGGATCGCCATCAGGTGATCCATGAAAATGTCCATGTCTGTATTGGTAGGATAAACGTAATCAGCTTTTGGTTTTTCAACACCATCTGCATAGTGAAACAGATTTAGTGAGCTACGCAGCGGAAAACCATCCTGCAAATGCCACGCACGACTAATCTTTCCTTTGGTGTTGATATGTTCGTAATCCGCCTTAACGGCAAAGTTATGCACCCGCTCAAAGACATCATCCGGGAGAAAATCATCAAAAATAATTGCTTGAGAGGATTCAAAAACCTTTTTCGGCTGGTGACCACCCAACGTGTTCACCATCACATTAGCCAAGCCGCCCCCAGCTTGCGGTTGTGTATTCACAGCTGCAGCACTGGTTTTTTCTCCACCTGTGTAGCTCACATTTTCCGCCTGCCACTTATCATAAAACCCACGGCTAACTTTGAGTTCTTGCGGATAGGTTTTTAGCGTGGGCACAAAATCAGCAATTTTCAAATCCAGGCCATTGCGTGCCTGATATTGCTGACGATATGCTTCATCCTGCACGCCATGGAAAAAACCAACCACCACATAGCGCTTACCCTTAGTAACTTTCCTGGCCTCATGCATGGTAGAGCTGGAAAACGCAATAGCACTACCGGCTTTGGGGCGATAAATATTTTCGTCATACTCAGGGAAACGTAGGCCACCACCTTCATAATCATCATTGAGATTAAGCGTCATGGCAATACGACGATAGCCCATCTTCTCATCAAAATTATCACGGTGATGTTTAAAGAAGCCCCCTCTCTCACCATCGTATAAACCAATTTTGTAATACTCACGATGGGTAACCTCAAAACCAAACACCTTTTTGATTTCCGGGAACAGGCTGCGCGATAGCTTGTCGTCTATCTCTCGCAATAACTCACCATGCACCACATGATCTGTGCGTAATTTACTGCCTGGCTTATAGCCCGCTTCCTTGCCTCCGCCCACAGTTCCATCAAAAGTGTGTCCCGTTTCAAACGCCTCTATACAACGCGCGCAAAACTCTTTTGAAAACACATTTGGCACCATCAATGCAGGCGGCATTTTGCTGAATGTCTGCACCTCTTTTTGTTCATCCAGATAAGCGGCTCTATGTACAGAGCAATCATCAAACACTGCCGTTGCTAACTGTGAGGCTGCCATGCCGCTATGACGTGAAATAATTTTCAGGTTATTGTTCACAGCGAATGCCGTGGGCGAAACACTTATATCCGTATCACGATATACGCCGAATGACTTGGCAATCACACGATCCGGATCCGCCGTGAGCACTTGTGGCAACTTGAGCCTTTCCTTGATTGCTTTCAATTTTTCAACATCGCCATCTACAATAAATGTCAGCCAAATATCCGGACGCTCGGCCTTGGCTAGTTGCTCATGCAACGCGCGCAGAAAATTCGATACATACTCAACATTA
This sequence comes from Rickettsiales bacterium, assembly GCA_964231325.1. GTDB lineage: Bacteria > Pseudomonadota > Alphaproteobacteria > Rickettsiales > SXRF01 > JAJTHB01. The sequence goes on along the minus strand of CAXRIF010000003.1, from coordinate 695,918 downwards.
TCGATCGGCAGAAATGCCAAAATACCAAACTTGCCACCATGTGTTTCGATACTGTGTGTGCGATCCGTCGTATCATCCATGAAGAACATAGGAAGAAAGTCACACGCTTCGAGCGGTGTAGCAGAAGGGGTGGGCATAGGCTTTTCAGGGCGCCGCCTTGCTTCTTGAGGACGTTGCTGCTCTGGTCTGTGTTTGCCATCCAGCTCAGGCACATGTATCGGCCTATTACGATATTTCTCCAGCCCTTTAATAAACCCACAACGTAAGGCTTTTTCACTGGCCACCTTGTTCTTAAAATCAATGCCCGAATATTCTTCAAACTGCGCAAGCGTACGCACTGCACCAAAACCGTAAAACTCCAGCTCTTTAAGTGCCTCCGGATCATCCGTTTGTCGGTGACCTGTCATGTGATTGAAGCGCTTCATTCCGCGCTCCCTTAACATACGTATTTTGTCTTCATCTTCCTTGCGCAAGTCACCCCAATGTAGTGGGCGCACCGAGGGTTTTCCTGCCACATTGTAGTAGTGATAGAGCAGCGGACGACGCGAACTGAACACATCCCACCCATGCGTATATAGACGCGCAGCCAGCGTAATTTCTTCCTGATCAAAATACAGATACGGATCGTATGGCACTTCTTTAATGATTTCCGAACGGGAAAACATAAAACCGGCGGCAACAAAAGCCGCATTAAGCGGTTTTTCTGGCACCCGATCAAGCGCCTCACCTTTACCGCGCACATTACCATCCGGAAAAAATGGGTGCACACGGCGGATGGTTGGATGCGGGTTTTGCTCCAGCTGATTCGGCGGAATGTAAGAAGCAGGGCTACAGGAAAGCACTGGCTTTTTAGACTCACACGCATTCAGCTCTTCAATAAGCAACTCATCCCACCCCTGCATGAAGCGCATATGGCTGTCGATCTGCAGGGTGTATTCTTCCCCCTCCCAGAGCTGTTGCGTTTGGTTGCGCGCCCAGCACACACCGTCAGCCTCACGCCAATCCACCGGCAACATACGCACCTGATCCGGCCGCGTAGACACCCGGAAACAATCCTTGTCTTCTTCAGGATCAAACTGCCAGCAAATACCAACAAATATGCGATCCGGATATTTAGCCTTGGCAAATAAATCCTGCACCGTGTACTGACATTCCATGTCACGGTAACTAGCAATTTGCACAAAGATTTTGGGACGATATTTATCGTCTTCTACTTTTACCTCTGAGCTGATTCGTGTTGTATCAGAACGCATCACTTCACCTCTTGTTGCCGCTTCACTGATCGTCTTGTTAGCAAAATTTACACCGGAAAATTTTTGATATTCATCAAGCGAGCGCGCTGTTCCCAACCCATATTGATCCAGCTCTTTCAGTGCTTCCGGGTTGTCAGTCGATTCCGTACCCAGCATGTGCTTCACACGCGCAAAGGAAATGTCGTTTAGCTTGCTCCAGTCACGGTGATCGGAAAAATGCGTAGGCCGCTTTCCACGATCCCAGTCATGATAGATGAACAACTTATTCGGATAGTAAATGTCGTAGCCACTCGTCCACAAACGTACCGCCAAAGAAATTTCCTCTCCGAAAAAGTATATGTTTGGGTCATACGGCACATCGTTGATAATTGTTGCGGGACCGAATATACAACCCGCTGCAACAAATGCTCCCGGCATTGGTTTATCCGGAAAATTCCCTTGTTTATAAGCGGGCAACCCTCTCATCAGGAAAATATCATTCTTGTCGAACTCTTTGGCCGACATGCCAAAAATCCAATCACGCTGAAGCTCATTCGGTGGCGTGAATCCCGGCGGGTAATAGGTCAGCACAGCCTTATCGTTACCACATTCATCCCACATACCGAGCAGTGTTTCATCCCAACCCGGCTCGAAACGCATATGACTATCTATCTGCAGGGTAAACTCTTCACCTTCCCAAAGCTGCTGAGTCATACTCCTTGCCCAGCACACACCACGCGACTTCTTCGCATCCACCTCTGTCACCCGCACCTGATCGGGGCGCGGATAAGGCACCTCAAAACAAATATCGTCTTCACCCTTAACGGTCTGCCACACAATGCCCGCGAAAATACGCTCAGGGTGGGTCGCTTTGTCAAACATGTCTTTGATAGTATGCTGGCAATCAGGGTCACGATAGGCCGCCACTTGCACGAAAATTCTCGGATGCTCCCGCTGCGACCCTGCTGGCTCTCGCATGGTGCGTGGCTCAAGGCTACTCGGACTGCTGGCCTCGTCAACTTTGGTTTTATTTTTTTTAGCGATAGCCTTTTTACGGGCGGCCATGTTCCATATCCCTTCCGTTGCGTCCTTGGCGATCGTACGTTTTCGCCAATTCACACCAGCAAATTCCCACAAGCCCTGTAGTGGTCGTTCATCGCCCAAACCATATTTTTCGATTTCCACCAGAGCGCGCTTATCTTCGATACGCAGAAAGCGCAGCAGATGCAAGCCTCGCATCAACGAAACCCGGCTTTTTTCCGTCTGCGTGTTGCGATAGTGCTGCAAATGAAGCCTATCCTTACGCACCCAGTAATGAAACATCACCACGCGATCAGGCTGGAACATATCGTAGCCATACGTCCATAAGCGCGCTCCATAGCTGATTTCATCGCCGTAGAAGTGAAAATGCGGGTCGATTGGCACTTCTTCCAGCGTAGCAGCACGGGTGAACATGAAATTGGCGATGTAAAACGGGGTGGGATAGAGGCCAAAACGCTCCGCATCTGTAGGAGGCACAAACCGCCCCGTCACATGCAATAGCTGAGGATCGGTCTCATTTCCCAGCTTGCGCACGCGAATACGCAGTAAATGCCCCTTCCCATAATCGCGATTATCAGGCGGCTCGTAATTCGGTAAATAGGCGGTAATTACCGGTTTTTCAGATGGGCAGCGCTCCAGCATGTCGATCAACGTTTCATCCCAGCCTGGCTCAAAACGCATATGGCTGTCGATTTGCAGGATGTACTCCTCACCTTCCCGCAGGCTAATAGCCTTGGCACGCGCCCAGTTAGCGCCTTTACTATCGTTGTAATGCAACGCATGAATACGCAGCTGCTCCATACGATCTGACACCACATTACACTCAGCATCCTCTTCAGGATCAAATTGCAGGGTAATACCCGCGAAAATGCGCTCTGGATAAGCCGCTTTGGCGAACATATCGGCAAGCGTGTGCGACACTTCCGGATCACGGTAAGCAGCAATGGCTACAAAAATACGTTGATGAATGTCTGTCATGGTTTAAGGAATACTATGAAAGGGAAACATCGCCTATGCAAATAGTAATTCTGGGAATGCACCGTTCGGGCACCTCGCTGGCCACCCGGATTATCCATATGATGGGGGCATATCTGGGTCCAGACAACCTTTTTGGCGCCAATCAGGACAACCCCACCGGCTATTGGGAACGGCGCGATGTGGTGGAATGTAACGCCGCCCTACTGCGCCATCACCGGACAAATTGCAGCCAGCTGATCGTTACCCCGTGGATCGGCACCTTCACCCCTCCCCCTGAACCAGTGGTTAAACAACGCATGGGTAGCATCATTCGCTCACTAAATGAACATGATGTATGGGTGATGAAGGACCCGCATTTCTGCCTTACCCTGCCCCATTGGCAGCCTTTGCTGGATAACCCCACCGCCGTTATTATGTATCGCAACCCACTGGAAATTGCCCAATCGCTTGCTATCCGCGAGTTTAACAAAGTACCATCGCTGGAACGTGGGCTGGCATTGTGGGAAGCTTACGCCATATCATTACTACATGCATCAGAAGGTATGAAACGTGTGTTTATTAGCCATCAGGATTTAATTACTGATCCGGTGCAAGCTGCAACACACTTAAGCAAAGAACTTGGTCTGCAACCCGTTCCACAAAGTAACATTCTGCGCTTTTTCAAACCCGCTTTATATCGCGCCAAAACTAATGGCATGCAGCTTACCCTGAATCCTTTTCAGGAATTATTATGTAGTATGCTTCGCGGGGAAATGCCTTTTGACTCTTCTATAGAGCTCTCTTCACAGGCGAGAAGGACGCTGGAAGATAACGTCAAATGATACAAAAAAACCTGCGATATTTTTTTACATCGCAGGTTTTTTATTGATTAGTAAAACAGATTAAAATGGGGTTTTAAAACTTACCAAACATCTGATCAAATTGCTGTGACTGAGGCAAAATAATAGTACTGCAACGCATACCCTTTCCTTCGTTGGTAGTCGTACAATAACAGCGGTAATTGCGCGTTGATGTGCTCCTAGCAAACCCAATAGCCTGCACCCTGTCTCTATCTCTTTCTGAACAATTTTCGTTAGTAGGAGGTTCACCCGTCATCTCACAATTACATATTTTTCTATCGCCTGAACTGCAATTTGCATCCGGAAAGAAGTATTCTCCATCACGAACATTCGTTCCATCCATATCGCCACAGCGAAAGCTTGTATCCGCGTTAGTAGACGAAGGAAGAGCAAGCGCACTACCCGCCATGAATACAAAAGACAAAATGCCGCATATCATAAATAAACTACGCATTATACTCTCCTAATAGTTATGGGTTACAGGCTTGCAGACGCGGATCAAGACGCGAACAGCTCATATTACGTGGATGCATAGGCAACCAGATATTCGCTCCACACCTGTCTACATTCTTGAACGTTACGGTAACAGAAAGGCATGGCCCCAAAGCACCTGTAGTCATGTTTCTTGCCTGACAGTGATAAACTTGTGTGAACAATAGATCGCTACATGAAGCATCTGGATCCAGCACTGTGAAACCGGGTCTGATATTGTCGAGCGCATTTGCAGAAGTAGAAGCAAAAAACGCAATGGCTAATACCGGATAAAGAATCTTTTTCATGTCATCCTCGCTGTAAGATGGTGCGCATCTGCGCTATGCCAATAATAATAGCAAAGGAATATGACAGTTACGTGTCAGTTAGGTGACGATTTAATGAAGAGATATATGATATTTGGTTATAAATCAGCGGCTTGCAATATTACAGCCCAGCCACGCTAGTGCTAAGATACTTCTTCGGATTCACTGCTTTTTTTCCATCATGAATTGCAAAATGCAGTTGTGATTTGCTGACATTTCCGGATGAGCCTACATAGCCGATAATATCGCCCTGCTTCACACGATCATATTTGTTGACAGTGGCACGCCCCATATGTGCATAGGTGGTAGTTTTTCCGCCCGGGTGCTTGATGAGCACCATGTTGCCATATCCCGCAAGCTTATTACCCACATGTACCACTTCGCCATCGGCCGCCGCCCAAATGGGCTCACCTGCCGCCGAAGCAATGTTGATACCATCATTCGCTTTACCCGCTCCTTTCGGTCCGAAGCTGGAAACCACCTTGCGGCTGTTAATTGGCCACATGTAAGACGATGAAGATTTACGCGGTTTAGCATATTGAATCGGCTTGCTATCTTCCGATGATGTCTTTGTAGATGTGCTACGTGATTTAGGCGTCCATAAGCGCACTGGCTTTGGCTCCTGAGCCTTTGCTACTTCCTGCTTAGCAGGAGGTGCGAGGTCATTCACAGCAACTGACTGGATGGTTGCGTTCTGTGTGGTAGATTTCGTATTGGTATATACCGCTGCAGGTTCATATGGCTCATAAGATGATGCCGCATAGGTTTTTGCCGGGGGGGTATATTGTTTTTTAGGCGTCGCGAAATAAGAAGGTGTGGAACGACTCTGAGATTTGCGTGTACGCCCATCCATACTGTAGGTTTTCACGCCACTTTTCGCATAAACGTTCTGACCGCGGTAATCAACACGGGCAGCAGTTTGCGAACATGCTGCTGTTGCTAAGACAAGTGAGACAGCGAAGGTTGTGCGAATATATGAGCGCATCATAAAACGTCCTTTTGCTTGTTTGATAGAAAAACTCTAGAGCACGCTTTATTAAAAAAGAGTGAAATCAAGCACAAAAATGAGGGTGAGAGCCACTTAATTCACATTACGTGATAAAAAACCCACATTTTCCGCCATGTTTCGGGAATGTAAGGATTATTTACCCTCTACCAACGGCACAAAACGCACATTCATCAAATGTTCTGTGCTTATAGTGCCATCTTCCGCCTTGCGAATTCGAAGTAATATTTGATCTGCTACACTACCACCCACGGGTATTACCATTACCCCCCCAGGGGTAAGCTGGTCTATTAATGTTGCAGGTATTTCACTCGCAGCCGCAGTAACAATAATACGCTCAAAGGGTGCCGCTTCTTTCCACCCCTTAGAGCCATCGCCATGACGTGTAACAATGTTGCTAAGTTTTAATTCACTAAAACGTGCTGAAGAAAGATCGAATAATTCACGGTGCCTTTCTACTGTGTACACACGCCTTGCAAGTCGGGCTAGAATCGCTGCCTGATACCCCGACCCGGTACCTATTTCCAAGACACGCATAAACGGCTCTATTTCCAACGCTGACGTCATCCACGCTACAACCGTAGGCTGGCTAATGGTTTGCCCGGCAGCGATAGGAAGAGCCGTATCATCATAGGCATGTCCGCGAAAAGTTTCTTCGATAAATATCTCACGAGGGGTATGCTCTATTGCAGACAGTACCGCCGTATTCTGAATACCACGCGTACGTAACTCCATTAACAGACGAATACGATTAGAGGTTTCCTCTTCTGCTAATTCAGGCTGTGGTAACGAGTGATATTGTTTAGGCTTTGGAATATTCATCAAGTATTTTTGTGTCCTTTTTATATCGCCAAGGGCAGCCACGCCCACGAAACAAAAGAAATACTATGCCGTAAGCTTTAACAAAGCTTTAAATACAATTATCGCTGCAACGCACAATTATAACCATCTGTAAAATAGTCATTTTTTACAGACACAAAGAAACCCTGCCGTCACAAAATCTTCATACTATTGCATCACAGGCCATGCTAGTATCATAAGGTAATATAATGTTATTTTTGGATATACGGCATCAATGAGTAGTGATGAAGAAAAAGGACCAGGCCTTCTAGGCGGCACGGTAGCAGCAGCTACCGGCGTAGGTGCAATTGCGGGCACATCTTCACTGGTGCATAAAAGAAAAATAGAAAAGCACCCAGAAGTGCAGGCCTATAGAGATAAATTCAAACACCCCACCAAAGACAGTCACACGCTGATAGATGAATACGCCCAAAAGTTTGACGATCTTTATGATCATGAAAAACCCACCGGAAAAAAAGCACTCGAAGATTGGGAAAAACGCAAACGTGCCTTTATAGAAAAAGAAATCAACAAAGCAGAAAAAGAGCCGTTGGTAAGAGATGTAACGCTAGGCACGCACAAAATAAAAGAAAACCCGGTCACTGACATAGAAAAACAAGCCAAAAAAGAGTACGAAGCAAGAAAAGCAAAATTTGACGAAATTAGGGCGTCTGCAAAATCAGAATTTGCCGAGCAGAAACCACATCCCCTACAACGTTATCGCAACAAGCTTGATGATGTTGACAAACGCCGAAGAGAAGGCCCCGGCACTTACACAAAAGAGGAATGGGATAAATTCTCCCAATCAGTGAAAGACCGCTTGCAGCCTCAGCATGACCTGCTTGATGCGGAAAGAGATACAATACTGGCCAAGATGGAAAAAGCAAAGAAAGCAAACGCAGAACACATCAGGCAGTGGAAAGTAGATAAAGCTGAATTCGTTAGAGAAAAAATGAGAAAAAGTGAGTTCCGCAAAGAGTATTTTGAGGCAGAGCGGCTAGTGAATGCTGCCGAAAATATTGGTAAGGGCAATAAAGTTTCCCACCCTATTGCCGCATTTATGGGGTTATCAAATGGTGGAAAAGCACTAACTGTGGGGCTTGGCGCTGTTGTAGCGGGCGCACTAGCGGTTGGGTTTAAGAAAATACGCAACGCTGGCTCTAGCGGACAAGACAACGATATTTCCCGCTAAGGTTATTCCACCGCTTTCGCAATGAATTTCAGCGCATCATAATCTGTCATATCCATCGAGATCGGCGTGATAGTGATGTAGTCCTTATAAAGAAAATCTACATCCACTCCTTTGCGATCCGCCTTGTTATCACGCTCGCCACCCAACCAATAATAAGGCCGGTTCTTCGGGTCCATCCGCCCGGTCAGGTTCACATTCACAATGCGCTTGCCCTGCGGACACACGCGCACACCCTTCACTTTGGAAGGCACACAGGCCGGAAAATTGATGTTGATGAACGTGCCCTTCGGCCAGCCTTGTTTTACTAGTTTCTTGATTAAATCGGGCGCAAATTTCTCCGCGGTTTTCCATTGCACCGGGTCACTATCATTGCAAGTTTGCGAAAGCGCAATAGCAGGAACGTCAAGGTTGGTTGCTTCCATCGCTGCGGCCACGGTGCCGGAATAGGTGATATCATCGCCCGCATTCGAACCGCGATTCACCCCCGAAAGCACCAACGATATTTTTTGTTTCGCCGGAATAATTTCTTTGAGTGCAAGCAACACGCAATCGGTCGGTGTTCCTGAAACCGCATAACGCTTCTTGGCCACTTCGCGCACACGCACCGGCAAATGCAAAGACAGCGAATGCCCTGCCCCGCTTTGTTCTGTCTCGGGTGCTACCACCCACACAGTTTTAGATAGCTTTGCCGCTATGCGCTCCAGCGACTCCAAACCAGTCGCATTAATTCCATCATCATTACTTACTAAAATGTTCATACGATTTTCACCGTGCCGCCCATATAAGGTTGCAGCACTTTCGGCACGGTAACGGAACCATCTTCATTCTGGTAGTTTTCCAATATCGCCACCATGGTGCGGCCAATCGGCAAACCAGAGCCGTTGAGCGTATGCACGAATTCCTTGTTCTTGCCACCCTTTTGCTTGTAGCGCGCTTTCATGCGGCGTGCCTGAAACGCCCCGCAATTTGAACAGCTCGAAATTTCACGATACATATTCTGGCCAGGTAACCACACTTCAATGTCGTAGGTTTTTTCTGCACCAAACCCCATATCGCCCGTGCAGAGCAACATGGTGCGGTATGGAAGCCCCAGCGCCTGCAAGATGGACTCGGCATTTTGCGTCATGCGCTCATGCTCGGCCTTGGAATCTTCCGGCTTGGTGATCGACACCATTTCCACTTTGGAGAATTGATGCTGGCGAATCATGCCGCGTGTATCCTTACCCGCAGAACCAGCTTCTGAACGGAAACACGGCGTGTATGCCGTGTAGCGGCGCGGTAGGTAATCTTCCTCGATAATCGAATCCGCCACAATATTCGTAAGCGGCACTTCGGCAGTAGGAATCAACCAATGATCCGTCGTGGTTTTGAATAAATCTTCTGCAAATTTTGGCAGCTGCCCGGTGCCGTACATCGCATTATCGCGCACCAAGAACGGTGGCACCACTTCGGTGTATCCCGCTTCCAGATTGTGATCCAGAAAGAAGGACGCCAGCGCACGTTCCATGCGCGCAAGCGAACCGGAAAGCAACACAAAACGCGCACCGGACATTTTGGCCGCGGTTTCAAAATCCATTTGCCCCAGTTTTTCGCCCAGCTCAAAATGTTGTTTCGGTGTAAACGCAAACTCGCGCTTATCGCCCCAGCTGCGCACCTCTTTATTGTCATTTTCATCTGCCCCTTGCGGCACTTCCGCATCTGGCAGGTTGGGAAGTGCTTCCAGCACCGCCTCTACTTCACCGCGCTCTGCAAGCTGTGATTCCATCTCGGCGATGGTTTCTTTCAGCTTCGCTGCCTCTTCCATCACGGCCGATGCATCTTCTCCCTTGGACTTAGCTTGTCCGATTTTTGCTGCGACCTCATTGCGCTTGGTTTGCAGCTCCTGCAGCTCAGTCTGGCGGGCACGTTTTTTTTCATCTAGCGCCAAAATCAAGCTGGATTGCGGCTCAACGCCACGGCGCGCCAAAGCGGCATCAAATTCTTCAGGGTTGGAACGGATGTATTTTATGTCATGCATTATGGGTTACTTCCTTCTTTTTTGAGCTGCATAGCAAGATCGAAATTTCATACAACAGGTAGAGCGGCACGGAAAGGGCTATCTGGCTGAACACGTCCGGCGGAGTGATGATGGCCGCCACCGCCACGATAATCACAATCGCATAACGCCGCCCGCGCTTGAGGGTTTCCAGTTGCATCAGCCCCGCCTTAACCAACAAAATCAACACCAGCGGCAACTGAAACGACAGGCCAAACGCAATGATGAGATGCATGGAAAGGCTAAGATAATCAGCCACCTTTGCTTCTAACTGAATTGGCAAGCCACCATCCAGCGCCGTGGTTTCGAAGCCTAAAAAGAAACGCCACGCCGCTGGAAACACCAGATAATATACAAAAGCCGCCCCACTCAGAAACAGCACAGGCGCTGCCACCAGATAGGGCGCAAACGCGCTACGCTCATTTTTATATAAGCCCGGGGCGAGGAAATAATAAAACTGCGCGGCAATAATGGGGAAGGCTAAAAAGAACCCTGCAAACACTGCAAGCCGTAGGTAAGTGAAGAACGCCTCGGTCAGGCTGGTGAAGATAAGGCGACGCGCTTCAGGATCACCAAATGCATCCGCCAGTGGTTGCACCAAAAACGCATAAATCTGCTCGGCAAAACCGTAACAAATGCAGCTCGCCACAAACAGCGAGGCAATGATAATCATCACGCGTTTTTTAAGCTCAATGAAATGCTCAATCAATGGCTGGCTGGCGAATTCACTGTCGCTCATCGCTCACCTCTTTTACATTGTCCGGCATGTCGAAAGACTCATACATTTTGCCATCATCCCCGCGAATCATACGCACATCGCCTTCGAACTCATCAACCATGTCTTTCACGCCCGATTCCTTGGCTACATCGTCGAACGCGCCGGTAATCTCACGCATGATAGAACGTAGGCCGCGCATGAATTTAGCTACAGCACGCACCACCGTAGGCAGCTCCTTGGGGCCGATGAATAACACCGCCACCACGGCCACCAGTGCCAGCTCGGTTAGCGAGAAATCAAACATGGGGTTTATTTATCGTTGCTATTGTCGTTCTTCTTAGAAGCATCCGCCTCTTCACCTTTGAGGCCTTCGCGCAAGGAACGCACACCTTTGCCCACATCGCCCATCACGCGAGGCAATTTGCCGGCACCAAAGAAGATGAACACAATCACTAAAATCAGCAGTAACTGCCAAAGACTAATACCCATGGGAATACCCTTCTGTTCTTATAATACGGGCGGCAGACTACCATATTTTACGGTTTTGTCACGCCCCACCATTGCCCGTAAGCCACAGAATTTGCTCCACAAGCCACAGGGCTGGCTCACCCACGATATACTGCGCTGGGCTAAAATCAAACAGCAGCGGCACCAGCAGCACGCCAAGCACGATAAGGATGCCGTAGCGCTCGATTTTGCGGAAATAGAAGCGCGCCCCGTCCGGCAATAATGCATCGACCGCCCTGCCCCCATCCAATGGCAATATGGGCAGCATGTTGAACACGATCAACACGGCGTTGATCATGAGCGCACGATACAGATTCATAAACAGCCATGGCGCTTGCTCAGGGCTGATCCACGCCTCGATATGCAAAAGCAATCCAGCTGTAATTGCCAAAAAGAAATTCACCACCACACCGGCAATCGCCACCATGAACATGCCCTTGCGCGGTGGGCTTAATTGCTGAAAATTGACTGGCACCGGCTTGGCGTAACCAAATAAAAATGGCGCCTGCATCAGCATCAGCAAACCGGGAAACACGATGGTTCCGAAACGATCAATATGCTTGATAGGGTTGAAGGTAACACGACCTGCGTTACGTGCTGTATCATCGCCGTAGCGCTCCGCCACATAGCCATGCGCCGCCTCGTGTAATGTGATGGCGAGTATAACAGGAATCACCCATGCGGAGACGTCGAGCAACCAATCTGGCATCAGGCCACCATTTTCAACAGCGCATCACGGCGCGCACGCGCATCCGCCACATCGAATGAATCAGCTTTACCCGCACATTGCATCGCACGCTCAGCACGTGTGAGTGATACACCTTCCAGCGGCTGTAATCCTTCCGCCACAGCGCGCATCTCTTTCATTTTGCCGTTACAGTGCAATACAACGTCACAGCCCGCCGCCAACACATCGCGCGCACGCTGGTCATACCCACCTTGCATTGCTTTCATCGACAAGTCATCCGACATGAGGAGATTATCAAACCCGATTTCCTCGCGGATCAACTTGATTGCTACAGGTGAAACGGTGGCCATGCGCTCTGCATCAATGGCCGGATAGAGCACATGCGCCGTCATCGCCATCGGCAAATCGGCAAGCGCTTTGAATGGCACAAAGTCGCTGCTGCGCAGCTCATCCAGCGAAGTGTTCACTACGGGAAGCTCCAAATGGCTATCCGCACCCGCGCGCCCATGCCCCGGCACATGCTTAAGCACCGGCACGATACCACCATCCATTAGCCCATTTGCCATCGCACGTGCCAATGCAATTACCTGCTCAGGAGAACGGCCAAACGCGCGATCGCCTATAATATCATGCGCACCTTCCACCGGTAGGTCGGCCAACGGCGCACAATCCACCGTGAAGCCCATATCGGAAAGCTCCTGTGCAATCAAACGCGCATTAAGATACACCGCATCTTCTGCGTCTTTCGGGCTGCCAGAAAATAAAGACGCAAACGCTGCCGCAGGAGGATATGCACCCCAATGAGGCGGTTTCAGACGCGCTACGCGCCCGCCTTCCTGATCGACCAGAATAGGCAGTGCATCACGCCCAGAAAGTTCGTTGAGCGAATTGGTGAGCACTTTTAGTTGCTCCGGCGATTTGCAGTTACGCGCAAACAGAATAAATCCGTAAGGATTCACCTCTCGAAAAAAGGCAATTTCTTCTTCGCTAAGCTGCGTTCCCGCAACACCAAAAATAACAGAAGAGGTCATCGGCTAGCGCACAGCCATACACGCCTGGCCTCTGGCAGATAGCTTGCTGCATAATGCTTTTGCATCTGCATCACTACCAACATTGCCCGCACGCAAACGATGGAACACACCCTTGGCACCAAGGTCTGCCTTAATGACATACACCGTGGTTGCTTTCAGCTCAGGAAATTTTTTACTGATACGCCCCCATGCACTGCGTGCTTCAGCTTCTGAGCCATATGCCCCAAGCTGGATCTTGGCCGTACCACCGCCCGCAACTGTGATTTTTTCTTGTTTTTTAGCCTTTGGTGCAGGCTTTGGTTTTGGTTTGGGTTCAGGTTTTTCTACTGGCTTGGCTACACTTGCAATAACTTCCTTTTTTTCTTCTTTCTTGGTTTCTTTGCTTTTGCTACCAGCAGCCGGCTTTTCTTCTTTGATCATCACCTCTGGCTCACTAACAACCTGTTCAGCATCTGCCAGTTCTTCCTCAGGCTTTTTGAGTTTATCGTTGATCCAGGTCTTAGTTTCCGATGTATCCAGATTGCGTGCCATTGGCTCCTCCGGTGAAGGCAATACACGCTCCACCTTAGGTGGAAGCTTGGTCGCACCACCAAAGGTTTCGAATACGGTTTTATCCTGATTGGGAAACTTCATCCCGCCCGGATCAATGGGCGTTTCTTTGATGGGCGATGTATCGGCCTCGACGATCAATAAATCATCACCATTGATAGATTGCGTGCCTGAATGATAAGCATACCAGGCAAGTGCTACAAACCCGATTAGCGCAATGCTTACCACCGCCGCGGGTACCCAGCGCGTTATGCTGCCTTCATCATCAATGATATCGTCTTCGTCGTAAGCCATACTTTATCCTTACATTTCTTCGACAGGTTCAACCCCCAGCACCATTAGTCCGGAGGCAATCACTTGCGACATCGCATTCACCAATGCAAGCCGCGCCGCTGTTAGTTCTATATCATCTTTTATCAAAAAACGAAGCCCTAAGTCGTCATTGCCCTGATTCCACAGCCCATGGAAAGCCGCTGCGAGATCTTGCAAATAAAACGCAATACGGTGTGGTTCCAATGCTTTTGCAGCCGACTCCACAAAGCGAGGCCAGTTACACATCAGGCGAATTAATGCCAGCTCTTGCGGATGTGTAAGCTTAGCTAAAAGTTCTGCCGTAGGTTTTTGAGACATTTTTGCTGCCTCGGGCATATCCGCTGCTGCATTACGCAAAATAGAATGTGCGCGCGCATGCGCGTATTGCACATAAAACACCGGGTTATCTTTGGATTGCTCCATCACCTTGGTGAAATCGAAATCCAGCGGCGCATCATTCTTACGCGTGAGCATGATGAAGCGGAATACATCTTTGCCCACCTCTTCCACCGCCTCACGCAGCGTAATGAAATTACCGGCACGCTTGCTCATCTTCGCTGGCTCGCCACCACGCAGCAATTTAATCATCTGCATGAGCTTCACCTCGATGGCCACACTTCCACCGGAAAGTGCATTTACCGCAGACTTGATACGTTTCACATAACCACCATGATCCGCGCCGAAAATATCAATCAACTGGTCAAACCCGCGATTACATTTGTCGAAATGATAAGCAATATCGGGTGCAAAATATGTCCAGCTACCGTCAGATTTCTTGATCGCACGATCAAGATCATCGCCAAACTCGGTGGATTTAAACAGAGTCTGCGGGCGCGGCTCCCAATCATCCGGCTTTTTGCCCTTTGGTGGCTCTAACACACCAGTATAGATCAGTCCCTTATCTTCAAGCACTTTTACCGCTTCATTTACCTTACCCGCTTTGGTAATCGCTTTTTCGGAGGTAAACACATCATGCTTGATGCCAAGCAGCGCAAGATCATCTTTAATGAGTTCCATCATCGCACCAATAGCAAAGTCACGCACCACCGGCAGCCACTCATCACGCTGGGCATTCATCAACTCATCACCATGCAGGCTTTTGAGCGATTCACCCACACCAACCAGATAATCCCCCGGATATAGACCTTCGGGAATTTCTTCGATTGTCTCGCCACATGCTTCGCGGTAGCGCAAATAGGCGGATTCGGCGAGCACATCTACCTGCGCGCCTGCATCATTGATGTAGTATTCTTTGGTAACACTATAACCCGCTTTCAACAGCAACATAGAAAGTGCATCACCAAACACTGCACCGCGCCCATGGCCAACATGCATCGGCCCCGTAGGGTTTACCGACACATATTCCACATTCACCTTCTTGCCCGCGCCTATTTTGGAGTTACCGTAGCCACGACCAGATTCTAAAATATTCAACACTGCCTTCTGCCACACAGAGGGCGCCAGCGTCATATTGATAAAGCCCGGCCCGGCAATATCTACCTTTTCCACCATGTCCAGTGCGCCAAGTGGCTCTATAAGCATTTCTGCTATATCACGAGGTTTCTTGCCCGCTTGTGCCGCCAGCACCATCGCCGCATTGGTCGCCACATCGCCATGCGACGCATCACGAGGGGGAGTAGCCTCCACCTTATCCACGCTAATATCGCCTTCCAGCGGCAACTGGTGGATAATCTCACTAAGCTCTTGTTCTATTTCTTTAAAAATATTCATCTTTTTGTTTCTTGGTTTAGGAGAATCCCGTATAATCGAAAATCCAGATTAAACAATGAAAAAATAACGGCTTATGCAAGCTAACGATCCGCTGAAGGAACTGCAAGAAACTTTTACAAGCTATATCGAAGATGGCTCATTAGGGGACATCCGCATGGTGCCTTTTCACTCACGTCCTGATGTGAGAGAACTGGTGATCGTTCTCATGAATGACAAACGCACCGAACAAGACATTGAGGCATTTGCACAAAAAGCCGCCAGCACGCTCGATTCCTATAACCCTGCCACCACCAAGATACGTAGCAACTATGTGGTGGTGCCTGACCCGATGGGCTTTACCACTATCCGCATGTGGCCACAGCAGGAAGGTAGCAAAGAGCTGGTTGATACGGTGGATGAAGCATTCAAAGCGCAATGTTCTGAGGAACCGTATCGCGGTGTAGTACGCGGAAAAATTAGCCTGACCAACGAACGCCTGACAAAACTGCATGATATTATGCTAACCAATGATGACGCCGAAAATTTGATCGAGGCAATAGACAAACTACAAGAACACACCTACCCGGGGCGGCTTACTCCAAAGATTGAAGCGCTGATCACCCCGTCTTATCGCGAGGTACAGAAATCGCTTTCCTATCTCGCTAGCTTTAGCTATGGCGCAGCAACGGATGAACAACAACGGCTTATCGACGATATTGAAAACTTCTTTATTGACGTGAGCAGGCACTACGAAATCGACCCTAAATCAAAAGGTGCCGCTCAGAGCGTGTAACCTAAACTATTTACCAAGCCAGCTTTTCGCCTGCACATCAAACACGCGTTGATATTCATCAAGCGCGAAACGATCTGTCATACCCGCAATAAAATCCGCCACCATGATTGCAGTGCGTGCCGATTTAGGCGGACCTGCAATTTTGCGCCAATGACTTGGCAGACATTCCGGCTCAGTGGTAAAGAAAGTAAACAGATCTGTCACCACCCGACGCGCTTTACTCGCCATACGATTCACTTTGAAATGACGATACATATGTTCCATCAGGAATGCTTTGAGCTGATCGTTATGAGCCTGCATCTCTGGCGAGAAGGCCACTAACGGCTTGCCGAGATGGCGAATATCATCCACCGTTTCGATGTTTTCGTTTTTGATATTTTCCAGCGTTTGCTCGATCAAATCCGTCACCATGCGGTTGATCAAACGGCGCACTGCTTCATGCGTCAGACGTGTTTGCTCAATGCCGGGATATTGATCGCTGACTTCTTTGAAGATCGCTGCAACGTATGGGACTTCATCGAGCTTGCTGATGCTAAACAACCCAGCACGCAAGCCATCATCGAGATCATGATTGTTGTATGCAATATCATCCGCCAATGCGGCTACCTGCGCTTCACCGCTAGCATAGGTTTCAAGCTCAAGGTTGTGCTTATCGTTATATTCAGCAAGCGAACGTGGCACGCGCCCCTTTTCTTCAGCACGCAAATCACCCACATCACGCTGCGTACGTGAAACTTTCACCTTCACATCTGCATTACCCATGGAAGGTGGGCCGCCATACGCTTCTTCTGGTGAAGCAGGTTTATGGAGCTTCATGTTATTGGCAAATGATTTGAACACATTAAGGATCGATTTTGGTGACGGTTTCACCAACGGCCCGTTATGCTTCGCGATACCTTCCAAGGTTTCCCATGTCAGGTTCAGCCCATCAAAATCAGCATAGCGATGCTCCAGACTGGTCACAATGCGAATGGTGTGTGCATTGTGATCAAAGCCACCGAACGGCCCCATAATTTCGGAAAGCGCATCCTCACCCGCATGACCAAACGGTGTGTGCCCTAAATCATGCGCGAGCGCCAATGTCTCTGCCAGATCTTCGTTCATGCCGAGCGAACGACAAATGGAACGCGCCATTTGTGACACTTCCAGACTATGCGTCAGACGTGTGCGATAATGATCGCCTTCATGATTTACAAATACCTGCGTTTTATATTCAAGACGACGAAACGCCGTGGAGTGAATAATGCGATCGCGATCGCGCTGAAAACAGGAGCGCGTATTGCTCTCTTCTTCTGGATGCAACCTGCCGCGGCTTTTTTCCGCATGGCAAGCATAAGACGCCAAAACTGGCTGATGTTCTTCGTATATTGTCATAGGCGACTAGAAATAGCTATTTGTAAGCAATATGGCAAGTGGGAATGCATACACTCTAACCCCTTGCAAAACAGCGGTGTTTGTCCCATATTATAAGAATATGGACACAAACTTCACCGTTACCGATGCGGCATCAGCGCGCATCAACGCTCTAAAAGCCTCCGAGGACAAGCCCCTGCGCTTCCGCGTTACCATTAAAGGTGGCGGTTGTTCGGGCTTCCAGTATGAGTTCGCGTTGGATTATGATGAGCCCGCGGCCGACGACACCGTGATCGAAAAAGATGGCGCCGAAGTGGTGATTGATGAAGTCTCTCTTGGTATGTTGGGTGGCTCTACGCTCGATTTCTCGGAAGATTTATCGCAAGCGGGTTTCTCGCTCAAAAACCCCAACGCCACCATGAGCTGTGGCTGCGGCAATAGTTTTTCTGTGATGTAATGATCGTTGCTGCCTGGAATGTAAACTCGGTCAAAGCCCGACTTAATCACCTACTGGACTGGCTTAAGACCGACAGCCCCGATGTGGTGTTGCTGCAAGAGTTGAAATGTGTGGATGAAGCCTTCCCTACCATGGAAGTAGAAGAGCTGGGCTATAACATCGCCACGCATGGCCAAAAAACCTATAACGGCGTGGCCATTCTTTCTAAATACCCGATTGACGATATTATCCGCGGCCTGCCAGACAACGACTCAGATGAACAGGCACGCTATATTGAAGCCGTGATTTGCCACCCTAAAACAGTGATGCGCGTGGCCTCGGTATATGTACCGAATGGTAGCGACATCACCTCCGATAAGTTCCCCTATAAACTCGCTTTCCTCGACCGTTTATATGAACATTGCAAAACCTTACTGAGCTATGACGAAGCATTTGTCATTGGAGGGGATTATAACATCGCACCAATGGAGGTGGATGTGCATAACCCCGGCGCGTGGAAAGACAGCGTACTCACCCATGATGAAGTTCGCACACGCTTCCGAAAACTACTGAACCTCGGCATTTATGACGCAGCGCAAGTGATGCGCAATCACGATTTCAGCTGGTGGGATTATCGCGGCGGCGCATTTAATAAAGATGACGGGCTGCGCATCGACCACCTGTTGCTCTCGCCACAAGCCACTGACCTGCTAAAACATTATTCCGTGAAAAAAGAATTACGTGCGCTGGAAAAAGCATCTGACCACGCACCAGTGGTCGGGGAATTTGCTGCTTAGCCTTTGCCAAAACCAGCTGTACGAGGCGGCGTAACCTCAACGCCAAGACCTTTTGGACTACCAGCAGCACCTAACAGCGTAGATGCACTAGCAACAGCCATTGGCAGTGGAGTAAGTGTAATATTACTTGAAAGCTTTTCTACACCCTCACCGCTTACGACAACTCTGGGAGGCTTTCCGGTATACTGTCCTGACCGAATATATGACTCTACACCAACTTTTCTCAACATATCCATCAATTGCTGAGCTTGCACCATATCCGTAACGTCCGCGTAAGCCTCTTTACCAGAATTTACCGAGGCTGGAGACTCAAAAAAACGGATTCCATTCACACTCAAATACCCTTTAACAGTAGTCCAGTTTACGTGTGTATCGTCTAATGACATGTATTCGCTCTACCCATTTGTTTGGTACCTACCAAATAAAAAGCCGTCTAGCCAAGAGCTAAAACGACCTCAAGAACCGCTTTAGCCGCTTTTTTAACGTGCCCGCAATTTGGAAAATCAGCACAGGAGCCAATGGTTAATACAAAGTAATCACCATGTCAAACGGAAATAGATACACCGAGGGGGTATAGGGAACCTTACCAGCCGGAAGGCACCAGTTTATTGGAGACTTTCACCATGTTACGGCCACTATGCTTGGCCGAATAAAGCGCTTCATCCGCACGCTTAAGCAGGCTTTCACCCGAATCACCATCCGGATGCAAGCTCGCCACCCCAATGCTGATAGTCTTTTTCAACGTCTCTCCGTTACCGATAGCAAACTCGGCTGACTCCACCATCTCGCGCATACGCTCTGCGCCCGCAAGCGCATCTTGCGGATCACTTTCTGGCATCAAAATCACAAACTCTTCACCGCCAAAACGCGCTGCCAGATCAGTTGAACGAGAGGCCTCGATAATCAGCTCAGCCAGCCTCTTAAGCACCATATCGCCTGCATCGTGCCCATGTGTATCATTCACCTCCTTGAAGTGATCCATATCCATAATCATCAGCGCAAGGCTTTTGCCATTTTTGAGCGACTGGCTCACCATATTATCCAAATGAGTATTGAGATAATGGCGATTATAAAGGCCGGTTAGCCCATCGGTCACAGCCATGGACACGCTTTGCTGATAGTTAGATTTAAGTGCCTCCTGATAGCGCTTGCGACGAATTTGTGTGCGTACACGTGCAGTCATCTCATTGCGATCTATCGGCACCATAAGATAATCATTAATTCCTAACTCAAGCGCTTTGACCATGATTTGCTGGTCATCTTCATCAACAAACACCAATAATGGAATATTGCGTGTTTCTTCATGGCTCTTAATCTGTGATGCTAAACGCAACCCATCCGCATCGGAAAGCAGCGTACTAATAATGACCGCGTCATAATCTTTTTCCTGGGATTTGCTAACTGCCTGCTCTGGTTCCTGAACCCACTCCACTTCGTAGGTTTCGCTAAGCTTGCTGATAATTTGTTTGGACTGCACCTCATCATCATCCACCAACATAATATTGGCACCAGACACATCAGAAATAAAGGCGTTAGTCTGCCCTTCAACACCCATCTGCGTGGTCGTCTTATCACGCAACCGTAACTCATCGAGCAACAACTTGATGCGTACCAATGAACGCACACGGGCGAACAATGCTGTGTCATTGATCGGCTTGGTTAGAAAATCATCTGCACCTGCTTCCAACCCTTTAAGACGATCAGATTTTTCTGAAAGTGCGGTGACCATCACCACCGGAATGTGTGACACCTCGGCATCTTCTTTTAATTTACGGCAGGCTTCAAACCCGTCCATACCCGGCATCATCACATCTAGCAAAATAAGATCGGGCTTATGTTCTTTAGCCTGACGAATGGCTTCGTAACCATCTTTCGCCGTCATCACATCGTAATACTCACTAGCAAGCTTTGCTTCCAGCAGCTTGATGTTCGCCGGCACATCATCAACAACAAGAATTTGTGCGGTCATGCGGGCTCCTGCTCACCCAAAAATTTCTTCACCGTATTGAGGAATGGCACAATAGAGATAGGCTTGGAAATATATGCCTCACAACCAGCAGAAAGAATTTTTTCTTCGTCATCCTTCATGGCAAACGCCGTCACCGCAATGATAGGAATATTAGCCACTCCCTCATCCGCTTTGATTCTGCGCGTAACATCAAGCCCTGATACTTCCGGCAACTGAATATCCATCAAAATCAAATCCGGCCTTTCGCTCTTGGTTAAATTAATCGCCTCCAAACCCTCCTTGGTTTCGATTGTTTCGTAACCATGGGCGCTGAGTAAATCGCGGAAAAGTTTGAGGTTAAGCTCGTTATCCTCGACGATGAGAATGCGTTTTTTCATAGACCCGTTGCTTTATTTTTTTTGTAGTACATGTAGTATTGATCCGAACCTACGATGGAACACTTAACAAATAATAAACGAACCCTATTTTAGCCTTATAATTCTTAAAATAAGGTGTACGAGTACACATGATTAAAATCGATACAGAAGGACTTCACCCCTCTACCATATGTTGTTTGGAGGCACTGCAATGGCTACACGAGCGCGAAGCCTTTTCCAGTATTCTTGAAATAGGTTGCGGTAATGGCATTTTGTCAGCCGCCGCCGCCAGTATTTGGGGCGCGGAAGTGTTGGCGGCCGATATTTCTCCCAAAGCAGTGGATGACACGCGAGCCTACATCAAACAGCATGGGCTTGAACAAGCCATCAACGTCATCAGGAGCGATGGATTCAACCACCCCGACATAGTAGAAAACACGCCCTATGAGCTGATTATCTGCAATTTACTGGCAGAATTGCAGCTTCGTTTTGCCAAAGACGCCAGAAAGCATTGTAAAATAGATGGTTACCTACTTTTATCCGGCATTCTGGAATGGAAAAAAAACGAGGTCGAGCAGGTGTACACCCGCTTAGGCTTTGAAATTGCTCATAAAACCACCTCAAGCCCTTGGGTGACCATGATTTTTCGTCATATAACTGCAACATAGAAATTCCCCCCTTCACAAAAGCTTAACTTGAGGATGCGACAGTAAATGCATTATCCTGTAAATGACTGAAAAACCGTAATGGATATTAAGTAGTAGCAACGATGAACGAGACCGTTAACCGACAACCATTTACCAGCCGCGTCCCCACCGGGATGAATAAGGCTGCCGAGGAGTATGCCATTCAGGTGCGCAATGCTACGGTTGAGGTGCTGCAAAAAAACCCGGGCATGGATATGAGCGTGGTTGATGCCTATCTGAACGGTTATGAAAAATCGGTACTGCGCGCCGACAAAGAAATCACCCAGCTAAGAGAAGAAACAGAAGCTAAGGGCGGTAAGCTTGACCCTAAATGGGTAGCCGCCCAACACAAAGAACTTATCAATCAATATGACGAACATTTTCGTGAAAACGTGCTGTCGAAACGCAGTGAAGCAGATAAGCAGGCATGGCAAAAGGTAACGGAGCGCTTGCGCCCTGTCAGCCTTCCAGACCTTGCTGTACGCCAATTTCACAATAAAGACAAAGGTGGTGTTCAGTGGGCTGGGCTTGTCGGCGGGTTAATCGCCGGTGTAATGACCTTCAAGCGTGCGGGCGGATTCAGCCCCATTGGTATGATCAGCACCGCAATCGCTGTGGTAGCTGGCGGCTGGTTTGCCAATATGAGCACCGGCGCTATTGGCGGTTTTGTGAATAAATACATCCTGAAAAAAGACCCAAACAAAGCGCAGGAAAACACGCAGCAACTCCAGCAACAGCAGCAGGCTGCCATAGAGCAAGAGCCCAAACAAAAACGACCGGAAGGCGCAGAGCCTGGCGAATATGTGGACCCCAAGGAACGATTTGGCCCGTTAGTAGGCGAGAATCGCCTTGAAGGTGTAGCCGATCCAGTGGATTTGCAAACCGGGCAGGATGTGACCCCGGGAACCGCTACTGTGGCACAAAAACACAACCAGCTGGAAAATAAAGAAAATTCCTCTCCGTCTGTGTAAATAATACAGTTTTGTGACAGGAGACGCTGGGAAAAAGGTTAATGTGAGGCCGTAGTAATAAAAGCTTCACTTGTTTCATGGACAATCTGTGAAATAATGAAACCATAGGAAAACCAAAGCCTTTTGAAGGAAAAAGATTATGGCTGAAGATGTAAGTACAAAAGAAGGAGCTCTTGCCTTTCTAAATAAACATGTGCCAGGCGCCCTCAAGGATCTGAATGGGGACGGCAAGACAGATCTGCAGCAAATTGCCGAGTCGGACGTTGTGCAGGCAATCCGCGCAAAAGGCGGAGATGCTGCTAATACTGTGGCTGATACTGCTGAAAAAGCTTTTTCTACTCTTAAAGAAACAGGTGAAGACGTTGGTGGAATGCTTCAGGGCTGGGCACAAAAAGCCGCTGATAAAGCTGAAGAGGTTACCAGTGAAGGCAGCTTCCTCGATAACAACAAATTTGGCCTTATGGCGACCATGGGCGGCTTGCTGGTTGGTATGCTACTTGGCGGTGGCCCAATGATGATGATCATGATGGCGATGCTTGGTGCCGTAGTTGGCAGCATGCTCGGCGACAAAGAAGAAGGCGTAATGGGCGGCCTGCATGACAAAATGTTTAAACATGGAGATCACGGCCATAAAACCGAGCTGGGCAAAACGATTGCAATGGAAGGCCCAGATCTTGAGGCCACGAATGAAACGGTAATAAACCTTACTGCCGATGGAAAACTGACCACTAAAGAGAATGCCGAAATCATTGTGCGCGGCAATTTTGAAGGTGAAGGTGCTGAACAGAAATTCATCCCGAGAGGCGCTGCAATGCGTGGCGAAGATGGAAAATTTGCACTAGGTGAAGATGGAAAAATCGAAGGCAACGCAATTGATGCAATGAATGAACTCAAGCTAGATGCACGCGATGGTGCAATCATCGAATCAGAAAGCAATACCAAAGCACTGGGCGCTATTGCCACTACGGCAAACGCAGTAATTACCGCTGCTAAAGAGGAAGCCAAAACAGACGAGCCTAAGAAAGAGGCGAAATCTGAAGGGCAAACTGCTGAGCCTTCTGCGAAGCAGCCAGCTACTACAGAAACGCGTACGGCAGAAAAAACAGAAGCTGAGCCGAGTAAAGATCCTGAAAAACTAGCCGCTCTTAGTGATGACTATAACAAAGGTAAGTTCGACAACATTCCTGTAGGTGGAAACAATTCAAGTCTACCGCTGGACAGAGACAAACTACCTCTTGCCCCAGATCTACCGTAGCCCTTTAAGCAGCTGCCTTTTTACCGGCCACTAGCTGTTCGACAATCTCCGGATTAGTCAGGGTTGATGTATCTCCGATACTATCTTCTGTACCCTCTGCGATTTTACGCAAAATGCGACGCATGATTTTTCCCGAACGTGTTTTGGGCAGTGCCGGTGTGAAGTGAATCACATCCGGTGTGGCGATCGGCCCGATGTCACTACGTACCCACTGCCTCAGTTCCTTTTCAATTTCCGGTGTGGGTTCCTGCCCTGCCGCAAGTGTCACGTAGCAATAAATGCCTTGGCCCTTAATATCATGCGGGAAGCCAACTACAGCAGCTTCCGTGACATGCGCATGCCCAACCAGCGAGCTTTCAATCTCCGCCGTGCCCATACGGTGGCCAGAAATATTGAGCACATCATCTACGCGGCCCGTGATCCAATAATAACCATCTTTGTCACGACGCGCGCCATCGCCCGTGAAATAATAGCCTTTATATTGCGAGAAATAGGTTTCCTCGAAACGCTGATGATCGCCAAACACGGTGCGCATCTGCCCCGGCCACGAATCTTTGATCGCAAGCATACCTTCGCACTCGCCTTCCAGCTCATTTCCTTCCTGATCCAAAATCGCAAGCTGCACCCCAAAGAATGGCAAGCTCGCCGAGCCGGGCTTGAGCTCCATTGCGCCGGGTAGTGGCGTGATCATATGGCCGCCCGTTTCCGTCTGCCACCATGTGTCCACAATCGGGCAACGCCCCTCACCCACCACACGGTGATACCATAGCCACGCTTCCGGATTGATCGGCTCGCCCACGCTGCCAAGCAACTTCAAAGATTTGCGCGATGTCTTGGTGACGAAGTCATCTCCCTCACGCATGAGTGCACGCACCGCCGTGGGTGCGGTATAGAAAATATTCACCTTGTGCTTATCCACCACCTGCCAGAAACGCGATGCATCCGGATAGTTCGGCACGCCTTCAAACATCAGCGTGATCGCCCCGTTGGCCAGTGGCCCATACACGATGTAACTATGGCCTGTTACCCAACCCACATCGGCCGTACACCAATAGACATCGCCTTCCTGATAATCAAACACGTATTTATGGGTAAGCGCCGTCCACATCATGTATCCCGCGCTAGAGTGCAACACACCTTTAGGCTTACCAGTTGAACCAGACGTGTAGAGAATAAATAACGGGTCTTCCGCATCCATGCTCTCTGCTTTGCACTCAGCAGGCACGCCTTCCAGCGCCTCGTGATACCACACATCGCGCCCTTCGTTCCATGCAATGTCTCCACCGGTGCGTTTTACTACCAACACCTTCTCCACCATCGGCACGTCTTTGACGGCCGCATCAACATTTGCTTTAAGCGGCACTTTCTTGCCACCACGCAATCCCTCATCCGCCGTAATCACAATGTGGCTATCGCAATCTTCAATGCGCCCCTTTAATGCTTCTGCCGAAAAACCGCCAAACACCACCGAATGCACCGCGCCTATGCGTGCACATGCCAGCATGGCATAGGCTGCCTCCGGAATCATCGGCAGGTAAATCGTCACGCGATCACCTTTTTTCACGCCAAGGTTTTTGAGCACATTTGCCATGCGACATACATTGTCAAAAAGCTCCTGATAGGTAATGTGCTTGGCATCATTCGGATCATCACCTTCCCAGATGATCGCGGTTTGATTCGCACGTGCTGGCAAATGCCTGTCCAGGCAATTCTCGGTGATGTTCAGCTTCGCACCCTCGAACCACTTGATGGTAACCGGACTGGTAAAACTCGTATCTTTCACCTTGTCCCACTTTTTATGCCAGCTAAACGCCTCGGCCTGCTTCGCCCAGAAGGCTTCCGGATCGCCAAGCGACTGCGCATACATCTGCTCATACTGGGTAGCATTCACATGTGCGTCTTTGTAATTCTCTGCAATGGGAAGGATATTGTTGTCGTCTGTCATCACCTTACTCCTTTATGCTTTAGCTAGGGTATATCCCTGTGGGAAACGCTGACAGGATAGCCCTGCTGTTGTAAAAAATCGCCAAGTTTTTGCGCCACATATACAGAGCGGTGCTGGCCGCCGGTGCAGCCAATAGCAATCACCATATCCGCATCACGCTTTGGCAAATAATCGGTCAGGAACACCTCCAACCATTCCACCATCTTCTCATAGTAATCTGTGAATCCCGGATCAGCCGCAATGTAATCCGCCGCCTTCTGGTCAAGGCCGGTCAGCGCTTTGAGCTCGGCTTCATAAAATGGGTTACGCAAAAACCGCACATCCAACACTATGTCCGCCTCTTTGGGCAGGCCAACTTTATAAGAAAAAGAAAGGATGGTTAGGCGGCGGCTCATGGGGTGATGATAATGTCAGTTCACCACCAAGGCAATCACTGACTTTCGCTATGGATGATCGCCACACTATCTGCATGTTTGAGCGCACCGGGCTTATCAATTTTTACCGTCACCTCGCGCACCCCAGCAAACCCCATCACCTGTTTAGTCACATATGCCGCCAAGCTTTCCAGCAATGCAAATTTCTGACGCGAAAGCCCATCAACAATCGTTTGCTCAATTACCGCATAATCAATCGTATCTTTCACATCATCTGAAGCCACCGCCTGCTTATGGTCAAAATCAATCGTGAGATTAAGGGTAACCTCGCGCTGCGCCTTGCGCTCTTCTTCGTATACGCCAAGCAATGTCTTTGCTTTTAGGTTTTTGATGTTGATTTTCACAGCAAATGCTCACCACCATCAATGAACAGACATTCACCGGTGATGGACGGCGTAGAAATCAACAAATGCACCGCCTGCTGAATATCTGCCACCGTGGCAATCTTCTGCATTGGCAGGCGATCTTCAAGCTGCATACGGTAATCCTCACCCCACCCATCAGCAGGCAAAATATAACCCGGACATACGCCATTTACGCGGATGTTTGGCGCCAACTCCACCGCCGCCATTTTGGTGAACTCAAACAGCGATTTTTTAGAGAGTAAATAATAAAAATAGGAGTGCTTATGCTGCGTGACACATGTGTCGAGCATGTTAATGACCGCTCCCTTTTGCACATGCTGTGCAAAAGCTTGTGTCAGAAAAATGGGCGCTTGCAGATTGGTACGAAATTCACGCTCGTAGAGCGCAATATCACCATCAAGAAAACTGCCCGTATCAAACACGGAAGCATTGTTTATCAACGCATTCAAATGCGGAAAATGTGCGTGCACGTTTTTGATAAGTGGCTGGTAGCTATCCGGTTGCTCGAGGTCGGCCTGAAACAATTCGCACGCTACCCCCATCTCTTCCACACGCTTGGCAACGTGTGCTGCCTCACCTTCCGATGTGTTGTAATGCAACGCAATGTCGTAACCCAGCTTCGCCAGATGCAGGGCTATCTCTCTGCCCAGCCTGCGCGCCGCTCCGGTTACTAATACAGCCTGTTTCATACAACCGCTACGCAGCAGCCATTTCGTCAGGATCAACCCAAGAGATGTTGCCGTCTACACGACGATAAATCACGTTCATACGGCCATTAGCTTTGTTGAAAAACATCAACGCTGGCAACTCTTGCAGATCCATTTTCATCACTGCCTGGCTTACCGTTAGTGTTTCAATATCCGTAGATTTTTCTGCAATCACCGCGGCTTCTTTTGCATCATCATCATGCTCACCCATTTCACCAGGAAGCACACGCTTCACGCCCTTAAGGCTAGGTAGCTCTGCTACACCTTCTTCATGGTTTTTATGGTGATTGGTAATTTTACGTTTATAGCGACGAAGCTGCTTAGCAATTTTCTCCATGGACTCATCAAAAGCAGCATATACATCGGCCAACTGGCTGCGACTGCGTACCACGAGACCCGCATGCGTACCTAAATTACCAGTAATGTCCACGCGGAATAAATGTGCTTCTTTTGACACCACCACATTCACACTAGTCACACGATCAATATATTTGTTTACGTGTTCTTCTACTTGCGCTGTGATGTGTTGACGAAGCGCTTCACCTACTTCAACGCCTTTTCCGGAAACCTGAATTTGCATAATATCTTCTCTGATTGATTGTTACGGGAAAGATAAGAATAAACCCGGTGAGGTCAGCCGTCAACCTCAGAAAATGTAAGAATAAAGCTATACTATCTAGGCTTTTTAGGAACCTTCATACCAAGCACCTTGCCCAGACGCTCCATTTGGCCGTAATAAGCCACACGTTTCATACTTTTAGGCACAATACCCGTCCACTTGAATTCCCCTTTCAAGCGACCATTCTCGCCATCTCCATCTGTTACAAACTGGAACAGATCATTCATACTGATAATATCGCCTTCCAGCCCTGCCACCTCTGACACATAAGTCACGCGGCGTACCCCATCATGCATACGGCTAATCTGCACAATAATATGCACCGCAGACGCAATTTGCGCGCGCATAGAGCGCATCGGAATATTGAAATTCGCCATACTGATCATGTTTTCAAGACGCGCCAGCGCATCACGCGGATGGTTGGCGTGGATGGTAGTAAGGGAACCCTCATGGCCAGTATTCATCGCTTGCAGCATATCGAATGCCTCCATACCACGAACCTCGCCAACAATAATACGATCCGGGCGCATACGCAGGGCGTTTTTCACCAGATCACGTACACTAACCTCTTCCTTTGGGTCGCGCCCAAGTTTAAGCGGCTGCGTTTCCAGACGAATAACATGTGGTTGCTGCAGCTGTAATTCTGCCGCATCTTCCACCGTCACCACGCGCTCGTTCTGGCCAATATGGGTAGAAACCGCATTCAGCAAGGTGGTTTTACCACTGCCTGTACCGCCAGAAATAATGATGTTCATTTTACACTCAGTAGCGATTTTCAGGAATTCGCTAAGCGCTTCTGACATATTGCCCTGCTCCACCATCATATCCAACGACAACTTACGGCGAGAGAACTTACGGATAGAAACCATCGTGCCATCTACGGCTAGTGGTGGGGCAATAATATTCACACGGCTGCCATCGGAAAGACGCGCATCTACCAGCGGGCGCGAACCATCCAGCGTACGACCAATAGCCTTAACAATGGCTTCAGCTAATTTACGTACGGCCGCTTCATCGGGAAAAGTTACGTCGGTTTTAACGAGCTTTCCATCGCGCTCCACGAATACTTCCTGATAGCCGTTAATAAGAATATCATTCACAGAGTCATCGCACAGCAATGGTGCGATCGGCCCAAGATCAGACATGTTCTCCCAGCTATTAATGGCATCGCCGGGAGTGGGGTCGGAAGGTTTTTGTTCTGCTATTTCCATGCCCCTACCCTACGCCATAAAGCTTAAGATAGGGTTAGAAAAGGAATGAAGAAAACGTTAAAGAGCAGCTATTTTCAAGCGCTTACGCTTAGGTGAGGACGGAATACCCAATGCATCACGATATTTAGCCACCGTACGGCGGGCAATAGTGATATTGCGAGCCGCCAGCGTTTCGACAATTTCATCGTCTGATAAAATGTGTTCCAGCGTCTCTTTTTTGATGAGCTCATCAATATGCTGTTTCACCGCCGCCGATGATACATCATCACCACCATGTGAACGTGCCAACGCGGAGGTGAAGAAATATTTGAGCTCAAACGTACCGCGCGGACAGATTAAAAACTTTCCGTTAGTCACCCGACTGATTGTGCTTTCGTGATAGCCGGTACCTGCCGCAATGTCTTTAAGTGTCATTGGTTTCAGATATTTCACACCAAGGCGAAAGAATGCATCTTGCTGCTTGATCATCTCTTCGCCGACCTTGATCATGGTTTGCGCACGTTGTTCCAGCGCACGTACCAACCAGCTTGCCGAACCAAACTGCTCTTGCACATATTCCTTATCACGCACATTACGCGCCGTTTTTGACACGGTTTTATAGTAACGGCGATTGACCATCACCTTCGGAAAATTATTCATATTGAGCTCTAAATGCCAGTTGCCATCCGGCGTGCGTCGAATAAACATATCCGGCTCCACTGCCTGCGCCACCTCATGCGAAAAACTACTGCCCGGCTTAGGGTTCAGCTCGCGGATGTCCATCACCATATCACGCAGATCGTCTTTATCGACCCCGCATAATTTCTGCAGCTCAGGATATTTTGCAGCACCGAGTAACTCTAAGTTTTCGAGCAGACATTCCATCGCCGGATCATAACGGTTTTTATCTTTAAGCTGAATTGTCAGACATTCTTTTAGATCACGTGCACAGACACCGGCGGGATCAAACGTTTGCAACTTAATCAGCACCGCTTCAATGTCATCATCTTCTACGCCAAGCGTTTCTGCCAGCACGCGCCACTCTTCTTTCAGGTAACCAGACTCGTCAACAAGGTCGATCAGATTTGCACCAATCAAACGCTCCACCGGATCGGTAATATCAATCTGCAATTGTTCGAGTAAGTGCTCCCGCAGTGATTTATCCTGCGCGGGATTATCATCAATGGTGCGTGTATCATCCGCGGCATTATAATCCCCACTGCCACCGGATGATGATCCCGTAGCGGGTTGCAAATAGTCACGCTCTATGTCAGACGATTCATCCCACTCTGGTTGGCTGGTTTCCATTTCTGAGGCAAAGCTGGCATCTTCTTCAAAATCGGCTTCACGGGGTGCATCTTCTTCCGACTGGGTAGTTTCTGCCGGTGTATTTTCTTCGTCGTTGGGATCTTCCTGCTGAAGGAATGGATTCTTTTCCAACTCCTGCGCAACGAATGTTTGCAGCTCCTGCGCATTACACTGCAGCAGCTTGATCGACTGCTGGAGCTGCTGGGTCATAACCAGTGTTTGACCCTGACGGAGTTCTAATTTGGGAGCTTGGGAGCCACTCATAAGATTATGCTGCTAATTGTTTCCATGCAAGAATCATACCATTGATAGATGAACGAAAGGTTAACTGCAATATCTTATTGAAATAATTTAATTAATAAAGCTACAGACTAAATCTCTCACCGAGATAAACGCGGCGCACATCGGCGCTGTTGACAATCTCGGAGGGGCTGCCCTCCATCAACACCATACCATCATGCATGATGTATGCGCGGTCGATGATATCGAGCGTTTCACGCACATTGTGATCAGTAATCAGCACACCGATACCGCGATCTTTGAGATGCTTCACGAGATTACGCACCTCATCCACCGCGATCGGATCAATCCCCGCTAGCGGCTCATCAAGCAACACAAAAGATGGACGCGACGCCAGCGCACGCGCGATTTCCACACGGCGACGCTCACCACCGGAAAGCGTGATCCCCTCTGCCTGACGCAAATGCGTAATCGAAAATTCCGCAAGCAATTCATCCAACACCGCCTGGCGCAAACTTGAATCTTTTTCGATAATTTCCAGCACCGACATGATGTTTTGCTCCACGGTCAGCCCGCGAAAAATCGAGGCCTCTTGCGGCAAATAACCAATACCCAACCGCGCGCGACGATACATCGGCAAGCGCGTAATATCTTCACCATCGAGCATGATCTTGCCCACATCGGCATTCACCAATCCGGTAATCATGTAAAAACAGGTGGTCTTCCCTGCCCCGTTCGGCCCCAACAAACCCACCGCCTCACCACGGTGCAAACGCAAGCTCACATCGCGTACTACGGGACGGCCTGCATAGCGTTTGGCAATGTGTTCTACTTCCAGCCCACCATGTGTATCTACCAACTTAGGAGCCCCGTCACCGGTTTTGGCTTTGAGCTGATCCTCTTTGCGGCGCTTCTGCTCGCTCATTTCTTATCTTTCGAATTATCAGGCAAGAACAACGCACGCACGCGATCTTTCTTGCCACCATTAGTTACTTTCGCACCACCACTAATCACACTTTTGCCTGCGGTCAAATCATATGTGAGCTTATCGCCCTTGAGCACATTTTTTTCACGGGTCAACACTACATTATCATTGAGGTGGATCTTGTTATGCTCGACATCATAAGTGCCAAAGTCGCCACTAGCCGTTTCGTCTGGCGTGGAGAGGAAGACGCTGCCAGACACGTCGATTTTCTTGATGGCATTTTGTGTATCTTCTTTATTTTCCGTGTTGCGATAAAACACATTCATTTTTTCGGATTTCAGGCGAACATCACCTTGAATGGCGACCACATGACCGGTAAATACGGCACGGTTTTCTTCCTGAAACACCTCCAGCGTATCAGCGTTAATCTCGATAGGCTCGTTGTTTCCACGCTTTGAGAGCGCAGAAGGCGCGGCAGCAAACACAAGAGAAGAAGTCATTGAGGCTAACACCAACATCACACTGGCTACGGCAATTTTCTTTTTCACATCACGCCCCATATTATTCACGATATAGTTTTAGTCTTACTGATCCGTTAAAACGAATGATTTTGCCACGGTCTTCCACTTCAAAACGGTTCGCCTTTAACGTGCCAATGGGCCCCTGCCCCTGAATTGGCGAGTCACCGTAAGCAGTGCCTTTTCCAATGTCAACATGCGCATAATCACTTTCGAACTCATAGCCACCTTCGTAGAACATGTTTACATGATCCGTGAGGAACACTTTTTCTTCCTCGATTTTGAGCTCGCCACTGCCGGATTTTAGCGCCAGCCACGTGCCGTCTTCCTGCTGCATGTCCGCGCTAACTGTTTTTAATATAACAGTATTTTCATCCTTCTGAAGGGCACTGTCTGCAAACACCGTGTAAGGGTTATTGCGTTCGTCCAGCCCCTGATAATGCGGCTTGATCATCTTGTTTTCAACTTCGATCGCCTGCTGGTCATTGGTAAAAACCAGACGTGAGCCCTGCTCCCCCCTGTCACTGGAGGCAATCCATATAATGGTTCCAATGATGATTGCAATCAACAGCCAAAGCACATTTTTGCCAAGCGATACAAACTTTGTATAGCGTGTCAAAGGCTCAGCAAAAGGTTTAGCACTCATGCTACCCCAGCACGAAGACAATCATGAATATGGAGTATGCCAACGGGCGTACCTTCATCACACACAAACAGACTTGTGATAGAACGCGTATTCATTACGTTGAGCGCCTCGGCGGCAAGTGCGCCTGGGCGAATGGATTGCGGCTCCTTAGTCATCACCTCTGAAACATTTTTGCTTAGCAAGTCAGACGCCATGTGACGACGCAAATCACCATCAGTCACAATACCTAAGAGCTTTCCATCATCACCAACCACGCCGGCACAACCAAAACGTTTTGTAGTCATGGTTAACACGGCATCCTGCATGGTGGCTTCTGAAGCAACCAAAGGAAGCTCATCTTCTTTATGCATTAAATCTTCCACGCGGATAAAGGCCTTACCCAGTTTCCCCCCCGGATGGTAGGTCGAAAAATCATCCCGCGTGAAGCCTTTACGCTCCAACAGCGCCACCGCAAGAGCATCTCCCAATGCCAACATCATGGTAGTTGAAGTAGTAGGCGCCCCCGTCGGCGAAGCTTCCGGCGTTTCAGGCAACACCATCGCGATATCGGCAGCCTCCACTAACATTGATGCCTCCCTACGCACCATCGCAATAAGCGGAATAGAAAAACGCTTACAATACGCAACAATATCAGAAAGCTCAGAGGTTTCTCCTGAGTTGGAAAGCGCGAGCACCGCATCTTCCATCGTAACCATCCCAAGATCACCGTGGCTTGCCTCACCCGGATGCACAAAATGTGCAGGCGTACCGGTTGATGCCATGGTCGCCGCAATCTTGCGCGCCACATGACCGCTCTTACCCATGCCAGTAATGATAACACGCCCTTTAATGCCAGCCAGACAAGTCACCGCTTTGGCAAAGTCTTCTCCCAGCGAATCAGAAAGGGCGCTTAAGCCCTCGATTTCCTGCTTAAGCACCTGCTTACCGTGCGCAATATCATCTGTGTTCTTAGCTATGTGCGAAGAGGTCTTCATTTTCCCATCCAGCCAGATCCAGCTCAGCACGATACGGCAGAAACTTAAAACATTCCTGCGCCAATTCCATACGCCCTTCTCGCTCAAGCATTACATTCAGCTTGTCGCGCAGCTTGTGCAAGTGCAACACGTCAGACGCCGCATAATCAATCTGCTCCTCAGAAAGCTCGGCGGCGCCCCAGTCTGAACTTTGCTGATGTTTAGAAATTTCCGCACCCAACAGCTCGCGACATATGTCTTTGTAGCCATGGCGATCTGTATAGGTGCGCGCTAAGCGCGACGCTGTACGTGTGCAGTAAACCGGCTCAATACGCACCCCCAAATATTCTTTCATGATGGAAAGATCAAACCGCGCAAAATGAAAAATTTTGGTACGCGAATTATCGGTAAGTAACTTGATTAGGTTTGGAGCGTCATAGCTGTCTTTTTCAAACTTGACCAAATGCGCATCCCCCTTACCATCTGATAGTTGCACCAAACACAAACGATCGCGCTTGTTGTTCAGCCCCATCGCCTCGGTATCTACCGCAAGGTCGCCATCAAAGGTAACGTCGGCTGGCAAATCGCCCTTATGTAATATATTAGTTATGACCGCTCTCCTTAACTATCAGACTAATCAATAAAATCAGCCTACAGAGTACCTTATTTGGCCATTTTATCAAGCAATTCATAGACAAATGCCAGCCCAGCGATAATGGCTACCCAGATGGCTGCATTTTTAAAGTGCTTCTTGGCTGATGTGCGCTGCATGGTGATGCCACTGCCCACCAGCAACAAAAGCGCAAATAGATAGAGAATGCGCATCGGCGCAGCGTCATAGCCCACAAGCGCCTGCGGAAACAATATCCACAGCACAGCAAGCAGCACCAACATGCTAAGGCTTAAATAAACAAATCTCATGGAAAGAATTTAGAATAAAAGAAAGAAATTACAATGAACGCTCGCCGCCATTCGCCTCGATTTTATCAAGACGCGTATCCAGCTCTTGCTGGTTGTCATAAATTTCGCGAAGTGCCGCCACCGTTGCTACCGCACCAAGCGCTACGGCCATGGTCGCCCCTACTTTGGTTGCAATTTCTCCACGTTGATGTGGTCGAACAAATTCAAGCTTATCACCAATATTTCTTACTTTTAGCTCTTCACGAATAATTTCATTGTAACGACTCGCGTGTCTTTTTTTCTGTAGTTTAGTGAGCTCTTTAACTGCTTTCAGCTCTTCCGGGGTGCTCGCAGCTTGACGCAAACCATTAAGATAGTTTGTTTCGGCCTTACTTCGAACCAATTCAGGAATCTCCACCTTATCAAATTTATTATTCTTTTTAGGTACAGAAACTACGATTTTGTCTTGGGCAAACCACTTATCCCATTTTTCTGGCATCTGCTTACGCAACGCCCCCACGGCAGCTTCACTAACATTATTGCCAACACCTGGCGTTAATTTGATGTTTTTATGGAAAATATTATTGATGGATGAACGCGCCGCTACCAAACCTGCACCAACAGTTAGAACACCTGCCGTGATGTCTGCCCAGATGGAGTTAATAAACCCCGTGCGTGGTTTCACCGCTTTCGCAGTGGCAGGAAGTTTCGAAGTTTGCGTCGTATCAGCCATTTTTGCCTATAAATTACACTTATTCCATTATGATTATCAGCCACGGCGGCAGCCAAGTCAAATGACAGGAATGTTACAACTTCAAAGATCACAATTAGTGAAATAAAACAGCGATTTAACCTTCCGTTAACACCATATCGCGATAACCCATTGCTATATAACGATATTAATCTTTTTTTCATAGTTAAAACAAACCCTTAAACCTAACCAAACTTTAATGGGAATTTCTTATGCTGATAAGGCAGAAAGGGCATCGTCGAGCAAAAAGATGGTTAATAAAACATTATATCGCTACAGCATATTGCTGCTGGCAACGGTATCGCTACCGTGCTCATCTGCCTATGCCGACAAACTGCCTTGGCTGGAAGACCCCTTCGGTGGTCGCGATAAAATTGCCGCCTACGGCAACAACCTAAAGCCACTCACCTGCCCCGCGATACCTAAAGACAAAAAACAATTTACACTGAATGAAACGGTAATCATTTCACTGTGCCATAACCCATCCACACGTGCCGCATACATCGGCCTGCTTTCCAGCGCCGATAGTTTTGCCGCAAACTACTCACGCTATCTGCCCACGGTTACTGCCACTGCCGCCGCCACACGCTCCGGTAGCTTTTCTAAAAACAGTAAGAATACCTCCATCAGCAACAGCACAGGACTAAGCGCTGGTGTCACGCTGTATGATTTTGGACAAAGGGAATTTACCATCGAAGCGGCAGAATATACACTCGCCGCTGCTGGATATACCTATGACTCAACCCTACAAGGCGCCATCTCTACTGCCATTAGCGGCTATTATAATTTACTCAATGCACAAAACGCACTGGAAGTTGCGTTGGAAAGCCAAAAATTTGCTCGCGAAAGTTTTGAAGCAGCTGAACTGCGTCATAGTGTTGGACTGGTACCGCTAGCAGATAAATTGCAAGCCAAGGTTACCTA
This sequence comes from Rickettsiales bacterium, assembly GCA_964231325.1. GTDB lineage: Bacteria > Pseudomonadota > Alphaproteobacteria > Rickettsiales > SXRF01 > JAJTHB01. The sequence goes on along the minus strand of CAXRIF010000003.1, from coordinate 659,402 downwards.
TTCACAATCAGACCTGAGTGTGCAACAAGCAGAAAATTCTCTTTCCATTAGCCGCGCGTCGCTCGCACAAATTATGGGGCTTGGTGCAGACTCAAACATAAGTGTTGCTGAAATTGATGATAGCAACTTGCTTACCGACCCTTTTGGTGGCGAAGTAAAAGAGCTTATTGAACTGGCCAAAGCAAAACGCGTTGATCTGGCAGCAAGCCGTGCCTCACTTGAAGGCGCACGCACCTCGCTGAAAGCACTCAAACGTTCAAATCTTGCGACGGTTTCTGCCAGTGTGAATAGCGGCTTTGATGACCTTAAAGTATTCAATAGTGCCACCACACGTTCGCAATCTATTGGTATTTCTGTGAGCGTGCCGATCTTCACTGGCTTTACCCAGACCTATAATACGCGTATCGCGGAGAACAACATCAAGGCTCAGGAAGAAAACCTGGAGAGCGCAGAACTCGGCGTGGAGCGCGATGTGTGGAACGCATGGCATAACTACAACACCGCAAAACGCTCATGGGAAACCAGCTGGGATCAACTCGCGAGCGCCACACAGTTACGCGATGTGGCATTGGGCCGCTACAAAGAAGGCATCGGCACCATACTGGATGTTTTGAGCGCACAATCCTCTTATCGAAGTGCGCTGCAAAGCCACCTCTCGACTCGACTGAGCCTGCTCACCTCTCGCGTTGACTTGATACGGGCGGTAGGCGCGCTAAATTTAGATACAATAGAAGAAGAAACAGCCAGCTCGTCTGTTGCTCCTGCCAACACCATTCTGTTAGATTGATAGAAAGCGATATTATGAAAAAGAAAAAAATATTTCTCATCTTAGTGCTAGTGGTAGCAGTGATTGGTGCTGCAATGATGGCACCTAGCAATGGCGAAGAAAACAACCAGTTCCGCACCGCCAAAATTACACGCGGGGATATCGCACAGGTGGTAACAGCAAACGGCACACTTAACCCGACTGAGCTAGTGAGTGTTGGCACGCAAGTATCCGGTAAAATCAACAATATATATGTAAGCCTCAATGACACCGTAACCAAGGGTCAGCTACTTGCTGAGATCGACCCTTCTATTCCTGAAACCACACTACGACAAAGTAAAGCCAACCTCGAAACCGCTAGAAATGCATACGAATTGGCCAGAAGGAATCTACAACGCACTCGAGCCTTATATAAAAAACAATTTGTCGCCAAGATCGACCTGGAAAATGCAGAGCAATCTTACCTTTCTTCAAAAAACAGTTACGAATCGCAGAAAACACAGGTAGAACGCGATGAAGTTAATCTGAGCTATACTAAGATCACCTCCCCCATTGACGGCGTAATCATCGCGCAAGAAGTATCGGAAGGACAAACCATGGCCGCGAATTTTCAAACGCCTAACTTGTTCAAGATAGCCAGCGACCTTACCAAAATGAAAATTGATGTAAATTTTTCTGAAGCCGACATCAGCAAGGTAAAGGCGGGGCAACCCGTAAGCTTCACCGTAGACGCGTATGAAGACAAAGAATTTGAAGGTAAGGTGCGCGTGGTGAATATCAATCCTGCCACGCAAATGGGTGTTGTTACGTATAGCGTCACTGTGGATGTAGAAAACCCAGAGAAGCTTTTACTGCCGGGCATGACGGCTTTTGTGCGTGTGATACTATCTGAAGAAAAAGATGTACTGCGCGTGCCCGCCGCCGCCTTACGTTTTTCTCCACCCGAAGAACAAGCCAGCGGCCTAACCACTTTGCTTAAAATGGGAACCAATCGTAGGCGTCACTTTAACTCATATAGTAATCACACAAAACAATCCATTTACCTGCTGAAAAACGGGGAACTGGTGGAAGCGGAAGTAGAAGTGGGCAGCACCGATGAAACGTATGTCGAAGTTTCTGGCAAAGATATCGCCGAAGGAGACACCGTCGTTATTAGCCTTATGCCATCGAGCAAGAGGTAAATCACATGGCATATGTCATTGAGATGGACTCTATCAAAAAAGACTATGTGACCGCAGGGAATGTGACCACTACGGTTCTGAAGTCTATCGACTTACGTATTGAAGCTGGCGAATTTGTGTCCATTATGGGGCCTTCTGGTTCTGGCAAATCCACATTGATGAATATTCTTGGCACATTAGACCGACCAACCTCTGGCCTGTATTATCTGGATGGCGAGGATATTTCACAGTTTGATGACGAAAAACTGGCACATTTACGTAACCTCACCATTGGTTTCGTATTCCAAGGGTTTAACTTACTGCCTCGTCGCTCAATTATTGATAACATCGCCATGCCCCTGCTCTACGCTTCGGAAGAACGTAAAGAACGTATCCGGCGTGCCGAACATTATCTCGATATGGTGGGGCTGAGCTCCCATCGCGATTATCTGCCCAATCAGCTATCAGGCGGCCAGCAACAACGTATTGCTATTGCACGCGCCCTATGCGGTGAGCCAAAATTGCTGCTCGCCGATGAACCTACCGGTAATCTGGACAGTAAAACCGGTGATGAAATTATGAAACTATTTAGCGACTTAAATAAAGAAGGCATGACCATCGTGCTCGTCACGCATGAGCTGGATATTGCCCAATGCGGAAAACGACTAGTACAAGTTAAAGACGGGGAGATCATCTATGATGGCCAAACCTATTAGCAGGCATCACTCATGAAGTTGTCAGATTCATTTCACGAAGCATGGCTATCCGTTGCCGCAAGTAGGTTACGCACCTTCCTGGCTATGCTAGGTATCGTCATCGGCGTAGGGTCTGTTATCATTATGATGGCAGTTGGCACTGGTAGCCAACGCGCTGTGGAAAAGGCAATCGAGAAGTTAGGCACAAACGTCATCATTATAACTGCAGGAAACACAACTACTCAGGGTATCCGCTCAAACAGCATATCGAAGCTGACAGTCAAAGATTCCAAGGCAATCTCACAACTGCCTTCTATACTTTACTCTGCCCCCACTACTGGCAGCCGTAGCTTCCAAGTCAGTGCAGGCAATCAAAATTGGAATACTCGTATTAGGGGCACAACGAATGCTTTTCTACCTGTTCGTAATTGGAAAATCGCAGAGGGGAATAATTTTAGCGATAAAGACCAACGATTAGGAAAACGCGTAGCTATCATAGGCACCACAGTAGCGAAACAGTTATTCGGTGAAGAGCCGGCACTAAGCAAAAGCATACGAATTAATGGCCTCCCCTTCACTATTATCGGAATACTACAATCCAAGGGGCAAGGGTATGATGGAAGAGATGAAGACGATATTATTTTGATTCCAATATCCACCGCAGAAAGCAAACTGTGGGGCTATTTGCATGCAGAGGGCATCGTGCAGGTAATCTTTGCTCAGGCAATATCTAAAGATGCTATAGAATACGCCAACGCAGAAATCAGAGATTTGATGCGTACACGCAATAAACTACGCCCTGCTGAAGCAGATAACTTCCGAATCCGGGCACTTGATTCTATCGCAAAAACTGCCACAGATATATCACGCTCACTATCATTGTTACTTGGTACGATTGCTGCTATTTCCCTAGTTGTAGGCGGCATCGGCATTATGAACATTATGCTTGTCACCGTTACAGAACGTACGCGCGAGATAGGTATTCGTAAAGCAATCGGATCCACAGAACACAACATCCTCACACAATTCCTGCTGGAATCAATTATCATCTCTGGCGTGGGAAGCTTCATCGGATTTTTGATTGGTGTGGGGTTGGGATATGCTGCAGAGCATTACATGGAAATCAAGGTGGTGTTCACCTTATGGTCAGTACTGACTGCCCTAACCGTTGCGGTTGGCGTTGGCCTTTTTTCTGGTATATACCCTGCATTTAAAGCGGCTCGCATGCAACCAATAGACGCACTTAGGGTAAACTAATCAGAAGCAGAGAATTCATCATGTCCTGATATATAGCCTAGCCAAGCAGTTCTCTGTTCTGCCGTAGTATTTTGCTTTTTGACAAGAAATATAGCCTCTATCAATCCCTTATGTTGCAATGAGCTAATAAACCAATCTGTATCAGCATACATAGAGTTACCTTCTGCAAAGGCTAACACATTCTTAGTGATAATATACATGTCATCACTACTCACTCGTTCATTTACCTGCAGATTTCTACGAGCCGGTATTTGCACTAACCCGTCTGGAAACATTTTCTTAAACGCAAGGGACACTTCCTCCGCAGTATGCTTATTAAATGCCATTGGCAACTTATGTTTCTCGTACAATATTCGTGCAATTTCTTTCCCATCGGAGGTATTATACATGCATGTCTGCGCGACATACCCTCCCCCTACTAGCATTAATTCATCTAACTTCTTTTGAGTGAGTTCCGTTTTGTTATCCACTGTTGCAAGAAAGTATTCTTGATAAAAACAATGCGAAGCACCCTCTCCTAATAATGGGCTAAAATGATCGGCCAATTGTTTTTTAATTCCCTTAGATTGCATTTCAAAGAGTCTGATAAGCACTAACTTCTTTGGCTGTTCACTATCTATAACCCCTCGCACCCAACGCAAATATTGCCGGTCGGAACGCTCATTCCTTCCCCCAGAAGTGATCATTACTACCAACCCAATAATAGCTGGCAATACGATGCTAGTTGCAAAAATAGTCGCAAGAGAAAAGGTATATGCAAACAATACAAATAATAGGCTATATTGTAATAATGCAATCGCAATCAGTAGATAATACCGCTCTCGAGTGAATAAACTAATCTGTATAAGCCCTAATACTGAACTGAAGACTATATATAATACTACCAATGAAAAGTATGATATAGACTCTGGCATACTATAATAAAGAACTGCTACAGCAATTGTGGCTATGGCCACACCATAGAATAATGCATAAACCAAGCCCAATCTCTCAAAATACCCACGGAACCCCTTAAACGTATCGAGATGCTGCCGCACCAAGTCAAAATATAATATTTGTGTCCACCCCATGGCTGTTCGCACTGCAGGAATGATAAGATAGAAAGCAAACAGCAATCCTGTTGTTTCAACTCCACGGCTATCACCAAACTGTAATGCAACAATAAACACAATATCATGAATACGTGTACTCACCATTGCTAAACCGGGAGCCCATAATTGGCTAAATTGATAACTTCGCAACATACGCGATAGATCCAAAGGCATAATCAGCTTTCTGGGACTTAGTTGCATAAATTCAAGCGAGTAACGCACAAAGTGGAAACTAATCAATGATGAGAGTACACCTGCCGTAATAATACAGGCTGGTAATGTCCACTCACCAAGTATAGGTTTCAACATCCAGGCTACGGCAAAAACTGTAAATTCTGCCGCAACAATCCATTCAAAACGTACATATATTCTGCGCAAGGCATAAACACCTGAATAAAGTGTTCTAAGAATTAATCTGGCCGACAGATACAACGTGAAAGCGATAGTCAATACTGCCTGACTAGCGGTATCACTTAAAAACACAGTTGCTCCTGCCCCAATACACATGACGATTAACGCCATCCGTTGCGCAATGGCGACCCAATCCTCAATCTCTCTGCGAATAGCCGAGGCATCACTTTTTTCATGTAATGAACGAATACGTTGCCTCATGCCATCCATCATCCCCCACCAACCAGATTCAATCGCTATTACAGATACTCGCAGCAACATTACTGGCAAAAGGAATGAAGGCATCGTATGAAAAATGAGGAAATACTCTAACGCGTGCAGTACGATGCGTGCAGATAAATTCATAAACTGCAAACGTGTACGGTAAATAAAATAGCGAAAACCACCAACACCAAAAATCAGACTGTAAATACTACGGTAGCGGGCACTTTGTTTACCCGCTTTACGTATCCACTTTTGCAATGCTGGTGATGTCATAAAATTCTAATGCGCAGTATTACGTTTATGCTCTAACGATATCAGGTTCCATTCGTTGCGCATTTTTTTATAAGGAATAACACGAAACTGCTTCACACTAGCATCCCCCGTAATCATTTTCAGCACCAATCTCGCAATCCGATAGTCAACATCTTTTAGCTGTCCCCTGTCGTTTACTACGTTCAGAAGAAAGTCTATATACGGGTTTGATAACGAATAGCTCGGGTCCAAAGCCTTATTAATTAGTCGGCAAACAAGCTTACCTTGCTCATCTAGCGAACGCCCCCGCAACTGTCCTGCGGTAATACGCACACGGTGCCGCATATCGCGCATAAATTCTTCTATTTTTTCATTTTTAAGCGCCATGGTACCATTGAAATGCATTTGCATACCTAAATATTCGATAGCCGTAGACCCACGCACCCCTTCTTTTTCACGCCCGGCTGCATTATAGAATACATGATGCGATTTTTCTTCACTCGTTCGCAGCCCTAGCTCTTTAAGCTGCGTATCAATCTCTGATACAGTACGCTGGTATATCTCATAGTTCCTATGAGCAAAAATAACATCATCACCATATCTTGCGTAGAACGCCCCCATGATAGAGGCGACATGTCTGTCAACAGACCCTACATACAAATTTAGTAGAAGTGATGTAATGGGAGCTCCATCAAGAATACCAACCGTGTTCTCGTAGTTACCACCATCATCAGAATTAACCTGAGGTCGTATTAATGAGGTAAATAGCTTCTCTTCCTCAAGTGTAACCGCTCTACCATACACACGCTCAAAAAGACCATAAAACTCGCTCCAGATTGAGGAGTTCGGTGTCACAGAGATACTTTCTCCATAAGATTTAATATCAAAACGGTATACGTATACCCCTCTGCTACTAGGAGTGTAGCACTGTTCCTTATGTTTACGTATATACTGCATAAAAGACTGGATTGCGTTAATGCGACTGCGGCCTTTTACATATGAGTATACTTGAGCGGGGAAACGATCCTGCATATCTTCAGCAAGCATAGCAAATATTGCCACATGTACAATTCGGTCAAATAATGTGAAACTATACACTTGCCTGACTTTATCCTTCACCTTTACTTCTCGCATTTTGGCAGGTGAAAATTGATAAATATGTCTACTGATATCTCTTGCTAAGATTTTAGCAATTTTGCGTTTATCATAGAAAATTTGAGCAAAGAAATACCCTCCCTCTTGTTGCTCATAAAGCATACGCGGGTAATCGGATAAGAACTTAGTATGCAGCTTCTCAATAGCCGTTTCGTAATATCGAGAATCAGCTAACTTCTCTGAGAAAACAACGGTAGACCGTGGTGTTTTTCTAATCCACATAAAGCACTAAAGTAGCAGGGCTAGGCAATTGAACAATAAAGACTCCTATTCATGACCGCAATCACTAAACAGGAGGAGTAATGCTGATACGTATATCAGAACTAGCCCTGCACTGTGAATAAGAATACCAAAATATTATTACGGTTTAATGACGATTGGATGAATGTACGGTAAAAATTACCATAAAATACAGGATAAATGCTATGTAAACTGTAGAGTTACAGCACATTTCCAAACATAGAGAGGAATAGCAGGGCTAGGCAATTGAACAATAAAGACTCCTATTCATGACCGCAATCACTAAACAGGAGGAGTAATGCTGATACGTATATCAGAACTAGCCCTGCACTGTGAATAAGAGTAGCAAAATTATGTTACAGTTAGATGACATTTACGTGACTATATGATGAAAATCGCTGCACAACAACCCTCTCCAGAAATCACACAACCTACTGTTTTTTATTTTTTATCGCCAATCCTTATTTTTTCAATTTGCCAGTTAATAAAAAACGTATCATTTTTGGCAGCACTAATTATCCTACGCAAAGCCATACGTACTGCTTCATCATACAACTCAGGAAACAATACCAAATGGCACAGCATATCAAAGTAATTATCCTGATATTTATACCCTAGTCTATTGCGGATAAACGACATTTCATAAGGATGCGAGAGCGTTAAAGCCCTCGTTATAGCGCGCTCATTTACATAACGGTGCTTAGGTAGGTAATTAGATTTATTGTAATAGTTTCCCAATCGAGCTTTTTGTCTAATATGAATTGTTTTATTACCACGAAACACCTTGGCAACCTGTTTGATTCTGAAATTATGATATTGTGCCAACATACTGTTAAAGAATGGCGGCGATACTCGTGAAGCCGGATCCCTGAAAAAGGCATAAGGAGGTGGAAAATCTTCTACATGTACCCTGACCCCTTGATAGTACTCAGCGAGACTAATTGATAGACTATCCACCAACAACTCTTGTTGATATGGAGGCAAAGACAATGCAGTGGTAAAATCTCCGCGAATAGAAGCATCTAGCGTTGCATAAAAATAATCAGGCTTAAACAAAACACGGTGTGCTCTATCCAGCTCTTTATAGGTTTTATCCCAATACTGCCCACTAGGTGTGATTGTATAGGCGCGAACATTTGTCGCTGTCATAGGAGAGTAATAGACCTTGTATGGCAAAGGCTTAAAATCCAGCACCATGCCTACCCCTTGATCAAAGTTAGCAAAAGCCAGAGAATACCTCTCATGATCATCCTTATGACGTATAAGGGAGGTGGACAGCTCTTCTCCATTAGCAAAAACCAGAGAATCCTTAGCAAATACTGCCGTGGCACCAGATAATTTCTTACGCATTGCCTCTGGATCATACTTAGTTTTCTTTAACCGAAAATCGCGACTACTCTTCGGCAACAAACCCCATAAGGTGAAATGCAAATTACCATAATGCACGGGCTGTTTAAGCGTTTTGCCAAAATATGGTAGAACTAATGTATCAGATACTTGGGTAAAACTTTGTGCTGGGTATTGATAGGTGTCGAATTGTTTCTGCTGCGCCTGTGCGATTCCCCCCCAAAGAACTAACGTACAAATCACACAATAAGAACGCAGGTCATATTTCATAATCATACGCAGAATATCCCGTTGGCAAATCAGACTGTAAGAGCTAGTACTATAAGAACAACATATAAAAAAATGGTTAGCATGAACCGCTTATACTACATATTAGCAACTATTCTAACATTGTTAGTATTGCTGCAACTAAAAGCGGCAGATACACACGAATATATTCAACTTACTCCCTACCCCACAGGCAAAAGTTTTACAGAAGTGGCTATAGAAGATTTGGGACATAGCTTCGAAACAGTGCGCAACACGCCTATCACCTACGGCAAGGTTACACTCGCCTTACTCGACAAACTACCAGAGCGTAGAAGAAAATACACTCTCTCTAAATTTCTCTACCCCCTTGATGAAATTCGGGAAAATCTGACGGGGTCAACCGTTGATCTACGCGACCCCGCGATCATGCCTAGCCATAAAGATTATGGTAAAGACCCAAAACGGGGCACATTTGGAAGCATCATATATGCCAATTACGACAACAATATTGGCTTAACTTACGAATTTCCTAATATGTCGTTTAAAGCATATATGGTTCCCGTAACTACAAATCATATACGAACATTCACAATTAGTCCGGAAGACGTATATTGGGATAAAAGTTACTTAGAGCTGGACATTGCCGCACGCCGTGAACTGAGTGCTGATTTCTTTGTTATTATGCTTGATAGCTTCATCAAAGGTGATTTTTCACAGGCAGGAACCCTAAACAATGCCGAGCAAGAATTGCTGGTAGACACGTTATCCATAGGACTTGCAGAATATCATCTAAACAAACGCAAGCTAGGAGATCATGTTATTACCTTTAGAGGCAATCCCGTTTCTAGAGAGGCACCACCACTATTTAATGCTATACTTAGCCAGCTATACTACCGAGGTCTGCACCAGCTATACAAAGACAAGGACGGTTTTGCTTTACGCAAGGGAAGCATGAAGCATCATTATGGCCGAAATGGTGGATATATGGCGGGGGAACGGCTTCTGAACGAACAGCTCATTACCGCAGCACTACGGGAAAAGCACCCCGCTTTATTTACAAAAATAGATAACGCGCTCATAGGAAAATATGCGGACAATTTCTTCAACATGATCGCTTATCTATGCTTACACCCGGAATTATACAACACCGCTGTTAGAAACAGCGTACAGGAAATAGTGGCGTATATGCTTAATCAAACAACACATATCAATCAATATCTGGAAACATATGTTGCCGCCCAACCTCATAAACCATGACCATTGCTATTAAAAATATTACCATTAAATACGGTCATTACCTAAACACTGCCGTAGTTTTCCTGATTGCCGCCTTTTTTGCGCATAAAAATTATTTTATACAAGATGATGCCTACATTGCCTTCACTTACGCCCGCAACTTTACCGAAGGCCATGGGCTGGTATGGTATCCCGGCTCCACGGAATACGGCTACACCAATTTCCTATACACACTTGTAACTGGCATCATTATGATGGCGGGCATTCACCCAGAATATATTTCCGCTGTTCTCAATTTCAGCGCCTATATTCTCGCCCTATGGCTTGTTTACCAAATCACTCTAAAATCAACCAACTTCAGGCTTGCAGGTTTCTGTGCGGTACTTGCACTCGCCACACATCATACTTTTTCTGCCTACGCAAGCAGCGGATTGGAAACGATGGTAGTCACTGCGTTGGTGCTTGGCTTTTATACCTCGCTAATTTTTTCCTACGTAGATAAAAACCCATTTCGCATATGGCAACTTGCATTACTTGCTAGCGCAGCACTGCTCACCCGGCTTGATAGCGCCCTACTCCTATTTCCCGGTTACATATGGATCGCTATTCAATCAGGGTTGTTCTCTTCACCTTTAAAATGCCTATCGCAGAAAGGCCTATGGGTCATGGCAGGCATCCCCACTCTCGCAGTACTTTGCTTACTCGGCTGGGCATATAGTTATTACGGATATGCATTACCCAATACCTTTTATGCCAAAATCCCTGATGGGCAGAGCATGATATGGTTGGGAAAAAGCTTTATGCTGAAATATTTTTCACTACACAATTATATACCAGCCTATCTCGCTGGGTTTGCCGCACTTAGCATGATCTGGCTAGCCATACGTAGACAATGGCAGCCTCTCCCCCCCCTACTGTGCCTTACTATAGTAATCGCTATGTGGCTGAGCTACGTCGTCTATATCGGCGGCGGCTTCATGGAGTTTCGGTTATTGGTACCGATTTTGCCATTTTTTATTATTATTACGACTATTCCCATCATACGCATTGCACAGCACAGCGATTCCCTTCAATTCCCTCTGCATGTAGGATTAGGCATTGTATTAATTACACTCCTATCCAGTAATATGATTTACGATAGAAATCAAAAAAACAAAGGGATGTTTGGCTTTCCTGGATTTATTGAAACCACACACCATCTTGATAACTGGATTACAGCACCTAACGGATGGATAAATACTGGTAAGTCCCTTCATAAGTTATTGCATCATTCAGATCACCCTCCAGTGAGCATTGCAACAACAGCAGTGGGCTCAATAGGATATTACTCGCAACTTCCCATTACGGATCTGCATGGTCTCAATTCCAGGGCCGTGTTAAACAAATACAAACCGTTTGAATATCGTCCTGGAAGACATAGAGCACCGCCCCCTCCAAGGCCTGGGCACACAATCATTGCAACCGACCAACTGCTAGAATCTGAAGGAGTCAACCTAAATATCTTTCATCCACAAACATTCTGCAAACAAGGGCAGTATTATAAGCATTTTCACAAAAAAGTGCGCGTGTTCCCATACAAACTGTATCGCACGATATTTATTCCCTTAAACAAAAAATGCTTTGTAGTTGCTGACTACAGAAAAACACATCCACGCATCGAAAAACTGCTCGCTAATGGCACCATTCTTGATTATCGCAAACATAGTGCTAAGATTCGCTGCCCTCGTTGGCTGTGTAAGGTAACCGCACCAAGAAAGACTACAAAATGATACAAACCGCCACTTTTCTATCTGTTTTACTTTTATCGAATACTGCCTTCGCCTATGTCGGCCCCGGCCCCGCACTTAGCATGATGGGTTCTGCTGTCACCCTGATTATTGGTATTGGGCTTGCCCTGTTCATGGTGTTGTTTTACCCGCTGCGCCTTCTGTGGAAAAAACATAAAAAGAACAAATCCACTAATAATTCTGATAGCCCGTCATAAGCAGTGATTGCGACACTCGATATATATTTTCAATCAATACCCATCTGGACAAAAATAGGCTTTTGGGCCGTTATGTGTGGTATTATTAGCATGACGCTTTATCGCCGACTTTCCCCACAACAAAAACTTATCACCTTAAAAGAAGCTCAAAAGAACTCACGCTCCACACTTCGCAACTATGATGGTGATATGGCCGGGCTCTATGTCCTCATCGGCAAGGATCTGAACATTTCCTTCCGTCATATGGGGCTAATGCTCATCCCCACACTCATCGCCATCACCCCCGTAATCTATGTGATGGTTGAGCTCGCCGATTACTATCAAGACGTGCGGGTGCTTCCGTGGCATTATGACTGGATTGGCAGCGTGGAAATATTATTCTTACTAGTCATGCTCCCCGTCTCACTTATCATCAAATTTGCCTATAAGATTCATTAGCGATGAATGACTCCACACCAGAGCATATGCATATACCATGGCATCTCGACATGCTGGGGCGTTGGATATCTAACAATCCACAATTCTGGATCAGGATGGGCAATGCAGAAACGCGCCTGCTCAGTGATAAACTCGAAGACATACGTATAGAAAAACCTATATTCATCTGTGGGCTAGCACGCGCGGGCACCACAGCAAAACTGATAGAAATTGCGGCACAGCCTGGTTTCACTAGCCATCGCTACGAAGACTTCCCCTTCCTCTTCACCCCCTATTGGTGGAACACGCTGCTAAAACTTGCACCACGTAAAAAACAAGCTCTTCGTGAACGTGCCCATGGTGATGGCATCATGATCACCCCGCAAAGTCCGGAAGCTTTCGAGGAAATGATCTGGATGGCATTTTTTGATCACCTACATGATACAAACCGAAGCGCCGTTCTGGATGAACACACCTCAAACCCAGCCTTCGAACAATTCTTCAAAGCCCACATTAAAAAACTATTGCTGGTGCGAGGCGCGAAACGTTACGTGGCGAAGAATAATTATAATATTACCCGCATCGCTTATCTCAAAAAACTCTTCCCCGACGCTGAATTTATTGTCCCTACACGCGACAAGGAATCACATGTGGCCTCTCTCATGCGTCAACATGAACGTTTTTGCAGGGCTGCGAAAGCCAATCCACGAACTGTACGCCATATGGCGCAAGTCGGTCACTTCGAATTTGGCCCCAATCGCCGCCCTATTCATGTAGGAGATCAAGCAGCCATCGATCATATTCTGACACTCTGGCAATCAGGAAATGAAAAAGAAGGCTGGGAAGCGTATTGGGAAATGATAAATAGGTGGGCACACTCTCAAACCCCAAAGGAATACCAGATAACGATGGAATATTTTAAGACTTAAGTTTATATCTCAAACCTGAACCTTATTCTCCAAATAGGACATATCATGGCCGCCATATACACACTAACCATTTTTACTAGCGCTTTCCTGCTGTTTTTAGTACAGCCAATGATCTCGAAGCTATTGCTTCCCCATCTAGGTGGCAGTCCTGCTGTGTGGAATACGGCAATGGTTTTCTTCCAAAGTTTTGTTCTTTTAGGCTATCTATATACACATTTCAGTGGAAAATACCTAGGCACGAAAAGACAAGTATGGCTGCACATTATCCTGCTGCTCGTTTCACTCATCTGGCTACCAATAGCCCTAGAAACCAACCTTAGTTTTTCAAGCAGCGAATACCCTATTAGCTGGATTATTGTATCTCTGCTTTTATCCCTTGGGCTACCGTTCTTCTTATTGGCCACCAACGCACCTCTGATTCAACACTGGATAGCCAACTCCAATCACCCTAGCGCCAAGAACCCTTATTTTTTATATAGCGCCAGCAATGTAGGAAGCTTGTTAGCGCTATTGTCATATCCTTTCATTATCGAGCCTGTTTTTGGACTCTCGGAACAAACCTTTAATTGGTCATTCTTATACGGTCTGTACGTAGTCTTAGTCGTAGCCTGTGCTATCCTTCTTTATAGAAACTACAAACCAATCAGCAACCCTGATAATAGTACGGATAAAGTAAGTATAGCTCCATCAACAAAGCTAAGGCTCTACTGGTTAGCACTAGCCTTCTTCCCTTCTAGTCTAATGCTAGGTGTCACCACCTACATTGCTACAGACATTGCGTCCATGCCACTTTTCTGGGTAATACCACTCGCATTATATCTTATCACTTTCATTATCGCGTTTAGCAAATATGGTAAAACAACCGACTACGCGCTGAGCTTGCAGACACTCATCGTACCATTAGTAGCATTTACGATGGTCTATTCGATGAATGATATGTATATGAATATCGCAATTCATCTAACTGCATTTTTTGTCTCTGCCCTAGCCTGTCATGGCCTACTCGCACGCAACAAACCATCTCCAAAATACCTGACAGAGTTCTATGTATGGATGTCTTTTGGTGGCATGCTTGGAGGACTATTTAATTCGATTATCGCACCTCAATTATTTACAAAAACCATTGAGTATTCCTTGGTATTCGTAGGCTGTCTTCTCGTTCGCCCCATTATTGATAAAACACGTACACACAAACAATTTATTCTTGATGCCGCCATCCCGGGGCTCTTCACCGCAATACTAATTGCAATATTTTATATTGGAAATGAAATCGTAGGGGGGTACGCCGCATTACTGAGAGACCCGACACAAATCAAAGCCATTGCCGAAACCCTCCCTTCTCTCGGCTACGCCAGTTTCCTGGTGATAATGGTAACCTATATCGTTATTATGATTGCCATTGATCTCACCTATAAACGTCCTCTCCGGCTGACACTAATAATCGCAAGCCTATTTCTAAGTTCACACTTATACCATGAAATTAATGGTTCCAGCACTAGTACTACGTACGCGTATGAGAAGCGGAATTTCTTTGGCACTACACGTATATTACATAATGATAATTCGAGCATACTCGTTCATGGTACCACCAGGCATGGTTTCCAAAGCCGAGAACCCGAATATAAAAATATGCTTTCCAGCTACTATGTGCCGTTAAAAACGGTAAGAGAATTCTTGAACACCAAAGCGCGGAAACAACCTTACGCAGTCATTGGGTTGGGCGCTGGGACTACGGCATGCATGCGTGATGATATGGGCGTCATTGATTTTTATGAAATTGATCCAGACATGGTAGCCGTAGCTAAAAACACGAAATATTTTACCTACCTGAGAGACTGCAAAAGCGCCAAAAATATTATTATAGGTGATGGTCGTATAAAAATTGGCGAGGCCAAAGACCAACACTACGGACTTATTGTGGTTGATGCGTTTAGTTCGGATGCCATTCCCGTTCACCTCCTTACCAAAGAAGCCGTGCAGACCTATGCTAATAAGCTCCACCCAAACGGGGTAATCGCACTACATGTATCCAATAGATATCTCGAACTAGAACCCATTGCCGCGCGCATTGGAACAGCAATTGGGCTAACGGCAATTGAGATAACAAAATATGAATATAATAAGCTAGATTATGGCTCCAGTTGGGTGCTACTAACAAGAGATCAGCAATATGTAGAACGAACCAACAAATATGAATGGAAACTATTACGACCAAATATAGAAGACAACCTGTGGACAGATCAATATAGCAATATAATTGATGTAATTAGGTAACTTAGTCTATTTTCGCTATTTTTTTCCATGAGTAGTATTCATCTCTTTGTCACCAAACCTTAACAGAACTGTAACAAACTTTTGTTACTATTTATCCAGTATGTAGCTTATCGGCATATACCGTATGATAATTTAGCGAGGAGTTCAGTTTATGAAAAACCATACTATACATTTATTTAAATATTTATCTCTAGCACTGGTTGCAGGCTTTTTAGTAGCCGGTTCACCAAGCGTGTATGCATCTTCTTCAGAGCCTACCGGCTGTGATCGTCCAGGAAAAGATCCGGCAAAAGCCTGTACAATGAAATGTACCACTAAAGGGATGTGTGTTACCAATGCACAATGTGATGAAGTTTGCGCACCCGATAATGGCTTCCAGTGCAAAAAACATCAGGACAGACAGGCATTTTGCACCAAAGATAATGGTTGTGATAGCTACAAATGGGAAGCACCAGATGGTACCAAGGGTACGCACACTTGCGATAACCTTCCCAAATCTTCTGTTGGGTCAGCATCGTTTAACTCTAGAGGTGCATCCAGTGTTGCTGGTTCTCCACAGAGACGATAGCAATAAGATAACCATAGAAGGTTGAATCTAAAAACCCTCCTTCGTCTAATGAAGGAGGGTTTTTTTATGTAAAAAAATGAATTCATGATATAGCCTGATCGTCAAGAAATTTTCCGTCACTTCCAAGCCAATGAAAACAGATCATCTATTACTACTATTTTTCTTTATTAGCCTTACAACTATAGCATTTGTTGGTGGGACCCTTACCAGACATTACGCTGAAGACAGCGTTTCTAATATAATAGAAGCTTCTGAACATATCCGTTCATTGAACACACCGCCTGTACCAATAAAAAATGCTAATTACGATATTGATAAAAACATTCGTCAAACCTCTGCTTATTGGAATAAAGAAAAGGCATTAAATGGCGCCACACTTATTACATTGCGTTACTCACAAGATGTATATCTGTTGGATATGAATGGTGACATGCTGTGGAAATGGAATGCTGCGTTCAAAAAGGCATGGCCTAAAAAACCACCCCATATCAAGAAACCCGTAGCAACAAAAAGAATATATATCGAAAAAGCCGTTATGTATCCCAATGGGGATATACTCGTCACATACACAGGCATCGGCAGTACACCATATGGCTACGGCATGGCCAAATTCGATAAACACTCAAATGTACTGTGGACATTAGATGAGCGTGTACATCATGATATATATATAGATAAAAAATCTGGAGATATATATACACTAACCCATAAATTTTTAAGGCACGCTGAAGGATTGGAAGGCCTGCATTACCCCTTGCTGGCAGATACAATCATCAAACTATCTAATGATGGAAAAATAGTTGATAGCATTTCCATACTAGAAGCATACCGAGGCTCTACATTTTCTCCATTACTCTATCAGCAACCTAAAAACCAGCTGCGCTGGGATAGGTTGCATACTAATGCAGTTTTAAAACTCGAACCATACCTAGCAGACAAGTTTCCTTTATTTAAAGCTGGTGATTTATTAATTTCCTCTAGAAATACCAATACAATAGCTGTGATCGATCCGATAACAAAAAAGGTAAAGTGGGCCTATAATGGTTTATGGAAAGGCCAACACTCACCTAGATTTACAAGCCGCGGAACCATACTTGTCTATGATAATAAAGGGCATATCTATAAAGGAAAACCGTATTCACGTATCATTGAAATAAACCCTAACAACTTAAAAATCGAATGGAGTTATATTGGTAGCCCCCAAAATAGTTTTTACAGTGATGTTTATGGGCGAGTACAAGAACTAGCTAATGGCAATATACTCGTCACTGAAGCGTTATCTAATCGAGTATTTGAGATCAATCGCAATAAAGAGATAGTATGGGAATATAAGCTCCCCTTGTCGCACCCCTTCCAACAACGTATCAAAGTAAACAAGAAAAAATCCCCTAGGATCGTGTGCTTCGATATTTGCGCGGAAGAATACAGTAACGTCAGCTTTGCTTACCAAGGGCTTATCATTGATGCCACACGCTACAGCCCCGAAGAGATAAACTTTCTACCAGATTCGTCTCTCCAATAACTCCCATTTCCCGCGTGCAATATTTCATGCCGATGCTATAACCAGCTCATGGCAGCGTCAGACGGTTCAATAAAAGTAATATTAGCAGCATTGATCGGCAACTCATTGATTGCCATCAGCAAGTTCTTTGCCGCCTTTTTCACAGGCAGCTCGGCCATGTTCAGCGAGGCCATTCACTCGCTGGTCGACACAGGAAACCAAGGCCTGCTGCTATTCGGCATACGCCGCGCTAAAAAACCCGCCGACGACAAACATCCGTTCGGCTATGGCGGCGAAATCTACTTCTGGTCGTTTGTGGTCGCGGTGCTGATCTTCGGTGTGGGCGCTGGCTTTTCCTTCTATGAAGGCTGGCACAAACTGCAACACCCAGAACCGATTACCAGCATCCACATCAACTATATCGTCCTTATCGCAAGCATCTGTTTTGAAGCCGTTGCCTGGTGGTTTGCCTACAAGGAATTCAACAAACAACGCGGCCGCTTGCCTTATCTAACGGCTGTTCAAGCCAGTAAAGACCCCCGCGTGTTTACCGTACTGTTTGAGGATAGCGCTGCCATGCTCGGACTAATCGCCGCGCTCATCGGCATCACCGCCAGCCATTATTTCGGCCTCACCTGGGCGGATGGCGCCGCTTCTATCGCTATCGGCCTTATCCTTGCCATCACAGCGGCTGTATTGGCCTATGAATGTAAAGGATTACTCATTGGTGAAGCCGCCCGTCCAGAGGTTGTCAAAGCCATTCGGGAAGAAGTCACATCACTTACTGATAGAGCAACGGTCAATGAAGTGCTCACGGTGCATTTCGGCCCAGACGATGTGTTGGTGACGGTAAGCCTCGATTTTCAAAACCGCTATAGTGCAGAAGAAATTGAACAAACCGTCACTGATATAGAACAAAAAATCAAAGCGCGTTTTCCTATTATCCGGCGTATCTTCATTGAATCGCAAGATAGAGCTGCGCATATCGCAGACCAGAAATGAGGCATTTGCCGGTGAAGCCATATAGCTTTCTACATTATCTACGATATTTAATGACGCCTGCTAATACAAAAACACACGAACTCATTACACTCGCAAAGCACGACCCTTTTTATGCCAAGATTATCAGCGTGATGGAAGAATATGGCTATCACGTTAAACATCGCTACTTCGGGCAAAATGGTGCGTATATCCCTGCCACCATACATGTAGCGAAAGAATGCGTGGTGGAAGACGAGCTAAAAGCACAACACGCGCAAGGAAAACTTTATGCGAGCTTTTCTTTTTCCTCGCGTTTTGGGGGCGCACAAATTGCGCATTACTGGCTGCATGAACTCATGCATTTCTGGCAAGATCTTCATGGGTTACTAATCACCCCGCTAAAAGCAAAAGACTCGCTACCCGTGATGCTGGATGCACCCAGCCATATTACCGTTACCTGCCTTTGCGAGGCCATGGCAGAGACAGAGAGCTTACGCGCCTCCTGGCGGCTGAAAGAAACAGGATATCCCATCGCCTGGCAAGGCGCACTTTCTTCGCTGGATTGGGGAAAACATGCACGCGCCTACGCAAAGGACTTACAAACCATGCCAGAACCAGAAGCAGCGCGATGCGCCTTTGATCGTTGGTACACATCAACACAACGCCCCTATTATGAAAAACGTGCACTACATGCCTACCAGTCAACCATCAACGAACTGAACATAACCGACCCAGTAGAAATGCATGCGCAATTACGTCGCGCAGATTTGGATGCACTAATCCAAACCCTGCCGCCAGCTGAACGACCGGACTACCTCACAAACAAATCACTAAATGACTCGCAATTTACAGCGATTCGCCACCCCCAAACGGCAAAGCAAGTGCAGGAGCTAGAGAATCAATTGGGGGTATGCAGCAACCCAGATTTTAAAGAGATACACAGCGGCAGCGCCGCACATATCTGGAAATTATCGCAATAAAAAGCATGGTACAGTTGGCAAACAGCATAGAGCAGGCCTGTCGGAACAATAGCCAACTTTACTCAATATAACTTTAAGACAGCTTAATCTTCCTGCTGGCGATTATCTCCTAATGCCTTCCATAACGCTTGCCCTACAATTCCTACGTCCTTATCTCTGCGCCTTACAAGGTAATGAGGAACAGGTGTAGGCGGATATCCCTCCACATTCAAACGCACAAGCGTCCCATTCGCCAACTCTGCTTGGATGAGATGCTCCGGCATTCCACCCCACCCCATATTCGAGAGTAAAATACTTTTCTTTGTAGAAAAATCAGAGACCGTCCAACGCAAGCCACCGGGCAGCACCCCCCTATCCCGTTTGGCTGATTTAGCGCTACTATCTGCGACCACAATTTGTGCATAAGACTGCATTTCAGTGATCGTGTTAATTTTTTTATTACGTGCTGGCTCAAAATCAGGGTGAGCGACAGGACACATTATCACCGTTGATAACGGCAATACATCCAACTGATCAAGCGGTGCATCATGTAACGAAGTGATGGCGACATCTATCGTTCCTTCAAGCAATTTTTCAATTGCTCCTCCCATATTTTCACTTGATAAACGAATATGAGTTGCGGGGAATTCCCGTGTCAGATCAGAGATTATCTTTAGTAGTGGATCCAAAGGATAAATCCCCGAAACAGCAACTAATATTTCGGCTTCTTGCTGCGCATTCAGGCTTTTTGCAACAGATTTTAAATCCTGGATATTGCGCAGAATCCGTACCGTATGGCGATAAAACACTTCTCCGGCCGGTGTTAATTTAGGACGGTATTCTTCACGGGATAGCAGACTGATATCCAACTCACTCTCAAGCTTCTTCAACATATGACTTAACGCTGATTGGGATTTATTCAAATATTCAGCAGCTCCACGAAATGTTCCTTGTTTAACAATAGCATCTAACACAATAAGTTGATCTAGAGTCATATTTACCCCCCGAATAACGATCGATTATATAGATCATTATATTGAATACTTAATATTATTATTAGATCATTTCTGTTGTTACCTTACAAGAAGAAAACACACGTAAGGAGCCATACAATGACCACACAACAAACACGGATTATACACAAAGACAGCATTCCATCAGGCGGCTTCGCTGGCATCGTTGAAACACGCATGGTCATGCACCCCTCTTTCTGGCCAGACACCAAACATCGCAGCGATATTAGCCATGGGCTAGATGATTTCATTTACTTGGCCAGCGGCTACTTTAAAGGGAACGAAGGCATACCCATGCACCCTCATAAAGATGTCGATATCGTCAGCTTTATCCCCAATGGAGCAGTTGGTCATGAAGGCACTATGGGCCACGGCACCTCAATCATCGGACCGGGAGTACAGGTGCAACGCGCTGGCACCGGAATGAAACATTCGGAATTCAATTTAAAAAGCGAAAAATCTTACCTTGTACAAATGTGGTTTGCCCCACCCAAAACAGCCTTAAAACCCGAGTATCAAGAGTTCAGCTTAAATAAAAATGGGATGACCAGTGTCTTAGGGGGCGCGAACCCCAGAAATTTTGACAGCAACATGCATTGTCAGATTGGCTTTCTGGAAGCTGGAAAAACGCTTAATGCAACAGGTCCGTTTGTTGCCTTCCTTCAAGATGGAGAGGCCACTGTTAACGGACAGCCAGCAAGAAGCGGTGACATAATAGAAGGGCATGACTTCAATTTCACAGCAAAGACCGCATCCACATTAGTATTCATTCAAACCAATAAGTAATATCTCAGGAGAAGAATCATGAAAATTATAGCCCTTGGCGCTACGAGCAGCAGAAATTCAATTAACCAAAAACTCGCAAGCTACGCGGCATCTTTAGTAGAGGAAGCACAAGTAGAAGTGCTGGACATCAATGATTATGAAATGCCCCTATTCAGTGAGGATCGGGAAAAAGAAATTGGGCAACCAGAAGAAGCAAAAAACTTTCTACGCAAAATAGAAGCAGCCGATGGTATCGTTATTTCCTTTGCAGAGCATAACGGCTCATATACGGCCGCATATAAAAATCTTTTTGATTGGGCTAGCCGCATTGAACAAAAAGTTTATCAGAACAAGCCCGCATTATTCCTATCTACATCTCCAGGCGCTGGCGGAGCATCTAGCGTGCTTAAATCAGCGGAAGCATCCGCACAATTTTGGGGTGCAGATTTGAAAGGCGTTTTCTCTGTACCAAGTTTCTATGATAATTTTGACCTTGAACAAGGCACGTTAAAAAACCCAAAACTACAAAATGAACTATTGAACGTTATTGGAGGCTTTAAATGAACTTACTCCACAAAAACGGAAAAAAGAAAAAACCCCTGAGTAAAAAAAGGATTGTACTTCTTGACGGACACCCCGCTCAAGAGTCTTTATCCAAGGCACTTACATTACGTTACGCAAATTACGCAAGAAAAGGGGGACATGAAGTTCGCATCCATCATTTAAGTGAATATGACTTCGATATGGATTTTGAGTTTAGCAAATATTCCGATGCAAAAACTTTAGAGCCTGATCTGGAACAATTCATTGCAGATTTAAAATGGGCTAATCATTTTTTTCTCTGCACACCAATGTGGTGGGGTGGCTTACCAGCAAAGCTCAAAGGCCTTATAGATAGATCCTTCCTTCCCGGAAGTGTTTTTGACACTCGCGTCAAAAAAGGGAAAATGCCTAAGCCCATGCTAAAGGATATCACAGGCAGGATTATTATTACATCAGACACGCCCGGGTGGATTATGAATCTTATGTATCGCAATGCGCTTATTAATCAGCTTAAAGGGCAAGTTTTAGGGTTTATAGGCATTACGCCAACCAAAATAACCTGGTGTGCGGGCGCAGGAAGTGCGGATAAAAAGAAAATCGACCAATGGCTAGGAGAAATAGAGAAGCTTGGGTATTCAGCCACGTAAACGAATAGGTATTACGCAATAACAGGTGCTTTGCATAGCAATCGCTTACGCACTCAAAGCATTCAATAAATCGCTAAGTGGTGCCCAGAAGAAGACTCGAACTTCCACGACCCGAAGGCCACCAGCACCTGAAGCTGGCGCGTCTACCAATTCCGCCATCTGGGCATACCCGAAAAACGAGCAAAACAAATCAGGACATGGGTTATAGCCGCCCCACGCCCCTTGTCAATCAATCTCTCTATTCAGAGCTATGTCAAAACTATTGAATTTTCGGTAAATTCGGTTTTTAATCACTGCTCATGAGAAACAAGATTATCACCGTCATAGGCGGCACCGGCTTTTTGGGCCGCTATGTTGTAAAACGGCTCGCCAAGGCTGGCTATACAATCCGCGTGATTTGCCGCCGCCCAAACAGCGCGCTACACTTAAAAACAGCAGGTGATGTCGGCCAGATCGTACTTATGTCTGGCAACCTCGCTAACCCCGAATCACTGCGTGATAAACTCGCAAACTCTTACGCGGTGATCAATCTCGTTGGTGTTTTATTCGAATCCGGCAAACAGACATTTACGAACCTGCACGCACAAGGCGCCGAGAAAATTGCCCTCATGGCGAAAGAAGCCGGCGCAGAACGGTTCATCCATATCTCTGCACTAGGCGTGGATAAAAACACCGACTCAGCCTACGCACGCAGTAAAGCCGTCGGCGAACGCGCTGTGCAATCGGCCTTTCCGGGAGCAACCATCCTGCGCCCCAGTGTGATTTTTGGCCCCGAAGATAACTTCTTCAACCAGTTTGCCACCATGGCATCCCTCTCGCCTGCCCTGCCACTTATTGGTGGAGGCAAAACCAAATTTCAACCGGTCTATGTTGATAATGTTGCCAAGGCGATCGTACTGTGCCTGACACAAGATGTGCAAGGCGAGACATTCGAATTGGGTGGCCCACGCACATACAGTTTCCGTGAAATTCTTGAATATATCATGCACACCATTGGCAAAAAACGCATGCTGATTAATGTGCCGTTTAATGTGGCATCAACGATGGGCATGGGCTGTGAAATTCTACCACGTCCAGTGCTTACACGCGATCAGGTGCGCCTACTGAAACATGATAATGTAGTAAGCCCGAACGCAAAAACGTTTGCACATCTGGGGATTTCCCCCGCCGCCGTTGAAGTAATCGTGCCGGAATACCTGGCGCGCTATAACAGAAAGGCCGCTGCCTGATGCGCCAACTCTACCATACGCCACTTTCTCCTTTCTGCCGCAAGGTGCGCATGATGCTAAAGGAAAAAGGGCTGGAGTTTGAACTGGTATGTGAAAACCCATGGGATCGGAACCTCGATTTTTTTGCGCTAAACCCGGCTGGTGAAGTGCCGGTGTTGGTGGAAGATGATGGCACGGTAGTCTCCGGCGCGTATGCGATTGGTGAATATCTCGAAGAGAATTACCCCACCTTATCGCTCATTGGCCAAAGCCCTACCGAGCGGGCTGAGGTGCGCCGTTTGGTCGATTGGTTTGACCACAAGTTTGATTTTGAAGTGACCAACAATGTGCTGTTTGAGAAAGTATTCAAACATTATTTCGGCCAGGGCGAGCCAAACTCTGCCTGCATCCGCGTGGGCAAACAAAACATGCAATACCACCTGGATTATATTGGCTATCTGGCCAGCGAACGCTATTTTCTTGCGGGTGAGTTCCTGACCATGGCCGACCTCGCTGCCGCATCACATTTATCAGCGCTGGATTATATTGGCGATGTGCCGTGGGAATATAATAAGGCCGCTTCAAACTGGTATGCGATCATCAAGTCACGCCCCAGCATGCGCTGTATTCTGGCTGAACGCGTGCGCGGTGTGCGCCCCCCTGCCTATTACGAAAACCCGGATTTTTAAGAGCGCGATTGTTCTTGCTCTGTAGCACGTTTAGCCATGGCATCAATGGCAACATCATACGCCTTGCGATTGCCTGCTAATGCTGCCTCCCTTGCCTTCTTCCACTCTGGTGAATCATCCCAGTGATCAGTGTGTATTTCCAGTTCATCCAGAAATGGTTTTCCATATGAGGTAATACTATTCCACAAGGTTTCGCGTATGGTTTGTGTATCATAAGTCAACCTATGGGCAGCCAACACATCACCTAATGTGTTCTGTAATTCTGCTAATGACTGCCTCCACTCATGTAGGTCACTTTGTCCCGTAGGTGAGGGCTTAAAAACACTTGCCCCCTGACCTAAAATAGCACTCTCTGCAACCCAGCTCAGACTATAATCATTCGCCGAAGCTCTTTGGATCAATACACCCGCCTTTTTAAGAAGAGCAAAAGATTTTTTATTCCGAAAATTAGTCTCAGATTCATCTTCCGCAGCTACGATATATTCCGGTTTTGTCTTATGCTTATACACGTAATAACGCATACCGAGTTCGCGGCGGGCCTCAATAAGCAACTCAGCCAGTTCTTTTGGTATTTTGTCGGATGGCACTTTGTAATCATCTGAGGTGAGCGTTGATAGCTGTTCGTAATCAGTCGACTCGTCTAACCTATCTAGAACTTTTGAATAGGCTGTGCTTTTACCGGTTCCCGTCGGCCCGGCTATGAGATGAAGCTTATTTGTTCCGCCGGTAGTCTCACGTACAATACCATCAATGACAGCCTGTTGCTGGTCATGATTTCCAAAATAAGGAAATGGGGCATCAATACTGGTATTCATAAGTATCCCGTGATTTGACTATGTGTGTATGATAGTGTCATTTCATTAATATTTCTATAGCGATTGCCGAGCATTACCCCTAATGGAATCAATAAAATCAAAGGCTTATGATATCGGGTTTGACACAATCAGCGTCACCTCTCCTCATCTGGCGAACTCCGCCAGAACAGAGCTAGAGGCATTCATCGCCGCTGGTCATCATGGTGATATGGAATGGATGGCAGAGGAAGAACGGCTCAGCAGAAGAGCTGACCCGAAAACGCTTTGGCCAGAGGCAAAATCCATCATCGTGCTGGGGCATAATTATGGACCCGAAACCAATCCGATGGATAAACTTGCGCTGCGCAATCAGGGAAATATTTCGGCCTATGCGCTGAATCAGGACTATCACGACGTCATCAAGAAAAAACTCAAACAACTTGCACGATGGATGGTTGAGGAATTTGGCTGCGAGGTGAAGGTATTTGTCGATACGGCACCGGTGATGGAAAAAGTGCTCGCCGCACAAGCGGGGCTCGGCTGGCAAGGCAAACATACCTGTTTAGTCAGCCGTGAATTTGGCAACTGGCTTTTTCTTGGCAGCATTTTCACCACATTGGAACTTCCCACAGAAACACCAGAGACAGATCATTGCGGCAGCTGCACACAATGCCTCGACATCTGCCCCACCAATGCATTCACAGCCGAACGTCAACTCGATGCACGCAAATGCATTTCCTATCTTACCATCGAACATCAAGGACAGATTCCGCTGGAATTCCGCAAAGCGATTGGCAACCGGATTTATGGTTGCGATGATTGTTTAGCGATTTGCCCATGGAATAAATTCGCACAAACCGCACAAGAAGAAGCCTATCACCCGCGCGAAGCACTTACTGCTCCACTACTTTCCGAGCTGGCACAACTGGATGATACCACCTTTCGCGAGATGTTCAGGAAGTCTCCAGTTAAACGTATCGGGCGCGATCGCTTTGTACGCAATGTGCTAATTGCGATCGGCAATAGCGACAACCCGGATCTGCTACCCACCATCACCCCACTGTCAGACGATGCATCACCGCTGGTCGCGGAAATGGCTCGCTGGGCTATTGAAGAACTTAGTAGTCGCACTACATAATACATAACAACTTATGAAAGGAGCCCCCATGGCCAAAATCATTATCTACACTAAAGACTATTGCCCACATTGCGTGAAAGCGAAAAACCTCCTCAAAAGCAAAGGACAGGAAGCTAATATTAGTGAAATCGACATCACCAACGATGTGAACCTGCAAAAGGAAATGGTCGAAAAATCCGGTGGGCGTCGTACGGTGCCACAAATCTTTATTGATGATACGCATGTAGGCGGATCTGATGATCTGGCAGCCTTAAATAGCAAAGGTGAACTAGACAAGATGTTGAGTGCCTAAACCAGATGTAGTTGTTGCATTAATGCAACGACACTAGGTTTTCTATAGGGGGTTACCCACGGTACTACATATAGTTAGTGCCAAAAGTATGAATAATGTGTAAACGAAATATAAAATTTTAGATAAATTTTATTGGGTTCGTACTTTGAATTACTGGGACTTCTGGACGAGTTATTGGAAAACTCTGGCCGAAATGAGCGCCGAAAAAGCCTCAACGGCGGAGGTGCCCCCCACTCCTTCCCAACCACAAGAACCACCCCACCAAGACATTCCCACCCAAATTAAAAAGCCATTCTCACCAGATCAAAAATACGAATATCTCACCGAATACGGCACGCAAATTCTTTGCCTTCTCACTAAAGAAAGTGGCTGCAGCTACCTGTCACGCAATTTCGAATCACTGACAGAAAACATTCCGGAAGCCTGCGCAGGCAACACGTTCTTTGAAATCATTCATCCAGATTTTCGCCCACGTCTGCAAGAATTGCTTGCCGAAAAATCAATACAAAAAACCAAACCCGCCGCGTTTCGTTGTAAACTTAAACACGGTGATGGCAAATGGTATTGGTATTTATTTTTGATCCACGGCAAACACGAAGATAATGGCGACGAAATTGTGTGTGTCATGGAAAACATCCATGAGAACATCCAAACACAACGCACACTACAACGCGCCAAACTTGAGGCTGAGCTTGCCTTGCGCGCCCGCTCTGAGTTCCTCGCCAATATGAGCCACGATCTACGCACACCGCTTAATGCCGTGCTGGGGTTTGCACAGTTGATGGAAAAAGAAATGTTCGGCGAGCTAAACCCACAATATAAAGAATACACCAAACATATTCGCCAAAGCGGCTATGACCTGCTTACCAAAATTGAAGACTTGCTGGAAATTTCTAAACTGGAAGCTGGGCACGTTTCGCTGGAATGCGATGAAGTGGCACTTAGCGACCTATTTAAAAACGCAATTGAAGGACAACTACACCACGCCTCAGCGGCCAACGTAACGGTTACAGCAAAGCCCGCCTCACAAGACCTACTCCTCTTTGTGGACCGCGTAAAACTGCAACATATATTGGGGCATCTGGTCACTAATGGCATCAAACATTGCGAACCTGGTGGAAAGGTGGAACTGGCCGCGGAACAAACCAGCCGCGGTGAACTTTGGATAAAAGTATCGGACAACGGAAATGGCATCGCCAAAGACAAGCTGATGAGCATTCGCGCCGCCCTGTCTGGTGATGATAGCTGGAGCGCAAAATGCAACAATAATACCGGGCTCGGCCTTGCACTCACCAAGGAATTTACGACCTTGCACGGTGGCAGAGTATTTGTTGATAGCAAGGTAGGAAGTGGCACCGCCATCATCCTTTCCTTCCCTGCAGGCTGCATTCGTTCTTCCAGCGAGAAAGACAACGTCTATTTGCTTGCCACGGCCCAGTAGCCTGATATCCTGCCTAGATGGATAAACTCAAAGCCGCACACGACATCATCACGCACGCCCTGCCCTCGGTTCCTTTCGATGGCTGGACGCAACCCGTGCTAAGCCAAGCCGCCAAAGAGGCAGGCTATAAAAGTACGGATGCGATTCGTGTTTTCCCCGGCGGTGCGATGGATGCGGTCGATCATTATTTTGATATGATGGATTGTGCCATGCTGATGGCGCTGGAAAACTATAATCTCGACAGCATGAAAATCCGCGAGCGCGTGGCACTATGCGTGCGCCTCTGGCTGGAAGCGCAGGAGACTCACAAAGAAGCCCTACGCAAAGCACTAGCGCTGCAAGCCCTGCCGCTGAATAGCCACCATGGACTGAAAAACCTCTACCATCTTGTAGACGATATCTGGCACGCCATTGGCGACACCTCAACCGATTTCAATTTCTACACCAAACGGCTGATGCTGGCGGGAGTGATTACCACCACCACGCGCTTCTGGCTGGACGACAAAAGCGCCGGCCATGAACTTAGCTGGGCGTTTTTAGACCGTCGCATTGAAGATGTGATGAAAATCGAAAAAGCCAAAAGCAAGCTGCGCAGCTTTTTCAAAGCTGCCTAAGTTTACTCATCTGAACTGCGCAAATGCTGCCTTGTGGCATACACCACAATATCGTCATTAATATCCGTCGGATCAGCAGGGTCCTGACTTGGTGGCGCCTGAATGTACATACCATAAATCGTCCCTACATCCCCCACACCAGTACAATTACAGTTAATGCCATCCGTAGCGCCAGCGATCCCAACATAAATCCGGTCGCCTTCTCTGGAATACGCCCCTTGTCCGGTCTCTCCATGGCTTAATAACACATATGCCGCACTGGTAGTTTTTGTTGCTATAGAGGCACTCAACACCATAATCCGCACCTCAGTCGCTTCCGACACATCAATATTGTTAAACGCATCGACTACAGTAAAGCGATTATCCACCGCGTAGGTAAAGCGCCTCCCCCAACCATCAAACATATAATCATCAGGCAAACCTAACGTACGCACCGGTAATGCACCTACATCAATATCATTAGCTGTGGTAAAAAAGGTGCTAGTATAATTTGCTGCCGGACTGTCCCCTGCACAGCTTTCCACTGTATTCGTTGTTTTTCCTGCTTCTAAACCAAATTCGGCATTAGTGGAAGCAAGCGTCAAATCACCCGGGCAGGGCAAACGATTAAACGCGCGACGATAATCAAGCAACGCTTTTTGGATTACGCGCATTTTTTCATTGGTTTCATCATATTGCCGTTTTTCAACAGACGCGGACAGCATCACCGCACCACCGCCCGCTACAATAGCGATAATGAGCAACACAATGCTCATTTCCAATAATGAAAAACCGCTTATATGACGATGTCTGCGCATAATACCCCTAAATCCAGAGATATTATTATAAAACAACAGGCTTAAGGAGTAATTAACACTCCCTAGTTCGCAATTACATATGCATTACGCGGCCATACGCATCCAGCACCGATTCATGCATCATCTCAGACAAGGTCGGGTGTGGGAAAATGGTATGCATCAGCTCAGCTTCCGTTAATTCACCTGTTTTTGCAATAACATAACCCTGAATCAACTCGGTCACTTCCGCCCCAACCATATGCGCACCCAACAACTCGCCGGTTTTCGCATCAAATATGGTTTTGATCAGCCCTTCCGGCTCGCCCAACGCAATGGCCTTGCCGTTGCCCATAAACTGGAAACGCCCCACCTTGATATCTTTGTGTTTTTCCTTGGCTGCTTTTTCCGTCAGCCCCACACTCGCCACTTGCGGATGGCAATAGGTACAGCCCGGAATATTTTCTTTCTTCATGGGGTGAACGCCCTTCACGCCAGCGATCTTCTCCACACAGATAACACCTTCATGTGAGGCTTTATGTGCAAGCCACGGCGCACCCGTCAGATCGCCAATCGCATACACACCTTTCTCACCGGTCGCGCACCACTTGTCCGTCACCACGTGTGTTTTTTCCACTTTCACCTTGGTGCCTTCCAACCCAAGGTCTTCAACGTTACCAACAATGCCAACGGCCATTACCACACGATCGACCGTTAGTTCAGTCTTCTTGCCAGCTTTTTCAATCGTCGCGGTGACGTTGTTTTTGCCTTTCTTAAGCGACTTCACGGTCGCACCGGTCATGATCTTCATGCCGTGTTTTTCAAACGCCTTATGCGCGAATTTAGAAATCTCTTCATCTTCCACCGGCAACACGCGATCCATCACCTCAACCACCGTCACCTCCGCACCGAGCGCACGATAGAAACTGGCAAACTCGATACCGATTGCACCGCTACCAACAACCAACAATGATTTAGGCATGGATTCCGGCACCATCGCCTCGCGATAACTCCAGATCAGCTTACCATCCGGCTCCATCCCTGGAAGTGCGCGCGCCCGCGCACCGGTAGAAAGAATAATATTCTTCGCGGTGATGTCCGTTTTCTTTCCATCTTTTTCAACGCTGACTTTGCCTTTGCCAGCCAGTTTTCCATGTCCGTCGAACACCGTCACCTTGTTCTTTTTCATCAGGCCAGACACACCTTTGGAGAGCTGCCCCGACACATCACGCGAACGCTTCACAATCTTTTTAATGTCGAACTTAATGTCTTTCGCAGACAAGCCAAACGACTCCGCATTTTGCATCAGTGAATATACTTCGCTAGTGCGCAGCAACGCCTTTGTCGGGATACAGCCCCAGTTCAGGCAAATGCCACCCATGTGCTGTTTTTCCACCACGGCTGTTTTCATGCCCAGTTGCGCTGCACGAATCGCCGCTACATATCCACCAGGCCCACCGCCGATAATCACTACATCAAATTTATTGTCTGACATTCTTGCTCTTTCTACTAACGATTAATTTCCAGGAACGATGGATGAATGATGGCTGATGATCGACCATTTATTATCCTTCAACACATAGACAAAGGTAAAGCGCGCTGGAAAATCCATCGGCTCGCCTTCCTGCGTATAATGAAACATGTAAAGCCCCGTGTTGCTCGCCACATCACCAAAACGGCGTACATCCTGCTTAGTCACATCCACCTTTCGGTTTGGCTCTTTTACCACCTTACCAAAATAATCACGCAACTGCGCATGATTGGTCAGCGGATCAACCGCAAATGCCGAAAGCATCACCGAATCTTTATCATAGAGCGATACGATCTCATCTACCGTGCCAGTCTCCACCGCCTTCACCCACTCGGCCAACGCCGATTCCACCGGCGGCATTTCTTCCGCAAATGATGGCGTTGCAAATGTTATTGCCGCAATAAAAATGCTCAGTAATTTTTTCATTCTACGCTCCTTAGATTTACACCAACAATAAGCCGGGATGTTCGATATAGTGCTTGAAGGCCTGCAGGAATTCAGCGCCCACCGCGCCATCGACTACACGGTGATCAACTGACAAGGTCACATCCATCACGCTTCGTGTTTCCATTTTTCCATGACGCACTACCACACGTTCCTCACCCGCACCTACGGCCAGAATACAACCCTGCGGTGGATTCACGATGGCAGAGAAAGTCTTGATGCCATACATACCGAGATTGGAAATGGAAAAGCCACCCCCCTGGAATTCTTCCGGTGCTAGCTTATTCGCGCGTGCGCGCGAAGCCAGATCTTTCATCTCGTTTGAAATCGTAATCACGGTTTTTTGATCGGCGTTTTTGACAATCGGCGTAATCAAACCGCCTTCAGTTGCCACCGCCACAGAGATATCAATATTGTTATATTGCAGAATCGCCTCTTCGCTCCACGAGGCATTCGCCGCCGGAACCTTCTTCAGCGCAAGCGATGTCGCTTTAATGATGTAATCATTCACCGACACTTTATAGGCTGGCTTTTTATCCTTACCTGCCTGCGCTTCTGCCTCAAAATTCAGGTCTTTGCGAATATCGAGTAACTTGTTGAGTTTGCATTCCACCGTGAGATAAAAATGCGGCACAGTTTGTTTCGACTCAGTCAAACGACGCGCAATGACTTTGCGCATATTGCTGTTTGGAATCGCTGTATGTTCTTGCGGGTTGCGCATCACACGGCCACGGCCTGTGCCACCCGCAGCAGCTTTCAATACATCGTCTTTCACCACACGTCCGCGAGGCCCACTACCTTCAATCAGCTCCAGCGATACGCCCTCATTCGCCGCAATACGGCGCGCCAGCGGGCTGGCAAACACTCGGCCTCCACCGCTTGCCGCCATTGGCATGGGTGAAGATACCGCTTGCGATGTTCCTACTTGCGGCGCTTCTTTTACTTCTTCTTTTTTCTCTTCGGCTTTCTCTTCTTTTTTCGGAGCAGCCGCTGTTTTTGGCTTATAATCCGCAAGCGCCTTCTTGTCCTCACCCTCTTCCAGCAGCAGCGCGATCGGCTCGTTCACTTTCACCGCTTCCGTGCCTGCTTCAATAAGGATCTTACCCACCACGCCTTCATCCACCGCTTCCACTTCCATGGTGGCTTTATCGGTTTCGATCTCGGCGATCACCTGACCGGATTCAACGCTGTCGCCCTCTTTCACATTCCATTTTGCGAGGTTACCCTCGGTCATGGTCGGTGATAAAGCAGGCATGAGGATTTCAATAGGCATTACGGATTCTCCGGTTAATAGTTGCAGTTACCCTGGCGATGCGAGCTGGAGCTCAAATTCACCTGAATATTTTTTGAGGTTAAAAATTCGCCAAACTTAAACGCCAAATCCGAGTCATTCATACGATAACTCGTATTGCCGCTAACCGAATATTGAAAGCTTTGCGGCATGCCATCTGGCCCATAGTTCTGGGGTTGAGAGTTAATGTTATAGTTCTGGCTGTAAAGATTGATGGAAAGTTTTTGTTTCTTTGCGAACTGTTCTACTTGTGCATTGCGTTCATCAAAGACTTTCTTCGCCTCCGCAAAACTACCCGCCTTAAAATTATGGCGCACACTGATCGTTACACGCTCCTTCATGGTGCACCCGCTAGAGGGAAGTAAATTACTTACCACACCACGCGCCACCGCTTCCGCAGCCACAGGGGGCACCACCACCGCAGCTGGCGAGTTAGCAACCATCGCCTTTTCTACCGCTTTTTTTACTGGCTTATCCGATAGCTTTTCTGTTTTCTTTTCGACAGGTTTTTTATCTTCTGCATGTGCAGCCATGATGCAAGCGCTGCTTAGCATCGTGCCCACCAATAATGACAACCCAAATGTAGAACGTTTCATGATGTCTCCTAGTCCTTGTAACACACTTCTTTGGCAGCCTCGATGATATGCTCAGCCTGTGGCAATGCCAGCTTCTCAAGATTCGCCGCATACGGCAATGGCACATCCGCCCCCGCCACACGTTTCACTGGCGCATCGAGATAATCAAACGCTTGCTCCATAATCACCGCAGCGATTTCCGAACCGACGCCAGCACCTGGCCAGCCCTCTTCTACCGATACGCAACGGTTGGTTTTTTCAACCGACTCCACAATCGTTTCCGTATCAAGTGGGCGAATCGTGCGCAGGTCAATCACCTCCGCGCTAATACCTTCTTTCTCCAGCTCTTCTGCCGCAGCCAGTGCCTTACCCACCATGATGGAAAAAGCTGTAATGGTCACATCGGATCCCTCGCGCACTACCTCGGCCTTACCGATAGGAAGCACCAGATCATCGTCATCCGGCATGTCGAATTTTTCGCCATAAATAATCTCATTTTCTAAAAAGATGACTGGATTCGGATCGCGGATAGCCGCCTTGAGCAAGCCTTTGGCCGATGCTGCATCATATGGCGCAATCACTTTCAGGCCCGGCACATGTGCATACCACGACGCATAGCACTGCGAGTGTTGCGCACCTACGCGCGACGCCGCACCATTCGGCCCGCGAAACACGATCGGACAACGAATCTGCCCACCAGACATGTAGTTGGTTTTCGCAGCAGAGTTGATGATCTGATCAATCGCCTGCATGGCAAAGTTGAAGGTCATGAATTCCACCACCGGCTTCAGCCCCATCATAGACGCGCCCACGCCAAGCCCTGCAAACCCATGCTCGGTAATTGGTGTATCGACCACACGACGATCACCAAATTCGGCAAGCAACCCTTGCGTTACTTTATAAGCACCCTGATATTCGGCTACTTCTTCCCCCATGACGAACACCTCTTCATCACGACGCATTTCTTCTGCCATCGCATCTCTGAGTGCTTCTCTAACTGTTATACTTGCCATATACTTTTCCTTCTTTGTTATACTCTACCGCCTGTTATCACGGCGGGCTGCCGACCAGCAGCCATCAACATAGGCACTAACATCGGTTGAGTCTCCTGGATCAATCACACACCCACAACCTGAAAGTGAACCGAGCAAAGCCACCATAGCCACTATATTTCTTACGCGTATTCCCATTAACCTGCCTGCTTACCTTGTGTTGGCTCTTTATGTTTTTCCCACGCCACAAATAAAGCAAGCAACTCGCCAGAAGCATTAAATTCCATCGTACGTGGCGTGCTACGCGTATTTTGTTTTTGATCGGTCATCAAACCACCAAACAACGTGTCATAAATAGCATTAGAAAGATTAAAAAAACGTTCGGCTTGCTGCTGCGACACACTACTATCAAGCTTCACCGTCACATGCGCATAGCCACCTTTGTCATCTACCACCAGCGACATCTTGCCATCTTTTTTGATTTGCTCCGACAAGGCATAGTCCTCTTGGTGAGCACGTTCCAATCGATCGAACGCCTCGTGAACCTCTGGCTTCATCAAACGCCCTTCGATAAAGTTAGCTGCAGCACGACACCCGGCTTTATCAGCACCTTCCTGGCTGGAAAGCTTCAGCAACTCCACCGCGACACTCGTATAATGTGCGTTTAAATTCATTCCACCACCACATCAGTCCACAATTCGGACTCATCCGGCTCCGGAGACTCTTTGGCAAACTCAGCCGCCTCGGCAGAAATGGCTTTGATCTTTTTGTCGATGTCTTTCAGCTCATCTTCGCTGGCAAATTTTTGTTTAATGATCCACGCTTTCATGCCCTCAATCGGGTCGTGCTTTTCTTTATAGTTTTGTACTTCTTCCTTGGTGCGGTATTTCGCCGGATCAGACATAGAGTGCCCGCGATAACGATAGGTTTTCATTTCCAGCAGGAACGGCCCTTTGCCACTACGCACATATTCCACCGCTTCCATCCCAGCTTCACGCACAGCCAACACATCCATACCATCCACTTGCTTACCCGGGATGCCAAACGCATCACCACGGCGATAAAGCTCGGTAGTGGAGTGCGAACGCTTCACCGACGTTCCCATCGCATATTCATTGTTCTCGATAATGTAAATCACTGGCAGTTTCCACAGGCTCGCCATGTTGAATGACTCATAAACCTGCCCCTGATTCACCGAGCCATCGCCAAAGTAGGTCAGGCAAAGATTACCGTTGCCGCGATATTTATGGGCGAAGGCAATGCCCGTTCCCAGCGGCACCTGCGCGCCCACAATACCATGCCCACCATAGAAATGTTTATCAGTAGAGAACATATGCATTGAGCCGCCCTTACCTTTGGAAAAACCATCCACACGACCGGTCAGCTCTGCCATAATACCCTTAGGGTCCATGCCGCAAGCAAGCATATGACCATGGTCGCGATAGCTGGTAATCACCGCGTCATCCGGCGTAATGCAATCCTGCATACCGGTCACCACCGCTTCCTGCCCGATATATAAATGGCAGAAACCACCAATCAGTCCCATGCCGTATAGCTGACCCGCTTTTTCCTCAAAACGACGAATAAGCAGCATTTCATGATAGAGCTTCAGGGCGAGTTCTTTGGTCACAGGCGCGCTTTTTGGCAGCTTGTGCAGTTGTGCTTTGCTCATATTTTTCTTTTTCTCCTGTGGGGCAGATGTTTCTGGCAGGTCAAGGAAGTCGTTGGCCGTCACCTCGCCATCCGTTACTTCTGCCAGCTTTGCTAGAAATGCCTTACGCGGTGTGCGTTCACCACGCACATATTTATAGATAGCCTGCGCCGAAATGCCGGATTCCTTGGCAAGCTCTTCTATAGATTTGTTAGTTTTCGCTAGATAGGCATCAAGTTTCATGCCCAATTTTATACAAAATGGATAACGCAGGCGCAAGTACTTATATGGAACAGTTATGCTGCAACGCAGCGATTAGGCTAGAGTTCGCGGCTTACCCGTCGATATCGTTGCTGGTACTTGCATATCACTACCATCCGCCACCGCGAAACGCTGCCCCGTCATCAATTCACCCGGAAGCAACCCATCAAACTCATGACCTTTGGGCAGCAAACCATATTTCTTTGCTTCGAGGTCGCTAAACACGGCTTCCATAGAATCCACATGTTTAAGTAGCTTGTTTGCACCTTCCTTGTCTCTATCCGAATAGACACCACCCTCTTCTGCGGAGTTTACCGCCTCCAGACGAATACGCATCGCATCCAGATTCTCCCGGATCGTTTTCATCTTCTCGGGATCATCACCAAGAATCAACCCTATCGACTCACCATGGATTTTCTTTGTCGCCGCGATCAAGTCATCTTTCAGTTTTCCGTTCTCGATCACCCCACCTGAAACACTACCATCAATTTGCTCCCTTCCTAACGCGTAAATAACATCCGCATTAGTTTTATCACTAATATCAGCAGGCAAACGCAAACTGCTCATAGCAAACAAGTGGTGAACGGCTTCTTTACGGCTATTAAACACCAGCGCTTCTGCTCCTTGTTCCTGATCTTGTTCGGCCGGCTGTGCTTCACGTGCCGGCTCTTTATCTGGCCGTGTTGCACTAAATATCTTTTGATCAACTTTGCGCAGCTCGCCACTCAATGAACCCATCGCCTGCATGCGCTCTTCCATTTTTTCGATATTTTTCTCCAAGCGCTCGATTCCGAATGGCTGACGTTCCTTGTCTTTAGGCAGACGGTCTCTTAGTTCACGAATCTGTTGGTTCAATTCACGCCGTGTTTTTTGCGCTTCATCAACCGTATCTTCCATTGCTTTGCGAAATGCATCCACTCCCTTGCGGCTTAACTCACCTTTTTTATCTGCAATTTGCGTTGCGGCTGTCATAGCCACACTAATATCCAGACCATTACGTGATGCTCTTTTATTAACATCGCGCAACGCAGTCACCGCATATTCTTCTGCCTCAACAGCTGTTTGGGGGTATCCATTCTGATTAGTAAGTGGATCGGTCAACCCTACGCGATGCATATCAACGGCTTCCCCTTTAATATGCCTTACAAGGCTGGTAAGTTGTGATATTTGCGTTCTGGAAAGCTCTTCCTCTTCGCGCCGACGACCCGGCACCTGCGAACGATTGGCACGCCCCTCCTTGATGTCATCAACATGATATTCCAAGTCACGCACGGCATCGTGAAATACGATCACCTTCCTGCGATCAGCTGCTTGTTCTTTGTCCGGATCAATTTCAGCAGCAATCTCTTCTGCCTGTGCTTTGATACTTAAGATACGTGATTCAAGTTTGAATTCTTTAATTACATCTTCCCAGCCGTTACGCTCCATGGCACGTGTAATATTCTGGCTGGCTTCTTCTGCCGCAGCTTTTTGTGCTGTGAGATCTTCCAATGTCATATTGCCCCCTGCTTCAATGATATATCATACCATTTTCAAGGTTTTTTTTTATGACAACTCGATGAATCTTCTGTGACGTAATTATTACAAAACAGTGATTTACCGAGGATTTCGCCTAATCATTCAGGAAGATAACGACTTCATCTTTGCCGGCCATACCGAGCACCAATCGCGCCTGCTCATCAAGCAAATCAAGGTCTAGCGAGTGGTTAGAGAGCAAACGCACTTTCTTTTCCAGCGCTTCGCGCTTGGCGGTGGCCGCCGCCAAATCAGCTTTCAATGTCTCTAATTGCCTTGTTTCCTTATAAAGCGCGAATACACCGCGCTCGCCCGAGACAGCATGAAAACCAAGATAAAACAAGGTAAGCACGCACAATAACGGCGCGGCAGCACGTTTTAACGCGCTCCATTTTGGGTCAACATAACGGTTGGCAGATCTGCTCATATAACCTCGGAATGTAGCAAATTCAATAGGTTTTGAAAAGCAAAAAAGGATTTACTTTATGATTAACGGCTAACTGCTGCCGCACCAGCGTAATATGCGATGCTGCCCAGCTCTTCTTCAATGCGCAGTAATTCGTTATATTTGGCCAACCTGTCGGAACGGGAAAGTGATCCCGTTTTAATCTGACCACAGCTGGTAGCGACTGCCAGATGCGCAATGGTGGCATCTTCCGTTTCACCCGAACGATGCGACATCACGGCGCGGTAACCAGAACGCTGAGCAAGCTGCACTGCCTGCAACGTTTCCGTCAATGTGCCGATCTGGTTTACCTTCACCAGCAACGCATTGGCCATCCCCTCTTCAATACCCTTGGCAAGAATCGCAGGATTGGTCACAAACAAATCATCCCCCACGATCTGGATCTTATCACCCAACAGGTCGGTCATTTCTTTCCAACCATTATGGTCATTTTCCGCCATCGGATCTTCAATGGAAACGATCGGGTACTTCTTCACAAGCCCCTCGTAATATTTAAGCAACTGTCCAAAATCGAAGCTTTTGCCCTCACCTTCCATCACATATTTTTCGCCTTCGTAAAATTCGGTAGCCGCACAATCCAGCGCCAGCACCACATCGCTGCCTGGCTGATAGCCTGCACCTTCAATTGCCTTCATGATAAAAGACAGCGCGTCATCTGCTTTGCCGAAGTTCGGCGCAAAACCACCCTCGTCACCAATGCCAGTATTCATGCCTTCATCGCTTAAGCGTTTTTTCAGCTCATGGAATACCTCTGCACCTACACGAATCGCATCCGACATAGTGGGTGCCGATACCGGCATAATCATGAATTCCTGAATATCAAGCTTGTTATCTGCATGCTCACCACCATTAATGATATTCATCATTGGAGT
Source organism: Rickettsiales bacterium (assembly GCA_964231325.1). Taxonomy (GTDB): domain Bacteria; phylum Pseudomonadota; class Alphaproteobacteria; order Rickettsiales; family SXRF01; genus JAJTHB01. Next base: position 620,211 of record CAXRIF010000003.1, on the reverse strand, counting down.
TGGCAGAATAGTTGTGCTTGGCCCGCCCACATAACGATAAAGCGGCATGCCGCAAGATTCCGCTGCTGCTTTTGCCACCGCAAGCGACACACCTAAAATAGCATTCGCACCAAGGTTTGATTTGTTTTGCGTGCCATCCAGATCAAGCATCGCCTGATCAATCTTGACCTGCTCTGTGGCGTCCATACCGAGCAATGCATCGGCAATCTCATTATTCACATGGGATACGGCTTTAAGCACACCCTTACCACCATAGCGCTTCTTATCACCATCACGCAGCTCCAGCGCTTCCAGCGACCCCGTTGACGCACCAGATGGCACCGCCGCGCGCCCATAGCCGCCATCTTCCAGGCCGACATCTACCTCCACTGTAGGATTACCTCGGCTGTCGATGATTTCACGTGCATGTATATGGGTAATAGCGGTCATAAGTTCCTCGATGTAAAAGTATTTCGGTTGTTTTAGTAAGGAAGATAACTATAGTCAATTTATGAATATTCTATCGGTTAATTTTGGTCACGACGCTTCACTCGCGCTCTTTCAAAGTGGTGAACTTAAAGGGTTTTTAGAGCTTGAACGCCTGACACGTATTAAGCACACGTTGGGCATCACCTCGCAGGAAATCGAAGCATTTCTAAACACCTGCAATGCTTCCCTTGATGATATAGATATCGCCGCCATTTCCTCCACCCAACTCTGGGGCTTTTATCACACCCCCGATATTTCTGTAACATTCGGCTATACGGATGCGCATAAACACCATGTGAGCGATAACCCTATCTGGCAAAAAGGCCTCAGCCCCTGCCTTACTGAACAGAAAGGGCAATATGGCAAACATCTCGATGTCAGAGACATCACTACCTCCAGCAAAGCTATGGAGCGCACTGAGTTCCATTACCAGCTTTCACAAGGGTTCCCTTACCCGCCGCAACTGCTTGATGCAACGTGCAACCAACACGTCAACCTGCTGGAAGATGCCGGCAACAACCACGAAAAATATCGACATATTATCGATAACTACCTCACCCCCTGCACGCTGAATTTCAAAGGGCGCAATATTCCCGCCTTCCATGTAAGCCATCATTATGCGCATGCTGCCTATGGCCATTTCTACGCCGCCTCAGATGATTCACTTATCATCTCGCACGATGGCGGGCTGCCCGCTTTTCCTTTTAACTCCGGGGGTGTATATGCCGGATTCGGCCAGCGCGTGCTGCCACTCCTGAGCCACCGCCTACCACTAGGCTATATCTACGACCAGCTTTCTATGACGGCCGGTTTTTCTGAAGGTGATGGTGCAGGCAAATTAATGGGGCTGGCGCCTTATGGCTTCCCTTCCCCTGCCATTCATAATCTGGTGGTGGAGCTAATGAATATTTGCTCGCCGCAAGCATCCTTCAACCGGAATGCGATTGACGAGATTATCAAAAAGGTGATTTTCATTGCACAAAATGATCTCAACACACGCCACGAAGCGATCAAACCGTTCGACTTCGCCTTTAAGAACACACCACTATCCATTGCCATCGCGGCCAATGCACAGAAGCTGGTGGAAGAAGCGTTTTCAGTGGCATTGTCTCCTTACCTGAACAAAATGCTGGATATGCTTCCGCAGATGCAATCAGTCAGCAATGTTGGTGGCTTTACGCTCAACTGCCCGGCCAACACACGCATGCAATCTCTGCTAGGCAGCACTTACTTCAACCCACTACCCGGCGCGATTGACACCGGGATTTCCATTGGCGCTGCCGTAGCCATTCACAGTTTGCTCGATATACCATATCAGCGCGACATCAATCGCAGCGGTAACCGCGTCGCCTTCCCATGCAGCACGCTATATAACTACAACATAAAAGATATTGACGATGATCGCTTTGAAGCCATCACACCAGAAGGGTCGCTGCCAGAGTTTTTAGGCAACGCCTTAGCAGACGGCAAAATCATTTGCGTATTGCGAGATCGTTCTGAAATTGGCCCACGCGCATTGGGGCATCGCTCTATTCTTGCCAAAGCATCCGACGCAGCAATACGTGATAAAATAAATCAGAAAAAAGGCCGTGAAAATTGGCGGCCACTGGCTCCTATCTGTCGTGAGCAAGACTTCTCTACATTCTTCTCCGGCAACGCAGAAAGTGGTCGCTTCATGCTGTTTACTTACCCCGTGACTAATGACCGCATCCCGGCTGTCACCCACGTAGACGGCACTGCACGTGTGCAAGTGATTGATGAAAGCGACACGCTACTAAGTGGCATCATGGAAACGCTAGCGTCCCGTAATGAACCACCGGTAATTATCAACACCTCTTTTAACGTGGCAGGCGAACCAATTGTAGAAACTCCCGAACATGCGATGAATAGTTTTCATAAGCTGGGTTTTGATTATTTGCTCCTGCAAGACACGCTTTATTGCATCAAACAAAATAAAAAAATGCAGGGCGCGCAAGCCATTAGCAAACAAACCGCATAAACACTGGCCACCCCGAGAAAATGGGAGTATACTGCGTTTAATGTCGTGAAGCTCTTAAATGAGCGAGTGCAATAAACACAGGAGGTCACCATGGCCACAGTAGCACAGAAAAAAGCGCAGAAAAAATACACTTCCCCTTCGTCATCCACACAACGCGGACGCATACATGATGTTGAGCAGGCGATGCTCGCACTGGAGTCCGCATGCATGCATATTCTGGATAGTCATTTTACGCATGGCCGCGAAGATGAAGATGGAATTATGTGGCAACGCCGCTTTAAAAATATCGTCACACCAATTTCGCTCTCACTCAGAGAGTATAAAGGTCCACGCCGTTTTCATTATCATTACAAACATAGCGAAAAAGATGACGCAGTGTTGGAACCCGTGATGGAAGATCCGCTTGATACACTGGCACAGGTATGCCAATCCGCACTCGCCGAATGTACCAGCACGTTGGTAGGCATTGGCGACCCTGAAATTGCTACCAACCGCGATATGCTTGAGCAAGGGCTGCGCAAGTTTCTCACCCGCTATAAAGAGTATAGAAGTAACTAATAACGAATGGCAGATCCAAATAGAGCACCAGAACACCTGGCAGTAATCACCAGAGAAATGATTGCCAAGTATATCGCCAATCAACTAACGCCTCGGCATATACACAAAGAACCCGGCAATGACGCAATTTTAGTAGACTACTTCAACAACGCCATGTCAGAAGCAGGGCTGCACGATGCAGTGATGGGAGCAAAGACAGCACTAGAAAGAGCTGCTTTTCCGGGTGGAAAAACAGAGGTAGTATATCGTGATAATACGCCGTATATTCGTTTTGAAGGACGGGAAACACTGGAAATGCTCGTGCAGTTCGGCGTGCGGTTTGATGGCTGGGAAGCTTACAAAAACGAGCACGTAATCGACCGCCCGCTCGGGTAACTAAAGCGCCTTAGCCAGCTTATCGAACTCTTTGAGTTGGGCGAGTAAGCGCTGCATATCATCGAGCTTGACCATATTCGGCCCATCAGACGGCGCGTTATCCGGGTCTTCATGCGTTTCCATAAACACACCCGCCACACCCACAGCAACCGCTGCGCGCGCGATGTATGGCACAAACGTGCGATCACCACCAGACGACGTGCCCTGCCCACCTGGCTGCTGCACACTATGTGTTGCATCCATCACCACCGGACAACCAGTTTTGGCCATGATCGGTAGCGCTCGCATATCGTTGACCAGCGTATTGTAGCCAAAGCTTGCTCCGCGTTCCGTCAACACCACATTCGGGTTGCCTGCATAATCCAGCTTATCCACCACGTTTTTCATGTCCCACGGCGCGAGGAACTGACCTTTTTTCACATTGATCACTTTGCCGGTTTTCGCCGCGGCAATCAGCATATCAGTCTGGCGGCACAAGAACGCGGGAATCTGCAACACATCCACATGTGGAGCCACAATAGCGCACTGCTCTTCCGTATGCACATCAGTAAGCACGGCACACCCAAGCTCTTTGCGAATCTCATCAAAAATAGGCAGCGTTTTAATCAACCCAAGTCCGCGCTTTCCCTGCACGCTAGTGCGGTTTGCTTTGTCGTAGGATGATTTATAAATGAACGGAATTTCCAGCGTGTTGGTGATCTTGATCAGCTTTTCAGCCATCATCAACGCATGGTCACGCGACTCCACCTGACACGGCCCGGCAATCAACACGAACGGCAAATCATTACCCATCTTAATGGAATTGATAGTTATGTGGCGCTGCTGAGTCATGCTGCTTTCTTCTTGCTGTTGCTATCAGCCATCGCCGCTTTCACGAAGCTGGCAAATAACGGATGCGGATCAAACGGACGTGATTTTAATTCAGGATGGAACTGCACCCCAACAAACCATGGGTGATCTTTTATTTCAGCGATCTCTGGCAAGTTACCTTTCGGCGACATACCTGAAAACACCAAACCGGATTTTTCAAATTCCTGCGCGTAACCACTATTCACCTCATAGCGGTGACGATGGCGCTCACTGATAGATTCTGCACCATAAATTTCATACGCCAGTGAGCCTTTTGCGATGTCACAGTCATAAGCCCCAAGGCGCATGGTGCCGCCAAGGTCGCTATCTTTTTTACGTTTCTCAACGACTCCGCCATCACGCTGCCACTCGGTCATCAAGCCCACTACAGGCCCTTTACCATCTTTATCTTCATACGCACCAAACTCGGTGGAGGTGGCCTCTTTCATCCCCAACACATTGCGCGCATATTCCACACAGGCAAGCTGCATTCCAAAACAAATACCCAGATAAGGCTTATTGTTTTCACGCGCATATTGAATGGCAGACATTTTTCCATTCACGCCGCGCTCACCAAAACCACCCGGCACTAATACCGCATCCATATCGGCCAGATGTTTTTTCGCATCTTTCTTATCGAAGCCACTCGCATCCACCCAATGCACATTAACCTTCACTTGATTAGCAATACCCGCATGGTCGAGCGCCTCAGTGAGCGATTTATATGCATCGCCCATACCCATATACTTACCAACCAACGCGATGTTCACTTCGCCTTTCGGGTTTTGCACACGCTCTAAAATGTCGTCCCATTTTTTAAGGTCTGGCTTTCCGTCTGCCGGCAAGCCAAAGCCTTTGAGCACTTGCGTATCCAGCCCCTCCTCAGAATAGCGATGCGGCACTTCGTAGATCGAAGATACATCCAACGCCTGAATCACCGACTCTTCCTGAATGTTGCAGAATAGCGCAATTTTACGACGTTCCGACAATGGAATCGGGCGCTCTGCACGACATAGCAACACATCCGGTTGAATACCGATTGAGCGTAATTCTTTTACACTATGTTGTGTCGGCTTGGTTTTAAGCTCTTTAGCTGCGGCAATATATGGCACCAATGTAAGATGCATATACATCACGCGCTCATGGCCCAGCTCCCAACCAAGCTGGCGAATTGCTTCCAAGAACGGCTGGCCTTCAATATCACCCACCGTACCACCAATTTCACACAACACGAAATCTTCCTCTTCCGTATCGCGCAACACGAATTCTTTGATGAGATCAGTGATATGTGGAATCACCTGCACTGTGCCACCCAAATAATCGCCGCGGCGTTCTTTGGTAAGCAATGTGGAATAGACCTTGCCAGAACTCACCGAATCCGTACGTCGTGCGGCTACATCGGTAAAACGCTCATAGTGCCCAAGGTCAAGATCGGTCTCCGCGCCATCATCGGTAACAAACACCTCACCGTGCTGCGTTGGGTTCATCGTACCCGGGTCAACATTGAGATAAGGATCGAGTTTTCTAAGACGTACTTTATAGCCACGCGCCTGTAGCAATGCGCCGAGTGATGCGGAGGCCAAGCCCTTGCCCAATGAGCTTACTACACCACCAGTAATAAATATAAATCGTGCGGGCATATCTCTACATTCTACTCCGGCTTAGGCACCACAGGTGCAGGAACAGGTTTTTCTTCGGCTGGCATTTCGCTAGTGATCGGCGCCAATGTGTCTTCCGCCTCAATCGCATCCACAATAGAACTTTCGCTCATGCGCGATGCCATAATAGCAAGGATCAAACTGGTGACCATAAACGCGCCCGCGAGAATCGCCGTAGTACGCGTAAGCAGGTTCGCCTGGCCGCGCCCAGTCAAAAACTGGTTGCCGCCACCGCCGCCACCGCCAAGACCGCCCATACCGTCGGAGCTTGAGCGCTGGATCAACACCAACCCAATTAAAAATAACACCAACAAGGTGTGAATCACGAGTAATACCGTATACATTCTTTTTTTCCTTTTACTTGGCTACCGCCATGATCTTACAAAATTCTTCTGCCTTTAAGCTGGCACCACCAACCAACACACCCGAAACATCATCAAGCGACATAATCTCCATGGCATTAGCCCCTTTAACTGACCCGCCATACAACACCGGAACCTTCGCCTGATCGCTGCCAAGCTTTTTGCTCACCACATTGGTTATATAGTGATGCATACTGCGGATGTCAGCAACAGTCGCACTCTGGCCAGAACCAATAGCCCAAACCGGCTCATATGCAAGGAGAAATTCACCTTCTTTGGCCTCTTCGGGGATAGATTCCCATATTTGACGCTCTACGACGGCCTCAGCCTGCCCTGAAGAACGCTCAGACTCCGTCTCACCAACACAGATAATCGGCGTAAGGTTAGAAGAAATTGCCCTCAACGCCTTCCTACGCACCATGTCGTTCGTTTCATTATGGCGGTGGCGGCGCTCAGAATGCCCCACAATTACATAGGCACAGCCAGCATCTCGCAACATGGAAGCGCTAATATCACCCGTAAACGCTCCATCCGGTTGCTCATGGCAATCCTGCCCGCCGGTGCGCACATTAAAACCGGTGATAATCTTGCTGACTTCACCCAGCAGCGTTGCCGGTGGGCACAGCACCACCTCAGCATTAGCCGGCAACTCGGTCGCCTGTTTATTCACGGCCTCCACCAGATCATCCGCCATGGCGCTATTGCCATGCATTTTCCAGTTCGCCACAATGTAAGTACGGTTTTCCATAAGCAGCCGCGAAAATAGCGAAGCTTACGCCACAAAGCAAGCCTGCTTCGCAGGTGAAAAATGTTTTTACAATCACCTGTGGTAATGCTACCCCTCAGCTATAAAAATCAACCAATTAAGAGCTTACCACTATGCTTAACCAAATGCGCTCCAGTGTGGGCAGTATCGCCGTAAAAATCCTCCTCGTATTACTGATTGCCAGTTTCGCCGTGTGGGGCGTGGGCGATATGATTACCGGAGGTGGAGGCAAAGCCACAGTGGCCACCGTAGGCAGCGTTGAAATCAGCGCCAGCACATTGGACGGGCAAATTCGCCGTGAAACCGACAGGCTGCGACGCTCATTGGGTGATAACTTCTCCCCTGAACTAGTCAAGAACATGCACCTGCCGGAACAAGTGCTAAGAAACCTGATTAACCGAACGCTAGTGGAGCAAGAAAGCGCGCGGCTGGGGTTTGTGGCCAGTGATGCTGATGTAATTCAGGAAATTCGTAATAACCCCAACTTTCAGGACAGCAACGGTAAATTCGATAAAGAAAAGTTTATCTCCATCCTGCGCCGTAATGGACTTACGGAAAAAGGCTATGTAGAGCAGCTGCAACGTATAATGGGTGTTGACCTGCTGATGGGCGTAGTACATTTTTCTGCGCCAGTGCCGGATATTGCCATCACCACCATATATCAGGCATTAGAAGAAGCACGTACTGCTACCCTTTACACATTTCAGGCTTCAAACATTTCTGTGCCAGAGCCAAGCGCTGAGGACATTGAAGCGTATTACAATAAGAACGTTACCACACAATATAGCACGCCAGAATATCGCGACGTGTCATACCTTTCTTTTACAGCGGCAGATATTCAAAAACGTGTAGAAATCGACGAGGAGGAAGTGCGTGCAATATATGACGAGCGTGTAGAAGAATTCAAACGTCCTGAGCGTCGCGAAGTGCTGCAACTGAATTATGATGATAAGGAAGCGGCCGCATCAGCACTGGAAATGCTGAAGGCAGGAGAAGCACCGAAGAAGGTAGCGAGCGAAACTTCTGCACAAGGCAAAAAACCAATCGAGCTGGGCAACACCACTAAAGACACCATCATGGAAGCCGCAGCAGAGGATGTATTTGCGCTTAACGAGAATGGCGCCACCGGCCCCTATCAGAGTGCCTTTGGCTGGCATGTATTTTTCGTAAAATCTATTACGCAGCCAACCACCCTTCCCTTTGAGGAAGTGCGTGGTCCATTGGAAAACGAAGCACGCGCGCGTGAAACGGAATACGTGATCAATAAACTCTCTATACAGATAGAAGACTCTCTTGCTGCGGGAGCAACGCTTAAAGAAGTAGCTAAAGAACAAAACCTCACCCTCACCGACGTGGGCAGCGTTGATGCACAAGGCAAAACGCCGGATGGCAACACAGCAAAAGCGTTACCGCATTTCCCTAAATTTCTGGAAATTGCCTATAACACCGATGAAAAAAGCGAATCTACTATCAGCATTACCAAAGATGGTACCTATTATATTGTGCGCGTAAATGCCATTACTCCGGTGAGGGAAATCCCACTGGAAAAAGTAAAATCACAAGTGGCGAAAGCCGTAAAAGAAGCTAACCGTAGAGTTTTGGCAGCGACACTCGCTCTGGAAATCGGTCAGCAATTTACGGACGAAGCCAAACGAGCAGAACTAATTAAAAAACATAATCTAAAAGTAAGCACATTGGCAGCGACTAAACGTAGCGATGAACACAGCGTACCGGCACCACTGATCGCCGAGTTGTTTGAAAAGAAACCAGGAGAAAGCACAGGCATCTATCTCGCACAGAATGGAGACCACACCATTGCCGTGTTGAAAAAAATTATTCCGTCTAAAGCAAAACCCTCTGCAACACTGAAAGACAATCTTGCTAAAAACCTTACCAATACGTTGAGCAGTGAATTGGTAGAACAATATCTAACGCACTTGAAAAAGCGCTACCCGGTAACCATTAATCAATCAGCCTTGCAGGCCATGACGGTGCAATGACGGCTCACTCTATTTCTCCGTCACAAGAAATTTTCGCGCAGCAATTCGCCCATAGCCTGCCGCAAGTCGTATGGGCCACACGCCCGGCAGACCTGGATACACCTGTGTCTGCCATGTTGCGTTTAATGGAAAAAGACAGCCCATCCTTCTTGCTGGAGTCTGTTGAAAAAGGCGAGATACGCGGACGCTACTCGGTGATAGGCCTAATGCCAGATTTGATCTTCCGCTCAAAAGGAAACAAAGCAGAAGTCGCCCACACAGATCGTATGGATGAAGCCGCCTTCAAACCTTGCAAAGCAAATGCATTAGACGCACTGCGCGAATTATATGAGGAATCAAAAATTGACCTGCCCGAAGGCCTCCCCCCTATGGCTGCTGGGCTGGTTGGCCATATGGGCTATGACATGGTGCGCCTCATGGAGGAACTTCCCGACAATAAGAAGGACTCTATTGGCATTCCTGATAGCTGTTTTATTCGCCCTAAAGTGATGGTCATTTTTGATAATGTGAGCGATACGATGTTTATTGTCACCGTCATCTGGCCAGACCCAAAGCGTGGTGATGCAGATGCAGCTTATGATGCAGCAAAAAAACGCATCGACCATGTGTTGGAAAAACTAGCCGCCCCCGTGCCGGTACAGAAAACAGAAGACCAACACAACATCTCCATGGATGATTTTTCTTCCAACACCACACGCGAAAATTACGACAGCATGGTGGCGAAAGCAAAGGAACATATCCTCGATGGCGATATTTTTCAGGTAGTGCTTTCACAGCGTTTTTCCGCGAAATTTACTCTACCCCCCTTCTCACTCTATCGCGCACTCAGACAGCTTAATCCTTCGCCATTTTTGTTTTACCTGAATTTCTGTGACTATTCGCTGGTGGGCTCCAGCCCGGAAATTCTGGTGCGCTTGCGTGATGGTGAAGTCACCATCCGCCCGATTGCGGGCACACGTAAACGCGGACGCGATCGCAGCGAAGATGAAATGCTTGCTCAGGAACTGCTTGCTGACCCTAAAGAGCTTTCCGAGCATTTAATGCTGCTTGATCTGGGGCGTAATGATGTGGGCCGCGTGGCGAAAGTAGGCTCGGTCAAAACCACCCATAAAATGAATATCGAAAACTACTCCCACGTGATGCATATCGTCTCGAATGTAGTGGGTGAGATTAATCCGAAATATGACGCGCTCTCTGCATTGGTTGCGGGCTTCCCTGCGGGTACTGTTAGCGGCGCGCCAAAGATTCGCGCTATGGAAATCATCGATGACCTGGAAACCGAAAAGCGCAGTTTCTACGCAGGCTGCATTGGTTATTTTTCTGCCAGCGGCAATATGGACACTGCTATCGCCCTGCGCACCGGCCTGATCAAAGACGGCACGCTATATATTCAGGCGGGTGGCGGCATTGTCGCAGAAAGTAATGCCGAAGATGAATATCAGGAAGCGGTCAATAAATCGCGCGCGTTGATGCGCGCCGCAGAAGAGGCTATAAAATTCACATGAAAATTCTGCTGCTCGATAACTATGATAGCTTCACCTACAACCTCGTGCATTATCTGGGCGAGTTGAAGGCAGATGTGTCCGTCCATCGCAATGATAAAATCACCGTGGACGAAATTCTTGCGCAAAAGCCTGACGGCATTGTCATCTCACCAGGCCCCGGTAATCCGCAAGAATCGGGCATCTGCCTTGACCTAGTGAAAGAAGCAAGCGGTGTGGTTCCCCTGCTCGGTGTGTGCCTTGGTCATCAGGCTATTGGTGAAGCATTTGGTGGCTCCGTAGTGCGCGCCCCTGCACCTATGCATGGCAAGGTGAGCAGCATTTATCATGAAGGAATCGGCGTGTTTAAAGATTTGCCTATTCCGTTTAATGCCACACGCTATCACTCGCTTATCGTGGATAGAGCAACGCTGCCGGATTGCCTTGAGGTAACGGCCGTTACGGCGGATGACGGACTTATCATGGGACTATCGCACAAACAGCACAACACACATGGCGTGCAGTTCCACCCGGAATCTATCGCATCCGAACATGGCCACGACATTCTGCGCAATTTTTTAAGGAGGCTGTAGTTTATGCTTTCAAACGCCATACAAGATTGCCTTGCACTACTGGCTGAAAATAAGAACCTCACACAAGACATGGCTACGCGCGCCTTCCAGATTATCATGAATGGAGGCGCCACTCCTGCACACATGGCCGCCTTCCTGATGGGCTTGCGCATGAAGGGTGAAACCATCGATGAGATCACCGCAGGTGCTATCGTGATGCGCGCAAAAGCCAAACGCATCAACGTGCCGGAGGGCTGCATCGACACATGTGGTACAGGCGGCGATGCAAAAGGCACCTATAACATCTCCACTGCCGTTGCCTTCGTACTTGCTGCATGTGGCGTGCCTGTTGCCAAACATGGCAATCGTTCTGTTTCGTCCAAGTCTGGCTCTGCAGATGTGCTAGAGCAACTGAGCATCAAAATTGATGCAGAAGTGCCAGTGCTGGAACGCTGCCTTAAAGAATGCAACATCGCTTTTTTAATGGCGCCTGTTTTCCACACAGCTACGCGCCACGTGGCGCCCGTCAGACGTGAGCTAGCGATACGTACTGTGTTCAACCTGCTTGGTCCGCTATCAAACCCAGCCGCCCCTGATTATCAGCTGATGGGCGTATATTCCGCTGAGCTGATCGAGCCTATGGCGCATGCGTTAAAAGAACTCGGCACCAAATCCGCATGGGTGGTGCATGGCAGTGATGGGCTAGATGAACTCACCCTCACCGGCCCCTCCAAAATTGCAGAACTCAAAGACGGTGAAGTGCGCATATTTGAACTCACGCCTGAAGATGCGGGCCTACCAACCGCATCTTTGGAAGAGCTGCGCGGCAAAGATCCTGAACATAACGCGGCCGCATTAAGAGACGCACTCTCTGGCATGGAAAGTGCCTATCGCAATGCGGTGGTACTGAATGCCGCAGGCGGCTTGGTTATCACTGGAAAAGCGCCTGATATTAAAGCGGGTGTTTCCATGGCACAGGAAGCCATTGACTCAGGCGGCGCACACGGCATACTGAATAAACTTATTCTCCTCAGCAACGAAAAGATCACCTGATGATTACTACTTTATTGCGGCGCCCCCAAGTAGAGTTCTTCCTGATTTTTTTCACCGTTCCACTTATCATTACCCTCTCACATCCCAAAAGCTGGATCTATTCTGTTCTATGGTTTTTTGCGCTGCTCGCATGGCGCATGCTGCATATCCACTATAAGCAAGGGTTTCGTGAGGAGTGGAATATTGCTGCGCTCAATAAAAAAGAACTGAAACGTATCTTTTTACGTTTTATTCCTTTTGCTATCGCACTGGCCATTTTCACCTGGATCGTCGCTCCGGAGCGTTTTTTAGATTTACCGACCAATAAACCGCTCGTATGGCTTAGTGTAATCGCGCTATACCCATTGTTGTCCGTATTCCCGCAAGAAATCATTTATCGCAGCTATTTTTTCAAACGTTATATGGTGTGGCCAGCGGATGATCGGCACCGCTATCTGCTAAATTGTTTTGCTTTTGGCTGGATACATATCGTGTTGCAAAACTGGGTCGCGGTGGTGTTTTCCGCCATAGGAAGTTTAATCTTCACTCACACCTACCTTAAAACCCGCTCGCTTGCCGCTGTATGTTTTGAACATGCTCTTTATGGCTGCTACGTGTTTACTATCGGACTAGGCTATTATTTTTATCACGGTGCGGCACATTAATAAGAACGGATTAATTTAAGCACCGGTGACACTAGCCGCACGTCATCCTCTTCAATATGTAGAGGCCTGTGGTTCGCGCTGGTAGAGTGTGGCAATAGTAACGGTTTTTCATATTTACGAATCAGCGTTTTCGCACCTCTACCTTGATAATGCTGCACCACTACAAGCTGGCCAGACTTACACGCACGATCCAACCCAGAGATAATAAAATCACCTTCTAATACCCCCGCTAAATTCATACTATTATCCGCTACCTGCAGCGCATATATTTTCTTAGCTGCGCTAACCGTCTCTGTCGTTTCCAGATAAAATTTTCCATCTTTTTTCACCACATTGCCATGACGCTTCCAATTTTTAGGCTCATGCTGAAAAGGAATGAGCGCCGGCTCTTCCATAAAACCGTCAGGCGTTTCCTTCACCCCTAGTATATGCGTTACTGGCACACCGATATGCTTGGCAATTTTCATGGCCTCATCAGCCTTTAGCTGACGCTTTCCCTGAAAAAGATTCGTGATAACCGATTTATCCCGCCCTAAAATAGCGGCCAGGTCAGTTTGTGAAACACCATGTTTTATCATGATTTTTTTAAGATGAGACAAATTCATACCTCCTTAATATAGAAAAACACACATACAATCAGTTGAGTTTATTATAATTCATCCTTGACTTAAAGTTGAATTTATCTCAATATATTTTAACCATTCGCCACAGGAGGAATTATGGATCATCGAATAGAAGATATTTTAGTCTCACTCATCGCAAACGTCGAAACACTAGACGATACACTGCTGAGCCTGTGCCGCAGCGACCTACTTTCAGAGGGCGAAAAATGTCAGGCGCTGGTGGATAACACGCGTGAAGCCTGTATCTCCACATTACATACGATCATGAGCGTAGAACGAAAAATTCAAGGTCAGGCATTCATTATGCCGGATGAGGAACAGCCGTCGACGAAATAAAAGGCCTACTTATCCCACATAATAGTCACCACACGCAGGCGGTCACCCTCTATAATCAGCACCGCCTCTAATGTATTATTGATAGCCGGGCGCTCATCATAAATCTTATAGAGCCAATCCCCTTTGCTCCCCTTATGCGCCGCATCCCTTACAACACCATTGCGCAACCCCTCAACCATATCCTCTGTCGAGATACCACGCTGAGACAGGCGTTTTTTCGCATGGCGAGTAAGCTTAATATTCTTTGGATCAGCGGCAAGTTTGTGGATAATAATGGTCGCTTCGCTTGGAGAAAGCGGCCCCTGCGCCTGATCTTGTCTGGAAATCTGCTGGTTAACCGGAACCGTAGGCGTGCTTTGCTGCCATCCCTGCGTCAGATAGCCTAACAAAAACGCGCCGCAGAGTAATAAAATGCCGCGCGTGCGCACTATTGCCCTGCGAAGTAACTCAACTCAACGCAATCTGCCTGGCCTTTCAGCATGTAGCTATCATTGCGCGTGTCATATTCCTCACGCATGCCACGCAGCAAATACACCTTACCGGTGCAGATCTCACTGCCATGCACTTTGAAGGCACGCTTCAACTCGTCTTTCGGCACGCCGGATTTGCCGTGCATCACAATCTCATGTTCGCCCTCACCAAGTGGTTTGGACGAAACATCGTAAGATTCTGTCGTTCTTTGTTGATTCAATAATGAACAGGCGGGAAGTAAAAACAGTAGTAGGATAATTTTTCTCATGCACGCCACTATGCATAATTCTCAGCAGATTGCAGCAAAAAAATCATCCTTCCCTCGTTTATTTATGATGATTATTGAGCCACTTACGTTGTAATAAAAGCTTAACACACATCAGCTGGGCATTGTGGTAGCTTGGGTACGTATTATCAATACACCCAAAACCAACATATGAAAGAGGTCAATCATGGAAGATTTAACTGCAGCAAAACAAGCCGTTCAGGAATTAGTAAATGCAGCAAAAAATGGTGGTGTAGATGCCGCTAAAGTATCTGAATTGCCTGCAGATCAACAGCTGGAAGTAATGAAGCAAGCCGCTAATGCTCAACTAGCAGCGGCATGTGCCGAGTGTGATGCAGCAGGTATCGCAAATGATCCTGCAGCCTTGGCTCGCGCCCTTGATTTTGAGCGTGTTGCCATGGATAGCACAAGCGGTGCCGACCAAAGTATTATGGTTGCAGCCCTGAATTCTATCGCAATGTTCCGTGCACGCGCACAAGCCGAGCAACAAGCAGCAGAAGCAATAGCTACTCAACAAACACAAGTTAAGTCAGATGCCGGCGCAGACCAAGATCGCAACCCGATCGCTGTGGTAGGCCCTAAAACACAAGATGTGGCAGACGAGCGCGCACAGCCGAACAAAGGTTCTGGCCGTGGTGCAGCTTAATCACCAATACACTCCATGAAAAAAAGCCCGGCATGCCCGGGCTTTTTTATTGGTTTTTTATAGGCTCCTCCCATCTTTAGATTGCGAGTTTAGCAGGCAAAAAGTAATCTACGAATATAATAAGACAAAGGGAGCCTCATGCTTGTTTCACTATTGAAAAAATCACTCATCGCCACGCTATTATTATGCGCAACCACTTCCGCACACGCGAACCCCAAACTACTTGGCGAGATGAACGATAAAAAACATGCAAAAATGAAAGCTGAAACCAAGAAAAAAGCTGATGCTGAAGTCGAGCGAGTCAAATCAGGCCCAACAATACAAAGCCACCCCGATGGCACGCTTGTTACAAATAACGCACGCTTAAGAACCGGTGCACGCACGGATGTACTCGCCACTCCGCCGATCGGCAGCATGGAATAACAAATTGCGATAAAAAAAAGCCCGGGCACGCCGGGCTTTTTGGTTGTGGGTAGGAAGGTTTTTCCGTTAGGCGGTAATTCCTGCCGCCTTGAGTGCCTCAGAAATTTGCGCCCGGTCTTCAACCGATCCTCTTGTATCTTTGAAATCAATGGAGATTTGTTGCAAGGCGAGATTCTGCTCTTTGCTAAGCCCCAACGACGAGGTGGTGTTGTTAATCCAGTTAATCAGTGGCCCACTGCTGCCAAACACCGAGGTAAACTCACTGGTAAACCCAAATGATTGCCCACCCGACAAGCTGGCCGAAACAGAACCAGATGACGCACCAGTAAGCTGCTGCTGCAACGATGCCTGAATATTGTCGAACAGCTCATCAATGAACTGCATGATATTGCTCGCCTCGATCAACGCATAGCTGGAAACTTCCGCTACCTGCTTATCTGCCTTGGCGCTCGCCTCATCAAGCAAGTCACCGAATTTCGTATCCTTGGTAGATACAATCTGCCGGTCATTCTGCTGGTTAAACGAAATACTGGTATATGATACTTTTGATATGTGGATACTTTCCATAATGATCCCCTACGTGGTGATAAAAACTGGCAACAAACCCATTACCATCCGTTAACCATGCAACTATTGTGCCGGGGTGAGATTCTACTTAGCCGTATAAGAAAGAAGAAAGGCGGCTTCGCGAGAGCCGCCTTCTGATTTATAACTCAGGTTCAAGTCGGGTTTGGAAGCCGAACTCTATTTCTCCAGTTTGTCTACCTAAGTCCGAGAAGGCCTAAGTTGCTCGACTGCTCTGTCTGAGTCTCAGGGTCGGAAATTTTTTAATGGCCAGACCAACGCACACATTATATAGAGAAAAAATACACTGTCAATACCATATATTGATTTTTGGGTGAAATGCATTTTCTAAATCTGCTACATAAATATGTTAAAACGATTTAAAGCATCAATAATTTGCATCGTAATACCGCTTATTAGAAGCCCAAGCCCAACCTTATGTTTAATTCCTAAATGTATTTCTATTTTTGCTGAATCGGGATCACTAAAGCTTCCTCCATCAATGGAGAACTTGGAGCTTTGAATAGAGAATCCGCTAGTCAATAGCAGACCAAATAGATTAAAACACACACTTACAAATATAAGCACATTCACTCTCCATTATTAAACGCAATTAAATATGGTGGATGCGCGGGAATTTTACCCGCAGTGTCAGAGTGTAGCAATAGCTAGATTCCGGCTTTCGCCGGAATGACGTAAATAGATTTTCTGGATTGCTTCGTCGCTTCCGCTCCTCGCAATGACGAAGAAAATAAACCGTATTTATGTGAGGCAAATGCGAAGGAAATTCGAGTGCGTAGCGCAGCGTACTGGTAGGTACGTGAGCAACGAAAGCGAGAATTTGCAAGCGAGTTGCCCACAGAAATCGGTTTGAGATACAAAAAAACCGGCTTACAAGACTGGCGACAACATACTCTCCCAAGCCTTAAGACTTAGTACCATCTGCACCTGTGCGTTTCACGGTCGTGTTCGGAATGGGAACGGGTGTTGCCACACAAGTTATAATCACCAGTCATGTAAGCCGGCTCTTCCCGCTTAATGACATGTAATAGGTTTTTCTGACACCGTGTGTTTAATGAGTGTATTGAACAACACGAACAATGCTCTTTTGCACTGCACGTCGTAGTTCAGACATGATCAATGTAATAAATCAATCGGATTATTAGTACCAGTTAGCTGAATGCATTACTGCACTTACACACCTGGCCTATCAACGTGGTGGTCTACCACGATCCTAATGGGGAAAACTTGTTTTGAGGCTGGTTTCACGCTTAGATGCTTTCAGCGTTTATCCATTCCGTACATAGCTACCCTGCGTTTACTGCTGGCGCAATAACAGGTACACCAGAGGTACGTCCAACCCGGTCCTCTCGTACTAAGGTCAGATCCTCTCAATTTTCCTACACCCACGGCAGATAGGGACCGAACTGTCTCACGACGTTCTAAACCCAACTCACGTACCACTTTAAATGGCGAACAGCCATACCCTTGGGACCTTCTTCAGCCCCAGGATGTGATGAGTCGACATCGAGGTGCCAAACCTCCCCGTCGATATGGACTCTTGGGGGAGATCAGCCTGTTATCCCCGGCGTACCTTTTATCCGTTGAGCGATGGCCCTTCCACTTGGAACCACCGGATCACTATGACCGACTTTCGTCTCTGCTCGACTTGTGAGTCTCGCAGTCAGGCAAGCTTATGCCATTGCACTCTAATGGACGATTTCCGACCGTCCTGAGCTTACCATCGCGCGCCTCCGTTACTCTTTAGGAGGCGACCGCCCCAGTCAAACTGCCTACCATGCATGGTCCCTGACCCGGTTTCACGGGCCTAGGTTAGACATCAAGAAATAGAAGGGTGGTATTTCAAGGACGACTCCCTCCAGGCTTGCGCCCAGATTTCAACGTCTCCCACCTATCCTACACAACTATTTCCTAATGCCAGTGCAAAGCTACAGTAAAGGTGCACGGGGTCTTTCCGTCTAACCGCGGGAACTCCGCATCTTCACGGAGAATTCAATTTCACTGAGTCGATGCTGGAGACACCGGAGAAGTCGTTACGCCATTCGTGCGGGTCGGAACTTACCCGACAAGGAATTTCGCTACCTTAGGACCGTTATAGTTACGGCCGCCGTTTACTGGGGCTTCAGTTCAGTGCTCTCACACCTCTCTTTAACCTTCCAGCACCGGGCAGGCGTCAGACCCTATACTTCCACTTAACGTGTTAGCAGAGCCCTGTGTTTTTAATAAACAGTCGCTACTCCCTGGTTTGTGTCCCCCAACCAAAGTTGCCTTCGATTGGGGCTCGCTTATCCCGAAGTTACGCGAGCAATTTGCCTAGTTCCTTCAGCATCGTTCTCTCAAGCGCCTTGGTATACTCTACCTGACCACCTGTGTCGGTTTGGGGTACGGTCTATATGCGGGGGCTATTTCCCGGGACCGATTGCCTCGCCCTCCCAATCCAATAAGGAAGAACAAAACGCTCAATCCGTCACTCACCCGCAGGCCCACGAATATTAACGTGGTTCCCATCGACTACGCATTTCTGCCTCGTCTTAGGGGCCGGCTAACCCTGCTCAGATTAACTTGACGCAGGAACCCTTGGTCATTCGGCGACAGTGTTTCTCACACTGTTGGTCGTTACTTATGTCAGCATTCTCACTTCTGATACCTCCACTATTCCTCGTCGGACTAGCTTCAACGGCTTACAGAACGCTCTGCTACTGCGTGTATAAATACACACTCCAATCTTCGGCGGGTGGTTTGATCCCCGGTACATTTTAGGCGCAGGACGGCTATTAGACCAGTGAGCTGTTACGCTTTCTTTAAAGGATGGCTGCTTCTAAGCCAACCTCCTGGCTGTTATGGCTGTCCCACATCCTTTTCAACTTAACCACCACTTGGGGGCCTTAGATGTGGATCTGGGTTGTTTCCCTCTCGACAACGAACGTTAGCATTCGCTGTCTGACTGCCGTGCAGTACTTCTCGGTATTCGGAGTTTGGTTAGGTTTGGTAGGTCTTTGGGACCCCCTAGCCCATCCAGTGCTCTACCCCCGAGAGTATTCACACGACGCTATACCTAAATATATTTCGCAGAGAACCAGCTATTTCCCAGTTTGATTGGCCTTTCACCCCTAACCACAGTTCATCGCCGACTTTTTCAACAGGCGTGCGTTCGGTCCTCCAATGCATGTTACTGCATCTTCAACCTGACCATGGCTAGATCACTAGGTTTCGGGTCTAATACATGTGACTAAGACGCGCTATTAACACTCGCTTTCGCTACGCCTACACCTATCGGTTTAAGCTTGCCACATACATTAAGTCGCTGACCCATTATACAAGAGGTACGCAGTCAGGCCGAAGCCCTCCTACAGCTTGTAAGCATTCGATTTCAGATCTATTTCACTCCCCTCGACGGGGTATTTTTCACCTTTCCCTCACGGTACTAGTTCACTATCGGTCAATAAGTAATACTTAGGCTTGGAGCATGGTCACCCCATGTTCAGACAGGATTTCACGTGTCCCGCCCTACTCGAGGACTATAGAGCTTTCTACCTATACGGGGCTATCACCCACTATGGCCGAGCTTTCCAACTCGTTCTAGTTCTTACTCTATAATCACTGGCCTGGTCCCCGTTCGCTCGTCACTACTGAGGGAGTCTCGTTGATTTCCTTTCCTCCGGCTACTTAGATATTTCAGTTCACCGGGTTCGCTCCGCCACACTATGAATTCATGTGTCGGTACCGCATGCGCGGTGGGTTTCCCCATTCGGACATCGTCGGATCAAAGTGTTTTCGCAACTCCCCGACGCTTATCGCAGCGTAATACGTCCTTCTTCGCTTCTTATTGCCTAGGCATCCATCAAATGCTCTTGTCATATTTATTATATTAAAAGAACGATGTTTGAACTACAAACGTACAGAACAAAAAAGCCCTGTGCGTTCGAAACTATTCAATACATCAACTCATCAAAATACATCGCTAGTTAGAATTGGCCCAAAAACCCCGAAAGGTCCGTGCGTGCCTTTTCCCGCTACTAGCAATGCTAATGATGCCAGAAAAACCTATTTACAATATCAATCCGCAGCAAGGGCTGAAGGTTATTTCGAACCCTGCAAATCACTTCACAATTTCGCTGAAGGGAGCGTTGGTATACTACCCACTTTTTAGGATGTCAACACCGATTATACACTTTTTTTCAGATAGCCCAAAACGTGGCTCAAAAGCCACCTGAGGCACCACAGCCATACCGTGATATTAATTCTTTTTTTTATGCATCAGCCAGTATAGTTTCCATACCCATAGTCGAACCTTGAACCCTCCCAAAAGAAACCACCCAACACATGCGAACAGAAAACAATAATTTAAATAAATTACAAGGCTTTACACTGGTCGAACTATCGATCATACTGGTTATTATTGGCCTGCTGGCAGGCGGAATTTTAGTCGGGCGAGACCTCATCAAAGCCTCGGAAATACGCGGCATTATTACTCAGAAGGAGCGCTATGTAACAGCCGCAAACACCTTCCTGAGCAAGTATGGCTCTTTACCGGGCGACATGGATCCCACCAAAGCAAGCCAATTCGATTTCTTTGCCTTCACCAATGTTGTTGCGAGCAGTCAAGGCTTTGGCGATGAAGACAAACGCATCAGCAGCGCAACTATCCATACCAAATGCAGCCGCGAATGTGGCGCCTTCTGGAGACACCTTTCTGACGCCAGCCTTATTGATGGCACCTATGGCGCAGATATTATTGCTGATGCAACCGCCATGGACGGGCTCCCCTTAGCAGGAACACCAGCACCTATGACACCTAGCGAACAAGGAAAAAATGTTGATCAATCATCTTACATGCCCAAGAGCAAATTAGGACAAGGATACTGGGGTGCCGCACACATGGGTCTGGCAGACGAATTAATTGGCCTGAATGTTAATGCTAGCGCCAATATTTTTTACATCACACAAACCGATGCGAATAATGGATATTACGGGAAACCAAGCATGACAGGGCTTGACGCTTTTACTATTGATAGCAAGATCGACGATGGGAAACCAAACCGCGGAAAGATGTTGGTTTCTTCATGGCGATTCCCCGGTGATCCCGACGCTTATTGGTCGGCAGATGAAATAAGCGCGCAAAACGCCTGTAAATACGGCGGAGCATCTGAGATAGATCTGGAAGCGAACTACAACATCAAGGAAGAATTTGGCGGCAACAACATCAACTGCCAGCCCGTGTTGCTATGGTAGCAGAAAGGGTAATTCATCTGCGTGATACCGTGTCGCACTTAAAATAAGACCCAGCTTAAACTTTCGGTCTATGGCATAGGACCACACCAGTTCTTTATCACGCGTCACTTCTCTCAAACGTTGGCTAGCCGATTCTGCAATAAGTATGTTGCCATTTGGAAGCTCCTGCACTCGTCCCTGCTTCAACGAATGCATAGAAAAATCACTACCATCATATTCCCACGCCACCTTATCCGTAGCAATGTCATACGCCACGATACGCGCTGTGATGTCTTTTCGTTTTACACGCTTTTTGTTCGCACCCTGATTATCAAAAACCATAATACGTCCATCTCGCGTAAATATGGCTGAGTGCTGTCTTTTCCATGGCCCTTGCTTAAACCACACCATCTTTTTTCTAATAGGGTCGATAACGGCCAACGCATTCAAATTACGCATAGAAACCAATATATACCCCTTTTCGAACATAGGAAATTTTTCGGCAAGCTCAGCCGAAAGCCGCACGATACTATTAGTGTGCATGTAATCCCACACTTTACCATATTTACCAGATCTACCACGCTTAATCTGATCAACATCTGCCAGCATGGGTAACAATGGATATTTATCTAGTTCTTTACCATCTGGCGAAAGCACCACCACATAATCCGTCACCTGCGGGAAACGTACAAAGTCAACCCGCTCCATAGTTTTCTCTACCCTATGCATCAGCGCATAGATATTACCCGTCTCAGAATCTATGTGAAAATCATGGTGCATGTTTGCATCATAACGCCACACAACATTCCCATTTACATCTAGCTTAGCAAGACCGTGCCCCTGCGGCGTGTCATTCACTCCAATAAATACCACCAACAAACCGCCATCTGGCAATAATGCCGCCTGTTCTATCATGAGGCGTCGTTTCACCCAGCTATGCACATGAGTAGGGTCAGGCCATATTTTCTCGAAAGGGATATGCCAATGCCGAACAGGTTTGCCATGCATATCTATCAGATAGACATCTTGCGTAATAAGCGTAATCAGCGTGTAATTACCCCATGTGCCTTCCTCATGCACATTCACCGTCGCTGTATGAATTGCCTTTTCGAAGTTAGAAGCACCATTTTCCCTTAAGACCGGAATACTATCATCTTCCACTTCTTCCATGAGGATGTTTGACCACAACACCTTACTTGCTTCGAAGCTATTGCTGAGTGATGTATGTCCCGGCCATTGAAAATACATCACTGCGGCACCGGCCGTAAAAACCAGCAACAACAAACCAAACAACGCTAATATTTTAAAGGTATGGTCAAGCAATAGAACGGTTCACAAAGTACAATTCATAGTTATGAAATTAATGCGTGGCAGGCTAGGCAGATTACAACACAGATGCAAATGCTTTTGTATCAGCGTGATGACACTCTTCCCATTACCGCCTTCATAGCATTGCACTCAGCTTCAACAGCATGATTAATACGCTTCATATCCTCTTCACCATCCACCTGTATAATCAGCTGCTGTATACTGTCCTCAAAGATTTTTTGTATGTTGTGCCGTGTTCTCGGTAGCAATTGATCTTCTGCGTCAGCAATGGCTATATGAATAAGCGCTGTTCGCAACTCACCCACCTCTTCATCTGCTACTAATTTTGCATCGGTTTTTGACCGCACCGTTTGCTCTATCTCCGCCTGCACGGCAGGGGCTTTCACCACCTTATAGACCATCAGGCGATCATCCAACATTTTGACAGTTGTATTCCTGAGCTGCGCCATTCGTTTATCGTTACCCAGCTCTGGCAACACAGGGTGCTCTTCCCCTACCATCTTCGCCATAACATAATCCATCATGGCATCGTGCAGCTTTTCTTTTGCAAATTTTGAGAGGCTTTTTTCCTGTGCAATAGCCGCTTCTTTTACCCCGCTATCTGCTGCAAGCCGCTCCACGAGTCTAGGCACAGTATCATTTGTCGTAAGCAACCTTTTCGCTGGCTTAACCACCAACCTCTCTACTTCATCACGCGAGGGCATGTTATTATCCATATGGTCTGACGCCTTCATGCTACCTGCTCACCATTATTTCATCCGTCGCATTAGCACGCTCGGTGGCTGGTAGTTTTTCCAATGCTTCTTCAATTTTTTTATCGATTGTCTGAAGTGCTGCTTTAATTAACCGTGAATTATCTTCAACGCGCAACCCTTGCGCAACCAAACGTTCAGACTCATTTTCCACATCTTTTTTAGTGGGAATATTTCCATCGGCCGTATCACTAAAACCCAAGCGATATGCCAGATAGCTTTGCGCCAAATCAAGCTGTGCATTAATCACTTCGCGATTATAGCGACAATGCTGTCCTTGCTCACCGGCATGATTCTCGCTATCAAGTGCGGCCGTTGCTTCCAGCAAAATAGAATCGTGTGTTTCTTCATCCAACGCGCCGTGTATCGGCTCTTTGAACAACGCAGCAATTTTCATCGAAACCTTATCCGCGAGCCGGACCTGGTTCTTGACCAGTCATTTGTGTAACAGCCGCTACTAATCCGCTATGATTGCCCATACCTTTTTCAATCAAACGTTGCCCGCCCTCTGCGGTCATTAACAGCACCGCATTGCCCGGCTGCTTACCTGCCTTCTCTTCATCACGCCAAGCACCAAGCGATTTAAACAAACCATCTTCTGTATCAAGCATTACCATCGTATTCTCCTAATTTCTTATTACGCCATGCTTCTTGGCAATCCCTCATCCTTTGATATAGTACCCGCCAGATAAGGTAAAATGATGGTTTGGTGACAATTACTAATTTTTGTTTATTGAAATTTGCGCCAAATCGACTATATATATGTTTCAATAGGTTGAGCAATTTATTAGGGAATTAACTATTTTCCAAGCCAAAATAAATTCAAAAAATTAGTGATTTTAACATTTTGGCAAGGTTTATTTAACGCGTTATTCAATGTTTATGGGCATACTCACTACAGAGACCGAGAAGTCCCGCCCCGCTTTCAGAGCCAGTTCTGGCGATGGAAGCGACGGTGGACGGGGGGTAAGGGAAGTCAGACATGACGGACTCTTACTGGCGGAACCGAAGGTTAAAACCAAACGGCCGCCGCTCTTCAAAGTAGTGCTGGTGAATGACGATTATACGCCGATGGATTTTGTGGTTTTTGTCTTAAAAGACATTTTCCGCAAAAATCATGAAGAAGCAGTCAGCATTATGATGGAGATCCACCAAAAGGGCGAAGGAGTTTGCGGTGTCTTCACGCGGGATGTCGCGGAAACCAAAGCGGAACTGGTAATTACTTTATCCAGACGCAATGAGTATCCGCTGCAGTGCCGGGTGGAAAAGGAATAATAAAACAATGAGGATGCCGCCATGCTGTCAAAGAACCTGGAAATTAGCCTACACCGTGCGCTAGCACTTGCTAAGAAATTCCGTCATGAATATGCGACACTGGAGCATCTGCTCTATGCCCTGTCTGATGATCAGGATGCCACCGCTGTTATGCGCGGTTGCGGCGTTGATCTCGACCTCGTTAAACGTAATGTTACCGACTTCCTCGAAAACGAGCTGAACTCTCTCGTTGTTGAGGATCTCGAAGAATCTCGCCCAACGGCTGGTTTCCAGCGTGTTATTCACCGCGCGGCAATCCATGTACAGTCTGCCGGCAAAACGGAAGTTACTGGCGCAAATGTGCTGGTTGCCCTCTTCTCTGAGCGCGACAGCCACGCCGTATATTTCCTACAGGAACAAGAACTGACTCGCCTTGATGTAGTAAACTACATTTCACACGGCGTCGTAAAATATGCGGATAATCAGAAAATCGCTGAGTGGAAACGCGAAGTTGATAGCGATGATGCTGCAGAAGCACTGGAACGCCCGGCCGCAGCCAGTGATGACAAAGAAAAAACCGATGCGCTGTCACAGTATTGCGTGAACCTGAACAAAAAAGCAGAAAACGGTAAAACCGATATTCTGATTGGCCGCGAAGAAGAAGTGGATCGCACCGTACAGGTGTTGGCACGTCGCAGCAAAAACAACCCGCTTTACACAGGTGATGCTGGCGTAGGTAAAACCGCCATTGCAGAAGGGCTTGCACTGCGCATTGTTCGCGGTGAAGTGCCAGATGTATTGAAACCTGCTATTATTTTCTCACTCGATATGGGCGCCCTGCTCGCAGGCACACGCTATCGTGGTGATTTTGAAGAACGCCTGAAATCAGTCATCAAAGAAATCGAAAAAGTGCCAAGCGCTATTTTGTTCATTGATGAAATCCACACGATTATTGGGGCCGGCTCGACTAGTGGTGGTGCGCTTGATGCATGTAATTTGCTGAAGCCTGCCCTTGCCCGCGGTGATTTCCGTTGCATGGGTTCGACCACTTACAAAGAATATAAAAACACTATCGAAAAAGACCGCGCGCTTGCACGCCGTTTCCAAAAAATCGATGTAAAAGAGCCAAGCGTAGATAGCACGATTAAAATTCTGCGTGGCCTGAAACCATACTATGAAGAACATCATTCAATCCGCTACAGCGCAGCTTCGATCAAAGCAGCCGCAGAACTTTCTGCACGCTACATTCACGATCGCAAACTGCCGGATAAAGCGATTGATGTGCTTGATGAAGCAGGTGCAGCGCAAATGTTGCTGCCGGAAAATAAACGCAAAAAAACCATCACCCAAAAAGAAATCGAAGATGTGGTGGCGAAAATGGCGCGCATGCCAGCCAAAACGGTTAATATGGATGACGCCAATACACTTAAAAACCTTGAGCAGGACCTAAAACTTGTAGTGTTTGGGCAAAACCAAGCCATCGAGTCCCTCGCCTCTGCTGTGAAAATGGCACGTGCGGGCTTGCGTGAGGAAGAAAAACCAATCGGTAACTACATGTTCACCGGCCCTACTGGTGTAGGCAAAACCGAAGTGGCACAACAGCTCGCTCATTTGATGGGCATGGAGCTGATCCGCTTCGATATGTCAGAATATATGGAAAAACATGCCGTATCACGCATGGTCGGTGCCCCTCCAGGATATGTCGGGTTCGATCAGGGCGGCCTGCTCACCGATGCGGTAGACAAAAACCCATACTGCGTGATCCTGCTTGATGAGATCGAGAAAGCGCACCCGGATGTGTATAACATTCTGTTGCAAGTCATGGATTATGGCCGCCTCACCGACTCAAACGGCAAAACGGTAAACTTCCGCAACGCCATCATCATCATGACCAGTAACGCTGGTGCAGCAGATGTGGCTCGCGCACCAATCGGATTCACTAAAGTGGATCGCGCCGGGGAAGATAAGGAAGCCATCAACAAAGCTTTCACGCCAGAATTCAGAAACCGCTTGGATGCCATCATCCAATTCGGTCACCTGAGTGCCGATGTAGTCGCGCACGTGGTGAATAAATTCATCTTCCGCCTGGAATCACAGCTGGCTGATCGTAACATCACTATCGAACTTAGCGATGAAGCGCGCAAATGGCTGATTGACCGTGGTTATGACCGTGCGAACGGCGCGCGCCCAATGGCTCGCCTGATCGCCGAGAAAATCAAAAAACCACTGGCCGACGAAGTGCTGTTTGGAAAGCTGGCTAAGGGTGGTACGGTGAAAGTGACCGTGAAAAGTGACGAACTCGCCTTCTCTTGCCGCAAAGCAAGTGCTAGCAAACGCACCGAAGCCGATGAAGAGTTGGTAAGTTAATCAGCATCGTGAAGCACCACCGAATGCATGAGCGAATCGCTCAGGCTTAGTGGTGACCGAACAACTCCATATCCGCTTCAAACTCATCCCCACCAGATGAGGGATAATTACCATATTCCCATTCATCTTCAGGAGACCATTCTGGTTCCTCTTCGAACTCTCCAAATGGCGAGAATTCCGCCTTACCGGGACCAGAAAAAGAAGATGCTCCCACATTACTGGTCATCCAGGTAAGCCCTATAACCGACAACGCCAGCACCAAAACTACAAAATCACTACTTTTCTTCTGCATAAAATTTCCTGTTATTTTTTTGATTTATATTGTTATTTCTTCAAAGCGCATCTCAAGCTCCGAATTTGGTTCGAAAAGCTATAACGGAAAAAGTTACGTTGTAATTTGAACCTTTTGTTACAACGCCCACAATAGTGGTGTTTGGCGCCCACCCTACAAAAAGCGCGCATTACCCAATGTAATTAGATGATCGCCACACCATTATATCATAAAATACAATATGTTACATATTGTCACAGTGATTAACGGGGCCTTTCACAAAATTGTCACATTATTTTTCAGGCAATAATGCTAGAATGCACTTAGTAAATAAGGAAAAACTCATACGCAACGGTAAAGATTATGGCTAGAAAAAGCAAAAGTGACTATCTAAACAGTGATGTGGATATCGGTAAAGCTGTCTTTAAACCTGGCGAAGGTGAAAAAGCAGGCACAATCGTGTTCGAAGGAGCTACACACGCAAAATTAGAGGAGTTAGAAAAAACGCTAACCGAGAAGCGTAAGGCACTTGTTGATGCTATTTCAAACAATGAAGAACGTGCTGCACTTACCAAAAAAATTGCCAACCGCATGCAAGCAGACGAACAAGAGCTAGCCGAGGCCATTAAAGTTGCTAATTTCAGCGCCTCTGCTGCTGATCACCCTAACGTAAGAGAAGGGCTGGTTACTGAGCTTCGCAAAGCTATGCAGCAGCACCATGGAGAAGAATTTAAAGCAGCCGAGGAAGCACACGAAGCTGTAGCTGTGGCGAAAACAGCAGTTACAGATGCACAAAAAGCATTCCTGAAAAGTGATAGCTTTGACATTAAACGTGTTGGTGGCGTTACCGAATCAAACCTGAAAGAAGCAGAAAAAGCAGTGGAAGGCTTCCACAAAAAAGCTGAAGAGATTGCCGAGAAGGCTGGCGCTGTTGCAAAAGCCGCCGCTAAAGAAGGCAAGATTGGCTTCATGGGCAATGCTTATAAAGGTGCAAGCACCGGTATGAAAGTAGGCCGTGGCGCCTTGACTGGTGTGGGTGCTATCATGGCGCTGCACTCGCTTAAATCGACACGCACCAACTCACAAGGCGAACAGGAAGCGCGTAGCGGCTTGGGTCGTTTCACCGAAGCGGTACTTGGTGTTGGGGCAGTTACCGCCGGTTCATTTGTGGGTCGTCGCTAACAAACATATAAACCATAAGATTGAAAAAGGGCGGTTTTACCGCCCTTTTCTTTCCTAACCATAAACAAGGAGAAAGACATGGCACAAACTCCCAGTGAAGGTGCAAGAAGAGCAGTTAACAGCCTTGATGCCGCTCGTACTAAAAGAACGGAAGAAGCCCCCGCGCGCAGAGAAGCAGCGATGGACACTGTCGTTGGTGGCACTCCCGAAAAAAATGCCGCGCTTCAGAGGACGCTATCTGAAGCCGCAAGAAAAACCAAAGAAGAGCTGGACACCTTGGTTGGTGTAACCCCTACAGCCCCTACCCCGAAAACAGAACGCGCACAATCCGCTGAAGAACAAAAGTTTGAAAAACTGATGGCATGGGTAACTGGGAATGAAAAGATAACACCAGAGCAACTCATCAAAATCATGTCTGCCACTAGGGTTCTTCGTGAAAATACGGATAACCCTACTCCGGCAAACTTCATTAAAGCGACTACAGATGTAGTAAACACTGTAAGAGATTTCGGTGATGAAAAACTAACCAGAGAGGTAGCTCGTTTTGCTACAGCCTCAAAGATGGAACGCTAGCGCACTTCCGTTGATGATTCACAATGCACATTCACCACAAAGCGCTTGGCTTTGCTCGTGAGCTGTGAAGAAGAAAGCGGTCGCGTTTCCTTACCATGATAATACGGCACACGGTAGCGATCCAGAAACTGTTTTACCACGGGAGTGGCAATCGCAATACCTGAATTGGTGAACGTACCATTTTTCGGATCAGACTGTTTATAGCTATAGATAACCGCCTTGGCCGCAACCACCCCAATCACATTACCGGCTGCATCCATCAATGGCCCGCCACTATTGCCTTGCTCAACCAAATCAGAAAGCTGCACCCATGTATCCTCACCTTGTGGCCCTTTAGTGCTGGTAATTTCTGCTTCACGCGTCACGGTTTTTCCGGTCATGCCCGCCCTTCCCGGATACCCCACAACCACCGCACGCTCGCCTTTCTCCACAGGCAACGAGACATCGCGAAAACTACCCAGCTTTGAACCGGTAGGGTTGATCTTCAGTAATGCCAGATCATGGCGCACATCTCTCCCTACAATCTTTGCCACACGTGGCGTCACCGCACCACGCACCGTAATACGCTCACAAAAATCGACCACATGCAAATTAGTGATTATGTGTCCACTACGGCTAACAATGAATCCGGTGCCAGAATTGACAAACATCTTCACATTTTGTGAAAAGGCAGGAAAAAAAGGGAATATAACGACAAGTAATGTAGCCAACGCGAAGAAACGATGGATCATTCTTTTGACTCTTCTGCGCTCGGCTCCGCCTGCTTCTCTGGCACTACATTCACCGGGTTAAAAATGGAATCCTGCATAGGCACGATAGGTTCTTCCACCTTAGGCGCCTCCTCCTCTACTTTTGGTTCATCTTTTTTCAACTTTGTTTTAGGAACAGAAAGAAGTGTACGCGTCGTAGGCAACGTCTTCGGATCACGGAAATAAGAGCCACGTTGTAACAAAATAGTAATACGACGATTGCGTGGGTTATTGGGCTCCTGTGGAACCAGCAACGCCTTATCCGCAAACCCAACAATCTTGGTGACACGCTCTGTTTCTAACTGTGTCGTATTTAAAAACCGGCGAGCAGAAAGCGCACGATCAGCCGAAAGTTCCCAGATAGTGTATTGTGGATTTTGCGTGGCACCAGCCGAATCCGTATGTCCGTTAATAGTAATATTGTTTGGCGTTTTGATAATCATCGCCGCCATCGAATCCAAGACCTTCTTCCCCGTATCTGTTAGCACCGCTCCACCAGGCACAAACATCGGTTTTTTAGGATCGTCAATGATATCAATTTTCAACCCTTCCGGCGTATCCTGCATCACCACGTTGTTTTTATAATCCTTCAAGTCTTCATCTTCTTCCAATGCCTGCTTCACTTCTTCTTGAGTAGAGCTGAACTGCTCTGCATCCTCCAACTCATCTTCTTCTGCCTTCACTGCGGTTGATGCATCATCTACGTCCGGGTCAGATTCACCAGTTACGTCAGTAGGAGGACCAGCATCTGGCCCTTGTTTTACCTGCCCAACCACCAAACCAACGGCAGTAAGGTCATTTTTCGAGCGACCTCTTTCTGATGGCTTTAACCCCCCCTTAAAACCAATACCCATTGAGTCCTTAATGCCCACCGTCGGCGTAAAGAATTCAGCCAACCCCATCTTCTGTGCCGGGGTAGTGGTGTTAAGCAGCCATAAAAGCAGAAAAAATGCCATCATCGCTGTCACGAAATCGGCATACGCCACCTTCCATGCACCACCATGGAGAGTGCCTTCTTTAATATATTTTATTTCAATAGGTTGGACTTGTTCAGACATACGGGCAGTATGGCAGAAAATGTTTAAAGAGTGGTTAGTGGGCTAGACACCCCTTAATCGTCTAAAAATAGATATTATGTCAATTTAGGCTATATATCCCAAAATAAGATTCTCAACTGTCACAAAAGTTTCAAAAAAAAACATCAATTTTCATGTATAATCAGTCGTCTAACTATTATTTAGAAACTCAAAGCAAAGGTACATATTATGCCATTTGGTCACCCTCCTCCTCCACCGCATACTCATGTTGAACCATCACAGACAAACCCTGCTGATACCCAACTGATTTTAGATATAACTAACACAACCACTGATATCACCCATACAAATACGGATAATGCTGAAAAACCAGCCTCAGAAATCGATGCTGTACAAGCTAGTGATACACCTGAACGCCGTGGACTAGTAGATCGCGCGATCTCTGCTATTGGTGGCAAAGGGAGAAATGCAGCTGCTGCAACAGTAGTAGCTACTACAGGCGGACTCGGAGCAAACTTGGCTGCACCGAGCATTGTAGAAACGCTAGACAATACAGCACCACGTATTGTGGATACACTTGCAGGTGCGGATCGCTCAAAACTACCTGACTTCTCTTCCAGAGTTGGTGGAGCAGCTGGTAGCCACACAGAGAGCGTAGATGCTGCCAGAGCGGGCAATAACGAGCCAAAAATTGGTGGTTAGTTAGTTTTTTTATACACCCAAACATGCGCAGGCGGGACATTCGTAAGTACAGACTTCACCCGTCTGCCCACCACGCCATACGCATGTAATACTCTAGGTGAAAGCGGCGACTTACGCCCGTAAGTGAACTGTACAATCACCCCGTCTTCACCTACCAGTTCGATCATCTGTTTTTGAATCTCATTCTTTGTTGCTCGCGGCAAGCTAAGCATAGGCAAACTGGAAATAATCGCCTTCACCTTTGGGTGCCCCATTTGCTCAATAATGCGATGCAAATTCGTTGCGTCATCGCAAATGGCATGCACGCCTGGGAACTGCGATTGCAGCACAAGATGCAATCGTTGCTCACGTTCAACCATTACCATCTGCACCGGGTCCACCCCCGCTTCCAGTAGCGCTTGTGTCATCACGCCCGTGCCTGCACCAAGATCAATAACCAAGCCGGGCTCGTCAATATCAACCTGCGCAGCGAGCACCTTAGCCAATGTACGTGAACTCGGAATAATCGCCCCCACCTTAAGTGGCGAACGAAGCCAGGCCGCAATAAAATCCTGATGCGGTTTACGATAAGGCTGTGTACGAAATAGCCGACGTTTGGGGAGCGTTTTCAATGCTTTCTATCTCTCCCCTGAAGAGGCCTTTTGAATTTGTGCTACCGCTGCTTCCACTTTTAAACTAAGCAAGCGATGCCCATATTGCGCGGATGCTCTGGTGGAGTCTCCCATCGAGCCAGTGCTTTGAAAATGGCGCTCGGTGCGCACACCAAACTTGCTGCTATCTACACCAGAAGGGCGCACTGCGAGCAACTCTGACGTGTCAAAAAAACCAGCGTGTGCTTCCGGGTTCATCACCTTCACCCCAATCGACTGCGCCCACTGTTTCTGCCCGTTATTATCATTGTAATAATCCGCTACATGCACCACACGCACCCCGCTTCCAGACCATTTGGCGTTGAGTTTGCCCGCCACTTGGCGCTGTATTTCCTGATTCCCTCCATGTTCTCCCACAAAACAAATCGTGCGGAACCCGTGCTGTTTTAAACTCGCCGCAATATCTTCCAACACCAGCGCAAATACTTCCGGCGCAACGGAAAACGTGCCTGCAAATTGCATATGCCCTTCTGGCGGGGTGATGCGCCCTTCTGGCACATACGCCACTACGGGTGCTACCATCGCATTCTTCAAACGTTTGGCAATTTCACCTGCCGTATAGCGTACAATGTAATTGTGTTTTCCGGTAATCATTTGCGGGCCGTTTTGCTCCGTACCACCTGTCGGCACAATGGCAATAGTCGCCCCCGCTGCCAGCCGATCGCGAATCTCCATCCATGTCATATCCTCCATAAAAACAGAGGAAGCGTGTGCCGGAAGTGGCAGCATCAACAGACTAAACACCGCAAAAAAGGTTGTGATACAGGCTCGCATTGGCTATCTCCTTATAATACGGAAATGATTTTAGCCTGTTATCATGAAAAAAGCAAAAATTGAGCAAATGTTTGAGCGCTTGTCGGCGGCAGACCCCGCGCCGAAAACGGAACTTGATTTCGTCAATGATTTCACTCTGCTGGTCGCTATCGTACTTTCCGCACAGGCTACGGATGTGGGTGTAAACAAGGCTACCCCTGCTCTTTTTGCTGCGGCTGACACACCAGAAAAAATGCTCGCACTGGGTGAAGCAAAGGTCAAAAACTATGTCAAAACTATTGGGCTGTTTAATTCCAAAGCCAAAAACATCATCGGCTTGAGTGAAAAACTTATCAAAGAATTTGATGGCAAAGTGCCCGAAACACGCGAGGAACTACAATCCCTTCCTGGCGTTGGTCGCAAGACGGCGAATGTCTGGCTGAACTGCGCGCGCGGCATGCCCACCATTGCGGTAGACACGCACGTTTACCGCGTTGCTAACCGCACCGGCTTGTGCAAAACCAAAACAGCAGACGCTACCGAATTTGCACTAGAAAAAGTGATCCCCGCCAAATGGAAATTACACGCACATCACTGGCTTATTCTGCATGGGCGCTATGCATGCAAAGCACGCAAACCAGAATGCGGCACATGTATCATTAATGACTTGTGCGAATTCAAACAAAAAACGGCTTAGAATTTATTGGTAAGTGGATAGCGCCGATCTTTACCAAATTGCATTTCTGTGAGCTTTACCCCCGGTGGCATTTGACGGCGCTTAAACTCATTGATGCGCACTAGCTTCACTATTTTTTGCACTACCTGCTCATCATATCCTTTGGCAATAATTTCTGCTACGCCTAATCGCCCTTCAATATGCAGCGCTAAAATAGCATCCAACACATCATACGGTGGAAGCTGATCTTGGTCGGTCTGATCCGGTTTCAATTCCGCACTGGGTGCTTTGGTGATAATGCGTTCTGGAATCACTACCCCTTGCGCATTGCGCCATTTAGCAAGTGCATAGACTTGCGTTTTGTACAAATCCTTGATGACGTTATAGCCACCACATGCATCGCCATATAACGTGCTATACCCCACCGCGATTTCGGATTTATTGCCAGTGGAAAGCAGCATCCAGCCAAACTGATTGGAAATCGCCATCAAGGTAAGCCCACGCAACCGCGCTTGCAGATTACCACCCACCGCAACATTTTCCATCCAGGTCGCATCATGAAACACAGGGCTAAGCACCTCTTCCATGGTTTGCATCCCCGGCGTAATTGGCACGGTTTGTGTCGAGATACCCAAATTTTCAGCAAGTGCCAATGCATCTTCATTGCTGTCTTTCGACGTGTAAGGCGAAGGCAACAACACACCATGCACATGCTCTTTTCCTAACGCTTCTACGGCGATCACCGCGGTAATCGCTGAATCAATCCCACCAGATAAACCTAGCACTATGCCTTTAAAATGATTT
Source organism: Rickettsiales bacterium (assembly GCA_964231325.1). Classification (GTDB taxonomy): domain Bacteria; phylum Pseudomonadota; class Alphaproteobacteria; order Rickettsiales; family SXRF01; genus JAJTHB01. The sequence continues at coordinate 585,746 of CAXRIF010000003.1, read as the reverse complement.
TTGTGTACATAATCAGAAAGCCCAAGCTTCATCGCTTCCCACACGCGCCAATGCTCATCGGCATCCGTAGCTTGCGCATTTTCTGCTCCATTATAAATGGAAATGTTTTCCGCAAACTCGGGAAGCCGTAATGCGGTGTTTCCGTGCGCGGACATTACAAATGAACCACCATCAAACACAATGTCATCCTGCGCTCCCACTAGATTCACATACACCAAAGGCAGCCCGGTATTCTTCACAACGTCGCTTGCCATTTGATGGCGGTTGTCAGCCTTACCAATTTCAAACGGCGAATCATTGATCGAAATCAGTATCTCTGCGCCCTGCGCTTTCAGCGTTTTCGCCGGTGTTTCGCGCCATGTATCTTCACAAATCAGCAGCCCAAGTTTATGGCCACGCCATTCAACAACGCTAAGCTCACCACTATCAAACAGGCGCTTCTCATCAAACACGCCGTAATTCGGCAAATGTTTTTTGGGCTGCATATGCGCCACCTTACCATCATCAAGCAACAACGCCGCATTATAAATGTTATCGCCCTCTTCCCACACGCTGCCTACAATCATCGCCGCCTTGCCTTTGGTAGACGCAGCAAGCTCATGCACCGCCTCCATCGCTGCTGCACGAAACGCAGGCATCAACACGAGATCTTCTGGCGGATAGCCAATTACACACAACTCAGGAAAGACAACAAGCTCCGCTCCTTGCGTGACCGCGTTATCATATGCATCAGAGATTTTTTGCACATTACCCGCAATGTCGCCAACGGTGACGTTGATCTGTGCGAGGGCTAAGGAAATGTTGGGCATTATGTCTAAAGCAGTGCTTCCAGCTCAGGCAGCGCAGTTTGCCAGTCAGCAATCAGACCATAATCCGCTAGCTCAAAAATCGGCGCGTTCTCATCTTTGTTGATGGCCACGATCACCTTGCTGTCTTTCATCCCTGCCAGATGCTGAATCGCACCGGAAATACCAATGGCGATGTAAAGCTCAGGAGCCACCACCTTACCGGTTTGACCCACCTGATAATCGTTCGGCACAAAGCCCGCATCCACTGCGGCGCGTGACGCACCAATCGCTGCACCCAGCTTGTCAGCTAGCACCTCCAGCTTTTTGAAATTCTCTGCAGAACCCATTCCGCGACCACCAGAAATCACCACACGCGCGGATGTCAGTTCCGGACGCTCTGATTCACTTTCAGTAACCGACACAAATTCTGCCACTTCGTTTTTCGCCTGCGCCGCAACGTTTTCTGTGCTGGCACTACCACCATCTACTGCCGCGGCAAATGCTGTCTGACGAACGGTAATCACCTTGATCGCTTCTTTAGTTTGTACTGTTTCCAGCGCATTACCCGCATAAATCGGGCGCACAAATGTATCGGCAGATTCTACCTTCACAATCTCAGACACCTGAGACACATCCAGCAACGCCGCTGCACGTGGCATAATATCTTTGCCCGTAGTGGTGGCCGTCATTAGAACATGCCCGTAATCTTTACCAATAGAGGCGATGAGCGGTGCCATATCTTCTGCCAGATGATGTTCATAAATTGCATCATCACACACTAACACCTTCGCCACACCAGCAAGCGCTGCCGCCTGCGTTACAGCCGCCGAGCAATCCTTACCCGCCACTAGCACGTGAATATCACCACCAATTTCAGAAGCCGCTGTTACTGCGTGCTTGGTCGCCGCATTCAACATGGCATTATTATGTTCAGCAACAACTAAGATCATAGCACTTTCGCCTCTTCTTTAAGTTTTTTCACCAGCTCAGCAACATCAGCCACCTTGCCGCCGCCTGTACGCTTCGGCGGCTCCTCGACTTTCAGGCGCGTAATGTTTGATGCTACGGCCACGCCCAACTCCTCCACCGTGATTTTATCCAGTGGCTTGCTACGCGCCTTCATAATATTAGGAAGCGCCGGATAGCGCGGCTCATTAAGTCGCAGGTCGGTAGTCACCACCGCAGGCAGCTTGAGTTTTACAGTCATCGCGCCACCATCAACCTCGCGCTCAACAGTCGCCGAACCATTCTCCACCGTAAGCTTGGAAGCAAAGGTACCCTGCCCCCAGCCCAGTAATGCTGCAAGCATCTGTCCAGTCTGATTCGCATCATCATCAATCGCCTGTTTGCCGACAATCACCAACTCCGGGTTTTCTTTTTCCACCACACCTTTAAGCAACTTGGCTGCTGTTAGCGAGTTGATTTCATCTTCGACAGGAACGAGGATGGCGCGATCAGCCCCCATAGCCAATGCAGAGCGTAGCTGCTCCTGCGCTACTTCTGGCCCCATGGTCACCACTACCACTTCCGTGGCAACACCCGACTCCTTAAGGCGAACCGCCTCTTCTACAGCGATTTCATCGAACGGGTTCATCGACATCTTCACGTTCGCTGTCTCCACGCCAGAACCGTCACTTTTGACGCGCACGCGCACGTTGTAATCAATAACCCTTTTAACTGAAATAAGAATTTTCATAGACCCGTCACTTTTATTCATTGGTTTGTTTAGAGTAACTTAATAAAAAATCCTTACAATGCAATCCTGTATTATCTCGCGAGGTGGTTTATTTGCATACAAAAGACGCAGAATACAGAGGTTTCACCTTAATTGAACTGGCGATCATCCTGATTGTTGTTGGCTTAATTACGGCGGGAATCCTGATCGGACGCGACATGATTCGCGCTGCTGAAGTGCGCACGCAAGTGGCAGAGATTAATAAATACGACCTAGCCGCTAACACTTTCATAGAAAAATATAATTGCCTGCCGGGTGATTGTAAAAATGCTGTGATGTTAGGGGTGGGCACAGCAGGAGGCACTGGCGGAAATGGTGATGGCAACAATCAGGTGTTTGGCGGTGCAAACTGGGGAGCGCTGATCTTACCCAACGAATCCATAGATTTTTGGTACCATCTTGCAAAGGCAGGGTTAATAAAGGGGGATTATCCTGGCTACACTGTAGGGGATCCGCATATATTTTATGCGGGAGACTATCTGCCCAACCCTATTATAAAAAACGAACATAGAGCATCACCCACTTTGATTTGGGGAGTATCAACAGGCGGCTGGCACGCACTTACTATTAAAGCGTGGGAAGATAGTGACGAAATAGGTGGCCGGTATGATTTTACCGGACTATTTGAAGATAAAAGCTCACACTACTGGTATCTTGGCACTAGCATTGTATACCCCAGCCCTGCTGCAGGCGTATGGCTTCCTAGAGATGCCTATGCTGTTGATGCAAAAATTGATGATGGCATGCCGCGCACAGGCAAAATGAGAGTTTTTTCCGGGAGCCCTTCAGGGTGGCCAATAACCGGCTGGGATCCAGCTGAGACCCCTACCCAGCCTACATGTGTAGATAAAACCGTTACCCCATTTGCCTATAATATTCAGGAAACTACGCTAAACGACACCACCTATATGAACCTGCTATGTGCGGTGCTTATTAGAACGACCTTTTAGCCGGCTAGCGGTTCACACCCGGTTTCCACAACACATCTTTTTTACCATGGTCATTCGCAACGCGTGCCAAGACAAAAAGAAAATCAGATAAACGGTTCAGGTATTTGAGGGCAACAGGGTTGACCGGTTCTTGCGCTCCCAACTCGCAGACTGCACGTTCTGCACGTCGTGAAACAGCACGAGCCATGTGCAAATTTGTAGAAAGTACAGAGCCTCCAGGCAACACAAATGAAGAAAGCGGTGTGAGAGCCTCATTAAGCTCATCTATTTCTTGTTCAAGCCGAATCACTTGCGCATCAACCACACGTAGAGAACCGTCGTCTTTTTCAGTAAAAGGGTTTGCCAGATCGGCACCGAGATCAAACAAATCATGCTGAATACGTGCAAGCATCGCATCATATTCATTGCCGCTTGTATGCAGTCGCGCTAGGCCAACCAATGAGTTAGCCTCATCTACATCACCCACAGCAGTAAAAAGCATGTCAGATTTGGCTCGCCGCGAGCCATCTACAAGGCCGCTCTCGCCCGCATCACCTGTGCGCGTGTAAATCTTATTTAGTTTAACCATCTAACCCTAGGTATAATATAGAACCCTTATGCTCTATATTATGCTGGATTGCCAATAAAAAACATGAGCGCAAGCATCAACAACACCAGCCCCTGAAAAGAGACACGCGCTGACATCAGCTTATTACCATATTTCAAATTAGCACTACCACCTGTGCCCATGAGCACTATGCCTGCCATTAATACACCAAAAGTGGCAAACATAAGGGCGAGTACAATGTAATCTCCCGCCGACATAAAACCCCCGTGCGTTTTTGTGGTTTAATTGAATATTGTATTTGTTTCTTATATCTGAAACTTGAGCGCATTATGCACTGCTTGTGGATAAAATGCAATATCATACTGCACCGTCTATTCTCTTGTATAAAGCCGGGTCTATCACCTGCGAATAATTTACTGAATTTTATAAATTAATCTTATCAACTCATACTTTTTCGCAGTTGCAACAACAACAAGTATTTCTAAACATTACAGAGAAAATCAAAGGCTTAGGCGTTGCTGACCTGACGCGCAGAACTTAATTTCAGCACATAGCTGCGACTACAATAAGGACAGGTAATCCCCCCCTTATCCCTATCTATATGAAGATAAATTTTAGGGTGTCCAAGCGCCCCGCCACCGCCATCACAGGCGACTTCCAACGACTGAACATGTATCACTTCATAAGGTTTCATGAGAAGGGTTATAGGTTATTTTTGGCAGATTCGCAACCAAAGTTAGTTGGCAAAGATAAAACGCGGCCCCGTTACTTTATCTGTTTTTGTAGGCTCAGGTTTTTTACCTAGTTGAACCACCTTAGCATCAGAAGCCGGATTAACTTGTGCAACCGTTACCGTATCAGACGTAGCACTTACCGGGACAGCCGCAGGCACTGGAGCATCTACCACCTTAATATCAGGACGCACCACAATAATACCGTTTTCGCGCTTGTCCTCCTGACGTGTGACCTTGATGCTGTTCATACGTGGGGTCTTATGCTTAGGTGGCGTAGTATTACGCTGTTCAGGTAAAGCAGCAATCTTCCTCGTCTGCACCTCTTCCCCTACCGGTTTCAGCTTTTGCGTTTCAGGATCAAACTTTTTCAAAACTACCGGCTTTGCCACTGTATCATTCTTCGCAAGAAGGCGTTTTTCAGGAGCTGTCAACCTCGCCTGGCGCAATTTAGAAACGATATCATACCATCTGTCATACACCGTACCGACATATTTCTTGCCACGGCTCGGTGTTTTAGAATGGTAAGCAGCAGCGGCCACTTTCCATGACTTATCTTCTTCGTACAACCTACGCAAAAAACTCGCCGCGTATTCAATATTATAGCGTGGCTCAAACGCCTGCTCGATCGAGGCGAAGGCGTCTGGATGGTGAAACAAATTCACCTGCATACAGCCAACATCCATGCTCTTTACCCCGCGCATACGCAGGCCTTTAGCAGCCATCACTGCTTCAGCTTTGGTTTTATAGTAATAGCCCTTACCTGCGGCATTAATTGTCCACGGCCAAGGCACACTGATTTTAATACCTTTATGATAACGCCCAGACTCTGTAGAAGCGATGGCGGATAATAGATGTGTCGGAATACCATACTTGCGTTCGTAACGCGCGAGATGCTTGGTGCACTCTTTCGCCCCTTCAATCAACGGATCGGTCACAGCAGCAGCAGGCGATGTAATTAACATCACAGCTAGTGCACTTATACCTACCCATTGTTTAACCATCTCGTACCCTTGGCTTTCCTTGAATTTTCTACTCTTTAATTCAAGAATTATACCATTTTAGCAGTACCCTATTATAGTTAAGGTTGTGTTACGAGGATTTCACCATAAATATCAATGAGTAGTACAGATTTAAGCGACGAAAAAAATCTGGCAATTTAGAAATTGAGCTTCATTCCCACCGTGGCACTGGCTCCATACTGCCCATAGCCATAGACCTCTTCATAGCGCTTATCGAGCAAGTTATCCACACGCCCATACACAGTTGTATTGGGGTTTACGCGATAATTTGTGGATAAGTTGACCGTGGCAAATGATTTGTTCTGTACACGACCAAACGGCGCGGCAAAATCAATATCAGTCGAGGTACCTACATAGCGCACATTAAGACCAACATCACCATCGCTATTATATTGATATACTAAGTCCGCATTTGCCGTGTGTTTCGGTCTGCGCGCCAGTTGTTTTTCATTCACCCGGTTATCTGCCTGCGTATAAGTATGCGTCGCATTCAGCGTAAGCTTGTGTGATGGGCGAAGTGTGACAAAACTCTCCACACCTTGCGTGCGCGCCTTGCCTGTATTAATAGCAGGAAATGGCGGCGTGTTGGAAAAACCAATCAGGTTGGTAATGTCATTACGAAAAATGGTTGCGCCAAAACTTACTTTATCTTTCATCAACGCTTGTTCAAAACCAACATCCCACCCCTTGCTTTCTTCTGGTTGCAGGTTAGGGTTCGCCGATGCCGTATCATATAGCTGGCTGAGCGAAGGCGCCTTAAAGCCCGTGCCATAGCTTGCCTTAATCGTGGTGCCCGTGCTGTTAATGCGATAGCCCGGAGCCACTTTCCATGTAGTGTGCCCACCAAACGCACTATGACGATCATTGCGCACACCAGCATTTACAAACCAGTTATCATTAATTTCATATTGATCATCAATAAACAGACCTACATTTTCCGAGTTTTTTTCACCCACGGAAGATGCCGCAAAATGATCTCGCGAGCCCTCCACTCCAAAGGTCAGCTTGTGTTTATCTGATAGCGCAACGCGATGTATCCAATCCATGCTTTCACGCCAGCCATGAAATTGCCTACGCCCGAAATGCACAGCAAAACCCGCATCAAAATATTCCGTAATCAACGCACGGTTCAACGTCAGATAACCAATACCCAATTCTTGAATCCATTTACCATCCATCAATGACAATTCACCCGCAATACGCCCGGTAAACTGACGGCTATCATTCTCTGGCTCGGAGTCATCCGCAGGGCGCGGAATAGACGAACCAAGACTATCAAACTGCGTAACCGTTCGGTTGTAACGCAGGTTCATTTTTGCGGTAAAGGTCTCGCTTAGCTTACTCGATAAATTGGTAGCAAAACTCAGCGCATCACTGCCGTCTTTTTCATACCCACCACGCGTTTTATTGAGTGATGACACACCATCCGTAGTTAGATAACTCACTTGCGCGCTATAAGCTGTGCGGCCAATTTCGCCAGAAGAAGATAGCCCGCTTTTGCTAGTGTTGTAGCGTCCGTATTCGGTGAAGAAGCTGTGTTTTGGCCTTCCCTTGCCTTGCTTACTAATAATATTGATTACACCACCAATCGCTTGCGAACCATAAAGTGTACTTTGCGCCCCGCGCAGCACTTCAATACGTTCAATGTTATCCGTAGAAAGATTAGAAAAATCGAGCGCTGTTGAAGGATCTGACGGATCATTAATCGACACACCATCTACGATCACCAGCACATGGTTGGAGTTCGTACCACGCATAAACACACGTGAAGTTTGGCCTATACCACCGTTACCTGCAACAACAACACCTGGCACTTCGCGTAATAAATCCGCCACGGTAGGTTTATGTTTGCGCTCAATGTCTTCGGCAGTGATCACCGTCATCGAGCTGGCAATTTTGGTAATATCAGTGGGAGAGCGCGTAGCAGAAACTACGATTTGCGGAATAGTTTGTGTATCCTCTTCATCGGCATATGCATAAGCGGGAATACACGCTATAAGAGATGAACTGAAAAGCAACCAGTGTAATTTAGACATAAAAAAATCCTTACGTATCGGGTGACACTCTGCCGTCGTTCAAACCATTTTGAATAACAGCAATGTCACCACGTAAGGATATCCAACATCAACGAGACTCGCCCGGCTCATACGATGCGCGTGACACTCAGCGGCAGGTCTCCTGACTTACGATTCGAACATCTTTTCTCCGTCTTCCCGGTTACCCAGTGACATAAGGAGAAAGACTCATCGCCTACAGTTGCGGGGACAGTTGAGGATTCACACCTCATTCCCTATTAATCTCTTGCGAGAACCACTGGGCGGGAAGCTAGAAGATACCTGTACGGCTGGCAAGTCAATTTTCTAGCGGTTTGATTTCCTTAGCAAAACCAGAGGGAAGCTGATGGCTAGGGCGCTTCATCCAGCTAATCGCATCATCCATCACCAGCTTAGCTGCCAAATCACGCATTAGCATGTGATAGCCTTCAGGGTAATACGCAAAGGTCACAGGTTTACTAAATCGTGCCAGCGCAACCTCTATCGGCTCACGCTTAATCACCTGATCATTACCACCATAAAGAATGAGTGTCGGCATCGTGAGCTTGGGAATGGCATGATAAGCATCATCCATCAGCCCCACCAACCCATAAATCGCATCCACACGGGTTGATTTGATAATCAACGGGTCGGCCACCATTTTACGCAACAACTCAATATTATCGGTAGCCATAATTTTAAGATCGCTGCCCGTCATCTGCCAATAAGGGAAGGTATGTGCCGATGCCCATAATGTACCACGATAAATCCATGGCATGGTTTCGCCCCCCCATACCGCAGGCGCAATAAGCACCAACCCATCCACTTCTAACCTGTGGTTAGCAACTGTAGATATAGCCACTGCACCACCCATGCTCTCACCCATGATATATAGCGGCATGTGTGGATGACGCTTAGAAACCAACTGTGTAAATTGCACCAAATCACCAGTTAGGTTTTTGCTGTTTCCCCAAATACCCGCTTGCGGCGCACCGCCAAAACCGCGCTGATCATAGGCATATAGCGCAACTTCCTTGCTGGAAAAATACTCACCTACTTCGCTAAACGCATTGCTATAGTCATTAAAACCGTGCAACGCAATCACCACTGCACGTATATTGTGTTTTGGCAACCACGCGCGATACGGCAACGCTGCCATATCCGCTGTGTAAAACACATTAGCTTCCAGTTTTTGTGTCGCCGCAGGTTGCGAAACAAATGCCTGCTGTTGCGGCGCGCAGGCAATCAACACATTCAAAAATGCTAGCAATGCTAGCTTCTTAAACATCACCCGCTCTTTCCTTTAAAGCCTGTAGCTACAACATATGTCTCCGCCGAGTCTTTACGGCTAGCATTTGGCTTGGCATGTTTGACCACGGCAAAATCTTTTTTCATCTCCATCAGCAATTCTTTTTCGGTACCACCCTGAAATACTTTGGCGATAAATGCGCCGCCTTTATTCAACACCTCACAGGCAAAAGGGTATGCCGTTTCCAATAACACCATGATGCGCAAATGGTCAGTGGCCGTGTGCCCTGTAGTATTTGGCGCCATATCAGAAAGCACCACATCCACTGGGCCGCCCAGCCGCTCGCGAATAATATCTGGCGCGGCATCATCCATAAAATCAAGCTGCATGGTGTCTGCGCCCGCAATGGGGTCAAACGTTAGCAAATCAAACCCCAACACAGATGGTTTTTCCGGCTTTGACTTTACACGTTCTGCCGCAATTTGTGTCCAGCCTCCTGGAGCCGCTCCCATATCAAGCACCTTTTTACCGGGCTTTAGAAACTTAAATTTATCGTCCATCTCAATCAGCTTATAGGCCGCGCGTGAACGATAGCCATCCTGCTTCGCCTTAAGCACATACGGATCATTAAGCTGTCGTTGAAGCCACTTGGTTGAAGAGTTTTTACGTCCGCGTGCGGTTTTCACACGAACGGTAAGCCCTCGCCTTCCATCTCCACCTTTTGTTTTTTTCATTGCTCATCTACCAGTGAAAGAATGATACCTTCGCGCACACCGCGATCGGCAATCGTGATCGTATCAGTTGGCCATAAACTGCTAATAGCCTCAAAAATAGCACAACCTGAGAGAATGAAGTCTGAACGATCATGGCCGATGCATGGATGGTTAAAACGCTCAGACGGCCGCATCTCCAACAACCGGCGAATCGTTGCACGTATGTCAGAAACTTTGAGTGTAATCCCGTCAATGCGCGAACGATCATAACGCGGCAAATCCAGATGAATTGCGGCGAGCGTTGTTACCGTACCCGATGTAGAAAGCATTTGTACATTCGCATTACCAATAGTGCTGCCAATATTATTTGTTTCATCAAACGCCTGTAAACGTTGTGATAGTACCGCCACCATATCATCAAATGCCATATCTGAAAAACTGGTACCGCCAAATTTATCGGCCAGATTCATCACCCCAAAATCAACCGAAAGCCAATCCATGATGTGTTGATTATTTTGCGCATCCACCCACATCAACTCCGTGCTGCCGCCACCTATATCAAATACAATGGCGCGTTCACAGTCTTCGGTCAGCAGTGATGAACAGCCCTTAAAGGCAAGCTGCGCTTCTTCTTCCGTGGAAATAATGTCGATGGTGATGCCCGTTTCATTCACTACACGCTTGATAAACTCATCCGAGTTTTCGGCACGACGACATGCTTCCGTAGCAACAAACCGTGCATCGCTTACATTAAATTTCGCCAGTTTTTTCTGACAGGCTTTAAGCGCTGCTAGTGTGCGCTGCATTGCATCTTCAGAAAGCTTTCCGTTATCGCTAACTCCCTCACCTAAACGCACAATACGTGAGAAGCTATCATACACCCTGAGGGTTTGCAGCGGCTGGCCATCATTACCATCGGTCAGTTGAGGAGCTGCAATGAGCAGGCGGCAATTATTGGTTCCTAAATCCAGCGCCGCGTAGATACGTTCATCCACACGTCCGCCAGAACGCGCGCCTTTGCGCGGCCCGTGCGAAGATTGCAACATAATACTACTTCTCAGGCTCAAACGAATACGCGAGCCAATTCCTGTGGTTAATCCTACAAGATCAACTTAACTAACTTACGAACAGCTTACAAGGAAATGTAACAACTCTTTGTATATTATAGATTCGGGGTCAGCCTTCCCGGCATTTGATCACGATGCACCCATGCATTGAGCATCAACCCTACGGCAAACACCGCCGTCATGGTAATACTGCCGCCATATGACATGAGCGGCAGTGGCACTCCTACTACGGGCAGCAGCCCCATTACCATCCCCACATTAATGATAATATGGATAAATAATAGAGCAGTTACACCCGCCGCCATCATGGCACCAAATGTGCTGCGCGAGCGGCTTGCCACAATCATTCCGCTAAGCAGCAACGTGAAATACAGAAACAGCAACATAATCCCGCCCAGAAAGCCCATTTCCTCAGCATACATAGTGAAAATAAAATCGGTTTGTTTTTCAGGCAGGAAGTTGAGCTGGTTTTGCGAACCTTGCATATAGCCCTTTCCAAACAACCCGCCAGAACCAATCGCAATCATAGACTGCAAGATATTATAGCCAGCCCCAAGCGGGTCTTTTTGCGGATCTAAGAACGTTAGCACGCGCGTTTTCTGATAATCATGCATGAAGTACCATGCAACAGGCGTGGCAGCGATTGCTGTAACCACTACCCCGATAAAGTAGCGCCAGCGAATACCTGCAAGAAATCCCATAATCACCCCTACAGCCAACACAATAACCGTAGTGCCTAAATTGGGTTGACGATAAATCAATGCAGCAGGAATAAACAGCAAGATTGCAGGAATAATCATAAAGCTAAGACGCTTTATGTCTTCTGGTTGAATGTGATGAAAGTAACGCGCAAGTGCAAGTATCACGGCAAGCTTGGTAAACTCGGATGGCTGAATTCCTACCCCACCAAATCGTAGCCAACGTTGCGCCCCCATGCCGGTATGCCCCATCACATCCACAGCGATCAGCACAATCACACAACCAAAATAAAAGAAATAAGCATAATCCAACAAAATGCGCATAGGCATCACCGCCACGATAAGCATAATAGCGAACGCTAGCGCAAAACGAATAATCTGTGGGGTTGCCCAAGGAGAAAAACTACCCCCACTTGCTGAGATCAGCATCGCAAAACCAATAAAGGCTATCAGGCTCATGATAAACACGATGAACCAGTTTATATTGGCAAATTTATTTACAAAAAAAATGGACGACGAAACCATGCGCTTATTTTTGAGACTGCCTCATAACCATACAAACACCTTTATTCGACCATAAGCGAAAAAAAAATGCAGTAAACACCGCAATTTAAAAATATGCATTTTAGCTAAAATTTTACCTATCGGAAAAAATATTGTGCAAAAATAGCATTAAATATCAATAAATTGCAAGCAATAATTCATTAGACGTTAACGCATGGCTGGTATGGTTGTAGATGGATAAAAACATATTTTTGTACCGTATTTATATGCAGAAAAATATCGCACATAATAATGCACATCGCAGAGGCCTGCTTGGAAACAATGAAGGTATTGCTGCGCTCGAATTTGCCCTTATTGCCCCAACATTCATACTCATCATTATGGGCGTAATTGAGTTCTCGCTGATCATGTTTACGCAGGCAACCATAGAAAGCGCCACGAGTAATACAGCGCGCATGGGAAAAACTGGATACACCGCTCCAGGCGTAACACGACAACAGATGCTTATTGATAATGTTGCAGAACGTACTGCCGGGCTTCTTGATCCTGCAAATATTTCTGTAACTATGACGACGTATTCCAGCTTTGATAATGTGAACGATCCTGAGCCATATCTAGATGATAATGGCAACGGATTCTTTGATCCGGGCGAAACTTACACAGATATTAATGGTAATGGGCAATGGGATCAGGATATGGGAGCAGCTGGTGCTGGGGCAGCGAACGAAATCGTTGTGTACACGGTAAGCTACCCCTGGCCTATAACAACACCGATTGTCAGCGCTATTATCGGGGATACATTCCCCATTAATGGACGTATGGTAGTCAAAAACGAACCATGGTAATTGCTATGAAAAAAATGCTACAGAAACTACATAACTTCAAACGTGATCAAGGCGGCCTGGCCTATCTAGAGTTTGCGGTGACCCTACCTTTTCTACTCGTTTTATTTATGGGTAGTGTTGAGGTGACGCGCTTTATTATTGCTGCACAAAAAGTGGAAAAATCTGCCAGCACGATTTCCGACGTTGTAGCACAATCAGAAACAATCAGCGTTGCGCAACTGGATCAGCTTATTGCCGCCGTAGGCGAAGTAATGCAACCATTCGAGTTTGGCACCGATGGATACGTAATCATCACTTCGGTAAGCAAAAACGAAGGAAGCCCTGCTTTGGTAAATTGGCAGTATAAAGGCGGTGGCTCATGGACACAGAGCAGTCAGGTGGGTGGCCCAGGCAGCACCGCAAACCTGCCAAATGGATTAACCCTAAACAATAAAGACACCGTTATCGTCGCTGAAGTTTACTTCAACTACTCCCCTATGATGGCCAATAATGGTGTAATAGAAATATCGCCACTTTATAAAGTAGGTGTGTTCAAACCACGTCTCGGCGATTTACAAACATTGGATTCGTAAAGGATCAAAGGAGCGGCATATGAAACGCTTTATAAAAAATATAAACACCTTCAAAGAGCTTCTATGTTCTGAGCAAGGTTCAGCTTTGCCGCTGATTGGACTCGGCATCATGACATTAGTTGGCTCAACGGGTATTGCCATTGATATGGGACGCGCACAAATGGCACAATCGCGCATGAGTAATGCGTTGGATGCCGCTGGCCTTGCTGCAGGTGCAAACGTAAACAGCGTTGATATTGACGCAGAAGTAACCAAATATTTCTATACCAACTTCCCTCCGGGCTACTTGGATACGCAAGTGCAAAGCCTTACCGTTACCGGTAACGCAGATCTCACGGTATTGACACTCGATTCAAGCGGTAAAGTTCCTACAACTATCATGAAAATTTTTGGCATTGATGATGTAGATATCTCCGCACACACTGAAATCACCCGTCATAGCACCGGTATTGAATTGGTGATGGTCATTGATACCACCGGTTCAATGGGTGGATCGGCAGGTGGCGGTACTTCTAAAATTAATGCCGCTAAAAACGCCGCAAATACATTGCTTGATATTGTGTATGGTGACCAGGACACACAAGACAATCTCTGGGTAGGGCTTGTTCCGTTTTCACAGGGGGTTAATGTCGGTGAAAGCAGAGCAGCATGGACATTGCCAGATAGTTTTGATTGGGGCACCACGGAATGGGCCGGTTGTGTAGATGCACGTGAAGCAAATAATCGTGATGTAACCGATGATCCACCACTTAACGATGGGGTGAACCCAGACACGCGCTTCCCTAAATATTACTGGGCATGCCATAGAGACTATAATGCATGGTTTGGTACAAACAGTTCACGAAACAACTGTCGTACGAGCCCATCATCATCGGTGAGGTACAAAAGCCTGAGCACCAACCGTGGGCCAAACAAATATTGCACGCAAGAGCTGCAAGCACTCACCGCCTCTAAATCAACAGTTAAGGCAGCCGTACAAACACTGAGCCCTCAAGGCAACACACACATTGTGCTAGGTGCAGCATGGGCATGGAGGATGCTTAGCCCACGCTGGCAGGGTCAATGGGGGGGTGAAATGAACGCAAACAACCTACCACTCGACTACGATACCCCGCTCATGAACAAAGCCGTTGTACTTATGACCGATGGTGACAACGTCATCAGTAACAACGTACGCGGTGCCTATGGATACCTATCGGACGGCAATCTGGGCACCACCACCCAGTGGCGGGCGGAGGATGAGTTGGATGACCGCCTGCAGACTGTTTGCACCAATATGAAGAATGCGGGTATCATTGTATACACCGTGGCATTCGGCACAGGTATTAGCGGTAGCACTAGAGCCATGATGCAAAGCTGTGCTTCCAACCCTGATTATTACTTCTATAGCCCAACTGGTGACGACCTACAGCACTCATTCCGCCAGATTGGTGACTCGCTTGCGAACTTGCGCATAAGCATGTAGACTTTCCCCCGCCTGCGTGTCACTCACCTTCGGGTGAGTGACACGGCTTTTTTACCAGAGGAAACCTATGCGAAGCACTCCTTTACGTGCCCTGAGATGGGCTATTTTATTTGCAGCGCTAAGCGCCTGTGAACCCGCGGCCCAATCACTTGATGAAGTAGAGCCAACCAATCCTGCTCAGGATATGGATACCTCTATGCTTATGGCAGAGAACATGCACAAATCCGGCAATGTTGCTGGCGCAGTGACCATTTATCGCAACCTTGCGGCTAAACAAGATGGAAATGTTGATGCGCATATTGCACTAGCCAGCATTTATCGCAAAGCAGGGCAGGCAAAAGATGCCATCGCCGTTATGCGTGAGGCAGAAAAACGCCAGCCCGACAATGAAACCGTATTAGCACATTTGGGCTATGCCCTCATCGCAAATAAGGATTATCAGGGAGCAGTTAAAACATTCGACCTGCTCACCGCTATCAACCATGAAAGTCTTGCTGGATATAATGGAAAAGCGGTTGCTTATGATAACGCCGGTAACCACACTGCAGCACAGGAGCTATATCAGAAAGCACTGGCCATCGAGCCAGGCTCTCATACCATTCAGAATAACCTGGCGCTTTCTATGATCTTAAACAATCAGCCAGACACCGCCATCAGCTTGCTGGAGCCGCTATCTAAGAAGAAAGGCACCCCCCCAACAGTGCGCCATAACCTAGCGCTAGCATATGGCGTGAAAGGGGATAAGAAACGCGCGCGTGAAGTCAACCTTATGAATATGGGGCCAGAACAAGCGGCACAAAACCAAAAGTTTTATGAGCGTTACGCCAAAATGCTCAAAAAGCAAAAGGTGGAAGCCCTCTCCTCACATATGCACCCTTCTTTGGAAGACTTTGACGATAAAGGTGTAGAACCCGTTGAGCTGATTCCAGCAGCGGGAACACCACCAACCCCACCTACAGCAATCACCGAATTACAAACAGAGCCTGAGACTGAAAAAACTGAAGAAGAACAATCATTCTGGGGCAACAATGCAAAGGCTGATTATCCAGGAACAAGCCACCGTCGTTAGTCTGTACCCATCAATTTCACTGCTGCTGGCGCAATAATCACAATAAATAGTGTCGGCAAAATACAAGTAATCATCGGCACGGTCATAAGCGCTGGCAAACGCGCAGCCTTTTGCTCGGCACGTAGCATACGCGCCTGACGAAACTCGGCAGAGAGCACACGCAACGCCTGTGCGATTGGGGTACCATATTTTTCTGTTTGAATAAGCACGCTAACCACGCCGCGCACTTCAGGCAACTGACAGCGCTGGGCAAGATTTGTGAGTGCCTGTTTGCGATCAGGCAAGAACCCCGTTTCAACGGAAGTGAGGCTGAGCTCTTCTGCCATCTCCGGATAAGAAAGCTCAAGCTCTTTTGCCACACGGTCAAGCGTGGCAGAAAGACTAAGCCCTGCCTCTGCACAAATAGTCATCAAGTCAAGTACATCAGATAACGAACGCTGAATTTGCAAATAACGTTTCTTGCGCACACGGCTCACATAAATCCATGGTAATTTAAGCCCCATGTAAATCCCGACAATTGGCCATAACAAATCCATGAGCGCCACTTTATCGCTATAGCCAAAGTCAATTTTCCATATAATGGTGCCAATGATGCCAAAAACGATGGGTAGCGCGACAATGAAAAAAGTGAAGATAAAAATAGCATCTTTAGAACGTAAGCCACCTTCGATCAGGATAGTTTCAGCCTTGTCTGCTTGTAGCTTTTTAACAAGTTGAAATTTCTCTACCACACGGCGCATGAAATTCACGCTAGCCTCTGGCTTTTTACGGCGACGTTTATTGCTTACAAACTCACCGCGTAATTCTTTCCTACGCTCCTGAATCGCCTGAATACGTGATTTCATAACATCACGCTGCCTGAACATGCTATAGATAGCATAAGCAGTAACTAAGAGTGCGGCTCCTGCAAACCCAACATAGAACTCATTTACTTCCACACCTCTAGGCAGCATTTGCTTTAGGCTTAGAGGCTGCCCCGGGTATTGGGCATACGCGGGTGCTACACACAACACTCCCGCAAGCGACCATACACGTAAGCATAGATTACGAAGGTACGTTTTCATATTTCGAACTGAGTCATGCGATTCATGATCCAGCCTCCAAACGTCATCATACCTACAGCGATGGCAACGCATATATTACCCCGATAATCTTCCCATAATGGCGTCATATAATCGGGGGTAATAACCATTACCGCCAAGAAAACAACAAAGGGTAGCGCACCAATAATGTAAGCGGATGCACGCGCCTCCGAAGACATCGCCTTAATCTTCATACGCATAATGTAACGATTACGCAGCACCTCAGAAAGGTTGTTTAATATCTCAGCCAAATTACCACCGGTTTCTCGTTGCAATACGATGCTGGTAGTGAAGAAATTAAACTCCGTAAGCTCCAGTTTTTTTGCAATTTCAAGTAGTGCCTTTTCCATCGGCACCCCCAGCTTCATAGTGCTGGATATGCTGGAGAACATAGTCCCTACAGGGGCTGGTATTTCTTGCGACACTAACACTAATGATTCAGAAACCGGTAGGCCAGAACGCAAACCACGTACAATTAAATCAAGTGCATCAGGGAACAGCCTCAGAAACGCTTTGTTTTGCTTCGCAATAGCGCGCTTTAATAATTTAAAAGGAAACCACACACCTAATATAAGACCGATCGCAATGGCCAACATAATATGTAGTCCGCCTGCAGCACATAAAAAGGTGATCCCCACGAAATACATGATGCGCCGAAACACAAACTGCTTGGCCGACATCTTTTTTTCCGCACGCTCCAACCTATCCCCCAAACGTTTAAAGTCAGGAAGCGGCTTCATAATCAGGTTTACAATACCGCTTGTTTTTTCTGTCTGGCGCCTGAGAGACAACGCACTGGTAGGGGATACAGAAAGGTGGCGTCGCTGAATTTGGTCAACACGAGAGAGCAGTTTTTTGCGCTGCGCCCCCGGACCAAATTTCATCCAGTAAACGAAAAACACTACCCCTAAAATAACAACGACCAACAGATCAAGGGCAGTAAGCATGTTATTCCTGCCCGGCTGTCATAGCCTCAATCAACGCCTGATCCAGCCCAAAATAGGCAGCTTGCGGCGTACAATTAGGACGTATTCCACTAGAACGGAATTCACCATATAGCTTACCATCTTCATCTTCTCCCTTGAATTCAAAGTTGAAGAGATCTTGCGTAATAATTACATCGCCTTCCATGCCCACCACTTCCGTCACATGGGTAATACGGCGCATACCATCGCGCATACGGCTAATCTGTACAATTAAGTTTACCGCACCGGCAATCTGTGTGCGCACCGCTTTACTCGGCAAGTTCACGCCTGCCATACCAATCATGTTTTCCATACGTGTGAGCGCCTCACGCGGCGTATTGGCGTGAAGTGTTCCCATAGAGCCATCATGGCCTGTATTCATTGCCTGCAGCAAATCAAACGCTTCACCACCACGCACCTCACCGAGGATAATGCGGTCAGGACGCATACGCAGCGCGTTCTTCACCAAGTCACGCATACTAATCTCGCCCTCGCCTTCGAGGTTTGCATGGCGTGTCTCAAGTGGCACCACATGCGGCTGCTGCAACTGAAGCTCGGCCGCATCCTCAATCGTCACAATACGCTCACCATGCGAAATCATGCGTGAAATTGCGTTTAACAGGGTGGTTTTACCCGAACCCGTACCACCAGAAATAATGATGTTCAGGCGAATTGCACCACAAATTTTAAGCACCTTACATAATGCTTCAGAAATGTTTTTGTTACCAACCATCACATCCAACGTAATTTTCTTCTGAGAGAATTTACGAATGGAAATGGAAGTACCTTTAATAGAACATGGCTGCGCAATCACGTTCACACGTGAACCATCTGGCAGGCGCGCATCGCAAATTGGTTGTGATTCATCCACACGACGACCAACACCCGTTACGATACGTGTAGCAATCGCCATTACGTGGGCATTATCGCGGAATTTTACATCACTCAGCTGCAGCTTACCTTTACGCTCCACATACACCTGATACGGCCCGTTCACCATAATATCCGTGACAAATTCATCTTCCAGAAGCGGCTCTAGGGGACCAAAGCCAAGCATATCATCAACAATCTGGTTTGCCAGACGTTGCTGTTCTGATTGTGAAAGTGCAAGCTTCTGCTCCATCACAATTTCACCAATCAATTCAATGATCTGGCGCTTTAATTCATCGCGAGGAAGCCGAGACGATGTCGTAATGTCAATCTGCTCCATGAGCAGGTCGTAAATTTTTTCTTTCGCGTCAGAGAGCTCGTCTTTGGTAGCCGCAACTGATTCTGCTAGCGATGATTCATCGGGTGAATCAAGCAGCTCCATACCACTCTTATGTTCTTTTTCTTTTGCCTGTGCAGGTTTTTCCGGTGCGGGCGGCGTAACGGATTCTGGTTTAGCAATTTCTGGCTTAGGAGTCGCAGGTTCCGCAGAAGGAGTGCTTGTTTCAGCTGGTACAGCAGTCGGGCTAGCAGGTTGCTCTTTTGGCTTCTCCGGCGCAGCATCAGGCTTCGCAGGCGGGGTCGTATCATTCACACCACGCTTACCAAACATCTATGCGCCCCCCTCCTTCTTCTTCTCTTCTTTTGCTGGGGCTTCTTTTTTCTTTCCCCCACCAAACAGGCTAAATCCTTTTTTCTCTTTCACCGCTTTAAGCAAGCTTTTTGCCTCTGGCTCTAAATGCTCCGCAAGTTTGTATAGACCTTTTAGTGAAGGCATACTGCGAAACTTAAGGGCAGGAATTTCCTCACTAGGCGGAATAAAAATATCAGGCGAGAACGGAATGGTAAATTCTACCTTCCCACCTATGCCCTTAGCAAAGTCTGCTTCTTTCATATCGTGCTTGGAAAGCTTCACACGGTTTGCCACCACGACAGGTGGACGCATTTTTAACCCTTCGCGCATCATGTCCTGCAGCCGCAACGTGTCACGCAGCCCCACCAGCGACAATTCCGTTACCAAGACCACATGATCTGCTTGCTCCAAACATTGGCGGCTAAAGGTGCGCAAATGGCGCGGAATGTCTAACACCAACACGTCATATTTTGCCTTCAGCTCTTTGATTAGCAATGTTGCCGCATCATCTGCAATCACCACCTTTTCCTGAAACGCTTCTTCTGCCGCTAACACTGATAAGCGTTTATGTGGTTTAGTCATTACACGTTCCATGAACAGGGAATCAATACGATCAGGCTTTTCCAGCGCATCGCGAAATCCGCGCCCAGGCTCAAGATCAAGCATCAATGCAATACTGCCTTCCTGCGGGTCAATATCCACCAGCGCCACTTCTTTTTTAGTCAAGTCAGCAATAATAGCGGCTAAGTTAGTGCTAATAGTTGTAGCCCCTACTCCGCCGCGTGTTCCCATTACCGCGATGGTTTTTGCTGGTTTTTTCTTTGTTTCGCTAGAGTCATCTTTGCTTTCAACAGACTTCTCAAACGCCCCCTCCAACATAGGCTCTGTAAGCGGACGCAACAAATAGCTCGAAAGCCCCAGATCCATTAACCAGCAATAGAAACTATACTCGTTCACGCTACCAATAGCGATTACCTTGGTATCCGGATCACATACCGCAGCCAGCCCATCTAATAGCGATGAAGCCTCATCCTTTGAAGCGGGAATTTCTACCAGCAATAGCTTGGGAGAGGGTGTATCTTTCAAATGCTGCGTTGCTGCGCTGACATCACCCTGCATAATGCAAGACTCATCCCAGCCATGTGTACCTGCGAATTTTTTTAATACCTCAATATCTGCGGTATCAGTGGCAAAAGCTAAGAATGGTTGCTTACTCATAAATTTTACTAAGGTTGTTATATGTTACTGCTGTCCAGCTGTGGATGTGTTCACTTCAGCCGATACAGCCGCTTCTTCACCCGCACCCTCATTAGTACGATAGCTTTCCAGCACATTAGAATTACGCGCCGCATCTGGATTCATATGACCAGAACCACGCTCAAGATCACGCGGATCAGCCACCATCATGCCAAGGTTATTGGTAGTCGCGCAACCATGACCAGCTTGACTTGTATTACTATAGGTCGTCACCGGCGAAGTGCGCCAATCAGGACAACGCGGCGTTATCACAGAAGCATAAGACACATCAAGACGCACTTCATCGCGCCCTAACACATCCGACGGCTCAAACATAATCAAATGTTTATCATACCCGGCTCTGAAAATTAATTTAGTGATGCTGTTCTTACGCGATACGTTACGAATTTGCGAACGGTGCATCTGCACCTGCACTGATTCAACAGCCATTGGCGAAATGCTGCGCAGTGCAGCATTCAGCGCATACACATCGCGGTTACTCAAGTGGCTATGCCCTTTCATGAACTGCGCCATATGTGTTTGTGTCTTTGTTTCGACTTTATTTTCGATAGGGTTCTCACGGTAGTAGTCTTTTGGATCCACCCCATGCATATCCCACTCCGACGTACACGCGCCAAGCAATAGTGGGAGTAAAATAGTTGTTGTTATTTTTTTCATGCACATACCCTATTCGTCCAGAATAAATCCGCCTTCACCTGTCAGGCCAGGCGCATCTTCAGGCCAACCATCCATAGGCTCTTGCTGATATAGGTTACCCAATAACAAGCGCTGGAAATCAGTTGGCGGCACATAACCATCCCACGGTGTCAGCATTTTCTTAGGCTCGGTCACAGGACGCACCAAGTAAGGCGTCACCAGAATAACCAGCTCTGTTTTATCATTACGGAAATTATGCGAGCGGAACAACGAACCCAACACCGGTAAATCACCCAGCCCTGGAAATTTATCAATGCTGTTCGCATCATCACTTCTCAGCAACCCAGCAAGCGCAAATGTATCGCCGCTACCAAGCTCAACAGTTGCTTGTGCTTTACGTGTTTGGATAATTGGGTTTTTAATGCCGTTTACTTCAATCGGGTTATCGAAGTTGATGCTACTCACTTCAGGCGCCACCGTAATACTCATACGGTCTTTAGACATAACCACCGGCGTAAAGTCCAAGCGCACACCAAACGGCTTATAGGTCACCGTAATATTACCTAAACCATCCTGCACAGGAATCGGAAACTCGCCACCAGCGAGGAAGTTAGCCGTTTTACCAGAAGTAGTAGATAGGCTCGGCTCCGCTAATATATTCACCAACCCCTGCACTTCCAACGCATCAATCACGCCGCTAATATTAGCATTGCCAGGTGTCCAGTTAGCATAAAGTGCTGTGTTGGTTGTGCTTGATACATTTGAGGTACCCGCACGCGTCAACACCCCGTCGCCATCAAGAGTGATGCCCTGCCCTTGTAAGAGCTGCAGACCTAAGCCGCCCGGACTAGCAAGCGCCGTTAGGTTGATCCCAAAGCGCTTTACATCGCTGCGCGTTACTTCAACGATTCTCACTTTCAGCATTACCTGATCAGAACCAGCAGCAGTCATCATGTTGACCACTTTATCGTCTTCACCCACATAAGCCTTAGCGAGATTATTAATATGATCTGATTCCACAACAGATGATGTGTGGCCATCCAAAACCAAGCCACCATCAACCGTTTTAAAGCGCACATCTGCATCAGGAGCCACACGGCGCACCGTACGGTTCAGGCTACTAATATTGTGCGTTACATCAACCGTTGCATTTAAAATTGTGTCATCATTTGCATCAATCGCATAAATTGAAGTCTCCCCGATTTTGCGACCATGAATAAAAAGCAATTTGGGTGATACAACTTGTACGTCAGCCGTTTCAGGGTCAGCAACTACGACAGAGTTTGCCGGACGATCCAGCTTTACCATCCGCCCTTTATTGATCTCCACCCGCACAAGATCTTCTGCGGCTATTGCCATGGAAGCGCCGGCGATACAAAACATAACAAACATGAACAGGCGATTGGTATTTATCACTGGGAAAACTCCATATTCTCGATTTCATCGCCACGTATCACGCGCACACGAGGCATAGCCCCCGTCCCCATAATAGGACTAATATCTTTTTCTGTGGCCCCCTTAGACCCCTCCTTAGGCGCACCAGCGAGACTGCGCAACGCCATGGAAATCTTGCCCATCTCTGTGGCTACGGCAATTTGTTCTGCCTGCGCATCATTCACCTCAACGGTAACCGTTTTAGCAAGAATCGCTTTATTTTCTGGATTATCGAGCATCTGATCCACCGCAAGCACTCGCACATTGCGCACAAATGTTTCGCTCACCACAGATTCCTGACCACCGCGTTCGCCGCCATTTTGAATCTGAATACGGTGCGTAATAATAAGATCCACCCGATCACCCGGTGAAATAAACCCGGCATTACCAGAAGTAGCATTCACTGCCACTGAAACCGCGCGCATACCCGGCTCAAGCACAGCGGACATAAACCCGCCTTCTCCGGCCTTCATTAAGTCTTCCGCTTTCACTAATTCACCTGGCTTTAGCTGCTTACGCACCACCGCACCTGTAAAATCTTCCAGTGCGACCGCATTATTAAGCAACATTCCTTCTGTATCGGTCCCGTTCTCTACAGGAACCCAGGCCAAATCACCTGACTGCACAAGCGTGCCAAGCGAAAGCTCTCCTTGCGCCGCTATAGCTTGCAATTCAGGAGGGGGTGGCACCGAATCCGAAAGCTTGCTGCGAATGTAAATCGCGGCAAAGGCAACAATGACACCGGCCACCAATAAAATGACCAATCTGCGTGATGAATCCATAACGTTTTTCTATGTGTTTTCTACTCGTATCTAGCTGAAATCATAGCCTTTCACCACTTAAAAAAGCGTTAAGCATTGTGGCAAAAAAGCCTCACATTTCAGTTAGTTATTAAGCGAAATTGTAAACGCATTTTAACTAAATCCACCCCTACTCCCTCTCATCGCCTTCTAAACAAGCTACATTTGTATGCTGCTTCTGTGTACAGCTTAGTAGTTTGTAAAGAAATATGCTATTATGTAGCCGTAATGCGTCACTAAAAATATGGAAACACCTTATGATACGCCAGTCAGAACTGGTCGAAAAAGTTAAATCTTACGATCCCGATGCCGACGAAGAATTAATTAACAGCGCCTATGTTTTTGCGATGCACGCACATGGCACACAAAAACGTGCCTCTGGCGAGCCCTATTTTTCACACCCAGTTGAGGTTGCATACCGACTCACTGATTTCAGGCTCGATACAGCCTCTATCGTTACCGCGCTACTTCACGATACGGTGGAGGATACGGACACCACACTCGAAGATATCGAAGAAAAATTCGGTAAAGAGATTCGTAGCCTGGTAGATGGCGTTACCAAGCTCACCAAACTCGAAGGAAAAACAGAAAATTCCAAACAAGCAGAAAACTTCCGAAAACTACTCATTGCCATGTCGGAAGATTTACGTGTGTTGCTCGTCAAACTATGTGACCGGCTACACAATATGGAAACACTCAAATACATCAAAAATGTACAAAAGCGTCAGCGCATTGCCCGCGAGACGGTAGACATCTATGCCGCACTGGCAGAGCGTATTGGCATGCGCCACCTTAAAGACGAACTACAAGACCTCGCCTTTGCCGAGCTTTATCCGGAAGCACGTGAATCTATTGTGCGACGCATGGAATTTTTACGTGCACAAGGGGCTGCGGATTTGGAAAAAACCGTAAGCATCGTGCGCGAAAAATTGACTGAGTCAGGTCTGGGTGATGCAGAAATTTACGGACGTGAGAAAAAACCATTTTCTATCTGGAAGAAGATGGAAACCAAGAACATCACCTTCGAACAGCTATCAGACATCATTGCTTTTCGTATTGTCGTTAATGACATACAAGAATGTTATCAGGCGCTCGGAGTGGTCCACGAAGAGTGGCATACCATTCCCGGCCAGTTTAAAGATTATATTTCAACGCCAAAATCAAACGGATACCAATCACTACATACAGCGGTATTAGGCCCTGGCCAACAGCGTGTGGAAATGCAAATCCGCACCCATGAAATGCACGAAATTGCTGAATATGGTCTGGCCGCACACTGGGCCTATAAACAGAAAGAAGTAGGTGTTTCCAAGGATGGCAAACAATTCCGCTGGATACGTGAACTTCTGGAGATTCTCGAGCAATCTTCCAATGCCGAAGAATTTTTAGAAAACACACGCCTGGAAATGTATCAGGATCAGGTGTTCTGCTTTTCGCCCAAAGGCGATATTCTCGCTTTCCCTCGTGGCGCAACCCCAGTGGACTTTGCATATGGCGTACATTCCGGCGTGGGTGACACTTGTGTGGGCGCAAAAATTAACGGCCGCATTGTCCCTCTTCGTACTAAACTAAAAAATGGTGATCAGGTAGAAATTATCACCAGCAAAACCCAAACCCCTTCCCCCAGCTGGGAACGTTTTGTGGTCACAGGCAAAGCGCGTTCAGAAATCCGCAAACATATTCGCACGCAACAACGTACTGAATATATCACACTGGCGCGCGCTATCTTAGCTAAAACCTTTAAAAGCGAAGGCAGCGAGTTCAATGAAAAAGACCTTGAGCAACATCTCGCGCACTTCCAGAAAAAAGAAGTAGAGGATCTGCTGTCCGACGTAGGTGAAGGACTGATTCCACGACAGCAAGTATACGAGATAGTCAGCGGCAAAAAGAAAACCAGCGATAAGAATTCCAGATTCTCACTGTCTAACCCGTTTAAAAAACGCAAATCAGGCGCACAAGACGCCATGCCTATCAAAGGGCTTATTCCAGGCATGGCACTACATTTCGGCGGGTGCTGCCACCCTATTCCTGGTGACCGCATTGTGGGCATCGTCACCACCGGTAAGGGCGTGACCATTCACACTATGGATTGCGATACACTGGAAAATTATTCCGACGCACCAGAGCGTTGGATTGATGTGGCATGGGAGCGTGAGAAAAATGATAACGGGCATATCGTGCGGCTGCGGGCACACTTAAGCCATGAGCCGGCATCACTCGCTACAGTGACCAATGTGATCGCTAAAGAAATGGGTAACATCAGCAATTTTAAAATCATCAATCGCTCATCTGACTTCTTTGAAGTGCTGCTAGATGTGGAAGTGCGCGATATCAAGCATATGAACAACATCATCGCCGGCCTGCGCGCGAAAGAAACCGTGCAAAGCGTCGAGCGCTATCAAACGTGATGTTTAGGCTGCTCATTTTATCAATAGCAACATTGGCAGCACAACCTGCATGGCACGCCAACGCCCACCCAAATAGATATATACCAGATGTATCGATCAATACACCCCCACTACAAAAACCACCCCATGGAGGTGGGTGGCAACACGGAGAATTTAACGTAACGCCATTAGCTGATTTTCATATCCAGGCACGTGTACTATCCACCAAACATTATGATTCGGGTAAAAGCTCTGCATTATCACCCGTAGATTTCGTATTGGGCTGGCAACAAATGGCTGATAAGAATTTTTTACGTAAAGTTACCATCAAACACCTGCATCGTTCATATCGCTATCATTACCGATACCGCCATCGGGGATACAACCAACAGCACAATAAGGACATCATGCATAAAACGGTTTCTACCCAAAGCGCAAACATGCACATGGTTCCCGCCACGCCGGAAATTGAAAAAAAATTATTATCCGTACAAACCGATGACATAGTGACTCTGCATGGACACCTTGTACGAATCAATCATAGCAATGGCTGGAAATGGACGAGCTCACTAACCCGTACGGACACTGGAAAAGATTCCTGCGAGGTGGTATGGGTAGATAAGATAACGATTGAGCAACCATGAACAACTTACGACTCGGCATTAATATCGATCATGTAGCCACCGTGCGCAACGCACGTGGTGGTGACCACCCCTGCCCAATTCGCGCGGCATTGATCGCACAGGAAGCCGGTGCTGACGGCATCACCGCACATTTGCGCGAAGATCGCAGACACATCAAAGACCACGACATCAAGCGACTGAAAGCCGAAGTACCATTACCACTCAATATGGAAATGGCGGCAACAGATGAGATGCTCGCCATCGCGCTGGAAGTTAAGCCTCACGCAGTGTGTCTGGTGCCGGAAAAGCGCGAAGAACTCACCACAGAAGGCGGATTAGATGTGGTGAAACTGGAATCATCGCTTGGTGATTATGTTAAAAAATTACAAGCGGGTGGATGTCGCGTGTCGTTATTTGTGGCCGCAGAAAATGAACAGATCAAAGCGGCCAAACGTGTGGGCGCGGATATTGTTGAGCTACATACCGGACAATATTGTCATGTGCTGGGCGAAGAACGCGAAGCAGAGTTCCTGCGTATTTCCGAATGCGCCATGATGGCACACGGGCTGGGTCTGGAGGTGCATGCAGGTCACGGCCTTACCTATGACACAGTGGGCGCTATTGCACGCTTGCCGGAAATTATGGAACTCAACATTGGACATTTCCTTATGGGTGAGGCAATGTTTATCGGTATGAAAGAAGCCATTGTCCTTATGAAAAAACGCATTACTAACGCACGAAACGAGAGCAAGGCATGATCCTCGGCATCGGCACAGACCTCACCGACATCAACCGCATCGAGCGCACCTTCAAACGCTACGGCGAACAGTTCGAAGAACGTGTATTTACCGTGCGTGAGCGCAAAAAAGCACGTGCGCGTAAAAATGCACGCAATAAGACAGTGGCCGCTTTTTATGCTAAACGATTCGCCGCTAAAGAAGCTTGCGCCAAAGCATTAGGCACGGGGTTTCGTCGTGGCATACAGTGGCGCGAAATTGAAGTCGTCACCGCGTCGAATGGCCACCCATCTCTCGCCCTGCACGGCGCAGCACGCAAACGCCTCAAGGAACTCACCCCAAAAGGCATGACTGCTAAGCTGCATATTTCTATTAGTGATGAACCACCCTTTGCACAAGCCATGGTGGTAATTGAAGCTATTTAGCCTTTTCTACAAACGCCTTAAACTCAACTAATGATTCCCTCAAGAGCTCGCAAGCGCGTTTTCGTTCATCCGGATCAAAAGGCAGATATTCAATCTGTCGGCATAATGCTGCCATCTCTTCCGCACGGATGCTACCAGATGCACCCTTAAGCTCGTGAGCCACACCATGCCACCGTTCGTCGTCATCATTTTCGACCAATGACTCTAACATTGTAATACAGCGTTCAGCCGTGACCTCGTATAACGCAATCAGGCTATCCTGAAGCTCCCCGCTCTCGCCGGTCAATTCTTTCAGTGCATCAAAATTAAGTGGCTTAGTCATAATAATTTACCTTTGCGATCTCCACACAGCATAGTATGAAAAACTTATGACTGGCAAAACTATTCTGATCACACGTGGTGTGAGTGATGGCGAAGAACTCCACGAACAGCTGCAAGAACTTGGCCACCGCGTAATACACGAACCACTTACTGAGATTTTTCTCAATCATACAGTGCGTCAAGAGCTGCAACAGTCGCTCCAAAATGAACCAGACGCCATTATCCTTACGAGCCGCTATGGTGCGCGTGCATTGGCTGCTCTGACCGAAATACGTGATCTTGCGCTGCTTTGCGTAGGAGATGCAACAGCAGAAGCAGCACGCTCAGTAGGGTTCACACGGGTAAGCACTGCTGGAGGCACGGCCGATGACCTAGTCACTTATATTCTGGATGCGTATGATAGCGATTCCAGATTGATCTACGGATCTGCCGTCCATGTGCGTACTGATCTGGAGGCAGAGTTAGGCGCTTACGGTATGGAAGTACAACGGGTTGTGCTTTACGAGGCAACAGCAAGCGAAGCTCTGTCTGACACATTAATCGAGCAATTAAAAAGAGAACAAGTGGATGCGGTCACCTTTCTCTCTCAGCGCAGCGTAGATATTTTTCTTAAATTGCTGGCGAATACAGATGTATCTAATGCTACAGACCATATGGAAGCCTATTGTTTAAGTGAAGCCGTGGCTATGCCCTTGCAAGATTCACAATGGAAATCTATTATCATCGCACCAGAACCAACACTGGCATCCCTTATCTCAACTATAGACGATGAGCCATCATGACGCAGCCTGAGACAAACGAAGAGCCTACCGACAGCAAAACGAGCAAACAGCCGGCCAGCATTGCTGATGCACTCAAAAAGCCACTCATCGCCTTTGCGCTATTATTCGCTGTATGGGCGGTGTTTGGGCAGCTCGTACCCAAACTTATCTTTCCCAAAGCAAAACCTCTCCAGGCTGAACGTAACATACAAACAGAGCAACCGGTAACAACACTAACTGCTGCTCCGCCTCCGCCTCCACCCCCACCGGCCCCTCCACCTCCACATCACATGGGAGATACCCACCATCCAGTCGGCAAGCTGCATGCGCGTATTGATAAGCTAGAAGCACAGCTTCAAGCGTATGAAGAACTACTTACCGCCATGCCCACTCCCTCAGAGATGAATAACGAATTAGTTGCCTCCGACGCACGTATCGTAGCGCTAGAAAAAAAACTGGAAGGGCTGGAACAACAAATCAGCCAAAACGCCGTAAGATCTAGCGAGCTTATTGAAGCCTTTGCTACCCTCTCCAAAATGCGTCAAGCAGCAATGAACGGCGAAAAGTTTTTCCCGCAATACCAACGATTCATGGAACTAAATGCAACCAATAGCAGCATCCAAAACATGATGTTACAGCTTTCCAACTATACTGAGGGTGGTGTGCCCACCTTAGAACAACTACAAACCTCGTTTGATAAGCTGGTTCCTAAAGCGCTTTCACCCCACGAGCCAACGTCTGTAATGGCGAATCTGCAATCACTCGTCACCATTCGCAAGGTGGGGGATCAGCAAGGTAACAGCGATGAGGCAATTCTGGCGCGTGCCGAATTATTGCTTAAAAAAGGCCAGCTACTATTGGCAAAAGAGGAAATGCATAGTCTATCTGAACATGCCGCCGCCATTTTTGCCGATTGGCTTGGTAGCGTAAACACAAGGCTCCAGACAAAACTTGTGTTCGACAAACTACAGCTCATGCTCTCTGAAGAACCTTCCCAGCCTGCCAAGCAGGCACCGGATCGCGTATGATTCGGCTATGGGTATTACTATGCATTATTGCCGGGCTGGGCGCTATGTCTGCGTGGCTTGCAGGACAACCCGGTAGCGTTACCATCTACTGGTTTGACTGGCGTATTGATACCAGCTTTGCCTTTCTCATCATGGTGGCGGCAATTTCTGCCGTGTTGTTTGCCTATTTGCTGATCTTCCTTCGTGCCCTGTTACTGGCGCCTGCACATTTCTCTGAGCGCCGGCAGATGCGCCACTACCATAAAGGCATGGCAGAAATTACCTACAGTGTGGCAGCGCTTGCTGCCTCTGATGTAAAAGGCGCCCAGCAACATACTCGTAAAGCAGAAAAGCTACTCGGCCAAACACCACTTACTCTTTTGCTCTCCGCGCAAGTCGCACGTAATGAAGGCGATGAAGAAAAAACACGTTTGCTACTTACAAAAATGCTCGATCACAAGGAAACAGAATATCTTGCCGCGCGCTCCTTATCAGAATCAGCAACTAAAGAGCACATGTTTGAAAAAGCGCTTCCGCTTGCAGAGCGCGCGCGCAGCGTGAACCCTAAGGAAACATCATCTGCGGCGTCATTGGTTAGCTTACATATCAAACTGGAAAAATGGCAGGAAGCATTGCATTCAGTGCAGAAGGCTTCTCGCAAAGGTGCTTTCAACCGCCAGGATAAACGTCACTATCGTGGCATTGTCTATCTCGCACAGGGATTAAAATTGCTCGAGGCAGGCCAAGCAGATGCGGCTGTTACCAATGCAACACTCGCACTCAAATATCTGCCAAAATTTACTCCCGCTATTTTATTTGCCGCACGCGCTATGATTGCAGCAGGAAATCTTCCTAAAGCAACCAAACTTATTTTGAAACACTGGAAAGTTTCTCCTCACCCGGAACTGGCATCTGCGCTGCGCATTGCTATTGCGAAAGAGGCACCTGCAAAACAGCTAAAGACCATCAAAAAACTAGCTGCGTTATTACCCGATCACGCGGAAAGCAATCTCGCCATAGCCGAAGTAGCAATCAAATTGAAGGAATGGGATACGGCACGCGAAGTACTGAAAACCGTGCTGGAACAGCATGAGTCTATGCGCGCCTGTAAACTGATGGCATATACGGAACAAGGTGAGTTCGCCGATGCTGACGCAGCCAGCCGTTGGTTAGCACGCAGTGCGGATGCAGAACCTGAAGCGATCTGGGCATGCAACCACTGTTCGCACGGTAGCGAGCACTGGCAACCACACTGCCCGTCATGCGATAAGTTTGATACGTTGGAATGGAAACAGCCTACTTCACTGGTTTTCGCAAGTGAAGCTACGAGCTAGCCAACCCAATAAACTTTATAGTTGTGGAGAAAGCATTGGGTTAGGAAGCACCTCATTCGCCGGATCTGCGTTTAAGATCTCTTCCGTCGTCTCAGGCTTCACCTCTTCTTCCTTCGGGGGCTCTTTAAACACTGGCTTAGCCGCAGCGATACGGTTCGCCACATGCTCTCTTCCATCCATGTTAATCGTAGGCAGCGGCTCTGTCTGAACAGCCGGAGGGGTTTTTGCATATGTTCCCTGATAGCCAGCAAGGCGATGCTCCCACCCCGGAACAGGCTGACGGTAACACAACACATCCTGCAATGCCTTATAACAATAAGAATTAGCAATAGGCGTATCATGCTTTTCAGGCATAGGCGTCAACCACCAATCACGCACCTTACGGTTTGTTTTCTTCACCTGATCACGCACATTATCTGCAATGCGTTTTGCGTGTTTCTCTACATTATCACCAATAAGCTCAGCATTTGCTTCTGTTTGCTCGGCCACATACTGGCCATCTTCATTAAGCTGCTGCTCCACAGCCAGCCGATCCTGTTTTGCCTGCTCTTTCGTACAGCCAGCCAGCGCAATCAGACAAACAAACAATGATAAACGCATACATTCCCTCTTTTAAATGGCTACTTCACCACCCTTACCTAGCAAAATGGGTGCCAGTTTAACTGGCACCCATTCTACAAGAGTATGTGCGGCCCACCACCGTGTACGCGTCACAGTTGCAGGCTTACAAAATAGATTACGCTACTCTGTTATACAGCGCGATTAACGAACTGTAGGCACGAGCGTCACCCAGTATTCCAGAGATAAACTCATTTACTGTAACGCCGTTATCACCAGTCTCCGCATTATTGAAGAACTCCGTAAGCTGTGTCTTCAACGATGAAACCGTGCCATCCTTCGGAAAGCGCGACTCCAGATCAGCAAACAACTGCGCCACTTCATCCTGAGTAATCACACCATCAGAATTCGGATCGATCCCATCAAAGAGAACGGTAAGTGCCTTAACCGCATCTTCAGGAAGACCAATCGGCACTACCGGGTCTTTATATGCTTCTACAGTGTCGCCTGCATCTGCCGTGCTCAAATCACCAATCGGCACCACAGGTGGCTCGTAATTAGAGTTAACATCGCCGGAATTACCTGCTGATACCACACTAGGCTCAGGACGTGCCGCTATCGTATTCGCAAACTGAATTACAGAGCTAAGCTTGAAGAAACCTTTATCATCACTGTTAAGTACGGAACCAACAAAATCCTGGCTATTTACACCTGCTTCAGGGTTGCCACTAATTTTTGCAATGCTTTCAAATACATCCGTAATTACTGTTCGCAAGCTGTTGTAACCATTTTGATCAAGCCCGTAAGACTCAGGATCTGCTCCAACTCTGTCAAAAAAGCCATTAATTTCTGCTAAAGTCACATTGCCGTCGCCATTACCCAATCCACTCGAGATTGCATCAAACAACAATGTCAGGCCCTTACGCGCAGTGGCGTTTGGATCCGTACCCGCTGAAGAGCGTCGCAATGCCAAAGCGGGATCAGCGTCGTCAGTAGACTTCGTGTCTGCTACAGGTGATTTCTTTACAGCAGTTGGAGAAGCATTGATTTCCGTGCGAACCGCTGCCGCATTTCTGGCAAAACTAGTTGCCTTTGCCTCACCTTCCACCTTCGCAGGCGTTGGTTCATTTTGTAGTTTAAGATTTTTAGTTAATGTTGGGTTTTTATCCAGCCGACTTATTGAGAGGGCTGAACCCGCATAAGAAGTGAGTGCACTTACCATGATAAAGCTCCTTTTGAATACTTTCCATTGCAAGATAATTCATATGAGCGGTACCATATGAAAAACATACAGCACCGCTCACAATAGAATTATCTATGCAAAAAAGCCGTAGAGATTCAGAGTCGACGAGATATGGAAGAAATCAAATTCTGCCGTACCATTCGCGATACCGTTTACAAAGTCTTTTGCAGTAACAGCAACTTCATTAGACTTAGCACTTCCTGCCTTAGATGCGCTAATGTTATTGAAAAGTTCTGTAATACTAGAACGCAGACTTTCTAAACCGTCTTTACTCAGACTAAATTCATTAGGATTTTGCGCCACTTTATCGAAAAAGGCATCCAACTCGGCACCAGTGATGGTACCATCGTTACTTCCAATACCACTTTCAATCGTATTAAAAATAATAGTGAGTGCTTTACGCAAAGAATTTTCATTTGCGTTTGGCCCATCGCTTAATGCCGCAAATGGATTAACTGCGCCAGTAGCTTCTGTATCAGAAGCATTTGCCGATGCAACACCAGGTCCACCAGGCGTTGTTGGTGGGCTGACAAGATCAGCTGATGTTGCTTGGCCTACGTTTGTGCCTTGAAACTTGGGGTTGGATGTGGCAACTGCCGAACCATCAACAGTAGCAGGCCGAGGTTTATTGCCAGGAAAAGCATCAGCTTTCGCCTCACCATTAACCTTCGCAGGTGCAGGTTCGTTATTAAATTTAAGGTTCTTAGTTAAAGTTGGGTTTTTGTCCAGCCGACTTATTGAGAGAGCTGAACTTGCCGAAGCAGAGAGAGCGTTTACCATTGTATTGTCCTTCGCGTAATTAATACATTTAATTAACTGGGCACCTAAAAACGACCGATACATTCGGTCTTTTGTGTTTTTAGAACCAAGGCCACACTATCACAAAAAAGCGACCTATGCACCCATAAAACCACAAAAAATTCGTTTCTAGTCAGCACAAATTACTGCGTATTTTATATGCAAACATCATGCCAGAGACACAAAAGACCGCAGCCCTTCTCGATAAGTTGGGTACCCCAAATCGACCCTTAACTCTTCCTTAATTCTTTGATTGCGTACACGACGGTTAGATTGATAGAATTCTTTTCCCATCTGTGACAAATTTGCTTCGTTAATTGGAACAAGTGGCGGCGCAGAAACCTTTAGCAACTCACATGCGTAAGAAATCACCTCATGTGCAGGCGCGGGCTCATCATCACATACATTGTAAATAGCACCCGGTGATGGGTTTAACATCGAAGCCAGCACCGTTTGCGCAATATCTTCGACATGAATACGCGAGAATACTTGCCCGGGTTTATCAATACGCCGCGCAGTTCCTGCGCGCACATTCTCTATCGCATTGCGGCCAGGCCCATAAATACCTGCCAGGCGAAACACATGCCCCCCACAGTCAAGCCATCCCTTCTCTGCTGCAACACGCGCTTTTAACCGCTTATTGTTCGGGCGCACCTCAGAGGTTTCATCAACCCACTCGCCCTTCCAATCGCCATACACTCCCGTAGTTGATAAATACCCTAGCCATTTACCCGTAGTGTCAGGAAGTAATGGCAACACGATGTCTTCTCCCTCCTGTGGAGGAATGGAAGATAGGATATGACTGGCACCAGCCAAAACGTCGGGTGGAACGCCATCAAACAAAAAAGCTTTTATGCTCTGCGCCTCCAACTGATTGCATTTTTCCTGCGTTCTGCACGTACCACACACCTCAAAACCAGCTTCCATCGCTAGTTTTGCTATATATTGGCTGCTATAGCCCAGACCAAAAATGAAGAGTCTTTTGTCGCCAGAAGGCGATGTCATGACAGCTTTTTCTTAAGCAGCTCATTCACCGCGGCAGGGTTTGCCTTGCCGCCGGATGCTTTCATCACCTGCCCTACGAAGAAGCCAAACAACCGGTCTTTACCGCTTTTAAATTGCTCCACCTTATCCGGGTTTGCGGCAATCACTTCGTCGATCATCTTTTCGATCGCCCCTGTGTCGGTCACCTGCTTTAGGCCCTTCTCTTCCACGATGATTGCTGCGTCTTTACCTGTTTCAAACATCAGATCAAGCACGTCTTTGGCGATTTTGCCAGAGATAGTATTGTCCGCAATCAACGCGATCAGGCCTGCAAGCTTTTCTGCTGAGATTGGTGAATCCGCAATAGTGATGTCTTGTTTTTTCAAACGACCAAACAACTCACCCGTCATCCAGTTCGCCGCCAGTTTCGGATCCGCCTTGCCTACGAGTTCTTCATAGTAAGCCGCGTATTCCTGCTCGGCAACAATCACGCCCGCATCATAGGCAGACAAGCCATACTCATCCATATAGCGCTGTTTCTTTTCATCTGGAAGTTCCGGTAGCGTCGCACGAATTTTTTCTACAAATGCATCGTCAAATTCGAGTGGTAACAAATCCGGATCAGGGAAATAGCGATAATCCATCGCATCTTCTTTTGAACGCATGGTGCGTGTTTCGCCTTTGGCCGAATCAAACAAACGTGTTTCCTGATCAATCGTGCCACCAGATTCGATAATCTCTACCTGACGCATCGCTTCATACTCGATCGCCTTGTGCAGAAAACGAATCGAGTTCACGTTTTTGATTTCGCAGCGCGTACCGAATTCATCTCCCGGTTTACGTACGGACACGTTCGCATCACAACGCATGCTACCTTTGTCCATATCGCCATCACACGCACCAATGTAACGCACAATGGAACGCAGCTTCTTGAGATACGCGGCCGCTTCATCAGCGCTACGCATATCCGGCTCAGACACGATTTCCATCAGCGCCACGCCAGAACGGTTCAGGTCAATATAGGTATGTTTGGGGTTATATTCGTGTAGCGATTTTCCGGCATCCTGCTCGATGTGAATACGTGTCACGCCGACTTTCTTCACTTCGCCATCATCCATGTCGAGCAGCATTTCACCCTTACCCACGATGGGATCAAGGAACTGCGAAATCTGATAGCCTTGCGGCAAATCAGGATAGAAATAGTTCTTACGATCAAACACGCTTTTGTTATTGATCTGCGCTTTAATGGCAAGGCCAGTGCGGATCGTTTGCTCGATAGCTTTCTCATTGATCACCGGCAACATGCCTGGCATACCGCAATCCACGAATGACACATTTGCATTAGGTTCCGCGCCAAATTCTGTCGACGCGCCAGAAAAAAGTTTCGACTCCGTATCGATCTGTGCATGCACTTCCAGACCGATCACCACTTCCCAGTCGCCCGTATTTCCTTTGATCATAACTATAGCTCCCCGCCAAGCGCCTGCAAGGTGCGCGAGCGGGGATCATCCGCCCATTCCTCACAAAACACATTATACAAATCATTCCACTCAGGATTATGTTTTTCAACCATCTCTATTTTCCATTGACGATTCCATCGTTTTAATCGTTTTTCGCGATTCGTCGCCTCTTCTACATTGTCAAAATATTCATAATGTACCAACCGACTAATATTTTCTCTTTTTGTATATCCTTCGCACATCTTATGCCGATGCTCCCATATACGCCTTGCTAGATCATTGGTTAATCCAACATAAAACTTTCCCCTTGGTTCATCAGTAAGCAAATACACATAGTATGTTGACATCGTCCCCGCTCATGCCTGCGCTACGCGCAGACCGTCGGGGACTAAGTCCGCCTTCGCGTTAAAGCCGATCATCTGTTCGAGCGCGTGTGCAGTGTTGAGCACTGTTGCCTCGTCAAACGCTTTACCAATAAGCTGCAAGCCAAGTGGCAAGCCATCTTTGTTTAAGCCACCCGGAATAGATATGCCCGGCAAGCCCGCCAGTGAAGTTGGCACGGTGAAGATATCATTGAGATACATGGTCACCGGATCATCCTGCTTCTCGCCAATAGCAAACGCAGCGCTTGGTGCGGTTGGTGTAAGAATCGCATCCACTGTTTTAAACGCTTCCGTAAAGTCATTAGCAATCAACCAGCGCACGCGTTGCGCCTTTTTGTAATACGCATCGTAGTACCCCGCAGAAAGCACGTACGTACCCATCATGATGCGGCGCTTCACCTCTTCGCCAAATCCTTCAGCGCGGGTTTTTTCATACATTTCTTCCAATGCACCTGACTCTGGTGTGACGCGCAGCCCAAACTTCACACCGTCATAACGCGCAAGGTTCGATGATGCTTCCGCCGGTGCAATAATATAGTAAGTCGGCAGTGCATATTTCGTGTGCGGCAATGAAATATCAACGATTTCCGCGCCTGCTTCTTTAAGCAGCTTAATGCCGTTATCCCACATGGCGAGGATTTCCGCATCCATACCATCGGGGCGATATTCTTTCGGGATACCAATCTTCTTGCCCTTAACGTCACCTGTCAGCGCCGCTTCAAAATCCGGCACCTCCATGTTCACCGAGGTCGAATCTTTCGCATCATGCCCGCACATGGCGTTTAACATGATGGCACTATCGCGCACATTGCGCGTGATTGGCCCCGCCTGATCGAGTGAGCTGGCAAACGCTACGATACCCCAACGTGAACAACGGCCATAGGTTGGTTTAATACCCACGATGCCGCAGAACGATGCAGGCTGGCGAATAGAACCGCCCGTATCCGTTCCTAGCGCAACTGGACATAAATCCGCGGCCACAGCTGCTGCCGAACCACCGCTTGAGCCACCCGGAACCAGATCCGCATCACTGCCTTTTTTCTTCCACGGTGATTTTACGTTTCCGTAATAGGAGGTTATATTCGCTGATCCCATCGCGAACTCGTCGAGGTTCACCTTCCCCAGCATCACCCCACCAGCATCCCACAACTTTTGCGTGATGGTGGATTCATAAGGCGGTTTAAACCCATCAAGAATATGCGAAGCGGCAGTAGTCAGCACGTCTTTGGTGCAGAACAAATCCTTCACCCCAACCGGCACACCTTCAAGCGCACCACCTTGGCCGCTGGCCAGTTTCGCGTCCGACGCCTTTGCCATCTCAAGCGCTTTATCACGCGTGATGGTGATAAACGCATTCATGTCTGGGTTTATTTTTTCAATCGCGCCTAAATGCGCCTCTGCAAGCTCCACAGAAGAAAAGGTTTTCGCCTTCAAGCCATCACGCATCTCTGCGAGTGTAAGTGTTCTAAGTTCGCTCATTATTCAATCACCTTCGGTACAACGAAACAGTCATAGTCACTAGAGGGCGCGTTCTTCACCACCTCGGCAGCTTTGCCGCCATCGGTGACTTTATCTTCGCGCCATGGCAGACGAATATCCGCTACCGACACCATTTGTGGCACATCATCCGTGTTCACTTCGTTCAGCTGCTCGACCCATTGCAAAATGCCGGACATTTCCTTGGCATAATGTTCTTTCTTTTCGTCTTTCACCTCAATGCGCGACAGGCGCGCAATTTTGGTCACATCTTTCGTGCTTACCGACATAATACCCTCTAAAATCTTAAGAAGGCTGGTTTTAATGGCAATATTGGCCTATGACAAGTATATATTGTGGCTATGACTCAAGAAGAACAAGTAACAGATACCCACCGTAAGGAAGAATTTATAAGGCTCCTTGGCGGGATTGCCGCCAGTGTTGACAGTGATGTAGCCCAGATTATGGGATTCATCATGACCGACATCACAGAAAAACCACTCAGCAAAGCGATGCTTGAGGATGGTGTAAAAAGAGCTTTAAAGGCCGATAATGGCCAGCAACTTAAACAACGCCCAGAATATTATGAGGAACTTATATGTGGCGCCTTTGATATGCTATTACGCGGTGTGCGTAACACGACGGACGATAATGTTGATGATCTGTTGCCACCCCCTAGAGGTAGAAACTAAATATGCTATTTGACTCTTCCGCCGAATTTATCAGCACCCTCTCCAAAGATGCCCGCCTGCTAGGCATTGATCTGGGCGATAAAACCATCGGCCTCGCCCTGTCGGATGTGATGCGCAGTATCGCAAGCCCTATGGAAACTATCGAGCGCACCAAATTCGGCAAAGACGTGGTCCGCTTGCAAAAGATCATCAGCGAGCAACGCGTCGGTGGATTAGTCGTTGGCAACCCGATGAACATGGATGGCAGCTCCGGCCCACGTGTGCAGGCAACACGCACTTTTATTTCCAACGTGCAAAAACATATCGATATCCCCGTCATATTATGGGACGAGCGCATGAGCACTATGGCCGTAGAACGCATGATGGTTGGCGAAGGCGACCTCTCACGCAAACGTCGCGGCGAACTGGTGGACAAACTCGCAGCAAGCTATATGCTGCAGGGATTCTTGGATAGTTTGAAATGACATTACTTTCTACATTCGCACTCGCGTATTTTCTGGGTTCTATCCCTTTCGGCCTACTGCTCACACGTATGGCAGGGTTAGGTGATGTGCGCGCTATTGGCTCTGGCAATATTGGTGCGACGAACGTGATGCGCACGGGTCGTAAATTCCTTGGCATCCTCACCCTGCTGTTAGATGCAGGAAAAGGAGCGCTCGCCGTTATTGGCGTGAACTATCTCTACCCGAATGACTTCGTACCACTCGCTGCATTATTTGCCATGCTTGGCCACATATTCCCCGTCTGGCTCCGCTTCAAAGGCGGCAAAGGCGTGGCAACTACCATCGGTATATTCGGCGCACTTAACCCCATGCTGGGCGTCACCGTATGCGGTGCATGGCTGCTCGTGTTTCTGGTCACACGCGTCTCTTCCCTCGCATCACTGCTCTCCATCGGCTGGTCAGCGGTTATGGCTTATGTCATTGCCGATATGTTCACCGCTATGATGTGTTTGTGTATGGCCACATTGGTCACTTTCACGCACCGCGAAAATATCACCCGTCTGCTTCGCGGCACCGAGCTTGCCTTCAAGAAGGGCAGCGTATGAACATCGCCTCCTCAAACGTAGTTGATGTGTTGCGCCTGATCCGCACACCCGGCATCGGCCCCATCACCTTCTTCAACATTATGGAGCGTTTTGAAAACGCGTCTGATGCGCTGGCCATGTTGCCAGAACTTTCCAAACGTGGCGGGCGTAAAAAACCATTGGTGGCGTATGACAAATCCGCTGCCGAACGTGAAATAGAACAAAGCGAAAAGTTTGGCGCGCGCATGATTATGTTTGGCGAGCCAGACTATCCTGAACTACTGACCACCATTCCCGATGCACCGCCTATCATCACTGTAATGGGGCACACGCATTTATGGAAAAAACCACTCATCGCCATGGTGGGCGCGCGCAATGCTTCTGCAAGCGGCTGTCAGCTGGCACAAAAGCTCGCCAAGGATGCAGGTGATAATGAGTTGATTACCATCTCCGGCCTCGCCCGTGGCATTGATACGTTCGTGCATAAAGGCTCGCTCACCTCTGGCACCATCGCGGTCATCGCAGGCGGCATCGACAATATATATCCACCCGAAAATAAAATGCTCTATGCACAGATCAAAGAGATGGGCTGCGTCATTAGCGAACAGCCATTTGGCGCTGTGCCATTTGCTGGCGCGTTTCCCGGCCGCAACCGCATCATCGCGGGCATGAGCATGGGCACCATCGTAGTCGAAGCCTCTCCCAAATCCGGCTCGCTGATTACCGCGAGGCTCGCAGGTGAATATGGCCGCGAAGTGTTTGCCGTTCCCGGCTCACCACTAGACCCGCGCTCCAAGGGCTGCAATCAGCTACTCAAACAAGGCGCTACCATGGTGGAAAATATTGCAGACATCATACAGGCCACTGCGCACCTGCGTGGCCGCGCCATGGCAGAAACGCCAGCCGCACGCTTTACGGGCAACACCAACGCAGAACTGCCTGCCGAGTCGGAATTAGAAAAGGCACGCACCACTATCACCGAAAAACTAGGTTACTCACCTGTCGATGTAGATGAAATCGTTTCCCAGTCCGGCTATTCTGCCAGCATTGTGCTGACTATCCTGCTTGA
The DNA here is from genome assembly GCA_964231325.1 of Rickettsiales bacterium. Lineage (GTDB taxonomy): Bacteria > Pseudomonadota > Alphaproteobacteria > Rickettsiales > SXRF01 > JAJTHB01. Next base: position 544,738 of record CAXRIF010000003.1, on the reverse strand, counting down.
ACTGGAACTTGCCGGTCGCCTGCGCCGTAATGCGGGCAATAAAGTAACATTAGTGGCAAATATGGCTGAGGAAGTTGCCTAAAAACTTCCCTCCCCTATAGGGGAGGGAAAACCAGCCCAAAATATCTAGCACTTGCACCGCGCCGGGATTTATGGCATTTCCCCTGCTTGCATATATATAAGGAGTCCCGTGAACGTCGTAATCGTAGAATCGCCCGCTAAGGCCAAGACAATCAACAAATATCTAGGCAAAGACTATAAAGTATTTGCCTCGTTTGGTCATGTGCGCGACCTGCCTTCTAAGGATGGCTCAGTCAGGCCAGATGAAGATTTTGCCATGACCTACGAGGTGGATGCAGACTCCAAAAAGCACATCAGTGAAATCAAAAAAGCCGTAAAAGATGCGGATGCGCTATACCTCGCGCCCGATCCTGATCGCGAAGGGGAAGCCATTGCGTGGCACGTGCTGGAAGCCTTGAAGGAATCCAAAGCCATCCACAAAGATCTGCAAATTCATCGTGTTACCTTTGATGAAATCACCAAGAAAGCCATTATCAACGCGTTTGAACACCCGCGTGATATTGATATGTCACTGGTCAATGCACAACAAGCACGCCGCGCGCTGGATTATCTGGTGGGCTTCAACCTCTCGCCTGTCTTGTGGCGCAAACTGCCGGGCAGTAAATCGGCAGGTCGCGTACAATCCGTGGCACTTCGCCTGATCTGCGAACGTGATGCAGAGATTGAAAAATTCATAAGCCAGGAATACTGGGACATTAAAGCGCAAATGCTTTCATCTGCGGGCAATGAGTTTTCTGCGCGCCTTGTGGAATATAAAGGTGAGAAGCTGCAAAAGTTTTCAATCACCACCGAAACGCAAGCGAATGAAATCGCAAGTGATGTGCGTAGCAAGCAATTTAACGTTGCCTCGCTGGAAGAAAAACAGGTGCGTCGCCACCCTGCCCCACCATTTACTACCTCTACCCTGCAACAGGAAGCAGCGCGCAAATTAGGCTTCGGCGCTAAACGCACCATGCAGGTGGCACAAAAACTCTACGAGGCCGGCCACATTACCTATATGCGTACGGATAGCGTATCCATCTCTGGTGAAGCACTGGCAGCCACTCGCGGTTATATCGAACAAAGCTACGGCAAACCTTATCTGCCAGATGCACCGCGTGCTTACAAAAGCAAAGCAAAGAACGCACAGGAAGCCCACGAAGCAGTTCGCCCGACAGATATTTCCGCAAAACCTACTGCCCTAAAATTGAATGAGGAACAGGCAAAACTTTACGACCTCATCTGGAAACGTTTGATGGCTAGCCAGATGGAATCTGCGCTGTTCGATCAATTGATCGTGAACATTGCCGCGAGCGACAATCAGGCAGTAATGCGTACTAGCGGTTCTGTGTTGAAGTTTGATGGTTTCCTGAAAGTGTATCAGGAAGGCAAAGACGATGAAGAAGACGAAAAAGAAAATCGCCTGCCTGCCCTTAGCAAAGACGAATCGCTAAGCACCAAAGAAATCATCCCTGAACAACATTTCACCGAGCCACCACCACGCTACACAGAAGCAAGCCTGGTCAAAAAACTCGAAGAGCTTGGCATTGGCCGCCCATCGACTTACGCGGCGATCATCTCCGTATTGCAGGATCGTGGCTATGTGCAACTGGAGAAAAAACGTTTCATCGCTGAATCACTTGGCCGTTTGGTGAATGCGTTTTTGGTCAGCTTCTTTGAACGCTACGTTGAATATGATTTCACCGCCGATCTCGAAAATAAACTTGATGATATTTCCGCAGGTGATCGTGACTGGAAAGAAGTGCTGCGTGAATTCTGGAAAGACTTCATTGCTAAAATTGAAGAAAGCCAGGAACTCAAAATCACTGATGTATTAGCTGCGCTCGACACAATGCTTTCAGACTACGTTTTTGGCAAAGCAGAAGACGGCAAAAACCCACGCGAATGCCCGACCTGTAAAACCGAAACCTTAGGGCTAAAAATCGGCCGTTACGGCCCATATATCGCCTGCTCAAACTATCCGGACTGCACCTATAAATCGCAACTAGGTGAAGGCGCAGAACCAGTGCTGGTAGATGCGGATGGCAACGAATTCACCCTGCCAAGAGTGTTGGGCACGCACCCGGAAACCGGCGAAGATATTCACCTGAAAAAAGGCCCATACGGTGTGTATGTACAGCTTGGTGAAGAAAAGAAACCAAAACGCACCAGCTTGTTTAAAGGGATGAAACCTGAAGACATTACGCTGGAAATCGCCATCGCATTATTATCACTGCCGCGCGAACTTGGTTCGCACCCCGATACGGGCAAACCTATCGTGGTCAATAATGGCCGCTATGGACCTTACCTGTTGCATGATGGGAAATTCACTACACTGCCTACAGCGGAAGACCCGCTTTCTATCGGCATTAACCGCGCCGTGGAAGTGCTGGCCACCGCCCCAGAAAAAGGCAAACGTGCCAGCGCCACCCCGCTTCGTGTGCTCGGCAAACACCCGGATGATGATGCGGAAGTTGGCGTCTATAAAGGGTTTTACGGCCCATACATAAAACATGGCAAAGTAAACGCTACTATCACCAAAGGGTTTGACCCGGAAACAATCACACTGGAAGAAGCCTTGCCTCTTCTGGCCGCACGCGTCGAAAAAATGAAAACAGGTAAGAAAAAACCTGCCAAAAAAGCGGCAGCAAAAAAGAAGCCTGCCGCTAAGAAAACAACCACCAAAAAGAAAACTACCGCGAAGAAGAAGACCACCAAAAAAACAGGATAGTCACATGCGCTTTATCAGTCTGCTTACTGCCCTATGTTTTTCATTAATCACACCAGCTATTGCGGATAGCACTACAAAACCAGTGATTGGTATTAGTGGCGTAAATGCCAATTCACAGTCTGTTCGCGCCATGATAACGCAAGTAGCTGCCTCTGGTGGCACACCACTCTTCTTAAGCAACTTTGCAGAACGTGATGCTGCAACCGATATCACAAAAATCGACGGGCTGATCGTCATGGGCAATAGCTACGACATTGACCCCGCACGCTACGGCGACCCCGAGCACCCTGAAACTGCCAATGAAAAAGACTCGCCTGAAGGACGTGCACGCGCTGATTATGAATTCGCCATCATGGAAAAAGCAGTGGAAATGAAAATGCCACTACTCGGCATTTGTGGTGGACACCAGCGCATTAACGTGTTGCGCGGCGGCACCTTGCACCAACATGTGCCGGATTTGGTTGGCCACGAAAAACACGCGCAGTTCAAACAAAATATTGCACCGTTTGTTCCCGTCATGCCAGTGAGCATTAAAGCTGATACACTACTGGCCTCCATCGCAGATGATATTCATTCTGTCTATACTCCCACCCATGGTGCAAGCACGGTAGTGATGGAAAACAGTATGCACCATCAGGCCATTAATAAGGTGGGTGATGGGCTGCATGCTTCGGCGTTTTCGGATGAATATCGCGAAGGCGATATTACACGAAATATTATTGAAGCCGTAGAACCAGACCCGAATGGCGAACTGAAAGATCAATTTATACTCGGTGTGCAGTGGCACCCGGAGTTTAGCGCCAGCCCACTTGCCCCTAGAATTACCGCACGTCTAGTAAAAGCCGCCTCAACTTACGCTACAGAAAATAAACGCACACACCCGACAGAAGAAGCGGCATATGAAACTCGTTTAAGCGCACTACCAAGCACAAAACAAGAAACCGCTCCCGAACTTCCACCACAGTAAATATGAGCACACTCACCATAGGTATTAGCGGAAGCAGAACAGGCTCAGGTTCAGTAGAGGCGATGATATCGCGTGTTGAAGAAGAAGGATTCAACGCGCTGCTGATTGATGACCATGCAAAGCGCGACCCGGCAAAAGACGTTGCAGATATGCATGGGCTCATTGTGATGGGTAGCGATTTTGATATCGACCCCAAACATTATATCGCCCGCTACCCCAAAGATGATCCCAGACATGTGGTACATCCAAAAACAATCAATGAATCAAACTCTCCAGAGCAATGTGCAAGAGCGGAGTATGAGTTTGAGGCTATTAAAACTGCATTAAAAAACAAAACACCCCTGCTTGGCATTTGTTGCGGCATGCAACGTATCAACGTAGTATGTGGTGGCACATTACACCAACATGTACCTGACTTAGTTGGGCATGAGCGTCTATATCAAAACCAACATGGCATCGATCCATGTACACCAACACACCCTATCCTGATTGAAAGTGGCACCAAACTTTCTGCAATCGCACGCGATATTGAAATGCCCTTTGTAAAAGGCTGCCAATCTGAGAATGCAAAAGTGATCATGGAAAACACGTTGCGACATCAATCCATCGATATGGTTGGCGAAGGACTAATCGTAAGTGGCAAGTCGGATGCGATTCGTATGAAGGATGGCTCAGCACAATACCTGATTGAGTCTATCGAAGCCTCCCCGGATGGACCATATAAGGATCAATTCCTGATCGGTGTGCAATGGCACCCGGAGTTTGGCGCCAGCACCATTGGCAAATATATCATCCGCCATTTACTAAACGCCTCACAGAATTTTAATAAATAAATCAGATGGTTATTCTGTAACCCAATTGTCATTCGACTTACCAATAGGCAATCGGTAAATTTAGTCTATGGAAACCACCGGAAAAACGCCCGTTATTGGTATTAGTGGCTCAAGCGCTGAGTCTGCATCTGTACGTGCAATGGTCACGCAGATTCGCAGCGCTGGCGCCACACCATTATTTCTGGGCAATCACACCAAGCGTGACGCAAGCAAAGACATCGATAAAATTGATGCGCTGGTAGTGATGGGCAATGACTCAGACCTTGATCCTGAACGCTACCACCAGAAACGTGATTCCCACACCCACGCCGAATCCGACACGCCAGAAGGAAAAGCCCGCGCTGATTACGAATACACAATCATGCAAAAAGCATTATCGCAGAGCATGCCTGTTATCGGTGTATGCGGCGGAATGCAAAAGCTCAATGTAATTTTTGCCGGCGATTTGTATCAAGATATCCCATCTCTCATTGGCCATAACGAACACGCGCAGCAAGATAATGGTATTGCACCGTTTGTTCCTGTGCAGCCAGTTATTATTGAAAGCAACAGCACGCTAGGAAAAATTGCCGATGGCGTAAGCGCTGTATATACCCCGGCGCACGGCACTAATCTTGAGGTAATTAACGAAAACAGCATGCATCATCAGGCGGTAAAAACAGTGGGACAAGGCCTGCGTCCGGTTGCTTATTCCGCTGATCGCTTACCAGACGGCAAGCTTCTTACCGAAGCAATTGAAGGTGATCCGGCTATTGTTGGTGATATGTTTATACTTGGCGTGCAATGGCACCCAGAGTTTGGCGCAAGCCCAATTGGAGAGAAGATCGCCGAGCGCCTGACACAGGAAGCACAAAAGTTTGCTGCACAAGGAAAACGTGCGCACCCAGCTAGCGAGGCACAAAACGAAACGATCTTAAGCTCACTGCCACAAGTCAAAGCGCCACAAGCTCGCGAAGGCAGCATGACGGATATGATCCTGAAACAACGTGCCGCCACGCAGCAATCATCCTCTATGTCTCGCTAGGTTAGAATCCGATTGCGCCCGTGCTCCAGCAATGCCACAATAAGGCATGTCACGCCCCCCTAAACGCCCACCCAAAAGAGCCACACCAAAACGCCTACGCAGCAAAAAACCACGCGGCAAAGACGGCCATAAACACACCTCCCATCTTCCTGAAGTCTGCGTATTAAATATCATCCGTATCAATGATGAAGGTGAGCTAATTGGTCAGCCTGTTAAGTGGGATTCGCATAAACGCCCGCCCCACATCATTGTCACAGAATCCGGGCGTGGGCATGCGGCAAAGATGGGGGATCGTGTACTTGCTAAGCTGCGCAAAACCAAACCGCATCACTATCACGCCATGGTCATTCGCGTGCTTCCTAGCGAAAAACCACGCACCATTCTTGGCGTGTTTACCAGTACCGCTGATGGTGGCATCATCGAACCTGTATCACGAAAACTCAAAGATAGTTTTTTGGTGGCGCGTAAAGATATAAATGGCGCAGAACCCGGGGAACTCGTCACCGCAACCACCATTCCTGGCGGCTCGTCACGTATGAGCAGCGCCAAAATTAACGAACGATTGGGTACACTGAACTCTCCTCGCGCCGCCAGCTTAATCGCAGCCACCATGCACGAACTGCCGCAAGGCTTTAATGACGAAGCCCAACAAGAAGCACAGAATGCACCGCTACCCACCCTTACCGATGATCGTGTCGATCTGCGTGATATTCCATTGGTAACGATTGATGGTGAAGATGCACGTGATTTTGATGATGCCGTGTTTGCTGAGTCAGATGGTAGCGGCTTTCATCTCATCGTCGCTATTGCCGATGTCGCCTATTATGTGAAAGAAGACAGCGCATTGGATGCGGAAGCATTTGAACGTGGCAACTCTGTCTACTTTCCCGATCGTGTTATTCCCATGTTGCCAGAACATTTATCCAATGGGTTATGTTCGCTAAACCCCAATGAAGATCGCAATTGTGTAGCCGTACATATTTGGATTGATGGCGAAGGCAACATCAAACGCCATAAATTTATTCGCGCGCTTATGCGCTCTCACTACCGATTTACGTATAACGACCTGCAAGCTACGCACGATAGTAAAAGCGATCACCCGCTTCGAAAAAATGTCATTGAACCGTTATTCGCTGCATACAAAGCGCTAGCACACGAGCGTGATGAACGTGGCTCGCTCGATCTGGATTTACCTGAATACCGCATCATTTTTGACGGGGCGGGAAACGTCTCCTCCATCGAACCGCGTGTACGGCTGGAGGCACACCGGCTGATTGAAGCCTTCATGATCGCCGCTAACGTGGCCGCTGCTGACTGGCTTACGAAAAAGAACATCCCGGCCATTTACCGCGTGCATGAACCTCCTGCAGATGAAAAGCTGGAAGAGCTACGCACCATGCTCAAACTCTCTGGTTACAATCTGCAAAAAGGTGCGGTGCGGGCGATACATTTTAATCGTATCCTAAAAGCCTCCACCGATAAACCCGAGCAGGCAATGGTTCACACTGCCGTATTACGCGCGCAAATGCAGGCCTATTACGCAAACGAAAATCTTGGCCATTTTGGTCTTAGTCTACAAAAATATTGCCACTTTACCTCACCGATCCGCCGCTATGCGGATCTGGTTGTACATCGCGCATTGATTAGCACGCTGGATAAAGAAAGCCACGCCGCATCCACGCGCCATCTCGACATGGTCGCGCAACATATTTCAGACACCGAACGCAAAGCCATGATGGCCGAACGCGAGGCGAGTGATCGCTACAAAGTCTCTTACATGACACAACATATCGGCAACACATTCGCCGGCGCCATCAGCGGGCTAAATGAATATGGGCTATATATCACCCTGTCAGATAACGGGGTAACCGGCTTTGTGCCGGTACGCAATTTAAGTGGTGATTTTTTCCGCTACGACAAAAAACACAGCTGCTTTATCGGCGCACGTACCAGACAGGAATATGCGATCGGCATGCCGCTGATGATTCGCGTGCAGGAAGCCAATAGCATGACAGGCAGCTTGATTTTTGAAATAGAACAGGGCACAATTTCATCATCGCCAATATCAAAAAAACACAAACCCCAAAAACAACGCAACACTCGCAGGAAACGCCGTCATGACTAAAGCCCGCATTTACCAACCCGATAAAAATGCCATGCAATCTGGCAAAGCCAAAACCCATAACTGGATTTTAGAATTTGCCCCTGAAGCACCCTACTTCACAGATAAACTGATGGGCTGGACCGGCATGACCGACACGTTGCAGGAAATCCGCATGAATTTCCCCACCAAAGAGGCGGCTATTGCTCATGCTGAGCGTGAAAATATTGCCTATGATGTATATGAGCCAAATGAGCGCCATATGATCAAAAAAGCCTATGCGGATAATTTCAAGTTTAAGAAAACAAATTAACCCGCCACAACAGCCAAAAAATTATCATTTATTACAATAACTTGCCATATTAGCCCCTTATTGTTACAATCCCCTGCCTAATGCTCTAGGCCGTCATAAATCAGTAACATGACATTACCGGGGCTGGATGATACTATAAAAACTAGAAAAAAAGAGGGGTTATGAAGCGTTTTACCGTACCTTGCGACTTTAACGGCACTAAATATCCGTTTCACGTATATGTGGGCGAGCCGCATCCACAACGCCACCCATTGCAACATCAGGCATGGTGGTTGTCGACTATTCGTGGTGGCACCATCCCGCAGGATGTGATGGATAGTTTTGAGCGACTTCATAAAATCTCGATTGAAAACAACGTGTCGTTTGAAGATTTATGCGTATACGCACTAGGAACGGCCGCTGCCGAAGAAGGCAAAGAAATAAAGGTTGAGCAGGCAAAATAGCGCCCGCGTAATTAGGAAAATTATATGGCTGGCATATATGGTGGTGGTAATGGAAACTCGGATGACCGTAATCGCGACGGCATAAATGACGAGTTTGACCGCCGGCCGGGCAACTCGGGTATCAGCGAAGAATATGCCCGTAAATATGACCGCCGCTCCGAACAAGAATTCACCAACCGCATGGAAACCGCGAACCAAATCGAGGAAGCGCGGATACGCTCGGAAATCGACGAACGCAACCAGAATGCCTTTGAAGATATCAAGGCAGCACAAAGCGCCGTAAAGTTTTTTCCAAGTGTTGGCAAATTTATTATTCCTGATGAAAACACGTGGGCAGCCCATGCTGAGCTCGTGAAGGATGACGAGACCGGGCTACATTTCAATCCCGACAGATATGTATATTTTGACAAAATCGTAGCAGAACGATTTGGTAATCCCGCGCTGTATGACCCTAACCACCCTGATTATGCAAGCCTGGAAGGGCTACGCACCAACCTGGAAGTTATGCGTAATGACCTGATCGGTATGTATCTGCACGATGAGTCTTTTGATCCGGGCGACGAAATTTATATTCCAAAAATTGCTGGCATTGCCGCTGCCCTTGGTGATGCATTAAACAACGACAAATGGTGGAAACGCCCCTTCACTACCTCCATCGGTGTGGACGTAGCAAGCGTAGAAGGTGTGGGCGCGCGCGAGATGTATAAATTCCTGCTGCACAAGCAAGATACTGCCGCAAAGGACACCCCGCTTTATAACATGATCAGTGGCGCATTAGGTATTCCGAACCGCAGCTGGCAGCTCGAACCGCTAGAACTAACCCCCTATAACTCCCAGGCTCTCTCCGCTGCACCACCGATTAAAAAAGAACAAGCCGCAGAAATCATCCAGCAACAAATTGCTAAAACAGAAGATGATATTGATCTTGAGATTGACCGCGTCGTGCGCTCGGTAAGTGTAGCACGTAGGTTGGGCACACCAGAATTAGTAGATGTTCCTGCACATGAAAATGCGGCCGATGAAGCACGCACTATTCTTCGCCACCTGCGCAACCTCAGCGCTGCTGATCAATCGATAGAAGACTGGCTCGATCAAGGCACCTTTGCTGAACGCACCGCCAGATCAGAAGCACTTTCCCGTCTGGTAGAAAATTATGGCGGGCAGCTGAAAATCGCTGCTGAAAAAACGCCTGGCGCCGTAAATAGCCTGGTTGTGCGAAGTGCGAATGAAGCCGCAGGTGCAATGGCACTGGCCGTAGCAGGCCATACGCTTGATTCACTGCCTGCAACAAATGACCGCGTCATCACGCTGGAAGATGCACTGACCAACCTGCCAGAAAGCTGGATGGCACGTCAGGATCATTCCATGAACCGCCTGCTTGATATGCTGGAAACCGGTATGGAATGGGCAACTGGTCAGAATGTGAGTGACAAATCTACCGCCGACCGTCTGGTAGAGATAAGCGATCGCATTGGTGCAAATGCACGCAAACTACAATCCGTGGAAACGATGGATGCTCCTGCGCGCATCGAATCTGTTGAGCTGGCACGCGAGATCCTACGCAAGCTTAAAGGCCTCGACTTTGCGGATAAAGATGTTGAAGAACTCATCGCACCGGGCAGCACAAATGATAACGCAGCACTAGCACAGCAACTTGATGAAATGATCGAGATTTATCGTAATCTGGTATCAGAAGCGGCACAGGAAAACCCTGACATCATGAATGATGAACGCATTCGTGCAGCCAATCAATCTGTGGGCGAATTTGCACACACTGTTTCACTGATGGCCGCCAAAGAAATTCCGGCAAGTGCCGCCGCATCACAACAGATTTCAGCAGAAATAGCGAACATGCCAGAAGCATGGAAAAACCTTGATGGTCGCACAGTTAATCGCCTGACCCAAGCCATGGAAGCCGGTGTGGAGCAAGCTGTCACCGAAATTCAAGCGCAACAGGAAGCGCAAGCAAAACAAAATGATGAAGAGCTGGCACAACAGGTGAGCGAATCTTCTGAGCTGGATCGTCATCACCATCGCCGCCGTAAGAAAAAAATTAAGCAGGTTTCATCATCTCTAACCAAAGCCGCCAAGCGTCGTAACGCAGGTGACATGAATGGTGATGGTATCGCCGATCATCTCCAAGGGCTTAACATTAAGGATGATGATTTAATTACGTTGCGCCAACTAAGTGATAATCTGCGCAACGCCAGTGCACAGGCTGCTGCTGTAGATGTCTCTGCTGGCAACCCGCTATCCGGTGATGATCGCAGCTTCGCCGAGCGTACCGACCCTACCCGCGCCGACCGAGATAAACGCAACGCAAAACACACGCAGATTTAACCTTTCCTACCTACATACAAACTGTTCAGTACGATTAATCCTTGATACTTTTCGGCTACTTGGCTAGCCTCCCCTTTCAACAAATCATTGAGGTATCCCTTGAAGATAAAAAAGTTTTCCATGATCAAGATGATCTTAGTTGCGCTGGTTCTTGGCGCTATTGCCGGCTGGATACTTGGGCCAGACGCCATTCACCTCAAATGGATCGGCACCATCTTTATCAACCTGATCATGATGATCATCGCCCCGCTGGTATTTTTCTCCATCGTCTCCGGCATTGTGTTGATGGGCGACCCCAAAAAACTAGGGCGCATTGGCCTTAAATCTTTTCTTATCTTCGTCGCGACCACCTGCGTCGGTATCATGATCGCTATCGGTATATCTACCCTGTTACAACCTGGTGTTGGTATTCCAGCCGATATATTGGAATTCAACCATACCGCTGCCGCAGCACCTGCTGCTGAGCGCCCAACTATACTTGATATATTGATGGGTGTGGTGCCTAGCAACGCGCTAAAAGCACTTACTGAACGCAACATCCTGCAAGTCATTTTCTTCGCAGTGATGATGGGGGTTATCATCGTACTGCTAAAAGATAAGACCCCACGCACTGCCGAATTGATGCATGAAGGCGCAGAAATCAGCTATGGCATTATCGGCGCCATCATTAAGCTGGCTCCGCTTGCTGTGTTCGCACTTACCGCCTGGTCTATCGGCGTACTTGGTGTAGACGCCGTGCGCGCACTCACTATGCTTATGGTCACGGTAGTGGCCGCCTGCATCATACAATATTTTGTGTTTGGCATCAGCCTGCTACTCAGCGGTGTGAACCCCATTCCATTTTATAAAAAATCTATTGGCTACCAGCTGATCGCATTTTCAACCAGCAGCTCAACAGCCACCCTGCCAACTACCATGAAAACCATCACGAAGGATCTGGGTGTATCGCAAAGCACAGCGGCTATGGTTGCTCCATTAGGTGCTACCATCAACATGAACGGTACGGCCATTTACCTGACCGCTAGCACCATGTTTGTAGCTCAACTTGGTGGCATCACATTTGGTTTTAATGAATACAGCATCATTCTCACCACCATCGTGTTGCTATCGATCGGAACGGCAGCAGTGCCTAGTGGCTCGCTGATTATGATGCCAGTCGTATTTGGCGCTGTAGGGCTGCCAGTGGAGGCAATCGGGCTTATTCTGGGTGTAGACCGTATTCTGGATATGGTGCGCACCACCCTGAACGTTACCGGTGATGCTGCCACATCAGTCATTGTAGAGCAAACGGAAGGCGCCCTCAAAGAAGGTGTCTATCACGCCCCTACAGAAGAAGCGTAAGGGTTATTTCAGCAAACGTTTTTCTTTGAAATACTTCAACGCACCGGGATGCAACGGAACGATCAACGTATCTTCTACCATGCCATCTACATCCAATGATGCAAACACCGGATGCAGTGTTTTAAAATTATCCAGATTATCAAACACCGCTTTTACCACAAGGTAAGCAATGTCGTCATCCAGGTCAGCAGAAGTAGCAAGCACTGCTTTCACACCAAAGGTTTGAGTATCTTTTGGTGTACCCGCATACATTCCGCCTGGAATGGTTGCACTAAAATAGAATGGGTGTTCTTCAATCAATTTTTCAATAGCAGACCCACTCACATCAACCAGCACCGTTTCACAAGCTGTTGTAAGCTGTTGAATCGCGCCATTCGGATGCCCACCCGAATAAATTATCGCATCCACCTGATCGCCACACAGAGCAGAGGTGATATCATCAGATTTAATATTAACAACTTTAGAAAATGTATTTTCCGTCCAGCCTTTGCGATGCATGAGGTCTTCCATCGTCGCGCGCATACCCGAACCATACGATCCTAAATGCACCCGCTTTCCCTTCAGGTCATCAAAGGTTTTAATCTTCGCGTCCTTACGTGCTACTACCGTAAATGGTTCTGCATGTAAGAAGAATAACACACGTAGGTTTTTATCTGCCCCTACATCCGCAAATACTTCTGAACCATGATAGGCATTATAAAACAAGTCAGATTGTACCACGCCCATTTCCAGGTCTTCCTTGCGGATCGACTCTAAATTATTGATCGACCCACCGGTAGATTCTACCGAGCAACGCACACCGTGTTCCTTACGACCACGATTAACCAGACGACAAATCGCGCCGCCCGCGGGATAATACACACCAGTAACCCCGGCCGTGCCAATAGTTACAAATTGATCGTCGGCAACTGCCGGTGAATGGTTAGATGCCGCAACCAACAAAAAAGTGGCGCAAGCAATGCTAGAAGCAAGTAATTTCATAATACACCCTGCGTTATACGTAAATGTCAGAGGATGAGCTTAGCAAAAGCAATATAGGGGTGCAACAGATGATATCACAATATAACTCAGCCTGTTAGGCAGTAGTTCGCGCAGCTTTCGTGCGGCGTTTATCAACATACATAGAAGTATCCGCTGAAGAAAGCGCCCCTTCTGCGTCATCACCGCTCTGAATACAGTAAAAACCATATGCCGAAGAAAGCGGAATTTCTTTACCATTAAATTTGAGCGGCATCTTTTTTAATTTTTCCGCAATCTTCGCACCACGTTGTCTCGCCGAATCTTCTTCCGCGTAATACATAATCACCGCAAACTCATCACCGCCAATACGCGCCAAGAAATCCGATTCACGCATGGTGTTGGTGAGCAACTGTGAAATGTGGCGAATCGCAGCATCCCCCGCCGCGTGCCCGTGTTGGTCATTGATTTGTTTGAAGTCATTAATATCGAAATAAAGGATAGTCGATGGGTGTTTGTAGCGCTCCTGCATGTTAATCGCCCAAGAAAGACGACGCATGAACGCACGGCGATTAGGAATCGGTACCACAGGATCGACATCCACCAGCCGCTCCATTTCCGCAAGATGCTCCTTAGTGCGTGAAAGGTCGAGATTCACATCATCCAGCTTTTCCAGCAAGGCGGTCACAGCCAGACGCACCTCAGCGGTCATCTGCTCGTCGGGTATACCGAGCATTGCCAGACGATCTGCCAACTGTTTATCTGTGTTTCTACGGGATGACGCTTTTTTATGCGTTTTATCCCCCTTTAACGTATCCAAGTAACTCTCTTCCCCATCTATATGAGCGAAGGCCTGCGTCAGCCCTTCTACCCATTCATCAAATGAAAAGTCGTTCTTCTCCGTAACCTGCGCCATTTATACCACCAAACCCCGTCTATTCAAACTGTTTCGTTAATACACACTCTATTTTGGCTGAGCGCGTTAAGATAAAGTGGCGGCATTACGCCACATGATTATTAATTAATAGTTAAATTATTAATCTTTTTATTAATTTTCTTAATTTTTGACTTTTCTGGCGGGTCGTGTAGTTTCCCCTCTCACTTTTTCAAGGACGATTATGGCCAAAACAAAACCAACCGTTGCCATCATCATGGGCAGCACCTCCGACTGGAAAACCATGGAGCACGCCGCCCAAACGCTCGACAAACTCAAACTCCCCTATGACAAACGCGTAGTCTCTGCACATCGTACCCCTGACCGTCTGTATGATTTTTCCAAGAATGCGAAAAAAGAGGGCTTTAAAGTCATCATTGCTGGTGCAGGTGGCGCAGCACATTTGCCCGGCATGGTGGCAAGTCTAACCACTCTGCCTGTGCTTGGTGTGCCTGTTGAAAGCAAAGCGCTCAAAGGCCTCGACAGCTTACTTTCTATCGCACAAATGCCCGGTGGCGTTCCTGTTGGCTCGCTTGCCATTGGCAAGCCCGGCGCCATTAACGCTGCGTTGCTCGCTGCCTCCATTGTTGCATTAAGCGACGACGCACTAGCAAAACGCTTAGAAAGCTGGCGCAAAAAACAAACCAAATCTGTGGTGAAAAAACCGTGAGCCACATGCTCTCTCCTGGCAGCACGATAGGCATTCTTGGTGGCGGTCAACTCGGCCGCATGCTAGCGCAAGCCGCAGCAACCATGGGCTACCACACGCATATATACTGCCCGGATCCGGATTCGCCCGCCTTCGACGTAAGCGGTAAACACACCATTGCCTCCTACGAAGACAGCGAAGCACTGAAAAAATTTGCCAAAGAAGTAAGTGTCGTTACCTACGAATTCGAAAATATTCCAGTAAGCGAACTCAAGGTTATTGAAAAAAGCCTGCACCCTTCGCTCGACATCCTCTCCACCTGTCAACACCGTGTACTGGAAAAACAAGCACTGGCAAAGCTAGGTATTCCCACTGCACCATTTGCGCCCGTAAGTTCGCTGGAAGAGCTGGAAAAGGCTGCAAAAAAAATTGGGTTTCCATGCATTATCAAAACCGCAACCATGGGCTATGACGGCAAAGGCCAAGTATTCGTCGAAGATGAAAAGTCACTTAAATCCGCATGGAGAACACTGGATAACAATAATGCTATTTTAGAGGGCTTCGTAAAATTTCACATGGAAGCGTCTGTAGTGGTCGCACGCGATGTTAAAGGCAATGTAAGCTGCTATTGCCCGGTGCAAAACATTCATAAAAACCATATCCTCGACGAAACCATCGCCCCTGCCCCCATCTCACTTACCGACAATATCAAAGCAGAACAAATCGCACGCAAAATTGCTGAAGGCATGGAGCTGGTCGGGCTCATGGCGGTAGAAATGTTTATGGCAGAAGATGGAGAAATCGTGGTTAACGAGCTCGCGCCTCGCCCGCATAATTCAGGCCACTGGACAATGGATGCCTGCATTACCTCGCAGTTTGAACAAACTATTCGCGCCGTATGCGGCCTGCCGCTTGGTGACACATCGCGCCTATGTGATGCCAAAATGAAAAACCTCATAGGTAGCGATGTGAATGACTGGAAAAAATATATTGAAATGCCGAATGCGAAGTTGCACCTTTACGGCAAGAAAGAGTCCCGCCCCGGGCGCAAGATGGGGCATGTTACATTTCTGGAGAAAACACCATGACTGCAGCCGCAAAATCACCCGCTAATTTCCGCATCGAAACCGACTCATTCGGCGAACTTGAAGTAGATAGCTCTAAATATTGGGGCGCACAGACCCAGCGTAGTTTGGGTAATTTCAAAATCAGTAACGAAACCATGCCAGCGCCGTTCATCAAAGCATTTGCCATTTTAAAAATGTCTGCCGCCAAGGTGAATATGGATTTAGGCAAGCTCGATAAATCTTTAGGCGAGCCCATGGTGCAAGCCGCGCAGGAAATCATTGACGGCAAACTGGACGGCAACTTCCCCCTCGTTGTTTGGCAAACCGGTTCCGGCACACAAACCAACATGAACTGTAATGAGGTGATCTCCAACCGCGCGATCGAAATTAGCGGCGGCGAGATGGGCAGCAAAAAACCCGTGCATCCGAATGATCATGTGAATATGGGGCAGTCATCGAATGATTCCTTTCCCACCGCCATGCATATTGCCGCGGCCTGTGAAATTCACAACACGCTGATTCCAGCACTCAGCCACCTACATAAAGCGCTTGATAAAAAGGCGCATGACTTTAACGACATCATCAAAATTGGTCGCACTCATTTAATGGACGCGACTCCGCTCACGCTTGGGCAGGAATTTTCCGGCTATGCCAAACAAATAGAAAACGGCATTCGCCGCATTCGCCAAACCCTGCCTGCGTTGTATGAATTGGCGCAAGGCGGTACCGCCGTTGGCACAGGGCTAAACTCCAAAAAAGGGTTTGCAGAAAATTTTGCTAAAGAAGTTGCCGGCATCACCAAACTACCATTCGTCACTGCCCCTAATAAATTCGAAGCACTCGCCACCCATGATGCCATGGTAGAATGTTCTGGCGCGCTCAACACTATCGCTGCATCATTGATGAAAATTGCCAATGACATTCGCCTGCTCGGTGGTGGTCCACGTTGCGGGCTAGGCGAGCTGGCATTACCAGAAAATGAGCCCGGTTCATCCATTATGCCAGGCAAAGTAAACCCCACACAATGCGAAGCCATGACCATGCTTTGTGCACAAGTGATGGGCAATCATGTGGCCGTTACGATTGGCGGCGCAAACGGCCATTTTGAGCTGAACGTGTTCAAGCCGGTCATCATTCACAACATCCTGCAATCCATTCGCTTACTTGCCGATGGCTCGATCAGCTTCACTGATAATTGCGTGGAGGGTATTAAAGCCAATGAAAAACGCATTGATCAGCTCATGAATGAATCACTGATGCTGGTCACCGCGCTGAACCCACATATTGGCTATGACAACGCGGCCAAAATTGCCAAAAAAGCGCACAAAGAAGGCACCACACTGAAAGAGGCAGGTATCGCCCTTGGCCTGCTCACCGAAGAGCAATTTGCCGAGTGGGTACAACCCAAAAACATGATTGGCCCTAAGGATTAACCTCCCTCAAATCAATGGTTTACATTTATTAATGAATGACTAGTATTGCTATTCATTAATGGAGTAGAGTATGCCAGCCAAAGCGCTTTGCGATGAGAAGAAACAAGAACTAATACGCATTATAGAGGATAAATCCGCCGCACCTCTTTTGCATGGGCGAGCTGCTGATTTGTTGTCTAGCCTAGACGCCATATCAAATGAGCCTGGCACAAACGAATTAGTCGCGACCTATTTGCTCGACGCATTACAAGAAAGCCAACGTATTAATTTTTTATATCATGCAAAAGCTGACGATAAGACAATTCGTGCGGTCGAAGCTGCAGAAAAAAAAGATGGACGCTGGAAGGATTATGAAACATTACCCGTTGATCCGTCACTATGCCAGAAACTAGCAAGCAGTTTAATTTATCCTGCGTTCCAACATATTGCTGGCTCAGAGTTTCCAGATAGCTTTGATGATCGTCCACCGCTCAATAAAGACAAAACCGGAGTGATGTTAAGCCCTAATGCACGTGGCACGGCAGAACACATCATTAGCTACATGCTAAAACACGACCTTCCTTTTGAGGTCGATTTTTCTGATAATATGACCAACAAAGCACTGGTCGAACACTCTACCGTATCTCAGGTGACTAAGCTGGCCGAATATAATAAACAAAAGTTTGCCGGTATAAGCAAACGTATAGGCCTCGTATCTCGCCCTCCTAAAGAAGTGGCAGAAGACACAGGCCTGGATAAAGATGGAAAAAAACAAAAGATATTTGAATCTTCATTATTACCTTTTCGTAAAAGAAGCACCTCAGATGGAGGCTTCTATACACTAACTAAAATCCCTACCCCTGCGGATGCAGCAATCGATCAAATTGATTATAAAGATTATCTCAAACTCTTTTTTGAGCTGTGCGACCAACCATGGAAACACATTCAAAAAGCGAATGCGCACCTCATCTCTAAACTCAACGCCGCCAAAGAAATGAGCATTGTGGATGAAGAGAGCGGCACGAACCTCACCATGAGGATTGATGGCAAGAAATGGGTAAACAGCTTAGCTCTAAAAAACATTCCAGGCTCAGAAGTGTTCGCCTCTCCTATTAAGGATTCTGTAAACGGCACGTTAGTAGCCAAGGGGCGCTTCCAATACAAGAACAGTGGCATCATGGAAGACATCACCCTGCATTTTAAAGATGGTCGCATCACGGATTTTGATGCAAGAAAAGGGCGCGATGAATTAGCCAAAATCATCGAGGCCGATGATGGCAAAGGCGAAGGCAGCAGGTTTATTGGTGAACTTGCTATTGGCACTAACCCATGGTTAAAACAACATGTAATCAATCCCCTGCTTGTGGAAAAAATAAGCGGAAGTTTTCACATGGCCGTCGGGAATGCGTACACTTATTCAAAATATGATGGTGAAGAAGTAAACATAGATAATGGCAATAAGAGTGATGCTGGTATCCACTGGGACATAACCTCTATGCTAAGCCCCAAAAGCCGTCTTGTAATTGATAAGGGCACCAATCGGGAATACACCATTCTAAACGCTGGAAAATTCGAAGACATTCCAGAACTGCGCGTGCTCAATGAAGGTTGGGCTGCCATTCCTGAAACACAAAGACCCGATTATTGGAAAAACCGCTTAGCTGATGAAGGCCCACGCAATGGCTGGGCAGCAAGCGTCTAGTTAATCGAATTGGTAGGTGGCTGCAGCTCTTCGAGTGCTTTGCGCATCTCTTCTTTTTCCGCGTAGTTTGTAGGCTCGTTTGCGCCCACCTCCGGCTTATCCTCCGGACGCCCTGCAACAATACGGTCGCGCCAACTAGGTGGCTGAGGGTGATCCTTAAGGTGCGAACGCAACGTATCTGTTTTGTTCATCACACTTTTAGTTTCAGTAAAGTCATCCGCCGCCGATTCATCAATCTCGATACGGCGTTGCGCCTCCTTCTCTCGCTCCGGATCCGTCAGCGGCCTGTGCAAAATAGAACGACCAATTTCTCTCACCCCCGCCTTAAACTCACCAAAGTTGAGTTTCGTCGCACCGTCAATCGCGCGTTCAATCGACATATCCATTTTACCATCATCCCACAAGTTTGCCGCCTCTGCTTTGGCATACATGTAAGGGGTATAAGAAATAGCTGAATTCACATAAGAGTTGCTGAGCTTTGCAAAGGAACCGCCGGGCGCAATACCTAGGAACGCTTTTGCTTTTTCTCCCGCCACACCAAAATGATTATCTGCTTTTGTTACCTTTGCAGTTACCGTTCTGCGCACTCCATCACTCATATGTCCTGCAAAATTATGGAGGCCCTTTTTCCCATCCACGAAGGGATTGTGCACTCCACCGTGCGCCCCTGGTGGCGGCACGCGCCCTATCGGGTCAAGGGAGAAAGAATCCATCTTACGGTTGTACTTGATGGCGTATCCAGCCTGTTCCGGATTAAGTTGGTTCATAGGGATGAAAGCATTGTCCACACTAGGGCCACGCAATAAAACACCATTTTGCGGATCAATAATGGCACCTTTATATTTATATTGTGAAGGTCTTGTTGCCCAGAAAAACGGCACAACAGGCGTCATATAAATACCACCCTTGACAACGCTGCGTGCAATCCATTTTAGCCCATTGCTAACATTATTAATGATCCCTTTTTCAGGCTCTTTATCTGGCGCACCATAAAGCGCTGTATGTTTTCCGTGAAACCTGTCTGCAATGTGTGCATACATCTCACGGTAGGCTACTGTTCCCATGTTGTACATGGTGAAACGCGTCTGAAAATCAAACGCACCAGCTCGGTTATAATCACCAACAAATTTGCCGCCTGTAAATTTTGAACTACCACCATTCATATGTCGGTCAAAATCATACATGAATCCGGGGGAATAATGCTCAATGGCACTACGCTGCGCTTTCATAAAATATACGTATGGCAAGGCCACTGCCCAGTCTTCACCACCATTAAGCGACACATAACGCCAGGTCGATTTCATTGCCTGTTTAACTGCTGATGGCCATTGGATATGGCCATCTTTCATCCATTCTTTCTTGGCGTTAGGATCGACCAAACCGGCGAGATCCCTCGCCCATGCATCCCCCACACTGGCACAGAAAAAGTCAAACGTTACCGAAGACATCTCGTGTCCCAACGTACGTCCATTATACATGAAACTACTATGGCGATAAGACGGGCGGAAGGTTACGGCTTTTTTGGCTAACAGCTCTGGGGCCTCGTGCCCTGCCACTTTTGCAACGTTTTTTACTGTTGCCTCTATCGGAGCGCCTGCCACTATATCAATAAGCTTGGAAACAAAAGTAAGCGGGTTCTTCTGATTCAGCACACTCGCGTTATGGTCATAGTTCTGAAGCCATTTATGCCCCACCATTCCACCAACCGCAAAGAACGCAGATCCCATTACACCACGCGAAAACACACGAATGGCAAGGCGGCCTTGCGGCGAAGCATTCCATGGCTTCTTCTCCGCAGCCCAGTCTAATTCCGAAAGCGCAGGCGCATAAGCACCGACAGAGACAGACGGCTTTGCTAGCGCAGCAGACTGCTCATTATCAGGGCTCTTATCCCCTGACGCGGCTTCAACCCTATCTTTCTCTTTATCAGACAATCACTTACCCATCATTTGTTACATTTATTCGCACGCCAGCAGCGGCAAAAAGACCTTTTCCGGCTATTATTTGATTTATATCACGAATTTGGCAAATCGATGATGAATCTTTTGTGACAGTTTTAGTTAATTTTCGCTCATCAAATTGTCGCAATGCAGCATATATTTCAGTCATTTGTTGCAGTTTGATGAAG
This sequence comes from Rickettsiales bacterium, assembly GCA_964231325.1. Taxonomy (GTDB): domain Bacteria; phylum Pseudomonadota; class Alphaproteobacteria; order Rickettsiales; family SXRF01; genus JAJTHB01. The sequence goes on along the minus strand of CAXRIF010000003.1, from coordinate 523,736 downwards.
ATTGGATTTGCGGCCTGTTAGCTACTTGAGGGCACTAGCCCCCCATGGTAGATTATAAGATGGTGCAAATGTACAATATTTTTATAAAAAATGGCTGTTTACAATAACTTAAATCATACGTCGCCCATAGCCGCCGTGGAATTTTCCCCGGTATCAGATGGCAATTTTGCGTTTTTTTACGTAGATAGCCCCCTCAAGAAAGAGGCTGTGCGATCCTGGATCACGTCCGAAAATTTTGGCCAGGAAGTCATTGCAGAAACTACTGTCGATGGTCGCCCCGTACTTATTACGCATGGCGATAAAACCCAGCAGCAAGTCATGGGTTTACTCAAGGAAAACGGCAACAAGTTTGGCATAGAGAAGAAAGCGGTTGGGTTCAAAGACATAGCATGGCCTACCCGCAGCATCCTTGGCTTTAGCGGACAAGGCTTGCAATTCATTGCCAGCATTGTGGGCAATAAAGTAAATTCTGGCTTACTACTATTTTCATTGTCCAACATCACCGCCAACACGATGGGACTGGTTTTTGGCGCACAACGAACCGAAGATAAAAACCGGCTACGTTTCTTAAAAGAACAATTCAATGACTCCCTTGGCCCACATGTTGCGCCGGGAGAAACGTTGCCAGATGTAACCTCAAAACGCTCCGCGCTACATGAGGAAAAAGAGCAGCTAGGACCAAGACAGCAATTCGGTGCATTTCTGCGCCGTAACTCGGTAACCATCGGCGAAATTGGGCTGCGGTACATTGGCGCTTTTGGCTTGATTTTCCCTTTCACGCAGTGGAAAACAGCAGGAAAATACGTTGCTCAAGGTGCCTTCAAAGAGGCCTACCTTGAAGGTCGCAACACCCTCCCATGGGTAAGGCGTGCGGGCATTACCAGCATGATCGGTAAAACTGTGGCGCTCACCTCAAAAGCCGAAGATCCCTATGATCCAAAGCCCAAAGGAGCAATAGAGCAATTCCGTGAAAAAGTTGCGTTCAAACTAGGTGGGAATATCGAAGCTGCCGCATTTGGCGTGTTTACTGTTGATGCATTCAAACGTGGCACCGAAACACATCACCCAGCACAATTCCTGAGTGGAAGTGGTGGCGCTATGTTCACCACCGCCTACCTGATTCGCAACTGGGCAAAGTTCGGCGTTAAGGAAACCAACATGGAAGAGCTATATGCACATGTGACCGACAGCCTAGCTAAAGTAACACCCGAAGAACTACCACAGCTTATGGCCGATACGGCAGCCAGCATGAAAGAACACTTCAAAGACAAGCCAATGGACTTCGGAAAAGTCTTCACCCAACTTATGAGCGATATGTATCGCTATCATCATATTGCACTAGACAATTTAGGTACTGAACCAGAAGAACGTGCCATTAAAACCGCCAGAAATAAGACCAGCCATGTCAGCGCGAAACATACACTTCGCACCGCAAAAACCGCTCATAGCGATGCACCTCCCGCCCTTCATGTCGATAAGCTAGCCGCCCAATCAGATAAAACAGAGCCACACACACTATCTATCTAACTGTTTTACATAATATTTTTTAGCGCACACATCCTCCAGTATTCGCTCCTCGGCAACCAGTAAATTAAGGCTTGAAAGCCCTACTGATTTACGCTAGAAAGCCACTCCCTGAATGTTTCAGGGATATTTCACAGGTGAAATTTGGCGAAGCAGCGGTGCTGCCAAGCCCTCCGGTGCCCTATTAGGGTCATAAAATTTTACCGAGGACTAACTGGAAAAAAAGGACACATTATGTCATTACCCGCATTTAACATGCGCGAGCTTATTGAAGCTGGCGTTCATTTTGGCCACAAAACCAAGCGTTGGAATCCTCGCATGGCTCCGTTTCTTTACGGTGTACGCAACGATATCCACATTATTGATCTTGGTAAAACCGTTCCATTACTTCACGCAGCACTAGCAGCTGTGCGTGATGTTACCGCACAAAACGGACGCATCCTGTTTGTTGGCACAAAGCGTCAGGCATCTGAGCCTGTGGCAGAAGCAGCAAAACGTTGCGGCCAGTACTACATTAACCAACGCTGGTTAGGTGGTTTGCTTACTAACTGGAATACCATTCAGGATTCCATCAAAAGATTGCGCAAGCTTGAAGAAAACCTGAACGAACCAAACATTGGCTTCACCAAGAAAGAGCTTCTGTCTATGACGCGCGAGCGTAACAAACTCGAAGCCTCTATCGGTGGCATTAAAGACATGGGCGGTCGTCCTGACCTTATCTTCATCATCGACACTGGTCGCGAAGACCTTGCGGTGAAAGAAGCAAGCAAACTTGGTATTCCTATCGTAGCGGTGATCGATAGCAACTGCTCTGTAGATGGCATCACTTACCCAATTCCGGGCAACGATGATTCATCACGTGCAATCCGCTTATATTGCCGCCTGATTTCTGATGCCGTACTTGGTGGTATTCAGGAAAGCATGGTGAAAACCGATGAAGATATTGGCGAACGTGAAGACGTTGCAGAGATCCTTGCTGTAGATGCTGGCGAAGCAAAAACAGAAGCCTCTGCCGACGAAGCTGCAAAAACAAAACCACGTAAAGGCGCCAAGAAAGCTCCTGTGGTTACGGTGAAAAAATCACCCGCTAAGGCAAAAAAAGCCGAAGCGAAAAAAGACGACACCGAAGAAAAATAACTGCACTGCTGCCCTGCTAATAGTGGGGCAGCAACTTTCGGTTTTATAATACACTCAAATTACCCGCCCCCACCGATGAGGGGCTTAGGAGGAAAAAAAATGACTGCTGTTACTGCTGAACAAATTAAAAACCTACGTGAATCAACTGGCGCCGGCATGCTTGATTGCCGCAAAGCCCTCACTGAATCAAATGGCGACATGGATGCCGCTGTGGATTGGCTCCGCAAAAAAGGCCTGTCTGCTGCTGCAAAAAAATCTGGCCGTGTGGCTGCTGAAGGTGTAGTAGCCGTTGCTGTAAAAGGCACTAAAGGTGCGCTTATCGAGCTAAACGCCGAAACAGATTTCGTTGCCCGTAACGAACAATTCCAAGGTCTAGCCAACAAAATTGCCGAGCTGGCACTTGAGCAAGGCGATGATATTGAAAAACTCAAAGCATCTGTAAATGATGACGTAACAAATGCCATCGCGACCATTGGCGAGAACATGACACTGCGCCGCAGCGCGACTCTATCTGTTAGCAAAGGCGTAGTCGCTAGCTACATTCACAACGCAGTGGCAAACGGCATGGGTAAAATCGGTATTCTGGTTGCCCTAGAGTCAGACGGCGATGCAGAAAAGCTCGAAGCACTTGGCAAACAACTTGCCATGCATATCGCAGCTGCACGTCCTGATGCACTAAACAAAGAGGGTGTGGATGCTGCAAATCTGGAACGCGAACGCGACGTGTACCGTGAACAGGCAAAAGCATCTGGCAAGCCAGACAACATCATCGAAAAAATGATCGAAGGCCGTATCCGTAAATACTACGAAGAAGTAGTGTTCCTGGAGCAAACCTTTGTGATCGATAACAAAACCAAAGTATCTGACGTAGTAGAAAATGCCGCGAAAGAAATGGGTTCGCCAATCAAAGTAACGGGCTTTACCCGCTTTACACTGGGTGAAGGCATCGAAAAAGCCGAGTCTGATTTTGCTGCTGAAGTAGCCGCTGCTGCTAACGCATAAATCACACTCACCATGGTTAGAAAAAAGCCGCCTCCGGGCGGCTTTTTTTGTGATGCTCTAACTGCTTGAAGTATCAACCAATCCATACTAAAACTACCCTTCATGACCAAAGCACTCAAAAAAACCACCTCAAAATCTGCGAAAAAAGCCAAGCCGCTTTATAAGCGTGTGTTGCTCAAAATATCTGGCGAAGCCCTGATGGGCGACCAGAAATACGGGCAAGATGGCAAAACCATTGAACGTATCTGCAAAGATGTAAAAAGCGCGCTGGATATCGGCGTAGAAGTCTGCATCGTGGTTGGCGCGGGCAACATTTTCCGCGGCATTGATGGTGAGGCAAACGGCATGGAACGCGCCAGCGCCGATTATATGGGCATGGTGGCCACCGTGCTAAACGCCCTCGCCCTGCAAAATTGCCTGGAGCGCATGGGGGTAGATACGCGTGTACTTTCCGCCATCTCAATGATGCAGGTTTGCGAGCCCTACATCCGCCGTCGTGCCGAGCGCCACATTGCGCGTGGCCGCGTGGTCATCTTCGCTGCCGGTACCGGAAACCCGTTCTTCACCACCGATACAGCTGCTGCATTGCGCGCCAATGAAATGGGCTGCGACGCGCTGATGAAAGCCACGCAGGTAGATGGTGTATACACGGCGGATCCGAAGAAAAATAAGAACGCGAAACACTTCAAGAAGCTTTCTTATCATGAAGTGCTGGTACGCGATCTAAAGGTGATGGACGCGGCAGCAATCGCCCTCGCCCGCGAAAACCAGATTCCTATTTTGGTTTTTGATATCAACAACAAAAACTCCGTCGCCCAGGCTGCTATGGGCAAAGGAAAGTTCACCGTTATTACGGATAAAGGGAAATAAGATGACTGCTGATATGAATGAATTGCGCCGCCGCATGGAAGGTGCGGTAAAATCGCTCCACTCCGAATTTAGTGGGCTACGCACTGGCCGTGCTAATGCCGCATTACTCGATCACATTCAAGTTGAGGCCTATGGTAGTACAACACCGCTAAACCAAGTGGGTAATATCAGTGTACCTGAGCCACACATGCTTTCGGTTCAAGTTTGGGATGGCACCTTGATTAAAAATGTAGAAAAAGCGATCAACTCTGCCGGGCTTGGCGTGAATGCCATCGCAGATGGTGCGCTGGTGCGCGTACCTATTCCTCCACTTTCTCAGGAGCGCCGTGAAGAGCTTTCAAAGATCGCTGGCAAATATGCTGAGAACGCCAAAGTTTCTGTGCGCAATGTGCGTCGCGATGGCAACGACACCATCAAGAAAATGGAAAAAGACAACGAAATTTCCAAAGATGAATTGAAAAAACAGGAAGGCGATATTCAGAAGCTTACCGATGAATTCATCAAAACCATTGATGATGCGCTTTCAGTGAAAGAAAAAGAAATTCTGGGCAACTAACCAGATTGTTTGGTGGTATGGGAGCATAACATGCAAGCGGCAGCAAACGATCACCAGCAACAATCCTCTGCAAAACCATTGCCACAACACGTGGCCATCATCATGGACGGCAATGGCCGCTGGGCAAAAAACCGTTCTCTTCCTCGTGGTGCGGGACACAAAAAAGGTGCCGACGCACTAAGGCGCGTATTAGATGCCTGCCGTGATAGCGGTGTGAAATATCTCACAGTGTATGCCTTCTCATCAGAGAACTGGAAGCGTCCCAGCGAAGAAGTGAACGACCTGATGCAATTGCTCAAACACTATCTCGACAAAGAACTCCCGGAGCTTAAGAAAAACAATATTCGCCTGCGCTTTATCGGTGATCTCAGCAGACTTGATGATGATATGCAAAAACGCGTTGAAGCAGCCATGGAAGAAACCGCGAACAACAACTCTTTCAACCTCACCGTAGCGCTGAGCTATGGAGGCCGTCAGGAGCTGGTGCGCGCCACCCAAAAGCTGGCAAGTGATGTGAAATCAGGCAAACTGGCAATAGAAGATATTACGGAAGAAACACTTGAGAACGCACTGGACACCGCTACCATTCCGGAGCCGGATTTATTGATTCGCACAGGCGGTGAGCAACGTATCTCTAACTTCCTGCTTTGGCAATCAGCCTATACAGAATTTTATTTCACCGATGCATTATGGCCGGATTTTGATGCTAAACATTTTAGCGCCGCCTTAGATGATTTTGCAAAACGCGAGAGACGTTATGGAACCACTGGAAAATGACGACATTGATGTCGAAATCATAAACGAAGAAGTCGAGCCTTCTCGCTGGAGCGGCTTGCAAACGCGTATCATTTCAGCCGCAATCATGGCGGTTGTGCTTCTCGGCGTGCTTTGGCAAGGCGGCTGGCTGTTTACCATACTCATACTACTTGCATGTATGATTATGTTCAAAGAATGGAACGGCCTCACCAAAGATGATGGCCCCGGCTGGCATCTCGCCGGTATGTTCTACGCTGCTGTTCCTTGCGCCTCTCTCATCTGGCTACGCAACCTTTCGTTAGAACTCTCTGCGGATGCGGGGTTATATGTCGTGCTATATTTATTCCTTATCATCTGGGCAACCGACATTGGCGCCTACTTTGCGGGCAGACAAATTGGCGGCCCCAAACTCGCACCAGCAATCAGCCCCGGCAAAACATGGGCAGGCCTTGGTGGTGGCGTGTTAGCCGCAGCAGCAGTTGGCGGGATATGCAGCAGCTTCACTCCTTTCCCCGGCTCCTTCCTCGCATGCCTGATCATGGGCGCATTCCTCGCAGTGCTTGCACAATGTGGCGATTTATTTGAATCATGGATGAAACGCCGCGTGGGCAAAAAAGACAGCGGCACGCTGATTCCCGGCCATGGCGGTTTGCTCGATCGCGTTGATGGGCTCACTTTCACCACTCCTTTCTTTGCCTTTGCCCTTGCGCTTTCCGGAATACTCTATTCATGAAAACGCAAACGAAGATGGAAACAGAAGCAGCGCAGCGCTCGCTCACCATTTTAGGCTCCACCGGCACGATCGGCTGCAACACGCTGAAGCTGGTCGAGATGCACCCCGAACGTTTTCGCATAAACACACTCACCGCCTGCAACAATGTGGACGAGTTGGCAAAACAAGCCATCACCTTTAACGCCAAACGCGCGGTTATCGCTAATGAATCACATTACGCTGAACTCAAAAAGGCATTATCAGGCAGCAGTGTAGAAGCGCTGGCGGGTGATGACGCAATCATACAAGCCGCAGGCGAAGAAAATGACTTAGTCATGGCCGCTATCGTAGGAGCAGCAGGCCTAAAGCCGACCTTGGCAGCGATTAAAAATGGCAGCACTATTGCACTGGCTAATAAAGAAAGCCTGGCATGTGCCGGATCATTAGTCATGAAGGAAGCCGCAAAACACAATGCACGCATTTTACCAGTGGACTCCGAACATAACGCAATTTTTCAGCTTTTTGATGCGCATCATCCCGAATGGATCAACAAAATCACTATCACTGCATCCGGTGGCCCTTTCCGCGAATGGTCGCTAGCGGAAATGGAAAACATCACCCCGGAACAAGCTGTCAAACACCCGAACTGGAATATGGGCGCTAAAATTTCCGTCGATTCAGCGACCATGATGAATAAAGGCCTTGAGCTGATCGAAGCGTTCCACCTCTTCCCCCTAGAATCAACTCAGTTTGATGTGATTGTACATCCTGAATCTGTGGTGCATTGCCTGATTCACATGAATGATGGCTCGGTGCTGTCACAAATGAGCTGCCCGGACATGTGTACACCGATTGCCAATGCCATGGCTTGGCCAGAGCGCATTGAAGCTCCTGTAAAACCTCTTTCTTTGGCTGAAATTGGCAGCCTGAATTTTGAAGCACCCGATGAAACACGTTTTCCAGCACTTCGCCTCGCGCGATCTGCGCTGGAAGCTGGTGGAAGCGCGCCTACCGTGCTAAATGCCGCCAACGAGATCGCTGTTAACCGTTTCCTTACGAAACAATGCCATTTTCTCGATATTACGACTATTGTTGAAAAAACACTTGAGCAAATGGGCAATACTCCCATTGGAACCATTGACGATGTGCTTGCCTGTGACGCAAGAGCACGTGAGATAGCGGAGAAAATCTAATGGATATGATCAGTAACCTAGGGCACACCCTGCTTGCATTTTTCATTGTTCTTTCTGTCATCGTGTTTATTCACGAATTTGGTCATTACATAGTGGCCAAAATATGCGGCGTAAAAATCGAGGCCTTTGCCATTGGTTTCAGCAAAGAACTTTTTGGATTCACTGATAAATCCGGCACACGCTGGAAACTGTGCGCGTTGCCACTCGGCGGTTATGTCAAAATGTTTGGCGATGCGTCTGCAGCCAGCACAGCCGATGCCGATGCTATGGATGAAATGAGCGAAGCCGACAAAAAGCTTACTTTCCACCACAAATCACTGCCACGCAAAACCGCGATTGTCGCCGCGGGCCCCATGGCCAACTTTGTCCTGACTATTTGCATTTTCACCTACTTCATTATGACCACCGGCTTGCCATCTGTGGAGCCAGTGGTAGGTGAAATCATGCCAGACACACCAGCCGCGGCATCAGGCTTAAAAACAGGTGATCGCATTATCCAGATCAACGAAGATAAAGTATCGCGTTTTAATGACATCCCTTACCTGATTTCAACAAACCTGGGCACACCGGTTGATCTGCACATCGAACGTGGTGATAAGAAAATGAACATCGTGCTCACCCCGAAAGAGGTAGAAACCGACGATGGATTGGGCAACAAAATCACCCGCCCACTAATCGGCATCAAAAGCATGGACATGAAATATGAAGATGTAGGCTTAGTAACTGCACTCGGTGAATCCGTACGCCGTACCTACATGATCTGTGAAACCACCCTGAAAGTAATCGGCCAGATAGTAACCGGCAAACGTGGCGCACAGGATTTAAAAGGCCCTGTTGGCATCGCACAACTTTCCGGCCAAGCTGCAGAAAAAGATTTCTACACTGTGCTTTGGTTAATCGCCATGTTATCTGCCAATCTGGGGTTAATTAACTTATTACCTATACCTCTGCTCGATGGCGGACACCTCGCCTATTATGCAGCCGAAGCGTTGCGTGGCCGTCCCATGGCAGAAAAAGTACAGGAATATGGTTTCCGTGCAGGATTTGTGATTCTGTTTACATTAATGGCATTTACCTTATTTAACGATCTGCGCAGGCTAATTTAAGCCATCTTACATGAGCGTTTTGCTCTGTTTTTGCTTGATTTGTGTGCATTTTTATCGCATGACTAGTGCGTTGATTTTTAGAATTATTTGGTTATTCAATGCCGTCTCGTTCCATTCTCTGTGCCGCCGCTTGGGGGCTTCTGCTAGCAAGCCACACCTACAGCCCTGCTCTGGCTGCTGGAAACACCTCCCCGATTACCGTTAGCGCGGATAAAATTCAGGATGTACGCATCGAAGGTAACCAGCGTATTGAAGGACGCACCATTGTTTCTTATCTGGGATTAACTGCAGGCAACACCTTCAGCCAGCATGAGATTGATTCTGGCCTGAAAAACCTCTACGCCACCGGCTTTTTCTCTGACGTTAAGCTCTTGCGTTCTGGCAACACACTGATCGTACGTGTGTCGGAAAATCCGGTCATCAATAAAGTTGCCTTTGAGGGTAATGCACGCATCGAAACCTCCGATCTGGAATCAGAAGTAGAGCTGACCCCGCGCTCCGTGTACTCACGCGACAAAGTGCAAAGTGACGTAAAACGCATACTCGATATTTACCGCCGCAGCGGCCGCTATACCGCAACCGTCGAACCTAAAGTTATCGAATTAGATCGCAATCGCGTCGATCTGGTGTATGAGATTACCGAAGGCCAGCAGGCCATGGTCGAAAAAATCACCTTCATCGGTAACAAGGAGTTCAGTGAAGGCTCACTGCGCGAAGCAATCCGCACGGAAGAAGCACGCTGGTATAAGTTTCTTACCGATAGCGATAAATATGATGCTGACCGCTTACAATTTGATCAGGAGTTGCTTCGCCGCTTCTATCGCAGCGAAGGCTATGCAGATTTCAAGGTGAAATCCGCTCATGCTGAACTCTCCCCTGCTAAAGATGCATTTTACATTACATTTGTTGTTGAAGAGGGTGAGAAATATAACTTTGGCGAAATCAAAGTCATCAGTGAGCTGAAAGATCAGGAAAGTCCTGACTTTTCCGAGGTTATTACCACCGAAGAAGGCGACACTTACGATGCCAGCGCCGTTGAAGCCACTGTAGAGGCAATGACGGATAAGCTTGGCAACCGCGGCTATGCTTTTGTAGACATCCAGCCACAGCTCGTAAAAGATCGCGATCAACGCCTGGCGAATATCAACTACATCATCAAGCCCGGGCCACGCGTATATGTGGAGCGCATCAACGTTACCGGAAACGTACGCACGCTGGATGAAGTGGTTCGCCGTGAATTTCGCTTAAGTGAAGGCGATCCTTACAACCGCGCTAAATTACAACGCACAGAACAACGCCTGAATAATTTAGGCTTCTTTGAAAGAGTTGAAGTCAAAAACGAAGAAGGCAGCGCACCCGATAAAACAGTAGTCAATGTGGACGTGCAAGAACGCTCCACAGGTGAAGTGTCACTGGGTGCCGGTTTCTCCACCACCGATGGTGTGCTGGGTGAATTTGGCGTGCGTGAGAGCAACTTTCTTGGCCGCGGTCAGGAACTCAGAACACGCGTTACCCTGGCGGCACGCCGCAAACAAATCGAGCTAGGTTTTACAGAGCCCTATTTCCTAAACCGCGAGTTAGCCACTGGTTTTGACATTTACCGCACACGCCGTGATTTCCTGCGTGAAAGCTCCTACAACATGGATATTAAGGGTGCAAGCCTACGTATGAGCTATGCGCTGCAAGAACGCGTGCAACACGGTGTAAATTATACACTGCGCCAAACTGACGTGAATGATGTGGAGCCAACGGCGTCAACCTACATTAAACAACAAGAAGGCAGCAATGTTACCTCATCTATTGGCCAGTTCATCAGCTACGATGATCGTGACAGCAAATTTGCCCCGACACGTGGCAAGATCATTCGTCTTGATCAGGAAATTGCTGGGCTTGGTGGGGATTCTAAATTCCTGAAACACGAAGCCAAAGCCGCTTACTACCACCCTATTGCCAGCAACTGGATAGCAAGCCTTACCAGCACTGGTGGTTATGTATTTGGCTTCGGCGGCAAAGATGTACGCATTAACGAACGCTTCTTTGTCGGTGGAGATGATCTGCGCGGTTTCCGCACCGCGGGTATTGGCCCACGTGATAGCGCCACAGGTGATGCGCTGGGCGGTAACGCTTACTACACGGGATCGGCTGAGTTAATATTCCCATTAGGCCTACCGGAAGAAGTCGGGCTTTCTGGCGCTGTCTTTAGTGATGTGGGTAGCCTGTGGAAGATTGACGATACTGGTGCTGGCATTTTCGATGATAATGTTATGCGTGTATCCGCTGGTGTCGGTGTGTTATGGACCTCGCCGTTCGGCCCCATCCGCGTAGATTTTGCACGCGCTTTAGTGGATGAACCAGAAGATGAAACCGAAACATTCCGTTTCAGCTTCGGCACAAGATTCTAACTTATTTCCAAACGTATTTTTTGAAAGGGATCAACCTATGAAACTTCGTTCTATTTATGCGGTAGCTGCTGCTGCAGTAATCGCCTACACACCAGTAGCGAATGCCGCAGATAGCAAAAACATGATTGCGGTAGTGAATATTCAGCAAGTCATGAAAGACTCAACAGCGGCAAAGTCTGTGCGTGAACAGCTTGAGAAGAAACAAAAATCATTCCAGGCGGGCATCACCAAAAAGGAAAAAGAACTAAAAAAAGAAGACCAGGAACTCGCTAAACAACGCAACGTACTTTCCAAAGAAGCGTTTGAGAAAAAAGCACGTGAATTCCGCAACAAAGCAACCAATGTACAAAAAGAAGTGCAATCTAAAAAAGCGTTGCTGGATAACGCATTTGAGCGTTCTTTAGGTGATATTCAAAAAGCCACTACCGAAATCATCGCGGATCTGGCTGAAGAAAAAGGCTTTTCTGTAGCCGTACCAACCTCGCAGATTCTTTATGCAGACAGCTCGCTTGATATTTCTGATGAAGTACTAAGCCGGCTAAATAAAAAACTGCCTAAGGTCAACGTTAAGTTCGATAAGTAACCAACATAAGCGCCGGGTAACACCGGCGCATTTTTTTAGCCATGGCAGATAAACGATTTTTCCATCACTCAGGCGCAGTTACTCTCGAAGCAATTGCCTCGTTAACGGGTGCCTCACCTATGATGAAAAATGGTGAGGGCGCAAATGATGCGCGCCATTTTAACGACGTTGCACCGCTGGACACTGCCACGGAACACGACGTAAGTTTTCTGGATAACACCAAATATGCCGATACGTTTTATAGCAGCAATGCCGGTGCATGTTTTGTACGCGAAAAATTCGTAGCAAAAGCACCGGATGGCATGATCCTGCTGGTAACTGAAGAGCCATACGCGGCCTATGCTATGGCCTCTGCTCTATTTTATCCTGACGATGCAACCGCAGAAGTTTCTCCACATGCCCATATTGCAGACTCCGCAACCATCGGCAAGAACTGCTCCATTGCCCCCGGCGTAGTGATCGGCGAAGGGGTGATCATTGGTGATAATTGCCGTATCGCTGCCAACTGCACCATCAGCCACACATTGATGGGCAGTAACGTCACCATCCATTCCGGAACAAACATCGGGCAGGATGGGTTTGGCTTCGCCCCTACCCCACGTGGCATTCTAAAAGTACCCCAGCTTGGCCGCGTGATTATTGGTGATCATGTGGAAATAGGCTCTGGAACCTGTATCGACCGTGGCGCTGGTCCTGACACCATCATCGGCGATCACAGCAAAATCGACAATCTGGTACAGATCGCTCATAATGTGCAACTAGGAAAATATGTCGTGATCGCCGCACAATGTGGTATATCTGGCAGCACCCATATTGGTGATGGCACCATGTTGGGTGGGCAAGTTGGCATCACAGGCCATCTAACCATCGGCAAAGGCGTGAAGATTGCTGCACAGTCGGGTGTAATGACAAATATCGCTGATGGCGAAACCTATGGTGGCGCACCGGCAGTTCCCATTAAAGAATGGCGACGTCAGGCAGTTACATTAGGACGAATTGGCAAAGGTAAGAAGTAAGTACGGAGGCAATAAACAATGACAGATACAATGATTTCGGTGGAACGCATCATGGAAATGATCCCTCACCGCTATCCATTTTTGATGATCGATAAGGTAAAAGACATTGTGCTTGGCGAAAGCGCAGTGGGTATAAAAAATGTAACCATCAACGAACCATTTTTTGTCGGTCATTTTCCAGAAAAACCGGTGATGCCGGGTGTGCTCATCATCGAAGCCATGGCACAAACTTCTGCCGTATTGGTGGTGAACACCATGGGCGAAGAAGCAGAAGGCAAACTGGTTTATTTCATGTCTATCGATGATGCACGCTTCCGCAAACCTGTAGGTCCAGGTGATACGCTGCATATTCGTGTTGAGAAACAGCAGAACCGCCGTAACGTATGGAAATTCGCTTGTGTAGCAACGGTGGAAGGCACCAAAGTTGCTGAAGCAAGTATTTCTGCCATGATCGTAGACTGATATGACAAACATTCACCCCACCGCTGTTATTTCTCCCAATGCAAAGCTCGCAGACGATGTTCGTGTTGGGCCTTATTGCGTTATTGATGAGCATGTCTCTATCGGTTCGGGTACGGTGTTGCACTCGCATGTGGCCGTCAGTGGTCACACCACCATCGGTAGCAATTGCAACATTTTTCCTTTCGCATCACTCGGACATATCCCGCAAGACCTGAAATATAAGGGTGAAACGTCGCAGCTCATTATCGGCAACAATAATACCATCCGTGAACATGTAACCATGAACCCCGGCACCGAAGGTGGCGGGCTGGTGACTAAAGTGGGCGACAATTGCCTGTTCATGATGAGCAGCCATGTCGCACATGATTGTATTGTTGGCAATAACGTAATCCTTGCCAATAACGCCACGCTGGCGGGCCATGTAGAAGTTGGTGAACACGCGATTATTGGCGGCCTATCTGCAATTCACCAGTTCGTACGCATAGGAAAACATGCCATTATTGGCGGCATGTCTGGCGTAGAGCATGACGTGATTCCATATGGCTCTGTAATAGGTGAACGCGCGAACCTAGCCGGGCTAAATTTGGTTGGCCTCAAACGCCGTGGCTTTGACCGCGACACAATCCACGGGTTACGTGCAGCCTATAAATTATTGTTCGATGAAAAAACAGGCACACTGGCTGAACGCGCAGAAAAAATGCAACAAGAGTTTGGCCGCATTGAGCAGGTCATGGAAATTATTGGCTTCATGAACGATAAAGGGTCACGTTCTTTATGTGTACCTAAGAGTGGTTCAGGCGACCAGCCATCACAAGCAGCATGACCTCACCACTTCCCACCCTTGGCATTATTGCGGGTAGTGGCAGATTACCCGCACAACTGATTGAAGCGTGTCGTGCTGATAATCGTCCCTGTTTTGTGCTGGCATTTGAAGAAAACACCAATGTCGACGCCATTGAAAACATGCCGCATGCAATCGTGCGCTTAGGAGCAATCGGCACGGCGCTTAAAGCATTGCGTCAGGCGGGTGTAAAAGAATTAGTATTAGCCGGTCGAGTGGCACGTCCCACCATCGCTAGCCTACGACCAGACCTAACGGCTACAAAATTACTAGCACGACTTGGTGCGGCTTTTTTCGCTGGCGATGATGCATTACTCAAAGCCATGATAAAATTTTTGGAATCCGAAGGCTTCAAAGTAATTAGCGCACAGGAAATACTCCGCTCACTAATCGCTACAGAGGGCGTGTATGGTAAAATCTCCCCTACCTCTAACGATAAAACTGACATTATAAAAGGTCTGGATGTAGCTAAAAAATTAGGAGAACTCGACATTGGTCAGGCAGCTATCATAGAAAATAGCTACGTGTTAGGTGTAGAAGGCCCGGAAGGTACAAACGCCTTAATTGCACGTTGCGCCAAACTCAAACGTGAAAGCCGCGGCGGAGTGCTTATTAAGGCGAAAAAGCCCAATCAGGATGAACGTGCCGACCTACCGGCTATCGGTCCTGACACGTTGGAGGCCATCAATGACGCAGGCTTCAACGGTATTGCCGTAGAAGCGGGCGGCAGCATTGTGCTGGATAAAGAGCTACTAATCAGGCGCGCAGATGCGCTTGGTTTGTTTGTTATCGGAGTGCGCCATGAGCAGTGATTCATTTAAAAAGATATACATTATTGCCGGAGAAGCATCTGGCGATCTTCTGGGCTCTCACCTAATGAAAGCATTAGCAGAAAAATCCGAACAGCCGATTCGTTTTTTTGGTGTAGGTGGTGAAAAAATGGCTGCAGAAGGCCTCTCCAGCCTGTTTCCGTATCAGGAACTCTCCATGCTAGGCTTTTTAGAAGTGCTGCCACACGCCATGAAGATTTTCGCCCGCGTAAGCGCCACCGTGGATGATATTATTGCTAAAGAGCCAGATATCGTTATCACCATTGATGTCCCAGGCTTCAATTTGCGTGTCGTAGAACGTTTACGCAAGCAAGGCTGCAAAGCAAAGTTCGTACATTATGTAGCCCCCAGTGTCTGGGCATATAAGCCACAACGTGCCCTAAAATGTGCTAAGCTATTTGATCACATGCTGGTACTCCTGCCATTTGAGCCCCCCTATTTTGAAAAAGTTGGTCTGCCATGTAGCTTCATTGGTCATCCCATTATTTCCGAAACAAAAACGGGTGATGGGGATGCTTTCCGAAAAAAATATGAAATCGCGCCCGACACGCCACTCTTCACGGTGCTTCCCGGAAGTCGTAAAGGTGAGATAGATAGGCTCATGCCTATTTTTGCACGTGCATTGTCGCTAATAGCTACCCACACCCCTAACCTCGCCATTGCCGTTACGGTGCCAAAACATGTGATGCCACTCATCGCACCTTACTTCGAAAACTGTCCATTTAGGGCGGTCATCATGTCTGGAGAGGAAGATAAGCGAAATGCTTTTGCCGCCAGTCAGCTAGCACTCGTAAAGTCAGGCACGGTAGCGCTGGAAGTTGCAAAAGCAGGCGTTCCTATGATCGTCACTTATCGTGTCAATCCGATCTCCGCTTATATGCTAAAGCGCATTATTCTCACCAAATTTGCCAACCTCATCAATATCATTTTAGATAGAGAAGCTATCCCCGAATTGCTTCAGGAACATTGCAATCCCGAAGAAATAGCTGCAGCGGCTATTGAGCTACTCAATTCGCCGGAACGTCAGGAAAAACAGAAATCTTCCTGCACAGAAGCTCTTAACCAGCTAAAATCTCCAGATAATAACGGTTCCAGCAGTATGGCTGCACAAATCATACTTAATTTGTAGCCCATAAAAAAATTCGCACTTTTTTTACTTATTCGCCCTACTGTCATCAAGCTGAAACATTCTTGCGTTACCATTAAAAAAAACCTAGTGTGTGCTGGGAATATTATCATGCTTTATAATAGGATACCGGCATTGTGTCGCAAGCCGTAGAAGAGAAGAAAAAAAACAAAAAAAAGTTGGCCAGAAATTGGTCACTATTCTTGCTGTCCTCCTGCCTTACTACTTCTCTTTTTTCCAGCAAACAAAATGATGAACAACAAAATGCTGATGCCCTATCCAGCCATAACAACACCAATGACGCTTCAAGCCTACTAAGCAACCAACAAGATGAGCTAATAAAGTTAAGCGTCAACGATATTGTTGACCGCTTCCTCTCGCTCGATAACCTGATAGTTTCCGACGTGTGGGCCTCATCTGCCTACGGCTCTGGTTCTGGTAGTGGCTCTGGTTCTGGTAGCGGCTCTGGTTCTGGTAGCGGTTCGGGTTCTGGTAGCGGCTCTGGCTCTGGGAGTGGGTCTGGTTCTGGCTCCGGTTCGGGTTCTGGTAGTGGCTCTGGCCCAAGTGGTTCTGGTAGTGGCTCTGGTAGTGGCTCTGGGCCGAGCGGCTCTGGTTCTGGATCTGGTAGTGGCTCTGGCTCCGGGTGTGAATCTGGTGTAGCCCAAAACTTCCCTGGCTTCGGGTTTAGTGCAGCAGATGACCCTTGTGCTTCAGGCTCAGGTTCTGGTTCGGGCTCCGGTCCAAGTAGCTCTGGCTCGGGTAGCAACTCTGGTTCAGGCTCTGGCTCAGGTAGCAACTCTGGTTCAGGCTCTGGTTCGGGTAGTGACTCTGGCTCCGGTTCGGGGAGCGACTCTGGTTCAGGCTCCGGTTCGGGTAGCAACTCTGGTTCGGGCTCCGGTTCGGGTAGCAACTCTGGTTCTGGCTCAGGCTCTGGTTCCGGCTCCTGTTCAGGAGAGTCTTGCTACGACTCCCCATATGACAATCCATACGATAATCCATACGACGATTATTACGATACCCCGTATGATGATTATTACGACACCTACTACGACACTTACTATGATACGTATTACGACACTTACTATGATACGTATTATGACACCTACTATGATGAGTACTATGACTACTATTATGATGAGTATTACGACTACTACTATGACTGCTATTATGATACTGGCTACGACAATTATTACGATTCGCCAGTCGTTGTTCCTACACGCCTAGACGATCCACCGGCCAGAGCAGCCTTACCACCAGATGTACGTTATCGTGATATGTGTGTTGCCGGCGCCGACATACCAGCAACCTCTTTTGACCCTGACACCGGAAAGCTAGTCGCAGAAGATATTGAAGTTGACGATGAAGTTGGCGGTTATGCGCAAGGTGATTATTGCTATGAATATTATGACTATTATGGTGGCTTGTTACAGCACTGCGAATATGAATATGAATATGAAGAAGATTACGAGTATTATGCGGACGCAACCTACTTACACCTGCCAGATAGCGACACGCAATTTGACAAAAAATACGTAGGCGAAGTTTCTGGAGCAAGGCCTCCTGGCGGTGCGTGTATGCCAATGAAGGATACGCCGCAAATACCTGTATCACAATATGCAGGTGAGCCAAGCAAGGCCTTTGCGTATTTCATGAACCTTAATGACAGACCATTTGTTGAAGGAACCGAAAGCCGCAACGCCTACAACAAGACCAATGCCTCCATGGCCAAGAGCTTCTTCATGGGAGGTATTCTAAGCTGTCCGGATATTCTAGAATATGCTGAGGACGATGATGGCGATATTATTGCCTTCTTAGATAATGACGGGAGCAATCTCCACCCTCGTGAAACCATATACGCACGCGCAGATTTCATGCGCTACCGCGCCGACTTCTGCTACAACTACTACATACTAGGCCACGCACTCGCCCCATGGTTCACCTTAGAGCGCCCTGGCTTCAGTACAGATGATCCACTCACTTATTTTGATCCATATCGTGCATATTTAAATAGCTGCCAACCGCTGGTTCGCGGTTCCAGCACCTATGATCTTACAGCCGATAGCCCAGAGCGTGAAGAGGAATGGGACGAATGGCGCAAACTGGAAGACAATCTAAATAAACTGGCAGCCGTACCGGGCGCAGCAGAGATCCAGTGGAGCAAGTGGAAAGGACTTGATGACGCCTCTTATAAAGAAAAAATATCCGGCTTTGCACCAGTATACCAATATCGCGGTCGTGCAGATTGGGATGAAGCAGAATACCTGATCAGCACATATCTACGTAGCGCATGGCATGATATTTTCACTTCGGTAGGCGGCATATTAACACCTGATGAGCGCTTCAAAATCAAAGATACCGTCAGTGAAGACGGACAGATCATCAATCCGGAATATGCCAATCCATATAGAACGGTAAAAGTCGGCCTGCCTTGCGTTACCCGCCCAGGTTTCCCTGTTCCACCTATTTTTGACTTCCCTGATCCGGATATTGATCCACCACCGCCACAAACAGGCATGCAATGTAACGTTTCAGATAGCGCTCCTGACTCTCCACCGGGCGAGTGTACGTTGCCTTACCAGCCAATGAATCCAGACATTAATCCGCCTTCTTATAACCCTGATCCGTATTACTGCCCGAATGTCGAGAAGGTGGTTGACCCAACCCATCCTTTCTCTCCTCGTAACGATATGTCAGGGCGCACAGATCGTGATTATTCAGCATACACCTCAAGAAACTACACTTGGCCAGGTCTGGGGCAGTGTGCTCAGGACCAACGTCTGGGCTACACTGATTACAACGCTACCCCATCCGATTTAGCGCACTATGGCGGCGGAGATTGTGGTCCAGGCCGAGACATTCCATGTAATGACACCTACAAACAAGCTCGCCCTGTTGTGCAGTGTGGCGTAGTTCCCGTCGATATTCTGTCGTTCCGCGAACAAGCATTTGATAACTGCATTATGCAGCGCATCAACTGGAACATTAACAAATGGCTTGAAGCAGGTTATCCTGACCCAAGGAGCTGGGAAGCACCATGCGCCACTAAATACTGGGAAACTGACACGGTAGGAGAATGCCCGGTTCGTATGAGCATCCAGCAATGCTGCCGTATTGTTACCAAAGATGTAGTGCCATCAAACTTCCTGAAACTACGCACCTGCGAAGGACTGCTACAAAAACGCAGGGATGATGACGAGCTACAAGCGGATTGGCTATTTGCGGAAGAGGATGAACCGCGCACTCACCTCACTATTGCTCCCCCTGGTAGTCAGCCATATGAACAGCCACTGCTAGGGTTGCGTAGCCGTCCTCTGTTTAACAATGATGCGGGCAAACCATTCTCGCCAAAAGGCGTGGATAACAACATCGCCAAACGCGTAACTGCACGAATGAACGAAGCAGGCTCTTGCAATAATATTGAGCCTACTGAATACCGCTTCGACACCTTCTTTGAGAAGTTTGACAACGTAGAAATTCAGCCACGCCCGGGCGAGCCACAACTGCCATGTGATGATAGCTACAACCAGCCGGATCACTGTTTTGACGGCAAATACCTAGGTGTGCATATGCCATATATGCGCTGGTGGGATACAGGCGTATCCGCGGGCAACCCATACCATGGCGGCAGCCCAATCAACACATTAGGTAGCCACGATGTGCTCATAGGCGTGGGCCGAGAAGCACGGGATGAAGCTGAGTCTGAAGGCACCATAGAAAAATATGAATTGCTAGGAGGTGAAGATAGTCCTGAGCATGATGTAGCCTCTTCCCCTGATGAAAGTCAGGTAGGCCGCGTCGGTGGCTGGTCAGAGCTTAAAGCACATCAGATGTGGAGCATCCGCCGCAACAACCTGTATTGCATTGGCCGTTACGAGAAAATGTTCAAACAAGGTGGGCCAGAAAACTTTGCACTAGCTAAAGCAGGTGCGGGCTATTCAAGCCGCGTGGGTGAGCAATGGCCATGGACCATGGGCTGGAGAGGCTATGTTACTGATCGCAACTTAAGCCAGCGCTTCCCTAACTTCGGTTCCGCAGGCGCCGTTCCCCCGTTCGATGGCAGCTCCGCCCCTCATCCGAAAATCGGGCTGGATAACGTGTTACCTGGCGACATCATCGTTCACTACCCTGTGCTGTACTCTTCTGAAGTACCGCCAGAGCCAGCGCCATATCCGCCACCAGTGCCTAACGGTCTGCCGCAAATATTCTTCGTTACCGATATAGGTGGTTACGCTACCGAGGGTGACGTGCTTCTGCCGGAAGGAACCGAAGTACATTTTGATTACACCATTCAAAAATTCCGTCGCGGACCGCATACACAAACTGGGGGAGAAATCGTTTATCCTACACGCGTATATGTAACTGCATGGGATCAAGGTAAATTCCCAACCTCAACCGGTATGAGTATTCACTGGGGTATGGGGCCTGAACGTACGATTTATAAATCGGCCGTACCACGCAACTATTCTAATGATATCTGTAACTTGGAAGGAAGAGAGGCGCCATTCCCTTACAGTGGTGGCGGTGATAATGAAATACGTGCGCTAACCGACTTTATTCCAATAGATACACCACCAGAGAGCATGAGCTGGAGGTGCCGTGAGAATGTCGCTGAACCAGAATTAACCAACAGTTTCTGTGTCAGCAATAACTGTCAGCCTTCGTGCGTAGATGTGGATTACAGCGCGTGTGTGCTGCCAAACGGTAGCCTTGATTGGGATAATGTACTGATTTATCGCCCTCACGATGATATTCGCCAATGCCCACCACCTACAAGCGGACAGCTCGGGTTTGATGATGAGGGCAATGAGCTTACAATCCCATCTCCATTTGACATAAATGCTACCTATAGCTGGACTTCCAACTGGATCACCGATCCAATCACTGGCGATGTACGCTTAACGCCACCTGACCCTACGGTAATTTACCAATCAAAAACCAATCAGGTGCCAACCAACTATTGGTCGTGGTGTACGAACGAGGGCTGGGATGCACCGCATCACTATGCGATAGACTATAAAGGCGCTCAGACTGGTGCCATCACCGACACAACTATGTGCGCGCCAACCTGGCGTGATCACTCAAAACGTGTTCCAGTGCTTAACCAGTATATCTCTAATACAGGCTGTAGTGCGCGTAAGGGAGCGCTATACTACTTCTACCCAGGTGGCAACATTGTAGAATAATGAAATACTAGCGTGTGGCGAAGAACGCCTCTGCGTCTTCTACACCTTGCGGGTCACCAATATGCAACCAGTCGCCATCGTGAATAATGGCAGCAAGCCGTGGAGGTGTCGCTGAAAGCGCATAATCATATAAGTAATTTAATGAGAACACATCTTCATCAGGTGCATGCACAAATAAACGAGGGTGTATCATCTGCACGCCAGTAAACACATATGGCGCTTCCGCACTCGCCCCTCTTCTACTTAAACCTTCCGCTTCATCCCAGAAAAAATCGCCATTACCATAATAACCCACAGCTTTCGCGACAGGGTGTAACAGCAATAAAATATCCATAGTATCATCGTCCCAATGCTGCTGCATACGCTGCAAAGTAGGGCTATCACCATCTACACAAATCACATCGCTATTGGTGCTCACAAAAGGGGCATCCCCCAGAAGCGTCATTGCTTTTTTGACACCGCCACCGGTCTCAAGCAACACCTCCTCGCGCGATATATGGATGTGGGGAGCTGGTCGTTCTTTTAAATGCTCCTCCAACATAGAAGCCAGATAATGCGTATTGACCACTGCCTCTTTAATACCAGATGCATGTAACCAATCCAGCGTATGGTCTATCAGCGCTTTGCCCGCAACAGGCACCAGTGGCTTCGGCATAGTCTCGGTGAGTGGACGCATACGCTTTCCCAACCCCGCGGCCATGACCATTGCTTTGGGTGCAGCCGTCATGCGGTTAGCGCCAGATCAGTGGCATCATGCATAATCGAAATCACGCCTCGCCATTTAGTATCCACATGCTTATCTAGCCAACCTCTAAGTTCAGCCAGTGACGGGTGTGAAAGGTCATGTTCCAGATGTTTCCACACACGCGGCAGATAATCCAGATAATGCTGTTTGCCGTCGCGTGCCGCCAACCGTGTAAAAATACCTACGATTTTACTATTACGTTGTGCGCCCAATAAAGCATATGCAAGATAGAGCTGTTGCTCGTCTACGCTCGCTCTTTCAACATAACGCGCAATCATTTTTTGCGCCAACTCGGCAGATACATCGCGCCTGGCATCTTCAAGCAGTGACACCAGATCATACGCTGCATCGCCATACACCGCATCTTGAAAATCAAGTACACCCACACGTTTATGGCCGTCACGCTCAGGAAGCCACATCAAATTATCCGCATGATAGTCACGATGCACAAATTGGTTGGTAGAAAGCGAGGCAGAGCCGATAATATTCTTCCACAGCGCCATATACTCATCGTACAAAGAAGAAGCTTTTTCCTTACCCATTACCTGCGGCAAAAACCAATTAGCAAAAAGCTCTACTTCGCGTAGTAAAAGCGCTTCATCATATGCCGGCAATGGTAGCTTTTTCGTATCTGCCACACCATGTTCACTATCATGCCATGCAACCAACACATCCACCGCCGCTTCATAAAGCATGGTTTCGGATACACTCTCCTCCTGCTTCAAAAGACGCGTAAACGAGTCATCGCCAATATCTTCAAGCAACAAAAACCCTGCCTTCACATCGCTGGCAAGCAGTGCCGGCACACTATAGCCAGCACCGTGCAAATGCTTAGCTACCGCTATGAAGGGTGCTGTATCTTCTTTATCCGTTGGCGCATCCATTAACATTGCAGTGCTGTCATCTTTACTCACACGCACATACCTACGAAATGAAGCATCGCTGCCAAGCGGCTGCATATGCGCATCAGAAAAATCGGTACTGTCTATGAAATGGCGTTGTTCTTGTTCGCGTGTCATGCCTGCATCTTATCCATTTTAGCGAGTGATGCAAAACAGCTTTGCCACTTTTCTTGCTCTCCCGACAACTCAACAACCCGTCCGCTTGATTGATCACCATGATTAATAATAATACGCAACCTGTGTTCTGGCAAAAATTCCTCTGCCAGCTTAGGCCATTCAATCAGACTGATTCCTTCGTCAAGCGCTTCTTCCAAGCCCGTTTCATAAACCTCATGCGTGCGCTCCAACCGGTATAAATCGAAATGCCAGATAGTGCCTTTTTGATGTGTTGGATAAGTCTGCACCAACGTAAAAGTCGGGCTTACCACTTCATCCACCTCACAAAGCGCCTTAATAAAACCGCGGGCAAAGGTTGTTTTTCCTGCTCCCAGATCCCCCTCCAGCGTCAGGCAATCCCCATCCACACAATACCCGGAAATCGCTTCCGCTATGCGCTGCATATGTCCTTCTGAAGAAGCGCATACCGTACAGCTTGCCTGCACCATTAATCGCGCTCATCAATCCAGGCTTGCTGAATCGCCTCAAGGATTTTCTCATTACACCCATCTGGTGCGTCCTCAAATTCTGGCAAGGACATAACCCAT
Organism: Rickettsiales bacterium; assembly: GCA_964231325.1. Classification (GTDB taxonomy): domain Bacteria; phylum Pseudomonadota; class Alphaproteobacteria; order Rickettsiales; family SXRF01; genus JAJTHB01. Next base: position 500,086 of record CAXRIF010000003.1, on the reverse strand, counting down.
TCGCGCAAGTCCGTAAAACGCATATTAATGTTATCCGCATCGGGATAGAGTTCTTCGAGCCGAATGGCAATTTCACGAATATCAAGCCAACGCATAGTTACTCCTGTATTTTTCAGGCATGATAGCACAGCCAGTCAAAGCGTCACCACCCATTTATGGATTTTTGCTCATGCTATTTTCCAGCCCGGCTGTTTGAATCCGCGCACTATAGCTCTCAATAAAATTACGGGTATAGGTCATGCGCTCGACTACTTCATCAAAATTACGCGTAGTCAGCACCATTTCTGGTGATGTCACAAAATCAAAAATCTCTTTGTTAGGATTATTCGCCATGAGAGGGCTAAAATAATCGCGCAAATATTGTAGTTGTTGCTTATCATCCGTAAACACGTACGCCAGCGAGAGCTTGAGCAACAACTCACTCTCATCAAGCGTAATAGGCGCTGTCGGGTCTTCACGCTCCTTTAATACCGCTTCCACGCTGGAAATAATTTTTTCCCAGTCACGCTCGCTCCAATAAACATCAAGACGCAAGCGCTCAGCCTCGGGACTATAATCCTGCCCTAAAGTAAGTAGCGCCTTAGTCGTTTTACCCATCACGATAAGTGCTTCTGCCGTTAAGCGGTTACGATACAGTTTAAGCAACAACGAGTTCTCACCATAAACAGATTGCTGAAGTGCTTCCAGTGCACGCTTTGGCTTGTGGTTCAGCAAGTGAATGGTCGCCAGTTTAGCCCCCACCTTGCTGCGCTTTTCTTTTTCCACCTGAAATTTCATCTGATGCTCAAGCAAAGAGGCTGCCTGACTTAAGAGATCAACCGATATCAAGCGATCCGCCAGACGTTCCATCAATTCATCTCCCGTATTCCCCGAAGGCGTGTAGCTACGATACTCGTAATAAAGCGCCAACGCTTCAAGTGGTGGCAGCTCATCCGAGCGCCCTTCATTAAACATGGCGATAAAGGCTTCCTGCATTTTACGCGACATGGTAATGGCTGACGACGTGTTGGGGAAAGATTGAATGGCACCATGCCACACACGCATCGCATTAATGTAATCTTTCTTCTCGCTATAAATATCACCCAGCAGGGTTAGCACCTGCAGTTCCAGTGTGTCGCCATGCCAACCAAGTCGTAGCCTCTCCAAGCGATCAGCTCCCTCGCTCTTAGTCAGCACCCCATTATCCATTCCCCAGATAATACGCGCAAACTCGGCATTAGCGCGAACAAATGGCTGGTCATAATCTGCGGCAAGACGATCCCAAATTTCCATCGCCTCTTTGTCTTGCCCGGCATCAGCCGAGATTTTTGCGAGCAAGAAATTAATATAAGCACTAATAGCACCAATCTGCTTATCTTCCTGCAAAGAATCAAAAATCTTTAGTGCCGTATTATATTCCTTTGCTGCAACGTTACGGTCTGCCGCCACAATAGCCATACGCTGGCGCAATTTAGGAGGATATTTGCTAAAGTAGTCGGCGTTAAGTGCCAGATAATTATAATATTGGTCTGGGTTTCCTAATAGATCACTTAACATACTGCGCCAATAATCAATCTCTTTATTATTATTCAGCTCAGATGATTGAAAATCACGCGATGCATCAATAAAGCGATACATTAGAAAATTCGCCGCACCGCGAAGAGCGGCCAGCTTCGCACTACGATAATAAGATGGGTTTGTGCGTTTGATGCCGTCTAAGAATGCGAGCGCCTCTGGTGCCATTCCCTCACTCAAGTAATATTGCGCAAGCCGCAAGCGTGCTTCGTTAGCCTCTTGAGGTTTATCACTGGAAGCAATCCGTCTAAATAGTGCGGTGGTAAATAGTCGTGGATTGGTGCTCCTTTCAATCTTCCATAAATCATGCGGAAATAATGTGGCCACGGCAATGGAGGTACCGCTCGAGCGACTATCTTTTACCTCTGGCAATCCCGCAGTCAAAGACGCCCCCCCAGGCACAGAAACACGCAAGCCATTACGCAATGGCACCACCGTCACATCATCAGCTTTCTTAACTACAGCCAACCCTTGTGCCGAACGCAACAACGTAAACTCAACGAAATCACGCTGAATAGCCAGGCCATGATCCACATTATAGAATGGGGTAACAATCATGCGGTCTCCAATTTGCGGATCAATCACCGCAACCGGTTCAGCCGCATCAAGCAACGGAATAAACACATGCGCAGGCGACGGTGGCTCCGTATTGACGATCACCTTCACCGGCTTATCCGGCGTATGTTTGGTAGATGTCAGCAAAATTGCCCAATCAAGGCTGGTTGTATCTTCTTTAGCAAGATTGATATACACGCCGTCATCAATCGGCATACGCAATACCGTAGCACGCACGGATTTAATCCATTGCGCTTTGCCAATCACCGTACGTGGCAGCGCATCAAAGTCACTCAGGTCAATCGGCATTGCTTTGTTGAACACCAGCCACAAGTGACGATTACGCACAAAGACCGCCAGCGCCATACGCTCTTTAAATGGAAGGCGTAGCACCGCACTATCATCCGTTGCCGAAATATTCACTTTCAAACTATCAGATTCGGCTATTTTCAATTGGTCTGGCGGCACAGGCATACTGTCACCACCAGTAGCCACTTCCGGTTCTACCGTAGCAGCAGCCATTTCTTGTTCTTCCAGCTCAGCTATCTTTGCTTCTTTTTCATCTTCACCTGCCGCCGGTGCAAGTTTCGCTAGCTGCGTTGCCTTTTCGTCTTTATCTACTGGTTTTTCTGCTGGCTTAGCTTCGGCAATATTTTTTTTCAGCTTGCTGCGCGCCTTCGCCAAGGTAGTTTTACGATGCACCTTGGGGTCTACCCCAAGCAAATCCACCCCATTGATGTTATCACTAACAAAGGTGCGAATCCGATATGGCTTATCCAGCGAAACCACCAATGTTTTTCCATCTGCCTTGCGCTCAACATGCGTCACATATGGGTTTAGCTGGCTAAGCAATTTGGCTGTATCGGGGCTGGCCTTATGATCAAATTTCAGTGTCAGGCTCTTGCCTTTGGTTTTCGCAGTAAAAAATACCGTGCGCGGCCACTCAAAAGTAATACGCGCATAATCACGAATCACGCTCCCATGTACCGAAGGTATGGGCGTATTTTTCGAATATACATCAGCTGGCGCGAACCCCACCACCAGGATCGCGACCAAAACAGCCCTAAAGAGCGAATATGTTGTCCATTTCATCATCATCAGCATATGCCTACAGGAACGTCCCTGCCAACAGGCAAAAGACATAGCAATTCCTAAGCCACTTTACTGTATTTTAAGAAATGGAATAGTGAAAGGCAATAATGCGGTTAATTATTGCCACCCAGGCTGGCAAATAATGCATCAATTTCCTCTTGAGAGGCCGCTTCAGAAGAAAGCTGGGGGCCATTCATGAGGTCTGCATCATCTTTAACCTCGCCATCAGTCTGGCTTGCCGCAGCAATGTCCGCTTCATTACCAAAGAGCTCATTGAGTTTATTAATGCTCTCTTCAATAGTTTGCAGCAACGTGATTACCTTACTAATACGTTGACCAGTAATATCCTGAAAATTACACGCTTCGTATATTTTCATCACCGCGTCAGTAATGGGCTGTTCTTTTTCACCAATACCAGCGACTTCATTCTGGATAGTATCTGCTGCATCCATGATCGTATTACTCGCTTCTTCCGTCGCTTTTATTACTTCTCCAAGGTGAGCAGAGGCATCCGTGATAGCATCTTCTGATTTATCATTTACAGAAATCGAAAAGATTTCTTTTTTGGCATCACTGATATATTTAGCCAAACGTGCAATTTCCTGATGCATAAACTGATCAGAGGCAGACGCTGGTGGGTTAAACCCGGAAGCCACTTGTGAAAACATCTCTCCCAAATCTTCAAGAGATATTTCGCCTTTTTGTTGGCGAAGCTCAACCATGTTTTTAAGTAGGGAATGTCCCAGCCTTGCCTGCATATTACTCATGGAAAACTCCTACGATGATTAGAATGCGCCGATTACGCTAGACATTTTGGTTTTCAGGGTTTCAGCATTAAATGGCTTCACAATATAATTGCTCACCCCTGCCTGTTTCGCTGCAATCACGTTTTCAGGCTTACTTTCAGCGGTCACCATAATAAAAGGCAGGCCTTTAAGTTTTTCATCCGCACGCACTTTTTTCAAAAGCTCCATGCCGCTCATTGGTTCCATATTCCAATCAGAAATCACCAGTGAGAAGGGTTTTTCTTGTAATTTTGCAAATGCTTCTGCGCCATCAGCAGCTTCATCTACATTGTCAAAGCCCAGTTGTTTCAGCAAATTGCGCACAATGCGACGCATCGTGTTATAGTCATCTATCACCAAGATAGGCATTTTCTTATCAACAGCCATAAAATATCCAATTTTTTAAAGAATTTATCCTTCAGGAAGCACAGTCCTACCCTACGCAATATATTTTAACATTGCGTTAAGTGAGACTGGCTGGATTTTAAGCAGATGTTAAGAAGGTGTACGGTGTTGGGGCAGTATTCCTATAAAACGCATGATGATGACTATAAGTATGCCAGCATCAAAAAATGCACCTCGCGAGTTACCTTTTATTTACGAATAAAAACACGCTTTCTAGACAGTGCGCCAACCGGCGCATACAGGCTGTCAACCTTAAAACCCGCATTTGGAAAATAAAAAAAGCTTGACCATCTTTTACCTTGAACCTTGGGTCAAGTTATTTTTATAATGAAGATGCTCATATAAGCAAGAAGGTTTAATCTGTTGCGATTCGGCAACGTTTAGAGAAAGGACAAGATTTTACTATGTCTATTCAAACACACATCGACTCTCTTACTAAAAAACGCACACAACTCAAACAACGGATCGCTGAAGAATCCGCCCACCCCGCACCGGACCTGGTTCTTATTACTAATCTCAAAAAACAAAACCTCGCACTCAAAGAAGAGATGCGCAAGTGCCTATCAACCATTGATGCACCCCCCAAAAAGGCAACATCATAATAATATAGCTTCACTCCATGCTAGCATAAACCCGGGCTCTTAAGTCCGGGTTTTTTGTTTTAGGCTACAAACGCTGATTTTTACTGATTTATTAACCAATTTCCGCTACCTATAGCCTATTATAGGGCAATGATGACACGCATGAACCACATACCTGCACTGGCTTTTCTAACCGGAGTTTTTTTAGCATCGAATGCACATGCACAGGTCGTGCCGTCAACGGCCGACCCTATTAAGGCGTCAGACCGTTTTCGCGAACAACCAATCCTCGATAGAACTTCTCCTCTGGAACGACAAGAAACAACACCACAAACACCATCGCCAGAAAGCACCTTTGTGCTTGGCGGGGTATCCATCAGCGGGCTTACTGTATTTAGCCCGACACAATTCAAGCATGTCTACGAAGACTCACTAGGCAAACCAATCACCATTGCACAGGCACGTGAAATCGCCTCTAAAATTACCGCACATTATCACCAGTCTGGCTATGGGCTTGCCACTTCTTATGTCCCAGAACAAATAGTCGATGATGGGTCTATTCTACGTATTCAGGTAGATGAAGGGCGTATCGGCAAGGTCCGCTTTGAAGGCGAAAAACCACCCGCCTCTATTCAAAATCTGGTAACGCGGCTGGTAGATAAAATCAGCAAGCAAAAGCCCGTAAAGACTGAATCGCTGGAACATTATTTACTACTGGTAAATGATCTACCAGGAAACACTGCACGCGCTCTACTGAGACCTAGCGCGGAACAACCTGGCACAACAGATTTGATTGTATATTACGATCATCAGCCTATTGAAGCCACTCTTACCACTGATAATCGCGGCTCTGATTTTCTTGGCCCATGGCAACACAGCGCCAGCATAAGTGCTAACTCTACTTTTGGTTTTGATGAGCGCGTCACCCTTCGCACCATCACTACCAGCCCGGCAAAAGAGCTGGGTTACATAGATATGCAGTATGAACAACCCGTTGGCACACAAGGCACAAAAGTAATCACAACCGCTTCTTTTGCTAAAACCAACCCAGGGGAGCGCCTCAAAGCACTAAATGTGCAGAGCAAGACTACTGATGTCAATATGCGCGTCATACATCCTCTGCTGCGTTCACGACTGGAAAACCTATATGTACGCGGCACATTTGATGTGCGTAACAGTGTTACTGACCTTGCCCATGCGAATCTGATTGACGATCGTGTGCGTAGCGTGCGCGTAGGCGTAAGCTATGACACCGCAAATAAAAGTAGCGCCTCCTTAGTCGATGCCGAAATCAGCCGTGGCATTGATGGGCTAGGCGCAACGGAAGATGGCACAGGGCGCAGTAACCCGGCAGCAAAACATGACTATACAAAAGTGACTCTGGATGCTTCTCATAACCAGTTACTACCACATAATTTCTCCCTGCTGGTCACCGGCTCTGGTCAATATGCATTTAACACCCTCCTCTCCCCTGAACAATATTTGTTAGGCGGGCCACTATTTGGAACCGCTTATGATCCGGGCGAACTTTCAGGAGATCATGGTGTGGCAGGAAAACTAGAGCTGCGCCGCGAGGAAGCGATTGACGGGCCACTCATAAAATCTGCACAGCTTTACGGTTTTTACGATATTGGTACTATTTGGAGACGTGATCCTATAGGCAGCGAAAAAAGTAAATCAAGCCTTTCTTCGGCTGGCGCGGGGGTTCGTCTCGATATGCATAAATCGATCTCTGCCAATCTTGAGGTTGCCTTGCCACTAACGCGTGAAGCGGGCACAGAGAAAAAAGGTGACACACGCATTTATGGCGGTGTAGCTGTTCAATACTAACTTCTTAGATGTTCAGTAGCAGGTTCTTCTGCGGCAATACGCGCACTCCACGCAGGGTCTTTTTTAAATTTACACGCTTTTGTAGGGCAAGGTTTTTCTTGCTGTTGCATTACCAGTTGTTGTGGCTGAGCAGGTGCGGCTTGTTGCGCAGCACTCGCTGCCACTGCCCACGGGTTCTTACGCATGAGCTCTACGTCTGCAGTTAATTCCTGTGCGATTTTGCCGCGGTCACCACCTAACACTTTGGGATCTGATAAAAACTCAGACATATTTTTAATTAGGTCTGCTTGCAGTGCTTTAGGTTGTCGAGAAATCAAATCTGCAGTTACTGAATAAATACTTTGGTCAACAGTGTCGTCAACTTGAACGCCATGACCATGCCCCTTAGAGGAGATGGTTAATAAAAGCTCTCCGATCAAAGTAAAACTAATAAATGTTACGCGAAATGGAATAGCCTTCATTTTATCTTTTGCGATATCACGCTCTAGTGGCTTCAGCGTGCTATCAGCTATAGCGCGTAATGCCTCTTTACGCTCAATAAACGTCGTATAGGTATGACATAGCGTGCTGGCTATATAACCAATCCCAGCAATAGCTAATGGACTACGTTTTATGTGATCAAACTTCGCAGCGACACCATGTTTCGGGGGGGCATTGGGGTCGGGAGCTCTTTCCTTACCAAGTGTGGCAACAAGGCCAGAGGCCATAGTCGTACCACCTAAAGCAGCATCCCCCCATCCGCCTTTGCGCATTTCTCGAATTTGTTTTTCGGTCATACCAGGCCTTGGCTTAGCAAGCGCACGGTTTTGCAAAGCAGAACCCCCAATAAACGCTCCAGCTGCAAAATATGACATGTTACCAATTTCAGAAGGATGCTTCCTAAAAAAATTATTTAATTGGCTCAGAGTACCTTTATTTTTATCTTCACTGATATTCTCGGCAGCACTATCATTAACGGTGAGCCCTTTTTCTTCTGCACGTTGCAATACTAATTTTGCAATTTCACGTATCTGGATGTCGGATTGATCATTACGCCCATAAGCCGTAAGCACAGTGCTACCCGTTAAATAACTAAGCCCAGCTAGCGCCTCTCTGAAATCTCTTTTTGTGTGTATACCTCTTTTTTTATGGTTATTAGCCTCTATCAAGCCATAACCAATAAAGCCCAAATCGGCGATACCCATAGCAACACCGCTAGCCTGCAGAGTGCGGTTTTTAAATTTCTCCATTAGGCTAAGCCGCTCACCTTTTTCTTCATGGTGGCTAACTGCTCCACTTACCCAATGATGGCTTTTAAGAAAGGATAAAAAAGTTGCCTCATTTTTAAGGCCACGTATCTCTAAGGTAGGCTTTCCATCAAGATTAAATGGAAGCGCCTGCCATCCATTCTTATCGAACGTATCCAAAATGTCGTGCACCCTGTCAGGCGAGACATTCGGTTGAGCATGTAAATACGCACGCACAGACCCATTGGCCGTTCTCTTAAACGTCACCTCGTCAATAACATTCGACTGTGGGTATTTGTATACGCTCACGTTTTCCTATCTTCTAAAAACAGTTATCCACTTATAAAATAACAGTTTAACCCCGTAAAAAACAGGCGAGAAGTGTGAAGTTTATAAGACAGTCAAAAAAAAAGCCGCCCCTGCAGAGCAAGAGGCGGCTTAAGAGATTGATATACCTATCTATTCTTCAATATGATGGTGTTTACTATGGGTATAACCATAGAGGAAATACACCACAATACCTGCAATCAGATAGAAGATATAGAACTGCATAGTCACTGGATTAGACAACAATCCATAGATCAGATATGCGCAGAGCAGAATACCCAACACAGGGGTAAACGGCGCAAACGGCACGCTGAATGGACGCTCTAATTCTGGATGTGTTTTACGCATATACATTACGGTAAAGCAGATCATCGCAAAGGCCGTCAGTGTGCCAAGGCTCACCAAATGACCCAGAATCGAGATCGGAGTTGCTGCCGCGATAAATGCTACAATCACACCCACCACCATAGTGTTGATATGCGGTGTTTTAAACACGTCATGCACCTTGTGGAATGCTGCAGGCATTAAGCCATCGCGCGACATGGTGTAGAAAATACGTGTCTGACCGAAAAGCAGCACCATCATCACTGATGACAGACCAGCAATCGCGCCTACTTTTACAAAGAAGGTCAACCAGTTCACGCCAATGCTGTCCACAGCCACTGCCATTGGATCAGGCACATCGAGCACAGAGTAGTGTACGATACCCGTCAGCACGTAAGATACGAGCATGTATAAAATCGTACATACAATCAACGAGCCGATAATACCAATTGGCATATCGCGTTGTGGGTTTTTAGCTTCTTGCGCGGCAGTTGATACCGCTTCAAAACCTACATAAGCGAAGAACACCACACCGGCACCGCGTACGATACCATCCCAGCCAAAGCTATCGCCATCAGCTTCAGGGATAAACGGTGTGTGGTTTGCAGAATCAACATAGGTAAAGCCCACAATGATAAACAGCAAAATCACCGCCACTTTAATGAACACGATGATGTTATTCACGGTAGCGGACTCTTTAACACCAACGATCAGCAAACCTGTAACCGCCAAAATACCAAGGAAGGCAGGAAGGTTGAAAGAGTTGGAAAAAATAATCTCATGGTTGTCACCGAGCGAGATGGTCGATTGTGTAAGCGCTTCCGGTATATAAATACCAAAGTTAGCGAGGAAACTGACCACATAGCCAGACCAACCAACGGCCACGGTGGAAGATGCCACACCATATTCAAGCAGAAGCAACCACCCCATTACCCAGGCAACCACTTCACCCATGGAGGCATAGGAATAAGAGTAAGCGCTACCAGACACCGGCAACATCGCAGCCAGTTCTGCATAACACAGGCCAGCGAATGCACAGCATAAACCAGCAAGAACGAAGGAAATCATGATAGCAGGACCAGCATATTGTGCTGCGGCCTGACCAGTCATTACGAAAATACCCGCACCGATAATACAACCGATACCTAAACTCACCAAATTCGCTGCCGAAAGCGTACGCTTCAACTCGCTCTTTTGGCTCTCCGCCTGAATCGTGGCGACGGACTTTTTAACAAACAATCTTGAAAACTTCATGAATCCTCCCGTTGATTTTTAAGGATAATTTTTATAACTTGCAGTAGTTCTACACATATAATTTGTATTTGCAAAGCACTAACTGCCCGGGGGTATATTTATGGGTTCAACACTACGTTTTGTTTTCTGCGCCGCAACATGCGCATTACTATTTGCCTGTTCCGATGCCGACCCGGATAGGGAAGCAAAAAAAGCAGAAACCGATTTTAAGGCGCGCCTAACCCTCGCCCCGGTAGAACCGTTACAAGAACATAAACCCGCAACCATGATTACCAAATTGCTGGACCTGAAAACATTCCGGGCAATCACCAATGATCAACTACAAACGCTATATACACAAAAAATACATCTATTCCTGATCGACCCAACCTTCACGGATTTCCATCACCTACACCCACAACCGACAGAAACACCAGGCATATATAGCGTGCGTTTCACACCCAGACTCGGCACCACTTATCGTGCGTGGGCAGAAATATCACCCAGCGTTGCTGGCACGTCTATTTTTGCAAGCGATGACCTCGGCTACCCGCGCGGAGGTATGATGCGAAGCACTTCATCACTTAATGCAGCCATGGGCAGACATAATTTCAGCCTGTCATTTGATACCAAACTAAAGGTGGATGAAACCACGGCTGCCAATATTCACATCACGGATAAAAGCGGTGCCGCAGTATCTATGCTTGAACCGCACATGGGGGCAAGCGCTCATATCATCGCTTTTTATGATGATTTCCGCACCGTAGAACATCTCACTGCCTATAGTACCACATCTGGAGTACGTTTCGATTTTACCCCCACCAAAGATGGGTTCGTGAAATTCTTTTTACAGGTAAAAATTGCAGGAAAAATGGTTACCGTCCCATTCGGGATAGTCGTGCCACCTGATGAAGAATCATGATTTAAAGCAGGATTCCAGACCAGTTGCCGTATTTTCGATTAGCTGAAAATATAGCTCGGCACCAGGCGTCAAGTCCAAGCCCTGCGAGTCCAACACACCGCTTTTTGCCTCAGTGCCTTCCAGCAGATTATCTACTATCTTGGCATCAAACTGCGGCTCACGGAAGACACACACCGCTCCCATCTCAGCAATCTTCTCACGAAGCTTGCGCAAACGTTTCGCCCCCACCCCATGTTCAGGGTTAAGCGTAATCGCCCCTACCATATGCAACCCATAGCGTTTTTCAAAATACTGATACGCATCATGAAACGTCACATAAGGTTTACCACGCAACGACGCCATGCGCTGCTCTATCCTGTCATCCAACGCAGTAAGGCGCGCGCCCAATGTACGTAGATTCGCAAAATAAATGGAACGTTTTTCAGGGAAGGTCATAGAAAGTTTTTGTGCTATTTCCATCACCATATGCTTGGCATTAAGCGGCGACATCCACATATGCATATCAAAGCCTGAATGTGCATGATGATGGCCCTCGTGCTCCTCATCTTCGTCATGCGCATGATGATGTCCTTCATGTCCTCCTTCTACCACCTCATCTTCAAGACCGCCACTTGTACGTACAGAAAGCTTGGAAAGCGCATTACTATTTTCCAATGGCACACGACGCACCGTTTCAGGTAAGCTGGAAAGCGTTTTACTCATAAAGCTTTCAAGATTTTCCCCCATGTAAAACACTGCTTTTGCCTCGTGCATGGCTTTCACCTGCGAGGGCTTCAGGGAAAAATGATGTGGGGACTGGCTACCATCAAGCAAAAGTACCGCTTCATTGCCATCTCCTTCCATCACCGCAGCCACCAGTGAATGTAGCGGCTTAATAGTCACCACCACTTTGCTACCATCAGCATAAGCTGGCGAAAAAGCAAACAAGCAGGCAATAAAGGCGATAATAGATTTTTTCATAGTCATAGCTCTCCAAGGTTTCATATGTGCGAGACTAACACACTTGTCAAGCCCCTCTAAATAGCGGCGCAACGTGCCTTTAGCCACTCACCTTCTTCAGAAGACATAGAAGATAGTAGCGTTTCCAGCACCCAACCATGATAGGCGTTAAGCCATGTTTTCTCTTTTTCTGTAAGCATATCAACATCAACCAGCCGCGTATCAATCGGCGCACAGGTAATCGTATCAAAACACAGCATAGACCTATCGCCTGCCATATCTGATGTGCGCACCACCACCAGATTTTCAATGCGGATACCATATGCGCCTGTTTTGTAATAACCCGGCTCGTTGGAAAGCACCATGCCTTCTGCCAGTGCCACGTCGCCACCACGTTTACTGATACGTTGTGGCCCCTCATGCACTCCGAGAAACAGCCCTACCCCGTGCCCCGTGCCGTGGTCATAATCCAGCCCGGCTTCCCAGAGATACTGCCTCGCCAACGTATCAAGCTGGCTGCCAGCAGTTCCTTTAGGAAAGATCGCCGTTGCCACGGCAATATGCCCTTTCAGCACACGTGTAAAATGTTCCTTATGCTCAGCGCTGGGCGCGCCAACGGCCACGGTGCGCGTAATATCTGTCGTACCATCCGGGTATTGCCCGCCAGAATCCAGTAAAAACAACTCGCCCGTTCCTAACGTACGGTTTGTTTTTTTACTCGCCCGGTAATGTACAATCGCACCGTTCGGCCCGCTGCCTGCAATCGTATTAAAACTTGACTCCACAAACCCATCGACCTGCTCGCGAAATGATTGCAGTTGTTTTTCCACATCCATTTCCGTAACGGGCTGACTTTGCGTTTCCAGCCAATGCAACAACTTGGTAACGGCGACTCCATCACGCCTATGTGCATTGCGTGTGCTTTGAATCTCGGCGGCGTTCTTGGTTGCTTTGGGTAATGTGCAAGGATCATTTCCATCCACAATAAGCGCCCCATCAAGCTGGCGGATATACCATAGCGGCACGCTGCTTGGATCACACAACACGCGCTTTTTATTATTCGCCAATGCAGAAAGTGAGTCCGCCAAAGCGTCAGGCTCAACAAGTGACACCTCATTACCCAGATGCGCTGCCGTTTTCGCATTCACACGCGCCGCATCCACAAAAAGCTGCACCTGTCCGGTCTCATCAATAATAAGTGGTGCAAGCAGTAGCGGTGTTGATTCCACATCCCGCGCACGAATATTCAGCAACCAACAGACCGAGTCAGGCGCGGCGATCACCGCACATTCTGCGCCTGCTTTTTTAATGGCCTCAGCAATACGTGCCCGCTTGGAAGATGACGATTCACCATTATATTGCTCATCATGCACAAAGACATCCGTGGCCGGTGCCTGCGGCCTGTCTTTCCAGATCGCATCCACCAGATTATCAACCGCCACCAGCTCAACCGCGCCGATCGATTTTTGCATTCGGCTCAACATATCACGCGTGAACAGTTTTGGATCATACCCAATGCGCCCCTCGGAAAGCTGGTAGGAAACCCACGCAGCTGAGCCCACATCTGCACTATTATGCTGTTCAAACAAGCTGCTATCCACCTCTGCTTGTGCCTGCAACGTGTAGCGGCCATCGGTAAAAAACGCAGCCTTATCAGCAAGCACCACCGCTGTTCCTGCCGAGCCAGAAAACCCGGTGAGCCATTCCACCCGACGATAACAAGCGGGTGGATATTCGCTCATAAATTCATCGCTCAGCGGCTGCACGTAGCCATCCAGCTTATGTTCTTTTAGTTGCTCGCGCAGTGCCTGTAATTTTTCGTTGGTGTTCATATTCATTTCTTCAACAATAATGTGCACCACTCATTATGCACAAATCTTTTCACAAGTGTAAGTCCTTGCATCGTATGCGCCGAACGCACCATCGTTTCCTGATCCACAAGCAAGCCGGAAAGAATGGCTGCACCGCCAGGCTTCAAATGTTTTGCAAGGTCAGGTGCAAACTCCACCAATGGCCGCGCCAGTATATTGGCGATAATCAATTCATATGGGCCGCCGCGCTTAACTCGCTCGCTGTCATAACCATCCGATACCACCGCATCCACATATTGCACCACTTGATTAATCTCCACATTTTCTGCCGCCACGCGCACCGCCACTGGGTCAATGTCGGCTGCCAACGTATTACATCGCCATAGCTTCGCCGCGGCAATCGCCAGAATCCCAGAGCCACACCCCATATCGAGTACGCTTTTAAATTGCCGTTTCTTATCCAGAAAACACATCGCCTCCAGGCAACCATAAGTCGTGCCATGCTCGCCGGAACCAAAGGCAGCCCCCGCTTCCACACGAATCGGCAAGCTGCCCGGCGGTGGTGCATCCGTCACATGCGAGCCATGCACATAAAACCGCCCCACATGGATCGGCGGAAAATCTTTCGCCACTTTGGCCAGCCAGTCTTCCTGCTCTACTTTAGATAATGTTGCTTCAGGCATCTCAATCTCATGCAACGCAGAAATAATCATCAACCTGCGTGCAAATTCCTCCATGTCTGGTTCTTCAGCAAATAAAATATCAAACGTCCAAATACCGTTTGCTTCGTCTGTCTCAAAGCCTGAGACCGCAAGCGCAATATCACCGAAAGATTCCTCCGCCGTGCCTGCCGCCGTGTGCGGCACATCAAACACTACTTTCCAATATTGCTCACTCTGCGCGAAAGGATTCGTCACCCAATCATCTCCAGCCACTGCGCTTCATCTAAAATTTCCACTCCTAATTCTTTGGCTTTCTTCAGCTTCGATCCCGCATCTTCTCCGGCAATCACGTAATCTGTTTTTTTGGAAACAGAGCTTGCCACTTTTGCGCCCATCCGCTCCGCCTGCGCTTTCGCCGCATCACGCGTCAATGTCGGCAATGTGCCAGTAAACACTACTGTTTTTCCCGAAACAGGTGAGCCACTCGCCACCATTTCCGCATCACGAATGCTCAACAACTCGCCTAGTTCCTGCACGATAGAAAGGTTATGCGGTTCGCGGAAAAAATCGGCAATAGCCGTAGCCACTTTCGGGCCAACACCATCCACATTAGTAAGCTGTTCCAGCGCTTCGCCACCTTCCGGTAGCTGTTTCATCGCGGCAAACCACTCAGCAAACGAGCCGTAAGTGCGCGCGAGCAGCTTACCGTTAATCTCACCCACATGGCGAATCCCCAGTGCAAAAATAAATTTCGCTAGCGCTACATCGCGTGATTTCTCCACCCCTTCTAACAAATTATCGACCGATTTCTTGCCCCAGCCTTCGCGTTTTTCAATTTCTTCCGCCTTGTCTTTAAGGCGAAAAATATCGACCACATTTTCAATGATTTTATCACGCCAAAAAGCTTCGATCTGTTTTTCACCAAGCCCTTCAATATCCATCGCCCCGCGCGATACGAAATGGCGCAAACGCTCTACCAGCTGCGCCTCACACATCAATCCACCCGTACATCGCGTGGCCGCTTCACCTTCTTCGCGCACCGCAAGGCTACCACATACCGGACAATGATCAGGGAATTGATAGGCCGGCGCGCCCTCACGCCGCTTGCTTACATCCACCGATACGATTTGTGGAATCACATCGCCGGCACGTTGCACTGTCACCGTGTCACCCACGCGTACATCTTTGCGTTCGATTTCATCAGCGTTATGCAGCGTGGCATTACTCACCACCACACCACCGACCGTAATCGGCTTCAACCGCGCCACTGGGGTCAACGTGCCTGTGCGCCCGACTTGAATGTCAATCGCCTCCAGCACCGTCACCGCCTGCTCCGCCGGAAACTTATGTGCAATCGCCCAGCGCGGCGCCCGGCCTACCGAGCCTAGCTTTTCCTGCCAATCGAGTCGATCAACCTTGTAGACCATTCCATCTATATCGTAGTCCAGTTCTGAACGGAGATAATCTCGTACATCTCCGTATATCGACCAAAGATTGTCGATATTCCCCGTCACCCTCTGCAAGGCAAAGGTCTTATTTTGCGTTCTATGTAAAACTTCTCTAGGAACAATATGGAACCCTAAATAACCAAGTGACAATATCACTTCTGACTGTGTTTCACCCAATAACGATATGTCGCTTACCTCACCCCAGCCATACACAAAGTAACTCAGTTTACGCCGCGCCGTAATGGTTGAGTCCAACTGCCTAAGCGATCCAGCCGCTGCATTTCGCGGATTAGCATATTCCTGCTTGCTATCGCGTTTCTGCGCCTCATTCAACGCCTGGAAGTTTTGATTACTCATATACACTTCACCACGCACTTCCAGAACATCCGGAATTGTTGGCACTTCTTTTGTTGGTGAAATACTCTTTGGAAACCCAGCAATGGTGCGAATGTTATTAGTGATATTCTCGCCTACTTCTCCATCACCGCGAGTCGTAGCGCTGACTAGCTTTCCATTCTCATATCGTGCACTAAAGGACAACCCGTCTATTTTAGGCTCGCATAGTATCTTTAATTCTTCACCGTCATTCAAATTCAGAAAACGCCGCATGCGCGTTATGAATTCTTCAATATCTTCTCGCGTAAAAGCATTATTCAGCGAAAGCATCGGCACAGAATGTTTGACCTTGGCAAACTTCTCGAGTGGTGGTGCTCCCACCTGTTGTGTGGGGGAATCGGGCGTTTGCAGCTCGGGATATTTTTCTTCCAGCGCTTCCAGCCGGTGTCGGAGCACATCATAATCCCCGTCAGAAATTTCCGGCGCATCCTGCTGGTAATAAAGCTTGTCGTGATAACGGATTTCGTCGGCGAGCTTTTGCCATTCCTGCTTGGCGTCCTGAAACTGTAAATCGAATAGCTGTGGATCACTCATAACTCAAACTCGCTGACATGCGCTTAAGAGCAACGTTTTTGAGAACCGTAGCACAGCGTACGTTGGAGTACGTGAGCAACGGAAGCGCAGAAAACTAAGCGGTTTAAGCCATGTCAGTAGAGTTTTCATGCCGCCTCTTCGAGTAGTTTTTGTGCTGCCTTACGCGCCTCAGCAGTCACTTTCGCACCCGCCAACATGCGCGCCAGTTCTTCCTCGCGCTCTTTAGCAGACAGTATATCCACCTGCGTGAGAATCTTTTTGCCTTTCTCCGATTTGCTTACTTTCAGATGTTGGCTGCCCCGCGCCGCCACCTGCGGCAGGTGAGTGACCACCAGCACCTGTGCATTCCCGCCAAGCTTGGCAAGCCGTGCACCAATCGCATCCGCCACCGCACCACCTGTGCCCGTATCAATCTCATCAAAAATCAGCGTGGTAGCATTGCGCGTGCTGGAAAGCACCACTTTCAGCGCTAGCATAAAGCGTGACAACTCACCGCCCGATGCAATCTGTTTAAGCGAAGCATAACGCACCTCTTTAGCACCTTTACTGACATTGGTCGCGCATTCAAAATGCACATTATCCATGCCCGCAGATGACCATTGTGCTTCGTCTAACTTCTCCACATTCACACGAAACTTCGTGCCCTCCATTTTCAGCGGCGCAAGCTCCTTGGCTACATTTTTTTCCAACTTTGCAGCTGCCTTAGCGCGCATTTCAGATAGCTTTTCAGCTGTTGCAACAAACAGTTTTTTGCTTTCAGCTTCTTTTTGTTTCAGCTCGCGCAAGTCCGTATCTTGTGTATTTATTTGCTCCAGCTTGCGCTCAGTATCCGCATAAAGCTGCGCCAGATCATCCACTGCCACGTTATATTTCCGCCCTGCCGCCTTAAGCGCAAACAGCCGCTCCTCAATCATCTCCAGCTTCGCCGGATCATATATCGCTTCCTCGCCCGCCTTCTCCAACGCGAATAATGCTTCCTCTGTTTCGATGGCCGCTTTTTCCAGCCCATCAATAATAGGTTGATAGGCTTCCGTGGTAGTAAGCGGTGAACGCGTTAGCGCACGTTGCGCCGCATTGAGTGTCGCAATCGCGCCCCTGCCCTGGTTTAACTCACTAATCGCGCCGTTTAACACTTCAAACAGTTTTTCACTCTGCATCATGGTGGTGCGCTTCGTCGTAAGCTCTTCTTCCTCGCCTTCTTGTGGGTCTAGCTCGCGTAGTTCCGCACGCATATGCTGCAGGTAATCCTGATCGCGTTGCGCTTTTTCCAGCTCATCCTGCAGCTTTTTAATCGCTGCTTTGTCCTGTTGCCATGCACTATATACGGAAGCTACTTTTTTCTTTTGAGCATTATGAGCGCCATAATTATCTACCAGTTCACGATGCACAGATGCATCTTGTAGGTCGCGTTGATCATGTTGCCCATGAATTTCCACCAGCGTTTCACCTAGTCGCTTAAGCCCGGAAACAGTTATTGGCTGGTCATTTGCCAGGCAGCGCGTTTTGCCATCACTACTTAAGCTGCGCCGGATAATCAGCTCACCGTCCGCTTCAATTTCCAACTCAGCAAGTATCGCTTTGGCGCTTTCATTCGCACTAATATCAAACTCGGCACTAATGCTTCCTTGTTTTTCGCCCTGACGAATCAAGCCCGTATCCGCGCGCGCTCCCAGCGCCAGCCCCAACGCATCGAGCAAAATTGATTTCCCCGCGCCCGTCTCACCGGAAAGCACGCACAGCCCTTTCCCAAAGGCAAGCTCAGCACTTTCAATCAGCACAATATTTTTTATGGAGAGTTGGCTCAGCATAGGTTTTTCCTATGGGATCAAAAAACATCCCACCATGACTCATCATCATCGGCAGAAACACTCTGCGCCGATTCACCAGTCATCAGTTTATACGAGTCACGATACCACACATTATTCGGATAATTATGCCCAAGCACTGCCGCGTAGCGCTTTGCTTCATCAGTCACGCCCAGCTTCAGATAACACTCTACGAGGCGGTGCAACGCTTCCGGCACGTGACTGGTGGTTTGGAAATTTTCCACCACACTGCGGAAACGGTTTGCTGCCGCCAGATAATCATCACGCACTAAATAATAACGCCCTACCTGCATCTCTTTGCCCGCCAGGTGGTCAACTGTGAGGTCGAGTTTAATCTTGGCATCGCGAGCATAATCCGTATCCGGGAAACGGCGCACCACATCGCGCAGCGCTTGCATGGCATAATCCGTCATTTTCTGATCACGCCCCACATCAGAAATCTGATCATAGTAGCTAAGTGCAATCAGGTAATAAGCATAGGGGGTCGATTCATCATTCGGATGCAGCTTCACAAAACGATTAAGCGTTGAAATCGCCTCATCATAGTTTTCTGCACGATAGCTGGTATAGGCCGACATAATCTGCCCATGGCGCGCCCACTCGGAATAAGGATGCTGTCGTTCCACTTCCGCGAAAGCCTGCACCGCGTCCTTAAAGCTATTATCTGCATACAAAGCGCGTGCCTCGTTATACAATTTTTCGGGGCTGTCAGGCGGCGCTGCAGCAGACAAGGATTCCTCATCACTATCGCTACAAGCTGCAAGCAGTAATATCACAGGAAATAAGTATAGATGTTTCATGGCATGATTTATATCAAGCGCAGAAAGCCTGTACAACGATTTTCGGAAGGATATATATGCTGTTAAGCGTAAGCGGGGGCTTGTTCAGCGGGCGCCACAAAAGCAGGGGATGGAATTTTATCTGCTTTGGTAATGCAATAAGCCGATTCATCCGCCAACACCGCGCGAAGCAGCGCATTATTAATTGCGTGCCCAGGGCGAGTAAAATCAAAATGCCCGTCAATGCGCAGCCCAGCGAGATAGAGATCACCAAGGCAATCGAGCGCTTTATGGCGCACGAATTCATCATCGTAACGCAAACCCTCTTTATTGAGCACGCCGTCTTTACCCACCACAATGGCATTATCTAGCGAACCGCCAAGCGCCAGCCCAGCCTTGCGCATAGCCTGCACCTCATGCTCAAAGCCAAACGTGCGAGCGCGTGAAAGCGCCTGTTTAAAGGTCACATTACGGAAATCATAAGAAGCCACCTGACGGCGAATAGCGTCATGAGCAAACTCGATTGCGATATCAATGACGCAACCCTCTTCACCTTCTACATTCGGTGACACACGGGCAATACTCTCACCATCGCGCACTTCAACAGTTTTCAAGAGCTTCAACACGGCACGTGGGGCACTTAAATGCTTCACGCCAGCGCATTCCAGCATAAACATAAATGGCTCAGAGCTGCCATCCATAATCGGCACTTCGGGGCCATCCACTTCAATGAGCACATTATCCACACCAGCACCCCAAAGCGCTGCCATGAGATGCTCCACCGTAGCAAGGCTCACACCGTGTTTATTCGTAAGCGTCGTGCCGAGACGTGTTTCCGTCACCAAATCATAGCGGGCAGGAATGGTCGCCTTTTTTTTATCCACATCAACGCGCTTAAACACGATACCGTGATTTGCCGCAGCAGGATATAAGGTAACACGCACTTCTTTGCCGCTATGCAGGCCAACGCCACTGCAAGAAACGCTATTATGTATGGTGGTTTGTTTATTCACTACACGTCCATTACTAGTTGTTTCACAATGGCAATGTAGGGAGGAATTGTCTGCACTTCAAATCACTGTTTGTTACAGTTTGTTACAAACCATACAGATTTTCTTATTTTTATATCAGCACGTTAGAGATTAACAAGAGATGAAGACAATACGTAGGCGTTAACCCGATATACCCTGCAAGGGTACGATCATTCGCTAAAAGCATACTACCCGAAGATTCACGCTAGGCTGTAGGCGAAAAGGAGAGCTCCCATAATTCGCTAGACTGAGGCAAATGCAAACCTACCTGCATCCAGAGCGTTTTTGCTTTTGTTCTCTGCAGATGTATGGCAAAGCGAGAGGAGCGGAGTGTACACCCACAGTACATGAGCACATCGAGACTGCAGCCAGACGCTGCAGAGGGCTAAATGAAAAATGCTCTAATTAGCTTGGCGGCGAAGGAATGCAGGGATGTCTAAATACTGCTCTTCTTCCGTCTGCTTAGGTGCTGGCTCACTAAATTCTGATGCCGCAGCGCGCTCCACTACTTGCACACGTTCGGTTGCGTCTTGTTTGCCTGAGAAAGCACGCCCTACCTCAGCAACGCGTTGAAAAAATTTCTTTCCCCCTGTTTCATCGCGGTGCGATTCATGATGCGAATCACGTTGTTCGCGGCGAGGCGACACCGCCGCAGGCATCATACGCGGTTGTTCAAAAATATCTTCCTGTGTTGCCGAAGCTGGCTCGCGCTCTGGGCGCTTAAACTCGGACACATTCTGCTCTTCAACAGATTCCTGCACACGCTCTTCTTGAACTGGCTGCTGAACAGGCGCAGGCGTCTCCTCACGCACCACAGGCTTTTCTGCTGGTGCTTCTTGTTTCACCGGAGCCGGACGCGACACGGGTTGACTTTGCTGGCTTGCTTTCACCTGCGCAGGTGGTTCAGAAGAAGTAATAAAGTTAGCGCGCGGTGTTTCACGCACAGGCGATTCATATGGCACACTACGAGATTGTACTGGCGCAACAGGTTTAGGTGGCTCCACCTTGTTGGCACCCGTAGTGTTCAAGCTAAAAGGCTTTTTGGGCTCTCCCGCTACGGAATATTTTTGTTGCTGCGGAGAATTCGCTGCGGCCTGCGCATCAATACCGGTAGCAACTACAGATACGCGCATCTTACCTTCCATATCCTCGGCAAACGTTGAACCGAAAATGATATTCGCTTCAGGATCCACTTCCTCGCGCACACGGTTCGCGGCTTCATCCACCTCAAACAACGTCATGTCATTGCCGCCGGTAATATTAATTAGCAATGCACGTGCACCTTTAAGCGACACATCATCAAGCAGTGGGTTAGAAATTGCAGCTTCCGCCGCTTCGATAGCACGCTGCTCACCTTCTGCCTCGCCCGTACCCATCATGGCTTTGCCCATTTCGCGCATCACCGTGCGAATATCAGAAAAATCAAGGTTGATCAGGCCAGGTTTAACCATCAGGTCCGTCACTCCGCGCACACCAGAATGCAGTACCTCATCGGCCATTTTAAATGCATCAGCAAATGTGGTGCGCTCATTAGCAATACGGAATAAATTCTGGTTCGGGATAATGATCAACGTATCTACATAATCCTGTAATTCTTTCAGGCCAGATTCGGCCAATTTCATACGGTGTGAACCCTCAAACTGGAATGGCTTGGTCACCACACCAACGGTCAGCACGCCCTGCTCTTTTGCAATACGCGCCACAACAGAAGCAGCGCCCGTGCCCGTACCACCGCCCATACCGGCTGTGATAAACACCATGTTTGAACCTTCAATATAAGCGGCGATTTCTTCGCTGGCTTCTTCCGCTGCCGAACGGCCAATTTCTGGGTTCGCGCCTGCACCAAGTCCTTTAGTCAGGCCGGCGCCCAGTTGAATCGTGCGCTCGGTAAGCGCGTGGTCTAGCGCCTGTGCATCCGTATTCGCTACCACAAAATTCACACCTTCCAGTTGCGACGCGATCATGTTGTTTACCGCGTTACCGCCAGCACCGCCCACACCAACAACAGTTATGGTGGGTCGTAGCACTTCATTTTGAGATGGAACTTGCAAATTGATGGTCATAGCCGTTAATCCCCTGTTATCAATAAGTTAGCTTTTCCCGTCGCTATACATATTGTCTTTTTTTTAACCATTACCACTAAATATAGTGGTTTGCACGCGTTTTTTTCACATAAGCGTCACAAAAATAGTAACCATTTACTGTTACAGTTACACTTCTTACATAGACAAACCAGAAATAAAAAATTTAGCTCATGACACAAGACCACAACAAAACAAGTATCAAGCCAGATTCAATAACCGAGTTCATCGTAAAGGCTGCAATGGAGCTTTCTGAAATAGAAACACGAGGCAGGTTGGAGCGCTTTGAAGTAATAACGTATGTGATGCTGCTCACCCAGATACTTGAGCAGAAAATGCTCTCTAATGTTACTTATGATGATATCACAAAACCACTTGAGGAAGCCAAACAAAGATCCCGTGATAGGATAGGACAACCTCCAGGATCATACTCGCCAGAAGAAATAGCAGCAGATATGGATATTCTAACTGCTATTGAAGCAAAAATCGCAACAGTTTACGCACAATATGCCACGCTAGATCAAGAGCCAGACTCACCTGGCAAAGAGCCGCGGAGATAGGCGTTAATTTAGCTTCGCGCATGCACGCATCGCATCATCATAGTCACGAAACGCCTTCAGCAGGTTTTCTTTGAGCAGTTTTTTGTCGCGCCCTTCCCCAGCCAATAAGTAGCGATATTGATCGAGCAGGAATCGCACTTTCGGATCATCCGGAAAACGCTTCGTTGCATCGGTCAAATAATAATGTGCTTCTTTTAACATATGCTCACTGAGCATTTCCTGAACATAGGAGGTTTGCAGGTTGGGCGAGCCAGGATAGGTCGCCATATATTTGCGATACAGCTTTTCACGCTCGCCAAACGTGCCTTGCATATTGGCAATTTCCATCACTGCCTGCGATTCACCAGCGTCTTTTGCTACATAACGATAAGCACAAATGCGATAACGTGCCTGTAAGTCTGTAAGAATTTTTTGCCTTTCTTCTTCTGGCATCGTGACAATGGGTGTCGCTTCAACAGGTGGTGTGGCAAGCGATGCATCCACCGGTGCTGGCATAGGCGGCGCTTCTGCAACAATCTCGGCCGGTATTGTTTTTTCTTCAGCTGCTGATGTGTTTCCTGCCCGTTCCTGCTTCAGCGCATCGAGCTCTTTTTTAAGTGCGTCGAGTTTTGTTTCCAACGCAACAATTTTTTCGTCCACAGTAGATTCTTGCGCCAAGGCCACAGGTGCAGCCAACAAGATACCCAATGCTAATAACACATGCTTCATCTATCCCTCACCGGGTTAGAAATTTTCTCTAAACCAATTCACGACCTTATCAAAACCGAAGGTCAACCCACCGCGATGATGATGCGCATCGAACATTTGTTCTTCCATTGGTTTTTTGGTTACATATTCCAGCATTCCCAAAGAAGTGGAAAATGCAGGACCACTCACCGCCTCTGCCAAACCCGGCAATGGACGCGGCCGCGCTAGGCGCGCTTGCTTATTTAAAATATTCGCTGCCATCTCGCGCACACCAAGCAACTGCGATGCACCGCCTGTAAGCACTACGCGTTTGCCCGCCATTTCCGCTGCACCACCAATTTCGATTTTGCTGCGAATCATTTCAAAAATTTCTTCCACACGTGGGCGAATCACCCCTACCAGCATCGAGCGCGGCATGGTGTTACTTTCGTCATCCTCTTCTTCACCAAGTGGTGGCACTTCTACCATCACCTGATCATCACTGGCCGTCGCAATCGCACTACCGTGTAACGTTTTCAAACGTTCTGCATGTGAAAGGCTGGTTGAAAGCCCGCGCGCAATATCATTCGTCACATGCACACCGCCAACCGGAATCGCATCGGTATAAATATTTTTACCACCAGCGAACACAGAGAAACTAGTCACGCCACCGCCCATTTCAATCAACGTCACGCCCAGTTGTTTTTCATCTTCTTCCAAACAAGAAAGCGCCGAAGCATAAGGGCTTACGATATAATCTTCTACATCCAGATGACACCGCCCCACGCAATGCGCAAGGTTACGCGTCACGCTAGGAAGCGCCGTCACAATATGCAAATCCGCTCCCAGTTTTTTGCCATACATTTTACGCGGGTCATTAATCCCCTTCGCACCATCCAGATAATACGACACAGGAATACAATGAATAATGTCTGATTCATTATGCGTAATCGACGCACGCCCCTGCTCGATGATGTCCATGATATCGCGGTCGGTCACTTCCTCACCGAGCATGTCCATTTCCACCGTCACATTGCGCGAAGAAATATTACCGCCGGAGAGCGATACAATCACTTTCTCCACCGTTTCACCTGCCATCTGTTCCGCTGCATGCACAGCAGAAACAATAGAAGCCTCGGCTTCTGCAAAATCGGTAATAATGCCAGAGCGAATTCCTTTAGCGAGCTGATGCCCGATCCCTACGATTTTCGTTTCGCCTGCGGAATCAACATGAGCGATAAAACAAGCGATCTTTGACGTGCCTATATCCAGCACCGCCAAACTACCCACACCGCTTTTGCGCAGAGGTTGCTTGTCATTCATACAACTTAATCTCTTAGGTTTCTTTAGCACCTACCGCTTTATGCGGCATGTCTTCTGGGGATAATTTAATAAACAACTTACCGGGCGCACGCAAGTCAATTACGCGCACATCACGCCCTAAAAGTTCCTTACGTTCATGAATATCAGCTAATTTTTGCCAGGCTTCTTTTGCGCCTTGTTCCGGTAGCTTCACTTCCACCCCGTCTTCCAGCCGGAAATTCCAGCGCCTTTCACCCACACGCACCGCCGCCACAAAATGTTCAGACAGCGCAGGCTCTGCCGCCAGAATACTCAGTGCCTCTTTCACATGGTCAGGCGCATCACTACCCACTACCAAAGGCAAATGTTGATACGGCGCACGATCCACATCATCCATCACCACGCCATTATCATCAATCAGAGTCACCTTCCCCTTGGATTGCCACAATGCCACCGGTTCACGCTCAATAATGCGTACATATAATGTGCCGGGCAAAGCGCGCTCTACCGCTGCACTACGCACACTAGGGATTTTCTCCAGCTTTTCGCGTGCCTCATCCAATGACAGACGCAAAATCGCATCCCCCTTCTTCACGCCCAGCGCCTTTTCTATTTCGGCCATCGAAGTCCGGCTTCTGCCCTCTAAATACATGGCTTCCAGCGAAAAACCCGCATCAATGGTTACTTGATAAGCACCATCAATAATAGCCGTAGTCGTACGTTCGATGATATTATTCTGCCAGATCCAGTAACCGCCACCCAGCCCAACAGCCACAGCAATTCCCGCACCGATAAATTGCAGTTTACGTACGCGTTCCTTGTGTTTTTTCATGGCAGCTTTTTCGCGCATAATGCGCTGCGACTGCCGCTGGCGTGATGTCAGTTTGCTTTTTTTACGTGCCATATCCCCTACCTATGCACCTAAACGAGCATCTTGGACGAGCAACCTTACTAATTCGTTAAAGTCAATCCCTGCATAAGCGGCGATCTCCGGCGATAAGGAGAGCTTGGTCATGCCTGGCTGCGTATTCACCTCCAGCAGGTAAAACACCCCTTCTTCCTTTGTGTCATCATAGCGGAAATCGGCTCTGGACAAGCCTCGGCAACCAAGCGCCTTATGCGCCGCATAGGCCATACTCATCACCGATTCATACTTATCTTTTGGTAGCTGTGCCGGACAAATATGCTCGGTTTTACCGTCTGTATATTTATTGGCATAGTCGTAAAAGCCCTCTTTCGGGCGAATCTCCGTCACCCCCAGCGGCTTATCATTCAGCACCGCCACCGTCACCTCACGTCCGGGCACATATTCCTCAACGATCCAATCCACATCGTTTCGCTCAATAATGTCGCCAAGCGGGCGTTTTTCTTCTGCGGTGATGATATAGACGCCCACGCTCGAACCCTCCGCCGCAGGTTTCGCCACATATGGCCGTGGCATGGGATCACCTTTGATCAGCTCGTCGTACGACAGCACCTTACCGCGCGGACATTTCAGCCCGGCCATTTCAAAAATGCGCTTGGCCATGGGCTTGTCCATCGCCAGTGACGAAGCCAGCACACCCGAATGCGTATAAGGGATTTTGAGCATTTCCAGCACACCCTGCATACAGCCATCCTCACCAAACGTGCCATGCAGTGCATTAAAGGCGAGATCTGGTTTCAGCTTGGTCAGCACTTCGGCCACGTCCGGTGCAACATCCACTTCCGTCACCTGATAGCCCAGCTCTTTCAGCGCATTAGCGCACGCCCTGCCACTATCCAGCGACACGTCGCGCTCTGCCGACCACCCCCCCATTAATACAGCTACGTGTTTACTCATGCCGGCTTCCCAATCCGTTTAATTTCCCACTGCAAGGTTACGCCGGTTTTTTCTTTCACACGTTTAATCACCTCTTCGCCCAGCGCTTCCAGATCAGCCGCGGTGGCTTCCCCGGTATTAATCATAAAGTTGCAATGCAGTTCGGAAACCTGCGCACCACCTATTTTCAAACCACGACATCCCGCTTCATCAATCAACTGCCAGGCCTTCTGTCCTGGTGGGTTTTTAAACGTGCTGCCGCCCGTGCGTGTGCGAATCGGTTGGGTTTCTTCGCGTGACGCAGCAATCTCATCCATGGCTTTGGAAATTTCTTCGCGGTCTTTTTTCTGCCCTTTAAACGTTGCCCCCGTCACCACCGCGCCGGAAGACACACGGCTATTGCGATAGGTAAAGCCCAATTCTTCACTGGTCAGGTGGCGAATCATACCATCCCGCTCCACGATTTCTGCCTCCACCAACACCTTGGAAATGTCGCTGCCATAGGCGCCAGCATTCATGCGTACTGCACCGCCCACCGTACCGGGAATCCCGCTCATGAACTCCAACCCGCCAATACCATGCTCCATGGCATATTGCGCGAAATGCAAATCAAGGCAGGAAGCACCCGCCTTGATAACGTCGTCACCCTCCACAGATAGCTGCGTGAAGCCGCGCCCCAGCTTGATGACCACGCCATCAATTCCACCATCGCGAACAATCACGTTCGAGCCTACCCCAAGCACGGTAATAGGAATATCCATCGGCAATAATTTTAAGAATGCGGATAGGTCATGTACATCCATGGGTTTAAACAACCACTCGGCAGCCCCACCTACGCGAAACCAGTTGGTTTTGGAAAGATCGGCATTTGTGCGCAAGCGATCAGCAAACGGCTTAGCCCATGACTGGGGAGCTGGAACATCATTTGCTTGCGCTGCCGCGCTCATGATGCCGCCTTTTTACGTGGCATAAGTTTAGCCAGCTCATCTGGCAGTGTTTGTGCCCACTTGGTAATCGAACCCGCGCCCATACACACCACCATATCACCAGCACGCCCGGCTTCTCGAACGGTCTCTGCGAGCTTCTCCTGAGATTCCAGCGTCATTACATTTTTGTGCCCCGCCGCGCGCAATCCTTCTGCCAATGTGTCTGCAGAAATCTTATCAATAGGGTCTTCACCCGCGCTGTAAATCTCTGTAATGATCACCGTATCCGCATCATTAAAACAGGTGCAGAACTCATCAAACAAATCACGTACACGCGTATAGCGATGTGGCTGCACCACAGCAATCACCTTGCCGCCGCTTTGCTTCTGCGCTGCACGCGCGGCTTTTAGTGTCGCAATAATTTCCACCGGGTGATGCGCATAATCATCCACCACACGCAGGCCGTTCCCTTCACCGGTAATGGTAAAGCGACGCTTTACCCCTTCAAAATTATCGAACGCTGAAATGATAATGTCATCCGCGATTTCCAACTCCGTTGCCACTGCAATCGCCGCCAGTGCATTGCTCATATTATGTGCGCCATGCATCGGCAGTTTGATGCCTTTAATCGTGCGCGGATTATCACGCGTATTTATTTCGACATCGAAACATTCGCCTTCAGCAGAAGACTGCACATTACGCGCACGCACATCCGCCTGCGGATTCACGCCATATGTAATCACACGGCGGTCGCGAATGCGCGACGCCAGCGCTTGTGTTTCCGGGTGGTCAGCACATAGCACCGCAAACCCGTAAAACGGAATGTTTGTCACGAATGTATTAAACGCTGCTTTCGCTTGTTCAAACGAGCCATAATGATCAAGATGTTCCGGGTCAATGTTGGTAATAATGCCAATCGTTGCTGGCAGTTTGGTGAAGCTACCGTCAGATTCATCCGCTTCCACCACCATCCACTCACCTTCGCCGAGATAGGCGTTAGTACCGCGTGCATTGATGATACCGCCATTAATCACCGTAGGTTGCAACTTCCCCGCCTCCAACATCGCCGCCATCAGCGCTGTTGTCGTCGTTTTTCCGTGCGTGCCCGCAATCGCAATCGACATTTTAAGCCGCATCAGTTCCGCCAGCATCTCTGCCCGTTTCACCACCGGCAGGCGCAGCTCGCGCGCTTTCACCAGCTCAGGGTTATCGCTTTTAATCGCCGAAGAAATCACCACCACTGATGCTTTTTCCACCTGGGCATTATCATGACCAATCGCAATATCAATGCCGCAATTTTTTAAGCGCTGCGTGTTGTAGCTTTCCGCCGCGTCCGAACCCTGCACTTTGTAGCCAAGGTTATGCAGCACCTCAGCAATACCGCTCATGCCAATACCGCCAATACCGACAAAATGGATCACCCCGACATTCAGCGACATGGTATGTGAAAGAGGAAGCGCGTTAATCATGCTGCAGACCCTTCATTATGTGATGTGCCCTGCTCAACAGAAGGTGTAATATCATCATTGGCATTATTTTCACTAAGCACTAGCTGCGCCAGTTTTTCTGCCGCATCCGCCGAGCCAAGTTTGCTGGCATTTTGTGCTGCTTTCACAAGTGCATCTGGCGCGGTAAGAAAAGCTTCCAGACGCGCAGAAAGCGATTGCGGTGTAAAGCCATCCTGCGCCATCACCCAGCCGCCACCCACTTCTTCAAAAGCATTGGCGTTGTAATATTGATGATTATCCATTGATGTCGGAAGCGGCACCAAAATAGCAGGCCGTCCTGCAACGGCTAATTCAGAAACAGTTGACGCCCCGGAACGCGCAATCACCAGATGACTGGCTGCAAGTCGCGCAGGCACATCCACAAAGAAAGTTGAAAGGTCCGCATGGATACCCAACTCGCTATATGCCGCACGTGTTTTAGCAAGCTGCTCATCACCACGACATTGCTGATCAATACGCACACGCGCTCGCAAATTTTCCGGCAGCAACGCAATAGCCTGCGGCACCACTTCACCAAAAATATTCGCGCCCTGCGAGCCACCCGTAATCAGCATGTGCAGTTTTCCATCCTGTGACAAGGTCGGGTATGGCACATTTTTCAGCGCACGCACACTGGCACGCACCGGGTTACCCGTGACCGTAATCTTGTGCGCATTTTCTTCCGCCATCATCAGGGTTTCGGGAAACGAAGTCGCAATCTTGCTCACACGGCTCGCGAGCATACGGTTTGCGCGACCTAGCACCGAGTTTTGCTCATGAATCACGGTAGGGATATTCAGACTACCCGCAGCAAATACGGTAGGGAAAGACGGATAACCACCAAAACCAACCACCGCCTTTGGCTTCAGGCTGCGCAATACCCCAGCCGCCTGAAAGATACCCAGCGTCAGACCAGCCGCGCCAATGATCTTGCTGCTAATGCTCCCACCCGTAGGTGAGCCCGCATGGATCGTGCGCACAGGCGTATCCGTAAACACACCGGTCTTAAAATTAGCAAAACGCTTATCGGTGATCAGCACCACCTGCTCGCCCATAGCAAGCAGCGTTTCCGCCAGCGCCTCTGCCGGAAAAATATGTCCGCCTGTGCCGCCTGCCGCAAGCACGATAGGCTGTTTGTCGTTTTTATCTGTCATACGTGTTACGTGGATTTGCCCCGTGGCAAATATACATGTTTATACAAGCCATATATACTAATCGAAGCCCACGCCGCTTCAAGTAAAAAAGCCGATAAATTCCAATGCACTAAAAGCGATAAAATGATGAGAATTGGCGCAATCAGATTTAGACTCAGATAACATGCCCCCGTAGCGCTAATCACCTCTTTTTGCAGAAGGAAATAGGACACCAACACCATCATCACCCCAATACTTCCCGCAATATCTGCCCATAGCGCTAGGTTTTCCATCAGCTTTTGCTCCATAAATGTTTATGGATACCATAGAGCGTAATGGCCAGCCACGCTACTTGCAGCATGAATGCTGGCAGGTTCCAATGCACTGAAAGTGAGCACATCACCAACAACGGAGAGAGCGCATTTAAGAAAAGATATTCTTTGCTGGTGGCGGTGATCATTTGCTTCTGCAACAGCGCATAGGCACCCAGCCCGAGCAGCACACCAATCACCCCAATAATATCAGCGATTAATTCCATTTTTCAAAAGCAACTTTCCAATCACTATCTTTCTACAACCATAATTTCGCTAGGGCGAGTCAAATGCGAAGCAATTAGCGCACACAACGACTGAGGTTAGCAGCGCTAACTGACAGGAGTGAGTACGATCATTGCAAGCAAGTTGGCCGGCCTAGTAGAAATTTAATCGTGCTGGCCGTACTTTTTGCGAGTGAAGGCTAACACGATTCCCATCCCAATCGCCATGGCAATGACGGATGAACCACCATAACTTAAGAAAGGTAGTGTCATGCCTTTTGCCGGAAGCAGGTTTACGGCAACCCCCATATTGATCACTGCCTGAATCCCAAACTGGGTAAGAATTCCTGCTACCGCAAGCACCATGAACAAATCATTTTCTCGCCACACGCGGATCAACCCACGCAACACGATAAAGGCAAACAACCCGACAATCAGCAAACAGACAATGACGCCAAACTCCTCACCGGCTACGGCAAAAATAAAATCGGTGTGTGAATCAGGAAGCGATTGTTTCACCTCGCCCTCACCCGGTCCTTTGCCAAAGATGCCGCCATTCTTAAATGCATCGAGCGAACGGCTGATCTGATAGTTATCACCGGAAGATGGGTCAAGAAAACTGTTGATACGTTTGGCCACGTGAGGCAGCGCGAAATACGCACCAAAGATCCCCACAATACCAAGCACGCCAATAATCATCACCCACAGCATGGGAAGTCCGGCAAGGAAAAGCTGTACGCCCCATATGGCAGATACGGTCATGGTCATTCCAAAGTCTGGCTGCATGATGAGCAAAAACGCCACCAGCAAATAAATGGCAATCGCCAGCTTATAACCGGGAAAGTCCACACGTCGCTGGTTTTCCGCACATACCCATGCCATTACCACCGCAAAAAATGGCTTCATAAATTCCGAAGGTTGAATCGATACACCCGCGACCGTAAGCCAGCGATGCGCACCCTTCACTTCCGTTCCTAAAAACGGCAATAACACCATCATCACAATGCTGGCACTAAAACCAATCACTGCAATACGCCGTATCAGCGTGGAGGGAAGCAGCGACACAAACAGCATCACAACCAGACCAAGGAATAGGAAAATCTGATGACGATGCACGAAGTAAAACGCAGGAAGGTCTAGCCGTTTTGCAACGGGCGGGCTACCTGCCGTCACTAAAATGGAACCCAACACCACCAGCATCAGCAGCGCAAATAAATTCAGGCGATCAACCGTCCACCACCAACGGCCAAATATCGAAGTGTTGGTGCGATCAAGACGCATCGCGTACACCTCCTGCGGCAAGCTGACTTACCAAATCGCAAAACGCCTCACCACGTGCTTCAAAGTTATCCCATTGATCAAATGATGCTGCTGCCGGCGAAAGCAGCACCACGCCTTTTTTGTCTGAAGCAAAGGCCATATCCGCCGCTTTTTTCACCGCCACATCAAGTGTGTTGCAACATGTGTAAGAGGCTTTTCCCTGCAAAGTGTTAGCGAATAACTTTTCATCCTCACCAACCAAAAATGCGTGTGCAATTTTAGGGAAGTATTCCTCAAGCGCCGCAATGCCCCCCTCTTTCGCTTTCCCGCCTGCAATCCAGTAAATCCGCTCAAACGCGGCTAGCGCGTGTGCGGCAGCTTCTGCATTGGTTGCTTTGCTGTCATTGATAAACTTCACCCCCTGCAAACTGGTCACAAATTGCAAACGATGTGCAAGCCCGGGGAATGTTTTCATCCCCTCATAAATTTTTTCTGGAGCTATGCCACATGCTTTTACCGCAGCGTAAGCTGCCGCGGCATTTTGCCCATTATGTTTTCCCGGAAGTGAGGCAATCTGTTTCAGGTCAAAGTATTTACTACCATCATGCAGTACACCGTCTTGCACATACACACCATCCGGCATCTCATGATAGCCCGACACACGCACAAGCTGCTGCTTCTCCAGCGCCTCTGCAATGGCTTGTGTATGCTCATCATCCACCGCGATGATAGCTACATCATCTGCCGCTTGTCGCTCAAAGATATGTTTCTTTGCGGCAATATAACCTTCCATCGAACCATGACGATCCAGATGATCCGGTGTGATGTTAAGCAACATGGTCACGTCAAATCTTGTCGTTTGCACCAAGTCCAATTGGTAGGATGAAAGCTCGAGCACATAAATCCCATCTGCACCCAACGGTTCGAGAGACAATGCCGCCGTTCCCAAGTTGCCTCCCACCTCCACTTTTTTTCCAGCGGCTTTTAATATGTGTGCGGTGAGCGCGGTCGTAGTGGATTTTCCATTCGTTCCGGTAATCGCAATAATCCTCGCATTCGGGCATGCACGATACAGCAGCTCAATATCACCAATCACTGGCACCTTATGCTTCTTGGCCATCTCCACCACCGCATGCGGTTTCGGATGCGTAAGCGGCACACCCGGCGCCAGCACCAGCGCTTGCAATTCATCCCACGGCCATTTCTCAAACGACAACACTGTTTCAGTTTCTGCCTGCTGTTTATCATCCCACGCAAAGACTTTTGCGCCGCCTGCTGTAAGTGCTTCCATGCTCGCTTGCCCGGCTTTTCCTAAACCGAACACGCCAACGGTCTTGTCGCGATATTCAGAAACTACGATCATCTTTATGTAATCCTATAACGCATTATGATGAGAGAAGCGCGCGAAAACAGTGAGCGCAGAACCGCAGTGTAGAATGCAAATCCACATGTGGGATTTGCACCTTAAACGCACAAATTCCCGCTTGCGGATTTGTGCCACATGAGGATTCGAGCACGGTGGTGACAAGTAGATTCTCCATCAGAATGTGTTATCTAAGTTTCAATGTAGAGAGACCGATTAATGCAAAAATACAGGCAATAATCCAAAAACGAATCACAATAGTGGGTTCTGCCCAGCCCATTTTCTCAAAGTGATGATGGATTGGTGCCATCTTAAACACACGTTTTCCGGTAAGCTTGAATGACGCCACCTGCACGATGACCGACACCGCTTCAAGCACAAACAACCCGCCAATAATCGCCAGCACAAATTCATGTTTGGTAATCACGCTAATCACGCCAAGCGAACCACCAAAAGCGAGGCTTCCCGTATCGCCCATAAAGATTTGTGCAGGCGGTGCATTAAACCATAAGAACCCAAGACTAGCGCCCACCAGCGCTGCACAGAACACGGCCAACTCACCACTACCCGGAACAAAATGAAGCTGCAGATAACCGGCAAACACCGCGTTACCTACCAGATACGCGATCAAGGCAAAACACCCTGCCACAATCATGATCGGCACAATGGCAAGCCCATCCAGCCCATCGGTCAGGTTCACCGCGTTCGACGCCCCCACCATCACAATAACGGCAAACACCGTGTAAAACATCCCAAGGTCAAGCAATACGCTTTTAAAGAAAGGCACAGTCAGATGTGTTGCCATGGTCGGCAATGTGGTTTCCCGAATCGCAATCGCTGCAATTAGTGCAATCACAATCTGCCAGAAAAATTTCATACGGCTGGAAAGTCCGCTATTATGGCGCTTGGTAAGCTTGAGATAATCATCCACAAAACCGATCATCCCAAAACCGATAGTTACCAGCAGCACAATCCACACATATTTGTTGCTCAAATCCGCCCACAACAACGTCGAGACACTCACCGCCAGTAAAATCATCGTGCCCCCCATCGTGGGTGTACCTTTTTTGGTAAGCAAATGCGATTCAGGCCCTTCTTCGCGAATGGGCTGCCCTTCCGCCTGTTTGGATTTCAGCCAGCGAATAATTTTAGGGCCGAAATAAAAACTTACAATCAGCGCCGTCATCACTGCTGCGCCACTACGAAACGTCAAATAGTGAAACAGGTTAAACAGCGAAACATCGCTAGCAAGCGGCGTTAGCAAATTATACAGCATGTTTGTTTTCCTCTGTGTTCACCGCAAGCAATGCCCGCGCCGTTTGATAAATGCGACTTCCGTGTGATCCTTTGATAAGCAGCACATCACCATCCGCAAGATCAGAAAGCAGCAATGCTGCCAGCTGATCCACGTCATCTACATGCGCACCACGCATCGGTTCAGGCAAGACTTTATGCAAATGCTTCATCAAGCTGCCGGCCGTATAGACTTTAT
The DNA here is from genome assembly GCA_964231325.1 of Rickettsiales bacterium. Lineage (GTDB taxonomy): Bacteria > Pseudomonadota > Alphaproteobacteria > Rickettsiales > SXRF01 > JAJTHB01. The sequence goes on along the minus strand of CAXRIF010000003.1, from coordinate 465,220 downwards.
GAAATTCATAATTTTCAAGCTCGCCAGCTAGCGCCTTATGCAACGTAGGTGCTTCGTGCCCCAGTTCCAGCATATCTCCCAGTGCGGCTATTTTTTTGCCCTTTGCACCGTGTGCCTGCCAGGCTTCCGTCGTTTTTGCAAAGGCACTGCGCATCGAGGCAGGGCTAGCATTGTAGCTATCATCAATCACCATCACCTCACCACCATCAGCCAGCGAAATACGTGCTAATTTTCCACGGCCATCCGGCTCATCAAACTTGGCGAGCAGCGTGGCGGGTTTTTTATAATCCAACCCCAGCGCATGAATGGTTGCGAGCGTAATCAATGCCACTTGCGCCCAGTGCCTTCCAATCGCCAACAGATCAAAATTCACCAGATCACCCGCAATAGTTGCATCTGCATTACAACCTGTTTTGGTTGATTGGTACGATATTAAGCGCACATCCGCATCCATCGCCTCACCAAAAGTAAACACATCACTTATCTGATTACGTGCTGCCGCCATTTTAAGGCGGCTAAGATGTTTGCTGTCTGCATGTAAAATGGCGCAGCCTCCCTCTTGTACACCTTCGAAGATTTCTGCTTTCGCATCAGCAATCGATTCTGTGGAATCAAAAAACTCCAGATGCACTGCATCCACACAAGTGATAATCGCCACATGTGGTTTGACCATTGTTGTCAGGTGCGAAATTTCACCCGCATGGTTCATGCCCATCTCAAACACCCCAAAATCAGCATCTTTCGGCAAGTTGGCGAGGTTAAGCGGCGCGCCAATATGGTTGTTGAAATTCCCATGCGAGGCGTATGTTTTTCCATGCACCGACAGTGCTAACCTGAGCATTTCTTTAGTGCTGGTTTTACCCACACTACCGGTCACGCCGATGATTTTTGCCTGCGTGCGGTTGCGTGCATAGCGCGCTAAATCTTCCAATGCTTTCATGGTGTCTTCAACTACCAACACAGAGGCATCATCCGTAAGCCCACTTGTATCACTCACCATCGCCGCTACCGCGCCTCGCGCCAACGCTTCACTTACAAACTTATGTCCATCAAAATTTTCGCCCTTAATGGCAACGAACAAATCACCTTCTTTGATTTTTCGACTATCAATTTCGACATGTTTTGCTTCCCAGCTGGCATTAGTTTCGCCATGGGTTGCCTCTTCAGCAGTTATATTCGTCCATAAACTCATGCCGTAAGCCGCAGCTCCTTCACCCCTGTACGCGCAATCTCTGCATCATCAAATGCAATCACCTGATCACCAATAGTCTGTGTTTTTTCATGCCCCTTACCGGCAATCACCAACACATCGCCTGCGCGTAATTGCCCTAAAGCAACATAGATAGCTTCCTTACGATCCGCAACTTCTTTGGCACCGGCCGCCGCCGCCATAATCGCTGCACGTATCAACGCCGGATCTTCACTGCGCGGGTTATCATCTGTTACCACCACATGATCTGCAAACTCCGCCGCAATCTTGCCCATCTCTGGCCGTTTCCCCGCGTCGCGATCACCACCGCAACCAAACACCACATGCAATTTGTTCTGCGTATGTGGTCGCACTGTGTTCAGGATATTCGCCAATGCCATTGGCGTGTGCGCATAGTCGATAAACACGCTCGCCCCACAATCAAGCTGCGCCACTTGCTCCAACCTGCCCGGCACACCAGCAAGCTTTGGCACCACTGCCAGTGCCGCTTCCACATCGCCTCCCGTACCAACCACTAGGCCAAGAGCGGCAAGGATGTTCATCGTTTGGAATGCACCCACAAGCGGCACATCAATAGTGTAATTTTTACCCAGTAAATTCAGCGTCGCACGTTGTCCGTGTGGAAGCAGCTCAAGCTTTTCTAGCGTAAATTCGCTGCCGTTTTTACCAACCCCTATAATGCGATGGCCGCGCTCTTTACATATTGCCGACAACTCAGCAAAGCGTCCATCATCTTGGTTTAACACTGCTGTGCCACCTTCCGGCAACAGGGCGGAAAACAGTCGCGCCTTCGCCGTAAAATAAGCTTCTTCGGTTTTGTGATAATCCAGATGGTCACGCGCGAAATTGGTGAAAGCAGCCGCCTCCAATTTCACCCCATCCATCCGGTGTTGGTCTAGCCCATGGCTTGATACTTCAACGGACACATAATCCGCATTCATACCTGCAAGCCACTCATGTAACACCACCGGATCCGGCGTAGTATGCGTGCCCGGATATAGCAGCTCATTCTCCCCCGAAAGCACACCCAGCGTGCCAATGGAAGCGGATTCCCACCCCATCAGATGCATGAACTGTCGATAAAAATCCGCGGTCGATGTTTTGCCATCTGTGCCGGTAATCCCCACCATATGTGCCGGTTGCTTACCGTAAAATGCCGCGGCAATTTGCGCTAAGCTACGTCGTGGATTTGCGCTTTTAATCACCGGAACCGCAACATCAATCACCGCATCATCCGCACACAAAACCGCCACTGCACCATCACTCACAGCTTGTGCCGCAAACTGCGTTGCATCCATTTTTTCGCCTTTAAGCGCTACAAACAAGCTGCCTTCATGCACCTTGCGCGAATCACACGTAACGTTATCGATAACGACAGTCTCTATATTCTGGGAAATATCCAGCGAGTCAGAAGCAGCGCTCAGAAGCTCAGTAAGTAGCGGCATGGATAAATTTCTTTGCTGGAGCCGATTTTCGGCGTGGTTTAGAATTTCCCCGATGCACCCAGTATTTTTGCGCATCATCTTCCGGCACATCAAATCGTGGCTTCATCGCATAAAGCGGGCCCATCCGCGAAATAATATTGCCTACCACTGGTGCCGAAATCCATCCCCCCGTGGCAAAACCATAAGTGGATTTAATGCCTTTTGGCTCATCAATCATCACCAGAATCACATATTTGGGGTCATCGACAGGAAACGCCCCAACAAATGATGCCAGTTTTGCATCCTGGTTATAACGCCCGGTTTTACTCACCTTCTCTGCCGTTCCTGTTTTACCACCTACACGGTAACCCGGCACGTGTGCTTTGCCACCCGTGCCATAATCCACCACCAGACGCATCAAACGGCGCATATTTTTCGAGGTCGCTTCACTAATCACACGTGTGTCGCGTTTCTTCCCTTTATTCTTGTCTTTAACCAATGTGAGTTTCGGGAGCTCACCACCATTCACCATCGCCGCAATACCGCGCACTAAATGCAACGGTGTCACGGAAATACCATGACCATAAGAAATAGTCACCGCGTTGATTTCTTTCCAGTCATCCGGATAAAGCGTGCGCGATTTTTCTGGCACCTCAAGCGATAACCCTTCCAACATTCCCAGCTTTTTCATAAACTCTTTCTGGCGCTTAATTCCCACATCAAGCGCCATTTTTGCGGTACCAATATTAGAAGAATACGCAAAAATTTCTGGCACATTCAGCCAACGTTTTTTTGGATGAGAATCCTTGATGGTAAAACTCGATACTTTGAAGGGGTTCGTTGCATCATAACCACCTTTCATGCTTACCACATCATGCTCAAGCCCCATCGCCATGGTAAAGCTCTTAAAGGTAGAACCCATCTCATACACGCCTAATGTAGCGCGGTTAAAGCGTGCTGCTTTTTTTGCAGCGCCGGGGTTGTGCGGATCAAAGTCAGGAAGCGACACCACCGAAAGCAGCTCATCACTTTCCAGATCCATAATCACACCGGTTGCGCCAATCGCTTTAAACTTGCGCATCGCATTATGCATTTCCTCACGCATAATTGCCTGCAGCCGCACGTCCAACGACAACGCTAACTGCTCTTTGTTTTTTGCGCTATCGCGCAGGCGACGATCAAAATATTTCTCTGTGCCGGCTAGCCCTTTATTATCAACCCCCACATACCCCACCATATGTGCAAACAAATTACCATACGGATAGATACGTCGTTCCTCCGGCAAGAAATACAACCCCGGCACACCAAGGCTATTCACTTTCTGCTGCTCAACAGGAGTCAGATTGCGTTTCAGCCATACGAACGATTTATCGCTACTCATTCGCGCTGCAAGCTTTTTAGCATCAATACCAAGTATTTTAGCAAGCTTCTGTGCCGCTTTTTCTGGGTCACGTATTTCTTTAGGGTTAGCAAAAATAGACGCCGTTTTCACACTGGTAGCAAGCAGCTCCCCATTACGATCCACGATGTCGCCACGCTCAAAAATGGGCGCAGCTTTAGTGACCTCTACTTTTTCTTCGTTGTTATCCGCATCACTCACTGTAATAATTCTGGCTTGCGCGTTCTGTATCACCGCTACATCAATCATGCGCACTGCTATACTGCCGAAACACAGCATAAAAAACAGACCAATACATAATAGACGCACGCGACTTTGCTCGATTAATCGCTGCCCTGTGCTTTGCCTAACAACAACTTTGCGTGATCTGCGGCTCACTCACCTGCCCCCACTTGGAGGCTAACGGCCGATACGGGAACAACATTACTAGCCGAGCCATTACTATCGCTAGAGGCTTCCAGCACTTGCGGGAATGGAATCGCTTCCACCTCTGCAATCTGCTCCACCGTCACATTTCCCGAAGATAAGTATTTTTTGCTAAGCTTTTGCAGTCGCTCCGGGCGGTTGAGATACGCCCATTCTGCAGCCACCACATGCAAAAGCTCCTGTTCTTTTTCGAGCTGCTGTTCGGCTTCCGCAATTTGCACTTTAAGTGCCTGCACTTCATATTTTACGCGATAAAGTAAAAAGGCCGCTACGACGATAACCAGCATCCACACTACGGTTGCAAGCCGGCTCACATCATACCTCTTCCATCGTTTCTTTGATGTCGTTTTTGATCATCATACGCATGGTAGCAGAGCGTGCGCGCGGATTTTCCGCGGCTTCTTCCTTGCTTGCCGTGCGTTTCTCCGGTTTTGGCAGAAAAAAATGGGGAGCATCTTCCGTCTCATGCACAGGCACGTGACGTGATTGCTCCCCCAATCTACCGCAACGGGAGTGGTAGTACCGTTTCACCAGGCGATCTTCGAGCGAGTGGAAAGTCACCACCATGAGTTTGCCACCCGGGGCAACCATACGTTCAGCGGCTTTCAGCCCACTTTCGAGCGCTTCGAGTTCCTGGTTAATATGAATGCGTAATGCCTGAAAACTGCGCGTAGCAGGATCCGTCTTCTGATGTTTGCCGCCCACCACAGAGCGAATAATCTCCGCTAGCTGATGCGTACGCGTAATTGGCTCTTTTGCACGCGCCGCGACAATCGCCTTAGCAATGGCGCGCGATGCTTTTTCTTCACCATAATAATAAAGTATATCGGCAATTTCTGATTCTTCGGCTTCATTAATAATATCGGCAGCGCTAAGCCCTTCGCCGCTCATACGCATATCCAACGGGCCATCTTTCTTAAACGAAAAACCTCGATCAGCCTGGTCAATCTGCATGGACGACACCCCCACATCCATCACGATGCCGTTTACCTCATTCACCCCATGCATCGAGACCAGCGAGCACATATCGGCAAAATTTCCAAGCAGCCATACAAAACGACCGGGAAATTCCTGCTCCAGTTTTTCCGCAAACACTTTGGTGCTCGGGTCACGATCAATCGCATAAACATGGCAATCCGCCGCAGAAAGAATCGCGCGCGAATACCCCCCCGCACCAAACGTGCCATCGATATACACCTCATCATCTTTCGGGTGCAGCCAGCTGATCATTTCAGAAAGCATCACGGGTTTGTGTGGGCTCATAGCACATCCCCTTTAAGTTCCGCGCGCTTATCGCGCACAATGCTGCGCACACGCTCAATATATTTCTCAAAGGATTTTGGCGACCACATCTCAAAGGTTTCGCCCTTACCCACGATGGTCACTTTTTCTTTTAATCCGGCAAATTCAATCAATTGCGGTGGTAGCGACACACGACCATCACCGTCCATGGTAAGCTGCACCGAATCACCAAACATCATCGCAGAAAATGCATCACGTTCCGGTGAATACGGCTCAAACTGCTCAATGCGCTGGTTGAATTTCATCACACGCTGCATACCGCACCCTTCGATACAATCATTGATCGGCGATGGGTACGCCACCACGGCAGGCGACTCCTGAGCAGTCAGCACAGCACGAAACTGAGCCGGGATAGAAACCCGCCCCTTTTTATCGATCCGGTTGTGATAGGTAGAAAGAAATAACATGCCCGCTGAAATACCATTTTTATTGTTGCCCCACTCCTTCCTTCATCTGGGGTGCCCGTGGGTATTCATAGGGACAAAGATGGGAATTCATGGGTACATATGGGAAACTATTGTGATTTCATGGGTGTGTCAAGCGCTCAATACTATGGACAACGACAAAAACTTATCCACAAACCATTGACTAAAAACAAATAAAAAACAAAAAGGCCGAAAATTCGGCCTTAAGCGCTTATTTCTACCTTTTAGAAGATGGTACTAAAATGCAACAGGCGACTTATCCACAGCCCATTCTACAAATTGTGGATATTATTGTGCCTCCAATAAGTGGAGAATCTAAAACTGAATATCTTTTTAGAAGGATTTTTCGCTAGACTGAACCGGATGCGTAGCAACGATGCGCAGAGCAAAAGAGTGCATTTAATGAATATGGGAAAATCGCTAGGACGAGGCAAATAGCAACGGGTTTCGAGAACCGGCGCGCAGTATAATAATATTTTCGCTAGACTGAGGCATATGCGAAGGGTTTGTGAGCACCGTAGCACAGCCAATTTGAGGGGATTTTCGTTAGGCTGAGCCGGATGCGACGGAAACGATGCGCAGAGCGAAAGAGCGTACAACAAGTACGTGATTGAGCGAGCACACCGTTTTCAAGAAAGACGGCCAGCCTAGCGGAAATTAGCGTGAATAGTATTCGATTACGAAATTCGGCTGCATAATCACCGGATAAGGCACTTCCATCAGCTTTGGTACGCGGATGAATTTACCTTTCAGTGCGTTCGTGTCGAACTCGATATACTCAGGCACAGAGCGCTCTGGGTTTTGCACTGTTTCCAAAATCACGGCCATTTGCTTTGATTTCTCACGCACTTCGATCTCATCACCTTCTTGCACACTGTAGCTAGGGATGTTCACGCGTTTGCCGTTCACTTTGATGTGACCGTGGTTTACCAATTGGCGCGCCGCAAATACGGTTGGCACCAAGCCCATGCGATACACAACAGCATCCAGGCGACTTTCCAGAAGGCCAATCAGGTTTTCACCTGTGTCACCACGGCGGCGCGATGCTTCCACATAAGTTCTGTGGAACTGGCGCTCGGTGATGTTGCCATAATAGAAGCGTAGTTTTTGTTTTTCGCGAAGCTGCGTACCATAGTCGGAGGTTTTTTTGCGCTTGGAAATACCGTGTTGGCCAGGGCCATACGCACGTTTGTTCACAGGATCTTTCGCGTTGCCCCACAGGCTAGCACCTAGGCGGCGGCTGATTTTATATTTGGCATTGATACGTTTACTCATGTTCTACCTTATTCGTTAAATATGCCTCCGTAATTAAGCCAAAATCTCTTTTAGATGGTGTTGTCATATAAGCACGACAAACTATCTAATCCTCACGGCAGACAAATGTTTCGGGAGTGGCACTATAGCGATAAAAACATGGCTGTCAAATAGAGTTTCACACTATTCTGGGCTTATTTTCACCCATCATAAAAAAACGGGCGATTTCGCCCGTTTTTCATTTGTTTCTTATGATAAAACCCAGATTAAACGCCAAGCTCAGGAGATTGCCCTGCTGCACGCTCATCCTTTACTGCTTGCGCACGTGGGCCTTCCACTGGCTGCTCACCCATCATGGTTTGTGGGGCTTGAGCCATTTCCTGTTGTGGCATCATATTCATATCCACTGGCGCAGGCATTGCCGGAGGCACATCCATCATAGGATCGGCCATCATCGCTTCAGCCTTGGAGCCCTTCTTGCGATCAGAGCGAACCTTAGTGGCGATAATGCCCAGTGCCGCAGCACCAGCCACCACACCAGCACCAATCAGTGCAGGTTTACCAACGGCTTCACGGGGGCCAACCGTACGTAGTTTTTCAAAAAAGCCAATTTTCGTAGCTTTTTTCGCCGCTCTCAAATCCCTTCTAAGCTCAGCAGCCGCACCCTTCTCACCCAGTTTTTCCAGATTTGCGTGGTGCTTATCAAACATTGCCTCAATTTTGCTAACCGCGCCCACCTCTTCACCAGCAGCGCGCTTTGCAGCGCGGTCAGCAGCAGCGCTCATATGCGCCTCTTTTTGTTCAGCAGTCATCCTGCCAAAACGAGTGCGGGTCTTGCCTGCATTTTCTGTAGTTGTAGCGTCCACCATAACTTACTCCTTACCTTATCCTACTTGCTGTCCGGAAACAGCTTGTTCTGTTGCTGCGCGTTGCTGCGCTAGTTTTGCTGTGTGTGGCCCTACCGGGTTTTTCGTTGCTTCCTGCGCCATCTGCCCTTCGATCATTTGCGCATGCACACGTTGCAACTCCTGCACCACACTTTGCTGACCTGCCTGCACACCCACCGTATATGCTTGTTGCAAGGCTGCTTGATCAGCACCATTTTGAATTTGCCCTTTGGCACTGGTCATTATCTCACGGCGATGTTCAAAAGCAGATTTTTCAGCACCTACTTTACTACCGCCACGAAACAGGCCTGCTACACCACCAACAATTGCACCCAGCATCCCACCAGAGCTAACACCAGCCACACCGCCAACAAGCGCTGACACGCCCATGACAGCCAAACCAACTCCAGAGGTAAGCGCGCTGCCAATGGTTGCGCCGCCTGCGATTGCTCCAACAGCGCCAACAGCCAATGCTGCTCCGCCACCAAGAAGCAATGCTCCAACAACACCAACAGCGATAACCCCAAGAAGGCCACCTTTAACCGTTTCCATACCTGCGGTTGCTACTGCGCTGGTTGCTGAGTGATTAATGCGTTGTACCATATCGTTACCTATTTAACCTTTTCTTACCCTTACTATCGCATGTGCCTATTCGCACATAAAATGAAGTTTTTGTGACAGCCAGCCCCTTACTGTATTCCCTGATCTTGTGCACCTCTGCCCATATCCGGAATCATGCCTGGGCTTACCGCCATACCGCCACCCATTGCCATTTGCTGACGTTGCATATTCATAGCAAAAGTAGCCTCGTTCTGTTTGCGCTGTTGTGCGCGTTCGTAGTTCATAATGCGGCGCTCTTCAGCTTCTGCCACGGCTTCATCACCATTAATCAGCCCTTTACCCGCACCAAATGCGCCACCAATCTTCGCTCCTAACAATGCCATAGAAGCGACAACACTCATACCACCTGCCGTCGCCAAGCCCGCACCAGTAGTAGCACCAGCCACCGCTGCAGTAGGACCTAACGCCCAACCAACCACAGGAATAGCCGTAAGCGCTGCACCCAAGCCGCCAAGAATCACGGCTCCACCAACTGCCAACACTGCAGCAGTAATAATCCCCGCGATCAACGCACCTTTCAGCGCACCTTTCAAACCACCTCTAAGGCCGCTTTTCAGGTATTCGCCTGTTGGGCTGAAATGTTTCAGCGCCGGATGGGTTTCCACCGGATCGTTGGGATCCTCAGAAAAACCGAATGTTTCTTTAACTTTTTTCCACATTTAGTGAACCTTTCAGTCCAGTACTATTTCTATGCTCTTACTATCTCACATATAGGGTCAAAATGTAAATTAAGCTTTTATGACAGGCACCATAAGCCGAGGCTCAAATCGTCACAAAAGCGTCATCAAACAAAAAATCATTAATTATCAATATATTGAGCTATGCCTGCGCGGGAAGCGATGCCCCACCTTCGCGAACGATAGGCGGAATTTGCGCCACCTGAGAGCCCGGATTAAAGCTATCTGCGCGTGACTGGCTGGCTACAGCCGTAGAAACACCAGAATTTAGCATTTGTTTTCCGCTACTTAGCACCTCCGCTAGCTGATCTGGCTTCAGCACCGCCCCTATTGCGGCGAGACTGGCCAGTGCGCCACCCACTGCTTGCTGAATTTCTTTGCCTTCTTTGGCATTTTCTTGCGCATGTGCGTCATCGGTCTCTAATTCCAGATTTGAAAGCATATTGGCATCAGGAATTCCACCTGCGGCATTAGCCTGCAACTGGTCAATTTTTCCTTGTAATTCAAGAGCTTTTTCTGGATTAATACTTTGCAACAACTGAATTTCACGCTGAATACGGGCAACTTTCTGCTGCGCAGCGTCCATTTCTTGCGGATCAACCTCAGCCACGGGCTCTTCACCCTGCGTTTCTGCTTGTGCTGGCACCACCTCTTCCTCATCGTCGAGAGCGGTTCCGCCTAATGCTTGTGCTTTTGGATTCATCATCATGTCATCATTTTACCCTGTATACTTAGCAACACCAAATGAAGCTTTTATGACAACTTAGCCCATCACAACAGAGTTTTGTTTACAAACCGTTTGCGTGAGCGCTATGTTGTTTGCTTAATTTTTATGACGACAAGGTAAAGTGCCCATGGAAGATGTGATGACCGCGGAAGACGTACACACAGTAACGGTTTTAGCTGCTGATAAAGGAAAACGTCTGGACAAATTCCTTTCAGAAAAGCTTCCTGAATTTTCGCGTTCTCGTCTGCAAACTTTAATCGAACAAGGTTGTGTAACCTGTTGGGGGAAACCCAGCAAAGATGCTTCTGCAAAAATCAAACCAGAAGAAGTCTATTGCGTATCGGTGCCGGAAGCCAAACCGACCCACATGGTCGCGCAGGAAATTGATCTCGATATAGTCTATGAAGATGATGACCTGCTCGTCATCAACAAACAGGCCGGCCTGACGGTTCATCCGGGTGCAGGCAATCCGGACATGACACTAGCCAACGCGTTGCTGGCGCATTGTGGTGATTCACTTTCAGGTATTGGAGGCGTCGCGCGTCCGGGCATCGTGCATCGCATTGATAAAGAAACCACCGGTCTGCTCGTGGTTGCAAAAAATGATGCCACGCATCTTTCCCTTTCCGCGCAACTCGCTGAGCGCAAACTAAAGCGCACTTACCAAGCGATTGCATGGGGAACCATCAACCCCAAAGAAGGCACTATCAAGGGCAATATCGGCCGTTCCTTTTCGAACCGCCAGAAAATGGCGGTGGTGCCAAAGGGGGGCAAACCTGCGGTAACGCATTATAAAGCCCTCAAGGATTTTGGTTTTGCATCACTCATCGAATGCAACCTGGAAACTGGGCGTACACACCAGATTCGCGTGCATTTTGCTAATATTGGACATGCGCTGGTGGGTGATCCGGTATATGGCCAAGCCACTTCACAACGCTTAAATGCGCGAAGCCACAAGTCATTACCGCAAAAAACCAAAACTGCCCTATTGGAATTTAACCGTCAGGCATTACACGCTAAAGAAATTGGTTTCATCCATCCGAGCAGCGAGAAAGAAATGCATTTCTCTACTGACCTACCGAAGGATATGCAAAAACTGCTCAAAGCGTTCGAGTAGCAAAATGCGCCTAAAAGGCATAATACTCAGTATAATAGTTACCTTGTGGCCAGCGGTGGCACTCGCCCATCCACATGCTTGGATCTACACCAAAAGTGAGGTTGTTTTTGATGCTAAAAAGCGCATCAAGGCAATACGTCAATACTGGACATTTGATCCTTATTATTCGGAAACCATTCTCTATGAATTCAGGCAATCCAAGCCCAATGCAGACACAGACACATTACTGCTAGAGCTGGCTGGCATGAATCTCAAACACCTGAAGCCCTACCACTATTTCACCGAAATCAAACTAAACGGCAAGCGCCTGACCACAAAAGATGCAACGGATGTTAAAAGCAGGTTGGAGGGTAAAGAAATTGTGATGCGCTTTACACTTCCGTTGTCAGAACCCGTTACCATCGACGAGGAACAAAAATTCACCTACCGGATTTTTGATCCAAGCTATTTTGTAGAAATGCTACACATAAAAAAAACAGACATTACTATCACCGGTGGCAACGATAACTGCACCACCAAATTACAACATCCCGACCCTACAATGGAACAAACCACACTAGCACAATCCTTAGATAGAAATGCGAAAGCACCAGCAAGTCTTGGTAGTGCGTTCGCGCAAACGGTTCATGTATTATGTCACTAAACGGCCTACTCGCATACGCCCAGCAGCAACAGCGCCTATTCAATGAAGATATCAGTGTCGCACTTCGCAGTATGGAACAAGGCGAAACACTGCTGCCCATGGTCAGCCTTATCATTGCCGGCTTTTTATACGGCCTGTTCCACGCCATTGGGCCAGGCCACGGTAAGATGATTATCTCCGGCTATATGTTGGCAGGCAAACGCAACGCAAGAGATGCCTGGCAACTTTCCGCACTTGCCGCATTAATGCAGGCCATCACTGCTATCGTGCTTGTGCTAGGTGCCTTCTACCTGCTGGATATTAGTAAAAGCGCCGTTGAAGAGCTGGTGGGTAATCTGGTCACGGTCAGTGGGATCATGGTTGCAGCCATTGGTGTGCTGCTTTTCTTGCGTGGCCTGCGCGATCTGTTGGGGCTGTCCAAAAAACACTCCTGTTGCGGCCATGATCATGGCGTCACCCCCTCCATGTTAGCCACCACCGGCTCATGGAAAGAAAAGCTAACAATGATCATCTCTATCGGCATACGCCCCTGTAGTGGCGCCATCATTCTCTTGTTCTTTTCCTGCATGCTTGGCTTAGCATGGTCGGGCGTGCTCGCTACGTTTGCTATGGCACTAGGCACAGCCATCGCCACCTTCACTCTGGCATGGATCACTGTACGTTCAAAAGACGGCTTAGTAAAACTGGTCGGCAACTCAGAGAAAAAATTGCGCATAGCACAATCAGTTTGCTCCATGATCGCCGGTGCGGTCATACTGTTATCTGGCATGCTGTTGATTGCCGTCTTGTCCGGCACGCCTAATGATGCTACAGATACCCTCTCTATATCCACCGGCAACCATCCTCTATTCCACAAGCCATAATGACCGAATCCACCCACAGCACTGCTACCGATGAAACCAACATCACTACTCGCAAAATAGGGTATCTATTCGGGCCACTACTTTTCGTCATGACATTGCTCACCCTTCCCCCTGTGGGCATGGGTGAAGGCGCGTGGATTGTGTGCGGACTGGTGATGTGGATGGCCGTGTGGTGGATGAGCGAGGCCGTGCCATTACCGGTTACCGCGCTGCTACCCGTCATCATCTATCCGCTGGCGGAGATTCTGCCACTCAAAAAAGCATTGGTGGCCTATGCCAACCCCATCATTTTCCTGTTCATGGGTGGGTTTTTAATCGCTATCGCCATCCAGAAATGTAATTTGCACGTACGTATCGCGCTTAACATCGTACGCATTATCGGAACACGACCAGATCGCATGGTCGCCGGGTTCATGACTGCTTCCGCATTCCTCAGTATGTGGATTTCCAACACCGCCACCATGTTAATGATGTTGCCCATCGCGCTTTCCACCGTGTCACTTTTGCGCGAAAAGATGGAAAAAGAAAATTTCGTTGCGCCTAAAGAATTCGCCATCTGTATGTTACTGGGCATCGCCTATGCCTCCAGCGTCGGCGGTATCGGCACGCTGATCGGCACTCCACCAAATGCCATCATGAGTGGCTATATGCGTCAGGCATACGACTTTGAAATTGGGTTCTTCGAGTGGATGAAAGTGGGCATTCCTATGGTCGTCGTTATGATCACCGTCATGTGGTTTGTCATGACGCGCCTATTGTTCGCACTGCCACGCACCGACGGTTCAGCATCGCGCGTGCTCATCCAATCAGAGCTTGCCAAGCTCGGTCCTATGAGCGCCGATGAAAAACGTGTCACGCTCATCGCATCACTCACCGCCCTGCTTTGGATGTTTCACCCGCTAATCAGCAAGGTAATCCCGCTTACTTTTAACGATACAGTCATCGCCATGCTTGGTGCCATGGCGCTATTTACCATTCCGATGGAAACTAAAACCATGCGTTGCGTCCTCACGTGGAAAGATGCTGAGAAACTCCCTTGGGGTGTGCTGATTCTGTTTGGTGGCGGGCTTAGTATGGCTGGCGGATTTAGCGCCACCGGGCTGGGTGATTGGATTGGGGCGCAATTCACCTCTGCCAGCGAGTGGCCACCTATCGTCATGTTAGTTTTGGTATTGGTCACTATCACCGTTACCACCACACTGATGAGCAATGTCGCCTCCATCAATGTGTTTATCCCCATCATCGTCCCCATGGCTGTTGGCTTGCAAATTCATCCGCTATTCCTCGCCATTCCTGCCACCATGGCCGCTAGCTGTGCCTTCATGTTACCAGTGTCCACCGCCAACAACGCCATCGCCTTTGGCACTGGCCATGTCTCCATTGCACAAATGGCACGTACTGGTTTCATCTTGAACCTAATCGCCCTGCCTATACTGGTAGCACTTGCCTATTTCGTGCTCATCCCGGTTTTCGGCATCGACATTGGCACTGTTCCTGACTGGGCGCTGAAGCACTAACTTCACAATTGCGATTGTGGTTAAAATGGAGTATTTGTTAGCCATATTAATCATGTTTCTGGAGACCATCATGACACTTCGCACTGTTTTTTCTGCTATCTTGCTAATGTTCGCTATCCCTGCTCTTTCGGCTTGCAACACCGTTAAAGGTATCGGCGAAGACGTAGAAGCTGCCGGTGAAGCCATCACCGACACTTCAGAAAAAACCAAAGAAAAGATGTAGTTAACCGTTTTCAGCGGCAATTTTCTTCATATCGTCATATTACTCCGACTGAAACGCGCTAGGATGATGCTCGTTTATTTTACTGCATGAGTCAATATGAACGAGAACGGTACGCCAAAACACGCTTTTCAAATTCCCTACAACACTAACGAGCCTCAATCGACACGTATTGAGCAAAAACGTGCGCACTTGCTGGCGCACATGGATGAAATAGAGGACGTCATTGGTTATAAATTTAAAGACCGACGTTTTCTCGAGGCCGCCTTCGTGCATGCCTCTGCCACCACCACCAGAAAAAACAAAGACCCCGCAGACATATCTATCGCGTTGCGCTTTTTAGGAAAAGCCGCATTGGACGTAGCACTCTCAGAAAGTTTGTATTCACATCCCAAAATGCATGAAGGGAATATGACCCAAGCGCGTAGCACTATATATGCGCACCACGTGCCTGCCCAAGCCATGCGAAAAGCAGGGCTAGATCAATACCTGATTACAAGCGGATCCGAACGAGCTATTAATGATACGATGCGAAGAGACTTATGCGAAACCATTGCTGGCGCTATCTATGAAGACAGCAAGGGCGAAAAAGATCACCCAAAAGCCGTGCATGACTTTGTTTCCCGGCTCGTCGTTTCACGCGACCAAATGGAAGATTTCAATGTAAGAGCTGACAAATCAGTTCTGCAAATGCTCAAAGAAAAATATGGCATAGAAGGAAGTCCTAAAGCTGAAAGAGTGGAAGGCACGCCTGATGATGACCCCCGTTGGCGAACGTATCTCACACTAAAGATGGGCAACGAGGTGTTATTCTCTATACCCAAAGATGAACCGATAATCAGTACATCTTTAAAATCAGGAGAAACTCAAGCCGCTGAAGCCGCGCTAGAGGCACTCGCAAAAGACCCACGCTTTGCCGAGGATGTTAAAAAAGCAACACATGGTGAACGTATTCGTAAAAGCCGCAGGTCAAGAGGAATAGACTAAGCCGCTTTAATACCTTTATCTTTCAGCAGCTGTGCAAGCTCACCGCTTTCGTACATTTCGCGCACAATGTCGCACCCGCCGATAAACTCACCTTTCACATAAAGCTGCGGAATGGTCGGCCAGTCAGTGAAGGCCTTAATCCCCTCGCGAATTTCCTGATCCTCCAGCACATTCACATCTTTGTAGTTTTCAATCCCCTCACGGCGCAATACTTCGGCCACTGTGGCTGAAAACCCGCATTGTGGCATGAGCTTGGTACCTTTCATAAATAGCACCACATCATTGTCGGCGATATCTTTTTTGATCGTTTCAAAGATTGGGTTGGTCATACATTCCTCACAACTTGTCATTTCCTGCCTGATAGGTAGTGAATCAGCATGGATTATGCAAGGTCAACTATACGAAAATCTTGCCACCACCTCATTAACCTCCGATCAAGCCATGCTGGTAAACCTAGTTGCTTGACTAGCTAACCCACTATCAATTACCATCTTTTTCATGATTCTTCGTTCAGGCTTATTATGCGCTGGCATAGTGCTACTTTCACTTTCAGCTTCACCCGCCCACGCCATTTTTAATGTGGTCTCCACCGGTATTGAGGAAGGCGTAGCGGGCATTGAATCACGCAACCGTTTCGATCATGATGACCGCGTAGGAGAAGATGGTTTCCGAGCCGATACCATCAAACTCGATTACGGCATCACCAAACGCTGGCAAATGGAGCTGGCGCTTAACTGGGAAGACATTCCACAACACGGCTACAACTACGCATCAACCGAAGTGGAAAGCAAATTCCGTTTTTATGATCCGGGTGATTACTGGCTCGATTTTTCCATGAAGCTGGCCTATGAAATAGCACACGAGTCAGGTGTGGCAGATGCCGCAAAAACCAAACTGCAATTTGCCAAAAAATTTGAAAAATGGGATCATACCGCCAACCTGAATTTCTCTAAAGAAGTGGGCAAAGATGCAACAAAAGACATCACCTCCTCCTTCGCCTGGCGCACCCGATATGCTGCAAACGAACATTTTAAGCCCAGTATTGAATATTTCGCAAGCCTCGGAGAATGGGTGGATATGCCTAGCTACAACGATCAGGCGCACCGCATTGGCCCTGTCGTTTATGGCAACCTCACGCCAGAGATAGGATACAAGCTTGGCTATTTATTTGGCCTTTCTAAGGCTGCCGAGGACGGCTCTTTTAAAGCCTTCCTGTCTTACGAATTTATGTTGTAAATCGCCGCTGACCTGCTAATAAAGTCGGCATGCAAGCAACAAACACCGCACCACAATCTGAAATCACGCCCGAAATCGTCAAAGAGCATGGTCTCTCCCCTGAAGAATATCAAAATATTCTCGATATTTTAGGGCGCGAGCCGAACCTCGTTGAGCTGGGTATTTTCTCGGTCATGTGGTCAGAGCATTGCTCTTATAAATCCACTAAATTTCACTTAAAGAAACTGCCTACTGAAGCACCATGGGTCATTTGCGGCCCGGGTGAAAATGCAGGGGTAATTGATATTGGCGACAACCAAGCAGCCATTTTCAAAATGGAATCGCACAACCACCCAAGCTACATTGAACCCTATCAGGGGGCAGCAACTGGTGTGGGCGGCATTCTGCGCGATGTGTTCACCATGGGCGCGCGTCCGGTCGCCAACATGAACGCGCTGCGTTTCGGCTCGCCGGATCATCCAAAAACCAAACACCTGCTTTCTGGTGTGGTCGATGGTATTGGAGGATACGGCAACTGCGTGGGCGTTCCCACCGTAGGCGGCGAGTGCAATTTTCACGACTCCTACAACGGCAACATTCTGGTCAACGCCATGACGGTCGGCGTCGCCGAGCAAGATAAGATTTTTTACTCCGCCGCATCCGGCATCGGTAATCCGGTGGTCTATGTCGGCAGCAAAACCGGCCGCGATGGTATTCACGGCGCCACCATGGCTTCCGCTGAGTTTGATGACGCGTCGGAAGAAAAACGCCCCACCGTGCAGGTGGGGGATCCGTTCACCGAAAAACTGCTCATCGAAGCCTGTCTGGAGCTCATGCAGGAAGATGCCATCATCGCCATTCAGGATATGGGTGCCGCTGGCCTCACTTCCTCCTCGCTGGAAATGGCAGGCAAAGGCGAATGCGGCATTGAACTCGCGCTCGACCAGGTGCCTATGCGGGAAGTTGGCATGACGCCGTATGAGCTCATGCTTTCCGAATCACAAGAGCGCATGCTGATGATTCTGAAGCCGGAAAAAACCGAACTGGCACGCAAAATTTTTGAAAAATGGGAATTGGATTTCGCCACCATCGGCAAAATCACCGACACCGGCAACATCGTGCTCACATGGCATGGCGATGTAGTAGCCGATATGCCGATCGCCCCTGTCTCTACTCATGCCCCAGAATATGACCGACCGCACGAGCCTACACCCAAGCAGGCCGACGTAACACTAAGCGACAGCGATGTAGTAAAGCGCGTTGCCAAAGACGATCTACTCAGCCTGATTGCTTCGCCGAATCTTTGTTCGCGCCGTTGGATCTGGGAACAATATGACCACATGGTCATGAACGACACGATTGCACGCCCGGGTGGCGATGCTGCTGTGGTGCGCGTGCATGGCACCGAAAAGGCGCTCGCCATTTCCACCGATTGCACCCCGCGCTATTGCTATGCCGATCCGGTAGAAGGTGGCAAGCAAGCAGTGGCGGAAACATGGCGCAACGTGACTGCCGTAGGTGCAACGCCACTCGCCATCACTAACTGCCTCAATTTCGGCAATCCGGAAAAGCCGCAAATCATGGGACAAATCGTTGGCTGTCTCAATGGTATGGCGCAAGCCTGCATCGCGCTTAATTACCCGATCATTTCCGGTAACGCCTCGCTCTATAACGAAACCAACGGCAAAGGCATTCTGCCTACCCCTGCCATTGGCGGGGTCGGCCTGATGAAGGATGTCAGTAAATGCGTAGGCAATGCGTTTGCAAAAGAAGGCGAAGAAATTTTCTTAATCGGCGATACCAAAGGCCATCTCGGACAGTCCATCGCGCTGCGTGAACTCTTCGGCAAAGAAGAAGGTGCTCCTCCCGCAGTTGATCTTGCCGTAGAAAAACGCAATGGTGATTTCGTGCGCGAACAGATTATCGCTGGCAACGTCACCGCATGTCACGATTGTGCAGATGGCGGCCTCATGGTTGCACTCGCCGAGATGACCTATCGCCACGGCATTGGCGCAAAAGTTGCCGTGCCTGTGCCGCTCGATCAGCCTGCCAATGTGTTTGGCTATCTGCTGGGTGAAGATCAGGCGCGCTACATCGTCACCGGCGCTTCATCCCTGCTCGATGCAGCGAAAAAAGCGGGCGTACCTATCACTAAATTAGGCACCACGCAAAAAGATACGTTTGAAATCGAAGGTGGCATCTGCACGGTTTCTACCGCCGAGCTACACAAGGCGTATGAAAGCTGGCTACCGAACTATATGGAGGCATCATGACCCCACTCGCGCAAGCACTGGATGCTATCTATGAATCACTTCATAACGACAATGAAGAACTGGATACGCACATCAAAACATTGAAAACACTGCTGGCTGCCAATGGCACCGACACAGTCGAAATGGACCCTACACGCCTGCCACAGTCAAACCGTCAGGGCAAGAAAGTTCTGCAATCCTATTTCAAACAACGCGGTGTGAAAGTAACCTTCGCCGACGCTGCTTAAGCTGCCAGTCCTCTAAATATTCCAGCCCCATCAATGCCACCTAATATGCTCTCAGCATGGCGCTCAGGGTGCGGCATCATGCCCAGCACATTGCCTTGCTTATTGATCACACCGGCAATATTGGCTTGTGAGCCGTTCGGGTTGGCGCTCTCGGTAGGTTCGCCCTGTGCGTTCACATAACGGAAGGCGACCTGATTATTATCTTCGAGTGATTTAAGCGTATCGCTATCGGCAAAGTAATTGCCGTCATGATGCGCCACCGGCACGTTGATCACCTGCCCGTTTTGATAGCTTTTGGTAAACTGGCTAGTGTTGTTATCCACACGTAAGAACACTTCCTTACATACGAATTTGAGTTTCGCGTTGCGCATCAGCACACCGGGCAGCAAACCCGCTTCGGTCAGCACCTGAAACCCGTTACACACGCCAATCACCAACCCGCCACGCTCGGCGTGTTTTTTTACTTCCTGCATAATGGGAGATTGCGAAGCCATCGCCCCAGAGCGCAGATAGTCCCCGTAGGAAAAACCACCGGGCAACATCACCAAATCCACTTTGGGAAGTTCGCTATCACCGTGCCACACCATAGTCGGGTTCAGGCCCGTCGCCGCCAGCACGGTCTGTGCATCACGATCACAATTAGAAGCCGGAAAACGAATAACCGCAGATTTCATTAATCAATCAGCTCGTATTTATAGTTTTCGATCACTGTGTTGGCGAGCAGGCTCGCACACATTTTTTCAACGGCTGCTTCGGCTTTGGCGCGGTCCGTTTCTTTGACCTGCAGCTCAATATATTTGCCCTGACGAACATCTTCCACACCGTCAAAGCCCATATTGCCGAGTGCGCCTGCAATGGCACGTCCTTGCGGGTCAAGCACTCCATTTTTTAATGTTACGTGAATTTTTGCCTTCATTTCTTTTTCGCCTTTGTGCGTGGTTTTGCTTTTGCTCTCGGTTTTGCCTTCGCAGCAGGTTTCTTTTTAGCCGCAGGTTTTTTCTTGGCCACTGCCTTCTTAGCCGCGGGCTTTTTCTTCGCTGCCTTACGTTTGCGTGGTGCAGGTTCTTTTGTGCTCACCTCGATCACATAGCTGCCTTCATCACCCTGCAACACACCAAGGCGGCGCGCCACTTCCTGATAGGCATTTTCCACTTCGCCTAAATCCTGACGGAAGCGATCTTTATCCAGCTTTTGCCCTGTGCTCATATCCCACAGGCGGCAATTATCCGGGCTAATTTCATCGGCCAGCACCAGCATCTCGCGGTCATTTTCTACCAGACGACCAAACTCCAGTTTAAAGTCCACCAGACGAATATCCAACCCGGCGAACAAACCGGAAAGGAAATCGTTGATGCGGAATGTATACATGCGGATTTCGTCCATCTCCTGCGGAGTGGCCAGACCAAATGCATAAATATGTTCTTCGGTAATAAACGGATCGCCAAGCTTGTCGCTTTTAAAGCTATATTCTACCAGCGGGTGCCCCATGGCTTTACCTTCTTGCACACCAAAACGTTTAGCGAAACTGCCTGCCGCATAGTTACGCACGATCACTTCGAGCGGCACAATCTGCACCTGCTTAATCAGCTGTTCGCGCATATTGAGGCGGCGAATAAAATGCGTTGGAATACCCATATCATGCAGGCGCAACATCAAATATTCAGAGATGCGATTGTTAAGTACGCCCTTGCCGTTAATAGTCCCTTTTTTTAGGTTATTAAACGCAGTGGCGTCATCTTTAAAACGTTGAATCAATGTGCCGGGTTCCGGGCCTTCAAAAAGCTGTTTAGCTTTACCTTCATAGATGGGTGTGCGCGATGGCATTTTATAAATCTTTCTTTTAGTGCGGTTCATAGCGACCTTAATAGAGGATTATGGGGCTTACTGCAACCCCCTGCAACAAGCCTATAGCCTTATATAGCGCCCATCGCTCATAAAAGAAACCCATAAGTTTGCCGCTTGTACTTCGTGCCTCTCATAGCTATTATTCAGACAGATGAAGCAGCTACGCAAACGTTCAAATTTTACCTTTTTTCTTCCCACACGGGCACTGGCTGCCGCGTGGTATCGCATCACGGCAATCAATACCGAGCCTACCACCCAAATCCCGGAAAATGTGCTAGAGCGCCTTGCCCCCAAGGATGACAACTTCCGCCACCTGTCTTTCACCTTTTCGGTCATCGCCCTTTCTGCGCGTGTGGCCACTGCGTCTGGCGAGCTGACTCGCGATAAATACGTCGCATTTCGCGACGCTTTTCCACTCATCGGCGGGCTGTGTGGCAAGCTGCGAAAGCTCTTCGTACTCGCCTGTACAAACACCGCACCGTATGAGCACTATGTCAACCAGATCAAACACATCTTCCCGCGCCAGATGGATCTATTTTATTCACTGGTCGAGCGCCTGTTTGCGATCGCCGCTGCCGATGGAAATATCTCTCGCGAAGAAGAACGCATTCTCTCACGTATCGCCCATCTACTAGGGTTGGGTGCGGGTGAATATAGCGAAATTCGCGACCGCTTTATTAAGCCACCAAAGCCGCATCAGGTACTTGGTGTAGACAAGCGAGAGAAAGCCGCCAAGCTCAAAAAACATTACTACAGCCTCATGCAACAATATCATCCGGATCGTTATGCAAGCGAGAAACTTTCGCCCGAAGTAGACGCGCTGCTACATCTCAAAGTCTCCGAAATCAACGAGGCCTATGATCTGCTTTCCAAAAAAGCAGCCTAACTAACACAGCTCGCAATGACGGTTTCTTTTTCATAAGAAATCATTTAGGTTCACCTCCTATTCACTGTCATCTATCCACGTCATGCATCCTCTTCATGTTCTTTTTGCCCTGATTATTATTGCGATATGGGCTGGTAATTTTGTCGCTGCAAAATATGCACTGGAATTTCTGCCGGCATTTTTGCTCACGGGTCTGCGCTTTGTCATTGTGGCTGCGCTTATCATACCGTTTGTCAAACCACCCAGTAAGGCACAGCTTCGTGCCATTCTGTTTATCAGCGTCATTAATGCCATGCATTTCGCCCTGCCTTACGCCGCACTGGCCATGGGGTTAAGCGTTGCCAGCACCGCACTCACCATGCAGCTAGGCATTCCTTTTTCCTGCCTGCTCGGCGCGATCATTCTCAAAGACCATCTGGGGCCATGGCGTTCTTTAGGAATGGCCATCGCCTTTGGCGGCATGCTGATTATTTTTGGCGAGCCGAATGTGCTCGACCACCAATTCGCTTTTTTAATCACCGTACTCGGCGCGTTTCTTTTTGGCTGGGCGAATCTGATGCTAAAACGCTTAAACGATGTGGGCGCATTTCAGCTCATCGGCTGGATGTCTTTGTTCATGATCCCACCAAACCTGATTCTTTCCATAATGTTCGAGGCACATGCATGGCCCGATCTGACACAAATCACCGCACTCCCATTAATGGGGCTTGTCTACACTGCCATCGGCGCATCCATCGTGGGGCATGGCTTGTGGTTTGTATTGCTGCAACGCTACCCCATCACCTATGTCGCTCCCTATCCCCTACTCGTGCCGGTAGTCAGCGCGTTTTTTGCCCTGTGGTTGTTTGACGAACCAATAACGATAGAACTCATACTCGGTGGATTGATTACGCTCGCCGGAGTTGGTATAATAGTAGTTCGCCGTCCCAAACTCGTAGAACTCGCAGAAAAAACATGAGCATCATTGATTGCCCTTCTCCTAACTTCGACAGCCGAAATGGCCAGGCCATTGATATGCTGGTGCTGCATTATACAGGTATGCGCACGGCAGATGATGCGCGTGATCGCTTGTGCAATCCGGATCATGAAAAAAAAGTCAGCGCGCATTATTTTGTCGATGAAGATGGCAAGACCTACCGGCTGGTAGAAGAAAGTAACCGCGCATGGCACGCGGGCGTAAGCTCCTGGCGCGGCCACACCAACATCAACGAACGCTCGATCGGCATCGAAATTGTTAATCCAGGCCATGAATATGGCTATACACCTTTCCCCGATGTGCAGATGATGGCCGTTGCCGAACTAAGCCGCGAAATCATCGCCTGTCATAGCATCGAGCCACGTAACGTAGTCGGCCATTCCGACGTCGCACCTACTCGCAAAGAAGACCCCGGCGAATTATTCGACTGGCCGTTTCTGGCGCAGTGGGGAGTCGGCATCTGGCCGGAAGTGGATCCGAAAACTATCGGCGCCGGGCAGAATTTTGACCCTTCTGCTGTGCATGGTCTGCTAGAAGAATATGGTTATGATACGCATGACATCGCCAAAACCATCACCGCTTTCCAGCGCCATTTTCGCCCTAAGCTATTGAGCGGACTATGGGATATGGAATGCGACGCCATCCTCAAAACCCTGCTGGACGACATAAGCTAAATTCGCTAAACTGAAGTTTCCAGGCAGCCGGATGGCCGCTCGCGCAAGCGGGAGGAAAGTCCGGGCTCCACGAAGCATGGTGGCGGGTAACGCCCGCCGGGGGAAACCCTAGGGAAAGTGCCACAGAGAGGTAGACTACCTGGTGACTTCCTTGCAGCGTCACGGCGTTTCAGGGAAGTCATCAGGAAAAGGTGAAAAGGTGCGGTAAGAGCGCACCGCGTTTTTGGTAACAAAGACGGCATGGTAAACCCCACCAGGAGCAAGACCAAATAGGGATGGTGTGTCGCTTCACACAATACCATCCGGGTAGGTCGCGTGAGGTGTGTGGTAACACACATCCCAGATGAATGGTCATCACTTCGCAAGAAGTACAGAACCCGGCTTATAGGCTGCCTGGAATTTTCTTTTTACTGGATAATCTGACCTAGCATCTTGGGAGAGCTGAAATCTATCAGCCTGGTGCGGCTATCAGCGAGGGTTTTCCAATCAGGTCCATAGCAGTTGAAACGCGCCACGGCACAGGTGGGGAATTTAATCGCCAGCCGGTCGATCACCTCTTCTTCCCCTTCTTTGGAAAGTTTCATGGCCAGTTCATGCATCCCGGGGTTATGCCCCACCAGCATCAGATGCTGCACCTCATCTGGCACTTCGGCGATCAAATTCAGCATTTCATTGGCGCTAGCCAGATAAAGTCTAGGCTCATAGCGCACTTGCAGCGGCCGGGCGTACACCTGCTCAACGGCGCGCAGGGTTTTCACAGTGCGTGTAGCATCCGAACACAGCACTAAATCAGGGTTAACCTCACATTGAACCAGATGAGCACCGACGATTTTAGTCGCCATTTCACCCCGTTCTGCCAGTCCACGTTCCTTGTCATCCTGCCCTGCGTCACCGGTTTCGGCCTTCGCATGCCTCAGAATTGTAAGGGTTTTTTGTAGCGCCATAGTTTATCCACTTGTAATTCTAGGCTTTTTTAGCATAAAATGGGAGTTTGCCAAGATATAATGCATAGAAATGGGAAACACTTAATAGTGTCAAAGAAAACAGAATCTATTTTAAAAGAATCCAAAGATCGCTTCATTAATCGCGAAACGTCGTGGCTTGCGTTTAACGACCGCGTGCTGGACGAAGCGCATAACCGAGCACATCCATTAATGGAGCGCCTGAATTTTCTGTCTATCTCAGCCTCCAACCTCGATGAATTTTTTATGGTACGTGTGGCAGGGCTGAAAGACTATGTCATGCAGGGCATCACCAAAAAAAGCATCGACGGGCGCACCCCTGCCGAAGAGCTCGATATCATTCAGGCCGAAGTAAACGACATGGTAAAGCGCCAGCACAAATGCTGGATGAATTTACGTGAAGAAATGGCGGAAGAAAATATCCGCATCGTAAAACATAGCGAGTTATCAAAAAAAGATAAGGACTGGCTAGAGCTATATTTTCTGGAAAATATTTTTCCGGTGCTCACTCCTATCGCGCTTGATCCCGCACATCCCTTCCCGTTCTTACCAAACCTAGGCCTGGCCATCATGTTCCGGCTCGCCGTGGGGGATACGGGCAAAGAACAGATGGCCATTGTACCACTTGCGCGCTTGCCGCGCTTCATTCGCTTAAGCAGCAAAAAGATGCGGTTTGTCATGCTGGAGGATGCAATTGAGGCCTACATGGATATGCTCATGCCCGGCTTTAAAACGCTGGATTCCACCCTGTTTCGCATTGTGCGTGATAGCGATCTGGATGTAGAAGAAGACAATGAAAATTTCGTACGTAGTTTTGAACGCGCGGTAAAACAGCGCCGTCGTGGGCGCGTCATTCAGGTAAAATTCGCCACGCCCGCGTCAAAGGAGCTGGTGCAATTTGTGTCCGAACAAATCGATGTAGAAGAAAACGACATCATTGAAGTAAACGGCATGCTAGGCCTTTCGAGCTTAAGCGAGCTGTATGAGCAGGCACCCCGTGATTTATGTTTCCCGCCATTCGAAGTGCGTTTCCCCGAGCGCATCAATGATTATGGCGGGGATTGTTTTGCTGCCATCGCCGCCAAAGACATTGTCATTCACCATCCATTTGAAACTTTTGATGTGGTAGTGCAATTCCTGCGTCAGGCCGCAGCTGATCCGGATGTGGTGTCTATTAAACAAACACTATACCGTACCAGCAAGGATTCGCCCATTGCCCGTGCGCTTATCAACGCGGCCGAGGCAGGTAAGTCAGTCACCGCGCTGGTAGAACTCAAGGCACGTTTTGATGAAGAGGCAAACATCCAATGGGCGCGCGATCTGGAGCGCGCTGGTGTACAGGTGGTGTATGGTTTTGTATCACTAAAAACCCACGCCAAAATTTCGCTGGTCACACGGCGCGAAAGCGGCAAGCTCATTTCTTACGTGCATTTTGGCACCGGTAACTACCACCCCACCACTGCCAAAGTATACACCGATCTTTCCTACTTCACCTGCGATCCGGTCTTGTGTCGTGATGCGGCATATCTGTTTAATTTCGTCACTGGCTATGCGCCACCTGCCGAGTTCAGCAAACTCGTCATCGCCCCGCGTGATATGCGTGGCCGTGTGATTAAGATGATCAAAGATGAAATTGCGCAGGTAAAAAAGGGCAACCCCGGCACCATCTGGGCAAAGATGAATTCGCTGGTCGATGCCGAGATTATTGACGAGCTATACAAGGCCTCGCAAGCCGGCGTGGTGATCGAGCTGGTCGTGCGCGGCATATGTTGTTTACGTCCGGGCATCCCCGGCCTTTCCGAAAATATCCGCGTTAAATCCATCGTCGGGCGCTTCTTAGAACATTCACGCATTTACTGTTTTGGTAATGGGGCATCGCTTCCTTCACCAGAAGCAAAAGTCTTTATAAGCTCGGCAGATTGGATGTCGCGCAACTTTGATAAACGGGTCGAGGTCATGGTGCCGGTCGAAAACCCTACCGTGCATGAACAGATCATGGGTCAAATTATGGTAGCCAACCTAAAAGATGAAAAACAAAGCTGGGTCATGCAGCCAGATGGCAGCTATCGCCGCATCGTTTCCAGCAGCAACGCGCTGTCTGCTCATGAGTATTTCATCAAAAACCCCAGCCTGTCTGGCCGTGGCAAAGCCCTCAAAAAGGCCAAATCCGGCCAGATGCTAAGGGTCAAAGGCATAAAAAAAGGCGCTTAACCTACTGTTATTTAATGTAACATCATGAAATATGTGCTTCATAAAAACGTAACAATACACCCACACGCAGTATGCTATAGTTAAGTCATGATTGCACCAGTACACCCAACCAAAGAAAGAAAAAGCGTCGCTATAGTTGGCGGAGGCATCGCAGGCCTTACCGCAGCACTTCGTATGCAAGAAGCGGGTTACGAGGTGCATATTTATGAAAAACGCGATCGTGTAGGCGGCAAAATCCGTTCTAAACAATCAGGCGAGCAAGTTACCGATTTAGGCGCAGAATTTATCGATTCCGATCGACATGAGCTAATCGGTTTGGCAAAGGAATTAGGCATTAAGCTCGTGCCTGCCGGAGGCAATTCTGGCGTACGTTTTCGTCTGGCCAGTGGCAAAATGATCGACGAACAAACTTTCAATGAAGCGTTCAAGCCTATTGCACAGCGTATTGAACAAGACAAGCAAGCCATTACGCATGACCCTATGGGAGAACGTGCACAAGTTTTGGACCAAATGTCGATGTCGCAATATTTGCATGAGTTAAATAAAGATTTAGGTGGCCGTCGTTCATTGCTTAGTCGGCTCTCGGGAAAGAATAATGGTGTTAGCGAAGAGATTATAGATGCGGCAGAAAAGTTTTATGCTTCAGAAGCCGGCCGGCCCGCCTCCGACATTTCTGCCCTACAGTATGTTCATGAGTCTGGTGGCACAAAAGGGTTCTTGCGTAGCGATGCAGCACTCCAGGTAGAAGGAGGCACCCAACGTTTAACAGAGGCACTAAAAGCAAAACTAGAAGAAACTGGAGCTGAGTTTCATATGGGCAAAGAGCTCTCTGAAATTGGCAAAGCTAAACACGATAAATTTTCACTAGGTTTTGCAGATGGCGAAGAGTTACGCACATTTGATCACGTTGTTATGGCTACCCAAGCCCACCATCTCACGCATGTCAAAGGCATGAATAAGTTTATCCCAAATGATGATTTAGAAGCCTTAGGTGATGTTCAGCACACGCATAATGCAAAAATTGCAGTTAAAATGAAAACACCACCTATTGACGATGAGCTATACGTGTCATCACTTGGCTTTCAGGCATGGAGCCGCGAACCAGGGGAAACCGTGTTTCTGGTAGGCGGCGAACTGGCACAAAAATACAAAGGGAAGAAACTGGTCGATGTTGTTCTCGAAGATTATGCTAAAGCACATAACACAACTGTTGAGAAACTATTTGACGATAAGCCAGAATCTATAACCTACGCTGGGCCAGATCCAACCGATCCGTGCTATCCTTCCCCAGCTTCAGGTCAAGCCATTCGACTAAAACAAATAGCTAGAAATATGGATGAAGCAACGGTGAGGCAAGGCATTGGTTTCGTCGGCAATTATATTCCCGATACTCAAGATGGTTCTATAGGTTTCATGGCTAATGGCGTCAATTCTGCTGAGCGTGCTACCAGCAACCTTATGAACATCGAATTAGCCCGCCAACAGGCACGCGAAATGCACGATCGCGAAGCTGGAGAAAAAATCGTACGCGTCTTGGAGACATTTGATCCGGTAGGTATTGGTTTTGCTGGTGATGATGAAACTCTACCACCACCTCCAGGCAGCAAAAAAGGCCACCACCTGTAGCCTCACTAATAGGCAATATTCGAGGCTGTATCTTCCTTACCACGCGTATAATGTTTCACGCCGTAATGAATTGCTCCGGCAGCAACCGCTGTGGTCGCAGCGAAAGCAAGTACTGCTGCAGTTTTCTGGCCTTTAGATAAATGCAATTCAGAATCCAGCAACAAACGTTTCGCAATGGGCGTATGGCTACCGGTTCTGCTGATCGCCTTCTCACTCATCTTGAGCTCGTCTTCTACAATGATAGAGGCGATATCATCTTTAACTTCAACATGCCCATGATCCATCGCTTCATAACGATGACGAATTTGTTGAGCATTCTTTTTATCATAAGGTTGTTTATTGCGTGCCTGACGAAATGCTCCACCAATAACACTTTTGGGATTACTAATATCCGCCCTCAGTGCTTCATCCTCAATCCCCACTGCCAAACCGCTCTCATAATGACGGCGTGCCGCTTGCCGCAATCCCGCAACAGGGTTTTCTGCCCCATAAGCAGGTTCACTAGCCTGAGCAAAATCCTCTTTGCATTCTTTCAGAACTTCTACCGCGTTCGGCGCACCTTTTCGTAGGTTCTTAGCAATACCATGGTTCACTGTGGCGAGCATACCGCCTAGCCCAGCAGCCAATCCCCCCACGACAGACGCGACAGCGCCAAACATGCCGCCGCTGCGTTCTTCCACCACTTGTTGGTTTTCTGTATAATTTTCCATAGCTTGCCTATTCTTTCATTATTAGACCATATCCGCCCCCCTATTACAAATGACAGTTTGGTGAAGGCGATATGACAGTAATCCATCCCTTCCCGGCGAATATGTTATGGGCTAATCTATTCGCTGAGAGACGATCACCACGTTTTTTTGTCAAGGAATGTCAACTAAACGCAAGAAAAATGAAAAAAATAGCGCCTAGCCAGGCATAACCCCTTGTAATAGCTCTATTCACCCACCTATAAAGCAGCTACAAACAGCCCCTAACGGCTTTAAACGACACCAAACAGTATCAAACCGGTTCAAACCAGTTGCAAAATAGCTCAAAGTTGCTACTTGCCAGCACTAACGTGGCTATGGCATAAGTCCGGACATGGCAAACGATATTGACCCCATTCCTATCCAATTAAGCGAACAGCGTTCGCAAGACGGGCGCATTGGCATCATTGATATCGGCTCCAACTCCATCCGCATGGTAGTGTATGATCAGCAAAAACGCTCGCCCGTTTCCATCTATAACGAGAAGGTAATGTGTGCGCTGGGCAAAGGCCTTGCCACCACCGGTGTGCTAAACCCGGATGGCGTGCAAATGGGTAAGAATGCGCTGCGCCGTTTCCTCGCCATGGGTCGCAACATGGAGATCACCTCGCTATACCTCATGGCAACCGCTGCCGTGCGTGAAGCTAAAGATGGTGATGCGTTTGCTGACTATCTTGAAGATACTTACGATGTAGATGTCGACATCATCACCGGAAAGAAAGAAGCGAAGCTTGGTGCTTATGGCGTGTGTGCTTCGGTGCATAAACCCAAGGGCATCACCGGAGACTTGGGCGGTGGCAGCCTCGAACTAGTCTGGGTAGATGATGGGCAAATCGCCGATCACACCAGCATCATGCTAGGTAGCTTGCGCCTGCTCGATGAAACCAAAGGCGATCGCAACAAAATGAAAAAGCTGATCGATAAGCGCTTTGATGAGCTTGACTGGCTGGACGATCACAAGACCAACAACTTCTATGCTATTGGCGGCAGCTTCCGCTCGCTCGCCAAAATGCATATGGCCGCCACTGATTATCCACTGCACATCCTACATGAATACCGTGTCGACTCGAAAGAGTTTCTGGAATTCATCCGCAAGATCGCCAGCATGTCGGACGAAAAGCTCGCTAAACATCCCGGCGTATCGCCTAAACGTCTTGATGTCCTGCCGGGTGCAGCCATGATTTTGGAAAAGATTATTGAAATCGCCAAACCTAAAAATCTGGTATTTTCTGCAAGCGGTATTCGTGAAGGCTATCTGTATGAAAAGCTTTCACCATACACACGTGCGCAAGACGGACTGCTCGCTTCCTGCACCGAACTCGCCACTAAAGGCGGCAAGTCTACCGCATACGCGAATGAGCTGTTCACCTGGATGTATCCGCTTATGCAAAAAGAATCGGAAGCAGAACGCCGCCTGCGCCTTGCTTTTTGTTTGCTTTCAGAAATCGCTTTGCATATCCATCCGGAATATCGTGCCGAGTGGGCATACGAACGTATTCTATTTTCCTACCTGAACTGTCTCACCCATCAGGAGCGTGTAAAGCTGGCCGTTGCCATGTATCATCGCTATCAGTTCAAGCTGAAACGCCCGTGGCCTGAAATGGAAATGCTAAGCGCCAAAGAAATTGCATGGGCAAAACTAGTAGGCACATGCGGCAACCTCGCCTATCATATGACCGGCAGCGTAGCCGGCAACTTGCTAAAATGTGCGTTCGTAGTAGATGGGCCAGATGTCGCCCTACAGCTTGGCAATAATATGCAAGATGTCATGGGCGATGCCGTGCGCAAACGTGTTGGTGGTGTTTCCGAGGCCTACAGCCAATACATGAAGAAATGATCTATAGATACTGGTCGTCTTTTACCAGATAGTTCTGCACGTAGTCGGTAATGCCCTGCTCTAGTGTCATGAACCCGGCGCTATAACCTGCGGCAATCAACTTATCCATTTTCGCCTGTGTGTAATACTGATAGATCGGCGCCAATGTTTCCGGCATATCGACATAATGAATATTGGGCGGACGTGACATGGCCGTAAAAATTGCATTCGCCATATCATTAAACGTGCTCGCCGTTCCCGTTCCAAGGTTAAACAACCCAGACACATCCGGGTGGTCAAGACACCACAGCATCACACGCACCACGTCTTTGACATAGATCACATCGCGCTTTTGCTCGCCATTCGCGTAGTTGTCGTTATAAGAACGGAACAAATTCACTCGCCCTGCTTGCAATGCATGTTGTGCGATTTTGGTGATCACACTTTGCTGGTCTTTCTTATGATATTCGTTCGGACCATAAGTGTTGAATATTTTGAGTCCCACCCATTGCGGTATAGAACATTCACCGCGTTCCACTTCGAGCGATACATGCACATCGAACAAATGTTTGCTCCAGCCATAACCAGAAAGCGGTGCGAGTTGGTGTAGTGTTTTAGAGTCCAACCCATCATCAAACCCTTTGCTACCATCACCATAAGTGGCAGAAGATGACGCATATACAAAACGCACATTTTTGGCATTACACCAACGCCACAGTTTGAGCGACAATCTAAAATTATGCTCAAGGCTAAGATCAATATTTGGCTCTACCGTAGATGATTGCGCACCTAAATGAAAAATCATTTCCAGATTCTGGTGATTTTCATCCAACCACGAAAACATATTCTTAGGAGGAACAACCTCGTAAATAGGATGCTTATTTAAATTACGCCATTTTTCGCTGCTGCCAAATTCATCGCATACAACAATGTTATGAGTGCCACGCTGAAGCAATTCGGTTACCAAATTGGAGCCAATAAAGCCGCCGCCGCCTGTTACAAGAATAGTTTTCATATTTTCCAATGGGTTAAGTTTTTATGGTACTATACACACTATATTAGTATGGTTGGCTTAAGAATAAGTAAAACTAGACTGTCTTATATAACCCATTGAAATTTCTTTATATGAGGCAAGTTCTAGGCGCCGACACCCGCAAAACCGGAATGTACATAAAAGTACATGAGGATTTGAGGATGGAGGTAACGACGAAATTGGCCATAGAAAGGAATTTGTAAGATGCAGAAAGATAATAAGTTTTTTGAAGATATAGCCAAAATAGCCAGTGGGGCCGCTGGTAGTGTCATGGAAATGAAAAACGAGATGGAGGCCATGGTCAGTGCCCACCTCGAAAAAGCACTACAGAACATGGACTTAGCCACAAAGGAGGAATGCGATGCGCTAAGAGGCATGGTGGCTAAGCTACGGGAAGAACAAGAAGAATTAAAAAACCGCCTGGAAGCGCTCGAAAAGCAAAAATCCCCATAATTGAGATACTTAGCTTTTTTCTTTGCATCCATTTGATTTATATGAATAAAATTATTTTTGTTCATTCTTTCTTAATTCGGTGGATTTTTACTTTTTTCCATGCAAGGATACCCTCCGTAGACGGCAGAAATGCTAGTCATTTTACAAATTGATGACTCGTTTTTTCTTTCGTTTTCGCACCAATATTTTTACACGATTTTTTTCGGAGGAATTTGCAATGAGTTCAGTGATGCTCAGAATTGAAGATGCATTTAATCCACTTGATATTGCCGAATCGGTAATCATGGATCGCGACTGGGTGTTTGAACGCGCAGGTGAAAGTGAATTGTTCGCCGAAGTAAGTGGCGTGTGGTGCAACTACCGCCTGTGGTTGAACTGGCAGGAAGACTCTGGCGGGCTTACGCTTTCCTGTTCACTCGATACGAAATTTCCAAAACAAATGCTTTTCAAAATTCATTCGCTGCTTGCGATGGTAAATGAAAAAATGTGGCTCGGTCATTTCGAAGTATCTTCGGAAGATATGTCGGTGACATTCCGTCATTCATTATTGCTTCGCGAAGGTGCTGGCACTACAGCAGAACATTTGCATGATCTTTTCGACATTGCAGTCAATGAATGTGAGCGCTTCTTCCCTGCTTTCCAATCCGTGGTATGGAGCGGCAAAGCCCCAGCTGAAGCCCTACAGATCTCCCTGTTCGAGACCATCGCCGAAGCATAACCCCCTATCCTCACTTCTCTATCTTGCGGAGCATTGCGAGATGACATAGACTCGCGCGCATGAGTCATTCATCTATACTTCTTGTCGGTTGCGGCAAAATGGGAAGCGCGTTGTTGTCACGCTGGCAAAAAAAACATCCGGCAGGCATTCATCGCTTCCGCGTCATCGAACCGATGGCACACCATGCGAACACAGAACATGTGAGTTGGTTCGCTTCACTCGACACACTGCCAAAAGAATTCACACCAAGCGTAATTGTGTTCGCGACAAAACCACAAGAGCTTCCTGTTATCTTGCCGGCATATCGTGAACGCTTTGCAGAAAAACAACCACTCTATATTTCTATCGCTGCCGGAAAAAGTTTGCGCTTTTATCTTTCACATCTAGGTGATCGCGCGCACATTATTCGTGCGATGCCAAACACCCCTGCATTAATTGGTGAAGCGATGACCGTATTATGTGCATCACCTGCCGTACCACCTTCGCTAAAAAAAATCGCTATTCAAATCATGGAAGCCGTTGGCCATGTGGTGTGGATCGATGACGAATCGCAGATGGACGCCGTCACCGCCATTTCCGGTAGCGGCCCCGCTTATGTATTTTTGTTCTTAGATAGCCTGACCAAAGCTGGTGTTGAGATGGGGCTTTCCGAGCAAACCGCCCGTCACCTTGCAGTTGCCACCGTATCTGGCAGCAGCTCCCTAGCCGAACAAAGCAGTGATAGCCTGGAACAATTACGTAAAGACGTCACAAGCCCTGGTGGCACAACCGAGGCCGCACTTCGCGTGTTAATGGAGAATAATAGCTTCGAAGAACTGATTAAAAAAGCGGCAATCAAAGCTGCAGAGCGCTCCAAAGAGCTTGAAAAATAGATATATTTCAAAAGACTAATGTATTTTGTGCAACGCAACAATTTGCTTGACTTATCCACGTCTCTTTGGCATTATCCTGCCCCACGGATGCAAAATAAATAACATACATATTATTTAGGAGACAAAACAATGGCACAGAATTTTTCATTTAATGACTTTTTCAAAAGCAGTGTTGATATGAATGACCTGGTTTCTTCTGGTCGTCGCAACATGGAAACCGCATCTGAAATCAATCAGATCGTTGTAGAAAACGCACAAGCAGTAACTCGCCGCCAGGCTGAGATTGCTCGCGACAACGTTGAAGCTGCGCTTGAAGCTGGTAAAGAACTGATGAGCGGTGGCGCTTCTCAGGACAACCTTGCTAAACAAGCTGATGTAGCTCGCGGCTTCTTCGAAAGCTCACTGGCTAACGCTCGCGAAATCACAGAAATGCTAACTAAATCTAGCTTCGAAGCATATGACGTACTAAACCGTCGTGCAGCTGAAAGCATGGAAGAAGTAAGCAAAGTTTCTGCGAAAGTTGCAAAAAAGAAATCTGCGTAACTAGCGCACAGTTCTAACGAAAAGCCCCGCTCCGGCGGGGCTTTTTTTATACCTCACCACCATGAAAATGATTATAGATCAACGTGGCCGTAGAGGTACTGATGCCTTCCACCTTGGCAATCTCTTCTTTGCTCGCCGCTGAGATCGCCTTCACTGAGCCGAAATGATGCAGCAGTGCTTTCTTGCGCACTGCACCGATCGATGGAATCTGATCCAGCTCGGATACCTGAATGGATTTGCTGCGTTTATTACGATGCGCACCAATGGCAAAACGGTGTGCTTCATCACGCAGTCGTTGAAGATAATGTAGCACCGCATCATTTTCTGGTAGTTGGAACGGCTCCTTGCCCGGAATAAAGAATTGCTCGCGCCCAGCATTGCGATCCGGCCCCTTGGCGATTCCGGCATACACCACCTCAACCCCCAACTCCTCAAACACCTCTCGCGCGGCAGACACTTGCCCTGCACCGCCATCAATCAACACCAAGTCTGGCATTTTCTTTTCATCACCTTCGCTGGCATTACGGAAACGACGCGACAGCACCTCGCGTAGCATGGCGTAATCATCTCCGGGTGCAGTTTTTTCGTCCTTAATATTAAATTTGCGATATTCGTTTTTCATAAAACCTTCTGAGCCAGCAACGATCATCGCACCTACGGCATTGGTTCCACTAATATGCGAGTTGTCATATACCTCGATACGCTCAGGTAATTCTTCAAGACCAAATATGTTCTGCACCCCTTCCAACGCAGCACGTTGCGACACATTCATTGAGATATGGCGCATCAAAGCTTCGCGCGCATTTTTCAGTGCTTGCTCAACCACGTCCCGTTTGTCGCCACGCAGGGGATTTAGTATCTCCACCTTATGGTCTGTGTTTAATCTCAGCGCTTCTTCCATCAGAGAAGTATTATCCAATAAATGGCTGAGCAAAATGGTCGGCGGGATCGGTTGCCTCTGATAATACTGCCCCATGAAGTTACTCAATATTTCGGAATCACTCGCTTCTTGAGTGTGCGTAGGAAACCAGCTTCTATTACCGTAATTACGACCACCACGATAAGAAAAAATCTGCACAGCACATTGTTTTCCATCACGCGCAAGCACTACCACATCTGCATCACCGACAGGCGCGGTCCCCACCCCGTGCTGTTGTTGCACATTGACTAATGCCTTCAGGCGATCACGGATTACCGTTGCTTTTTCATAATGCATTTTCAAACTCAATTGCTGCATCTCTGCGAGCAAGTCATCTTGAATTTGTCTGCTTTTTCCGGAAAGGAAATTTTGTGCCTGCTCAACGAGTGCCGCATAATCTTCTTCGGAAATTCTATTCACGCATGGGGCGGAACATCGTTTAATCTGATATTGCAAGCAAGGACGTGAACGATTTTTAAAAATATTATCCGAGCATGGGCGAATCAAAAATGCCTTTTGCAATAAAGCAATCGTTTCGTTTACTGCACCCGCGGAAACAAACGGTCCAAAATATTTCCCCTTCTTCGTTTTAGCGCCTCTATGCTTTGATAGGCGCGGATAAGCGTGGTCCGACGAAAAGAAAATATAGGGAAATGATTTATCATCACGCAGTAAAATATTATAGCGCGGTTCCAGTTTTTTAATCAGGTTTGCTTCCAGTAAAAGTGCTTCCGCTTCCGAACGCGTGGTCGTAAATTCCATCGACACCGTTTGCGAAACCATTCGTTGCAATCGCGTGTTAAGGGCGCTGGCATTGACGTAGCTACCGACACGACTTTTAAGGTTTTTTGCCTTACCCACATAGAGTGCATCACCACGCACATCTAACATGCGATACACACCCGGTACGTTTGGCAAATCTGTTACGTAACGTTTGATAATTTTTTGCCCTTCGGCAAGTGACATTTCAGTAAACGGTGGGGGGGTATGCATGGTATAATTCTATCGTTTTAGCTAGGGTTTCCAACGCATACAAAATGCAAGAAAAAAACTATCCACGAAACCTGTGGATAACTCTGTTGACAACCCCCTGCTCCAATTCTCAAACTGTGACATTTCCTACTGTTGCACCCATGTGCCTAAAAAATAGGCAATCAATTAAGTATCTGTTTTTTATATCAATATTTCTATTCGTTAACGCGTGAAAAATGCCACTTAACCTATTTTTCATAAATGAAACAAACCAAGTATTTTCTGTGTACAATCATTCCACAATCGTTCCAAAATAATTTGTAAATAGGCAATAATTGCCTAGTGATTTTTGCTCGATTACCCTCCCATCATACTCGCTTACTTTTTATAAGCAATGTCATTACTAGGAGCGTGTACAAATACAGTACGCATGTATGAACTAATGGCATTGCACAACACACCATGTTATAAGGCCCCTCATGGATCATTCGTCAACCGAGCTTACTGAAATTGTTATTCTGCTCACAGCCGCTGTGCTGATTGTGGCAGTATTTCGCATTCTGCGCTTAAGCCCAGTGCTCGGCTATCTCGCTGCGGGCACACTGATCGGCCCCTATGGTTTAGGCCTGATCGAAAATCTGGAAGTCACTTCGGGTATTGCAAGTTTTGGTGTTATCTTTTTATTATTTTTGATTGGCCTTGAATTATCATTTGAACGACTTCGTAGCATGCGAAAACACGTGTTCGGTTTTGGTGGCATGCAATTTTTTCTCACCGCCGGGCTCTTTGCTGCCTTCTTCTTGGGCTTTGGCGGAAATGATGCTGCCGCTGTTATTATTGGTGGCGGCCTAGCACTTTCTTCTACCGCTATTGTACTGCAGGTAGTGCAGGAGCAAGGGGAAAAATCCTCCCAAATCGGTCGTCTCGCGCTTGCTATATTAATCCTGCAAGACCTTGCTGTCATTCCCCTGCTCGTATTGGTCACCATATTGGCCGACCCTTCGATTGATTTGAGTAATGCTTTAACCGAAGCCGGAATCAAGGCCACGATTTGTTTGGTGCTCATTTTCACCATAGGCAATATGCTTCTACGCCCGCTTTTCCGTTTTATTGCCTCACTGGAAAACACCGAGCTATTCACCGCCACCACTTTATTTGTAGCGCTCGGTGTAGCGTGGCTAACCAACCTGTTTGGTTTGTCTCCTGCACTAGGGGCATTTATGGCGGGGCTACTTATTGCAGAAACCGAGTTCAAAGCTCAGGTCGAGTCTGACATACTCCCCTATAAAGGATTATTCCTTGGTTTATTTTTTATGACCGTAGGCATGTCACTTAATATCGATACGCTGCTTGAACGTTTCGGCAGCATCATAGGCCTTACCATCGCACTCATGGCCACCAAATCACTAGTCATCATGGCACTATGCCGCGTATTTGGTTTCACACTCAGCTCTGCTATTCATGTCGGCTTGCTGTTATCACAGGGTAGCGAGTTTGCTTTTGTGCTGTTTTCCTTCGCAGGAGAAAGTGGCTTGTTGGATAAAGAGCTATCACAAATTCTGCTTGTAGTGGTCACACTCAGTATGGCCCTTACTCCTCTGATTGCCGAGATAGGCCAACGCGTTGCTACTACACTGGAAAAATATTCGCTCTCTCGTCCACAAAGCATGCTGGAAGAAACGCTCGATCTTTCACAGCATGTAATCATTAGCGGCTTTGGTCGTGTTGGCCACACAGTTGCACGCCTATTGGAGGAAGAACGAATTCCTTTTGTTGCCATTGATATGGATTCGTTTCTGGTTGCCAAAGAACGTAAACACGGTATCCCGGTTTATTATGGTGATTCCACACGCATGCACGTACTTAACGCGCTGGGTATTGCCCGCGCACGTGCCGTGGTCATCACCCATAACGATATACGCATTGCCCTGCAAACCATTACCGTAGTACGTGACGTCAACAAGGACATCCCTATCATCGTACGCGCAAAGAATATTGAGCAAGTGAAGCGGCTTGAAGCGGCCGGAGCCAATCTGGCCATTGCTGAAATGTTTGAAACCAGCCTCCAGTTAGCCAGCGCCCTACTCAAAAACCTAGGCGTTAATGATATGGAAGTTACTAGAATTGTTGATCTTTTCCGGGCCGAAGACTATGCGCTCACCCGCACCGCCGAAAAGACGGTTATTCGCGACAATTAACCATTTACATTCCCCCTAAAATAGCTATATTGCCCATCCTTAATCATGAATGACGGCGGAGCCAGCCATGTTGATTAATAGGCCGAACCCATCTGGTGAAAAGCAGATGGGCGTTTGCGTTTGTGTTTTAGGAAGGCGTTTGGATGCAACCCCTTATGAAGTGGATATGTAATGAAATTAATTAGCTGCAATAGCAACCCCGTACTCGCCCAATCCGTAAGCGATTACCTCGGTGTGCCATTAACGCGCACAGATGTGAAACGTTTTGCCGATCAGGAAGTATTCGTAGAAATTCATGATAACGTGCGCGGTCAGGATGTATTCGTAATACAATCCACCTCCTATCCTGCGAATGACCATATTATGGAACTATTGGTTTGTCTGGATGCGCTAAAGCGTGCCTCTGCTCGTCGCGTTACCGCGGTAATGCCTTATTTCGGTTATGCACGTCAGGATCGTAAAATGGGATCACGCACCCCTATCTCAGCCAAGCTGGTTGCCAACCTGATTACTGCTGCTGGTGCCAGCCGTGTGCTCACCATTGATTTGCACGCCGGACAAATTCAAGGCTTCTTCGACATCCCACTCGACCATTTATATGGTGCGCCGGTGATGGTTGAAGACATTAAAAAACACTACGAAAAACCATCTGAAATCGTGGTCGTATCCCCAGACGTAGGTGGTGTAGTTCGCGCACGGGCACTGGCTAAACGTATCGGTGCAGGCCTTGCCATCGTCGATAAACGTCGTGAACGCGCTGGCGAATCAGAAGTCATGAACATTATTGGTGAGATTGATGGCCGTGATTGCATCATGGTCGACGATATCGTCGATTCAGCAGGCACATTATGCAATGCGGCAGCCGCACTCAAAGAACAAGGCGCCAAATCTGTCTCTGCCTATGTTACCCACGGTGTGCTCTCTGGCAAAGCCTTTGAACGCATCGAAAGTTCAGTACTAAGCTCAATGGTAATCACCGACACAATCGGTATCACCGAAGCCGTTGAGTCCTGCAAGAATATGCGTGTGGTAAGCGTTGCCCCACTATTGGGCGAGGCTATCAAACGTATTAGTGAAGAAACATCTGTATCAAGTTTACTCGATTAATTTTAAGGAGAACCCAAATGACTAAATCTAACGCTGTATTAAACGCATCACCACGCGAAGCCGTTGGTAAAGGTGCGGCTCGTGCATTGCGCCGTGAGGGCAAAGTACCTGCAATCGTATATAACAAAGACTCTGCCCCTATGAACATTGCGCTTTCTGCGCGTGATCTTAAGGTAGAATACCAACGTGGCCGCTTCCGTAGCCGTATCGTTGACCTGAAGGTTGATAACAAGACTATCCAGGCACTGCCTAAAGATATGCAGTTCCACCCGGTAACAGATGATATCGAACATGTTGATTTCATCCTTGTTGATCCTAAAGTGGCGCTTCGCGTACAGGTGCCAGTGAAATTCACTGGCCACGAGAAAGCGGTGGGTCTGAAACGTGGTGGCGTACTAAACATTGTTCGCCACGAAGTAGAGTTCATGTGCAAACCAGACTCTATTCCTTCACAAATCTCTTTCAACATCCAGAAGCTGGATATTGGTGATTCCGTACATATTGAAGACTTCGACCTTCCAGAAGGTGTTGAGCCTACTATTCAACGTAACTTCACCGTTGCGACGATTGCAGGACGCGCTAAAGAGGAAGAGAAACCTACTACAGCCGCAGCTGAAGGTGACGCAGCCGCAGCTGAGGGTGACGACGCCAAAAAAGAAGAGGCTAAAAAATAGTTGTAAGACGATAGTGGTTAGCCGATAGTGTGATTGGCTAACCACTTACTTCTTCGTTATTAATGGCTACAACACTCCTCATTGGGCTGGGCAACCCCGGCAAAGAACATGCTAAAGATCGGCATAATGCTGGCTTCATGGCGATTGATAAAATCGCTGAAGACTGGCACTTCCCTCCTTTTAAAAAAGCATTCGGTGGCGCATTTGCTGACGGGGTCATTGAAGGAAACAAACTCTACCTGTTTAAACCAATGAGCTATATGAACCGCTCCGGCGGCCCTGCTAGTGAAGTTTCTAATTTTTATAAAATAGAACCAGACCACATCATTGTAATTCATGATGAATTGGATTTAGGACTAGGCAAACTACGCGTAAAAAAAGGCGGTGGGCATGGCGGGCATAACGGCCTTAGAGATTTAGACAGGCATTTAGGCAAAGACTACCTACGCGTGCGCTTCGGGATCGACCATCCCGGTGATAAAGACGCGGTGAGTGACTATGTACTATCCAGCTTTGCCAAAGCCGAAACACCAACAGTAGATATAATGATCTCAGAAATTTCTCGCCATATTTCACTGCTACTTAAAGGTGATGAGGCCGAGTTTATGAATAAAATCACGCTGGCAACCAGCGCATAAAAAAGGAACTAAATAAATGGGATTCAAATGTGGAATTGTGGGACTACCCAACGTCGGTAAGTCCACATTATTTAACGCCTTGCTCTCGACCATGCAGGCAGAAGCGGCGAACTACCCGTTTTGTACGATCGAGCCGAATGTTGGCCGTGTAAGCGTACCAGATAACCGCATTGATAAGCTTGCAGCCATTGCCAGCTCGCAAGAAATCATCCCTACTCAGTTAGAGTTCGTCGATATTGCGGGGTTGGTAAAAGGAGCCTCAAAAGGCGAAGGGCTAGGCAACCAGTTTCTTTCTCATATCCGTGAAGTCGATGCCATTATTTATGTGTTACGTTGCTTCGAAGATGGCAACATCACCCATGTAGAAGGCTCCATCGACCCGCTGCGCGATGCGGACATCATTGAGACGGAACTCGTACTGGCCGATATGGAAAGCCTGGAAAAACGCCTACCTGCCTTGCAGAAAAAAGCGCGCGGATCAGACAAGGAATCACAAGCGCAGATCGCCATGATTGAGCGTGTGCTGAAGGTAGTAAGCGAAGGAAACCCTGCACGGCTTACCGAAGTAAACAACGCAGACGAACAAAAGATCCTGCGGGAGTTGCAACTACTCACCACCAAACCGGTTATGTATATTGCTAATGTGGATGAAGACTCCGCCGCTGGTGGCAATGCCATGTCGGAAAAAGTACTGGAGATGACCAAGGAGCGAAACGTGCCGGCGGTAGTCATCTCGGCGCGTATTGAGGCCGAAATCTCCATGCTGGAAACTGATGACGAGAAAAAAGAATTCTTAGAGGCCATCGGGCTGGAAGAAACCGGCCTCGCGCGTATCATTCGTGCCGGTTATAACCTGCTTGATCTTATTACCTATTTCACGGTTGGTCCGAAAGAAGCACGCGCATGGACAATACAACAAGGCACCGCTGCCCCAGCCGCAGCAGGCGTAATTCATACAGATTTTGAAAAAGGATTCATCCGCGCCGAAACCATTGCTTATGATGACTACATCGCGGCGAATGGTGAAGCCGGTGCGAAGGACGCTGGAAAATTCCGTTTGGAAGGCAAGGAATATATTGTACAAGATGGTGATGTACTACATTTCCGTTTCAACACGTAACAACGATAATCGTATCTATGTTTGAAATTTTCCGTAAACGTGAAAAAAAACCAACCCCGCGCTGGGTCATCTGGATGATGATTGCCGTAGTTGGCTATGCATTAATTGCCAATCAACAAAAGGGAAGCGACGTTAACCTCGCGGTGGAACGCACCAAGAAAAATGTTGAAAGACAGTTTTCCAAGCTGGGCGAAGTGACAGAAAAAGTGATGCCCAGCATGTCCGCGACCATACGTGTGAATGAAATCAAACTAGGTGAAGGCAACCCAGCCGTATGCGGGCAAACTGCCACTATCACCTATCAGGCATGGCTTTCTGAACAGCAAGCCGTGGGGGATAAGAGTACGGCAGATAATCCCCTGAGTTTTACCA
This sequence comes from Rickettsiales bacterium, assembly GCA_964231325.1. GTDB lineage: Bacteria > Pseudomonadota > Alphaproteobacteria > Rickettsiales > SXRF01 > JAJTHB01. The sequence goes on along the minus strand of CAXRIF010000003.1, from coordinate 422,445 downwards.
TCGGTGCAGGCAAAGTAATGCCAGCGTTTGATCGCGGTGTCATCGGCATGCAACCCGGAGGCAGACGCAGCGTGTTTGCTGCCCCTGAACTCGCCTATGATGCGGTAGGTTTCTCGCGTGACGATGTGCCAAAGGGTGCCACCATCAAATTCGATATCGACTTGATTAACGTAGAACCTGCCCTACCGGATATAGAAGAGAATGCCTACCGTATTATCGACATGGCACCCAACACAGGCAAACTTATTCTATGTGGAAATCTGGCACGCGCCCATGTCATTGTGTGGAGTGTTAGCGGTAAAAAATTGTTCTCCACCAAGGATAATAAATCACCCATCGAGTTCACCCCGGGTAAATCAGAAGTGTTCTTAGGGCTGGAGCAAGGCATCATCGGCATGGCACCACGTACTGAGCGCACGCTCATTGTCCCGCCAGCATTTCAAAAAACCATGCGTGGAAATAAGTCGGCCATCGATTTCAAATTGCCCAAAAATGAAACGGTGCTGGTGGAAGTAATGGCCCTACCGTAAAAAAAAAAAAGGCCAACCCGAAGGTTGGCCATAAGCTATAACAGGGAGGACTTACCAAGCATCGCTTGGTAAAGAGCATGAAATTATACTCAAGAAGGAGTATAGCTATTCGTTTTTTAATTAACAGTGATTAATAATCATGTTAGCTATGCGCTAGACGCATAGCTAACTGGCTTTACTCATACCATCCTCTGCTAGCTTACGGACAAGGAAGTCCCTGAAAACCATAATTCTTTTCGAGTTCTTAAGCTCCATAGAGTAGGTTAAGTACACTTCAGTGGCTGGCCCCCTGAAATCCGGAAGCACGCGGGTAAGATTCACCACCCCCTGCGTCATATAGTCTGGCAGCCCCACTATACCGATACCACTCTCGGCCGCCTTAAGCATTCCAAACAAACTACTCACTTTAAACGAAGGCTGGCGCTTTTCACCACGAACAAGCCCCTTACGCAACACCCAGTTTATATCTGTAAAAGGCATGCGCACATCTTCACCGTAAGTAATAATGCGATGTTCCTGTAAGTCCTGCGGTTTTTTAGGAACCCCATAGGTGCGTAAATATTCGTTCGATGCGTAGAGCGAATTATTCAGGGTGGTAATTTTTTTCTGTACCAGATCCGGATGTTTTGCTGGCAAGAGGCTAATAGCAATATCTGCTTCGCGCATAGAAAGGTCAAACTCGCGATCATCCACCATCAGCGACACAACAATCTCTGGATAAAGCTCTACAAACTCACGCATATGTGGCGTAAGCCACGTTGTGCCAATGGCAAGTGGCGCTGCAATTTTGAGTGGCCCGCGCGGACGATCTTTACTATCCAGTAGCGCCGTCTCCGCCGCCGAAAGGCGCGAAAAAATATCGGCTACCGTTTTAAATAAAATCTCGCCCTGCTCTGTTAAGATCAGCCCCCGCGCATGGCGGTGAAACAACAAGGTTTCCAGACTGGATTCAAGCGCGCTTACCTGACGGCTTACTGCAGACTGGCTGAGATTTAATATCTCACCCGCATGCGTAAAACTCTCGGCCGTGGCCACCGCATGAAATATTCGAAGCTTATCCCAATCAAGCATATATTCCCCTCTGGTGCTTGATTACCCTAGCCCTACCATAAAGGCAAGCGAAGTAGCTTAGTTATTGACATAAAACACAAAAAAAGTTACCACATATTAATAATTTGCCCGCAATGGACTACGTATTATGAGCACAGCAAAAGAGAATTTTATAGAAACCGCATATGCCACCTTCCCTGTAGGTGGCAACGAATGTGCAGTTGATGGGTGCGATTATGTAGAAAAGACGGATCCCTCATTGGTGCTCTACATAAGATTTGATAGCAAGGATAACAGTAAAACAGCCCAGGCAGATGCCATAAACCAAAGACGTCAGATCATTGCAATGCTGGAAGGAATGGGTTACGACGTCACCAACCCCACAGAAAGTATAGATAATGCAGGATGCAACATCACGCCACCAGAATGGATAGAGACGATGGATGCACTATACGATGATCTTGAAAGCGTGTGCCAACAAGTGAATAGAAAATGCAGCAAAGAAGGCAGAAAGAAATAGCCTCTATGCAGCTTTGCTGGTTTCCTCATTAGCGGCCAGCCATTTTTCTGCCTCGAGCGCCGCCATACAACCCATGCCCGCAGCCGTCACCGCCTGACGGAATATCTTATCCTGCACATCACCCGCTGCATACACACCTTCAATATTAGTGCGTGTGCTGCCCGGCTTGGCAATCAGGTACCCTTCCTTATCCATTTCCAGCTTACCTGCAAATATATCGGTATTTGGTTTATGGCCAATCGCAATAAACGCACCGTCACATTTAAGCTCTTTCGTGCTGCCATCTTTGGTGTTTTTCAGGCGCACGCCTGTAAGTGCGAGCGGCTCACCACCGCCTAAGAACTCATCCACTTCCGCATTCCATTCCACCGAAATTTTCGGATGCGCCAGCAAACGTTGCTGCCCGATTTTTTCGGCACGCAACTCATCACGGCGATGGATCAACGTCACCTTGCTAGCAATATTGGCAAGATACAGCGCCTCTTCCACCGCTGAATTCCCGCCACCAACAACAACCACTTCCTGATCTTTGAAGAAGAAGCCGTCGCATGTCGCACAGGCAGAAATACCAAAGCCGGAGAATTTTTGTTCGCTAGGCGTGCCTAACCATTTAGCTTCTGCCCCCGTGGCAATCACCACCGCATCTGCCGTATATGTATCGCCGGATTCACCTACACACGTGAATGGGCGCTTCGAGAAATCCACAGAAGCGATCATGTCGTCAACCAACTGCGCACCCACATTCTCGGCCTGCTTTTCCATTTGCTCCATCAGCCATGGTCCCTGCACTGCTTCCGCAAAGCCAGGGAAATTTTCCACATCCGTGGTGATTGTTAGCTGTCCACCAGGCTGCATACCGCGCACCATCATGGGTTTTAGCATTGCACGTGCCGCATAAATTGCTGCCGTACAACCTGCCGCGCCTGAGCCGATGATCAGTAGTTTTGTGTGATGTTCTGCCATTATTTCCCGTGCTTTCTTAGCCATTCTTTCATGATGGCTATTTCTTGTTGTTGTGAACGAATAATATCACGCGCCATACTGCGTAATTCTTCATCTTTACCATGCTTAATAAGAATCCATGCCATGTCGATCGCGCCCTGATGATGAGGGATCATACCGTTGGCAAAGTCCACATCCACATCTCCCGTATAGGTGATGTCCATATCCTTATGCATCTTGTGCATCGATTCCTTATAAGCAGCAACGGCTTCTTCGTTGTTACCCACTATGGCGGTGGAATCTTTAGTTTCCAGCCAACGTTTCATCAGGTTGATTTCCACCTGCTGCCAACGCGACATAAAGTTTGCAAGCTCGCGCAGTTCCTCATCCTTGCCATACTGATGCAACACCTTGATCATATCCACCGCGCCCTGATGGTGCGGCAACATGCCACGGGTGAAATCCACATCAGCATTGCCCGTGTAGGTAATATCCATATCACGATGCATCACCTTAGCAGCTTTCACATACGCCTTCACCGCCGGATCCCGTTTCAGCTTAGCAGAAACCTTACCCATAGCATGATGCTTATGGGAGTGATCCCCCGCATGAGCAGAAACCGGCAACATCAACGCGGCCAGAATGAGGAAATAGCGCATAAGGCCTCCTAGAGGTTTGCTGCGTGTTTTTTCAGGTATTTCGCCACACCTTTAGAGTCGGCTTTCATACCATCTTCACCACGTTCCCAGCCAGCCGGGCAAACTTCGCCATGTTCTTCATGGAATTGCAGCGCATCCACCATACGCAGTGCTTCGTCTACGTTACGGCCAAGTGGCAGGTCATTTACGATCTGATGGCGCACAATACCTTCACCATCAATCATAAACGTGCCGCGGAATGACACAGCGTCACCAGTCAATACATCATAATCACGTGAGATAGATTTAGTCAGGTCAGCCACCATTGGGTATTGAATATCGCCAATACCACCTTTTTCCACTGGCGTTTGTTTCCATGCCAGATGGCTAAAGTGTGAATCCACAGAAATAGCGATCACTTCAGTTTTACGCAGTTTGAATTCTTTAGCACGGTTGTTAAAAGCGATGATCTCAGAAGGACATACGAACGTAAAATCAAGTGGATAGAAGAATAATACACCCACTTTGCCTTTTTTAGTTACCTTGCCATTGGCATCTTTTTTAATGCCCAGATGCTTATATAGATCGAACTTTTCTTCGATGCTGTTATTAGGCATCACCGCAGCGGCAGTGAAGTTAGGGGCTGGTTTTCCGACGAGTACGCTCATGAGATTCTCCTTGAAAGAATGTGTGAAACAGGGTTAGTAGAGACCTGTAATATAGTCAGCAAAACACAGGCTTCAAGCGCTCTTATTATGAAATTTCGAAAACCCGAGTTAATTCCACTCATTTTCATCGTTCTGGCCACCGGTCTGCTATGCACACTGGGCATGTGGCAGATCGAGCGATTGGCATGGAAAAACGACCTGATTGCCGACATCAAAGCAGGACAGCATGCGCCCACCCTCAACGTATGGAAAGACGATGCTTATTATCGTAACATCGAAATTGAAGGCACTTTTATTCATGATAAAACCCTGAAAAAAGTAGGCCGCGTGCAGGGCAAAACCATGGTCTACCTACAGCTCACTCCATTTCAATTAGAAACGGGCGAGATTGTGCTGGTCAATCGCGGTTATGTTCCAGAAGATGCACAAGCCTCCATGCCTGGTGCGGCAAGCATCACTGGCATTATCCGCCCGCTTAGGGGCAAACGCCTATTCACCCCTGATAACCATCCCGAGAAAAACCTATGGCTTTATGAAGATATTGACGCCATGTCACGTTTCACCGGCCTACCACTGGAAAATGCCATCATCGAAACCACCGGCGATTCACGCATCAGCGATGATCAGCCCGAGTTTAAACTACGCAACGATCATCTGGGCTATGCGATCACATGGTTCTTGCTCGCCGTCATAGGGTTGATCATGTTTGCAATATACCATCGCATTCCAGAGGAAAAATCATAATGCGTTATATCTCAACACGTGGCAGCGCACCGGCGCTTTCCTTTGAAGATGCAGTGCTTGCAGGCCTTGCCTCCGATGGCGGACTATATGTGCCAGATGCAATTCCAACACTTAGCGCGCAAGAAATCGCCGCGCTGAAAGACCTTCCCTATAACGAGTTGGCTTATGCCATCATCTCGCGCTTTGTTGATGATTCCATTCCCAGTGATGCGCTTAAAAACATCATCGACGAATCATACAAAAGCTTCCGCCACGAGGATGTAGCACCACTTACCAAGATCGATGATAGCACTTACATTCTGGAACTATTCCACGGCCCCACCCTCGCTTTCAAAGATTTTGCGCTGCAGTTTTTAGGGCGTCTGCTCGATCACATTTTGCAAAAGCGCGAGCAAAAAGTGGTGATCGTGGGTGCAACATCAGGCGACACAGGATCGGCAGCCATTGCCGGTTGCCGTGGCCGCGACAACATGGATATTTTTATCCTGCATCCGCATAACCGCGTTTCAAACGTGCAGCGCCGTCAAATGACCACGGTAAATGATGCCAACGTGCATAACATTGCCATTGAAGGTACGTTCGATGATTGTCAGGATATTGTAAAAGCACTGTTTAACGACGCCTCCTTCCGCGAGCAACACAAACTCACGGCGGTAAACTCCATCAACTGGGCACGTATCTTAGCACAGGTTGTATATTACTTTTCCGCAGCCCTAAAGCTTGGCGCACCAGAAAAAGAAATCAGCTTTTCCGTGCCGACCGGAAATTTCGGTGACATTTACGCGGGTTACATCGCAAAGCGTATGGGGTTACCTGTAGACAAACTCATCATTGCCACCAACCGCAATGATATTTTAGCGCGCACACTAAAAACCGGCACCTACAGCATGGAAGGCGTAGTACCCACCCTAAGCCCCAGCATGGACATTCAAATTTCCAGCAATTTTGAGCGCCTGCTTTTCGATTTGTATGATCATGATAGCAGCGCCCTTACTGAACTTATGAGCAGCCTGCGTGCAGAACGCAAATTCAGCTTAGGCGAAACAGCACTCACAAAACTACGTGAAGATTTTGCCTCCGCATCTGCTGATGACACCAAAACCAAACAGACCATTGCCGAAGTGCATAGCGCACATAAAGAACTACTCGATCCACACACGGCAGTGGGTTATGCCGTAGGTAGGGAATGCCACACAGGCGACTCACCGCTGGTTGTTTTATCTACTGCGCACCCTGCCAAGTTCCCTGATGCGGTAAAAGCCGCCTCCCATGTTTGGCCAGACCTGCCGGAACACATGGCCGATATTCTGGAAAAGCCAGAACGTTTCGACGTACTGAAAAATGACACTGGCGAAGTACAGTCCTACATCGCATCACACGTAAAATGACCTACCAACTTACCACTCTGGATAATGGCTTGCGCGTGGCCAGCGAGTTTCTGCCTGGCGTAGAAAGCGTTGCGGTTACGCTCACCTGCGGCGTAGGCGCGCGTTATGAAAACGAAAATGAAAACGGCATCTCCCACCTGCTAGAACACATGGCGTTTAAAGGTACCAAAACCCGCAGTTCGCAGGATATTGCCGAAGCCTTTGATAATATTGGCGGGCAGCTCAACGCTTACACGTCAATGGAGCTCACCGTCTATTACGCAAAAGTGCTCAAGGAACACGCACGCCTTGCCGTGGATGTGCTGGGAGACATCATGCAAAACTCATTGTTCGATGCCAGAGAATTGGCACGCGAGCAAGATGTGGTGATTCAGGAAATCGCCATGCACCACGACACGCCGGATGACCTGCTAGTGGATTATTTTGATGAAACCATGTTTCCGAACCAGCCGCTGGGACGCTCTATTTTAAGCACAGAAGAACGTGTGGCAGGATATAAGCGTGATGACCTGATAAACTACATGGATAAACACTACAAACCACCACGCATGGTGCTTTCCGTCGCAGGCAATATCGACCACGATACGGTAGTGGCACTCGCTAAGGAATATTTTGCCCTACCCAAACAAGCAGCCGGTCCAAAGCATGTTCCCGCTAATTACATAGGTGGTGATTTGCGCAAAGCCGATGATCTGGAACAGCTTCATCTGGCATATGGCCTGCCCACCGTTTCCATGCACTCGCCACAATTTTACACACTGCAACTACTTGCCAATATTCTGGGCGGCGGCATGTCATCACGCCTGTTTCAGGAAGTGCGCGAAAAGCGCGGGTTAGCTTACAGCGTATACGCCATGGGCTCTGCCTATGACGAACTAGGGGTACTTAGCATTTACGCTGCCACTTCTCCGGAAAAAGCAGGCGAACTCTCGCGCGTATTGTGCGATCAAATCACCGGCATGGCCGAAAAAATTGCTGATACGGAATTGGTGCGCGCCAAAAACCAAACCAAAGCAGAGCTGCTCATGACGCGCGAAAACCCGCAAAGTGTGGCTTCGTGGATAGGACGGCATTTAATCAATTATGGTGAATATCGCCAAGTCTCAGACCTCACCGCACGACTCGATGCAGTCAGTAAAGAAGACATACTGAGCCTCGCAAACGACATCGCCAAAGGCAAACTCACTGTAACCGCGCTCGGCGATGTAAAAGGTGTTGAGTCTTACGAAACACTCGCCCGTAACTTTGGCTAGGCAGCTTCTTCCGGCGTAAGTGTTTTTAACATGGTGATGGCGTGAATCTGTTTGATTTCATCAGCAATAGCTGCATGCACTGCACGTGAACGCGCCACGCGCGACATACCTGCAAACTTGTCCGATACCACCACGATAGACACGTGGCTCACATCCCCCTCTGCCTCACGCGCACCCGCATGTCCTTCATGCTGCGCGCTATCATTTCCGATCTGTAATGCTTGTGGTGCAAAAGCGTCTTGTAGTTTGGTTTCCATGGTTTTGATAATCGACATAACTAACCTATCATTTCCTGTTTGGGGGTTTCGTATTGTTCTCTCGCGGCAGCAAGTGCGGCAAGCGCGGCCACCAAGCCAAACGAGCGAAAATGGCAATCTTGTACAGACTTCCATTCGCCGCATTCATCTTCTGTTTCATCACACATCCCGGTAAAGCTCATGCCCGCCGCGTTCAGATTACTACGGTTATCGCGCTGCTCGTTCACTCGCCACATACCGCCCACCGGCACACCATCAATCATATAGATCATGGGCTCAGCCACTTTATCATCAATCACATCCACCGTAGGCACGCCTTCCTGAATAATGATCTCAGAAACACGCGTACCTTCTTTAATCGTCTGCATTTTGTTGCGGTCTTTTTTATTCAACTCAAAAATTTCCTCCGGCGTTTTCACCGTCATGATACCCATACCATACGTGCCGGAATCCGCTTTGATAAACACATAAGGGTCATCCTTGATGCCATATTCCTCATGTTTCGCGCGCGCGCGCGTTAAAATATCTTCCACTGATTTTGCCGCACATTCCAAACTGGAACGATCTTTAAAATCCACCAATCCGCAACTATGAAACTCTGCAGAAAGCAGCCATGGATCGAGCCCAAACGCTTCACAAAACTCTGTGCTTAGTTGTTTATACATATCAAAATGCACGCTCTTACGACGGCGATACCAGCCCATCCCCACGGGCGGAATCACCGGCTGCTCCAGCTCATGCAATATGTCAGGAGAGCCGGACGTCATATCGTTATTTACCACCACCACATCCGGCACAAAGCCGTTTTTCAGGGCAACTTTATTACCATCACGCATAATATGATGCTGAGTAATCGGTTTGCCGGAATGCGATTTCAGCTCCAGCACTTCACCTTTTTCCACCGCCAGACTACCAATCTGCACTTCCAGCCCTTGCGCCTCAAACAGCGATTTAATCACCGCCAAATTTTCAAGGTAAAACAGATTGCGTGTATGGTTTTCTGGAATGATCAACACACGTTTAGCCTCAGGAAAGTCATCCTGAAAATGGCGCGCTAAAAAACGCGATGCACGATCCATTCCGCGCGGGGAGAGATTATTAAACCCTGCCGGAAATAAATTCGTATCCACCGGCACCACACGCAAACGGCTATGACGTAAATCCACCGATGTATATACAAACGGTACTGCTTCACTACGTTTGCTAGCCAACCAGTTTTCAATCTCATCCCCACGTGAGGCATAAAGCTCTTTAAGCGTTTGTAAAACACATTCCATATTATGCCTTTGCTTCAAAATGAGGTTTATGTTGCCAATCGCCGCACTGCGCCATCACACAAGAAAGTGCGGCAACCGCTGCCGTGTCTGCCCGTAATATTCGCGGCCCCATACCAAATGGTTTCACTTTTTTTGATTGTCGCAACATCTCTTGTTCTTCGCGCGAAAAACCACCTTCAGGACCAATCAACACACCATATTTCCCAGCGGGCAAATTCCCAAGCGCCTCTCCGCCACCACCTTCATCGGCAAACAACAAGGTACGATCTTCGGGCCAGCCTGCAAGCAGCGCCGAAAGATTCTTCCCCTCATCAATAGCAGGCACATCATGGCGTTCGCATTGCTCTGCCGCTTCAATAGAGCGCGCGCTGAGCTTGTCCATATTCACTTTAGTCACCACACTATGTTTGGTAAAAACGGGAAAGATATGCGACACTCCAAGTTCGGTTGCTTTTTCTACGACCAGCTCGGTTTTATTTTTAATGGGCGCAAAAGCAAGCCAGAGGTCTGGGCTTGATATGTGTGCAAGCAACTGCGATTTCAAGGTAAGCGCCGCATGTTTTTTATCCGCATGGGTAATTTCGGCAAGCCACACCCCGTCCTTGCCATTAAACACACTAATCACATCCCCCAACTTTGCACGCATCACATGCAACAAATAATGTGATTGGGGTTTCTCTAGCGTAATATCTTGTTCTTCCTGATAAGCAGCAGGAACAAATAGGCGTATTTTGGGTTTTGCTTGCGTCATAACAGCACGGAGGCTAAATCTTTGGTCAAGCAAAGTAAATACAAATGGCCATGGAAAATAGCTCTCCCTATCTACGTCTTATAAGGCTACATCAGCCTGCGGGTATTTGGCTGCTCCTATGGCCATGTTGCTGGAGCATTGCTCTGGCCTCTGGCGGCAATCCAGATCCGTTGTTGTTAGTTTTATTCTCCTTAGGTGCCATACTCATGCGCTCCGCAGGCTGCATCGTTAATGATATGGCCGATCGTAAATTCGACCGCGAAGTAGAGCGCACCAAAACCCGCCCACTTGCCAGCGGTGAGCTGAATATGTGGCAGGCTTCCCGAATGCTGCTCATCCTATTATTGCTGGCATTTTGCATTGCGTTATTTCTAGGCAAAGAAGTGATTATCTGGGCAACCTATTCGCTTATATTAGTGCTGGCCTACCCTTTCATGAAGCGCATCACCTGGTGGCCGCAATTTTTCTTAGGCCTTACCTTCAACTGGGGAGCATTACTCGGTTGGGTCGCCGTGCGCGGCACCGTAGAGTTACCCGCCATTGCACTCTATGTAGGCGGCATTTTCTGGACACTGGGATACGACACTATCTATGCCCATCAGGACAAACAGGATGATGCACGTATTGGCGTAAAATCCTCTGCACTGCGGCTAGGAGAGAGTACTAAATCCGCATTATTACTATTTTATCCACTCGCGATAATTTGTTGGGGCATAGCAGGTGTAATCACAGAGGCGAATATAGGCTTCTTTGCTTTTCTGGCTCTTGGGCTTGCGCATCTAGAATGGCAGGCAATTACCGTAAAGTTAGACGACCCCAAATCGTGCAAACGTATGTTTTTTTCAAATAGAACACTTGGTTTGATTATTTTTCTCGCCTGCCTAGCCATAAACCTTTAATAGACTGTTTTATATTAATATAATTAATATACTAAGCTTTTACCTTTTTGCATTACTCTTGTTCCTTCATACGAAATAGTCCGGTTTTCGGGGTTTTAAGTAACCAAAATTTATCGGAAATTTTAATAATACTTTACCTTTGTGTGGCACACTTACACTAAAGAAACGTGGCCTTACACGAAGAAGGATGGTGAATGTTGACTGAAGGAGGGGGAAATAAGATGCCGGGTAGCGGGCCTGAAAACCTGCCCAATGGCAACCCATCCCCATTATCACCAGAAATGGACATGCAGCTCACTACACCCGGCTATCCTGGGTGCGATTTTTATCCTGCAGATTTTGTCAATATGCTGGAGGGCTGCATACACAGCGCCATCGAAAATCACAATTCTGGCTCTTTGATTCTGGTTTCTATCAGCAACCTCTCCATGATCGTCAATGCCTATGGGCACGACACTTCCGAGATCGTGTTCCACGATCTGACCAAAATGATCGAGGCGCTGCTCAAAGAGGGCGATGTGATACAACGCCTTCAACGCGATCAACTCGGCATCATCATGATGAACAGCACGCCGGAAGACGCAACTGCACTAGCCGACCGTATTCACAATATTGTTCAGAACTTTGGGCGCGATAATTTTGCCACCGCTTCACTTCATATTATTGGAGCTATAGGTAGCATCAATTTCCCGATGGAATCTTCCGGCGCGCATGATGCGCTGGATAAAGCTTATGTAGCGGTAAGCAGCAGCTTTACCAACCCGCATCGCACGCTGGATATGACCAAACAGGAAGCAGACCAGCATCGCCAGCAGATGGGGCTCGCTAACTACTTACTCAAGGCCTACAAGGAAAAACGCCTTCGTCTTGCTTACCAACCTGTCATTGAAAGTGTCACCGGTAAAACAGTACATTACGAAGCATTGCTTCGCATCATCAACCCTTCAGGCAAAATTTCTTCTGCGGGTGCACTCATTCCGGTAGCGGAAAAGATGGGTCTCATCGACATTATTGACAATATGGTGATGGAAATGGTGATTGAAGAGCTGCGCAATTCGCCCAACATTTCGTTAGCGTTCAATGTATCTAATCTCACTACCGAAAACTCATTGTGGTTGGATAACATCAATCATCTTCTCAAAGATGAGCCAGAAATTGCCTCTCGCCTGATTGTAGAAATCACCGAAACAGCAATTCATCGCGATTTACGCCGCACCGCTTTCTTCGTGGCCAGCCTACAATCCTTGGGATGTGCAGTAGCGCTGGATGATTTTGGCTCTGGCTACACCTCTTTCCGTCAACTCAAGGCATTGTCAGTGGATATGGTAAAAATTGATGGGGTATTCGTCAAAGATCTCGCACAAAGTGCCGACCATCAATTCTTTGTCAAAACCCTGCTGGATTTTGCCAAAGGCTTTGGCTTGGATACGGTGGCAGAGTTCGTAGAAAACGGAGAAATAGCCAAAATTCTTATGGATATGGGCGTGGGCTGCATGCAGGGCTATTACTTCGGAAAGCCGGAAAATCAGCGCAAATGGCTGAATGAAGGCGAATACAAGAGCGAATAACACTAAAAAACAGTGCCTTATCATTTCCCTGCTGTAACAAAAACTTAATAATCTGATGGCGTCTTACGCTTTGTCAGCACTACACCACGTGCTATGATGCTAACATGACTACAGATTCTGAACGCGCAAAACGTACACGTCCTGCCGAACGCATTAATGCGGCCATCGGTATCGCGTCCTATCCGTTAGGCGCAGTGGTAGGGCTGTTAACCATGGATGTGAATCTACGTGGTGCAGTGCTAAAAAACTTCTATAAGCGCGGGTTTCTCGTTGAAGGTGATATTATAAAAGCCCCAACATCCAGTAAAGCGCGCTCCATTCGCGACTTCCAGCAAATCGTGTATGATACACTGAAAGAAAAAATAGAGGCTGGAGAGACGCTAAATAGCGATGCAGCTAAAGATTTTATGCACCGTTTTGAAACTACGCATGAGCTTAAACACACCGGTGAAGCGGTTAAGTTTGGTGAAAAGCTTGAAATAGCCGCAGAAGAATCTGGCAAGGTAAAAGGCAAACTCACCTCCCTTCTCATAGAAAAAGAAAGTGCCGCAGATAAGATCAGACGACATAATAAAGCCTATAGTGAAGAAGTAAGGACCTTCTTTAAGGATGTCGGCATTTCTAAGAAAGCAGATTACTGGGCTGCTATCAATCGCAACCAAAAAGTAGAGGCACTGGTGATTGGCTTTACCTTTGCCGCGGTCACCATTGGCTCAATGCTTGCCATCTCTGATAACCGCAGTGCCGTAGAAAAGCTCATACATGGCGATAAAAAAGACCCCGACGCCTCTCCTTCCCGCTAAAAAAACTGATATTTTTCGTTGATTATTCTTTTTATTTCCCGTAAATCCCTACATTCACGATTTATCGTGCCGGCTTAGCTCAGTTGGTAGAGCAGTTGATTTGTAATCATCAGGTCGCCAGTTCGAACCCGGCAGCCGGCACCATTCCTCCCTTACACGAAAATCTACAGGATTCCAGGCAGCTTCAGCCCATGTTCCTTGGCACAATCTTGAGCTATTTCATAGCCCGCATCCGCATGGCGCATCACGCCTGTTGCCGGATCATTCCACAGCACACGTTCAATACGTTGGGCGGCATCGTCTGTACCATCCGCACAAATCACCATGCCGGAATGTTGGGAATAGCCCATCCCTACCCCACCACCATGATGTAGCGACACCCATGTCGCACCCGAAGCACAGTTAAGCAGTGCATTAAGCAGCGGCCAGTCAGATACAGCATCTGAGCCATCTTTCATGGCTTCCGTTTCGCGATTCGGAGATGCTACCGAGCCGGAATCCAGATGATCACGCCCGATCACCACCGGTGCAGAAAGCTCACCATTTTTGACCATCTCGTTGAAAGCCAGCCCAAGCTTATGGCGCTCGCCTAGCCCTACCCAACAGATACGCGCCGGCAAGCCTTGGAAGCTAATGCGTTCACGCGCCATATCCAGCCAGTTATGCAAATGCGGGTTATCAGGGATCAGTTCTTTCACCTTGGCATCGGTTTTGTAAATATCTTCCGGGTCGCCGGAAAGCGCCGCCCAACGGAACGGGCCAATACCACGGCAAAAGAGCGGGCGTACATAAGCCGGCACAAACCCCGGGAAATCAAATGCGTTCTTGAGCCCTTCATCTAGCGCCACTTGGCGAATATTATTGCCATAATCCAGCGTCGGAATTTTTTGGTTCCAGAAATCGAGCATCGCCTGCACCTGCACTTTCATCGATGCACGTGCCGCTTTTTCCACTGCCTTAGGATCACTCGCCTGTTTTTCTTTCCACTGCGCCATCGTCCAGCCTTGCGGCAAATAACCATGTACTGGGTCATGCGCTGACGTCTGGTCAGTCACAATATCCGGACGTATACCTCGTTTGGCTATTTCAGCAAATACATCCGCCGCATTGCCGAGCAACCCAACCGACTTGGCCTCACCCGCTTTTGTCCACTCATCAATTAATGCCAACGCCTCATCCAGCGACTTTGCTTTTTCATCCACGTAACGTGTACGCAGGCGGAAATCGATTCTGTCTTCATCGCATTCCACAGCAAGGCAGCACGCACCCGCCATCACTGCTGCAAGCGGCTGTGCACCACCCATACCACCAAGCCCGCCAGTAAGGATCCATTTTCCTTTCAGATTACCTTCGTAATGCTGACGTCCCGCTTCCATAAAGGTTTCATATGTGCCCTGCACGATGCCTTGCGTACCAATATAGATCCATGAGCCCGCCGTCATCTGGCCATACATCATCAGGCCTTTTTTATCGAGTTCGTTGAAATGATCCCAGTCCGCCCATTTTGGCACGAGGTTAGAGTTGGCGATTAACACGCGCGGTGCATCTTTATGGGTTTTAAACACGCCCACCGGTTTACCTGATTGCACCAGCAAGGTTTCGTTTGCTTCGAGCGCCTGCAGGGTGGAAATAATTTTATCGTAATCAGGCCAGCTACGTGCCGCGCGACCAATCCCGCCATATACCACCAGTTCATTTGGATTCTCGGCCACTTCTGCATCAAGGTTATTCATCAGCATACGCATCGGCGCTTCGGTGAGCCAGCTTTTAGCACTTATTTCCGAACCACGTGGGGAACGAATTGAACGGCTATTTTTACGGGCAGATTGTGCAGCTTGAGACATAACGAATTTCCTTAGGCTTTGGTGTTTTTCAATTCTGATAATAAAGAACCAAGCAGCGCGCGCAAGTGTTCTGCACGTTCGCTCACATAGCTCCACGGCGCTTCTTCCACCATGTAGGCAGATTGCGCGATTTCCATTTGCACAGCATGAATATTATGTGCAGGCTGGCCGTAATGGCGCGTGGTCCATCCACCTTTGAAGCGACCATTGACCACCGTGCTAAAGGCTGACTTTTCGCAACACGCCGCCGTCACTTTTTCAAATGCAGGCGCGCAACTCTTGCCGTCATTAGTGCCAATATTCAAAGTAGGCAGCACACCGTCAAACAAAAACGGTGCTTCGGAACGAATAGAGTGACAATCATATAAAAGCGCGTAGCCATATTGTGCTTTCACCGATTCAAGCATTGAGTTGAGCGCATCATGATAAGGTACGTGAAAATGTTCCGTACGATTTTTTATTTCTGCGTCGTCCGGCTCCATCCCCTCTTTCCATATGGGTTTGCCATCGAAATCCGTAAGCGGGCAAAGCGTCGTTGTGTTTTGGCCGGGATACAGGCTCCCTCCTTCAGGGCTACGGTTTGCATCAATCACATAGCGATGAAAATTGGCTTTTACGATTCCTGCTTCGGGAAGCAGCCCGTCGTAAAGCCTATCAATATGCCAGTCTGTATCTGCAAGTAACTTTCCTGTTTCGTTCAGCTTATCGGCTATCTCTGGTGGCACATACGTGCCGCTATGCGGCATCGCCAACACCACAGGACAATTTGGCTGTGTTACCTCAACTGGGTTCATGCCACTACTGAAAGTAAGAGATGTTTGTCCACGTCCAGAGTAGCAAGCAATGCACCGCTGCGAACCATATCTCCTGCGGCTTCGAGATCACTCGCCATGTAGCGATCTTCCTGCAATGTCGGAATGGTTTTGCGTAGTCTTTGCATCACCTCACCCATTTTTTTACTCGTAGTAAGCGGTGCTCTGAATTCAATTCCCTGCGCTGCGGTCAGCAATTCAATACCAAGAATATGCGACAGGTTTTTATTCATGCTGATCAACCGATACGCCGCATGACACGCCATAGAAACGTGATCCTCCTGATTCGCTGATGTTGGTGTGGAATCAACCGAACAAGGCGAAGCTTTTTGTTTATTCTCAGACATAAGTGCCGCCGCCGTAACTTCCGCGATCATGAATCCGGAGTTAATCCCCGGCTTCGGGCTTAGGAACGCTGGCAGGCCAAAACTAAGTGTAGGATCTACCATGAGCGCCACCCTGCGCTGCGCAATCGAGCCCAACTCGGCAATCGCCAGCGCGATTTGATCTGCCGCAAATGCCACGGGCTCAGCGTGAAAATTCCCACCGGAAATAATACTGCCATCGTCAAAAATAAGCGGGTTATCTGTGGCCGCATTCGCCTCTATTTCCAGCGTACGGCCAACTTGCCTGAGCACGTCCATGCACGCACCCACCACTTGCGGTTGACAGCGAATACAATACGGGTCCTGCACACGCTCATCATCCTCCTGATGGCTGTCACGAATTTCTGAACCATCCATCACATAGCGCAAAAATGCGGCCGCATCTTTCTGACCAGCATGCCCGCGATACTCATGTATCTCTGCGCGGAAAGGCGCCGAAGAACCCATCGCCGCATCAGTAGATAGCGCACCGGTAAGCAGCGATGTTTGCGCCAAACGCCACGCATCAAACAATCCAATCAGTGCAAGCGCGGTGGAAACTTGCGTGCCGTTAATCAGCCCCAACCCTTCTTTAGGGCCCAGCACCACAGGCGCAAGACCCGCTGCTTTCAGCGCCTCTTTAGCGCTCATGCGCTCGCCTTTATAGGTGGCTTCCGCCTCACCCATCATGGCTGCTGTCATATGTGCAAGCGGTGCCAGATCGCCGGATGCACCAACCGATCCTTGCGATGGAATGACCGGAATCACATCATGCGCAAGCATCTGCTCAATCTGCTTCGTAATTTCAAGACGCACACCCGACACACCACGCCCCAGCGAAATAAGTTTTAGCGCCATGATCAATCGCACCGCGGATGCGTCCAATGGTTCACCCACACCGGAACAGTGAGATAGAATAAGATTGCGTTGCAGTGTGGTCGTATCTTCCGGCGGAATACGCGTATTAGCCAACTTTCCAAACCCAGTATTCACCCCATATACCGGCGCATCACCCAGCGCAGCCTTGCTAATAATATCAGCCGATTTTTGCATAGCGGGTTTGCACGCTTCATCCAGTTTGCATGGCGTATTATCGCGATAGATCGCCTCCAACTGTGCAAGCGTCACCGCGCCCGGTGTCAGGGTTAATGTCATGCTTTTCCTCCGATGATCCGCTTATTAAGCGGGTTATATCCTATATTGTATGAAAGCTCTGCAGGCTCGCGCACATTCCAAATAGCAAGGTCTGCGACCTTTCCTTTTTCTATGGTTCCTACCTCACCCTGCACTCCTAATGCCTGCGCTGCTGCGCGGGTGCAACCAGCAAGTGCTTCTTCCGGCGTCATACGAAACAAGGTGCAGGCCATATTCATGGTAAGCAGCAACGAAGTAAGCGGAGATGATCCGGGGTTGTTATCGGTCGCAATTGCCATGGGCACTTTGGCCGTGCGGAATGCCTCCATCGGCGGCAGGGTGATCTCTCGCAGAAAGTAAAATGCGCCCGGAAGCAACACAGCAACGGTGTTGTTCTCAGCCAGCACATACACATCGCTGGCTTGCATATATTCCAGATGATCAACCGAGAGCGCCCCTTGCTTTGCCGCCATCACCGCCCCTTTCAGGTCGGAAAGCTGTTCCGCGTGCAGCTTGATGGCGAGGCCAAGTTCTTTTGCTTTGGCAAACACACGTTCAATTTGTTGCGGTGTAAAACCAATATTTTCACAGAACCCATCCACCGCATCGACCAGCCCCTCTGCATGTGCAGCAGGTAGCATCTCGTTACACACCGCATCAATATAATCATCCGCACGGCCTTTAAATTCTGGCGGCAATGCATGCGCGCCTAAGAAAGTCGTTTTCACACGTACATTGCGTTCTTTAGCCAAACGGCGTGCTGCACGCAGCATCTTGATTTCATTAGCGCTATCCAGCCCATAGCCAGATTTGATTTCTATCGTGCCAACACCCTCAGCAATCAGCGCATCAAGCCGCACAAGCGCGCTTGCAACCAGCTCATCTTCGGAGGCCTCACGCGTATGTTTCACCGTGGAAATAATGCCCCCACCGGCGCGCGCAATTTCTTCGTAAGTAGCACCATTCAGACGTTGTTCAAATTCGCTGGCGCGGTTACCGCCATGCACCAGATGTGTGTGGCAATCAATCAGTGCCGGGGTAATAAGCTGCCCGCTATACGATTCCACGCGGTCTGCCGCTGGTGCATCCGCTGCTTTCCCAACCCACACGATCTTACCATCAGCAACGCCCACCGCGCCGTCTTCGATCAGCCCGTAGGCACCCTCCCCCGCCATGGTGGCGATGGTGGCATCGGTAAACAAGGTTTCGATAGAAGCTGTAGTCATAGGTAATTTCTCGTTGGAAATTCGTAGTATATACACATATAGTCAGAACCAATCAAATCCAACCATTACTGTGCTATGAAAACACTCTTTTTTGATAATGCCCTGCTCCCAAATGGCTGGGCGCGCAACGTGTTGATAACAGCAGATGATGTCGGAATCATCACCGCTGTTACGCCAGATAGCGCAAAACCACCTGCGGGGGCCGATGGGCAGATTGCCGTAGCCGGTATGGCCAACCTGCACAGCCACGCCTTTCAACGTGCCATGGCGGGGCTTGGCGAATGGCGCGGCAGTGATGCGAATGATAGTTTCTGGACATGGCGCGACACCATGTATCGCTTTTTGGATCGCCTGCGCCCACAAGATTTACACGCCGTTGCCGCACAGCTTTATGTGGAAATGCTGGAAGCCGGTTTTACGGCGGTGGGTGAGTTTCATTATGTACATCACCAACCAGACGGCACAGCGTATGACGATCCGGCGGAAATGTCGGCACGTCTTATGGCTGCCGCAAGTGATACAGGCATCGCGCAAACATTGCTTCCCGTGTTTTATCATTGCGGTGGGTTCAACGCCGCGCCCGTAGCGTCTGCACAGCTGCGTTTCTTTAATGAAGCGGAACAGTTCCTAAAGCTGGTGGATACATGTCGCAGCAAGGCAAGCGGACGTGTGGTGGTGGGTATTGCGCCACACTCTCTTCGCGCTGTCACGCCGGAAAGTTTGGATGCCGTCATCAAAGCAACACCTGAAGGCCCCGTGCATATTCACATCGCAGAACAAGTCAAAGAGGTAAAAGATTGCATCGCATGGTCGGGCGCACGCCCTGTGCAATGGCTCTACGACAATCAACAAGTAGATTCGCGCTGGTGTTTGGTGCATGCCACACATATGGACGATATAGAAATTAAAAGCTTAGCAGAAAGCAGAGCTGTTGCAGGTCTCTGCCCCATCACGGAAGCGAACTTAGGCGATGGCATCTTTGAAGGTGTTGCCTATCATCAGGCAAATGGTAAATGGGGCATCGGTTCAGACAGCAATGTTCGCATTGACCTCGCCGAAGAACTTCGCACATACGAATATTCACAGCGCCTACGCGATCTCGGGCGCACGAGGATTGCAAACAGCAACCAAGCCAACGGCCGCACATTGTTTGACGCAGCACTCGCTGGTGGCGCACAAGCGCTTGGGCAAAACATGGGCAACATTACCATAGGAAACCATTGCGATATCGTGTCGCTTGATGCCGCACATCCTATCATGCTCGGAAAGCGAGATGATGACTGGCTGAATAGCTGGATATTTGGCAGCGATAAATCCTGCGTCCGCGATGTGTGGGCAAGTGGTGCGCTAGTTGTAAAAGAAGGAAAACACATTAAACACAAACAAGTGGCTGCTGCCTTCGGCGATGCGATGAAACACCTGACACAATAACTATCTCCCGCGCCCACCACCTCTTGACGGCTTAATATCAACATCTGGGGGAAGTAACTTCTCCGAGTCAACATTAGAAGCAATTCCTACGTTTTCTATCTGTGCTCTATACCATTGATGCCGACCGCCACGGGGGTGAATAGGGGCAAAATCATCACTGGCAGCTACCCATTTTCCTCGTGTAAGGACGTAATGACCGGGTTGAGGTTCACTTAATAAATAAGAGCCTAACACTTCTTCTTCTCTTGCATCTCGAATGCGTTTAAGAGCAGTGTCATTTTTAAGCACACTCCACAAAGTTTTAAAATGCTGAAATCCAGCTTTGGTTGCGCTTACCGGGTTCGGCGCTAAAAGCGTTTCCAGATAATCATAACATGTGCGTGCCATGTTAGCTTTATCGCGACCATGCTTAGCTTCCTCGCTTTTCTGGAAAAGTGCTTCAGTAGTTACGAGAACCGTCGCCACCTCGGCACTGACTTCAATACGATCAGGCAATCCTTTTTTGTATAATTCATTATTTTCGCCAGCTAGTACCTGGCATTTTCTTTCCCACCTACCGAGCAAAAGCCCCTGCTCCAATAACGTTGGTTCTGCGTCGATAGAAGTGTCTTCTCTAACTTCAGTAAGTTTTTTTCTGAATGACTCTAAACCTTCTAAAGTTTGAATTTTCTCCATAACACACTCCGAATTTAAAAGTAATTCCTGTAAACTTAATTAGCGCTGTAAATCTACGGTGCTTTCTTGCTCAGCGCGTGCTGCCCACGAACGACCCGACATGCTTGCGACACGCTTACGAAGCGACTGGCGAATAGCCGTTTCACTACTTCCAATCTCTGACTGCTCAGCAAGAAAATGAGCTATCTGGTCTGCAAGCTGTTCTTGCTCATTTTTAGGGCGTACCAGAACATTCTCAGCAAGCATTCCCACGAGTTTTTCTCTTTCGCTCTCTGTAAATCTACCACCCGAGTTACTAGGGTCTTTATGCGAGATAGACATCATCAAGTCAGATACCAGATAGGCCACACTACTAAACGCTGTTAGTACGTAGCCCTTCTCGCCAGGATTACGTTTATGCTGTTTATAGCCATCCCACCCCAACAATAAATCAGTAACAAACGACCCGTAACCAAACACGCGCAGGGGCTTGCCTTTTATCTCATCAATAAGCCCTTTGCTTTTCTTATCTGTTCCGTCTGTCGCGGTAGATTTCTCAGGCATAGCGAGCGATATCAACTTAATGGCTAAGGAGCTAGCACCATAATATAACCCTTCAGGTTTTTGTTCTTTTCTGTACACATGAATGCCAGAGCCAAGCATAGCGGCTGCACCGCCTGTATATAAACCTAATGTGGTTTGGGCAGGCGACTTTCGTAACCAACGATCTGCACCCGCAAGTGTACCCGTACTTCTCTGCCGCAGGTATTTAGCAAGCTCTGCATTTACAGGTAAATCACCCGTCGTATCTTGAACAAATTGTGCCGCACGCTGGGATACATCTTTTAAGACAAATTGCTTATCTACATCACCATATCGCGCTAAATTTACAGCTCCTAGGGTGTATAAAGCCCCCCCGGTTGTTCTGTACGCATCGCGCTTCTTAACCCCATCAGCGAGAAGGCTGACATCACCAAGCAGATTAAGAAAGCCAGCAATCTTCAAACTATAGCGCTG
This sequence comes from Rickettsiales bacterium, assembly GCA_964231325.1. Taxonomy (GTDB): domain Bacteria; phylum Pseudomonadota; class Alphaproteobacteria; order Rickettsiales; family SXRF01; genus JAJTHB01. The sequence continues at coordinate 400,674 of CAXRIF010000003.1, read as the reverse complement.
CAGGAATTTCTTCGGTTCAGATGCTTCTTTTTCCGCGCGCGCAGAAACCGTCTGCTGCGCAGTTGCAGCAACGCCAGACGCCTTCTCTTCAGCCATAGCGGAAGGGGCGGTATCTCGATAAACTACCACACATTAAATATACAGAAGCAGAATGATAAAAACCATTGAAAATCAGTATCGTAACAGAATTGTCATATTAACCATACCCCCAAAAGAGCTGTCATAAATTCGACCAAAATCCACTTAGGGTAGCTAAATGGATGATTTACCATTGAAAATCACTTAATGAGGCGATAGCTTGTATGTCCAACGCATGGTTTCTATGACAAACGAACAGTTAAACACCATTTTATCCATACTTCCATTTGATCTCAGCGAGCTGGGCTGGACAATGCAGATTACCATTATCCTGCTGTTCACCTGGTTAATCAGCCTCACATTGCAGCTACTGATGCGCCGTATTCCATGGAAAAACGTGGATTCTTCCTTCCGCCTTGCCGTCATCGCTTCTGCGGCTGCCCCGTTGCGGGTCATCGTCTGGCTCGCAGGCCTAAGCGTGGCGTTCGATGTAGTTAAAGACCATTTTAAATGGGAAGAATTTGAAAGCGTCATCGCCTACACACCGGTGCTGTATGCAATCATTTTCGGCTGGTTCTTGTTGCGCTTAAAGCGCCATTTATTTGCACTCTATTCGCGGCGTGTTTCCTCGTGGGATAAATCGACATTCGATGTGATGGAAAAAATTGCCACCGCAGCCATCATTGTGGGCTCCGTATTAATGGTACTCCCATCACTTGGCATCAGCATCAGCGGCGTACTCGCCTTTGGTGGTGTTGGCGGTATCATCATTGGTCTCGCCGCCAAAGACATGCTCACCAACTTTTTTGGCGCCATGATGATCCATCTGGATCGCCCCTTCGCCATTGGCGAATGGATTTCCCTGCCAGAAAAAAACATTGAAGGTATTGTAGAAGATATAGGCTGGCGACAGGTGGTTGTGCGCAATTTCAGCCGCCGCAAGATATTCATTCCAAACGCCATGTTCGGCACCATGGTGCTGGAAAACCCCTCGCGCATGACACACCGCAAGATCGATGAAACCATCGGCGTGCGTTATGACGACATACCGAAAGTGGAAGCAATTATAAATGACGTACGCGAGTTCCTGCTTGGCCACCCAGAGATCGATGATAACGAAACACTGGTCGTAAATCTCAATAGCTTTGGTGCATATTCGGTAGACTTTAGGGTATATACTTTTACCCGTCGCACATCACTGGATGAATACATGAAACTAAAGCAGGAAGTGCTACTGAAAATCAGCGATATCATCACCTCTCACGGCGCAGAAATTGCCTTCCCTACACAGATTGTCAATCTGCACAAAGCCCCCTCTGAGCCTGATAAACAGGCAGAATCTGCCGCCTAAAACCGCACTTTTCTTTACAAAAACAGCTACAAACAACTAACATATTGTTATAGCGTATTAATATTTGGCACGCGCCTTGCTTAATTTAGTTAAGTTTTTTTAATTAATTAAGGAGGCTCTATGAAAATCTTTCATCGCAACGCTACGGCACTACTACTAGAAAAGGCCAGCTCCATTAGCGAGCGCCCTAATAGCTGGCGCTGCATTCACCTCACCCTATCGGAAGAAAACACACAATATAACCAGGCGCTACTCACCTGTTTTATGGCAAGAGGGCTTTCACGTGTCCTGGCAGAAGATGATGGCTATATTTATCTGTGCAGCGATGGCGATATTTTCATTCTGTTCCAAGGCGCCGTAAAACCTATCTTAAAAAGGCTAGCAGACAGGTTTGCAGATATTGATTTGGGCTATGGCAATGCAAATGATGAGGATAGTTTCTTCACCATTTATGATCTTAGCACAGCATGGTCAGATTTTTTCGGCGTATGTTACCTGAAATCCATGACCTCAGATAAGCCACATGACAATGTAATGCATAGATACATGACAGAACAACAAGCCGCCGAGCTTATCAGCAACAGCAACTAAAGATATTCGGAAACAGTCTGTTTAATAATGCCACCCAGTTTGTCCATCAACTGCCTACGCACACTGGTTTTACGATAGAGCAAACCAATATGGCGTGATGGTGGGTTAGTAAACGGAATATAGTTTACATTGCGTTCTTTAAACAGTGCCAACTCCGGCATCAATGTCATAGCATGACCGGAAGCAACCATTTGCCTGAGCGTCTCCAGGCTTGTCGCGCGAAAACGCTGCGATTCTTTGGCACCAATACGTTGGCACACGGAAAGTGCCTGTTCACGCAGGCAATGCCCCTCATCGAGCAATAAAAGCGTATGCCCATCCAAGTCAGTTACATCAATTTTTTTACGTTGAGCCAGCGCATGCGTTTTGGAAACCGCCAAATGAAACGGTTCATCAAAAAGCGGCAACGCTTCCATATTGCGCCCCTCTACCGGCAGTGCCAATAAGGCACAATCCACCACACCTTCTTGCAATTGCGCGAGCAACACATCCGTTTTTTCCTCCACCAGGTTCACGGTAAGTTTTGGGCAAGCCTTACGAATAGCAGGCATCACCAGTGGCAATAGATAAGGTGCCAAAGTGGGAAATGCCCCAAGCGTTATTTCTCCGGTAAATGGATCAGAGTATTCCTTCGCCACCTGCACCATTCGCTCACTAGCATTAAGCACCTCGCGCGCCTGCTCAAGCACCTCCTCACCCACCGCAGTAAGCATCACCTTACGGTTAGAGCGTTCAAAAATAGCAACGCCAAGCTCTTCTTCCAGCTTCTTAACCTGCATGGAAAGGGTAGGCTGGCTCACATGGCAAACTTGCGCCGCCTTACCAAAATGTTTATGCTCGGCAACCGCTATGAGGTACTTAATATCCCTAAGATTCATAAATAGATTATATCTATCATTATTATAAAAACAATAGATTTTACCATAGGTAATACCTATGCCATATTCACCCACCTAAAGGAGATTTGTTATGAATAACCCCGCTAAAGTAGTAAACCAAAACGCTAATGCTGAGATTGTTTCACTGCTTAATCAGGCGCTTGCTGATATGCTGGCGTTGAAGATCAATGCTAAGCAGGCACACTGGAATGTTAAAGCTCCAAACTTCCTGACCCTGCATGAGCTATTCGATCAGGTGGCAACCGAAGCAGACGGCTTTGCTGACACCATTGCGGAACGCGCCGTACAGCTCGGTGGAGAAGCCGAAGGCACTATTGCACATTTGTCTAAGCGTGCAGCGGCTACCAGCCACCCACAAGGCAAAGACGCAGCCAAGCATTTGGAAGCAGTGATCTCTTCTATGTCTGCGATACTGGAACAAGCGCGTGCTGGTATCGAAACAGCAGATAAGCATGGAGATGCTGTAACAGCGGACATTCTGACACAAGTCGCTGGAGGACTGGACAAACTCTATTGGTTTGTCACTTCTCATCAATGATTCCATTTTGAAAGGACAATGTAATGTTAAGTGTAGGACAAAAATTCCCTGAATTTAAATCAACCGCAACGATTTCAAACGACATCAATAATGCGTTTACTGAAGTCAGCAACGACACCTTTAAAGGCAAATGGATGGTCGCCTTCTTCTGGCCAAAAGACTTTACCTTTGTGTGTCCAACAGAGATTGCAGAATTCGGTAAATTAAATAGCGAATTCAATGATCGTGATGCGATGGTGTTAGGTGTTAGCACCGACTCAGAGTTCGTGCATCTGGCATGGCGTCAGAATAAGGAAGAGCTGAACGCTCTACCATTCCCGATGCTGGCTGATATTAAGCGCGAATTAAGTAACGATCTGGGAATTATTGATCCTGCCGAAGGCGTAGCACAACGTGCCACTTATGTGGTAGATCCCGATGGCATCATCCGCTTTGTGATGGTGACCGATCTGTCCGTTGGCCGTAACGTGAAGGAAGTGCTGCGTGTACTTGATGCGTTACAGACCGATGAGCTTTGCCCATGCAACTGGCAAAAAGGTGAAGACACTATCAACATCGCCGCATAAGGCATTACCGAATGGGGTGCAGCCCTCAAGGTTGTACCCCACCCTAACTTTTTCAAGGAGACAACCATGTCATTATCATTAGCAAGCACCGGTGAAGGCTCACCGGGCAACGTAGAAGCTTTGCGTGGCGCCATGGGCGATTATGCAAAGGATATCAAACTCAACCTAGGTAGCGTGCTTACACCAGACGGCGCGCCCGAACTATCGCAATCACAAATCTACAGCATTGCACTAGCATCTGCTTATGCCACCAAGAATGAAAAGATTGTAGGTGCCCTATTAGGTGAGATTGGCGAACAACTAGATGAATCAGCTATCAACGCAGCGAAGGCTGCCGCCAGCATCATGGCGATGAACAATGTCTATTACCGCTTCATCCATCTGGCAGGGAACGACGACATTAAAAAAATGCCTGCTAAACTACGTATGAATATCATCGGCAACCCCGGCATTGATAAGATTGATTTCGAGCTGATGAGCCTTGCAGTGTCCGCCATCAATGGTTGCGGTATGTGCATGGAATCACACACACATCAATTACTAAAAGCCGAATGCAACGTAGTTGCCATACAATCGGCTGTGCGTATTGCAGCGGTAATTAGCGCAACTGCACAAACAGATTTTATAGGTTAATACCACTCCTGTTAGCTCCCCTGCTTCGGCAGGGGATTTTTTTTAAGCGCTGTTGCGCTTCAACGCCTTTTCCACCGGCACCGGCGCCGAGAAATGATAGCCTTGGAATAAATCCACACCCAGTGCTTTGAGTTGCTCGTGGTTTTCTTTATTTTCCACACCTTCGGCGATCACCGTGCCACCGGCGCCATGCACCAGTTCCACGATGTTACGGATCACATCACAGGCACGTTTATCTTCCGTGCGCTGCGCCAGATCCATATCAATCTTCACAAAGTCGGGGCGAATCTCTACCACCAGACGCCGTGCACTTTCCACAGTGTTAATATCATCCAGCGCAATCGAATAGCCACGTGAGCGACCATATTCACACACATTTTTCAAATGCGTTAGGTCGCGCGGCGTTTCAGAATTCGTAAACTCCAACACCACATGTTTAGGAATCACCCCGTGCGTTTTCACCGTCTCGCTCAGCCCTTCCAGATAAATGGCCGGACGATGAATAAACCCGGGCAGGAAATTCACAAAAAGGAACCCATTAAAATCGCTGGAAACAAACGTCTGAATCGCCTGCACCTGCAACATGCGATCTACCACATATTCAATACCCAGTGCCTTGCTCGCTTCAATAATTGCATCACCGGCAATGACCTCTTTGCTATCAGCGACTTGTACACGTGCGAATGATTCATAACCAAATATTTTGTCTTTAGTATGCACCACTGGTTGCAGGTAACATATAAGCCGGTCGTCAGTCAGCGCCTCACCCAGCCACATACTATCAGCAATGGCTTGAATATCCGCCACCTGCTTATGGTCCATTTTAGGCTGTGCATGCATATTCACTTCACCCGGAGTAAGCGCAACCTCTACCAAATGCACAGCATTAAGCTCCACCAGCGCAGCATGTAGTTTGTTCCATGCTTCACACCAGTTTTTCTCAGTTTTAATAGCAAACGCACCGGCTGATAAAAACTGCATTCCAGCTTGTTTCAACCCATCAGAAACATGGCCTGGCAAATTACCACCTCGGGCAAACAAATTAATAGTATATTGATCATGTTGGTGCCAAGGGAGGTTCAAAGGTATGCTGGACATTCTAGGGTCTTTAACTCAGGGGTTTTCGTATAGTCAGAGCATAGCACCCTGTGGTTACTATTTCATTAAAACACCAGAGGTGGCAGTTGGTGCGAAACTCAGGCCGCAGCCTTGAATTGCAGCTCGGCCAAACGGGCATATAGCGGGCTTTTTACTAAAAGTTCAGCATGCGTGCCAGCAGCCTCCATCCGCCCTTCATTAAGCAACACAATTTCATCCGCTTTCATCACTGTGGACAGGCGATGAGCAATTACAAAGGTTGTACGCCCGTCCATCACCCGATCGAGTGCCTGCTGAATGTAATATTCGTTCTCCGAGTCCAGCGCTGATGTGGCCTCGTCCAACAGTAAAATACGTGGGTTACGCACAATAGCACGGGCAATAGCAACGCGCTGGCGCTGCCCTCCAGAAAGCTGCACCCCTTTTTCTCCCAGATGCGTATCCAGCCCATCTGGCAATTTCTCCAAAAACTCCAGCACAGAAGCCATTTGTGCTGCCTGTATAATTTCTTCATCACTCGCATCTATTGCACCCAGGCGGATATTTTCGCGGGCCGAGCCAGAAAAAATGACCGGATCTTGTGGCACAATACCAATCATACCGCGCAATGTTTCCAGCGGTATGTTTTTAATGTCTATCCCGTTAATCGTCACCACCCCTTGCTGCGGATCATAAAAGCGCAATAGTAACTGGAACAAGGTCGTCTTTCCCGCACCAGATGGCCCCACCAACGCAATGCGTTTTCCTGCGTCTACTTTCAGGTTAAACCCATCAATGGCTGGTTTGTCCGGCCGCATCGGATAGGTAAAATCCACATGGTCAAAACACACCTGCGCCGGTGCATCCGAGAAGGCCACTTTTACGCGCGCAGGAGAGCTAATGTCCGAGTTAATCTCCAGCAATTCACCAAGCCGTTCAGCTGCCCCGGCTGCCCGCTGCAAATCAGCAATCACTTCGCTGATTGCACCCACTGCACCAGCCACCACCACAGAATAAAATACAAAAGCAGAAAGCTCTCCGGCAGAAATTTCACCAGTCAGTACATCCCTGCCACCAAACCACAACACGGTCACAATCGCGCCGAAGATCAGCATGATAACCAAAGCAGTTAGAAATGCGCGCGTACGAATACGTTTCAACGCAGCATCAAGCGATGCATCAACATGTGTTTTGAATTGTTTTTTTTCGTATGGCTCCAAAGCCAATGACTGAACCGTGCGAATAGCAGAAATACTCTCTTCTGCATGCGCGCTGATATCGGCCACACGTTCTTGCGATTCACGAGCCAACACACGTACCTTACGCCCAAGCACGATAATCGGCACCACCACTAATGGCATCACCAGAAAGATATACGCAGTCAGTTCGATACTGGTGATCATCAGCAAGATAATCGCACCAATCATGGAAAGAAGGTTGCGCGCTGCCACCGAGAGCGAGCTGCCAATCACCCCCTGCAACAATGTCGTATCGGTCGTGAGTCTGGAGAGCAACTCACCTGTGCGGGTGGTTTCAAAAAAGCCGATATGCATATGCATAAGTTTTGCATACACATCATTGCGAATATCGGCGACCATGCGCTCGCCTGTCCAGGTTACGAGCAAAAAACGTGAGTAAGAAGCAATCGCCAACATAAAAGTGACGCCAAGCAAAATTGCAAAAGACCGATCAAGCAATGCGACATCACCTTTACTGATACCTTCATCAATCAGGTATTTAAGCCCCCACCCCATGCCGAGCACAGAAGACGAGGTAAATACAATCGCTACCACGGCACCAAACACCTGCCATTTATACGGGCGCAAATAGGCAAGCATCGGCTTCAAATTACGGATATGCCCTTTGGGGCGCTGCGTATTATCTTTTGCAAACCCCCTCATGTGAAACTTATATCCAACTGTGCTAGTTGTTTAAGTTCATTGGCAAGCACATCTTCCAACACACGTTTATCTGCAAGCGCCCACACACTGCCATCCCACACAAAATGCAGCCCACCACTCATCGGTGAAGACAGCCAAAGTTGTTTGGTCACGCCGTGTTTACTCACCAGCAATTGCTTGCCGGATTCGAGGATAATAGTCAGGATACCATCCTGATATTCCACCTCAAGATCGCCGCGCGCATCTGCCTCTTCCAGCACATCGGCGAGGCTGTTAAGTGTTTGGTCAGAAATACGGTGATATGTGGCTTCGTCCATGCGAATAAATTCAATAGGTTGGATAGTGATTGCACCATAATGAGAATGGTATAAACTAGGGATCAACATTAATCATTTGTTCATTCCGCAGGTCGTACAATACGTACTACCGCCAAATTTTCAAGAAGAGGTTTTTTTAATGATCCAGATGCATGAGAACAGCCATCTCTATCATATGCATGAATTGCAGCATGCCATGCTGGCACCGGTGCATATGTTCGCTGAAGCAAGCAAAGCATTGCACAGCCATCCGATGAGCCCTCTTTCTTACACTGGCTATGGCCGCCATATCGCTGCGGCGGCGGAAGTGTTGGAGCGTATCACGGATCGTTACGGCAAACCGGAATTCGGCATCAAACATACCAAGATTAAAGACAAGCGTGTTGAGATCAGTGAAGAAACCATTATTGAAAAACCATTCTGCAACCTGCTGCATTTCAAAAAAGCGACTAAAACCAAACAACCAAAATTACTTTTGCTCGCGCCGATGTCTGGCCACCATGCCACCTTGCTGCGCGGCACGGTAGAAGCCTTACTTCCCTCAGCAGATGTTTATATTACCGACTGGCTTGATGCACGTATGGTGCCGCTTTCTGCTGGCAGTTTTGATCTGGAAGAATACGCACATTACGTAGTGGAATTCATCCGCCACCTAGGCCCCGATGTTCATGTTATGGCGGTGTGCCAGCCTTCTGTGCCTATGCTAATTGCCGCGAGCGTCATGAGCGCGGAAAAAGACCCGAAACGCCCTCGTTCAATGACGTTGATCGGTGGGCCGATTGATACACGCATTAACCCAACACTGGTGAACAAAGCCGCAGAAGACAAACCACTCTCTTGGTTCAAATCTCATGTCATTACGCGCGTACCGTTCAACTATCCGGGTTTCATGCGTCGCGTATATCCCGGCTTCTTGCAACTCACCAGCTTCATGTCGCTCGATATTGACCGCCATGTGAACGCCCACAAAGATTTTTTCAACCATCTCGTAGAAGGTGATGGTGATTCGGCAGCAGCACATCGCAAATTCTATAATGAATATTTGTCGGTCACCGATCTACCGGCTGAGTTCTACCTCGATTGCATTGAAAAAGTATTCAAAGACCATCATCTACCAAAAGGTATTTTTGAATTTGATGGCAAGAAAGTGGATCCCGGCGCCATTAAAGACATCGCACTACTCACCCTCGAAGGTGAGCTTGATGATATTTCTGGGGTTGGCCAGACAGAAGCCGCGCAAGGCCTGTGTAAAAATCTGCCTCCGAAACTCAAGAAACACCATTTACAAAAAGGTGTAGGGCATTACGGTATTTTCAATGGCCGCAAATTCCGTAAGTTCGTAGCCCCTATTATCGTGGATTTCATCAACAAGCACGATAAATAACTTCTACTTAGTGTCGCCTTATTGCAAACCTAAACCACTTCCACCTGAAGTAGAAGTGCTTGAAGGAAACACATCACAACTACCAGCATTACTAGAATATATTCTACGACACTCGCGTAATCTACAATCAGTAGCACTAGCCGCAGGCGCTTCAGTGGTATTCGTTGATGTATTATTTGGATCACCATCAAAGATACATGTTCTCGTAATCGTACACATGCTGGTATTCGCATTATATTCTGATTCACAGTAACAAAACTTAGATGATCCAAGCGTGCAGTTCATTGCGTTGGCGGTAGAGGCAGATAGCACACTACTCATAGCGGCGGTAGCAACGGCAAGTGTAAACACCGTATTGCGAATGGAAAAAGACATAACATACCCCCCAATTAGCTAGACATATAATATTTAGAAGATAGCAAAACTATGTGGCAGCAATGCGTCGGTTTCATGACGGTTCTATGACAATATAGCCAAATATCCTCCCTATATCGCTTGACAGGCAGCTAGCAAGCCCTTAGTCTCCCGCCAATTTGGCTGATTTTTACCCGAGGCAACAAACCGTATACATGTCTAAAACCGAAACGATTCCTACCCACGCCAATGCGTGCTTATTGCTCGCAGACGGAACGGTATTTTTCGGAAACCATGTAGGCACAGACTCCATCACCACTGGCGAGATATGCTTCAACACCGCTATGACAGGTTATCAGGAGATTCTTACTGATCCTTCATACGCTGGCCAGATTATCACTTTCACCTTCCCACATATCGGCAATGTCGGCTGCAATGATGAAGACATCGAAGCGAACGCGCCTCACTGCCATGGGCTAGTGCTGCGCGAGCGCCCCACCCTGCCATCTAACTTCCGCAGCGCCATCTCGCTGGATGAATGGCTCGCAAAAAATAACATGGCAGGTATATACGGCGTGGATACGCGCGCGCTCACCCGCCATATCCGCAAAGCTGGCGCACAAAATGTTGCCATCTTTAGTTTCGACAACGATTTTGATGCAAGGCGTGATGCCGCACAAAAAGCACTGGATGATTGCCCATCCATGAAGGGGCTTGATCTCGCGAAAAAAGTCACCACAAGCGCGCCACAAGAGTGGGACGAAACACTGTGGCAACTTTCACCACAACAACGCACAAAACCGTTAGATCATTGCCACATCGTTGCAGTAGATTTTGGCGCAAAACATAACATATTGCGCAACCTTGCCGAGCGCGGCTGTAAGATTACTACCGTACCGGCCAGCAGCAGCGCAGAAGATATTCTGGCGCTCAATCCCGATGGCATCTTCCTTTCCAACGGGCCGGGTGATCCCGCAGCCACTGGCACATATGCTATTCCAATGATCAAGCAACTCATCGACACAGACTTACCCATTTTCGGCATTTGTTTAGGCCATCAACTGCTTGGCATCGCCCTTGGCGGTTCCACCGAAAAAATGGAACAAGGTCATCGCGGTGCCAACCATCCGGTGAAAAACCTGGAAACAGGTCGCGTAGAAATCACCTCACAGAACCATGGTTTTGCCGTGAGTAGTGACGGCCTACCTAAAGATGTTGAAGTTACCCACATCTCGCTGTTTGATGGCACGGTGCAAGGCTTACGCCACACCATCAAACCTATCTTCGGCGTACAGGGTCACCCGGAAGCCTCCCCCGGCCCACATGATAGTGCCTACCTGTTTGATGCATTTGTTGACGCAATGAAATCAAAAGCAAGTGGCGATGTGAAGAAAGTGAAAACCCATGCCTAAACGCAGCGATATACAATCCATTCTTATCATCGGCGCGGGGCCTATTGTCATCGGGCAGGCCTGCGAGTTTGATTATTCGGGTTCACAAGCCTGCAAGATTCTGCGTGCGGAAGGCTATCGCATCATTCTGGTGAATTCCAACCCGGCCACCATCATGACGGATCCTGAGCTGGCAGATGCAACTTATATTGAGCCGATTACGCCAGACATCGTTGAAAAAATTATCATCAAAGAAAAGCCTGATGCGCTCCTTCCCACCATGGGTGGGCAGACCGCACTGAACTGCGCCAAGTCGCTTGCCGAAGCAGGCACACTGGAAAAGCACGGTGTGGAACTCATTGGTGCAAAACTTGATTCCATTAACAAAGCAGAAGATCGTCTGCTCTTTGGCAAAGCCATGGCGAAGATCGGTTTAGAAGTGCCGAGAAACGCCGTAGTAAAATCATTGGAAGAAGCGCGTGAAGCACTCGAGCATATCGGCCTTCCCGCAGTCATCCGTCCCTCCTTCACACTTGGTGGCACAGGCGGCGGCATTGCATACAATAAAGAAGAGTTTGAAAAAATCGTGTTCTCTGGCCTCGATGCCTCCCCCGTTACCGAGGTGATGATCGACGAATCCGTTCTCGGCTGGAAAGAATACGAGATGGAAGTGGTGCGCGACAAAAACGACAACTGCATCATCATCTGTTCGATTGAAAATGTTGATCCGATGGGCGTGCATACGGGTGATTCCATCACCGTAGCACCGGCACTCACCCTCACCGATAAAGAATACCAAATCATGCGTAATGCCTCCTTTGCCGTGCTGCGCGAGATTGGGGTAGATACGGGTGGTTCCAACGTACAGTTCGCCATCAACCCAGACGATGGCCGCATGGTGGTCATCGAAATGAACCCGCGCGTATCACGTTCTTCCGCGCTTGCTTCCAAAGCGACCGGCTTCCCGATTGCCAAGGTTGCGGCCAAACTTGCGGTTGGCTACACGCTGGATGAAATCGCTAACGACATTACCGGCGGCAAGCTCCCCGCGTCGTTCGAACCGACTATCGATTACGTGGTTACCAAAATGCCGCGTTTCACCTTTGAAAAATTCCCCGGCACAGAAGCCATGCTTACCACCGCCATGAAATCCGTTGGTGAAGCCATGTCCATGGGGCGCAACTTCGCCGAAAGTTTGCAAAAATGCCTGCGTTCGTTGGAAACGGGTTTGAGCGGGCTAGATGAGGTTGAGCGCGTTACCGATAAAGACAGCGCCACCAAAGAACTCTCCAACCCAACACCGGATCGCCTGCTCGTTGCCGCGCAAGCACTACGCGTAGGCATGAGCGTAGAAGAAATTTGCGCCATCACTAAATACGATCCGTGGTTCATGCGCCAGCTCGAGGAAATTGTGCTGGCAGAAAAACAAATCGCAGATGGCAAGTGGAAAGCAGCGGATGAATTATACGCATTAAAACGCATGGGTTTTTCCGACATGCGCATTGCGAAATTGGCTAATGTCTCTACTGCTGACGTCGTTGCACAACGACACAAACTAAATGTTCGCCCTGTGTTCAAGCGCGTAGACACCTGCGCGGCGGAGTTCGATTCCACCACGCCATACATGTATTCCAGCTACGATCAGGAATGCGAAGCCGAACCGTCGGATAAAGAGAAAATCGTGATCCTTGGTGGCGGGCCAAACCGCATTGGCCAAGGCATCGAGTTTGATTATTGCTGTGTGCACGCCTGCTATGCGCTGAAAGACGCGGGTTATGAAACCATCATGATCAACTGCAACCCGGAAACCGTATCTACCGATTACGACACCTCCGATCGCCTCTATTTCGAGCCACTCACCGCAGAAGACGTGCTGGAAATTTTACAAAAAGAAAAATCAAACGGCACCTTAAAAGGCGTCATCGTGCAGTTCGGCGGGCAAACACCGCTCAAGCTCGCACGCACGCTGGAAGCTGCCGGCATCCCGATCATCGGCACCTCGCCTGATTCGATTGACCTCGCCGAAGACCGCGACCGTTTCCGCGCACTCATTGACAAGCTAAAACTCAAACAACCAAAGAGCGCGATTGGCCGTTCTATCGAAGAAGTAATCGCCGCCTCAGATGATATTGGTTTCCCGCTGCTTGTACGCCCATCATATGTGTTGGGTGGCCGCGCCATGGCCATCATGTATGACAAGCCATCGCTGGAAAAATACGTAGGCGAGATTGTCAAAATGTTTGGCGATGGTCCCATTCTGGTCGACGCATACTTAAAAGATGCAACTGAGCTGGATGTGGATTGCCTGAGTGATGGCAAAGACGTCATCATCGCGGGCATCATGCAACATATCGAAGAAGCAGGTATCCATTCGGGGGATTCCGCCTGCTCCCTTCCCGCCTATTCACTGAGCGACAACGTGCTAACTGAAGTCAAACGTCAGGCACAGGCGCTAGCACAAGAATTAAAAGTAAAAGGCCTGATGAACGTGCAGTTCGCTATCAAAGATGAAGAGGTTTATCTCATCGAGGTGAACCCACGTGCCAGCCGTACCATTCCGTTTGTAGCTAAATCCATCGGCTTGCCGATTGCCAAAATTGCCTCTCGCATCATGGCGGGTGAAGCGTTGAAAGATCTGGTTCCCGCCGGACACGAGACGACTACCCTTCAACATATCGCCGTAAAAGAATCCGTATTCCCGTTTGCACGTTTCCCGAATGTGGATGTGATCTTGGGGCCTGAAATGAAATCCACCGGTGAAGCAATGGGCATTGATATCGACTTCCCGCGCGCCTTTGCTAAATCACAGCTTTCTGCCGGCACCACCATCCCCATGGAAGGCAAAGTGTTTGTCTCGGTCAAAGAATCAGACAAACCCGCCATTGCGCCTATGTGCAAACAGCTTGCCGAGCTAGGCTTCACTCTGGTTGCCACCAGCGGTACCGCCAAATACTTGCAAGAACAAGGTCTTGAAGTGGAGGTGGTAAACAAAGTACGCGAAGGCAGACCGCATATTGTCGATATGCTCAAAGACAATGAAATCGCTCTGGTACTAAATACGACAGAAGGTGCAGCGGCGATTGCCGATTCATTCTCCATCCGCCGCACTACGCTGCTGATGAAACTCCCCTACTACACCACCATTGCCGGCGCCAAAGCGGCTACTCAGGCCATCGCCGCGATTAAAAATGGTGGAGGGCTTGACGTGCGCTCCATACAATCGTACTTTGCCGCTTAGTCTTTCAACCTAATATTCAAAAGAAGAGTTATGGATAAGATTCCTTTTACCGCCGCTGGCTTTGCCAAAGCAGAAGCAGAACTAAAAAAACGCAAATCTGAAGATCGCCCTGCAATCATTGAAGCGATCGCAGAAGCACGCGCACATGGCGACCTGTCAGAGAATGCCGAATATCACGCGGCTAAAGAAAAACAGAGCTTCAACGAAGGACGCATTAAAGAGCTGGAAGCGGTGATTTCACGTGCGGACGTAATTGACGTAGCTGCACTTGCAGGCGATACCATAAAATTCGGCGCAACGGTGAAGCTGGTGGACGAAGACACCGAAGAAGAAAGCACATACCAGATCGTTGGCGAATACGAAGCGGATATAAAGCTAAAACAGCTCTCCATCACCGCACCTATGTCGCGTGCGTTAATCGGCAAAAAGGTGGCAGACTCTGTTGAAGTCAAAACACCCGGTGGCACCAAAAGCTACGAGATACTCGATATAAAATTCAAATAAAATCAGGCCTGTTTCTTTTTCCCGGAAAAACAGAACTCACTGCTAGGAAACGCACGTTGTTTTACTTCGCTTGCGTAAATAGCCGCAGCTTGTGCAATCGTTTCATCTATATTCGCATATTGCTTCACAAAGCTGGGCGGACGTTCAGTCAGCCCCAATATATCATTGATAACCAACACCTGACCATCGCACGCAGGGGATGCGCCAATACCAATGGTTGGGATAGTCAGTTGCGACGTTATGTGCGCGGCCACATCTTCCTGGGTCGCCTCAATGACCATGGCAAATACACCCGCCTCTTGCACAGCCAACGCGTCGGCCAAAATACTTTCTGCCTCTTCCGGCGTGCGCCCCTGATAGCGATAGCCCATTTCTTTCACACGTTGCGGCATCAGCCCCACATGCCCCATCACCGTGATGCCATTATCCACCAGATGTTTGATAATCTCTGCGCGTTCACGACCACCTTCCAGCTTCACCGCCTGCGCACCCGTTTCGTCAATTACACGTTTGGCAGCTTTCAAGGCCTGCTCTTTGGAGTCTTCATACGTTCCATAAGGCAGATCAACCACTACCAATGCCTTATGCGCGCCACGCATTACCGCAGCTCCATGGTTAATCATCATATCGAGCGTTACGCCAAGCGTGTTCTCCATACCATACACCACCATACCCAGTGAATCACCCACCAACAGGATATCCACGTGCTCATCGAGAATTCGTGCAACCGGCGCAGTATATGCAGTAAGCATCACTATGGGAGTTTTCCCTTTGCGTGCTTTGATATCGGAAACGGTAAATCGTGTGGTGCTACTATCCATAATGCACATGTAAATACGCTAAGCAGAGTAAAATGCGAAGCTTTTTTGTAAGCCGTAGCGCAGCGTATGTCTAATACGTGAGCAACGGAAGTACAAAAAAGCAAGTAAATTTGCCTGCTTAGTAGTATTTAGGCAACCTGCTTTATGACTACGCCATCGCGGTCTTTCAACTCACGCGGCAGGCTGAAAGTAATAGTAGTGCCTTTTCCTAGCTCACTTTCAATAGAGAAAGTTCCACCCATAATCTCAACAAACTTCTTGGTCAGCGGCAAACCAAGGCCCGTACCTTCATATTTACGTGAAAGCGCGCTATCCACCTGCCCGAATGGTGACATAGCACGTGAAATATCTTTCGGTGCAATCCCGATGCCACTATCGCGCACCTCAAAGAAATAAGAATCCACTGTCAGATCGCGCCATGCAGTGATTTTCACTTCGCCATTTTCCTGCGTAAACTTCACTGCGTTAGAAAGCAGGTTCAGCAATATCTGCTTAAATTTCTTGCTATCCGTGGTCATAATGATCTGTTCTTTAGGCAATGCATCCGTAAGCGTAACCTTGGCGGCCTCAGCGCGCGGTGCCACCAGGCGCATACTGTTCTGCACCAGCTTGCTTACATTCACTTCCGATACCTCTAGCTCAAGCTTGCCTGCTTCTGCTTTCGAGTAGTCCAGAATATCATTAATCAGACTGAGTAGATGCACACCGGAAGAGTGAATATCATTGATATAGTCATGATATTTTTTGTTCTCCATCGCCGCGATCACTTCAGTCTTGATAATATCAGAAAAACCGATAATCGCATTGAGTGGCGTACGCAGCTCATGGCTGATATTTGCCAGAAATTGTGACTTCTGCATGTTTTCTGCCTGCGCCGCTTCAGCCGTCGCTGCGAGTTCGATATTCGCCTCATATTGTTTCGCAATAATGCTTTCCGCCTTACGTGACGAAATAAACAGGATGATTAAAAACACCAGGAAGATCGCAATAAACCCAATCGTGCCATAAATCTGGAAGTTGCTTAACTGTTGCCATACAGGGCTCACATCATAAATCAATTCCAGCGCCCCTTCTGTACCCCCCGTATCACCAATACGTATTGGAATGAGCACCTGAATCAACACAGCATCATCATTGCCTTGAACGACCATGCCTTCCATGATGTTGCTACTTACAGCAGCACGGGTAAATTCCTTGGCCACAAATGCAGAATCAGGCGATGCAGCCTTTCCGCTCAACATATGTTTTTTATTGGCGTTGGAAGAAATAAGCAGCCTGCCATCCGCATTATAAATATTAGCACGTGCCAAACGCATAGTCTGGAAATAGCGTTCTGTATCTACTGCAAGATTGCGCGCCGCTTCATTATTACGCAGTGCGGCAGGATCACTAGAAGCGAGTGGCACAATCACATCATTATATTTAACCCACACACCATAAATATAGCCTCTGGCCAGATTGCCAGCGCTACGTTCAACAATATTTTGCAGATTATCTATCGCCATACTGCGCACAGAAATACCGGTAAGCACCGCGATAAGAACGATGGCTGGCAAACTGATAATGGCGAAGATACGTAAGAAATTGAACATATTTGCTCATTCTACCTGCAGTTGATTAAGAAATAGTTGAAGGCGATATGTCTATAACACACAGAAATTTAATCAGAAATTCATCATTTCTTCATCTTTGATTAGCTATTGACAGTGGGGAGCCTAATGGCTATACATGTCGTCCCTTAACGTTAACCTTAAGAAATACGGGATTTTTCCCCATGAAACGTACTTATCAGCCAAGCAACATTGTGCGCAAACGTCGCCATGGTTTTCGTAGCCGTATGGCAACAGTAGGTGGCCGTCGTATTATCAACGCCCGCCGTGCTAAAGGCCGCAAACGTCTCAGCGCATAAGCGCTTTAGGCGTGCCTGCCTCTATTGATACGATTAAAATCAGACGGGATTTTGTCTCGGCCAATAATCGTGCGCGAAAATACGTTACTCCCTACTTCATCCTACAGGCTAATAAACGTACTGAAGATCACCCTGCCCCCCATAAACCGCGCATTGGCTATACGGTAACTAAGAAAATGGGAAATGCCGTCATTCGCAACCGAATTAAGCGTCGCCTACGTGGCGGAATAAAGCAATTGCCTGCACAGATGCTGCAAGATGGCTATGATTACATTCTCATCTCCCGCCATAAAGCAAAAAGCTGCGTATTTTCTGATCTTTTACACCAGTTGGAAATTGCATTTTCGCGAATACACGCTAAGAAGTAGCTATCTATGAATCCATTAGCTTTTCTTATTTGTGCCTTGATACGTCTGTATCAATACAGCATCGCCCCTCTGCTTGGTGTACGTTGTCGTTTTACACCCAGCTGTTCGCGTTATGCCATAGAGGCTATCAAACAGCATGGCGCCCTCAAAGGCAGCTGGCTGGCTACAAAACGTGTTGTCCGTTGCCACCCGTGGGGTGCGCAAGGGCACGATCCTGTTCCCGTTAACTCTACTGTCAAAAAAGTGAATTAAGAATGCAACCCCAAGAAACTGATCACACCCGCCTTTTCCTTGCCATTTTTCTAGCCGCCATCACATTAATTGCCTGGCAGGCACTGGTGCAAGCGCCACGCAAACAACAGCTGGCCGAATATGCCAAAACGCAGGAAGTCAAACGCATTCAGGAAAAACAGGCATATGAGCAAACGGTAGCCACCAGTAAAAAAACATTGCCGGAAGAAAATGCCGACCTCACACCTGCGCAACGTCTCGCGCTTTCGCCACGTGTAGAAATTCGCTCTGCAAAACTTGATGGAACAATTGCCTTAAAAGGCGCCCGTTTTGACAATCTACATCTGGCAAACTATCGCGAAGAGCTGGATCCCAAAAGCCCGGAAGTCACTTTGCTTTATCCAAACGGCGACGAGCAATCCTATTTTGCGCAAATCGGCTGGGTATCTGCTGATGGAAAAACCATTGTACCCGATCAACATAGCGTATGGCAAAGTGATGGCACTAAGCTAACACCTGATAGCGACCTCAATCTTTTCTGGGATAATGGTGCGGGAGTAAGATTCCACCTGTCTATCGCGCTGGATAAAGATTATATGTTCTCTATCCGCCAATATGTTGAGAATAATAGCGGTCAGGAAATCAGCCTCGCCCCTTACGCCTACATTAATCGCGCATTCGAAGATCAAGCACAACATTACGGCATCTTGCATGAAGGTCCGATCGGTGTGATGGATGGTGCATTAGAAGAAATCGGCTACGAAGAGTTGCGCGATGATGGGCCGCAGAAGTTTGACAATGCTTCTGGCTGGTTAGGCATCACCGATAAATATTGGCTCACTGCACTCATTCCGGCAGAGCATGGCTACAAAGCAACCATGAGCCATTATAAAAAATACAACCGAGACCGCTATCAGGTAGATTATCTGGGCACCACGGTAAAAGTGGCCAACGGTAATTTCTCTGAAAACAAGCTTCGTTTTTTCGCTGGTGCAAAAGAGATCAATGCGCTTGATCGCTATGCCGATGGTGGCGAAGGCGCGGCCCCCATTACATTGTTCGACCGTGCAGTGGATTTTGGTTTTCTTTATTTCATGACCAAGCCCATGTTCCTCACACTCCATTTCTTCTATGACCATATCGGCAATTTTGGTCTGGCTATTATGCTGCTTACCGTTGTCATCAAGCTGATCATGTTCCCGCTGGCGAACAAATCCTATCATTCGATGGCACAGATGCGCGCCGTACAGCCGCAAATCAAAAAAATCCGTGAGCGTCATGCAGGTGACACCATGACCATCAACAAAGAAATGATGGAGCTTTATAAACGCGAGAAGATCAACCCAGCGTCTGGCTGCCTCCCTGTGCTCATTCAAATGCCAGTATTCTTTGCACTTTATAAGGTGCTTTACGTCACCATCGAAATGCGCCACGCGCCGTTCTTTGGTTGGCTAAAAGATTTGTCAGCGCCCGATCCATCCAACCTTTTCACTCTGTTTGGCATCATGCCATGGGATCATCCGGCGTCACTTCATCTTGGCATCCTGCCAATCCTGTTCTGCGTGACCATGATCATCCAGATGAAACAGCAACCCAAACCGGCAGATCCTGTGCAGGCAAAAGTAATGGGCTTTATGCCTTACCTGTTCCTGTTTATTTTCGCAGGCTTCCCGGCTGGGCTGGTGGTGTACTGGGTATGGAGTAACATGCTGTCTATCTTGCAGCAGCAGTTCATTATCAGGCACCACAATGCGAAAGAATATCGCAAAACGGCCTCATAAATGACGAACAACCTCAACATGTTTCGCAAGCCCTGCCAGTTTGTTGCAGGTGCAGCGAATGTGGATGCATTACCGGAATATACACATCCGGAAGTGGCGTTCATTGGCCGCTCCAATGTTGGCAAGTCGAGCCTGATCAATGCGCTGGTTGGCCATAAGGCGCTGGCACGTACGTCACAAAACCCGGGTGCCACCAAACAGCTCAACTTCTTCCTGCTGGATGACACGTTGATGCTGGTTGATTTACCGGGCTATGGCTATGCTAAAGTATCTAAAAAACAGAAAGGCGAGTGGGACTACCTGATCAAAAGCTATCTGTGTGGACGCCCTAACCTAAAGCGCGTTTGCCTGCTGATTGATTCGCGCCGCGGCGTCATGGAGCGTGATGAAGAATTCATGCAACTACTTGATGAATCGGCCGTAAACTACCAGATCATCGCCACGAAAGCAGATACGTTGTCTGCTAAGGAGTTGGATATTATGATAGAAAAGCTACAACAATCTGTAGCCCAGCATGTAGCTGCACATCCCGAAATAATCCTTACCAGCGCCACACGCAAAAAAGGCATCGACACCCTGCAAGAGCAGCTTGCACCTTTAGCCGTTCCATTATAGGTAAGAGGCATGAAAACACGTGAGTTAAAAACGCGCAGCGCATGGCTTAGAACCGTTTCGACGCTTTCTGAAGCCCTGCCCTATATGCGTCAGTTCGCTGATGAAACCTTTGTCATCAAGTATGGTGGAAATGCGATGGCTGACGGGGTAGCGTCACGTCAGTTTGCAGAAGACATTGTGTTGTTAAAGCAAGTAGGCATCAACCC
Source organism: Rickettsiales bacterium (assembly GCA_964231325.1). Classification (GTDB taxonomy): domain Bacteria; phylum Pseudomonadota; class Alphaproteobacteria; order Rickettsiales; family SXRF01; genus JAJTHB01. The sequence continues at coordinate 379,921 of CAXRIF010000003.1, read as the reverse complement.
TATCGTAGTACATGGCGGTGGCCCACAAATCGGAAAAATGCTGGAGAGGTTAAAAATCAACAGCTCCTTCGTTGATGGTCTACGCGTAACCGATGCTGCTGCTGTTGAAGTGGTAGAAATGGTGTTGTCCGGCTCCATCAACAAACAGATCGTTTCTGAAATCAATGCGGCAGGTGGCACAGCAATTGGTATCTCCGGAAAAGATGGGCAACTTATTGAGGCGCGCAAACTTCGCAGACACGCCAAAGATCCAGATTCCAATATTGAAAAAATATTAGACCTTGGCTTCGTTGGCGAACCAGTACGTATCAACCCCACCATCCTGCAAGAGTTTGCCGAGTCCAACATCATTCCCGTAGTTGCGCCTATAGGTATTGGCGAAAATGGCGAAACCTATAACATTAATGCGGATACTGCCGCAGGTGCACTGGCCGCCTCATTAGCTGCAGCTAAGCTGATAATATTAAGCGACGTACCGGGTGTACTCAATAAAGACAAAGACCTGATTAGCGAACTGTCTATCCGTGAAGCAAAAAAGCTGGAAAAGAATGCAATTATCTCAGGCGGAATGATTCCTAAAATCGGCACCTGCATCCACGCGCTGGAAAATGATGTCGAGGCAGCACATATTCTGGATGGGCGTCTACCACATGTATTACTGCTCGAAATCTTCACCAAATATGGTGCGGGCACTATGATTTATCGGGATTAGGCTACTTACTTAAATGTAGCGTATTATACTGTAAATCGTCTGCAATTTCTCTGAATACCGTTCGAAGATCTTCTTCATCTGGAGCGAAGAAATAATGGGCTGGCGAAGTGGCACAAGCTCTTAACAACGCTTCATCCACATCGTCACCAAAACCAATAGTATATAAAGTAATACCCTGAGATTTTACTGCACTACACATCGTAGAAGTGCGGTTATTATCCCCACTATAAATATTCTGCCCGTCGGTCATTAATACCAGCGCCTTATCTAAGGTAGGACCCGCTTCAGCAGGCAGCCCAGGCTTACCGGGATCCCATAGCCCCACCCACTTAGGAGAAAGGGTGAACCACGCCCACATCAACCCAACATTGATACGAGTATTACCGCTTACTTCCATCTCTGAAAGTGATTGCAATACCTCAGCTTTTACGTTTGAGGCAAAGGTAATAGGCTGCATATAGCGCACCCATTTATTGGCATTATTGTTGCCATTCTCGCTAAGCCTTAACTCATACGGCAATCTGAATAGCCACTCAGTACCCGCGCTAGGTGGTTGATCACTGGCATCAACCAAGCCATTAGGCGTACATGCCCCTGTGGATCCCGGGCTGGTGCATTGCGGAGGAATGTCTGTAGGCGTACAAGGCGTACACTCGCCGGTCTCAGCACTACAGGTTTGTCCACTTGCGCAGCGTGTATAACCGTCATGACAAGATTGCGTAGGGTCACACATCAAATCAACGCAGCATGATGGTCGCGCGGGGTTGTCTAATCTACACTGAGGTTCCCTAGGGTATGGCCCACATAAATGATCCGTAAACCGGTTAAATGCACCACCTTTTCCCCATTGACCAATAATCGAGTTGTATTTTTCTACTGAGTCAGCCTGAATCCAGCCCTCACGTCCTACACCAATATTCACAACAAGGTCATATGGTACAATAGAGATATGCAGGTTATTCAGCGTATCACTATCACCAAACAATATATTCACAAGATCACTAGAAGCGCTCTTAAGCGCATCAATTTTGCTACCTTCCATTGACCCCGTATTATCTAGTGCCAGTGCCAGCTCCAGACCAACCTGTGGTGTACAACCAAAACCACCTCTTACTTCCGATTCTATATATATGGTGGTAATATCGTCAGCGAATACTCCGGTTACTGACGCAGGCACCGTAACTTCAAACTTGGCAGAATATATACACTCACTTAGCTCAGAAATTGCGTCTAACGTCACGCTGGATCCCATATAGCCATCTGGGTAATTTGCCCTAAACAAACGTAATGCTTCGGTTTCTAAATCTGTGGTGCTGCGTGTAGAAACAGCGCCTAAAAGCGCCACGTCGGAAGCTGATTGAGCTTTTGCCTGCACCGCATAAATTCGTGCCGTATCAACGACAAGCGCCATTGTGATCACTAATAGCGGCAGCATCACCCCTACCAATATCAGTGTTCCACCATCCTTATTGGAATAAAATCGTCTCATTAGACTATACAAGTCCTTTTCTGGAAATTGCGCTATACTGCTCTAGTATAATATACGATTAGTTTCGTCGAAAAGCTGTTAACATTTTATTAAATCTTTGTTACAACTTATAGATGTACACTGCATTTCTCATTAAACGCGGTAATATATTATGTTAGGTCGTTTTACCACTCGTTTTTCCCGCTGCAATCAGGGCGTTGCAACCATTGAATTTGCCCTGATCGCCACCATGCTCTTCACCATTCTGGTGGGTTTCATGGAAATGGCGCTAATCTTTTTTGCAAGTAGCGTGATAGAAGGCGCGACTGGCATTAGTGCGCGCACAGGTAAAACCGGATACACTGCAGCAGGCATGTCGCGCGAAGAATTTATCCGTCAAAAAATTGCTGATCTATCGTTTGGCGTAATTAACACAAATGAGCTGGAAATCGAAATTCTTTCCTATAATGGCTTTGCTAATGTAGGACAGCCAGAGCCTTGCATCCCAATAACTGATCCACCACCGTGCATAAATGGCTTTGAAGACATCAACGGCAATGGGCAATGGGATGCCGATCAAGGCATTGCCGGCCCTGGCTCTAGCGGCGGGGTCGTACTTTACCGTGTTACTTATCCGTGGCCATTATTCACCCCCTTGATAAGCGGGCTGGTAGGCGATGAACAAGGCATATATAATATACAATCTATTGCCACCATTAAAAATGAGCCGTTCTAATGCGCCTGCTTAGATGTACCCAAGCCATAGCTGCTATCGAGTTTGCATTAGTGTTGCCATTGTTGCTGATATTTTTTCTAGGCACGCTGGAAGTTGCACGTTTTGCACTGATCCATATCAAGCTTGATAAAACCGCGCATGCCATGGCCGACTTTCTGACGCAGGGCAATGTAGTGCGGTTCAGTGACATGGATAGTTTTGCCTCCAGTGCCACACAAATCATGGAGCCATATGATTTCAATGGTAGCATTATTTTTACGGCGGCTACTCATCGAGATGTGGGCATTCCTCCATGTACAGGTAGCGATGTAACTTGTATTTCATGGCAGTATCGCCCAATAGGTGGCAACATTAGCCGCGTGGGTTCTCCTGGCGGACATGCCGTTTTTCCCGGCGGGTATTTAGTACAACCAGATCAGATCGCTATTGCAGCAGAGGCCTTCTACAATTTTGCTCCCTTGATGAGCTACACAGGACAAATCGTGCCAGAACTGGCACCACACACCATGTATAAAATTTCTGTGTACAAACCACGCCAGATTGGCTCGCTCGCCAACCCACCTATCTAACGAATACGAAATTCTTTTTATCAGAAAGTGATGCGTTGTATTTATATCCGCCAGTGCGGAATTTTTTCAGTTTGGCGGGGTCATCAATCCGGTTCTTAATGATGTAATTGGCCATATTCCCACGTGCTTTTTTCGCATGCACCCCCACAACTGCAAGCCGGCCATTCTTATCTTCCTTAAACACCATATTAATCACGGGACAAGAAAGTTTCTTTGGTTTTACAGCCTTGAAATATTCATTTGATGCCAGGTTAATCAGCACTTTCTGATCGTGAGTCGCCAGCAACTGGTCGAGCGTCTGCATGATATACTCCCCCCAGAATTCATACAGATCTTTGCCATAGCGTGTTTTCAGTTTAGTGCCCATCTCCAGACGATAAGGCTGTATAAGATCAAGCGGCCGCAACAACCCATACAGCCCTGAAAGTATGCGGATATGATCCTGCGCAAACGCATAGTCCTCTTCGCTATATTTATCGATCTCTATGTTGCTATATACATCACCACGAAAAGCAAAAATCGCCTGCTTTGCATTATCGGGAGTAAACGGTACATGAAAATTACGATAGCGCTGCGCGTTAAGGGTCGCCAGTTTATCGCTAAGATGCATCAGCGATGCCAGCTTTGTTGTTGTGTAACTTTTGAGTTCTTCCACCAATAGCTGCGATTTAAGCAACATGTCTGGTTGCGTATTGGCCGCAATCTTTGCGTTACTTTTAAAATCAAGCCGTTTAGCAGGCGACAACACTACAATCATGTATTACTCCCTAACATATTGGGATATTGAACGCTTTTGCACGATTTGGCAAGCCCGGTTGCATCATCAGTTTCCACTAACAATCCGCACAACGTCCCCTCACCTCTGGCCGCTTCCAGCTTCACTTTGGGAAGCTTTGTCAAAAAACGCTTCAGCGGCCCTTCTGCATCAAAACCAATCACCGAGTCATAATCGCCACACATGCCCGCATCTGTCTGAAATGCCGTACCTTTTGGCAGTATACGTGCATCGGCAGTCGGCACATGCGTGTGGCTGCCCGTTACCATGCTCACCCGCCCATCGAGATACTTGCCCATAGCAGTTTTTTCAGACGTTGCCTCCGCATGGAAATCCACCACGATGGCAGAAAGCTCTCCACCCAAACGATAGGCTTCTAATATTTTATCTGCAGCCGCAAACGGACAATCCACCTGATCGCGGATAAACACCTGCCCCAATGTATGAATCACCAGCACACGTTTGCCACCAGCTTCATAGACATGATGGCCAATCCCCGGCGTTCTTTCTGGGTAATTCTGCGGACGCAACAAACGTTTTTCTTCTGAAAGATAAGCGGTAGCCTCTCTCTGATCCCACACGTGATCACCGCCCGTAATCACATCCACCCCCGCTTCGTAAAAGTCTTTGCATATGGCCGGAGTAATACCAAAACCACCCGCCGCATTATCGCCATTTACAATCACAAAATCGAGGCACCATTCTTCGCGCAATTGTTTCACATGTGAAACGACTGCATCGCGTCCCGATCTACCTACCACGTCTCCTAAGAAAAGTATGTTCATATGCCCGGAACGATCACTGCTTTTTCGGTAATCACTTTATCAAGGGTTTCGTCATGTGCTTCCGCGGGAATATCATCTACCTGCTGCATGCTAAAACCTGCGCCAATCACTAGCAACTCCTTGTTGGCAGCACGTAATTGCTGGAGTGCTCGATCATAATAACCTGCACCATAACCCAGCCTGTGCCCCTTCTTATCAAACGCCACCAGCGGCACCAACACAACATCCGGCACCACCGTTTCCCCTGCGGGCGGTATATCCGTACCGAATTTTCCTTTTTCCAATGGCTGACCTGACTGCCACGCACGAAACACCAGCCCACCATCTGCATCATCCTGTACATCAGGCAGACATAATCGATGCCCGCGATTTTCCAAAAGCTTCATAGCGAGGAATACATCCATTTCGTTACGCATCGCGGCATATCCCGCGATCACATTATCACCCGGTGGAATTTCGCGCAGCAATCTATCGGCAATATGCTCCGCCGCTTCGCGTACAAATTCAATATCCAGCGCCTGGCGCTTGAACAACATGTCGGAACGGAGTGTATTTTTATCAGGCAACAGATTTCTTTCTGTTCTCAAAGAGGAATCAAAATGTATCTTACAATGATTTCGCTAGGCTGCGGCGGATGCGCAGATTTTTTTGAAGTGACGGCGCGCAGCGTACAGCCTAGTACGTGAGCACCGGAAACGAAAAAAAAGCAAGCAAGCCGGCCAGCATAGTAGAAATCGGAACGGGACCACCACTGGCCGTCGGTAACGCAGAATTCGCATTCGACCCTGTGAGACAGGTGGGCGCCATATGTGCAAGGGCAAGGCCCTTACCAGGGACAGCTCCCTATGATGCAATAAGTATCGGTCCAAGGAATAATGTACCTAACGCACCGGGCAGAACCCGTTCCTCTACTAATCTATAGCATTATGCGTGCAATGCAAGAGCCAGTGGCTATTATGCTTCGATTTCGTCGGTAATTTTTTCCAAACGGGCGGCAATCTCGTTCATAGTGGCTGCCATGGCGTTTTCCATCTCGGCAATACGGGCATCTGCCTCACCACTATCGCGCTTCACACTGGCGCGGGCGATCGCCTTTTTACTTTCTTGCTGAATTTCTTCTATTTCTTTTTGTTTTTCAGATAGTTCATCAGCCATCAGCAAATTCGTCAGCAGCAGCGACATGGCCTCGTTTGGCTTATTTTTCATAGGAAAAACAATAGATTGCAGTCTTTCGTCCACCTCATTGGCCAACATATGCAGGCGTTCTTCTTCGCCGTCACCACATGCGACCTGATAATCCTTACCGTTGATCTTGATGGTAACGATGGACAAAATAAGCTCCCGTTGCGTATAGATTTTTTGGTTTTTATTAACCAATTATTTATATAATTTAGCGTGGGTTACCCCCTAAAAGCAACAAAAATGTCGGTTTTATGACAACGATCTGCACGGTTTTTTTACGTTGTCATCATATATTCATCTTACTTGGCAAGTATTTAGGGTACTCTTAGGGTAGAAAATAGTATCAATTGGAACCTATGGCATTAACAAAAACGCAGACAGAAAGACGTAATAGCACGATCGCGGGAGTCGAGACCGGTTTTCGTGACGGGGTCGCGTCTGCCATTAAAGAAAATTACGAATTAATCAAAATCGCTGCGCCTGACCTTCCAGATAGCAGCACACTCACTAATGATGATTATCGTGAATTCGCACGTGAGGCCATAGAAGAACGCAGCATAGGTGGCGTCCAGCTCGCTGACATCAACGAACGCGCTAAAGCCAGTCAGGACTTTCAAAATTTTCTGAAAAATAAAAACGCAGAAAGCCTGGAAGAAATCGTCCCAACCACTGAACAGGTGAATACCATTGCCAGCACTGCGGGCGATGCGGTCGTATCTCGTACGGGTGGCTACGTGGTTGACAGCCTCTGGAACAGAGGCGTAAGAATCGGCAAAGGCGCTATCAATTGGGCCCTTAGCGATGAAGAAAATGCATTTGCGGCACCAACAGCACGCACCTTTAGTACAGAAGTAACAACCCAGCTTACAGAGCTTTCACAAGAGCGCCCTGACATTGCCATCTTGCTTGATGACTCCACCATGAAAAAAATTGAGACTGAAGTGCATGAAAGTGTAGTACACAGCATCAACAAAACAGACCCCCCTAAGATTGATAAATTAGACGCAGTGGAAGTACTGCCGGTCGATGAGGCAAAACGCGCGGGTATCTATAACCAGTTCGGTAGTGTGGTTTACGAGCAAACCCGCGATAAAATCACCGAAACGATTGAAGAAAAAAAAGAAGCCGCGCGCAATAATGGCTTCAAAGGATTTTTATTTAGAATCGCTGAAGCCATTGACTCATTTTTAGGCACTAATCTGGCGGGCATGCTCGCTGGTTTCGCAGGTGTGAAGATCCCCAAGGATCACGAAGTGCGCAACGCAGCACGTGTAGTCGCCAAAACTTCGCAAAACGTAGTATCGGAACATGCTGCTAATATGAGCAAAGATGATCTGATAGACGAAGTGCGTACGACTACTCGCGAAGAGCTGGAGAAACATCGCGAACATTACGCTGCGTTCACCGATGAACAGCTAGATGAATTAGCTGCGCGCTCAGCACAAGGTATCTCTGATAACTATGATCGTATTCCGCGCATTGCCAATGCAAGAACAGTGGCCGCTAATGCTGCTGCGGAAAAAGAACGTGAACCAGCAAATGATGCGGGTATAACCAATCCTACGGATACAAAGGATATCAAGGCACACGAAGCAGTAAAGCTTCTTGAAGGCGCTCTCGCCAAGAATGATACCAGCATGAGCCGGGGCGCAGAATCAAACTAAATGTTTCGCTAAAAACGCAGCAGCGTTTTTCATTCCTTCCATATCAATTGAATGTCCGACATAAGGGCGGGTATGATCTTCAACTGATACATCATGCGCCCTCAGCGTGTCCGTCGCGTGCTTGAGCGATGCATATGGCACCACATCATCCGCATCACCATGAATCAGACACACAGGCGGGCGGGCAGTTACTTCCTCCGCTAATGTTTCCGTTCCCATCAATGCACCCGAGAAGCCAACCATGCACGCCATTTGCGGGCTGCGGCGCAGCGCCACATGCAGGCCAGTCATGGTGCCTTGTGAGAAACCAACCAAGGCCAGCTTACTGTTATCAAGTGCAAGTTCTTTTAGCTGTTCATCAATAAAATGATTCACGATTTCAGATGCATTACGCACCCCTTCCAACATCGCTTCCGGCTCGCGGTTCATCAGCGAGAACCACTGATAGCCATACGGGTTTGCCTCACATGGGTATGGCGCATTCGGCGCAATAAACTGCGCATCCGGCAACACTTGTGCGAACGCATCACCCAGATCAATCAGGTTCGGGCCATCCGCGCCCCAACCATGCAATAAAATAACGAGTTGTTTTGCTTTGCCACCAGAGCGTGGTGTGCGTATTGGGCCGGAAAGGGTTTGCATAATGCTCTCTTGATGATTAATGGTTGATGGCACAAGGCATATCGCAGCCGCAACTAACTATCAACCCGCAACTTGTGATCTAGCCGCGTCCATTAGGTGGGATTTCACGTACAGGTAACGAATTAGGACCCGATTTAATAGGCTCTGCTTCTGGGGCAACCGGTGTATACTTAATATCTTCAGGAGATATAAATTTTTTTCCTGGTTTTTGCAGCTCAGCGAGCGCACTAACCCAACCAGGTAATAACGCTTCTACCATATCGGGATGATCTTCACTTGCGGGTAAATAGAAATCAGGACCATTTGGATTGGTTCCGCGGATAAAGACTTTATTTGTACCATCCTCCTGTTTTTGGAAACTGATACTAGGTATGCCAAGCGCTTCATCCACTAAACCATTATTGCGCATGAAAACCATCGGTTCCTCGCCTTCTTCTATAGCTTCGAACGCCAAACCATCAGAATCAAAATGTGCGGCCCCACCAAATACAATGTATTTACCTTGCAACCCTGATCGCTCTCTATCCTGTTGAATATTATCTGTCCATATGAAGTTTGTGCTAGCCAGCCGATGACTGACGACGGCAAGCTCCATAGGACGCGCAGCACCAGTCTTATCGATATTCACAATGCGTATTCCTTGTTCACGTGCAGCCTTAAACATTCTCAGATTATCAATATCGACATCATCCACCTCTTCAGCCGGCACATGATATACTCGCGAAACAAACTCTCGATTTCTTTTGCGCCCTTCAGGTGTTTCTGCATAAGCAAGATATTCGCCAAGATCTTCATCGCTTGCTGCCAGCAATCTCTGTATTCTTTTATCATTTCCCTCAATGTAAATAGTATCAACCCCATTCGCGCGAAACTCTGTCATATTACGCACAAGGAACTGGTCAGCCTCTGATTGGGTATGCACCTCCCCCACCGCAAAACCTACATTATTCGCGAGCAATGTTTGCACCAACTCTTGTTCAGTTTGCACCGATTCAGGAACATTCGTATTTTCTCGCGGAACACCCTCTATCAATCTTTGTTGTACAAAGGCTCTGTCAATTGTCTCTGAATTAAACACCCTCCCCATTTCAGGATGTTTTCTCATTTCCATAAAAAATGCATCTTGTATATAGGCGCTGACCTGTGGCATCAGATCGCGTTTTTCTTTGCCAGAAACAGTACGGTAAATTTTATCCACCAAAGGATGTTTTATAGCATCCCATAACTTAATCGCCTGGAGTTTATCATCTAAGCCTTCTACATCAATCCTGCTGTTAAACTCCGCCTCCACCTGCAAAAAATCTTGGCCATGAATTGCTTCTCCTTCTTCAGCACGCCGATTAATATCCGCGTAATCTTTCCATAAAGTGAACACCGGTGCGAGTGATTCGTCTATTTTTGCTTGCACTGCAGGTGACAAATCATAAGTAGGTTCTAACCCTACATCATCCAAATCATAGACTGGTATTCTATCATCTTCCACTTGGGAAACGCCCTGTTCCGGCTGTGATGACAATACTGGCGATTTTTCTTCAGGCATATAATGCTGCTCCTATCCTCCATTATATACCGATAACATGATCAAAATTATGAAGGTTTCATGAAACCCCTCTATCATCAAGGCTTTAGAAAAAACCGATTGCGCCTTTGTAAACAATGGCTTAATGTCCGCCCATCATTCATCTATCATCAGCTCATGACCCAAAAACTTTACCTAATAGACGGCTCGGGGTTTATCTTCCGCGCCTACCACGCCCTTCCTCCTCTGACATCGCCGGATGGCACGCCGGTGGGTGCGGTTGTGGGGTTCATGAACATGCTCATTAAGCTGCGTCGCGAGCATGAGGGCGACTACATGGCAGTCATCTTCGATGCGGCGCGTAAAACCTTCCGCAATCGCATTTACGAAGAGTACAAAGCAAACCGCCCGCCCCCGCCGGACGACCTGATTCCGCAATTTGCCATCGTGCGCGAAGCCACCAAAGCGCTCGGCCTACCCGCATTAGACACACCAGACTTTGAAGCAGATGACATCATCGCCACCTATGCCCGCGTCGCGCAAAAAGAAAATATGGAGGTGGTCGTAGTCTCCTCTGATAAAGACCTGATGCAACTCGTGGGCAACGGCATCACCATGTTCGATGCCATGAAGCAGCGCACCATCGGTGAAGAGCAAGTGCAGGAAAAATTTGCAGTCGCGCCAGACAAAGTACGTCACGTACTCGCACTCATGGGCGACAGCTCCGACAACGTGCCGGGCGTACCAGGCATCGGCCCAAAAACAGCGGCAGAACTTATCAACACATACGGCGATGTGGAAACGTTGCTTTCGCGCGCCGATGAAATCAAACAGAACAAACGCCGCGAGACCATCAAAGAAAATGCGGAGATGGCGCGCATCTCTTACGAGCTGATCGGCCTTAAAGAAGATGTTCCTCTACCTGCCCCCATGGACGATTTACTGACTACGCCATTGCCACTGGAAGACGCGCTCGCCTTCTGTGAAAAATACGGCCTGAAAGCTACCATGGCACGGCTACAAGCAAACTCGCAGGAGGTAAAAACCACCGCAAAAACGACTACCACAGGCACTACTGAAGAAACCAAAGCAACCATTCCCACTTCACCCGTGCTTTCACTTGGCAAAGGCGAGCACACGGCACTTACCAACGAGAAAGAACTGTCTGATTGGGTAGCGCGCGCCAAACAAAAAGGCGTGGTGGCGTTCGATACGGAAACCACATCGCTCGATGCACATACGGCTGAGCTGGTTGGTTTTTCCTTGTGTGTAGAAGCAGGCAAAGCCTGTTACGTACCGCTCGCACATCTGACGGAAGGTGAAGAAAAACAAGGCGCAGGCCAAAGCGATATGTTTGCCGATGCACCTAAGGCAAAAACCTTGGCGCCGAATCAAATCCCGATGGAAAAAGCGCTCGCGCTTATCAAGCCGTTGCTGGAAGATCCGTCTGTGTTGAAAATCGGGCACAACATGAAGTACGACCTACTGGTTATGCAAAACCACGGCGCAAACATCACACCGATAGATGATACCATGTTGCTGTCTTACTGTCTGCATGCGGGTGAGCACGGGCAAAGCATGGATGAGCTAGCTGATCGCTATCTTGCCTACAAAACCATCGGCTATGATGAGGTGACAGGCAAAGGTAAAAACCGCAAACGGTTTGACGAAGTAGAAATTGATGCGGCAACCCCATATGCCGCGGAAGATGCTGACATTACAATGCGCCTGTGGGAAGTGTTTAAGCCGCAGGTCATTGCCGAGAAAATGACCAGCTTATATGAAACCATTGAGCGTCCGCTGGTAGGCGTCCTTTCATCTATGGAAACATGTGGCATCAAACTAGACATGCCTAAACTCGCTGAACTTTCCAAAGATTTTGAAGGGCGCATGCATGAGCTAGAGCGCGATATTCACAAGCTGGCAGGCGTGGAATTCAACGTGGGCTCGCCGAAGCAACTTGGTGAAGTATTATTCGAAAATTTAGGGCTCGAAGGCGGCAAGAAATCTTCTAAAACGGGAGCGTATTCTACTGATAGTGACACGCTGGAAACCCTCGCCGCACAGGGTCATGAGATTGCCGAAAAAGCCATTAGCTGGCGGCAACTCTCCAAACTCAAAAGCACCTATACGGATGCGCTGGCAAATTGTGTGAATGAAAAAACACGGCGTGTGCATACCAGTTTTGCACAGGCCATCACTTCCACTGGCCGGCTTTCTTCGAGCGATCCCAATTTGCAGAACATCCCGATTCGTACAGAAGAAGGGCGCAAAATTCGCGAAGCATTTATCGCCGAAGAAGGGCACATTTTGCTCGCAGCAGATTACTCACAAATTGAGCTGCGTTTGCTCGCAGACATGGCAAATATTGACGTGCTTAAAGAAGCTTTCAAAAATGGCGACGACATTCACGCCATCACCGCCAGCCAAATGTTTGATGTGTCTCTATCTGAGGTAAGCAGCGAGCAACGACGCAATGCCAAGATGATTAATTTCGGCATCATTTATGGTATTTCAGCACACGGGCTTGCCACCCGTCTGAGTATCGAGCGTTCCGAAGCGGCCAACTATATCGAGCAATATTTCACACAATATCCCGGCATTCGAACCTACATGGAAACGCAAAAGGATTTCGCACGCAAACACGGTTATGTGGAAACATTATTTGGCCGCCGTTGTCATGTGCCCAGCATCAACGACAAGAACGGCAATCGTCGCCAGTTCGGCGAGCGTGCCGCCATTAATGCCCCGCTGCAAGGCACTGCTGCCGACATCATCAAAAAGGCGATGATCAACGTACAAAATGCTCTTCCAAACTCCGCGCGCATGCTCCTGCAAGTGCATGATGAGTTGGTGTTTGAAGTGCAGGAAAGTGCTGCAAATGACGTCATACCGATGATCAAACAAGCAATGGAAAATGCAGCCTCTCTCTCCGTTCCGCTTACAGTCGAGGTTGGAAGCGGAAAACACTGGGGCGAAGCACATTAATCCATAAGGCAAATTCACCATTGCGCTAGCCCTCCTAATGCCTATAATCACGAAATATTACAAATTATTTCAATAAGGTTAGCCATTGTCTTTTAGTGAAAAATTAAAGCCGGTCGTCATTTCCGGCAAAGAAGTTCATCCCATCGTTGAAGGTGGTAAAGGTGTATCAGTAAGTAACGGACGTACCGCCGGTGCATTCGCAGCTGCTGGTGCCGTGGGCACATTATCGGGCGTAAACGCCGATACGTTTGATCAGGATGGCAAGCCCATCCCCTACACCTACAAAGGTGCAACGCGTAAAGAACGCCACGCTGAGCTAATCGAGCAAAGCTCTCGCGGTGGCATTTTTCAGGCAAAAATGGCGCATGATATTTCCGGCGGCAATGGACGCATCCACGTCAACGTACTTTGGGAAATGGGTGGCTGCGAGGAAATCCTGCTCAACATTCTTAAAGGGGCCAAAGGCTTGGTGCATGGCGTGACCTGCGGCGCAGGTATGCCTTACAAGCTGGGCGAAATTTGCGCAGCGCATGAAGTATATTACCATCCTATCATTTCATCTGCGCGTGCATTTAATGCATTATGGAGACGTTCCTATAGCAAACACCCTCAGTGGCTTGGCAGTGTGGTTTATGAAGATCCGTGGCTAGCTGGTGGGCATAATGGCCTTTCCAACGCGGAAGATCCAACCAAACCGCAAGATCCGTATCCGCGTGTGGCTGAGCTACGCAAAACCATGGATAAATATGGCCTGCAGGAAACACCTATTCTCATGGCCGGCGGTGCGTGGCATTTGAAAGACTGGGAACACTGGCTGGATAACCCGGAAATTGGAAAAATCGCTTTCCAGTTCGGCACCCGCCCTATCCTCACCAAGGAAAGCCCCGTGTCAGACGAATGGAAAAAACGCCTGATGACGCTGAAAGAGGGCGATGTATTCCTCAATAATTTCAGCCCGACTGGTTTTTATTCTTCTGCCGTAAACAATGATTTCATCAAAGAGCTGCGCGGGCGTGGCGAGCGACAAATCGAATATCGCACCGAGCAGGAGCAGCTCTTCTCCGAGCCACTTCCTGTTGGTGCACGTGGACGCCCGGTTTATGTGCAACCAGATGATAAGGCGCGTGCCGAGAAGTGGATTGCTGAAGGGTATGACGAACCAACTAAAACACCGGACTCTACGTTGATTTTCGTCAGCAAGGAAAAGGCCGCGCAAATTCACAAAGATCAGGTGGATTGCATGGGCTGCTTAAGCCATTGCCGTTTTTCCAACTGGAAAGACCATGATGATTTCACCACTGGTAAAAAGGCGGATCCGCGCAGCTTCTGCATCCAGAAAACCCTGCAAGATGTGGCGCATGGCGCGGGTGTAGAAAACGAGCTGATGTTCTCTGGCCACAACGCCTTTAAGTTCCAGAATGACCCCTGGTATGCGGATGGCTTCGTGCCTACCGTTGGCGAACTGGTCGAACGCATCCTTACCGGGAATTAGCAGACAAATATATCCTGCTGTTATTTATAAATAAATAAGGATTCTGCGTACATATAGCCTTAACGCAACTGTAACACTCTGAGCGCTATAGTAAGTTATAATGGATAGATATGAGCACGGAACAAACACGCGAACAAATCATCGAAGGCGGCATGCTGGTCTATCTGACCAACACGACCGAGGCTGCGAAAATCGCGGATATGCCAAACCTCAGGGGCGACCATGCAATCGCCTTCATGAATAATGGTGATTATCAAACCGGTGCGGATGCTATCAATGAACAATCAATCCAACAGGTACGTGTAACTTATGATGGTAAGGATCATTATTTTAAGCGCACCGCTATTAATTCGGATTTAAAAGCGACCGCCTGGGTGGAAACCAACGCAAGAGGTGAGGCCTTACAAGGTGAACGTGCAATCATTTCTTACGGTGGTTATACGGGGAAAATGCCCCCTGATACAAGCACCAAGGAAGGGCAACTCATTGACCGTCTGATGGACGGCGCAGCCAACCCGCAAAACTATCAGGTGGCCGCATTTACGCAGACAGCACTCAGTTCATTTAACAGCGCGGGTGCAAATGTTTCTTCTATCGAAACCTACGGACATTCAGCAGGCGGAAGTAACGCAATGCTGTCAAATACCATTACCCAGAAAAAAGGCATAACCTCTTCCGCTGTGTTAGTAGAGCCATTAAAAGTAGCCACTGCGGCGGCGCATATGTCACATGATCTTGAGGGGTTGGCTCCCGGGATGGGGGTCACATACGATGACCTATCAACTAATGTCACATCCATTTTTGCCGAACATCGTGAAAATGGAAACTCTCTCGATTCTGGTATTTCCGACCATGCCGCCTCAAGCATTACTAGCGCAGCGCTAGAAGGCGGTTTTCAAAATGGTAATGACCGAACAAGAAATTCTCGTCATTTTCTCGGTCAGGGCGTAGGCAAACAATACACACTGGATATGGATAATGTAGAGGTCAAATCATCAGGTATGGGTGACTTCAACATGGGAAACACACTACTAGCCATGATTTCAGGTATGCTCTCAGGCAACGGCATGTTAACAGATACTTTCGCCAGCCTGTTGCAAGGCATGCCGGGCTTATCCAGCAACATATCTCTTGCTAGTAATGACACTCAGGGCCCGGGAAGCATACCTATAGCGTTCGCGGATAAAGGCATCGGTAGAAGCTAATCAGTGTTTCTAGTATTTGAATTTGACCGCCATTCGGTCGGCGACACACCAACCATGTCTTTGAACACACGGTTAAACGAAGCAATGGAGTTAAACCCGACTTCAAAACCAATCAATGTAATTTGATAGTTTGGTTCTTCGCGCAGCCGCTTTTTAGCTTCCTCAATGCGATACCCATTCATTAGTTCACTAAAATTTTTGCCAAAATAGTGATTAATAATTCGCGACAACGCATACTCGCTAATACCTACGCGTTCTGCTAGTCCTGCGCGGTTCATACGCATTTCACGATACACTCGATCTTCATCCAGAAGTGCGCGAATTTTTTCTACATGCGGCATATCAGCGCTGGGGTCGTGTGGGCTGTCCCCAATAGAAGGGTTTATCACCTGCCCGGCAAGTGTAGGATAGAACACTCGAAACAACGAAGTAATCACCAGATAGATAAACGTCAGGCGGAAGGTAATAATAATGAAATCCGCCTGCGTACCCGGCAATTTTCCAGATAAGCGCGCCAGCTCAATGGCTAGTACAAATAAATTGAGCAAGATAAGCGCCACGATCAGCGCATACTTATGTTTCCGGTCTGCATCTTGTTGCATATGCCCACTAAAGCGCGAAGCGTAATACATCAACAGCAGAAACACTAACGATGAGCTAAAGACGCTATAGAGTGTTTTAAACGTCGCAATATCATAGCATATATACACACTCAAACAGACTTCATCTCCCTGCACGGTGCCCAACATCCCTGCTCCGAGCAATGGAATCATGAGCACCAGCCAGTAAAATACCGAAGGGATGCGTCCCGTCATGAATTGTAAAATCAACAGGAAACTGATCGCAACCAACGTGTTCTCCGCCAGCAACTGGCCTATACCAAACCAGCGATCATCGAGATACACAGCATAAATACCCACCAGCGGTAAGGCAAAAATTGCACTCAACACCACGAAATATAATACCGGCACAATCGCCTGCACGTTCCTACGCAGCAAGGTACTAAGGAAGAAAATAACAAACAGCGACGGGATCAGCCCCACCAAATGCAGAGCCTGAATAAGCGTTAGCACACTGTTAGCATTAATCTCAGCCATAAGGTGATATAATCACAGCTTTATGTGCAAATAAACAGAAGTTTACTGTTGGGTATCAATAGCTTTATGCATTTCATCCAGCTTGCCAATGCGTTCTTTGATGAAATAGGTCATAAATCGCAGGTCTGACTCAGGAATATCCTCTACATTGTCTCGAATCGTTTCCATGATGGCGAGCGCGTCTGCCATCTCGCCACGCTTTTCGCGCACCACAGCAGCCATTTGCTGCGCCCATACAGGCACCCCATCACTTACCAGTGGCTTAGACACTTTGAGCGCCAGATCCATATCCGTAAGCTTATGTTGTGCCAAATAAATAGACTGCACCAGCCACCACCATTTATGCGCAATATCACGCGTGGAATGTTCATAAAGGTAATCGACAATGTAACGTATATCGGGTGTATTCTGCGTTTGTGCGAAGTAATAGGTCGCCATGGAAGGAATCATATTCGATTTGCTATTGAGCCCATCCAGCAAGTTGAACCAATGATACAGTTTGTTCATGTCGTAATAACGAAGGCTGGTAAAACGGCCATACGTGTCGCCAGCATTTTGCAGGTTGAATGCAAGCACGCGAAAGAAAAACTCATCATCGCCAAAGCTAAGTGCCTTCACAGCTTGCTTACCCGGCACATCCGGCACAATGCCCATCTCTGGTTTAATGTCCTTGCTTTCCCACCAGAAACACAACTGCAATACCACAAATACACCTAGCAGCAGATATTCTCGCAGCCATTTTGTAATAAGTGCAGCCATAACTAAAACTGTTTACGACGAAAATCGACAATGGTGGCCAACAGCAACAACGGCACAAAAATAGCCGCCTGCACCACAAATATCATCCATTCCTGACTACTAAGAAAGCCGTAAGAAAGCCACTCGGTCTTAGCAAAGAAATCCAGACGCGGAACCAAGGAAGAAATAGCAATCAACGCATATTTTAGGGCAATAAATTTCACATCGTTAAACATGGGTGATTCCACCGTAATCACGAAAAACGCCATCATGCGCGACAACACGTAAAACCCCATACAGGCGAGTACCGCTGTCACCGCACTGCGCAATGCAAAGGCACTAAATAGCGCAAGCGCAACGATTAAGAATGTCTCAAGTAGCAAACTTGCTCCCCAGCCTATCAGCCCCATCATATCGGGCGCGCCTATCATCGCGAGTAATACCAGTACAGGAAAAGTCAGCAATAAAGCCACCAAGCAAAACCCTAGCCAATAAGCGATCACAAGGTTCGCTCGTGAGATCGGACGCGACAAAATGACATCAATTTCCTTTGTGTCAAACGCACTACGAATATGAAAACACACAAACACGATCAATCCGATCATCAGGATCAGGCGTGATGCGCCGGAGGCGAAAGTAATAGTCATTTCGCGCTCTTCTAAAAAGGCAGTGCCGCCGAGTATTGCTGAAATAGCAGTAGCCAGCAAAATACCCACCAATAGCCCAATGAAGAGCCAGTCGCGAAGAGCAGTGATAAGGATATAGCGAATATTAGTCAGCATTGCCCGTTAATATTGACGCTCAGGGAATTCAATAGGACGAGGGTCCTGGATAAATTTCTTGTAGATTGATTTATCCGCATGATCCATATAGCCCGCAGAATCCACAATGGTTGCACGAATCAGAATAACCAGTTCTTTCTTAGAGTTGGTCTTCTCAACACCCTTAAACAGATTACCCAGATAAGGCACCTCGTCTACCCCAGGCACACCTGTATCTACATTGGTTACGCTGTCTTCCAACAATCCGCCAATCACCATAATCTGGCCACTTTTCACTTTCAGGATCGAATCAAGCTCGCGCACTTCCAATTGTGGAATATTACTGGTCACCGATCTTACTGAATTAATTACATCTGAGCTCGCACCCGATGCAATCAACTCCGATAAGGCTCTTGCTTTACCAATCTCAAACCCAGGGTCAGCGACGGTACTCACCAATTTAGTCAAGGTTGGGCGCACACTAAGCGTCACTTCATTTGTTTCTTTATTAATCGACGGTTGTAGTGTCAGCACAATCCCAATGGGGGCTTCCTGTTGTTCACTTTCAACCTCGATTTCCGCAGGAATTGCAGGCGAAGTACCGCTCGCAGGAACCGCCGCAGTAACATCAATACTCACATCAAAGAACACAAAGTTTTCGACAAAAGACAACACTGCTTGCTGGTTGTTCATCGCGTTCAAACGCGGGCTGGAAAGCGCTCTGGTCGTGCCAAACTCGCTCAACAATGATACGGCTCCCGATAGATCAACTCCACCCAGAAAGTTATCTTTCAAGAAAGTAATCGCGGGAGCTGATGTAGTGGGGTTAGTAGCAATAACCGGATCAAGATCACCGGATAAAGCAAAACCAGTCGGCCCAAGTTTTGTCCAGTTAATACCGGTTTGGTATTTATCGTTCAACGTCACTTCAACAATCTTTGCCTCGATCAATACCTGGGAAGAAATATTACTTTCAATAACACGCAGGAATTGTTTCACCATATCATGCTGGCGCTCGGTACCGGATATGGTGAGAGTGCCCGCCTGACGATTTAACGAGAAGAACGTACCCGCAGTGCTGGAATTACCCGTAGCCGACCCAGGAACCGCAGCAACCGGCGGTGTAGAGCCATCAGGACCAGGAAGCACTGGCTGGGCAGCAACGCTGGTAGAAGATACCAAAGTCGACGATTGGAAACCAAGAATACGGGTAATGCTTTCTTCAAATTTTTCCCAGAAATCGCTGGCAGACTCAGCAGTGATACTTGAATTGGACGATCCACCACCGCCACCTGAGCCGCCGCTACTACTGCCAGATGAAGAACCACCACCAGAACCACCGCTACCACCACCAGTAGTGATGCTGCCCGAAGATTGGCGGGTAATATTTAGCATATCAAGCGGATAGGTTTCGATATAGGCAGTGTCGCGTTCCACACGCAGCACATTATTTTCAACTCTGTAGCGCAGTCCGGCCATATTGGCGATACGTTCAATCACCTCGTTAAACGGGCGTTCTTTAGCGCGGAAAGAAATACCGCCGGTAATGCCGGAATCAATTTCAATATCAATATCAGCTAGACGTCCAAGTTCTACCAACACATCTTTCAGCGGCACATCATCGGTAACAGCGACCGTCACCAATTGTGTGGAAGCAACTTTTGGTGGTTTCGGTGCAGCTAAAATTTCAGCAAGATCAGGAAGCGGAGGCTCCAGTACGTTAGCTGTTAACGTAGGGCCATCCGGTTTTTCATAAGAGGCTATGTCATGCAGTTTCTTAAAATCGCCACGGGTAAGCCCCACATCGCGATCAATAGGGTCGTGATCTTCGATACGATCACTCTCCGCGCAACTAGATGTCAGCGCAAAAAAAACAGAAATGGATAAAAGCTTACTGAGTTGTTTCACTTAACCACCTTTTGCAACACATATACCATACAATTACCCAATAGTTCCACTACTAACTACTATATCTAGTAGTTCGTTCGCGCAACACTCATTGTACTCGTGTCACAAAAAAAATTCATACCCGGGTAGAAAGCCAGATAGCGAACTTAGTTTGTAATACTATGGCAGAGGTTAAAAAATGGTAAAAGGGAGACTGTTCTGCCCCAAGATTCAATGCGGTATCATGATGCTCTTGTTCCTCGGCACGGAACTGTGTGATGACAGATTTTAGTTCATTTTCACTTTCACCCAACGACGCTTCTTGCGCGGCATAATGATCATCAATCACCGATTCCACTGCCACGGTACAAGCCATCGCCGCCTTTTCTCCCATCAACGCCGTCACTGCGCCCATCGCGTAACCACCCACATGCCAAAGCGGCATAAGCGCAGTAGGCCTCACTCTTCGCTCATGAATCATTCTAGAAAACGTATCAAGGTGAACCTGTTCCTGCTCGGCCATATGTTCGATCGTCTCAGCAGATGGTGTATTTTTTAGCACCGCTAATTGTCCGGCGTAAATACGTTTCGCACCATATTCTCCTGCATGATTCACTCGAATCATACGGTGAATTTTTTCCTGATGTGTTAAGTCGCCTGGAATGGTCATAGCACTTTTTTCATCGCAAACATGCTAAGCATCGCAGCACCAAATGCCATCATCGCGTTCCACGCCGCCATAGAAAGCCCAAGAATGTAGGCCATGGCCTGCGAACACGTTACAAGTGGTGCACCCATAATCGCAGCGCGCATTTCTTCAAGTGTCATCTCTCCAGAGTCTGCATTCGAACATGCATCCGGCCCCTCAAACCAACCATATTCCACCCCGGTATGATAAAAAGCGATGCCACTATCCACCAGCAACAACACCACACATAGAATAACCATAGACAGGGCGAATTTATCGGTCTTCACCAGCATGTAACCCAGCACACCAAACACCAATATCGCGAAATACGGGTAACGCTGATATATGCACAAATCACACGGGTGTAGGTCAAACACATATTGCCCAGTGAGTGCCGAAAACAGCATAAAAGCTGCAAAAAGCGTCTGATACAGCAGAATCTGCTTTAAATTGCGAGGAAAGAGCGATTTCATGCCCTTATGATAAACCAGCCGGAATTAAAGGCAAGTGCGACTTGACCAGAAAAACCGGATGGCTATAGTGGCGTGCCCACGAAAGCTGTTTAGTCAGCATTACTTTTGTAGGGATGGTTCGCTAGGATGAGGTGGATACACAGCATAGTAGAATCAGATATGCCTCGGTGGTGAAATTGGTAGACGCGCTAGACTCAAAATCTGGTATACGCAAGTATGTGTCGGTTCGAGTCCGACCCGAGGCACCATTTATAGCAGACAGGTTACTGTTTGATATAAATGGTATCATAGTGTGAACAAAAACCGCGGTTTGCAAAATCAGCAGCAGGTGATTTTGGCGGCTTCGCCGCCCGAAGGGCGAGGGTCAGCAGACCCGAGTCAGTCCGACCCGAGGCACCATTAAACAAAGCAACTTTGTGAACTTTACTTCTATCTCTTTAATGTATTTGACGGCTGATCGATAAGCTCTTTTAAATTGGAAGCATCGCCATATTCATGAAACAGTGGGTTCTCAGGGGATACACCTATACGAATAACCTCGTCAAATTCGCCTTCCCCTACAGGAACCATCTTGCTTCGTTGTGCAAACCCTAGGGATTCATAACGCCCTTCAGCTAGCGCCCGGTCAAATAGCCTTTTTACATGTTCAGCTTCTTCAGGTGGTTCAACAACAATAGCCACAGAATGATAGTCATAGTCTGGTGAATTTTTAGCACATTGCAACCGCCTTTGCCGATTAGACGGTGTATCATTAATAGCCTCAATGAGAATATTATCGCCACGTTCAACGGCTTCTCGCAACTTTTCGTCAAACACTATGCGCAAAGAATCTATCTCACTATTTATAATATCATCGATGCTATAAGAGTTTCCCGTTTCGCGATTTTTTTCATCCCGCCTTTTAAGAATAATGTCTTCAAGCGATATAAACGTATAACCCGCAAACTGCTCCGGATGCTCCTTGATATAGGTACTCTTACCTACACCTGGTAATCCAATAAGCATTTTGATCTGACGTTGGGGTTTTGCCATCATAGCATTATATGGCGTATTAATTAACACGCGATGAATCCATGACTACATGAAATATAATACTTAATAATGCGGTGGTGGGGCCTCATCCTCGATCGGTTTTACGCCGCTATCCTCAATGGCTGATTGCAGTTTCACCTTGAGTGACGCGATCTGCCTATACAGCTCTGCAATCTCTTTTTGCTGCGCATACAGCTCATCACTCAGCCGCGAAATATCTTCGCTCTGATGCGCCACTATTTCCTGTAATTTGGTAATCATCTCGTCCATACTACAGCTTGTAGCAGACCTGTCAGTAAGCGTCTACGCTAACAAAAAGATGACCAAAAAACACTCAGAGAGCCTCTCTGCTTCTGGGGTTTCTTCATCAAAAAGGATTAGCCGTTAGAAAG
The DNA here is from genome assembly GCA_964231325.1 of Rickettsiales bacterium. Taxonomy (GTDB): domain Bacteria; phylum Pseudomonadota; class Alphaproteobacteria; order Rickettsiales; family SXRF01; genus JAJTHB01. Next base: position 357,116 of record CAXRIF010000003.1, on the reverse strand, counting down.
CTGCTTAATTCGGTTACTAATCTCAGCCACCGAAGCAGAGGCATCTTGGGTGTTAGAAGATATTTCCCTAGTGACAGAGCTTTGCTCTTCCACCGCAGTCGCAACCGTAGTCACATACTCACTAACTTGATTTGCCCCCTCAACAATTTCCTTAATACTATCGGCCACCTCAGAAGAAATCGCCTGCACCGAAGCAATCTCGTTAGCGATATCATCCGTTGCTTTCGAGGTTTGTGTCGCCAGGTTCTTCACTTCCGATGCCACAACAGCAAATCCTTTACCCGCATCCCCTGCTCTTGCTGCCTCAATAGTCGCGTTAAGTGCCAACAGATTCACCTGATCCGCAATATTGCGGATCAACTCCACAATACTTTCCATCGCTTGCATGGTGGTAATCAGTCGCTCACTGGCCTCGCCAGAGCTAGAGGTCTTAGCTGAAATATTGTCTGTCGCTTGTTTGGACAGAGACATGTTTTTGCTAATCTCCGCAACAGATGCCGACAACTCCTCCGTAGCGGCCGCCATACTCTGCACCTTACCATTGGTCTCGTCTGCCAAGCCCACCGTTTGCATCAAATCAGTCACATCACTGGCATATTTCACCACCTTGAATGGCTTGCCATTCATATCCATAATAGGGTTATAAGAAGCCTGAATCCAGATTTCCCTGCCTCCCTTAGCAATGCGCTTATATACGCGTGATTCAAACTCACCACGCCCCAGCTTTGCCCAAAAATCTTTATATTCCTGACTTGCTGCAAACTCTGGTTCGGCGAACATACTGTGATGTTTGCCTTGGATCTCATCCAGCGAATAGCCCATTGCATTACAGAAATTAGGGTTAGCAGTAATGATGGTGCCGTCCAGTTCAAACTCAATCACTGCCTGCACCTTACCAATCGCATCGAGCTGCCCTTGATAATCCGCATTCTTTAATTTTTGTTCCGTTATATCGGTAGCATATTTCACTACCTTGAATGGCTTACCATTCATATCAAAAATAGGATTATAGGAAGCTTGGATCCATATTTCACGGCCGCCCTTGGCAAGACGTTTATATTCACCCGCTTCAAATTCACCACGGTTCAACTTCGCCCAAAACGCTTTATATTCCTCGCTCGCCGCAAACTCCGGCTCAGCAAACATGCTATGATGCTTACCTTGAATCTCTTCCAGTGCATACCCCATCGCATTACAGAAATTAGGATTCGCCGTAATGATCGTTCCATCAAGGTTAAACTCAATCACTGCCTGCGACTTGCCGATAGCAGTAATTTGCCCTTGATAGTCAGCATTTTGTAGCTGTTGCTCCGTAATGTCCGTAGCAGATTTAATAACCCCAACCGGTTTACCATTCTTATCAAAGATTGGATTGTAAGAAGCACGAATCCAGATTTCCCTGCCCCCTTTGGCAAGACGTTTAAAGATACCAGCATCAAATTCGCCACGGTTCAGCTTCGCCCAAAAGTCCTTATATTCCTGACTTTCTGCATATTCTGGCTCGGCAAACATGCTGTGATGCTTACCTTTAATCTCTTCCAGCGCATACCCCATCGCATTACAAAAATTTTCATTTGCCGTAATGATCGTTCCATCAAGCTTGAATTCAATGATTGCCTGCGAACGACTAATCGCGTCAAACTTTGCTACAACATCATTATTATGAGAAGAGGTATAACCAAACATACACCTACCTGGCCTTTCATTACACTTATTTCGATTGCGGTATGATCTTTTGTATCAGATCAATACATACCGATAGTGTACTGCAATGTTCCTTACTAACAAGTAAATCTGTGCGCTAAAAATATGCGCTTTTTCTAACTTTTCTTAAGACATCGCATGCATTGACACGCAACCTATTGATGCGACGATAAAATCGCAGTCCCGCTCAAAAGCAATTCCTGAATTCCTGTACTAGCGCCTGATATAAATCACGTTTAAACGGGACGATCACATTCGGCAGTTCGGCTGGCTGCACCCATTTCCATTCGGAAAATTCCGGCTCTTCCGTCTCGATATTTATATCGGCATCTGTACCGGAAAAACGCAGCGCATACCATTTCTGACGCTGGCCACGATATTGCCCACCCCATACTTTAGGAATAATATCATCCGGCAGGTCGTAATAATAGTAATCCGCGCTTTCGGCAATGATGTCCGCTTTGCGTGTACCCACCTCTTCTTCCAGCTCGCGCATGGCAGCAGCACGCAGTTCTTCTCCCGCATCTACGCCTCCTTGCGGCATTTGCCAGGCTTCCGTAATCATATCAATGCGCTTAGCCACAAACACCAGCCCCTGCGCGTTAATAAGCATCATCCCCACCCCATCACGATACGGTAGCGTCATGAGGAGAACCGTAGCTTAGCCACTGCCGATACAGGGGCCAGTAAAATGCCTTTTTCTTCGAGCGTTTCTGCCCAGATTTTCAGCCGCTCCATCACCAACGGTGTGGCTCTTACAATGCCAATCGCATGGCCGCGTTTTTTCGCCAGCTGTTCCAGCCCCGCAAGGCGTGTGTCGATGGAACTATCGAGCAGTTCTTCATCCACCAGCATATCGGCGATCACATTTGGCGTAGAGCTGGTTTCTAAGATCGCTTTAATATCGGTTTTTGCAGGCTCACGTCCCATCACCAACATCACCCCACGATTAGCCAGCGCCTGCAGCAATACTTTCAGCGATTCGTCATTATTGGTGTAACTTTCATTTTGCGGGGCCACGAACCCGACAAACCCACTAAAGCGCGACATCAGCCACTTCAAACGCCGTAAGTTTTCTTCGTGCCCTTTGTCCAGAATCAAGCCATAAGGCCCGGGGTCTGATGCCGGGTAATCCGTAGGCTGCAAGGGCAAATCAATAAGTTTTTCATGCGCGGTAAGCCGCGCGGTATTCGCCCAGCTTGCCACATTTTTTGCATAAGGAGAAAAGCTCAGCGTAAAAGCTTCCGGCAACACCAGAGCTTTTTCCGTTACGTATTTACCATGCCCCAATCCGGTTATAATAATAGTAATCATTGGATCACTACCGCTCCGCTCAAACGGGCGTGCATAGTAGGTCCAGGATTTAGTACCATCACCTGCAATAGAAGGAATTTTGCCAAACTCTCCTTCTTCCAGCAGCTTGTCATTTGCCAGCGGCAATGGATTATCTGAAGGCACAATAGTAACAGATTCGTCCGGAGGCAGCACTTCCTCCGGTTTATAACTCATGGGCAGTTCTTCACCCGGCACCAGTGCCGATGGCTTCGCAGATTCGTTAGCCTCCTGCTCTGAAGTTGTTTCATTTGCGGGTTCTTCATCTGCAATGTTTTCTTCGTTTTCCTCGCTTGCCCCTTCCAGCGTCACCTCTTCAGGCATTTCCTCTTCCGGTTTGGGTTCTTCAGGGGCTTCGCTACCCGGTGTGACAATTACTTCAGGCGGCTTTACAATGGTGGTATTAATCTTCCCATCCACCTTGCCATCAGCCCGCGCGATCAGTAAGCGGCGTCCTGTCTCATACGCTTCATCGGCATCCTGAACACCAGAGAACCACAACATACCCGTCATCAATACACAGGCACACACAGAAAGCACCATAGCAGCTTTCCACGCTGTTATCTTGAACCCAAACCGTTTGATTTTCATCATAAACGTGGGATTCCTCCTAATTAGCTGGCGCTACCCGATTATAAACATGCACGGCACGCAGAAGGTCAATAGCGCGCTGCAGTTGGAAATCTTCGGATGCTTCAATTTCCCCCGGACGCAAACCTTTTTTCCTTTTGCCGTCTTTGGTCTTATCTTCAATTTCTTCTTCCAGCGCCTTCTTGGCAGCGCGAAGATCTTCAAGATTATCCAGACGTTTACGCAGATCTGCTTCGGTGCGGAACTTATCATTCTTCAGCACTTCAATTTTAGCCTGTTCCACCAAAATATCTGGTTCAATCCCTTTGGCCTGAATCGAATGGCCAGATGGTGTGTAATAACGCGCAGTAGTCAGACGCATCGCCCCATGTTCCGGTAGCGGAATTACCGTTTGTACAGAACCTTTACCGAAGCTTTTAGTTCCTAGAATAATGGCACGCTTATGATCTTGTAACGCTCCCGCAACAATCTCAGATGCAGAAGCAGAGCCTTTATTAATCAGCACTACCACTGGCACATCTTCTGGCACCAGCTCATCGCCTTCACCCGCGCTATAGCGCTTGGTATTATTCGGGTCACGTTCACGGGTAGAAACAATCTCCCCCTTATCCAAAAACGCATCCGATACAGACACAGCCTGATCAAGCAACCCGCCTGGGTTGTTACGAAGGTCTAGAATAATACCGCGTAAATTTTTAATATCTTTCTTGGCTTCTTTAAAGCCGCTGCGCATCAGGCTGGTGGTTTTTTCATTAAACTGTGTAAGACGCAGATAGATGATATCATCCCCTTCCGCGCGTCCCTTAGCGGATTTAATCTTAATGATGGCACGTGTAATGGATATCTCCAGCGGCTCCGGCACATCCTCACGCAGGATGGTAAGCTTCACGGTAGAGTCCACTTTACCGCGCATTTTTTCCACCGCTTCCGACAATGAAAGCCCCATCACCGGTTCTTCATCGATATGGCTCACAAAGTCACCCGCCTTAATGCCTGCTTCAAACGCTGGCGTGTCATCAATCGGCGTAATCACCTTCACCAGACCATTTTCCATAGTCACTTCAATACCAAGGCCACCAAATTCACCGCGTGTCTGCACTTGCATCTCTTTAAATGCCTTACCGTTCATATAGCCCGAATGTGGATCAAGCGAGGTAAGCATACCGTTAATAGCCGCTTCGATCAGGTCACTATCCTTGGTCTCTTCCACATAGTCGCTGCGCACACGGTCAAACACCTCACCAAACAGGTTAAGCATCGAAAACGTATCGTTCTTTTCGGCATAGGCGAACACAGGAACAAGCATAATTCCACAAATTAGACTGGCTTTAGTAAGACGACGCATAAGGTTTTGGCCTTTATCAATTAGTTAGTGCATCCAAGGCGCTGGATCGATTGGTTGGTTCTTTTTACGGAGTTCAACATACAAACGGGCGCTTGATTCCCTACTTCCCATAGCACCAATCGGCTCACCTTCCAATAAAAACTCGCCCGCAGACGTATCTATTTTGGCGAATCCGGCAAGCAGCGTGTGAAAATCATCACTATGGTGAATAATCACCATACGCCCATAATTGAGGAAACGCCCAACATACACCACTTCACCATCATACGGTGCCGTCACTTGCGCACCGGGGCGTGCCTGAATCGTCATTCCCTTATTGGTTTCGTTCTTCTTGCTTTTTTTCCCATAAGCACGAATCACCTCACCCGCTAGTGGCGGGCGAATTTTTCCTTTCGCCTTTGCAAAGGAGCGTACTTTCCCTTTTCTCCCCTTAGGTGCCGTAGTTGGCATAGAAAGTCTGGTGGTTTTGCCCTTCTTTGCAGTTTTACGCGCAGAAATAATATTGGAAAGCAATCCTTCAAGGTTTTCAGCCTTCTTTGCCAACCGTGCAATTTTGTCTGCCTCGTCATGCTCACGTGCATTGAGTTTTTCTTGCAATTTTTTGCGCTCTGCTAGCTGCGCGGAGAGTTTTTCTTTTTCTTTCGTATATGCTTTCTGCCTGGTAGCGAGCTTATTGCGCTGCTCTTGCAGTTTATCTTCAAGCTTTTCAAGTTCTTCCAGTTGCAGCTGTATCTTCTCCGCTTCTTTCTTAATATCTGCCGATGCCATTCTCACTGCGCGTGAGGCTTTCATGGTTTTCTCACTGTCACCTGGCATTAGCACCATCGCCTCAGGCGGCATACGGCTTAAACGTAGCGACACCTGTACCAGCGCTGCTAAATGTTTCTTTCCCTTCTCCAGTGCCGCCTGTTTTTCTTCCACTTTGCGCTTAAGCACGCGTAGTTTTTTTTCCGTAGCCGATAACTCCATCTCACCACGCTGCACACGTGCTGCCGCTTTCACCAGTTGTTTTTGTAACACCGATAATTCCGCTCGCAGCTCTTTGTTCTCTTCAGCAATAGAAGCTTTGCGTTTCTCAGCCTCGACGATTTCCTTACGAGTTTTTGCAAGGTCGGATTTGGTAGCGGCAAAAGCTGGCACAGAGCATAAAAGCACAAGTGCCAGAAGTGATATGCAATAATACCGCTTATGCATGATCTTTTAACAAGGAGCACCCGCTCATCTCCGCAGGTTGCGGCAGATCAAGTAGCTGCAAAATCGTAGGCGCGATATCACCTAGCTTGCCTTCCGGCAGGCTAATCTCTTTATCCTTGAAATCATTTGATACGATAATCGCTGGCACTAAGTTGAGTGTATGCGCTGTGTGTGCTTGCCCGCTTTTTGGGTCATGCATCTGCTCGGCATTGCCATGATCGGCCGTCACCAGCATGGCGCCATCTTTTGCAAGTACCGCCTCCATCAAATGCCCTACGCATTTATCCACCGCTTCCACAGCCTTTTTCGCCGCATCGATATTACCGCTATGCCCTACCATATCGGTGTTGGCATAATTCACCACGATCAGGTCAAACCTATCCGCCTCAATCGCCTCAACCAACTTATCCGTCACCTCATAGGCAGACATTTCTGGCTTCAAATCATAGGTCGCAACTTTCGGCGATGGCACAAGAATACGTTCTTCGCCGTCAAATTCCTGCTCGCGCCCACCATTGAAGAAGAACGTTACATGCGCATATTTTTCTGTCTCAGCGATGCGCAGTTGTTTCAGCCCAGCTTTCGACACCACCTCGCCCAGAATACCGCTAAGTGCTTCTGGCGGAAATATCGCATCCATAAGCTTCGCATGATCTGTAGAATATTCGACCATCCCCAGCGCCGCAGCAACCTTCACCTGCTTGCTACGCTCAAACCCATCAAACGCTGGATCAAGCAGCGCGGTCAGAATTTCCCGCGCGCGGTCGGCGCGGAAATTACACATCAACACCCCATCGCCATCGCTCATACCTGCATAGTCACCCACCACACATGGCACCACGAATTCATCATTCACTTCTTGCGCGTAGCTTTGTTCGATAGCATCCTTCGCTGTTTTATGGCGCACACCTGCCGCCTGCGTCAGCGTATCATACGCCTTTTGCACACGATCCCAGCGCTTGTCACGGTCCATTGCATAATAGCGCCCAGACACGGTAGCAATACTTGCCTTACTTGCTTTTTCAAATGTGTCCACATAACCCAGCGCACTTTGCGGTGGCGTATCGCGCCCATCAAGGAACGCATGCACAAACACGTTGATGCCGTTATCTACGAGGATATTCGCAAGCGCAGCCATATGTGCCTGATGCGAATGCACCCCGCCATCCGATAGCAGCCCCATCAGATGACACGTTCCCGTGCCTGCTTTCACCTTGGCGATAAATTCCGCAAGTTTCGGCTTTTGTGCCAGCGAGCCATCCTCAATCGCCTTATCAATTTTTGGCAATTCCTGCATGAGTACGCGGCCAGAGCCGATATTCATGTGCCCCACCTCGGAGTTACCCATCTGTCCGGAAGGCAAACCGACATGCAGCTCAGACGCATTAATCAGCCCATGCGGATAATGCGCATACAGCGTATCAAGGTTTGGCGTATTTGCCTGTGCAATGGCGTTGTTATCGTTTTCATCACGATGCCCCCACCCATCAAGAATGGTAAGCACTACTGGTTTTGGTCGCATCATTTATGCCCGGTGATATGGATGGTTAGTCATAATGCTATAGCTACGGTATAATTGCTCCGCGAGCAAGCCCCGAACCAACATATGCGGCCAGGTCACTTTCCCGAAAGACCATAACGTATGCGCACATCTATGCACCTTATCATCCAGCCCGTCAGCCCCGCCAATAATAAAGGCGAAAGACGAATATCCTTTTTGTTGCCAGCTTTGCATCTTATCGGCAAATACCTCACTGCTGAGCGCTTCTCCGGTTTCATCCAGCGCAATAATACGGTCATACCCTTCGCAGGCGGCTAGTAATTTTTCCGCCTCCTTAGTCTTGTCAGCCGGGCGCACATCAAATTCCTTGCACTCCACCTTCCATGGCAGGCGTTTCGTATAATCTAAAAAAAGTTGGTGTTCTGGCGAGGCCGTCTTGGCCTTGCCGATAGCGGCAATAAGAATCTTCATAATTAATAATTATATTACAGTAAGATAATATGCAAGCATTAGTCATACAACCTTAACACTAAAGAATGGTCATTTTGCTATAATTTTTCGATGACACAAAAACGACCTACCACTCCCATTTCGCAGTATTATCGTGACGACATCAAAGCCCAAAGAAGAGCAGGTGGAAATGTGTTCTTTTTTACCAGTGCAGGCTACAATCGCCTTAATGAACTAATCACCGAAATAGCGACTGGGGATGAGGTAGCAGAAAATGAATTTCATCAAATTATTACACCTTGGATTGAACAGAAAGTTAGTTACTATAACCGTCATCATGATACAGATCTGAGCGCAACAGATATTGCCACACGCAGTGTAGAACAAATTAAAAACGGTGCTGTTTCCGACTGGGGATCATTTCATGGGCTCACCGGCCTCATTATCAGAACACGGGCAAGCAAACAAAGAAGTAGTGACACCAACCAAAAACGTCGCGAAACCATCCATGCGCAACACGCCGCAAACGGACAAACAGATAATAATCCCATAGATCAATTAAAAAGAAACGAGCTATATGAGGCTATGCAGGAGGTAGTTCGTGCCCTCCCCGAAAGAGATCGGAAAATAGCCACCTGTATATTTAAAAACCCAAAAATAACACACGCAGAAATAGCCGAGCACCTAGGTGTTTCTCACCAGGCCATTAGTGATGCTATACCGAACATAAAAAGGCGAATTGTTGATATTGCGCAGCGCCATCCAGCAGCTAAAGAATGGCTAGATTCGCGTCAAATTAATATTGACCAATTACTAGACGCCCCATCTGGCAACTGGAATGAGATCATGGAAAAAAAGAAAGAAATCCAAAGCTTCTTTAGTCAAGCTATCGAAAACAAAACACTTCGAGAGATGAGCCACGAAATAGGAATTACCGATAAAACCAGCCGCTTCTTATTTGGAGAAGGCATGCAAACAAAACACGCGCTTCCCGAAGGAGCAAAACGAGCACTAAAAAATTATTTAAAGGAACAATTAAAAGCCTCAGACGAAACCATTGCGCGTTTCGAACAAGCATTTGATGAAATGCGCGAGTTGGTAGGATACAAAGCACGAACAGGCACCAACGCCGCACGTTAGTCAAAGCTATAGGGTGGTATTAGTAAGCAGCTTCGAGCTGAGGCTCGGGAGCTTCTACAGACCACATTTTTTCAAGGTTATAATGTTCACGCATCTCAGGCTTGAAGAGGTGGACGATAATATCGCCCGCATCGACCAACACCCAGTCACACGTTTCTTTCCCCTCAACCGGCACAGAGTCGAAACCTGCCTGCTTAAGCGCAGTTACAAGATTATCGGCCAATGATCCCACATGGCGGTTCGACGTACCATCCGCAATAATCATACGGTCAGCGAAGTCAGACTTGCCTACGAGGTCAACAGAGATAATGTTTTCGGCTTTGTGGTTGTCGAGGAGGGAAACGATAAGACGTTCAAGATGTGCGAGTGAAACCTTGGGAAATAACGACTTTGTTAGAATAACGTTTCTCCTTTCATCCGCAGGACTTATACCTGTCCTACCCCTTTATTATGCCCTAAAAAAGCTTGCTTTCCAAGCGAATTCCGCAACGAAGTTGCAGATGTATTATTGCGTTTCATGTGGATAAAACGCAAGGCAGGCGCCTCGAAATCACCTATTAACTCATTGTCTTTAAGCAAGAAAGGGCGCATACGCTGATAGGTTTTCTCATGCTTACTATTGTGCGAATATGGCACGCGGTCAAACACCACAATGGGAATATTTTCACACAACCATTCCCAGTTTTCCCAGCGATGAAACTGCGAAAGATTATCCGCTCCCATCATCCATACAAAATGCGTAGCCGGATAACGTCCCTGCAAATACGCCACCGTCTGCCATGTATGGGTAAGTCCGCAGCGTGATTCCAGGTCAGTCACATAAATATGTTTATGTCTGGCCTGCGCTTTTGCCGAGTCCATTCGCTTTTTATAATCCGCGAGGTCATCTTTGTTCTTAAGCGGATTATGCGGGCTTACCAGCCACCACACCTCATCCATACCCAGCTTTTTCAGCGCATGCTCAGAAATATGCAGATGCCCCTCATGCGCCGGGTTAAATGACCCGCCGAGCAACCCGACCACACGATTCTTAAGGTAAAGCGGTTTCAAATCTTACGGCCTTGCCTGCCCCGTTCCATGAACAACATATTTATAAGTTGTCAGTTGTTCCGCCCCAACAGGGCCACGCGCATGCAGCCTGCCCGTCGATATACCAATCTCCGCACCAAAACCGAATTCGCCACCATCCGCAAATTGGGTTGATGCATTATGCATCACGATGGATGAATCCACAGCCTTCAAAAATTTCCGCGCGATACTGCGACTATCCGTGATAATCGTATCGGTGTGGTGCGAGCCATGCGTATTAATATGTTTGATTGCCTCGGTCACATCTTCCACCTGTTTGATGGAAATGATCGGCGCCAGATATTCTGTTTTCCAGTCTTCTTCACTGGCGGGTTTAATGCGTTTGTCTATTTTTTGCGAAGCTTCATCACCACGCATTTCGCAGCCCGCTTCCGCTAACGCATCGGCAAGTACGGGCAGTTTTTCCTGTGCACATTCCGCATCAATCAGCAGCGATTCGGCCGCACCGCAAATGCCCACGCGGCGCATTTTTGCGTTCAGCAACACATCACGTGCCATTTCCACATTCGCGTCTTTATGCACATACACATGGCAATTTCCATCCAGATGCAAAATCGTGGGAATCTTGCTTTCTTCCCTCACCCGTGCGGTTAGCGACTTGCCACCACGTGGCACAATCACATCAATCAGCCCCACCATGGTCAGCATCTCGCCCACAGCCGCGCGGTCACGTGTTGGCACCAGCTGCACACACCCCTCAGGCAAGCCCGCCGCTTTCAAACCACGATGGATACATTCCACAATCGCCGCACTCGAATGGAAGCTTTCGGAACCGCCACGCAGAATACATGCATTGCCCGATTTCAGGCACAACCCCGCCGCATCGGCGGTCACGTTCGGGCGCGATTCATAAATAATGCCGATCACCCCAAGCGGCACAGACACACGTTGAAAAATAAGCCCGTTTGGGCGTTCCCAATCATCCAGCACTTTATTTACCGGGTCAGGCATCGTGGCAATCGTCTCCAGCCCCACCGCCATCGCTTCGATGCGTTTTTCATCGAGCATCAACCGGTCGATCATCGCCTCATTCAAACCTTTGTCTTTAGCATAGGCGATGTCTTTTTCATTGGCGTGAATAATGGCGGAGCTATGTTCGCGCAAGCTGAGCGCAGCCTGTACCAGCGCCATGTCTTTCTGCTCGTTTTTGGCATCTGCAAGTTCGCGATACGCATCGCGACCGGCCTCGGCCAGCTTACGCACAATCTCGCGCACCTCTCCTTGCATTGATACCATTTCTGCGGTCATAGTCTCTCCTAATCCGTCTATAGCACTATTCCAGCACCATGTCATCACGGTGAATCAGCACATTTCGGCCTTTAAACCCTACGATCTGCTCGATCTCGCTTGTTTGCTTACCGATAATCTTCGTAGCATCATCGCTATCATACGCGATCAGCCCCTTACCGATAATCTTGCCAGATGCGTCTTTAATCGTCACCGCATCACCGCGAGCGAACTTACCGTCCACTGCTTTCACACCGGCAGGTAGCAGGCTCTTACCACCAGCTAATGCAGTAGCCGCACCTTCATCCACGGTAATGTTGCCCGCAGGGTGCACCGATCCAGCGATCCAGTTCTTACGTGCCGCACGTGGGGTGTGCTGCGCATGAAATAGCGTGTGTTTACCGCCATCAGCCAGGCGTTTCAGCGGATGGTCATACGTACCGCGCGCGATCATCATATGACAACCCGCACCATTGGCGATTTTAGCCGCTGCCAGTTTGGTAGCCATACCGCCGGAGCTTACTGCCGAGGCCGCGCCTCCTGCCATCTGCTCCATCTCAGGCGTAATTTGTTTAACGTCTGCGATAAATTCCGCGTATTTATGCGTCGTTGGGTTTTTGGAAAACAACCCATCTACATCGGAAAACAGCACCAGCATATCCGCGCCCGCCATTTGCGCTACGCGGGCCGCCAATCGGTCATTATCACCAAAGCGCAGCTCTGCCGTTGCCACCGTGTCATTTTCATTAATGATCGGAATAGTGCGTTCATTTTCCAGCAACGTATCAATCGTGTTGCGCGCATTCAGGTAACGTCCACGCTCGATACTATCTTCTGCCGTCAGTAAAAGTTGCGCAGGATGTAACCAGTCGTCTTTACGGTCTACGCCACCGAACTGAAAAATATGCGCCCACTGGAACATCAGCGGCGCTTGACCAGCCGCTGCTGCGGCCTGCTTTTCTTCCAGCGATAGACTTCGCGTGCCATAACCCAGCACGTGCCGACCAAGCGCCACCGCACCGGAAGTCACCAAAATCACCTGCTTGCCTTGCTGTTTCAGCTGCAAAATATCTTCTGCAAAACTGGCAAGCCACCGCTCGCGTACCAAGCCGTCCTCGCCGATAAGCAGCGAGGAACCGACTTTTATCACTATGCGTTTTGCGTCATTCAACATCTTACGTCCTTACGCTTCAGCGCTGCTCTTTTCAATGCGCTTTGCTTCCACCACGCGCATCATCTCGCGTAATATATCTTTAATGCCATCACCCGAAACCGCCGAAATGCAGAACACTTTTTTACCCGACGCTTTTTCCAAAGCTTCTTTTTGTTCTGCCACCTGCTCCGGCAACAACGTATCACATTTATTAAGCGCCACGATTTCTTCCGTCTTGGAAAGTTTGTCGCTATAGCCAGCGAGTTCCCCACGAATAGCATTATATGCACCCGCTACGTCATCCTGCGTCACATCAATCAGATGCAGCAAAATCCCGGCACGTTCCACATGACCCAAAAACTTAGTGCCCAGACCAACGCCCTCATGTGCGCCTTCGATTAAGCCTGGAATATCCGCCAGCACAAATTCGCGATCATCCACATACACCACACCCAACTGCGGTGTAAGCGTAGTAAACGGATAGTCAGCGATCTTTGGTTTTGCGCGCGAGACTGCCGCAAGAAAGGTCGACTTTCCAGCATTTGGCAAGCCTAGAAGCCCTGCCTCCGACATCAATTTCAGGCGCAACCACACCCACATCTCTTCACCTTCACCACCTGGCGTAAATCTACGCGGCGCCTGATTAGTAGATGATTTAAAATGTTCATTGCCCAGCCCACCATGGCCACCTTTGGCTAGCACAATGCGCTGGCCTACCTTGGTTAAATCAGCAATCACGGTTTCTTTGTCATTGGCAATGATCTGTGTGCCGACAGGCAATTTAATCACCAAATCTTCTGCGCTTTTGCCGGTGCGGTTACCGCCCATACCATGCGCGCCTCTTTTGGCTTTGAAATGTTGCTGATAGCGAAAATCAATCAACGTATTTAATCCACTGATACATTCGGCGATCACGTCACCACCATAGCCGCCATTACCACCATCCGGGCCACCATCGGGAATGAATTTTTCACGCCGAAAGCTCACGCAGCCATTGCCGCCATCGCCACTTTTGATAAATATTTTTGCTTCGTCTAAGAATTTCATGATGTTCTATTTATTCTGCAAATAACAACGCGTAGGGTAAAATAAAAGATACTATAAAAAAAGGGGCAGTCACTGCCCCTTTTTCTGTGTGTCTCAGTTAGGTAGCTTAAGCAACTACGCTTACCACCTTCTTGCCTTTTTTCTCACGGAATTCAACTTTTCCGTCAGTTACTGCAAAGATAGTGTGATCAACGCCCATACCAACACCGGTACCCGGGTAGTATTTAGTGCCACGTTGGCGAATGATGATGTTGCCGGAGATCACGTCCTGACCACCTGCTTTTTTAACACCCAGACGACGACCCGCCGAGTCGCGACCGTTACGGGATGAACCACCTGCTTTTTTATGTGCCATGACTTAACTCCTTACGCCTTAATATCTGTGATTTTGATCTCAGTCAGATACTGACGATGACCTTTTTTACGGCGATAATTATGACGGCGATGTTTTTTGAAAATGATCACCTTATCATCACGATATTGTTTTACGATCTCGGCCAACACTTTAGCACCTGAAAGCAATGGCGCGCCGATTTTATCACCAGCAGCAAGCACTTCGCCGATTTCAACTTTATCGCCTTCGTTGCCTTCGAGTTTTTCCACAGCGATTTGATCGCCATTGGCCACTTTATATTGTTTTCCGCCTGTGCGGATGACTGCGAACATGGTATTCACCTGAAATATCTATAAATTTTCAATAATCCCTTGTCTTCAAAGGGAGGCGCACTATATGTCTGGCATCACCCCCTGTCAACCACTTTATGAGCGCTTTTATGGCCGATTTCACCATCACCCCCTACCACCCCAAATACCAACCCCGTTTTTATGCCTTAAATCAGGCCTGGATAGAGCAATTTTACGTTATGGAAGAAGAGGATAAGCAGTTTCTGGCCGATCCCGAAAGCCATATTATTGCCAAGGATGGGGAAATCTTCTTTCTGCTCGAAGGCGATGAGGTCATGGGCTGCTGTGGTGTCATGAAAATGGGCGATGGCGTATATGAGCTGGTACGCATGGCCGTCGATGAACGTGCTCGCGGCAAGGGCTACGGTGTTGCCTTAATAGAGCACGCCATCGAATGGACAAAAACCAAAAAGGCCAGCCAGCTTATCCTGGAGACCGGCATACATAATAACGCCGCCGTAGCGCTTTACAGCAAGCTTGGTTTTGAGCATTATACGCCAGATCCTAAACATCGCTCGGGTCTTGAGCGCGCCACGGTTTTCATGCACATGAAGCTTACAGACGCGCAGGCAGCCTGAGTTTAACCCCATATAACGGAGAGCATTATGGCGTGTGAATATAAAGAAGTACCGGAATTAAAGACTGTTGAAATTATGGTAGACGGCAAAGTCACCGTAGAAGATTTCGACAAGATCGCCCCACAACTTGAAAAATTCATCGAAACGCACGGCACCATCAAAATCCTTGAGATCATCAAAAACTTCGGCGGGTTTGATATAGCGTTGCTTGGCAAAGGTATGGTGTTTGACATGAAGCACATGAAAAACTTCAGCCACTGTGCCGTAGTAGCAGAAGAAGGCTGGATCGGCCCCTTCACCCGCATGCTCTCGCCATTTTTCAACGTAGAAATCAAAACCTTTCTGCTGGAAGAAGCCGACAAAGCACGTAACTGGCTGAAAACGTCATAAAATTTTCTTTCACGCCTGCCCGAATCTGCTATCTTTGTGTCGCATTGATGCAATAGACATAAGGAGACGCGCATGAGTTACACCCCTCTTATTATTATTGGCGGGCTGCTCGCCGTTGGTTATTTCTGGTATGTAAGCATCATCAGCAAACGCAACAAGGCGCGTGAGTCCCTTTCCACTATCGATGTGCAGCTCAAGCAACGTCTTGATCTCATCCCAAACATTTTAAAAATCGCCAAACGCTTCATGGAACATGAAGCCTCCCTGCTCACCGAGGTCACCGAGCTACGCGCGCAGGTGGAAAAAGCATATGATAAAACGAGTGCTTCTGCTGTGCGTGAACATCTGGCAGCGGCTGAACAACTTTCTGCCAAGATGGGCTCACTCATGGTAGCGGTCGAAGCCTATCCCGATCTCAAATCAGACGCCACCATGATACAAGCCATGCAAACCTACAACGAAGTCGAAGCGCAAATCACTGCGGCACGACGTTTCTATAATGCTTCTGTCACTTCACTGAATAACGCAGTGCAAATCTTCCCCGGCAACATTATTGCAAACATGGCAGGCGTTACCGAGATGCCATTCTTCGAAGCGGAAGAAGCGGTGCATAAACCGATAGATGCGGATCAATTTTTGAAATAGGCGATGCAGTTCACGCGCATTATTACTGAGTCGGTTACTTCAAGTTTCGGTAGTACTCGTTATTTCTTTGAGTTGATATTGGCTGGCAAGATCGATGTGCTCGATAACGAGCCGTTATATGAAGACCCGCCCCAGACTGCCAAGCCGTTCAAGCCGCACTACCTGCAATATATCTTCCCTCACATTAAGACTTTTGAACAAGACCGCATCGCTGCATTAGGGGAGCTGAAATCACGCGGCTATATTGCCTTCCCCATAGGGCTTGCTATCATTGCTGCTGCCGCTTTTGCGCTTTCTAGCTTCACCCTCAGCGAAGGGTTAGTTAAAACCGTGTTCTACGGCAGTATCGCCGCTATCGCCGGTTTATGCTGGTGGACATCACGTCCGGTCAAAAAATATAAATCCTCAGTAAAATCGATCATCTTTCCCAATGTGTTCAGTTTCTTTGGCGATGATTTTAAATACAGCGAACAAAGTTTACTCACGGTTCATGCGCTAAAACCTTCTGGCCTCATCCCTTCATACGACAATGAATACACCGAAGACTATATTAGAGGCAGCTACGAAGGCGTGGGTATCCGCCTGATGGAAGCCAAGATGACCGAAACGCGTGGCTCCGGCAAAAGCCGTCGCACCGTCACCGTGTTCAAAGGCATTTTCATTTTGCTGGACATGAACAAAAACTTTTCTGGCAAAACCATTCTCAAAAAAGACGCCGGCAAAATCGGCAACTGGTTTACCGATAAATTTAACAAGCTGGAAAATGTCGCGCTGGAAGATCCGGTATTTGAAAAACAGTTCGAGGTCTATTCCAACGATCAGGTGGAAGCACGCTACCTGCTCACCACCAGCTTCATGGAACGTCTCTTAAAACTCAGCGATCTGCTCGGCAGTTCAGGTATTCAATGCAGCTTCTATGATGATAAGCTCTTGCTCATGGTGCCCTCTTCCTATAACCGGTTTGAGACCTCTTCCATCTATGTGCCCGCCACCTTTGTTGGCGACATCAATACCATCCTGAGCGAAATGAAAATCATTTTCGAGATCATCGATATCTTAAAACTCAACCAGCGTATTGGGTTATAAAAAAAGGGCGCCGAAGCACCCTTTTCTCATTAGCTATTAGCCGTGTGTTACGCAGCCGCGCGTGGTGCTTGCGACGGGCGGCGTTGTCCGCCATTCTTGCCACCAGCATTACGCTTACCACGATGGTTGCGTGATTTATTGCCACCATTCCCTCCAGCAGCCTTCTTATTATTGCTGCCACGGCGATGTTTATGGAAACGTGACTTGCCGCCGGATTTCTTTTTCGGTCCACCCGGACGTGGCGTGTTGCTATCCTGTTTAGCATTCGGGTCAAGCAGCCGTGCAATGGCGCGCCATCTATCCTTATCGGCTGGCGTCACAAAACAGATCGCCTCACCTTCTGCGCCTGCACGCGCGGTGCGGCCAATACGGTGAATATAATCTTCCGGCACTTGTGGCAGGTCATAATTAATCACGTGTTCAATATGCGGAATATCAAGCCCACGTGCGGCAATATCAGTTGCCACCATGATGCGGTATTTGCAATCGCGAAACGCTTTAATCACGCGGTCGCGCTGGCTTTGGCGCAAATCACCATGAATCGCTTCTGCGCTTTGACGGTTTTTGCGCAAACGTTTGGCCATTTTTTCCGCACCATATTTGGTTTTCACAAACACGATGATCGAGCCTTCACGTTTTTCGAGCTCTTCAACAAGCTGGTCATATTTTTGTGTCTCGGCAATATGCAGCACTTCCTGTTTAATCTTTGGTGCAACTTCACGGGTACTGCCTACAGAGACACGCACCGGATCAGTCAAATATTGCTGCGATATCTTGATGATATGCGGCGGCAATGTCGCAGAAAACAGCAGCGTCTGGCGTTGTGCGGGCAAGTATTTCATAATGCGATCAATCTGCACCGCAAAGCCCATATCAAGCATACGGTCCGTTTCATCCAGCACCAAAAATCCAGCCTCATGCAACATCAGACTGCCGCGTTCCAGATGGTCATTAATACGACCTGGCGTGCCGATAATTACGCGAGGACGCGCACGCAACTGCGTGAGCTGTTTGGGCATGGATTCGCCGCCAATAAGCAGCGCTGATTTAATCGGGCTGTATTTACCGAGCAAACTATCAATGATTTTTTGCACCTGAACGGCGAGTTCACGCGTCGGCGTAATAATCAACCCAGAACCGCGCGGGTTGGTCATCAGTTTAGTCACCAATGGAATACCAAACGCACCGGTTTTACCGGTACCTGTTTGTGCGGAACCTAAAATATCTTTGCCCTCAAGTGCAGGAGGAATGGCCTGCGCCTGAATCGGCGTAGGCGTTTTAAATTCCATCTGCTCCAATGAGCGCATCAGGGGCTGTGGCAGCCCTAACGTAGTAAAATCTTTCATAATCATCCTTTTTGGCAAGCACAAAGTACGCGGGATATAGCCTGCGCCAAAGGATTGCCATGATTTTTATATATAAGTTTGTTTGAGATTCACGCTAAGCCACTGCGAGAATGTTGATTCTCGAGAACCGTAGCGCAATGTACGTTAGAGTACATGAGCAACGGAAGCGCAGAAAATCGGTATTCGCAGCGTGGCTTAGTAGTGAAGACCTACAAACTAAGCTGCGTTTGCGTCTTCTAGTTTCAAATTAGCAGCAGATGTCTTGCCTTTATTAGTGGCAAGTTCGTAGCTCAATTTCTGACCTTCGTTCAGGCTAGAAAGACCTGCACGTTCAAGCGCACTGATATGTACGAATACATCGCCACCACCTTGATCCGGTTGAATGAAACCATAACCCTTTGTTGGGTTGAACCATTTTACTGTACCTGTAGCCATCGTTATCTCCTTTGGCATTAAAACCACCATCACCATGATGGAAGCTATTTGTTAAGAGTCGTCCTCCATGCTCGCGACACCATGCCACCAGCTGGTTACTCTTAATCAAACGCCAAAGATCAAATATATTGGGAAGATCGATAATGCCCTTAGGCAAGTCACTTTACGTGAGCAGCAAATGTAAAAGAGTATAAACTAAACTCGGAGCGCATTATACACATTTAGCGCCTACACACAAGGAAAACTGGCGGGTAGCGGCGATTTTACCCATTCCCAACCTGCTTAGCGACTGCAATATAACAGTTTAATCCGCCTCGGGCGCTTTTGGCACAACCCGCTCTTTTTGCACAATTTCCGGCGCAACGGGCGCTTCTTCTACCACAATATCAGACCCGTTTTCTGGCATATGCACTAAGCGAATCTCCACACGCTGAAAGCTATTACGCCCTAGACTGCGTTCATCTTTGCGTTGCCTGAAGCTACGATATTCCGAGCGAGGCTCCGCTTTAATGCCTTCCGCCTCCAACTGTGCAAGCACATGCATGGCGCGTCGATAAGCAAGCGACGTATTATCAAACTGCTCGAATTCACCCACGGTGCTGGCATAGCCCACCACAATCACCTCTGGGTTTCCCCAACGCTTTAACGTCCAGATAATATCCGCGAGCTTATCCTGAGCATTCGCATCCAGTGTTTCCGCCCCGGATGCAAAATATACATAAGGCAACGCACCGAAATGTGGCACCACCCGAATATTCCAACCGGGATATCGCGTCTGCAGCGTGCGTTCGAGTTGGTGCAATGTTGCAATACTCACCCCTTTGGCAGGTTTGGCATAAATGCTCGCCAGCTTTCGTTCCACATCCACCTTGATATATTCGGTCGGGAAAAACAGCGCTTGCTTTAGTGCATTGGTCATTTCCTCTGTGCGCGTCCAGCGCGGCGGTGCTTGCAGCGCAGTGGTTGGTGCTGGCTCTACCGCTGGTGCTTTCACCTCTTCAATCACTTCACGTGCCATTACAATCTGGTCGAGCGAAAACTGGATCTGCGTATCAATCTTTTTTGCAAGTGCCGCTTTAATATTTTCCTGCGCTTTTGCATCATACCTTGAAGAAAGTACCACCGTGTCAATCGATGTACCTGCCTCTTCAGAGAACTGAATAGTAAACATCGAGATGCGCGATTTGTTAGAGCCAAAATAATCCGTAATCGTACGTTGCGCAGTCTTAGTTACATAGGCCTGATAGGCGATATTCTTAAGCGCCACCCCAAGTGGCAACGACAACACACCAAACACACAAGCAACGAATAAAAACTGCCATGCGGTATGTTTGCCACCATGCACACTGCCAAAGCCATAAAACTTTGCCATGAGCGTCACACTGAGTGCAATCGCCAACAGGTTGGTCATAAATAACATAAATGCGCCTTGTGCTATGGCACCATTATCGGTTGCCAATCCAAACCCCACCACAGCAAGTGGCGGCATCAGGGCGGTAGCAATAGCCACCCCTACAATCGCTTCACCCTTGCGTTTAATCACCGCATACCCACCGGCAAGCCCGGAGAAAATGGCCACCAGCAAATCAAACAAATTAGGGCGCGTACGCGCCAGAATTTCTGGCGTAGCGTCTGTAAGTGGAGAAACAGCTACAATCAGCCATGAAATTGCCAGCGCTAGCAATACGCCACTCACCACACCTTCCAGTGCTTTTTTCATTTGCCATGAATTCATTACGCATAAAGAAAATCCAAGCGACATAATCGGCCCCATTAGCGGAGAAATAAGCATCGCACCAATCACTACGGCAGGAGAGGAAAGTAGCAATCCCAACACAGCAATTGCACACGACATAATCACCATAAACGAGTAGCGCGAAGTAAGTCGCCCTTCGCTGCGCACATGCTCGACTACTTCCGCATGATCAATCTTCGACACATACTTGCGTTGCCACCATCGCCTAACCATACGCAGCAATGCTCGCAATGTATTAGTGTGTTCCTGATCTATTGTATCCATATGGGTTCCAATCCAATAAAGTTGCCAATGTAGAATTTATCTTTCAATACGCCAACTATAAGTTGCAACATAAGAGCGAATGCTCCATAGCAGGACAAGCTCTATGGCAGTTGACATAACTCCTGCCGGGTGTAACGATAGAACCATACCCATTATATACCACGTGGACTTTATGTTAAAAATTGCCGCTTTTTCCCTAGCTTTATTGCTTTCTATCGCTACACCTGCTGCCCATGCCAAAACGGTGTTTTTGGTGGCCGATGTGTGGTGCCCATATAATTGTGCAGTAGAGGCTGAGCAACCGGGTTTCCTTGTAGAAATCGCCAAGAAGGCGCTGGAAAAACATGATATCAACGTAGATTACAGCACATTATCCTGGGATAAATCTATTAAACTGGCCCGAAAAGGCGAATACACAGCGCTCGCAGGCGCATCAACTAACGATGCTCCGGATTTCATCTTCCCTAATGTTGAACAGGGGTGGATGAGCATGCAGTTCTACACCAAAGCCGATTCAGAATGGAACTATGTGGGGAAAAAATCACTTGCTAACGTGAGTCTAGGGGTAGTGAAAGCCTATGCTTACGGCCCCACCGTTGACAATTATATCCAATACAATGCCAATAACCCGTCTTTAGTTCAGGCAGCATCAGGCAACAATGCACTTGCCAAAAACTTAAAAAAATTACTCAACGGCAAGGTAGATGTGATCATAGAAGACAGCAATGTGATGGCGTATTATCTAAAAACACACAACATGCAAGACAAAGTGAGAGTTGCAGGCAGGCTACCGGTTTCTGACCAAAACAACTTGTATATTGCGTTCTCACCTAAGGAAAAATATGCCAAGCGTTATGCTTCAATTGTAGGAAAAGAAATGGAAGCCATGCGAAGAAATGGCGAGCTTCAAAAAATACTGGCTCGTTACGGCGTTAAGGACTGGCGAAGATAATATTATTCGTCAGCAAATTTAATCGTCGGGCAACTATTAAAATAGTGCATGATACGCTCTTTTTTAAACGGCTTGGTCAAGAACCCCTTTGCCCCTTTAAGTCTGGCATTTCGTACATTATCTTCACTGCTATCTGCACTTAACATGATGATATATGCACCCACATCAGCCTTATTAAGATCATAGATCAAATCAAGGCCCGACACATTTGGCAGGTGAATATCCAGGAAAATAACATCAGGCATGTGTTCTTTATATGCAGTTAGCACCTCTGCTCCATCTGCGACCTCAACAATCTCGGCAACCTCAGATAATGCACTAATAATCACCTTGCGTACAAACAGATCATCATCCGCAACCATAACTACATTCTTTTTATTGCTTCCTCGCATCCGTATCTCCTAAGCAAGCAGTTGTTTCGCGCGCAGTTCCCTACACACATCATCAAATGATTCTTCAATCGCATCCAGCATGGATACCTTATCCCTCTTTTCCGCATCCTTCATTTCCTGAGCCGATGCACAAAGCGTTTGCATATGTACCGCACCCAGTGTGGCCGCACCGCCTTTAAGCAAATGTGCAGCCTCTCTCCATTCTGTGGTAAGGTCTTTGTCCAGCGCTTCTGACAATCGCCTTAAATGCAGTTGCGATTGCTCATAGAAGGTTTGCGCAAAATAACTTTCTATGTCTGCATCTCCCTCTGAGAATGTTTGAAGTACGGACATATCCAACACAACGGCTGGTTTTTGTTTTTGCCCCGGGGTCCCAACCGTGACCGTTTCGTCTGAAAATTTTGCCCAGTTCGAAAAAATACGTATAAACTCATTACGATCTATAGGTTTGCTGATATATTCATCCATTCCGGCTTCAAGGCATTTTTCTCGCTCTCCAATCATGGCGTTTGCGGTCATTGCCACAATCGGTATACGCCGATCAGTACCCTTCTCTTGCTCACGTATAGCTGCTGTGGCGTCATAACCATTTAGTTTTGGCATATGGCAATCCATTAAAATTACATCAGGGGTTTCATTTTTTAGCACCTCCAGCACATCTTGCCCCGTATCCACAATGGCAAAATTCTTTATGCCAATAGAAGGAAGCAAACGCTTAATGAACACCTGGTTGAGCACATGGTCTTCAGCAACTAACACACGAATATCCCCTGCTGGAATAGTACCACGCTCACTAATGATTAAACCGGTCTCATCCGTCAAATCTTCTTCACCCGCTAATGCAAACGGAATGATAACCGTAAAGATACTACCAAGCCCTGCCGTACTATCCAGCCCGATAGTCCCGCCCATTCTTTCTACCAATTGCTTGGTAATGGCAAGCCCAAGTCCTGTCCCACCATATTTACGCGTAGTTGAATGATCTTCCTGTGTAAATTTTTCAAAGACCGAATCAAATTTATCGCGTGCTATACCAATGCCCGTATCTTTAACCTGAAGCTCCATCACAATACACTCACTGCCATCAGGTTTGATATTTACCATCACATCAATACCACCCTGATGCGTGTATTTAATAGCATTCGCAACCAGGTTGGTCACAATACGGCGCAAACGCATGGGATCACCCATCACGTATGTCCCTATAGAGTCTCGTACATGCAGATTGAGTGACAAATCCTTTTTTCCGGCCAAAGGAAGCTGCATATTCACAGGGCCAGCTATGACCTTATACAAATTAAACGGAATGTGTTCCAACTCGAGGCTACCTGATTCAATCTTGGATATATCAAGCACATCACTTACAATCTCCTGAAGATTGCTGGCTGCCTCCTCCAGGGTTTCGATCATCTCCCGCTGATCTTTAGTAAGTTTCTCCTCATGCATAAGCTGCGCCATACCAATAATACTATTAAGTGGCGTACGCATTTCGTGCGACATATTGGCGAGAAAATCCGTTTTTAGTGCATTCGCATTTTCAGAGATTTTGATTGCTTTACGTAGATGTTCTGTCTGGGAATCAACCATGTTTTGTAGATTATCCCGATGGCGGCGTAATTCCGTTTCACTTTGTGCTATTTCTTTTGTTTGCTCTTCGACCAATCGTTGCACCATCTCTGCACGATGTGAGAAAAACAATAGGAACACGCCGATCAGCCCCGTAACGAACAAACCGCCACCCAGAATCAGCGAGGACTCTTCACTCGCCTCCATGGCTTCGTATTCCGGTGTACTATGCCACACCACCGTCCAGTGATGCTGTAAAACATCCACATTATTAGTCACGCTATATAATGGTTTGTGGTTATCACTACTGCTTTGATAGATGAGCTTATTTTCATCAATGGTATTTCCATCATACACTTTAATGTTAACCATCTTGCCTTGATTGGTCGTAAGCTTATCTAGAAAATCTCTTCCTATAAAAGGAGCATATACCCATCCACGAAATGCCGAGCGACGCTCTTCCACAGTGCTAGTAGGCTTACCCAATTGATACATAGGATACAGCAATAAAAAACCAGGGCTGCGTGTATCATCCTGCACCAGAAAAATACGTTTAGTAATCGTCGGTTTCCCACTATCGCGCGATTGGATAGCGGCTGCTCTACGTTTCGCTTCAAAAGCAATATTTAACCCAATCGCATCGGCATTAAAGCCATGCGGTTCAATATAGCTAATAATAAAATATGGTTTATCTTCTACTTCTGGATGGATCTGGAATGCATGCTGGTGCTCGCTGCCGTCCACATGCCGATGCATCATTTCACCATAGCTCTTTCGCATTTCCGCTAAATATGACTCTATGGAATCCGGCTGTATTTCCCGAATATAACCCAACCCGCCAATACCGGAAAAACTATTGCGCACATCAATAGCATGCACATAGGCTTGCCATTCTTCTAGCGACACATTGCTTGATCCTTGGAAAAAACCCACACCCCCGCGTAACCCATGCACGTAAGAATCCATGCGATACTCCAGCGCATGTTTGTTTTCCATTGCCAGTGCTTCAAATTTTTCTTGCGTCGTGTGATAACTACGTTCGGATACCACTTTCCACATATAAAACGTAAGACCAAGCGGGATCATCAATACAAACATTGCGATAACAGGCAATTTACTGATCTTGCGGCCGCGCCACTGCAATTTGTTTTTACCCCCTGGCGCAATCAGCATCAGCGGCAAAAAGAGGATCACACCCAGCGTATCGCCTGCCCACCAGGTAATCCAATTTTCTGCAAGTTGATCAGCTGAAACCAAACCATACAGATACAAAGTCAGCACGCCAATACTGGCTGCAATCACGCAAGAAACAGGCCCCACCACTAAAAACAAATGAAACACATCACGGATACGCTTAAACTCTATAGGCAGGCCAAATATTTTTCTTATAAACAGGAACGCCACTAATGCCTGTATGGTAGAGCCAGTAGCAATAGCAAACGCTACCACGGCCTTATCAACATCAAGCCCCATACTCAGCGAAAATGCTTCGGAAACATGGCTATTCAAAACGAAAGAACCGAGCAATATGCCCGGCCATAGCCTCCACCCACAAAGTAATAATGCACCAATAGCAATTCCCGACGGAGGCCAGATAAAGGTGGCATAGCCCGGAGGAACAGCAAGCACCATTCCTAGCTTACCCGTAATAAAATAGAGGAAGGCAAGCATAACTATCTTGCCACAAACCTTTACGCCTATTTTATCGGGCAGCGTATCCGTCAAAATGGTTTTTCCTCTCTTTTTATTAAAAATAGCGGGAAATACATACTATCGATATATGGTTAATTAAGTGTAAGCTTATGAGACATGTTATATTTATTGCAAATCAGTTTTTTATTCACATTAATTATATTAATTAATGTGTTAGAATAATTATTCATACCCGGCAGTCAAACACTTAACAGTTGTTTATTGTTACAGATTACACAACATCACCAAGCAAGAATTGCCTAGATACTCGGAAAAATTGCGTTCATCCATAGCCTGCTTACTTCTCACTATCGCCATGATAATATCTTGACTCATAACGCGATTACCATAACGTGCATGGCTACATCACAAATATGCAAACACAGGGCAACTAATCTACTATGTGTGGTATCGCAGGCGTCATAAACTCTCCTTCCACTTCCCCCACACATGTGGAAGCCATGCTTGACTGTATGCGCTACCGTGGTCCAGACGGCAAAGGCATTGAATCATTAAAGGGTGCAATACTAGGCAGCGTTCGGCTTGCTGTAGTAGATCCTAACCACGCGCATCAACCCATGACCGATATGGGCGGTGAAATATGGGTCACGCTTAATGGTGAAATCTATAATTATGTAGAGCTGCGCGAAGAGCTGGAAGCCAAGGGCTATAAGTTTAAAACCCATAGCGACACAGAAGTGCTGGCCAATCTATGGCACGCGCAAGGGGAAGCCATGTTGCCCCGCCTCATCGGTATGTACGCATTTTGCATATGGGATACACGCAAAAACCACGGCATTTTGGCGCGCGACCGCCAGGGCATCAAACCCTGTTTTGTAGCCGACTATAAAGGCGGCACAGCGTTTTGTAGCGAAATAAAAGGGCTGCTTGCCCTGCCCGACATGCCGCGCGACATAAATCCGGCAGGTCTAAAAGACATGTTCGCTTTCAATTACTGTCCGCCGCCACAAACCTGCTTTAAAGGCATCACGCACCTGCAACCAGGTGGGTATTTATGGTTTGAAGGCAATAAACCTCCTGTCCAGAAACGCTATTGGGATTGGCCATTTTCCGAAGAACGCATCACCCCATCTTTTGATGAATTTGAAGCGCTGCTCGATGATGCGGTGCGCCTGCAAATGCGCTACGACGTAAAGGGCGGCATGTATCTTTCCGGTGGGGTAGATTCATCAGCTGTTGCTTGGCACCTTAAAAAACGTTGGGCAGAAAACACACTCCCTGCATTTGGTCTGCATTTCCCTGTCGAGGGCTATTCTGAATTTATCTACTCAGAACAAGTCGCCAAACTGTTGGATATCGACTTACAAGAAGCCATCATCCAACCAGACATGATTCCGGAAATCGCCGAAAAAGTCTCCTGGCATACAGAACAACCCCATGGTGATTTTTCATTTTTCCTTTTTTATCTGCTATCACAAAAAGCGCGGTCTTCCGGCCTCACCGTCATGTTCACCGGAGATGGACCCGATGAAACCATGGGCGGACAGCATCTACACAACCAACCAGGAGCAGGTTTTACACTGCAAGATTATGCAAAAACCATTTGCTACATGGACGATGAAAAACGGGCGCTTCTGCTTAATAACGATTTCATGAAAAACACACCTGAACCGTTCGAGCGCCTAAGCGAACTGGTCTCACCGTACAGCGATTTAAAACTAGTTGAACAAATCGGCGCCTATGAGGCAACCAGCTTACTCCCCGGAAACAATCTGGTTAAAGGAGATCGTATGGGCTCCGCATGGTCTACTGAAAACCGCTCCCCCACCCTCGACCATCGTGTGAGCGAAACTTTTGTGCGCCTTCCGGCCGATCAGAAGTTTCGCGATGGGTTCAGCAAATATTATTTCAAAAAATACATCGCAACTAAACTGCCAGAAGAGTTAATCTTCAAGAAAAAATCCATGCCCACACTGCCCATCGGTGAATGGATAAAATCCGAACTTTATGGCTGGGCGCATGACACGCTATCTCGTCACGATGGCACCTTCATCAACACCAAAGCGGCGCTTGCATTACTCGATGAGCACAAGTCCGGCACCCATAATCACACCAGTGCACTTCGCACATTAATCATGAGCCAACTCTGGTTAGAGCAATGTGTGCGCATTAACCCCGGTCAGAAAGCAGCATAGCGCATGAGCCTTAAATCTCTTCTCTCTGCCGGCGCACTCGTCACCGTAGGCATGTTTACCGGAAGATTTCTCGGTCTGCTACGTGAGATGTTTATTGCAGCCAACTACGGCAGTGGTCATGAAGCGGATATTGCAATAGCATTACTGATTATGCCTGATTTCGTTACCGCCACTCTCGTAGGTAATGCTGTCAGTGCTGTATTAGTGCCTGCGTTTGCCACCCGCACCCCAGAACAACGCACCCGCCTTTTCTGGCAATCTTTTCTATCCAGCATATTGCTGTTTGCATTCGTTGCGTGTCTGGCGGCGCTATTTGTTCCTGAAGGTACATTTCAACGCGTGTGGTTCATAGCCCTTGCTTCACTCCCTATCATTGCCGGTACGTCCGTATTTACCGCCTATCTACAACATACGCATCGTTTCACTATACCTGCATTTTCCAATGCAATTTTTAATGTTGTGATACTGCTTACGTTATGGTTTTTCCCCACCGCACTCACCTTGCTTGCCTTAGCCATAATAGTTGCGGCACTCTTGCGCTTCTTTGTGCATGGGGTCGCGTACGCACGAGCAGGTGGCAGCGGAAATGCAACATTAGTTCCCTGGGAATTAAACCGTAATGTGCTGACCGCTTATTATCATACGACCGCCAGCAGCATCCTGGGTATTTTACCTCAGTTCATTCCCTACGTTATTGTTGCATTACTCACCAGTGGTAGTTTTGCATTATTTAATTACGCCTATAAACTTGTCTTCTTTCCTGCTGTTATGATTCAAACTGTGATTCAAATGGCACTGCTACCATGGTTTGTTAAAATGTTGGCAGACGCTGCAAGCACCGCGCAAAATTACCGCAACAGTCTGCATATAGGCTGGTTGATGAGCGTTGCTGTTGCACTATGTACCTCACTCGCAGCACACCCCATCGCCGAGCTATGTTTTGGTTACGGAAAAATGACTGATGCTGATATTTCTACCATCGCACATTTACTTGCCATTGGGGTATGGGCGACTCCAGGGGCTGTATTATCCATTATCTGGCAACAAATATTCTTTACCCAGCAACACCCTAAACCTGTGTTAAAGGCAAATGCAATGTTAGCCATACTACTTGTAACCAGCGGCGTCATAGGTCATGAAATTGCTGGACAGGAAGGTGTACTTGTTGCCTTTGTACTGGTGCAATTAATACCCGCCATCATACTCGCCAAAACCGGTAGGCATTATGTCGATAGCTGGGGAATGCCATCCAAAGATATAACCATAGCAATGATAGCAACTGTGCTATGCTTCCTGCCGCTCGCATGGCTTTATATGGCCTTCGCAGCCGGCGCAATATTGGGGGTAACACTTGCTATTATCATTGGCATGGTGTGTTTATCCGTAGGGCTGCTATGTTATCCACCTGTTACAGAAAAATTAAGGGCCTATGTTAAAGACCATCATCATCACCAATGATCCCTCCATTGCTGCGGATGCAGAGGCAGCAGGCGTATCACGCATCATGGTCGATCTTGAGATCATGGGCAAAAAAGAACGCCAAGCAAGCCGCAATACTTTTATTACCACACACACAAAAGAAGATATTGCACCCGTTCGCGCGGTGCTTAAAACAGCAGAGTTAATGGTACGTATTAACCCATGGCATAATGGTTCACTTGAAGAAATCGAAGAGGCCATTACACGTGGCGCACAACGCATCATGCTGCCAATGATTGAAAGCGTTGATGATTTTCGCCGCTTTAGCGCAGCAGTTGCGGGACGGGTACGCATCTTACCACTGGTCGAAAACGCTTATTCGATGGAACAGCTAGACGATATTTTACAAACACCGCATGTCGATGAGGTCTATTTCGGGCTGAATGACCTGCAT
This sequence comes from Rickettsiales bacterium, assembly GCA_964231325.1. Taxonomy (GTDB): domain Bacteria; phylum Pseudomonadota; class Alphaproteobacteria; order Rickettsiales; family SXRF01; genus JAJTHB01. The sequence goes on along the minus strand of CAXRIF010000003.1, from coordinate 327,528 downwards.
CTTTCACTCGGTCACACTTTTCTGTTTGAGCCACTTGCACTTGGAATGCTTGATACCATGGCTGCTACGGCAAAAGCACAAAACATTCCTTTCGGCTTTGGCGGTATGGCGATGATCGGCCAAGGAGAGCTTCCTGCCGAAATGATTCTAGGCGAACATGTGCGGTTAGGCTCTTCCTGTGTGATTTTATCTTCACGTTTTTGTAAAGACATTGACATCAACACCTCAGAAGGGCGTGTCCTACGTCTTCAAGAGGCACTTAAAAAAATCGGCATATGCTACGATGCACTATTAGCCCGCTCGCCAGAGGAGACCAAAACCAACCACCAACAAGTGGTTGAAAAAGTTCACACTATTGCGTCCACACTACGCGATAAACTTAGCAGCAGCACTTGAAATACTGACATATTTTTGTTACGAATAGCCGCATGCAAACACGTCTTTTTCTTCTCTTCTTAAGCGTCATTTTTGCAAGCCACCCTGTGCTTGCAAACAAGAATGGTTCAGGCTTGCCTATTCCACGCTTTGTCTCACTTAAAGACAATGAAACCAATGTGCGCACTGGCCCCGGCACACGCTATCCTATCCAGTGGATCTATCACCGCGAAAATATGCCGGTAGAGATCATCGAAGAGTTTGATATGTGGCGCAAAGTGCGTGACGTAGAAGGCAGCACGGGCTGGATCCATAAAATCATGCTCAAAGGTGCGCGCTATGTCATCATCCAGGCCAAAGAGCCTCGCGTGGTGCGTATTGACAGTGATCCACAGTCCAAACCCCTACTCAAAGTTTCCCCCAACGTCATCGCTCATGTATTGGAGTGCGAGCTGCGCTGGTGCCGTATTCAGGTTTCGGGGCGTAAAGGCTGGATAGAACGCCGCTATCTCTGGGGCATCCACGAAGAAGAAGTATTTGATTAATAATAATATTCAAATTCTTCTGCCGTCATAATTTTGTCATATTTTAGTGATGGGAGCCCCCGTTAATATACGTTAATATTGTTGCTCCTAATCAAAGCGTCGAGAAAAAGATAATATTGTTATCGTCACTTCTCTGGAAGAGTTAAAAGAAGCCACCAAGCAAAAGGCAGATAGCTGGCTGGAGCGTGTACAAAAAACGAGTGAAGATAAAGGCGGGCAGAAAAAATCTGCGGCTATAGGTTAGCCCTATTCAGGCTTTTCGAATTTTTTACCGTGGTGGATGTAGTAGCACAACTTCACAATATCGAGCGCATAGTCGGCCATACGTTCCAGGTTCTTCATGATAAATAACATATGGGCTGATTCAAGTACGCGCTCATTATCCGCCATATCCTGTTTCAAAAGCAGCTGAATTTTTTTATACAGCCCACCCACTTCATCTTCCTGCGCAAGCAGGGTTTTGGCTTTTTGTTCATCATAATGTTTCACAAGCTCAATACTGGTAAGCAGCATCTGCTCGATCAATTTTTTGGATTCAGTTGCTTCTTTAATAAATTCTGGCTGCACAGGCTTAGAAAGCTTCACCACGCGTTTTACGCAGTTCTTCGCCATGTCGCCCATACGTTCAAGCGTAGAAGACAGTTTAAGCAGCGTCATAGTAAAACGCAGCTCGTCTCCCACTAGCGTGTATTTGGAAAAAATACTGGCCACTTGTTTTTCAATATCAATTTCCAGCGCATTGACTTTTTTATCCAACAGTTTCGCCTTGCTATTATCTTCAAGGTTTTGCACGAGCGCTACTTCAAGCATAGTCAGCTGGTCGGCAATCAGTGCCGCCATTTGCTGCACCATTTCATGCGCAGAAGCAAAATCATTATCCAGTTCTTTAAATGCGTGGTTGCTAAAATTTATCACCGGCTACTCCTTAATTCTGAGTAGTATTATCGGCTATTTTATTTTGGATGGGAAGTTAAAAAATTATGCAGCATTTAGTTTCACACTTGATGGCAAACTAATAACACGCTGAACCAGTGACTCAGTAAGGCGCAGATCACTTCGTGGAGATGCACTGTACATCGGCAATTGATGCAGCGGTGTCCATAATGGACGACATAGAATCTGTGCGTTATGAAACGCCGTCAGTGTGTCTTCAAGCCATACCTCATCACCATCATCCACCATCAGCGCCACCAGCCAATAATTGCTCGTTGTCCCTTCCGGTTCCTGCAAAATGCGAGCACCTTTCACATCTAAAAATGCCTTCGCATAACGCTCTGCAAGATTTCGTTTCGCAGCAATAAATTTTTCTAACCCTTCCAGTTGCGCACAACCCAACGCAGCGTTCAGGTTTGGCATACGGTAATTCCATGCCACCACATCATGATCAAAGCGCCACGCATGTGGCAATTTACCGGTAGAGATCGTGTGTTTAAACCGCTTGTAGGTTTCTTCATCCTGCAAGGTGATCGCCCCACCTCCACCTGTGGTGATGATTTTATTGCCATTAAAACTAAACACGGCCACACCATCGCTACCAATCCGCTGCTCCCCAATTCGCGACCCCAGCGCTTCGGTCGCGTCTTCTAACAAAAGCAGGTTATATTTTTCGGCAATCGCTTTTAGCGCAGCAAGTTGGCATGGATGACCAAATACATGCACTGGCATAAGCGCGCGAATGACCCGACCAGTGTGTTTATTCACGCTCAGCCCATTTTTACTGGTCACTGTTTCACGAAGATATTGGTCGAGTGCCACCGGATCAATGCCCAGCGATTGTTCCTCTACCTCCACAAAATGCGGCACTGCATTTGCGTGCGACACCGCGTTCGCCGTAGCTACAAATGTAAGTGACGGGATCAACACTTCATCATCCGGTTGCACGCCCATCATGATAAGCGAAGCAGAAAGTGCGCTCGTGCCATTGGTCATAGCAATGGCATATTTCGCGCCACATGCTTTCGCTAAATCTTGTTCAAAACGATCAACAAATGCCCCAACGGATGACACCCAGTTTTCATCAATACAGGAGGTTACGTATTTTTTGGCATTGCCCTCTAGCAATGGCTCATGCAGCATCACCGGACGGTCTGCATTTTTCAACACTGCCTCAGTGGCAGCAACAATCTCAGACGGTATAACGGTGGACATCGTGATAATGCGCCCTGTTTTCAGGATTTCTAAACCACTCAAGGCTACGCGCAAGACCATCACGCAGGCCTTCCATACCCGCTTGTTTAGGCTGCCATCCCAGCAGCGTTTTTGCTTTACTGTGGTCACAGCACAAACGTTCCACTTCACTTGCCTGCGGGCGAATGCGTGCCTCATCTGTTTGCACAGAGAGTTCCTGACCGGTGAGTTCGCCGATCAGTTTCACCGTATCGCCAATACTGATTTCAAATCCGCTGCCGATATTAATCGTCTCGCCGATGGATTTATCATTATCCAAAACGGCGATCATCCCTGCTACCGTGTCTTCCACAAAATTAAAATCACGCGTAGGCGAAAGTGCGCCTAGTGAAAGTTTTGGCGAATCGCTCAGCGCTTGCAACATGATGGTGGGAAGCACCGCACGCAAGCTTTGGCGTGGGCCATACGTATTAAACGGACGAGCGATAGCCACCGGTGTATCAAACGCACAAAAATAAGAATAGGCCATCTGATCAGCAGCAATTTTACTCGCCGAATAGGGCGATTGCCCCACCAGCGGATGCGTCTCAGGAATCGGCACTTGCTGCGCACTGCCATATACTTCCGAGGTCGAGGTATGCACCACTTTTTTCACGCCCAAATCACGCGCGGCCTGTACCACGTTCAGCGTACCAGTCACGTTTGTATCCACGTAAGAAGCAGGCGCATTATAAGAATAAGGAATCGCAATCAGTGCTGCCAGATGCATCACCGCATCCACATCCTTCATTGCCTCGCGCACCGAAAACGGATCACGCACATCGCCCATCACCAGTTCAACCTTGCTGCGCACTTCTTCCGGTATCGTGTCCAGCCATCCATAGCGTCCGAAAGAATTATACAGCGCCATCGCGCGCACTTTTCTGCCTTGGCGCACGAGTGCCTCGGTCAGGTGTGAACCGATAAAGCCTTCCGCACCGGTAATCAGGATCGTATCATGGGAATTACTCATAGGCCGCACTATAGCAAGCCTCTGGGTTTCCGCAAGAAATTATGCTACGACTTCTGATCACGCACCTGCTGCAAATCTGCATGCCGCCCCACATCAATCCAGTCCTCGCGCATGGGAAATACCGCCACTTTCTTTTTTTCCTTCACCAACGACACTAGCAGCGACGGCATATCGGTAGGCGTATTCTTCGGAATCAGAGACAACACTTCCGGGCTTAGCGCATAGATCCCCGCGGAGATCAAATCTTCATGCACCGGTTTTTCGGCAATCGTTTCCAGCATACCGTCTTTCAGGCGAATCACCCCGTAGGGCACTTCCGTGCGATGTTGACGAGCGCACACGGTCGCCGCACTTTCACTACTCATATGGTAATCCAGCAAATCAGGAAAATTCACCGAGGTAAGTATATCGCCATTAATGAGTATAAATGGCTCTTCAAACGGTTTTTCCAGCAACGACAAAGCGCCCGCCGTGCCTAAAAACTCCGGCTCATGAATATAGGAAATCTGACAATCCCATTCACTGCCATCCCCGAAATAATCTTCAATCACATGGCTTAAATAATTCACCGCGAAATGAAAATTGCTGAATCCCTGGCGCACAAATTGTTCCACAATATGTTCAAGCATCGGCTTGCCGGAAACCTCTATCATTGGCTTAGGAATATCTTGCGTAATCGGCAGCAAACGCTGCCCTTTTCCACCCGCCATAATCACCACCGGATTACTACGTGGCACATGCTCAAAGCCGGTCAGCATGTCATAAACCGCGATACCTTTTAGCGTACCGTCATCGTTAATCAACGGCAGCTGTTTCACCTGCTCATTTAGCATCGTGCTAATAATTTCCTGGCGTGTTTTATGGGCAGAAAACAGCACTGGTGTATCATGCATAATTGATGAAATGGAAGATTCAAGCGTGTGGCCTTTCAAGAGGCCACGGCGCACGTCACCATCTGTCAGTGAGCCAATGATCTTACCCTCATCATCCGCCACCAACGCGATACGCGCCGGAGTGCGATCAATCGCTTCCATGCCTTTAATAATCGGCGCATCATGCGCCACCTGCACCTCATGAGGTGGAATCAGTGGAAGGGTCGGTTTTGCATCTGTCATATCAGCTTGCCATTTTCACTGCGCAATGGGCGCATTGCTCATCTCGCTTCAGCCTAGTCATTTTTGGCTCGCCCGCAAGCGCATTTAGCACCATCACCCGGCCAGAGAGCGACTCGCCAACACCAGCCAGTTCCTTAATCACTTCCAGCGCCTGCCAGCTTCCCATCATGCCTGCTAGCGGACCGATAATCCCTTCCTGCTCACAGGTAGTTTCACGCTCAGGCGCATTTGGCACAAAGCAGCGATAACATGGATGTGCATCGCCAAGATAAGGCGTAAAGGTCGAAAGCTGTGCTTCAAAGCCACTAATGGCTGCCGATATAAGTGGCTTCCTTTCAGCCATGCAGCCATCCGCCACCGCAAAGCGTGTTTTGAAATTATCCGAACCGTCCGCTACCGCATCAAAATCTTTTATCATGTCGCGTGCATTGTCCGCTTTGATCCGGCGTGGAAATATCTCAATCTCAATTTCCGGGTTCAGCTCGCTCAACCGGTCTGCGGTCGCCTCCACTTTCAACCTGCCAATATCGGCTTCTTCAAACAGAATTTGGCGCTGAAGGTTTGATAAATCTACGCGATCATATTCCACAATGCCAATCCGCCCCACGCCAGCCGCCGCCAGATACGCAAGGCATGCACTGCCCAACCCGCCAGCGCCAATCACCAACACGGAAGAGGAAAGCAGCTTTTCCTGCCCCGCCTCGCCTATGTCGCTGAGCACTACATGTCGTGCGTAGCGCCGTTTTTGTTCATCTGTTAGCACACTATTCAGCAAATAAATTTGTACTGATATATCGTTCGGCGCAACTGGCAGCAATCACGACAATAGTTTTGCCTTTCATGTCGGGGCGTGCGCCTACTTCCAGCGCAGCGGCGATCGTCGCACCCGAAGAAATACCCACGGGCATCCCTTCCAGTTTTGCGGCTTTGCGCGCGGTCACGAAGGCGGTTTCATTGCCTACTGTTACCACCTCATCAATCACATCACGCGCCAACACGTCCGGCACAAACCCCGCACCAATACCCTGAATTTTGTGCGGCCCCGGTTTGCCGCCAGAAAGTATAGCGCTATCTTCCGGTTCCACGGCGATCACTTTCACATCCGCCTTCTTTTCTTTAAGCACAGTGCCCGTGCCGGTGATCGTACCACCCGTGCCTACGCCGGTAATAAATACATCAACCTTACCATCCGTATCACGCCAGATTTCTTCCGCCGTGGTGCGTTTATGAATCGCCGGGTTGGCCGGGTTTTGAAATTGTTGCAACATCATCGCGTTCGCATTACCCGAAACAATTTCCTCTGCTTTTTCGATCGCACCGCGCATCCCTTTTGCTGCTTCCGTCAGCTCCAGTTCCGCGCCTAAAAACTTCAGCATTTTGCGACGCTCGATCGACATGCTCTCCGGCATCGTCAGGATCAGTTTATATCCTTTCGCCGCGCAAGCAAACGCCAGCGCGATGCCCGTATTACCTGATGTTGGTTCCACCAGCACCGTATCCTTATTGATCTTGCCGCTGGCTTCTGCCGCTTCCACCATGCCGAGTGCAATACGGTCCTTCACGGAAGAAAGTGGATTAAAAAACTCCGCCTTCACCAGCACATCGGCCACGCATCCCGCCTCTTTGGCAAGCGCGTTCAGGCGAATAAGCGGCGTGTTACCAATGGTCGCCAGAATATTGTCATAAATGCGGCCGCGGCCCGGCTTGTCTAGTTCGACTGTCATAGTGTTCTCCTCAAATCGTAAAATTCATATGGTCTTGGGTAGCTTTTTGAATCTGCTTGCTTTGCGCTTCTTCGCATAGCTCTGCCAGGTTCTTTTCTTTCAAATGCGTAAGCAAATGTTGCTGTGCTGCGCTCCACACAGGCAGCACAATTTTATTGCCCAAAGCGGTGCTATCAAAGCTCTCATCATCTTTGCTATCTGCCAGCACTTCGCAAATATCGCCTACAGAAATGCGTCGTTTTTCGCGTGCCAGCACATAGCCACCATGTGGGCCGCGCACGCCGCGCAAAATTTGTCCGCGCACTAATTTTTGCAAAAGCTGCTCCAAATAGCGAGGTGGAAGGCCTTGTTGCTTCGCAATGTCACGCCCGGAAATAGGCGCACCACCAGCATTGTATGCCACATACAACACCGCCTCTACGGCATAGAACAATTTTTTGGAAAGCGCGATCACTTACACAGCCGCTTTAACATGCACGCCGGTAGAACCAAAACCACCATCGCTGCGCACCGTTTCATCGAGCGATTCCACCACGTTCCATCCTGCTTGTGTCACCGGCGCAATCACCATTTGTGCCACGCGCATTCCGCGCGTAATCGTCACCGGCTCTTGTCCCAGATTAATCAGCAATGCTTTCACCTCGCCGCGATAATCCGCATCAATCGTACCCGGTGCATTCGCCACCGTAAGCCCCTGTTTATACGCCAAGCCAGAACGCGGGCGAATTTGTGCCTCAAAGCTCTCTGGTAGCGCGATGGAAATTCCAGTTGGAATCAGCGCACGCTCACCCGGCGCAATCACCGTGTCTTCATCCACGGCTGCCAGCAGATCCATCCCCGCGCTTTGCGTAGTCGCATATTCCGGCAGCGGCAAATCCTTACCGTGATCAAGTTGCACTATATTAATTGCTACAGTCATTTCTTTTTCTCCCATTGCTTAATTATGTTATTCACTAATTTTTCCGCCACGGCATGTTTACTCATTTTGCCCCAGCGTTCTTTCTTTTTCGCGCTAATCAGCAGCACGCTTGTATCATCCGCGCCAAACACTTTACCACCTGCTACGTCATTGGCCACTATCCAATCGCATTTTTTGCGTTTGCGTTTGTCGCTCGCGGCTTTTTGAACGTCTTTAGTTTCCGCCGCAAAACCAATCACCAGCTTCGGACGCTTGGTTTTATGCTGCGCGATATGCGCCAGAATATCAGGGTTTTCGCTTAACTCCAGCGCAGGTTTTTTGCCGCTGGTTTTTTTGATTTTTTGTGTGGTCGCCTTCACCTGCCAGTCCGCCACCGCCGCAGCACACACGGCCACATCCACCGGCAACGCTTTTTTACACGCCGCAAACATCTCTTTCGCCGTTTCAACACTGACCAGCTTCACCCCTTCCGGTGCGGGTTCATTGGTTGGCCCGCTCACCAGCGTCACTTTCGCGCCCGCATCGGCAAGTGCTTGCGCAATCGCATAGCCTTGTTTGCCGGAAGAACGGTTGGCAATATAGCGCACCGGATCAATCGGCTCATGCGTTGGCCCACTTGTCACCAATGCTTTTTTACCTGCCAGCGGTTTTTTTTCGTTGCCGATCATCGCCACTACCTTGCGCACAATCGCCTCTGGCTCCGCCATGCGCCCCGCTCCCACCTCGCCGCAAGCGAGCATACCCACGCCGGGCTCAATAATGGTCGCGCCATCTTTTTTTAGTTGCGCCACATTACGTTTGGTTGCAGGGTGAATCCACATTTGCGTATTCATCGCCGGTGCCACCAGCAATTTCTTATTATTAGCAAGCAACGTGGCAGATGCCATGTCATCAGCAAATCCGTGCACCATCTTGGCCATGATATCGGCACTCGCGGGTGCCACCACGATCAGATCCGTCTCGCGAGAAAAACGGATATGCCACATTTCTTTCATTTCTTTAGGCGCAAAAATATCGGTCGATACCGGGTTGCCCGATGCTTTTTTCAATTCGCTGGCCGAGACAAATTGTTTTCCCCCTTCGGTGAGGATCACATGCACATCAATTTTTTTTGCACGCAGTTGCTTGATCAACTCCGGCGTTTTAATCGCCGCAATCGAGCCACTAATAATCAGCGTGATAGATTTTTTTGCCATAGAAAATGTAAATTACACCAAATCACATTTTTGTCATGTGATTTATGTAAGTTGTTTTAATTTGTAAATATAATCAAGCGCTTCCTTAGGCGATAGGCTATCAGGATCCACCTCTTCCAGCGCTTTTTCCAGCGCGCTTGTCTCCGGCTCCGCTGGTAGTGGCGGGACAGATGTATAAGAAAACAGAGGCAAGCTGGCCGACACGTTTTTGCCTTCGCGCTGTGATTCCAGTTCGTGTAAAATATCTGCCGCGCGCGCGGTCACATCTGCCGGCAGCCCGGCAATTTTTGCCACATGAATTCCGTAAGAGCGATCCGCCGTGCCATCCACCACCTCATGCAAAAACTTAAGCTCACCTTTCCATTCTTTCACCTTCATCGTATGGCACGAAAGCGAGGAAAGGCTTTCAGTCAGTGAGGTAAGTTCGTGGTAGTGCGTCGCAAACAGCGCGCGTGCTTTAATTGCATTATGCAGATGTTCGATCACCGCCCATGCGATCGACAGCCCGTCAAATGTTGCTGTGCCGCGGCCAATTTCATCCAAAATCACCAGCGAGCGTTCTGTTGCCTGATTCAAGATGGTCGCGGTTTCTACCATCTCCACCATAAACGTTGAGCGTCCGCGCGCGAGGTCATCCGCCGCACCTACGCGAGAAAAACATTTATCCACCACGCCGATATGCGCATGTTTCGCTGGCACAAAACCGCCCATTTGCGCAAGAATAGCAATCAATGCATTTTGCCGCAGGAAGGTTGATTTACCGGCCATGTTCGGGCCCGTCAGCAACCATAATCTCTGCGCTTCTTTTAAGTCGCAATCATTGCCAATAAACGTCTCATCACCCGCTTTGGCAATCGCCGCTTCCACCACCGGATGCCGTCCGTTCTCTATTTCAAATGCCAGGCTACCATCTATCACCGGGCGAACGTAATGTTCATTCGCGGCCAATTCCGCGAGTGCTGCAAACACGTCAAGTTCTGCCACCGCGCGCGCCGTATCCACAATTTCCAGCTGGTTTTTCGCTACACCTTCTACCAGCTCAGCAAACAGCTCTAGCTCCAGTCGCAGCGCCTTGTCAGCCGCTTCGGAAATATCACGCGCCAGGTCAGAAAGTTCCACCGTGGTATAACGCAGGTTGTTCGCCAATGTCTGGCGATGAATAAAATCATCTTTGATTTTCGCCTGATGCGTTTGGGTGATCTCGATAAAATAACCGAGCATATTATTGAACTTGATCTTCAGCCCGTTAATGCCCGTTTCATCGGCATATTTTTTCTGCAAAGCGGCAATGCGGCGCGTGCCTTCATTCTTGAGCGAACGTAATTCATCAAGCGCCGCGTTATAACCTTCGGCAATAAAATTACCGTCGCGTGCGAGCAATCCTACTTCTGTTTTCAATGATAATTGCAGTTTTTCAATCAGCGTTTCATGCCCACCCAGCAGGTCGCGCAGCACGCTCAGCCCCTCCGGTAATGCATCTTGTTTTGCAAGCAACAAACGTGCGTCCTGCGCCGCAATCAGGCCGGCTTTTAGTGCCAGTAAATCACGCGGGCCACCACGCCCCATCATCAGGCGCGAGGTTGCACGTTCTACATCCGGGCAGGATTTCAACCCCTCGCGCACGTTTTTTCTAAGGTCACTCGCTGCATGAAAACACGACACATTATCCAGCCGTGCATTAATATGCTTCGCATCCGTGAGCGGTGCGTTCAGCCAGGTTGCAAGCAAGCGCGCGCCACTTGCCGTTTGTGTGCGATCAATCACCGAAAACAGCGAACCACGTTTTTCACCCGACAAGGTTTGCGTCAGTTCCAAATTGCGCAAACTCGCCGCATCAATTTGCATATGCTCCGCTTCGCGCATTAGTTTCGGTGCATCAAGTCGTGGCAATTGTTCTTTTTGTGTGAGCTTCACATAATCTAGAAGCGCACCACAACTGGCAATCATCGCATCATCAAAATCGCCAAACGACGCAAGTGAGGTCACCGCATAGGTCTCTTTCAGCAATCGTTCTGCACGACGCGCATCAAACAAACTATCAGGTTGAATGGTCAGCTGTTCTTTCCAGTCAGCCAGCATCACTCCGTCCAACCCATCCGGCACCAACACTTCACGCGGTGCGATGCGTGCCAGTTCTGCCGGAAGCGCCACACGCGATACGGCACTAACGCAAAACTCGCCAGTGGAAATATCCAGCCACGACAACGCCATTTTTCCCTTAGCGCTGGCCACCGCTGCCAAATAATTCGAGCTGCGCGCATCGAGCAATGATTCCTCGGTAATCGTACCGGGCGTAATAATGCGCACCACATCGCGATTCACTACCGCCTTATAGCCGCGTTTTTTTGCCTCTTCCGGGGTTTCCAGTTGCTCGGCGATCGCCACCTTGCATCCGGCACGAATCAATTTTTCAAGGTAGGTGTCATACGCATGCGCTGGCACGCCACACATCGGGATATCTTCGCCCGCATGCTTGCCACGTTTGGTCAGCGCAATATCGAGCACCTTGGACGCATGCAGCGCATCATCAAAAAACAGCTCGTAAAAATCGCCCATGCGGTAAAACAGCAAATAATCCTGATGGGCATTTTTAAGCTCCCAATATTGCTGCATGGCTGGGGTCACCTTCGCTGAAGGTTTTTCTTTTTCTAAAACAGCCGCTTGCTTTGCCATATCCCCGTCATAAAAGTGTAATTTTCTTAATAATCTCAAATAGTATAATATGGCTATCTATTATGAAAAGGAAAAACCATGTCCGCCATTGATCCATCCAACTTCAAAAGCGCCAAACAAATTGCGCAGGAAATTCTAGACACGACGCTAGGTGACGACGGGTCACCTTTTAAACGCTTTATCTCTGAATGTTATGTGGAACAGGCTCCTGATGATAAATACGATGCAGATTCAGATGTATCGCAAGATTTTTGTAAAAACTGCGATGAACTAATAGGCAACCTGGAGGCAATTGCTGCAGGTAAAACTAATAGTTTTAGCCTTGGTAATCACATTCATGAAATGATCGAGACATTGGCACAAGACCGCGAACGTATTGCACAAAGTTTTCATGATGATATTCACCCGGAAGCAAAGGGAAAAAGGGGGCAGTTTGAAATCAATATGCGGCAGTTAAGTAGAGAGATTGCACACGCCGAACAAAGAACACCAGCCACTGATGAAGAGCGGAATGCAAACGCAACAGATGATTATTACTATGAAAAGAACCTGGCAAAAAACATCCGAACCACCATGCCACCACTTTTTAAAGCACTTATGACTGCCCTTGAACGCGAGCAGGGCAAAGACAGCCCTGACCGCTAGCCTAGAGAAAATGGAAAAACCATGTCCGCTATTGATCCTGAATCCTTAAAAAAACAGAGAAACGCCCGAACGATTGCAAAAGATATTCTTGCAAAAGCAGATGTAAAAATTTACTACGCGGAACATGCTGAAGACGATAATCAACTTGGAGATGATAAAACCGGCATATCAGTCACAGTGCAGACCAGTCCCCTTTTAGATACAGAGGAGATAAAAGGAGATGCAACATACGCCTCTAACAAGGCTATTGGTCAAGATGTAATATCCAACCTTGACCAGTTAGAAAGATTGGCAACCGCCATCAAAAAAGCAGAGAATATTGATACGCTCACCACAGATGAAATGGAAGCACTAAAACACGCCAAACCCCTACTCCAGCTTATCGCCAACATGGAAGAAGCAATGGCGCAAGGCTATGGAAGCGAGGCACATGTGCATAAGGATACACGGAAGAGCTGCATAGCTCTTGCCGGAAGTAACGCAGCGTTTTCCGACGAAAACGGAGCACCCGAATATCTACTGTTGCAAAGTGAATTACCGAATGGCGTAAGTGAAGAAGCTTTCGTAAATATACTGCTCCAAGAACGCCACGAACGTGTTGCCAATGCTGCAAGAGAAATCATCCCGCTAGTCGAGGAATTATCGCAAGCATTGGCACAGGAACAAAACAAAGGCCACGAGCGCTAGCCCACTTTCCCCTTGCTAATTCGCAGCCATTATGCAACCTAGTTTGTTCTATTAAATCATCAACTTATGTTGCGGTGCAGCATTGCGATGGTAGCGCGAGCGTCATTATGGTGAGGCAAGTGCTAGGCGCGGTGAGATTTTTTACCGGAGCGTACAAGTCGGTACGTGAGGATTAAAAATCGAGACGCAACAACGCAATTGTCCACCAGAATGGCGCGATACAGAATGGCAAAACAAGAAAAACCGATCACCGATAAAGAAGCCCTCGCCTACCACTCCGAGGGCCAACCAGGTAAAGTCGCAATCCTGCCGACTAAACCACTGATGACGCAGCGCGACCTGTCACTGGGGTATTCACCTGGCGTGGCGGTTCCGTGTTTGGAAATCGAAAAAGACCCCGCAAAAGCGTATGACTACACCGCGCGCGGTAATTTTGTTGCTGTGGTTTCAAACGGCACGGCCGTATTAGGCTTGGGCAATCTCGGCGCACTGGCTTCCAAGCCAGTGATGGAAGGCAAGGCCATTCTGTTCAAACGTTTTGCCGATATTGATGCGATTGATATTGAAGTAGACACCACGGATGCGGATGAATTTATCAACTGCGTGAAGCTGCTTGGCCCAAGCTGGGGCGGCATTAATCTGGAAGATATTGGCGCACCGGATTGTTTCATTATTGAGCAGAAACTACGCGAGGTAATGGATATTCCCGTGTTCCACGATGACCAGCACGGCACCGCCATCATCACCGCTGCGGGTATGATTAACGCGGCGCATCTTACCGGCCGCAAATTTGAAGATATCAAAATGGTAGTACTCGGCGCCGGTTCTGCAGGTATTGCTTGCTTGGAGCTGGTAAAACGCATGGGTATTAAGCATGAAAATGCACTGCTGGTTGATCGCTCTGGTGTCATCTATGAAGGCCGCAGCGAATCCATGAACCAATGGAAATCGGCGCATGCAGTAAAAACCAGCAAACGTACCCTGGAAGAAGCGATGGAAGGTGCGGATATGTTCATGGGGCTGGCCGCCAAAGGCGCCGTTTCACAAGAAATGGTGAAATCCATGGCCAAGAATCCGATCATTTTTGCGATGGCAAATCCTGATCCGGAGATCACACCAGAAGATGTATTCGCCGTGCGCAAAGATGCCATCATGGCAACCGGACGCAGTGACTACCCCAATCAGGTAAACAACGTGATGGGCTTCCCGTATATTTTCCGAGGTGCGCTGGATTGCCATGCCTCTGAAATCAACGAAGACATGAAAATTGCAGCAGCAGAAGCGATTGCAGCACTCGCACGTGAAGAAGTGCACGAAGAAGTTGCCGCTGCTTATTCAGGACGCCAGATGGAATATGGGCCGGAATACATCATCCCTGCCCCGTTTGATCCACGGCTTATGACCAAGGTTCCTGCCGCCGTTGCCAAAGCCGCAATGAAAAGCGGCGTAGCACGTAAAGAGATCAAAGACATGGACGCCTACCAGCAACAGCTGGCTGGCCGTCTGGATCCAACCTCGAACTCACTACAACAAATCTACAACAAGGTGCGTGCTAATCCGCAACGCGTTATTTTTGCGGAAGGCGAAGAAGAACGCATCATCCGTGCCGCGGTGCAGTGGCGTGATAATGGCTATGGTAAACCAATTTTGGTCGGCCGTATTGAGCGCATTCATGCTTCCATGCAGAAAATGGGCATTGCCGAATATCAAAACATCGAGATTGCCAATGCCGCCAATAACGACCATGTAGACGAGTATATTGAGCATCTCTACCCACGTCTGCAACGTAAAGGTTTCTTGCATCGTGACGTAACGCGCATGGTCAAAAACGATCGTAATATTTTTGCCGCCTGCATGCTGCAAGCTGGCCATGGCGACCTCCTAATAACAGGTGTCACCCGTAACTATAACGTATCGCTTGATAACATCAGCCGTGTGATCGACACCGAAACAGACCGTTTCTTGTTTGGTGTCACTATGGTGGTGGCCAAAGGAAAAACTCTGTTTCTGGGCGATACCACCGTGCAAGAAATCCCAGAAGCTGAACAACTTGCACGTATGTCTATCAAAATGGCGCATGGGGCCCGTATGATGGGTCATGAGCCGCGTGTTGCACTCCTGTCTTATTCCACTTTCGGCAACCCGATGCGCGAAAAATCTGCTCGTATTCGCGACGCTGTAAAAGTGTTGGATTCGATGGATGTGGATTTTGAATATGATGGTGAAATGTCGGCCGATGTGGCGCTTGATAAAGAACTGATGAAGCTCTATCCGTTCTGTCGTTTATCTGGCCCTGCCAACGTATTGGTAATGCCAGCGCTACACACAGCGCATGTGGCATCCAAACTCTTGCAGGAGCTTTCCGACGGGGTCACCATTGGACCAATCACCATGGGGCTTTCGCGTCCGGTGCAAATTGCACAAATGAACTCCAGCGTATCAGAAATCCTGAACCTTACCGCTATTGCCGCCATCGAAGCCATCAATAAGAAAGAGGGCAAAATCGCACCTATCGGTAAGAAAAAGAAAAAGGCGTAACATGAAACGCTACGTTTCATTGCTGGCTTTTATCGCGCTTGTTTTTAGCGTGTCTTTCGTCTCGTCGAGCATCACCATGCCCGCGGTGCAAAGCTGGTATCAGGAGATTGAGAAAGCTGCCTGGAACCCGCCGGACTACGTATTCGCGCCCGTCTGGACCACACTTTACCTCATGATCGCAATCGCAGGGTGGCGCGTGTGGCAGAAATTATCCGGTGATCTAAGAACACGCCTTACTCATCCTGCCATGCGGGTCTATTGGCTTCAGCTACTGTGTAATTTTCTGTGGTCGGTGCTGTTTTTCGGGATGATGTCTTTTATCGCAGCGTTCATCGACATCGTGCTGCTGCTCATCGCGATCGCACTTACCATCCGCGCCTTTCGCGCCATCGACAAATGGGCAGCTTACCTACTGGTGCCCTATTTCCTCTGGGTGCTATACGCCTCGACACTTAACGCTGCCATCGCGATACTCAATTAAACTCCCAAGGCTTGACCTGATATTGCATGTGAATGAGTAGTGCCTTGCTATAACGCAGCGTCAGCAATGAACCGATCACAATAAACGGAATCCATAAAGCGGCATGTACCCAATAGTCGGGTTCATATTTAACTTCAAAAATAGCCGCAAAGATGGAAGCAAGTGTGCCGATAATCACAATTCCGAAGAAGGCAGGTCCGTCCCCTTGCTCATGTTCGCGTAAAGGCAACTGGCATTCACGGCATTCATCAACAATGGTAATCCCGCCCTTAAATAGCGCGCCCTTACCACAGCGAGGACAGCGAAAGACAGAGGCTCTATTAGAGTGATTCATAAAACAATAACACATCCAATTATTGCGCTAACGCGTCAGCGAAAACAGCTATTTCGAGAACCGCAACGCAGCGTACATTTGCGTACGTGAGTAGCGGAAGCGCAGTAAATTGCTGTTTGCAGCAAGCGATAGTAGCAATATCAATGATTGCTTGCTATCTTTTTAAACTGGCTGCTTTGCATAAACTTCCAGCCCCAGTAACCAAGTGCCACCAGTGACAACAGGAACATGATCAACACATTCGTGCCGGTAAAGATCGTCTCAAATGCAGGCATCAAGCGATTCGCAAAATCAAGATACACGAACACGAACAGGAAGATCCACACCACATCCACAAAGTGCCAATACCAGGCAGCGAACTCGAAACCCAAATGCTGTTCTTTGGTGAAGTGCCCTTTCTTCGCACGGCCTAAGCACACAGCCAGAAAGATCGTTCCTACCAATACGTGGAAACCGTGGAATCCAGTAGCCATATAAAAAGTAGTGGCATAAATCCCATCCTTAAAGCCAAAGGCCGCATGGCTATATTCGTATGCCTGACAGGCGGTAAACAACACACCAAGCCCTACCGTATACCACAGTGCCTTTACTGTGCTTTCCTTATCATCATTAAGGATTGCCCAGTGTGCCCATGTTACAGTAGTGCCAGAAAGCAGCAGGATGAGCGTATTTAAAAACGGCAAGTGCCACGGGTCAAATTCTTGAATGCCTTCTGGTGGCCACACCCCAGGAGCAATCGCCCATACATCTTCCAACGGCAATTTTGGCAACGTGCTTGCACCAAAAAATGCCCAGAAGAAAGCTGCAAAAAACAGCACTTCCGAGATAATGAACAACGCCATACCCGCACGCAAACCTCGGCTCACCTCACGCGTATGCTTTTTTTCTACCACTGTTTCCTTGATCACGTCGCGCCACCAGGCAAACATCGTATAAAGTACACCGGCCAAACCTAGCAGCAAGACAATGCCACCAACCGCATGTTTATGCATATAAAGCGCCGCACCAAACGTCAGCAGCAACAGTGAAAAAGAACCAACTGCTGGCCATGGGCTAGGATCTACCAAATGATAAGGATGCGATGGTTTGCCGTGATCTGACATGTGTAACTCCTTGGGTCGCAAATAATAATGCAAAAACTGTATCTTGCAGAGTTTAATAAAAGATTAGCTCTGCCGGTTCAAGCCTATTCTTTATTAAGAAAAAACGTATAGGACAAGGTGATAGTGTTCACGTCTTTTATATCGGGGTCATCCACAATAGCTGGATCGATATAAAACGACACAGGCATGTTCACTTTTTCACCTGGCTGCAGGGTTTGCTCTTCAAAACAGAAGCAATCAATTTTTACAAAATATTGTCCGGCTTCATGCGGCACGACATTATAAATTGCCCGCCCTATGACGGGTTTATCGCTGTTATTCTCCGCCACATAATAGGTAAGCCCCTGCTGGCCAATTTTGATTGTGCGCTTAGGCTCCCCAGCTGCAAATTTCCAGGGAAGCTTCGGGTCAATATCGGCATTAAAACGGATGGTAATGGGCCTATCCAAAATCTTCGTGGGGGCATGATCGGCCTGCTGCGTCGTGCCGCCATATCCAGTCACCTGACAGAACAGGCGATAAAGTGGTACAGATGCGTAAGCCAGCATCAGCATGCCCGTAGCGAGCGCCACAAGGTTGAAAGCTAAAGAGCGGTTATTTTTGGACATACACTTAACCCGCAGGTGTCAAGCGTACCAGCGTAATGGCATAAAACAGCACCATCAGCGCAATCAATATGAAAAGCAGCGTGTAGTTCTTACGTTTTTGTGTGTGATGGGGTTTGCCAAGTGGCATGATTAGTCAATTTGTTCAGGCTTGTTACGACGCACAAAATCAAGCACCAACAGTAAAAAGAGCGTAAACAAACTACCCAGCACAAAGCTCGCTCCCATCAGATAAATGGTGTTCTGCGTAATATCCAGCATTGCCTGCGATTGTTCTGGTGTCAGATTATTTTCCATAATGCTCTCCTTATGGTTTATGGCAAGATGGCGCCAAGCCACCCATCAATCATCATGACGCTAAATAGCACAAAAAGATATAAAATGGAAAAACCAAATGTCTTTTTAGGCCATTTATCGCTCACATCACGCATCACTTTAGTAACATGATAAATAAATGCAAATCCTAAAACCGCTGCACATACTGTATAAATTGTCCCCGCCATACCCAGAAACGGCAGCGCCAAAGTCGTAGCCACCAATAGCCAGGTGTAAAGCATCATTTGCCGTTTGGTTTTAGCAGGCCCTTCTGTCACCGGCATCATGGGCACACCGGCTTTCGCATAATCGCCGCTCTTATATAACGCGAGCGCCCAAAAATGTGGTGGGGTCCATAAAAAGATGATGGCAAAAAGCAATAAAGGCTGCAAGGTCACATCGCCAGTTACCGCCGCCCAGCCAATCATCGGTGGGAACGCACCAGCAGCACCGCCAATCACGATATTTTGCGGTGTAGAGCGCTTCAGCCACATCGTATACACCACCGCATAAAAGAAAATGGCAAAGGCCAGAATGCCGCCCGCTACCCAGTTTAGCGCAAGCCCCATAATCATCACAGACAGCACCGCCATAAACACGCCAAGTGCCAGCGCATCATCCGGCGCCACACGCCCGCTAGGCACCGGTCGCGAAGAAGTACGTTTCATGATGGCGTCAATATCGCGATCATACCACATATTCATCGCCGCCCCTGCGCCAGATGCAAGTGCAATACAGGCAAGCGTAAGGAAAGATTGTAGTGGATGCAAATACCCAGGAGCCAATACCATACCGGCCACACCGGTAAACACCACCAACGACATCACGCCGGGTTTCATCAGGGTGATGTAATCCCGCACGGTAGAGGTAGGCGCCGTTAATGTGGTTGTAGTCATACGTATCCTATAAGTGTCCTAGCCTCACTTGTCACCCATAAAGTCGCTAGGCTGAGACGGATGCGAAGGAAACGATGCGCACAGTGACTGAGGTTAGCAGCGCTAACTGACAGGAACGAGCACATTGTTTTCAAGCAAGCCGTCCAGCATAGTAGACTTTATTTGATAACGGGCTGGTCTTCGAAGGTATGGAACGCAGGAGGTGATGAAAGCGTCCACTCCAGCGTAGTTCCCCCATCCCACTGCTTATCCGGGCAGGCTTTGCCACTTTTCAGTGTCACCCATACCAGCACTAAAAACCAGATAGCCGAGATAGCACCAATGTAAGAACCAATCGACGACCAGTAGTTCCAGTCCGCATATACATCCGGATAGTCAGGAATACGGCGAGGCATACCAGCAAGACCAAGGAAATGCTGCGGGAAGAACGTCAGGTTTGCACCAATAAAGAACAACCAGAAATGGATTTTACCCATCCATTCAGGATATTGTTTGCCCGACATTTTGCCTATCCAGTAATAGAAGCCGGCGAAGATCGCAAACACCGCACCAAGGCTCATCACATAATGGAAATGCGCCACCACGTAATAAGTATCATGCATCGGAATATCTACCGCAGAGTTCGCAAGCACCACACCAGTCACACCACCAACCACGAACAGGAAGATGAAACCCAGTGTAAAGAGCATTGGCGTTTCAAAAGTGAGTGAACCACCCCACATCGTACCCAGCCATGAAAAGATTTTCACACCGGTTGGCACCGCGATCACCATGGTCGCCACCATGTAATACGCCATGGTGTCAGCAGACATGCCCACAGTAAACATATGGTGCGCCCATACGATGAATCCTAAGAAACCGATGATACACATCGCACACACCATGCCCAGATAGCCAAAGATAGGTTTACGTGAGAAGGTAGAGGTAATCTCACTAATCACACCAAACGCGGGCAAAATCAGGATATATACTTCCGGATGACCGAAGAACCAGAACAGATGCTGGAACAACAGTGGGTCACCACCGCCGGCAGGGTCAAAAAACGACGTGCCGAAATTACGATCAGTAAGCAACATGGTAATCGCACCACCCAGTACCGGAACGGCTAAAAGCAGCAGGAATACGGTCACCAGAATCGCCCATGGGAAAAGTGGCATTTTAAACAGGCTCATGCCAGGTGCGCGCATATTAAAAATAGTCACAATGAAGTTAATCGCACCAAGAATGGAGGAAATACCCGCAAGGTGAAGCGAGAAAATCGCCATATCCACACCCATCGAAGGATGCGACACAATGCCCGCAAGCGGCGGATATAATGTCCATCCAGCGCCCGGCCCTTCACCCGCAAAGGCAGAGCCCAACAACATAATAAAGGCAGGAGGCAACAGCCAGAAGCTGATATTGTTCATACGTGGGAAGGCCATGTCTGGCGCACCAATCATCAGTGGCACGAAGAAGTTACCAAAGCCACCAATCAAGGCAGGCATCACGAGGAAGAACACCATGATGATCGCATGAGCAGACAGCACCACGTTATAAAACTGATAATCACCATTAAAGAACTGATCGCCCGGCTCAGCCAACTCAAGACGCAGCATAACAGAAAATGCCGTGCCGAGTAGCCCTGCGATCACAGCAAAGATCAGATACATCACCCCAATATCTTTATGGTTAGTAGAACATACCCAACGTTTCCATCCGGTTGGTGTATGATGGTCGTGTGCGTGATCGGCGGTTGCGCTGTTACTCATTACTCAGCATCCTTCTCTTTTGTATTATCGTCTGTTTTTACTTCTGGTTCTGCAGGTTTCTCAGCACCGGCCTTAGCAGCTGCCTCTGGTGCCTCACCTTCTTTCTCTTCAAGCTCTACTTCCAGCGGAATACCGGCGATCTTGCGTTGCTCAATCACCCAGTTGTCAAATTCTGCTTTGCTCACCACATCAACCACAACAGGCATAAACCCGTGGCCAACGCCGCACAACTCAGAACATTGACCATAAAAACGGCCAGTCTTAGTAGCTTTAAACCAGGTTTCATTCAGCCTGCCCGGCACTGCATCACGTTTCACACCAAAAGCAGGAACCGCCCAGGCATGAATCACATCAGCTGCAGTCAGCTGCACTTTCACTTTTGTATCCACCGGCACCACAATGTGGTTATCCACTGCAAGCAATCTTGGTTCGCCATCTTTCAGCTCGGCTTCTTTTTTCATGTAGCTGTCAAAAGCAAAGCCGCCATGATCAGGGTACTCATAATTCCAATACCACTGATAGCCTACGACTTTGATCGTCATTTCGGCGTCGCTTTCATCTTCCATATAATAATGCAACCGCAGTGATGGAATAGCGATCGCCACCAGAATCAGAATAGGAACCACAGTCCAGATAATTTCCAGCTTGGTGTTATGTGCTGTTTTACTTGGTGTGGGGTTTGCCTTGCGGTTAAAGCGCAGGCAAATATAGAGCATCGCCACCAATACAAAAATACAAATCGCACTAATCAGCCATAATAGCTTATCATGTGCTGCATATAATTTTTCCATAACAGGGGTGGCGGGTTCCTGAAATCCTAGCTGCCATGGCTCTGCCATGCCAACCGTGTCTCCAGCAAATGCGGACACACCAAACAACGATGCAAAAATAATAGTAAGTGGATAAAGTAGATACATGAGCGACTCGCGTAATTAACGTAATGTGTTTTATGGAGGTTTTGTAAACTTTCCACGAGATTTACGCAATGTTTTTTCTGCCACACCATATATATTGTGTATACGGGGTTCCCAATTTGCAACAGCATCATAAATTCTCTAGCGCTCTGCCAGCCAATGCTATAGGGTTGCCCCATTAGAACTATGACCGATATCAGCACACTTGATAATTTATTTTTTGCACGCACGGGAATGGATAAAACCCGAGTAGAGCGCTTGGTTACTGCGTCCATGGACGGCATGGATGATGGCGAACTCTTTTTAGAATATAATCAGTCGGAAGCTTTGGCGTTCGATGATGGTCGGCTCAAGAATGCGAGTTTTAATACCGCACAAGGGTTTGGCCTGCGCACGGTGCTGGGCGAAGCCACGGCTTATGCCCATGCCTCAGATTTAAGCGAAGACGCACTGAAACGTGCGGCGCAAACAGTGCGCGCGGTTAATCATGGGCAAAATCCGGTAGCGGCACAAACACCGCCACCCTTCGGTACCAACCGCCATTTATATGGTGAAATAAATCCGCTGCGCGAAGTAGCATTTGAAACAAAAATCGAGCTACTGCAAAAGATCGATGCCTATTTGCGCGGTAAAGACAGCCGCGTAAAACAAGCCTCCGCTTCCCTGCTTGGTCAGTGGCAAGCCGTGCAGATCATTAAGCGCGAAGCGCAAATAACGGGCGACATCCGCCCGCTAGTGCGGCTTAATGTCAGTGTTATAGTTGAGCATAATGGGCGTATGGAAACCGGCTCCGCCGGTGCCGGTGGGCGCACGCCTTACGGCGAATATATAAGTGAGGCCAACTGGAAAGAACTCGCCGACGAAGCATTACGTCAGGCCATCACCAATCTTGAAGCGGTACCTGCCCCTGCGGGTGAAATGCCGGTTGTACTTGGCAACGCATGGTGCGGCGTGTTGTTGCACGAAGCAATCGGCCACGGGCTCGAAGGTGATTTTAATCGCAAAGGCACTTCGGCATTTGCGGGGTTAATGGGCAAGCAAGTTGCCAGCAAAGGGGTCACCATTGTTGATGATGGCACTATGGAAAATCGCCGCGGTTCCATTTCCATTGATGATGAAGGCACGCCAAGCGGATGCACCACCTTAATCGAAGATGGTATCCTCACCGGCTATTTGCAGGATCGTCTTAATGCACGCCTGATGAACATGAAAGCAACCGGCAATGGCAGGCGTGAGTCTTTTGCGCACCAACCTATGCCGCGCATGACCAACACCTATATGTTAGCCGGAAACGACACGCGCGAATCCATGATTTCATCGGTGAAAAAAGGCCTATATGCCGCCCACTTTGGTGGTGGTCAGGTCGATATTACATCTGGAAAATTTGTGTTTTCTGCCTCCGAAGCCTACCTGATTGAAGACGGAAAAATCACCGCGCCGGTCAAAGGCGCTACCCTGATCGGAAACGGGCCAGATTGCCTCACAAAGGTGCGTGCAATAGGCAATGATATGGCGCTGGATGACGGGGTGGGAACCTGCGGAAAAGCAGGCCAGTCGGTGCCTGTAGGCGTTGGCCAACCCTCTTTATTACTCGACAAACTCACCGTCGGCGGCACCGCCGTTTAGGCGATTTATCCCCAAAAGTTTTGTTACAGTTCCATTACAGTTCGGTTACGGAACCGTGAAGAATGCCCTCAAAACGCGTTTTGTATTTGTACCCCTAGGGGGTTTTGGTTACGATGAAATTGTAGAAACAAACAAAAACAAAAAAACGAGTTATTTTTAGTATGTCTGGAGGCGATATGAATTTTGCAAGCTTAGATAGTGCTGAGGTCGTTTACTCCTCTGACCCGGTAACTGGCGCTATGGCACAAGGCGCAATCAGCGAAATGACCCCAGACGCTAACTTCGTTTCCCAACACCAAACCTCAGTCGGCGCCCCTACACGTGGTTCTGAACGGGTTCGTTAACAAATTCGCTATGTCCCTAGCATAGCGAGCTAATTCCTTGTAAATCATAAGAAATTCTCTGTGTTCCCCCAGCCTTCGGGCTGGGTTTTTTCTTGGCTTTTTCCCTTTATACTTTCAATTTTAAGCATTTTAGGGTAGTATCAGGCCCAATATAAGGTAAATTACACAGACCATTACCAAGATGGCACAGGCGAGTATGACTACAAAATGGACCAGTAAAGCGCTGGGCGGCGGGGCTCCTGCCGCAGGACAGACTGGCTCATCCGAAGGAAACGGATTGGGCGACAAGTCTGTTGTGCTCCTGCTATATGGTAAAAACTCGTTTGGCGACAAAATTTACTCCTACCTGAAAATCACCCTTTCTGCTCTACAAAACCTCAAATCGGCAGTGCAAGGCGGTGGTGGTTTTAATCCTAGCGATTACGGCACAGTAATCGCCGCAGGCAAAGGTGAACCAACAGATGCGGTACGCGCAGAAGTAGCCAGCACTTATCAGGTAGTAGATGCACAACAGGCAACACAGTCCAAGCCTGTGGACACTACCGAGAAAAAAGCCTGGGACGAATTTTAGTCCTTTTATTCTTCACACAACTTGCCAAAGTCTTTCATCAATCCTAGAAATGATTTTGCATGCTTACATTTCCAACAATTGATCCGATTCTGATCCAGCTCGGCCCACTCGCCATTCGCTGGTATTCGCTGGCCTATGTCGGCGGCATCTTGCTCGGCTGGTGGGTGCTCGCGCGTGAACTCGCGGTGCGGCCGCTACAAAACCTAAATAAGAAAGCTTTCGACGACATGATCGTCTGGGCAGTGCTCGGTATCATTCTGGGTGGCCGACTAGGTTACGTGTTTTTCTACAAGCCGGACTACTATCTTTTTCACCCGCTGGAAATTCTATATGTCTGGGAAGGCGGCATGTCATTTCATGGTGGCTTCCTTGGTTTTGTCCTCGCCTTTTACCTATTTTGCAAAAAACACAAGGTGCGTTTCTTAGCTCTGATGGATCTCATGGCGTGTGTCGCCCCCATCGGGATTGGGCTGGGCCGTCTTGCCAACTTCATCAATGCCGAGCTTTATGGGCGTGTCACCGACAGCCCGCTAGGTATGGTATTTCCACACAGCGATGGCATGCCGCGCCATCCCAGCCAGCTTTACGAGGCCACGTTGGAGGGCCTGTTGCTTTTTGCCATCATGATGTTTCTGCTTAAATGCACCACCTTGAGAAACCATGTCGGCAAGCTCTCTGGCCTGTTTTGTATTGGTTATGGATCTGCACGCATCATTTGCGAATTCTTCCGCGAGCCGGATCCGTTCCTTGGCTTCCTTTTTGCAGGCGCGACCATGGGTCAATTGCTTTCCCTGCCCCTCATCGCGGTGGGCATTTATTTATTAGTGCGGAAATCAATATGAGCCTTTCAGAATTAATCCCCGCCACCATCCGCACCAGCGGGCCCATATCGATAGCGGAATATATGGCGCTTTGCCTCAGTCACCATGAGTATGGCTACTATATGAAGCGCGACCCGTTTGGAGCGCAGGGCGATTTCATTACGGCACCGGAAATATCTCAGGTTTTTGGGGAATTATTGGGTCTGTGGCTAGTCGCTCAGTGGGAAAAGCTAGGTAAGCCAAAAGCCACTCTCGCAGAGTTTGGCCCTGGCCGTGGCACGCTAATGGCAGACCTGTTGCGTGGCACCAAAAAAATCTCCGGGTTTCACGATGCGATGAGCGTTCGTCTGTTAGAAATCAGCCCTTCTCTCAAGCAAAAGCAATGGAACACGCTGGCGGGCAAACATCACGACATTGAGTGGCTGGATTCACCAGACGCATTACCCGAACAGCCACTGTTTCTTATTGCCAATGAGTTTTTGGATGCACTGCCCATCCGCCAATTCATCCACCAGGATGGTCGCTGGCAAGAGCGCATGGTGGGCATGGAAGAGGACAAACTCATCTTCACCACCAGCAACGATGTGCCTGAGGCGATACAATCTACGGCTGCTGACAAGGACGGTGCCATTATCGAAACCTGCGAACCGGCGATTGAAATTACCACATTTATCGCAGAGCATATCGCCAAACATGGGGGTGCATCGCTCTTTATTGATTATGGATACACGCAAGGCAGTAAAGGCGATAGCCTGCAAGCCATGAAGCAACACCATTATCATGAAATACTCGACAATCCCGGTGATGCCGACCTCACTGCACATGTAGACTTTGCTGCCATTGCGGAAACTGCCAAAGCATCTGGTGCGGCCGTATATGGCCCCACCCCGCAAGGAAAATTCCTCATGAAAATCGGCGCTGGCCAACGTGTTCAAACCTTATGCGCCACCGCCACCCCAGAACAGGGCATCGATTTAGTCTCAGGTCTGGAGCGCCTCGCCTCACCCGATAAAATGGGCGATCTGTTCAAGGTGCTGGCCATCACCTCTGACAACATCAAACACGCGGAAGGATTTTAGGATGAGTAGCGCGCCCCACCTCACCTGCGAACATTTGATGGAGCTACCTAACATACGCCACGGGTTTTTCACCCGTGAAGGCGGCGTAAGTGATGGCATCTACAGCTCACTTAATTGCGGCCCCGGCTCGGATGATACACCGGAAAAAGTCATCGAAAACCGCAGCCGCATAGCCCAAACCCTAGGACAGGAATTGCACCGGCTCGTCACCTGCTATCAGGTGCACAGCGCAGTAGTGCAGCAAGTGGATGAACCGTGGGATTCAATCAGTGCCCCCGAAGCCGATGCGATGGTCACTAAAAACCCGAACATCGTACTGGGGATTTTAACCGCCGACTGCTTGCCCGTATTATTTGCCGATGGAAAAGCGGGCATCATCGGTGCCGCACATGCGGGCTGGAAAGGTGCTTTTCATGGGGTGCTGGAAAATACGGTAGAGGCCATGGAAAAACTAGGTGCGAATAAAAACCACATCATCGCAACCATTGGCCCCGGTATTGCACAGGCAAGCTACGAAGTAGGTGCAGAGTTTCGCGAGCGTTTCCTTGCGCAAACCCCTGATAATGAAATTTATTTTATTCCCGGCAAGCGGGAAGCACATTATCTGTTTGGCTTAAAAGCATACGCGATGGATCGCCTGCGAAATATTGGTTTGGCACACATAAATCTACTTGAAAGAGACACGTGTTTCGAGGAAGATGCCTTCTTCAGTTTCCGGCGTGCCACGCTGAAGGGCGAACCTTCCTATGGCCGCCAAATTTCTGCAATAACAATAGAGAAGTAATGACATGGCTTTAATACCTTTTGACGACAGAGACGGATATATTTGGATGGATGGCAAAATCATCGACTGGCGCGATGCCAAGTTGCATGTATGTAGCCACGGCCTGCATTATGGCTCTTGCGTGTTTGAAGGCGAGCGCGCTTATGGTGGCAAGATTTTCAAATCTCTCGAACACACACAGCGTTTGCATAAATCTGCTGAGCTGCTCGGTTTCAAAATTCCATACAGCGTCGAAGAAATCGAAAAAGCCAAGCAGGAATTGATCGAAAAAAACAATCTGGTCGATGCCTATTTCCGCCCGGTCGCCTGGCGTGGTTCAGAGATGATGGCTATTTCTGCGCAACAAACCAAAATCCATGTCGCCATCGCCACGTGGGATTGGCCAAGCTATTTCGGCAAGGAAGCCAAGCAACGTGGCCTCAGCCTTATCACCTCGAAATGGACGCGCCCTGCACCGCATATGGCACCGACCGCGAGCAAAGCCGCTGGCCTGTATATGATCTGCACCATGAGCAAACACGATGCAGAAGCGCAAGGCCATAATGATGCGCTGATGCATGATTATCGTGGCTATCTCGCCGAAGCGACAGGGGCTAATTTATTCCTCGTGATTGACGGCAAAATCCACACCCCAACACCGGATTGTATTCTGGATGGCATTACACGCCGCACCGTGATGGATCTGGCACGCAAAGAAGGTATGGAAGTCATTGAGCGACACATCAAGCCAGAAGAGCTGAAAAACGCTACGGAAGCCTTCCTCACCGGCACGGCTGCGGAAGTCACCCCGATTGGCAAGGTCGATGACATCTCCTTTACGGTAGGTAATGTGTGCAACACGCTGATGGATGCATACGAAAAAGCGGTAAATGCTTGACCAATTGGTTAATATTCGTTAATTAGGCCCCTAACCTAGGAGGCTAACATGACACACGAAGAGTCTGCAGAATCAGCCGCAGATCGCTTAATGAATGCCATCAATGTTCTAGATCTCGGTCGTGCACGTGATGTGGTTGCCGTTCCCTATCTTTTGAAACAAATCGCAAAAACAGCGAAGCATTATTACGAGCTGGCACAAACCGAAGACGCCGGAATACCTAAAGAAGATGCTGCGGTCGTCGCCCTCATTTTTAGTGATCTTGCTAATCAGGTATCTCCTGCGCCGAATAGAAAAACTACCACTCAACCTATCTACCGAGAATCTTTAGCATGGGCGCTTGATAAATTACGATCAACCGGAGAATTAACAGAGCCTGAGATTGCTCAAATACAAACCAGTTTTAGGCTAAACGAAACAAAACCAGAAATACATCCCGATGCATATACGCGCTACACTAGTCGCATCAATCAAGGGGCTCTCACTGACAAAGGCCAATACCAAGGCTACGGCTTCAGTTAACTATAAATGTTTCCAGCCAGTACGCACATACGCATATCCCGTGATTAACGTCAGGATTGCCGCCGCCCACAACAGCGCATTTCCCACATAACCGGCAAACATCCAACCTGGTCCCCCACCGCCTAATAGTAACATAAAGATCGCGCCCATTTGTGCGGCGGTTTTCCATTTTGCCAAACGCGATACGGGCATGCCGATACGGATTTCAGCAAGAAATTCGCGCAGGCCAGAGACTAAAATCTCACGACAGACAATAGCAATAGCAGGAATCATCATAGCCTGCCCATCCGCAATTCCATCACGATGTTCGCCAACCAATAGTAACAGTGCGGTTGCGACCAATAGCTTATCAGCAATCGGGTCTAGAAATTTTCCCACATTGGATTCCACCTGCCACAACCGCGCCGTATAGCCGTCCAGCCAATCGGTAATGCCTGCAATCATAAACAGGCCAGCAGACAGCCAGTAGCCCCAGTCACCGCCGAGATAGAACGCCCCCACAAACACCGGAATGATCACGATGCGAAAATAGGTCAGGTAATTGGGCAGGTTCTTTTTGAATTCCATTGTTTCTATCTAGCACAGCTACTGTGCTTTAGGCAATCATCAGATGATCATTCGGCGATGTCATCTATATGCATTTGTACACTAACCCGCCCGTTCCATTCATTGAGCTTCAATTGCCCCGCTACTTGCACTTCTTTTCCACGCGTAGAAAGCAGCGCCTCGCCTAATGGGCCATCCACCGCACGAAAGGCAATACCGGCAAGGCGCGCATTGGAGAGCTTGTCGATGAAGATCGTGCGCACATGATGCTCGCCGACAATCTCTGGTTTCAGGTTCACCACTTTTTGCACTGCGATCCGCACCGAGGGGTTACCCTGCCCGAATGGCCCCAGCCGCTCCAGCTTTTCCACTAGATCCACCGTTGCCCCGGCAATGCTGATCGTCCCGTCCAGCTTATAGCATTTTTGCTTACTCAGCCCTTCCGATTGGCGCGCCACATGTTCATTGAGGAATTCGCTAAGGGCAGGCAGTTTATCTTCTTCCACCGTAAACCCGGCTGCCATGGCATGCCCTCCGCCTGCCACTAACAGGCCGCTATCCATCGCAGCAATCACCGCCGCTCCAAGATCCACACCAGATACCGAACGTGCCGAGGCTTTGCCCACCCCATCATCCAGCGCCACAATCGCCGTAGGCACATTAAAACGTTCCTTCACACGGCTTGCCACAATACCAATCACCCCCGGGTGCCATCCCTTACCTGCGATGGTAAGCATCGGGCTATCGGCAGCCGCTTCCGCCTGCGCCATTGCTTCTTCCAACACTGTTGCTTCGATCGCTTTGCGCTCCGCGTTATATTGCTCCAGCTCAGCAGCGAGCTGTTTTGCCTCCGCGTCATTTTCCGTAGTAAGCAGTCGCACCCCAAGGTCGGATTTTCCCACACGCCCACCAGCATTAATGCGCGGCCCCATGACAAAACCGCACGTATAAGTACTTGGTTTGCTATCCACCCCGGCACTATCCATCAGCGTGCGCATGCCGAGATTGCCGCGTCCGGCGATCACCTTCAGCCCTTGCGCCACCAGTGCGCGGTTCAGGCCTGTAAGCGGCACCACATCACATACCGTGCCCAGCGCTACAATATCTAGCCAACCGCGCAGATCAGGCTCGGCTTTGTCTGCGAAAAACCCTGTCTCGCGCAATTTTCTGTTCACCGCCACGCATAACAAAAATGCCACCCCGACTGCAGCAAGCTGCCCGTGTGTTGATGTTTCATCAATCCGGTTCGGGTTCACCAACGCCAGGCATTTCGGCTTGCGCGCCTCGCCCTGATGATGATCCACCACGATCATATCAAGCCCTGCCTCATGCGCCGCTTCAAGCGGTTCAAAAGCGAGCGTCCCACAATCCACCGTAATCACCAGCGCAGCACCTTTTTCTTTCAAGCCTAAAAGCGCTGGCGCGTTCGGGCCATAGCCTTCCACCATCCGGTCAGGAATATGTACAAGCGGGTCGGTTCCCAGCGCACGAAAATAACGCATAAGCAGCGCAGAAGAGGTTGCCCCATCCACATCGTAATCACCGAAAATACCGATACGTTCACCGGCCATCACCGCGGAGGCAATACGTTCGGCCGCCACATCCATATCGAGCAAGTGCGACGGATCGGGCATAGAAGCTTTCAGGCTGGGATTCATAAAATCATCCACCTCATCGAGGCCCACCCCACGTACAGTCAAAATACGCGCCAACACTTCCGGCAAATGGTGCCGCTGCATTATCGCCATCACCTGGCGTTCATCGGCCTCGCGCAAAAGCCACTGGCTATCCGTTAGCGATGTGATGCTTGATGTTTGCTCAGCAACTGTCATAACAATGGTGAAACTTTCAATTACGTGAGGAAGCTTATGTCCCGTGAATCCGAAAACCCTGCTATCAACTATATCCGCAAGACCTTCGCACCGCAAGATGCACTGCTTACTTCCATCGAAAGCAAACTTTCCGAAGAGCATGTAAGCTGGCAGATCGGTGCCGATGAAGGCAAGTTGCTGCAACTACTCATTACAATGAACAACATCAAAACCATCGTCGAAGTCGGCGCGCTGGCGGGCTATTCTGCTATCTGGATGGCACGCGCCTTGCCGCAAGATGGCCACATCTACACACTCGGCAAAGACCCTAAACATAATGCATTGGCGGGGGAGTTTATCGCTGCCTCCGACGTGGCATCGAAAATCACGCTAGTGAAAGGTGATGCGCATGACACATTACCCACGCTGGATGATAAGGGCCCGTTCGATATGGTCTTTATTGACGCCGATAAAATCAGCTATCCGGACTATCTCGATTGGGCAGAGAAAAATGTGCGAAAAGGTGGGCTCATCGTGGGCGACAACACTTACCTGTTTGATACGGTCTGGCTAGATGAAGCGCCAAAAGGCACAGCACCAACCACCCATAAAGCCATGCAGGAATTCAACAAACGCTTAAGCGATCCGTCTAAATACTGCTCCACTATCATCCCCACCGCAGAGGGCATGACCGTAGCGGTTAAGTTGTAATAGAGCCTTCGAGTACGTCGATAATCTCTTCCAGCTCATCAACCACGTGGAAGAAGGTCGCCACTTCGGTTTTGGCAAAACCATTTTCGATGATGTTTTTCATCAGCGCAATCAGCGGGTCCCAATAGCCCTGATAGTTGAAAATAATCACCGGCTTGTCATGCAGCAACAGCTGCTTCCATGTGATGATTTCAAACATTTCATCCATGGTACCGAAGCCTCCAGGGAACACGATAAATGCATCCGAGCGATCAAACATATTTTGTTTCCGCTCATGCATGGTGTTTACGATAATAATCTCGGTCAGATTCTGATGTTCGTTTTCGATATTGCGTAAACTAACGGGGAACACACCGGTCACATGCCCGCCATGTTTCATGGTCGAGTTCGCCACTGCACCCATCACGCCGCAATCACCGCCACCATAGACCAGCGTGGTTTCGCGCTCTGCGAGTAGCTTTCCAAATTCAGCACCAATATCTAGAAATTTCTTATCAACGTCGTTCGATGCGCCACAAAACACGCATACGGATCTTTTATTACTCATTCGCTTCCTGCTTTTCTTATTGTTTTTCCATATATAACCTCTCTATTATGCGGTCAGAAAGGTTACTTTTTCATGAAAAACCCGAAAAATATAGCCATTACAGGGGCTAATAGTGGCCTAGGGGCGGCTTTAGCCGAATATTATGCCGCTTCAGGCATCACTTTGCATTTGTGCGGGCGCAACGCTGAGCGGCTGCAAAAAGTAGCAGAAACCTGCAAAAAAGCCGGTGCAACGGTGCATACGAAGGCACTTGATGTCACTGATGCAGAGACCATGGCCGCGTGGCTAAAAGAGGCAGATGCGAATGCCCCTATCGACCTTGTTATTGCCAATGCGGGTATTTCCGCAGGCACCGGAGAAGACGGCGAAACCGAAGCGCAGGCGCGTAAGATTTTTTCGGTAAATATAGGTGGCGTACTCAACACTATCCAGCCGCTCATCCCTGCTATGTTGGCACGCGGGCGCGGGCAAATCGCCATCATGAGTTCGCTCGCTGGCATTCGCGCTTTGCCAAGCTCTCCGGCTTATAGCGCATCAAAAGCCTGCGTGCGTTACTACGGTGAATCATTACGCGGCTGGTTATGTCATCACGGCGTAGAAGTCTCAGTCATTTGCCCGGGCTATATCAAAACCCCGATGACCGATGTAAATAACTTCCCCATGCCGTTTATCATGCCAGCGAATAAAGCTGCTGCGCGCATCGCCAAAGGGCTCGCTGCGGGAAAAACGCGTATCGCATTTCCACGTCGCCTATACTGGCCACTTTGGTGGATTTCCTGCCTATCACCTGTCATCACCGACCCCGTTTTCTCGCGCCTGCCTGCCAAGCCTTCCGTTGCTGAATAGCCCTAAGCGTTGTATGACTAGCGCATAAGCATAAAATTCATAGGAGCACCCATGTCTTTCTTTGATGATAACACCGCACAAAAACCACAAGCCGCTGCAAGTGCCGCGCCGTCTGCCATGGATCATGTCTATCTGGGCAAAGGTAGCTCACCGCAACAGGTGCTGCTCAAATATGCCAATCGCCACGGGTTGATCGCGGGTGCTACCGGCACCGGTAAAACCATCACCCTGCAAGGCATGGCAGAGGATTTTTCACGCGCAGGTGTGCCGGTATTTATCGCCGATGTAAAAGGTGATCTCTCCGGTCTGTCACAGCAAGGCGTAGCCAAAGATCATTTTACCAAACGCGCCAGCGATATTGGCTATGATTATGATTTCTTCGCCTGCCCCACCATGTTCTGGGATGTGTTTGGCAAACATGGCCACCCGATTCGCGTCACCGTTTCCGAAATGGGACCTTTGTTATTGTCGCGGCTGCTTCGCCTGAATAACACGCAGGAAGGCGTGCTCAACATCGCCTTTGCCGTCGCCGATGCGGAAGGCTTGCTGCTTTTGGATTTTGATGATCTGCGCGCTATTTTGAATCACATCAGCGAACACTCTAAAGAATACGGCACCCATTATGGCAACATCGCCAAATCCTCAGTCGGGGCTATTCAGCGCGGCCTACTCACGTTGGAACAGGAAGGTGCTAAAAACCTGTTTGGTGAGCCCGCACTCGATATTGTCGATTTCATGCACACCGCACCAAACGGCATGGGCTATATCAACATCCTGTCTGCCGAAAGCCTGATGCATAACCCCAAACTCTATGCCACCTTCATGCTGTGGTTGCTGTCTGAGTTGTTTGAGGACATGCCGGAAGTGGGCGACATGGATAAGCCCAAACTGGTTTTCTTTTTCGACGAAGCGCATTTGTTGTTTGACGAAGCCCCGAAGATACTGGTCGAAAAAATCGAGCAACTGGTGAAACTCATTCGCTCCAAAGGGGTGGGTGTATATTTTGTCACCCAAAACCCGGCCGACATTCCGGACTCCGTGCTGGGTCAGCTCGGCAACCGCATACAACATGCGCTGCGTGCCTTCACCCCTAAAGACCAGAAAGCCGTGCGCGCTGCCGCGCAAACTTTCCGCGAAAACCCGGCCTTTAAAACCGAAGATGCCATTACCAATCTCGGCGTTGGTGAAGCATTGGTTTCTACGTTGGATAAAAAAGGATCGCCTACCATTGTGGAGCGCACGCTGATCAAACCACCCGGCACGTTTGTCGGCCCTGTCATCGTGCAGCAACGTATGCACACCATGCAGCAAAGCCCGATAGCGGGGAAATATGACGAAGCGGTAAACCGCGAATCAGCGCATGAGATGCTCGCAGGACGCGCCGAGCAAGGCAGCAAAATGTTGGATAAAACATCGGACAAAAACAAACCGGAACCGGTGGAGAAAAAACGTGCCTCCCGCCGCTCCGATAGCCTTGCCACCACTATCACCAAAAGCGTGTTACGCTCGGTAGGCAGTCAGATCGGCCGCCAAATCGCACGTGGCATTCTTGCCTCGATGCTAAAAGGCCGCTAAACTACTAATGGTAACCGCATCACGCCCGCTAGTTGCGACAGTGCGGCGCGGGAAATATCGCTCAGTCGCGGGTCAGCCAGCGTATGTGCTTCCAGTTCAGACGGGTATTGGTTCTCGATAATTTTTTCAAGCGCCACCAATAATTCATCATCCGCAATCACGCCTACATTACTGCGAATGGCGGTAATCTGGCTTTCGTTCATCGGCACACGCAAACGTAAGCACGCCGGGCCACCACCATTATTCATGCTCTGGCGCAAGTCGGCATAATGGATTGCCGTAATCGGATTGCTGTCGTCGGCTTTGATTGCATCCATCAAGCGCGCAGCTTTACCAGCATACAGATCTTTCACTTCGGTCGGTGCGATAATCGCCATTTCGCCTTCTGGTGCGGTAATGATCTGGCTATTGAAAAAATACGTATGCACCGCTTCATCCACCGCCAGGTCACTATCCTTGATGATGATGGGACATAGTTCTTCACCCCCACTTGCCGCGCGATATGATGCTTTAATGCGCTCAATATCCGCCTCGCCATCGGCGTAAGCCTTCTCGTGTGCGAGCAGCACATATTCATTACTCACCGCAATCACGTCATTATGAAACACGCCCTCGTCAATCACCGCCGGGGTTTGTTTCACAAACAGTGCACGTTTTTTATCGATCGCATGTTGTTTGCGAATTTCATCCGAGGCGGCAAAACTCTGGCGTGCCGTCTTCGGATCACCCTCGCTACCATCTGTGCCATACACATAGACATTAAGCCCCGCCTCGCTATGCGCATGCGTCAGGCGCATATGGTTGGCCGCCCCTTCATCACAAAAACCACGGCTTGCAGAAAGCGGCGGGTGTACCACACAATCAGGCACACCATCAAAAATAGCTGCAAGCACACGATGCGTATCCTCCGCTTCAATCCGCCGGTGCAGGTTTGTGTGCAGGTTGGCTGTGGTCAGGTGCAATTTGCCATCGGTCGTGTCGGCTGCCGCCGTCACCGTTGCCGCATTCGCCGTCCACATTGCCGAACTGGAATACATTTTTTCCAACAATTTAGGATTATTGGCTGCTGCTTGTTTAATGACTTCCTCATCACTGCCAGAAAAATGCTCGCGAAGCGTGGGCATGTGCGGCCTGAGCTGCGGTGGCAGAATAGCTGCCGTAATACCCAGCGATTTTAGCAGCCTTGCCAGAGCAAGGGCTTGCAGTGCGGCTTGCTTTGGGTTAGAGCTAGTACCACGGTTCAGGCTGGAGGCAACATTATCTGCCGACAACCCACCGTAATTATGGGTTGGCCCCGGTAGGCCTACGAATATAACTTCTTTAAGCGTTTGTTCTGTCATGACCTCTAACTCACACCTATTACAGGAAATTTTCAACTACGATTTTGCCACCTGTAGCGAGCCTGCTGATTTTAATCACCATTTTTTTGATACGGCGCTCGATTTGGAAGAGCTAAACAAGGTCTGCGACTATATTCTGGACAATTCTTTGGAGATTGGCGGCAAAACCCTGCCCGCTGCTATGCGCATTAAAGGCAAAGAAACACCCGAGAAACCCTACGCGATTGTAAGCATGTTACACGGCAACGAGCCATGCGGGCTTGCAGGCATCCTGATGGCCATGGCACTTTCCGAAGCAGGAATGCTCAAGCATGATATTGTGGTTATCGTTGGGAATTACCTCGCCGCCAAACAATATTTCGAGGCATGGCAAAAAGACCCCGAAGCGCGTCAGGAAGTGCGCGATTGTTATCGCCGCGGCCTGTATGATGATGGCACCATCCGCCCGGACATGAACCGCATTCCAGTAGATTTCTTAGAGGGCGATCCGTCGGATTATTTCATCGGCCGCACACAAGAACTTTATCACTTCGCGCAACATGTGTACGGCATGGCCGACATCCACTCTGCCCGCGGCAACATGATCTGCATCACCGATCACCTGCGCGATCAGGACTTGAAATACACGCCCATCCGCAGCGTACTTACCGACATGGCCGATGCCATCGCCGCACACGCTTCTGGGGCAGTCGCCGTCAGAACCTATAAAACGGTGATTACCGAACTCCCCAATATCGAATCACAAATCGGCATTGAAGCAGGTAAACATGAAGAGCCCTACACGCCGCATGTCGCCGCCTCGTTCATTCTCTCGTTGTTTCACACGCTCGGTATTACTGAAGCAAAACCGCTCCACACCAAAGAAAATGGCATGTTCGATCGCTACTCGGTAAAACCGCGTATTACCTACGGCGATCTCATCATGGAAGGTGAGCTCAAAGACGACGACAAAATATATATGGTCACCGAGTGTAAAGCAGCAGACTCGATCCCTAAGCAAAGCGATCAAGTGGTAGTGAAAAAAGACGACGGCACCTATGCCATTCAAACTATTCTGGAAAACATTATTACGCCGAAAGGCAAGTTGGCTTACGCGTTATATCAATATGATGAAATGTCGCACGTCAAAGCAGACCATGTGGTCGCCCTCGCCATTCCGGGCGGTGCTACCTTCAAGCCACCATATGAAATGTGGCCAATATTCCTGTCCAAATCCGCGGCATTGTTTGATAAAGACCCCGCCGTTGGCCCCTGGCCGATTACCCCAGATCAGCTAGATACCAAGTTTTGCTACCCGTGCGAAGTCAGCAAAATGAAGCTCGAGTTTTAATATAAAACACTGATATACATAATTTATCCAGATGTTTAGCCGTCATCAAATTGTCATGCAATAGCCATTGGCTAATGGTTAACAATACGCAATAATTGGCCTCATGACCATCCAACTCACCGACGCCCAACGAAAGCAATTTGGCGAACTATTTGTCACCGTTGATCCGGACATCACGGATGAAGCAGAGCGCGCGCGGCTGCATGAACGTGGTGTAGAGCTTTACACGCAGCAATTCGATATAGTCGAGCTCATTGCCGCTTCGGTTGGCGGAGAAGTACCCAAGTTGGAAGTACATACTGACACGAATAAACTCGGTGGAGAGCCTGCAGAACTATATGAAGGACACGATAAAAG
This sequence comes from Rickettsiales bacterium, assembly GCA_964231325.1. Lineage (GTDB taxonomy): Bacteria > Pseudomonadota > Alphaproteobacteria > Rickettsiales > SXRF01 > JAJTHB01. The sequence goes on along the minus strand of CAXRIF010000003.1, from coordinate 289,886 downwards.
CCCTGTGATTAGGGCAGCGATTAACACACCAAAAGCGACAGAAAATGTGCGAACATTACTGGCTGAATACTCTGCAAAATTGGATGATCGTATTCTCGCTGAAGAACAGCCGCAAGTAGTCGACAGAAAACCAGATGAAGATGGAAACACTGGCTATGGACTTCATAGCAACCGGGCTAGATACGACCTGGAAACAGGACCAGATCATAGTAAGGCGTATAAAAATACTGTAGGCGATATATATCATTACCGCCATATGCGTGAGCACAACCCAGAACAATGGAACTTCTGGCTCGATATCTTATTTACGCACGCTCTCAAACAACCACAACATGATTGGCTTCGTTCGCTACGTGTGCATGCAGGACGCACAAGAGAAGAAATAGCGGATTTGTTAGGGCTTAGTAAGCAGACCTATGTTCATGTAGAGAAGAAAAAATCGTATAAAGATCAGCTATCCCTATCTTCTTGCCAAAAAATCCTGCAAAAAAACATCTTTCAATGGCCCATCGGCAAAGACGGCTTCGTAGAAGACACTTATGCCAATACGTTCCTCACCAAACTTGGGCATGATATCCGCCAATTCGATTGGCGCACCGGCAAACTCAAGGAAGATTGGGCAGATATCGCCCTGAGAGAGTACCCGGATGATCATAAAGCACAAGCAGGAAAAGTACTCGAAGAATTTCGTATGCGAAGCGGCCTATTCCAAGCAGAATGTGCAGAAAAAATTGGAGTGGCGCAAAACACCCTATCGGATTGGGAACATGGTGCATACGCTATCGACTACAAAAAATTACCTCTCATCACCACCACACTTGGCTTAAGCGAGCAAGAGCAGGTACAATTCACGCAACTCATACTTCCTGCACTTAACGCTAATTGGCTCGACAAACAAGACGAAGGTAAACAAGCCGGACTACTGCTTTCTGCCTTGCGTAAATCCCGTGGCATAGACCCATCATCCATGGCAAATAAACTTTCTATAACTAAAGGTGGATATGGTTTTTGGGAAACTACACCTGCCGCCATCCCCTGCTCAAGACTTAATGATATTACTATGGCGTTAGGATTAAGTGATGAAGAAAATAAAAAACTACTACACAGAAGACTTCCTGCGCTTAATCCTGAATGGCTTGCCACACAAGATGAAGACAAGCGTGCCGGGCTATTACTGCGTGCCCTACGGAACCATGCGAATTTAACCCAGAAAGAATGCGGAAAGAAGATACAGGCACAGCCTATTACCATTGGTACATGGGAAAACGCCAAACGTAAAATTGGCTCGCAATATGTGCCCTCACTCATGGCCCTTGCTGAAGATCATAAAGATAAAACCGGGGTAAGCGGGGAATATTTTAAAGAGATTATCGAAAAATCGAACACGGCCATTTCTGAAAGGCATGCCATAGCGCGCGCTGAAGCAAAACTCGGCGCAGTACATCGTGCCGCAGATCACCCTGAGCTCGTAGAAGGTAAAGAACAAAATAAGGGCGCGGAAAGATAATTCCATCCCTTCCCGGCCACTCATTACCATTTTATTCTTGAATAAATCGCATACGTTTACTGCTAATACCATTTCAAAATCAAAGCAGTGAATGACAAGCAATGAGGAAACTATTTTTCCCAATTGCTTAACTGTAAAAATGTCAAGGAATGTCAAGTAAACGCAATAAAAAATAAAAATTGTAGCGCGTTTTTGGTGCAAGTTTTTGTAATGACTGAATTGGTGTTGGAATAAAACGTCTCTAAACGGTTCCAGATGGTTCCAAACAGTCACAAACCGGATCAAAACGGGTGTAAACCGGAACCAAACGGTTCCTTATTGATCCATTTTAATGTCAGTGTTCTGCGCAATACGCGTGAAGTGATCGCGGCGCGTAAACGCAGCGAGTGGATCAGCAGCGTTTAGTATTTCGCCGCAGCCGGAATGTTTGTTGCCGCCAAATCCCATATCATGCGCAGGCGTGCCAGTGCCTTTCGGCGGATTAATCAGCGCGTGACCTGCTTGCACACTCGTTGCAAATACGTCCGCTTCCTGCTGGTTTTGCGTATAGATACCTGCTACCAATCCGGCATTTTCCGGCGCGTTGACTAACGCAATCGCGTTTTCGATCTTGCCTTCATATGGCGCAATATACAGAATCGGCGCAAAGGTTTCTGTATACATAATATCCCCCTGTTGCGGCATTACCGCAAGCGCGGGCTGCACATAAAACGCGCCCGGCAGACGCTCGGCAAACAAGCGTTTACCGAACAGAATTTCTCCCCCTTCCCGACCAACTTGTTCTTTGGCATGCTCAAAACGCTTGAAAGAATCCTCATCAATCAGTGGCCCGTAACCATAGGGGTTAGCAGAATGCACCGTGGCATGGGCAATATGTTCATCCATAAAATCCTGAATGCGCTGTTTGAAACCGGCAACTGTGTCATCCAGTAATTTTTTATGCACAATGATACGGCGCGTATTAGTGCAGCGCTGGCCGGTAGTGCCCAGATACGATCCCATAACAGCATCAAGCGCGAAGCCAAGATGCTCTTTGGAGATGTTATCAGAAATAATCACGCCGTTATTGCCACCCAGTTCCAATATCGGCGGAATATTTTTATTTTTCTTAGTAGCGAGCGTTTTTTCAATAGCTTGCCCCATCGCCACGCTGCCCGTCGCGCTGATCATGTCCACCTGCTCATCGGCCACCAGCGCTTCGCCCACCTCACGTCCGCCAATCACCACTTGCAGCAAGTCCTTATGTTCACCCATCGCCTTATCAAAGACGGTCTTCACACCCAGCGCCACTAGCGGCGTTTTCTCCGAGGGTTTCCACACCACCCCATTACCCGCAAGCATGGCTGGCGCCATCGTCCAGTGCGCCACTGCAATGGGGAAGTTAAACGAGGTAATAAGCCCCACCACGCCTACTGGCAGACGTTCCTTACGCCTGCTCATGTTACCCGCATCCGCGAGTGTGGCATCCTTCAATGTCTTGCCGATTACCCCTGCTGAAGCCGCCACTTCCCCGTTCGCTTCGGTCGGCGTTTTGCCTGCTTCCATATGCACAAACGCGGCCAGTTTCTCTGCCTCATCTTTCAGGGTTTGTGCAAACTTCTCAAGCAACGCTTCGCGCTTCACACGTGGCACCGTCGCCCACGCTGCCTGTGCTTTCTTTGCTATGGTAATTTTGCGCGCGGTTGTTTCCTGTGTATCAGCCACAAGGCTTGCGATCACCTCTCCATCGTGAGGGGAAGTAACATCAAGGCCACCTTTGTCCGCAAGCGCCGCATGCGTACCCAAGGCCTTAAACACATCTGAAACGTTAGTATATTCTGTCATAGCTTTCGGTTCAGAACCTAGCGCATTTAGCCTCAGCGTTCCAGTGCTAACTGCACTTGACCACACCCGCCCCATGGTGCAGTGTGTGAGCACATTAACAGGGAGCACGCATGTTCATATTCTCTGCAGACAAACCGCTATACAGGCTCTCCGGTCTGGTGCTCCTCAGTCTTCAGCTCTTCCTTTTCGTCTTTGCCCTACAACCGTTTCAAGCGGGTATCTGGCTACAAACCGAGCCGGTGCAGTTGGCTGTACTACTACTGGCAGCAGCCAATGCGTCGTGGCTTTTACAAGGTATTCGAAAACGCTGGCTTGATCCCGTGCAGCCGCACATATTATTCATCCTTACTGCGGCCTGGATAGGCTGGCAAATCATCAACACCATGCTGATCGATTCCTCATGGCGCTCATGGTTTGGCCCGGTAGAGATTGGTATGGGCGTAGCCACTAACCTTGCCATGCTGCTATGCGCCATCATGATGTTTCCGTTCTGGCAAGATGCAAAGACACGCCGTCAATTAATCCTAACTGCCATGGCAGCATTATTAATTTCCTGCGGGTTGTTCGGGGCAAATCCAAATGGTGGCGCATGGCGCCCTGGCCTATGGGCGGACTATATGGCCTTTGCCGCTGGCTATGTCTGGATCGCTACCTTTGCCAGCAGCAAACGCGTATCCGATCTTGTGCTATGCGGCATGATTGTCTTCATGTTCGTGGTGTTAATATTTGCCGATAACATGTCAGCCAACCCACTCATAGGTGGTGCATTGCTGGTAACCGTGACAATGAATGCACTACGCAAACGCAGAACCATAAGCCGTCTCTTCTATCCTAGCAACACATGGCGGAAGCTAGCCATTTTAGGCTGTTTTTTCCCGTTGCTCTTAGTCATCTTCAGCCAACAAATCGTAAGCTATAGCAACTCCAGTAATAGCAGCCTAGAAACGTTCGCTGATCCAGAAAGCTCTTTCGGTGCGCGTCTGGCTATCAATCAGATAGCCTTATCAGTTATAAAGCACGAGCCTGAACGCCTATTTCTAGGTAACGGTTGGGGGGGCTTTTCTGATGATTCTTTCCGCTATGTTTTTGTAGAAGGCATCGCCAAATTCGGCGAACAAAGCAGCAAAGATAATTGGGTCTTCGCCGGAAAGAAGAACTTTCACAGCCACAACCAACCCATGGAAGCATTGCTGTCCTTTGGCCTGATCGGCATGGCATTGTGGTTTGCTATTGTTATCGCCGCTATACGCACTTTACCAAGAGAATATTTTTGGACAGTGTGTCCTATGATCGTTGCCGTATTCGGACTTGGTTATTTCTGGTTTGAACTTCCTCGCAATCTTGCTTTTCAGGCGATGGCGCTCGTAGCGCTATCATCACTACGGCCCACACAACCTTTCCCACTAGGAGAAACCATACGCAAACTGCGCCTCACGCTTCTTTCTGTCATTACTGTCATAATGCTATGGAGCGCGTGGCAACATCATCTCGCCATGCATTATGGTGATACTATATTTGACGCCGCGGACGATCAAACTTATGACGACGTAAATGAACAATTCATGGCAGATGATGCAAAGCGTGGGGGCAATCGTTTCCGTGTATTCGCTTACTACAGTATGTACAAACTCTATGATAAATCGATAGATGATAAGATTAATGAAGCAGATGTTGTATGGCTAACCAAGATTCTGCGCGCCGCAAACATGATTGCCATGTCTGCACATACAGGGCCACGCGTAAGTGAAGTAGAGCTGGGAATGCTTAACTTTCTGTTTGCCGATTTTCATGATCCATTGATTGATACCATGAAGCCAGAAGCCAAACTGTTCCTACTGCCTGCTATTATGCGTATGGCAAAACAAGCACCCAAACGCGAAGATAGCTCTACCGTGTTCTTTAATAGTTTGGAAGGATTCACCTCTGGCAATGAGCGATTACAGATAGATATTTTAAGCCGCACCCTCGCTATCAACCCCAAACACCGTATTGCGCTCTGGCTAATGGGCAAAAAGCTAAGAAGCAAAGAAGACACGAACACTATTGGCCTGCAAATGCAGCGCCATGCAGTCGAACTCGGCGTGCTTAAAATGTTTCCTGTAGCACCAAAAGAGTTACAAGAAATTATGCCATCAGGCAGCCCTAATTGACACAATGCTGAGTTTTATTTCTCATAACTCGCGCTACACACAAACCAGCATCTATTTGTGTGCACTTACCTTGCTTACAGTAGTCACAACACTACCTCCGTTTCGAGCCGGCATTTGGCATCAGGTAGAGCCAATGATGTTCGTACATTCGATTCTCTGTTTAGCGGCAGCGCTTTGGTTAGCAGTAGGTATACACACACACCAGCTCATTATTCGAAAACCATCTATACCAGAGGGAGTAATACTCAGCTGGGTAGGCCTGCAAATGATAGCCGTAGTTTTTTCAACCTCTTCATGGCGTGCATGGTTTGGTTCACCAGGCGATAGCGAGAGCGCTATGTGGTGGACTATATGGCTTGTTAGCCTCGTGTTATTCCAAGCCATCTGGGAAATTCGACGCACACACAAACCGCTATTATCATGCGCTTGCTTTATCACCGCGTCACTTGCGCTGTTACATTTTTTTACAGGAGACGGGGAATATATCTATGAATGGGCGCCCAATAAATGGCCTGATTATCTGGCGTTTTTTGCTGCATATCTATGGCTCATATTTTCCTCAACCCAATATGCCAAACATAATACATGCCGTATTTTTATTTTAGCCCTTTGCCTGTTTGCACTGCTTACTTCAAACAACATCACAGGCATCTTGTTACTGATTCCGGCCTTTGCATTCACCATTTTTATAGCGGCGTTTAAACCTCTACGTCGTTTATTTTATCCGCTAAAAAGGTGGAGAATTGTTGCCTGTATTCTATGCGTACTCCCAGTTGGCTGGTACGGTTTTACAGCGCAATATCAGCATGACGACCCCGCATTGGGCTACACAATAGAAGACTCCATCTTTGCGGCCAAAGATCAGGGCATGGGCAGCCGTGTGTTGTTAAACAAGGTGGCTTTTGATGCACTGACCGATGATCCGAAACGCATGCTGTTCGGCAAAGGAGCCGGGCATTTTACCGATGATTTATTCCGCTACGCACTAGTCGATGGTACCGCTGTTTTTCGAGGAACGATAAGAGAACCTAATTGGTTTCTAATCGATGGCACTGCATACCACGTACACAGCCAACCGCTACAAGCATTGCTTTCATTTGGTGTCGTAGGCTTCGTAGTTTGGTTTGCCATGCCCATCATGTTGTTATGGCACATGCCACGCCATTTGTTCTGGCGCACAGCTCCCATTTTAGTAGCGACGACGGCATTGGGTTTTTTCTGGTTTGAAGTACCACATCTGCTCGCAGTGAATGCGCTCGCCTGGGCAACATTATTACCAACAGCAAAACAACGCTCACCTATCGCCCATCGCCCTTACATAATGATTGGGTTTTGCCTGATAGCTGTTGTCATAGCGTGGTCTGCCTACGAACAATATCGTGCGATTCAATATGGCAATAAGCTCACAAACGCAGTAATGCGTTCGAATTGTTATGACCTATCTGAAGCAACACTCGCTGAAGATTTCAAACGTGGCGGCGAACGTTTTGCAGAAATCGTCAACGCCTATGCCATCCATCTTAGTAACGCTTCAAGAGTTGGCCCTATTGACCAAGGTGCGCAGGCCTGCTTTGAACTATTTTTTAACACCGCACGCAAAATGCCAGCTTATGACAATCTCTCACTCTATGCCGCCGGCATGGATCTGCAAATGCATTACGAGATATTGCTAAGCATTAAGGGTGAGCAGTTTGGTGACTTACGCAAACAAGCAGCTTCCACTCTCGAAAACGCTATGTTTGCACTGCTTGAGCGAGCTCCTAAACGCGATGATAAGGCCGCGCTGTTTCTGGCTAACCTTGGAGCATATACCCGTCACGATGCACAAAAACAGTTCGAAATACTGGATCGTATGCTAAAAATCTCCCCGAGCCACCGCAGTGCTATGTGGCTGATGGGTCACCTTCTTATGCAAGATGAACGTGTTCGTGAAACTGGCATGGCAATGAAAAAACAGGCAGAAGACATGTATGTGGAACGTGTCTTCCCACTAACCAGTAACCATCTGGATGGAGAACGCAATGAGTGAAGAAGAATGGAAAGAAAAACTGGATGATAAACAATATGAAGTACTGCGCGAAGAAGGCACCGAACGTGCCTTTACCAGCCCGCTAAATGCAGAAAAACGCAAGGGCACCTACGTATGCGCCGGCTGTAGATACCCGTTATTTACCTCCAACACAAAATACGATAGCGGCTCCGGCTGGCCGAGTTTTTATGATGTGATTGAAGGACACATTGAAACCAAAACAGACTATAAGTTAGCCATGCCACGCACCGAATATCACTGCGCGAATTGTGGCGGACATCAGGGACACGTGTTTGAAGATGGCCCCAACCCCACCGGCCTGCGCTATTGTAATAATGGTATCTCTCTGAAATTCATGCCAGATGAAAAATAACCTCTGGCGATTATGGTAATTATTAGTATGGACAAAAATGGAAGCTTCCCGCTGAAGGGAGCATCATTATACCACGAAAACCTTACGAAATCCATTAATTGAGAACAAAAAAATTTACTTTTTATCAGCGTGTTGCTGATGATTTATAGGCAGTTTTGTGATAGGATAAACATCAAGTATGACGCATAGGAACACAGGCATAACAGGGAGGAATGCATGTCAGATTTCAGCAAAATGCTTAATGATTACCGACTTACCACGGCAGAGATTCTCTACCATATGCCGGATCACCCCCAATTATTGCAAACCTATGTCTGGCAAGAGCTGGATATTGCACCCAAGTTTCCTGTGCTCAACAAGTTCCTGGATTTCTGGGAAAGAGAGATTGAAGGCAAGCTCCACTCGGTAAATGTAGCCAGCCAAGAACTCATCGCGCCTGCAGGCTTTGTATACTGCAAAGACGAACTAAAGATTCACTAGATAGAAAATTACTCTTCGGATGAAACCGTAAGCTCTTCTTCCTCTTCGGAAGCAGCGCGACGACGGCGTGAGCTATCAGGCTTGCTTTTAGTCAGCTTACCTTTGCTTTCATCCCAGCTATATTGATAGACTACGGTTTTAGTCCCAGTGGTCACAATATCGCCATTGGCGAGTTGCAATACATCAAACCCCTTCTGCAACGCCTCTTGAATCAATGAAGAAGACTGACGCAGATAGCGTGGATCCAGCATCATGTTAGTGATTTCAGGATCAGATTCGCTAGCCTTCTTACCGGCAGCAAGTATCTTCTTAGAAGGCAGGTTGATCTTTTTCATTGCAAAGAATCCTTATATGTTAACTTTTAACGTTAACCTTTATTATAGTCATGTGTTTGTATTGTAGTAGAAAATTTAGACTCACTTGTCAATCCTAATCGGCATTAGAATTTACCTTCTTAAACAGCTTGTTAAGAATTAGCCTCAAACTGTGACATAAAAAAACGCCACACCCCTCAGTATATTGGGGGATGTGGCGCATCTAGGAGCTATTTAACGTTTATTGGATGATTCGGTTCAACTCTTCAAGCAGCTGATCCGAAGTCTGAATCATCTTAGTGTTTGCCTGATAGGCACGCTGTGCCACAATCATATCCGTAAGCTGATCGGCCAGCTCCACGTTTGATTGTTCAAGCGAAGAGGATACCACCTCACCCACACCGCTGGTTCCTGCTTCGGCCAAGTTCACCGCACCTGATTCAGAGGTTTCAGCAAACACGTTACCTGAAGTGGAAAGCAATTGATCCGGGTTGGCGAAATCCGCTAGCGGAATCTTGAACAGACGTTGCGTCTCACCGTTACTGTAGCTTGCGATGATAAAGCCGTTTTCATCGATCGCCACACTGGAGAGCTCACCCACCGGCGCACCGTTCTGGTTTACGAAGTTCACACGATACGCACTATCGAACTGGCTCAGACCATCGGACAGACCGATATTCACTGCACCCGGCGTGCCGAATGGCTGACCTTGCGTACCCCAGTCGAAAGCAATCGTGCTGGCTTCTGCACCGTTTGTCCAGCTCACTGAAACATCAGATGTAAGCAGCGAGCTAAGACTACGCAAGCTGCCATCACCGTTGAACACAATGGTCCCGGACACCAATTGACCATCTGGCAATGCCGTGGTGATGTCTGATGCAGGAAGTGCAAACACTTCCACCGCCCAGGTATTGATCCCGATCTTGATGAAGTTCACACTCAGATCATGCCCCGTACCCAGTGAATCAAACACGCGGATTGGGCGGCTAAACTGGGCAGGAATTGCACCGGATGCCATGTTCTTGGTACTATCCGTAGGATCATATGCGGGGCCTAACGCGCCAGTGGTTGGTTTCGGGTTAAGCGTGCTAAAGTCGGTTCCTCCTAGTGAATTCACTAAGCCAAGTTCCGCCAGCAAACTACCAGAGTTGTTCGGCGGAGTGACCACCAGTTCATTCACACCACCATTATTACCGGTATCACCAGAAGAAGTTGCCTCATTACCTGCCCCAAGATTAATCGTGTACCTATTCGAATCGACTAATACGATCTCAAAACTATTTCCGTTAATAGCAGAAGCTGGAATACCGTTATATGGACCACCAGTCAGACCAGCTAGCGTAATAATATCCCCCGTACTGAAATTATGCGGGTTTGCGTGCGTAATAGTAATCACACTACTACCCGACGTCGTCGTAATCGCATCTGCTACTAGCTCCGTCGTGGGAAGTGCTGCAGCCGCCGGAAGATCAGAGAAAGTAATCGTATCTAGCGGATCATCTACATTGATACGCAGTGCCGCATTCGCCAGTGCGTTTTCTACCGAAGCGGTAACACCCGCAGAAGCATTCACCAGAGAGGCAAGCCCTTCAAGGGTACTAAAGCGATCGACACCCACTGCTTTATTTTCCAGACCAAGTTCACGCACCCAGTCGATACCAGCCTGCACTGGAGGACCGGACGTACCAATGGTTGAACCATTAGTGAAGGTGATCGCTTCGTTCGCATCTACCGCACCAACATAAAGCTGGTTATCCACCACACGTGCGGTCAGACCATTCGCCGCACTAATCGCATCTGCCAGGTTGTTCAGATTGTTGAACTGGCCAAGCTGTGCGTTTGGTGAAGAAGACGTGTAGGTAAAGGTTACCGTACCTGATGTTACTGTTGTGATCTGGAAGGTAAGACCTGCTGGCGTATAGCCCGCCACACCGGTCGTTCCCAGGAATGGCTGGGTTGGACTTTGCGCATCCAGAATGTTACCTGCGAATGGACGTGTGGTAGATACCACCGTTCCTGCACTACCATCTTGATCCAATGTAGTAATCGTACCTGCACCAGCTGTCGCATTTGTCGCAGCTGCGTTTACAGCCATACGTACCGTGTAAGTGTTTGCAGTAACAGATTCGATAATAAACGTACCATTAATATCATTCGCACTAGTAAAGTTCACCGCATCCGTATTTCCCGAAAGCGTGACCGCTTCACCAACCACATAACCATGCGCATTCTGCGTAACGGTAACCACGGGGCTACCCATAGTAGTGGCATAAGGAGTTGCCGCTAATGTAGCTGCCGAAGCTGCTGTTGCTGCAGTGAATGTGAAGTGATCGTCATCAATTACAGTAATCACAAAGTCACCATTCAAATCACCAGCTGGAATACCTGCGATAGCATCGGTATTACCTGACAAGGTAACCACTGCACCACTGACAAGTCCATGATCTACTTGGCGCACCTGAACCGTGTTGCTTCCAGCCGTTACACTATATACTCTACTGGTAGAGGTAATCGTACCTGCACCACCCGTCGCATCTGTTGCGGCTGCGTTCACAGCCATACGTACGGTAAATGTATCATCATCAACTTTGGTAATAATGAAATCACCGTTGATATCGTTAGCATCAGTAAAGTTTACCGCGTCCGTATTGCCTGCAAGCGTCACACTATCACCCGTATTCAACCCATGGTTTGCCTGAGTGATAGTTACTACCGGGCTACCCAACGTGGTGGAATAAGGAGTCGCAGCCAATGTCTGTGCAGCAGACACCGTTGTATTACCTGCGAGCAAGCCAAGATCATTGTCACCATTGGCTGCCGTTGCGGCGTTACGGCTGAAAGTAAACCCGCCATAACGATAGGTGTAGTTCACACCACCACCGGTGCTAATGGTAAATTTATCACCACGTGCAATACCGTTTACTGGTGATGCTGGATCATCCGGCACAATAATCGTGCTGGAACTGATACCGAAGTTCACCGTATGTAGCGCATCCATAGTCGTGGTTGCAGAAGAACCTGGAAATACAGTTTGACTGGAACTCAAGTTTGCACCAATGGCCACGCTAGAAGTGGATGCCGCCACACCTGTCAGGTTTTGCACGTTTACGGTGCGCAAGCTGGAAAGGTTTGCAGCAGATGTTGTATTTAAGTTTCCTGGTTCGCCCGGCAATCTGCCTTCACGATCCAATGGCCATGCCTGAAGGAAGAAGCCCGCCGCGTTACGGAAGTTACCGGTAGAATCCTGACGGAACGAACCGGCGCGTGTGTAAAACACCTGACCACTCTGATCGGCATTGCTGTTTACGGTAAAGAAACCACCACCGGAAATCGCAATATCGGTTGGTGAGTTTGTTGATTGCAACAGGCCTTGTTGGCTGATGAGCTGACGTGTGCCTGCAAGTACACCACCCGGTGAATAGGAAGAAGACGAGCCGGAGTTGGTCACCAAACTCTGGAACAAGCCAGAACCACCTTTATAGCCCACCGTGTTTACGTTGGAAATATTATCGGAAATAACACCAATCTTACTGCTCTGTGCTCTAAGACCGGATACCCCCGAGAAAAGTGCGCCGTATAAACTCATATGCTTGCTCCTTAATTTGTACCTTACGTATGTTCTTACAATTATCTCTATGCAATTCCTTGATATGCAATTTTGATGCCGAAAAAATTATGGCTCTGGATCTGGCTCTGGCGGCGGCGGAGGAGTAGTATCTGCCAACCTGATAGATGTCACCAATTCCAACGGAATCGCAATATCCCCTATGGATAAATACGCCTGCCCGTTCGCACTATCGACCGAGGTCACGATACCGCTGATAAATGTTCTGGATTCGATGTCATTATTTTCGGCATCCTTGGCGGCTACCTCAATCGTGTAGGTACCTTCTTCCAGATCGTTGCCAAATTCGTCTTTACCATCCCAGGTAACCTGGTTACGCCCTGCCTCCAATGTGCCCGGCCCTTTATACACCACCGCACCTGCGCTATTTTTGATGGTAATATCTACCGTCGCTGCGTCAGCATTGAGGTAATAAACAAAATTCGCCTCACCATCTTTAAGCTCGGCAATATCGCCTTCTGCCTCCACCTGTTTACCAATGTAGGAAACCACACTGTTATATTGCGTAGCGCCATACAGACCAATCAACGTTTCCAGATTATCATTGGTTTTAAGCTGTTGCTCTACTTGCGACAGCGTTGCAATTTGCTGCGTAAGCGCATTGGTATCCGTTGGATCAGATGGATCCTGATTCTGTAGCTGTGTGGTAAGCAGCGTCAGAAAATCTGTGTAGTTCTGATCATATTGTCCGGTCGATGTTACGCTCGGATTTGTTAAACCACTAAGTGCATCAATCATAAGCCCCTCGCTTTCTAAATCTCAATGTTCAGACCTTCGGCCAGATTCACCACATAGCTCTTGGTGATAACATCTTCCGGAAGCATCTCTTCTTCGTCTGGTGTTGATTTCAAATAATTACCTGCCGCCTGTGAGTGCCCGTCTTCACGATCACCACCGCGCAGATTAAAACTCAAACTGCCTGTGTCCGCTTTCAGCCCCGCCTCTTCCAGTGCCTTTTCCAAACCACTTGCATCTTTTTGTAGCAGCTGTAACGTTTCTTTATTATCAGCCGTTACCACCACACCGGTTTTACCATCGGCTTGTAAATGCAAACGAATATCCAGCTTGCCAAGCTCCGCAGGATCAAGACGGATGTGAATACGCGTACTGCCATCTTTGAGTGCCGTCTTAATATGAAAAGCTACCTGATCTAAAATTGGTGATGGCGAAGCCGAATTAACCAGCCTTGCAAAACTGGTGTTACCCGCTTTTGCCGCAGAATCCGCTGTGGCATTAGGAGCAGAAAGCGCAGATGGCTGTGGCTGCCCTTCTTTAGAGCCGCCCTGTTGACCGCTATCACCAGCATTGCTTGCAGCAACTTGTGTCGCTGCTGCTTGTATCGCCGCTACCCCTTGGCCAACTGCCGAACTGTTTGCCGTTTGCGTGCCTACCGCTGTTGCGACCGCAGCATTAGCTTGTGCTGCTGCAAAGGTAGGAGCATTGCCATTCGCATTCGCTTCACCCGTGATCGCCTTAAGTATACGTTGTGCATCAGCAAGTTGAGAGAACAACGCATCTCTTGCCGACGCAGCAGTTTCAGCATCTTGGTTTAGCGCTTGCGGCAATAACGCCTTCAGGCTGGAAAGCTGTTTGCCGAACAAATCCTGCACCTGCGAAAATACATCACTATCTGCGCTCGCATTAGCTATTTTTGCCTCCAACCCTGTAAATGCCTTTAGCAGAGGCAGCAGCGAAGTTTCACCGTATTGGCGTATATCAGGAGAACCCCCTGCTACCTCAGCTAAAGACTGTCCGGTTAGTGTAGTGGATGTAAATTGTGAAAATGATACTTGTGTAATGGAAAGAGACGAAAGCTGTGCTTGCGACAACCCCTTCAACTCAGAAAGCACACCCGCCTCAACACCAAATTGTGTTGCCAATGCCTCCTGCAATCTTTGCAGGAATGATTGCGCCAAAGAGGCGATAGCAGAGAAATTACCTGAATTAAACGCCTGATCGAAATTCTGGCTGAAGGTAACGACTAGCACCTGAATTTCTACAATAAACACATTATAGGCACTCTCGGCAGTTTCTGCCGACACATCATCTGAAGCTTCTACTTGCGTAGCCTCAGCAACCGTATTTTCTTCCGCGACTTCTACAGAGGCGTCATCGTTCTTTCCGACAGGTTTATCTGTAGCAACAGGCGCCACATCAGATTTATCAGCTGTTGCAACTGCATCATTGTCTGCACGCTTAGGTGCCACCTCATCCCTTGCCTCTGGTTTTGCTACTGCTTCTGGTTTTTCTTTTGGTGCGTATTCTTCGCGTGGCTGCACAGGCTCTTCAGCTTCACGCGGTTTTTCTGCTGGCTCATTACGTGAAATTTTGTCAGAACCAACTGCGCTCAAATCCTGCAGACGTTTTGTGTTATCCACCTCATAATAATCAGAAGAAAGCGAGGTGCGCTCGCGCCTTGTATCATTAGACTGCGTAGATGAATCTTCGTCAGCCTGAAAGTTGGCTCCCTTACCTTCAGATCCCAACAAAGCTAAAAATTCATCGCGTGAAGCTTTGGCTTCATTCTTTCCCTGGGATTGATTAGTACCCAAAAAATTCAGAGCGGAAACCGGTGTTGACGACATAAAACCCCATCAAAAAACAAAATATTCCTAAGAATACTTGCAAGGGGCGTGCCAAAAGCACTATATGCGTAATATATTGATACTAAATAATTATTATTGTTGATGAGTGGAACTAGGCAGAAAAATTGATATTTTGTTCTGCATCACCATCGTCCTTCTTGTCCTCAGAAGCCGGGGCGGGTTCTTCTTTAACCTCCTCTGAGCCTTCTTTTGAAGATGATTCATCGATCTCACGCCAAACGTCACGCATCTGTTTTAACTCGGCAATAATTTCATCGCACGTTTCCAGACTATTCGTGCGGTGAATAGAAAAAAGCCGACTATCGATCGAGGCATAGAAATTATAAAGAATCCGCGCAATCTCTTTGCCGTTTTCAAAATCCAGGCAAGACTGCAGGCCAAAAATAATCTCACTGGATTTCACCAGAAGATTATAACGATCTTCAATACGCTTATCGTTGATTGCCTCTTTTACCTGCTGCATATAGCGAATAATCGCCTCATACAGCATGACAATCTGTTTGGTTTTTGCCACTGTTTGCGTGGCGGAGGCATAGGCCTGATATTGTTGTTTAGCAGTCATAGGGTATGTCCTTCCCTATGCATTATTCCTTGCCTGAGTATCTGCGTCAATACTTTGTAACAAGAGATTCACTCGAGAAACCGCCTGCTCTAATGCACTAAATTTTTCGAGCAGTGATTGCGTATAGCGTTCAATCTCTGCATCAATCCGCGCAATATCTGCTTCAAAACGTGTTTCTGCCGTTTCCAACGCATCAATCTCAGCCTCTAATGGACCACTATCATCCAGAATATCTGCTGCAGTATTAAAAATGAGATCCGCAATACCTTGCGTAGCCGTAGCTTGAATTGTGGTCGATTGGGTGCCAGCATAAATTAACTGCAACCCTTCCAGAGGTGTGCCGTCTGGTCCTGTTAAGCTAATACCACTACGTGTACCATCGGACTCCGTAATAAAGGTAGCGGCAAGATCAACTGTGACCGGCCCTTCACCATCATCATAGGTTGCCTGGAAAGTTCCTTGTGAGGTAATTCCAGCACCAGTAAACACACCGTTAGGGTTCACATTCGGCGAAAGAAGATTGGTTTCCACACCGTTCACTATACTGGTGAATTTAAGGCGGAACTTGTTCGGTTCTTCCTCAACAACTTCAGCCGTAACCCCTGTTGAGGCCTGCACATCATTAAATTTTTGCGCAATATCATTCAACGAATCGCCCTCAACAAAATCAATAGCAATGCTATTAATGACCACTGAACCAGATTGTATTTCATTACCATCCGGATCGTCAGCCACTACCGCTGTATCCGCATCTACAATCTCATATATCTTTGTAGTCTGAACAGCGTAAGGATTTAACTCTACCGAAAAGTTATTCGCATCAAATGCATTCGTGCGTTTGAATACACGTAGATTCGGATTGTCTGATACGAAATCAAACTCAAACAACTTACGCACACCATCAAAGTTATTCGCAAGCGCCTGAGAAAGCTTATCCTCGTCAATGTTCAAAATATTGCGAACCAAAGGATTATCAACCGTTTCCGGCAAATCTGCAGATACAATACCAATATCCGCCAAACGATTCAGATCGCTACCCACAATACCTGCTACAACTGTTGAGAGTTGTGCGGTAATCGCATTGAGAGAGCTGCGAAGTGCCGTACTATTACTTAGGACAGATTCCTCTGTAAATGTGCCATCGACACCAACCTGGCTTTGCTCAGTAGCAAAAATCTTAATGTCGTTATAGGCATTCAGGAAATTGATGATCCCGCTCGTAGCAATTTCCTCGTCCGGCTTGATAGAAATAGTAAAATCAGGAGCGGGTGGGCCAACTGGGCTAATCTGTAAAATGTTAAATGTAACCCCAGCAACAATATCGCCAACAGCATTATTCTGACGAACCACATCCTGACCATTGAATTTAAACTCAGCATTAGATGCTGCTTGCTGAGTAGTGATGGTAATCTGATCGAAAACACTATCAGCTGTATCATCTAACGTGTCTGCAACATCTACGTTGTTAAAATCAAAATCGGCATCTTCCCCTGAAGCGGTAGAGGTGAAAGATAGCTGGAATGAGTTGTCGCCAATTTTGATTACACTTGCAGAAATGCCCGTAGCCGCAGAAACCGCGTTAAATTTTGCTGCCACTGTGTTCAGGCTATCATCGACATTAAACGTAATAGACTCACCAGCAAGTATAAAGGTTCCGGCGCCAAATTCACCAGCTCCCGGTGTGCTAGACACTACCGACGTATCTGCATTCGCAATAGCAAAGAGGTTGGAAGATTGCTTCTTGGCTTTCGCCACAGAGGTAATTTCTGAAATTGTGTATTCCTGAATGGTGGCACCAGGAGAAGTACTCACCGAAAGATAGGTGCTCGCTACATCTGATGTACTGGAAGAAATACTGCTTGTCGTATAACGAAATACGTTATCTACCGCGTTACCCACGCCTGGAGGGTTACGCAAAAAATTCATGGCATCTTTGAGATTAGAAAGCAATCCCCTAAACTCTGTGAGTGCGGTCACTTTACTTTGATTGAGCGCGATCCTGTCTTCAAGACGCACAGCTGGTATACGCTTGGCTTCTGCCAGCCCTTCAATCAGTGTCTGGGTATCAAGCCCTGAGCCACCGACACCACCCAAAACGGTTCTGCCGCCTGAGTTGAAAAAATTACCTAACTGAATCTGCGTGACCATAATGGCCTCCTGCTCAATAACTTATATCACTTATGTTTCTACAAAATTTGGGCAAAGCCCACACGCCGCTCACACATACTTAGCAGCGTGTGGCCCCAAGTTTTGCCAACACAGTTTATATGTTAGCAAGTATCATGCCTATTTTATTCTAACAGGCTATGCGTTTATATTAACCAGCGCGTCTGCATTCCCTTCCGTTGCAGCTGCTTGGCGCAATAGCTCAGGCTCCGGTATATACGTTACCTTGCCGCTATTAGTGTCACGAAAGCGTGTCACCATCTGGCCAGTGGTGTCTTTAAACATGGTAAACACCTGACTTCCCAGTGGCTGTGGCGCATTACGTGCCGCCTTTACCAATACCTCCTGCCGTTTGGCATCCGCTGCTTGCGCATCATACCCGCTCTGGCCACCACCAATATTAGGTAATGATTGTGCCTGAGTAGGCTTTGCTATTACAGCATCTGCTTTCACCGGCTTAGGGCTACTGACTACTGGTTTGATTGATCCTAATGCATCCATGGCATCCTCCTCTACAGGTCAGACCGGGGTGGGGTATCCACCCCGGCCATTCCCGTAAAACTCCCTATTAACCGATCAGTTTCAGGAGAGCCTGAAGCTGCTGGTTAGCCTGAGCTAGTACCGAGATACCAGCCTGCAGTTTAACCTGAGCAGTTGCATAGGCGGTGGATTCAGCCGCGATGTCCGTATCCAAGAGAGCTGACTGAGCAGCATCCTGGTTTTGGACAGCGATCTGGATGTTTGAAGACGCGAAGTTAAATCGCGACTGCAACGCACCCACATCAGCACGGATACTGGTCACCTTGGCCAGTGCCGCATCAATCACAACCGCTGCACGTGATGCATTAGCTTGTGATAATACGTCGAGTGACTCACCACTAAATAGTGAAGTGGTTGTCGCACTTTCGATACTTACAGATAGTGTATCGGACGAAGTCGAACCAATCTGGAACGACAGGGCCGCACTACCTTCAGTAGCACCAAACGCAGTTTTCAGCGCTTCTTGTACCGCAGTGGCATTAGCCGCTGAGCTAATGTCGATTGCAGTATCACCAGTGGTGAACTCTACATACTGGTTGGCATCAGCTTCACTTACCAGACGGAAAGTCTGATTCGCACCAAGCTTAGTGCCTAGTCCAGCAGAAGTGCTGTAGTTCACGCCGTTAATAACCAGCGTAATCTTAGCATCTGTTGCACTACCAGTTGGAGCAGTTACCAGTATGTCTGACAGGTTCAGCCCATCAAAGTCAGCGAACTGACCTGAAACGCTGGTACCCACCAGAGAACCAATAATTGTACCGTTAGCAGAGATACCTTGCGTACCATTGTAGCTGTTAAGCTGACGCTCTTGGTTGAAGTTCAACGTAGTGAAGGCCACGTTAAGTCTGCTAGCGACTTCATCAGCACCGGCTTGGTTACTGAAACCAGCAGATACTGCACCTGCTGCCAACTGAATGTCGAAGTAACCACCGTTACCACCATTCACTGTGTCTGAATACAGACGGACACGAGTGTTGGAAGCAACTGTTACATCCACATTCTGAGCTGTGTAAGTGTAGTCACCAATCTGGATTGAAAGGTTCACCGTATCAGCTGTACCAGTGTAAGTTGCAGTAAATCCTTGCAACGTGCCTTGGAAAGCAGAGTTGGTAATACCTGTAGTATCAACACCATAAGTAGAAGAGGCGTTGCTCAGGTTAGCTGAAGTAAGCGATGTATCCGTTGTATTAGAACGGGCAATCGTTACCGCAGAACCATCCAGGTCAGTGATGTTACCTAGTCCTTTACCAGTGATATTAAACGTATTACCGCTACGAGTAAAATCAAGCTGGCTAAGCACAAAGGCTTCTTCACCGGTTGCATTACCATCATCCAGATAGCTCTGAATAGTGTTGATCAGGTTATCGATCGTTTCTGAAATAGAAGAACCGATAAGCACCTCATCTACACCACGCGTAGTGTTTTCTGTGAAAGTAAACACTTTGCTACCGATAGTAATGGTATCAAGCGCAGTAGCGTTTGCTGTAAAGATCAGCGAGCTATTGGCTTTGGTTTGAGATAAAGAGGTAAGGATTGAGTTACCCACTGAACCAGTAACGGAAACACTACCAGCACTAATGCCAGTATCCGCTCCGCCGAACAGACCAAAGTTGCTGTTCTTAACAAGGTCAGTTGTAGCATCAATCACACCAAACTTATCAGCCGTACCAGCTGCAGATGTTGACAATACCAAACCAGCACCAAATGATGTACCGCCCGTTGAACTAAGGGTGATAATATCATTCGTCTGACCGGCAACCGCTGGCGTTCCACCTGAATCACTTGCATATAGGCGGATATTGTAAGCACCACCTGTACCAGCAATTACCGCATACACACCTGTATCATCGCTATTCGCGTTAATACCTGCAATGATAGCATCCAGATCGTCACCTGAAGCAATAGTATACAGTGTTTGTGACTCACCATTGATTGCAAGAGAAATAGTATCACCTGCTACAAACGGCGCAGCATCTGTAGTACCAGAAGCGTTGGTAACGTCAGTAGTTGTGTTTGCTACGGTAAGACCATCAGCAGTAAACAGATCTACATAGCTAGTAGCAAATACCGAACGTTGAGCAGTAGTGTTTGCTTCAACAGAGTTACCAATTGCCGGATCAATACCTTGTCCGCCAAGCGCATAGTTAGTACCTACATAGCTAGCACCATAATCAACGATAATGTTGTTAGCATCTGTTTGGCTGCTCAGGCGAATATTGTAAGCACCACCAGAGTAAACCAGTGCAGCTTTAAAGCCTGAGTTGGCAGTGTTGGCATTAATACCATCTACGATATCCGAAATAGTATCACCAGTTGCAAATGTATACAGCGTATTAGTTACACCATTTACAATCGCAGTCAGCGACTCACCAGTTTGGAACGGAGTAGCAGCAGCAGCTGTTGCGGCAACCAACACCGTAGATGCTGAAGTTGCAGCGCTGGTAGAGAACAGGCCGAAGCTTGCACCACCAAAACCACCATTGAAGCTGGCTTCAGAAATACCACCTGTAGAGGTAAATGCAGCAGAAGCTGCCTGAACCGTAGAGGAAGCATCACCACCAACAGCAACCACACCGTCACCAGTGGTGTCATATGCAGTTTGGATAGTAAAGCCAGTCGAGGTTACAGCCGTAATAGTGTAAGCAGTAGTATCGTTAAATCGCTCGCCACTAACTTGCGTAGTTTGGCCACTTAGATACACCGTTTGCCCTACAACATAACCACCCAACTGATCTGAGTTAAACCCAGCATTAGCCAGTGTTACTGTGTAGGTAGCGTTAGTACCTTGTGCATCCGCTGCAATAGTAGCGTTATCAAGTGAATAGGTAGTCGCTGCAGAAGACGTAACAAAGTTGTTAGAAATAGCACCACCGGTACGAGAATTTACTACCAGCGTGTTACCTTCTACAGAGTATGTTGCTTCACCAATGGCTGCACCATAAGTAGAGTTAGAAGCCAGGTTGTTAAGCGTGTCTGCAAGGTTTTGAAGCGTTGTTGCAACGTCACCTGTTACCACAAACGTTCTTGGATCAGTACCAGCAGATGCAAGACCTACAAGGTTCACACCGTTTACCTGAAGTGTTTCACCAGCGGCGATCACATCATCAAAAGTAATACGCAACGTACCAGCGTCTGAAGCGGCAGTGTTAGTACCGATACCAGCAGCAGTAGATAGCGCACCGTTAAGAAGATTTACACCGTTGAAGTTTGTAGAACCAGTCAGACGATCAATCTCTTGAGTCAGCGCCTGGAATTCTTGGTTAAGGAACACACGGTCACCGTCAGTCAGCGTACCTGAACCAGCCTGGAAGGCAATGGCACGTTGACGCTGAAGAATTTCAGTAACCTGTGATAACGCACCATCCGCAACCTGCAGCAAGCTGGTTCCTTGTGAAGCGTTTGTTAGCGCTGTACGAAGTGCAGATACACCTGTACGAAGTGCTGTACCAATTGACAGACCCGCTACGTCATCGGACGCCTTTACGATGCGGTTACCGCTCGAAAGACGCGATACCGATGCGGTAGCCGCATCCGTCGCTACGCCGATATTTGCTTGCGCAAAATAAGCGGCAATATTCGTATTAATTGAGTTAACCATAAGATATCTCCTACATGGATGTTATGAATTTAGAGTGCTACTTGCTCTCCATACTAATAATGAGGCTACTCCTGCCACACTACCAATCATTATTAGCCACGAACCCTTAACACAAAGTTAACGGCACGCACTAAAAACGCCTTATGTTAAGGGTTTCGCCCTAACGTATTATAGATACTCAATAATAATTATGCTGCCAGCAGCCCGCGCATTCTTGGTTCTTTGTCCCAACCCGTTTCTGCATAAATTTGCAGGGAAAAGGCTGGATCACCCAAATGGTCAAGAAAGCGTGACAAGCTTTGCACCAGCCGTACCACAGTATCTTGTGGTAGCGACGCACCATATATACCACATGCCGTTATGATGGCAAGTTTTATTGTGGCGAGGCGCACCCCAATAATGGTAACCCGCTCTGAAAGATTACTTCCCAATCCAGAAAAAGGATACAGCGCAAGCGATAACTGCATTTGCAAATAACGTTTCAATATCGGCTGGTATTGCTCTTTGTTTTTTTGCCATTCACTTTCCAGCTTTTGCCACGCCTCACCGCTATCATCACTCAACTGCATGAGTACATTTTGCCAATCAAGTTTTACATGTAACGCCTTTTCCATATCATCAATCGTTTGCTTGAGCCGTTCACTTATGGGCTTTTGTGTCGCTACAATTAAACCACATAACGCATGAAGCACATTAAATGGATCCGCAGGGTTCACTTGCGCATCAGGCAAGCGCATATCGGCATTCTTTAAATAAAATGGCACGGCCTGTGCCCAACTCTTTTTATCAATCAGCTCTATCGAACGGCTTACGCTAGCAATGCGCGCGAGTATAGTTTCCGCGTCTGCCTCATCTTCTGTCGCCGCAATAAATGCAGTATGCACGGCAATCGCATCCTCCGCGCTTATACCTTCCGGTAAATAATCTTTCATCGTGTATGGAAGCCGCTCAATATCAGAAGTGTAAAACGCAAATGGTGCCTCTTCAAAAAGCGCCAAGCGCGATACTTCCGGACAAGACAAAGTCGCTGTCATTATTTTGCTATCACCCAGCGAACGAGTGGAACGCGGATAGAAATGACACGCATCACCCAAAAAACTATCACCGCGCTCTTTATGAATACCACACAACCCATCTTCGTATTTCACACAATAGGTTGTCTTAGGATCTTTTCGCATGATCCAGGGAGATTCCTCCGCGGGCTCTACCGCATCTAGCAGTTCAGGTGCTTCCTTTTTATAGCGTGCAAGTGTTGCGTCATCGAGCTGCATCGACCAGCCCTTGCAACACGTGTCTTCACATTTATCGCCAAGACAAGAAAACTTTTCTAACAGCGGATGTTGCAGTGTGGTCGGCATAGGATTAATGGATGGTTGCTTTTTTAATCACGTAAGAAAAACCTTTGACTGGCTGCCCACCATCAAATCGCAGCAACATTTCCTCTTCAACCAGAAGCTCATAGCCCTGCTCCTCAATCATACTGCGTACATAGCTGGCTTTATGTTTATAGCGACCATCCTGGCCTAACTGAAAATCCATCCCCTTATCAACTTTTTCAACCGTAAAGGCAAACACGCTTCCCGCCCCCATCAAATTGCGCGTTACTTTAAAGAACTGATCAAGATCACCAATATAGGGCAACACATCCATGGCAATGATAATATCGAAAACGCGATCACTGCCTAAGGCGAATTCACCAACATCAAGCGCATAATACTCATCATAACAACTTCTTAAGCGCGCCATATCGAGCATTCTAGGGGAAAGATCAACGGCAACACTCATATTGGTTATATCACGCATATGTTCGGCGGCCATACCGCTCCCGCAACCGAGATCAAGGAAGCTACAATCTTTCCTATCTGCTAATTGTGACAATCCGCGCACCAATTCACATAATGATGACGCCTGATATGAGCCAAGCGAGGGCAAGTAAAATTCGTAACGGCTTGCGTAATCATCAAACCAGGAAAGCGCATACGCCTCTGGAGATACCGTTGGCACTTTTCCGCATACACTTTCACACAAGAAAGTAAGCGCCTTATTATCCGGCCTTGATACCAGCAACTGCTTAAACTCACCTTCAATTGTCTCCAGTTTCTTTTGCGGAATTAGTGATGTAGCAAGCCCATGCCATGCATAAACACTATCTGGTATCACAGAAAGTGCCTGACGAAATATATGCTCTGCACCATCCCAGCTTTGTTTGCGCAACAGCAGGTTTCCCAATAGCATCAAACTATCAAAAATGGCATTATCCGCATTTACTGCCTGAATCGCTAGAGCTATAGCTGAGTCTGTTTGCCCCTGACGTTCATTAACAATCGCCATGCCATGTAGCGCTTCCCATGAATGAGGGTCATTATTGATGGCCTTGGCAAAACATACCTCAGCCTCATGGTCACGTTTTTCAAAAAGCAGTATCTTACCCTTTTCGATATAACTTCGCGTGGCCTCGGGTTTTGCCGCAATAGACCTATCGAAAAATTTTTCTGCTTTTTTGATTTCCCCCATTGCCAACATACACCTGCCCTCATGTTCATCAACATCGGCAATCTCTGCATCGCCTGCATGTTTGCGTGCGCTAGATAGCAACGCTATCGCCTCATCATATTGTTCTTGTTTGGCGTACACGTCAGCGCGCAACAACATATAATGTGCACTCAGCGGTTCCATCTCGAGAAGTTTGTCGAACACTTCCGCCGCTTCATCAAAATACTTCAGTGTAAAAAGCAGTTGACCACGCTGCACATAAAAAGAAGCCACACCCGGATCAATTCGAATGGCGAGTCCTGTAAAGTTAAGCGCCTTTTCCAGATTGCCTGTAGTACGGAACAATGTGGCCATCAGATGATAGCCGTAGGCAAAATCAGGATTATCGGCAAGCATCCGCTTACAAATATCCGCCGCCTGTTGTAGCTCACCTTTAGCAAGCAACGCATCCGCTTTGCGGTATGTATCAATGAGGTTGGAGGTGGCAAGCATGAACTACCCCAGCATGTGCTGGACTTTATACTCGTCGCTATTAAATACGTGCTGTACGCCTTCTCTTCGCTCTGCATCAATGAAAAGTGGCGCGCGCGCATTTACAGAAAGCTTCACCTGATCCGGTGTACGGTGCACAGACACAATTAACAGCAACGCCAGATTTTTCTCATCAATCTGCATATCTACACAGGCCTGCGTAATATCCTTGCTGTTTATAATAGGGTTCTGTGCCTCCATAGGAAGCGTTATAAAAGAAAGCGCAGCATCATCTACAGATTGTAAAAGTTTGAACTGCTCCATTTTGGGGCTCGGGAAATTCGCCAGCACAAAACCGGCCTTATCTGGCATACCAAGCAAACCACGGGGAAATGATAACACCTTTGAAGCATCAACAACCACATCACCAAAACGTGATTTAATACTGGTTGTCGACCCACCACCGGCGCCACCGCTAGAAAGAAGTGTTTGTTGATTTAACATCTTATTCTCATCCTTCTCCCCGTCATGCATATCACTATACATATCACGAGGTCTTTAATTTAGCGTAAAAAGTCAGATAGTCTCAAGGAATTAATTTTAGAAAATGTCTGAAAAGTGGCCTGTAATATGCCCTCATTAATCGCAACCTGCGTAGAAACCGCAACTAAATCGGTATTGCTGATCTCTTCTTTTAGTCCCTGCCAATAGAAACTTAGAGAGGTTTGTCGCTCAATTACCTGCTCAATAGAGATTTTATTGGCATTTACCTGTGCTTGTGCAGAAATAATCTCATCCAGCCCCTCTGCCGCCAAATCAAAGGCCGTGGCCAAATCAGAATCATTATTGCTGATATCCCCCTGGCGCGCCATGGCAAGTGCCGCAAACACCTTCTGAAACCCCGGATCATTCCCTCGAACGTTGTATGTAAATTCAATATTATCGTCCGCACGCAACGTAATATCATCACTACTACCAAAATAATAATTATCATCCGGCACACCGCTTTCGGCAAGTTCAGGAAACACTGTACTACTCACCGGCGCGATATTTGTACGCGTACCACTGAAAATATAACGACCCTCCAGCGTGGTATTCAGCTCACCTACCAAAGACTGCCACAGCCCGTCCAGCTGCTCAGGAAACGCGAGACTTCCTGCTTGTGAATCATTGCGTCGCTGGATGATCAAATTTTTGATACTCGTTACCGTATCAATCACCTGACCTAAAATAGCATTGGTAGTATCTAATCGCGTCACCACCAGCTTGTTATTGTTCTTATACAGGTTTGTGCGCGAAAGCCGTGCCTCCAGTGCAATGAATTGTTCCGCCTGATCAGACATGCCGTCAAATGTTTGTGTTTTTCGTCCACTCGACAGCTGTATTTGTGCATTGGCAAGTTGAGACTGCGTAAACGCCGCATTGCGAAATGTCGACTGATGTAACGCAAAAGTACTAATACGATTTAGTGCCATAACCTATCCTTCCTACTATCTTCCCACACTATTGATCAAACTGTCGAACAACTCATCCACTATCGAGACAAGCCGCGCTGAGGCAGTGTAAGCATTTTGATAAATCACCGTGTTGGCTAATTCTTCATCCAGATTCACACCACTGATAGAATCCGACCGATCCGAAAACCCGGTCATCAATGTTTGTGCGTTGGTAAAATCTGACTGCGCGGATGATGCATTGGCCGCAGTAACACCAATGATAGACGCGGCATAGCCCTCAATGGTCGTATTGGTTTGGCCAATTCCGCCCGCTGGCGCAAAGTTCATCACCGCACTGGAAATTGAAGCCAGCTGCTGGATTACACTATTATCACCAATATTGCGTTCATACGTATAGAGCGGAGCTCCTTCTGCCGGTGCATCACTCTGCACTAATGTACCTAGCGAAATCAGATTGGGGTTATCAATCAACCGCTGCTCCATAAAGAAATTAAGCGCAGCATTGGTCACACCATCTCCATTATTGTCATATGGGCTAAAGAAATTGTTCAGCTCAAAATAATGTGAAAAACCACGGTTTGTACCTGCAACAGGTGGAGTTGAATTAGGCTTACCAAGCTCAACACTATCCATGCTATCAATGGCCATGCTGTGCTCACTATTGCCTGCTATGATTTTCAAGAACCCGTTTTGCGTGGTCGTGTATTGTCCATTAATTTTGGGAAGCTCTCTTCCATTCTCATCAACCAAAATAGCGCGCGCTAGCGCCTGGTTACTAGTAGGAACCACTACCTCTCCGCCGACAGCACTTTGAACTGAATAACGGCGATTACGTAGATTGTTCTGCCCACTATCAACTTGATACGTAATCGTTGATGTCGTAAATCCGCCATTACCGTCATCCACCGCCACATCCACACTGACTGTATAATACAATGAGTTAGTGTTTCCGCTTAGATCCACTGCCAAAGTGCCATCACTTGTGCTACGACCATATTCACCGGCTGCAACTTCTGTATATCTAGGTGTCTGCGTTTGATTTGCTACACTCGCCTGCCCCGTAGCATTGGCAGTAAAATCTACCGCAATATCATAGCCCGTTGGTGTAACGTTTGAGACCACAAAATACCCCCCCAGACTCGCGGCCGGAATACCATTCACATCGCCGGGAGGAGTCGAAAGAAATATACGCTGTCCTTCTGTAACATTAGGTGCGCCATCGGTAGTGATAGTTACAATATTACTTTGATCAGTAGTAGTATAGGTGTTGGTAGCGCTAAGGTTACTTTTCGGTACATCCTGCGTAACTGAGGTAATGTCTGCACCACTATCATCGAGTACTGTGATATTGCTGACAAAAAAGTCGGCATTACTTCCGGAAATATTCTCCAGATCAAAATCAAAATTAAATACGGGAGGCGACCCCGGAAGCTCCTGTATATTAGACGCTAAGCGAATATTATTTAAATTACCCACCACCACTTTATTTTGTGGCGGCCCGTAATATTGGTTTATCTCGTTGATGATACCTTGAACCGATGGAAAACCTGGCCCACTGCCTGTATCAAGTGTAGAGAAATCGAGTGTCAATGGCCTGACACCTGATGTTTCATCGGGATAGGGAGAAGTAATAGGTAAACCATCTGAATTCAAAATGGCAAAACGTGATTGCCCTGACCAATTACTGAAATTACCCGCATTAACAGCACGCTGTCCCGTGTAACTATTTGCACCCGGGAAGCCAATACCCGCATTATGCACACGGTTAAATTCATCGCGCAAATTAGCCGCTACATTATCAAGCTGTGCCAACAAATTTGGAATCTCACGATCACGCGTGTCGATTAATCCGCGAAGCTTTCCTCCAGTTAAACCACTCACCACCTGAGAACTGGTCCCGCCCGATACTAACTGCACTGGCTGGCCTGTGAACTGCCCCTGATCATTCAAACGATAGACATTGATTGGGCTAAGCGTAGCGTTTCCTACAAACGAAGCCGTCGAAGATATAGGCGTGTAAGAAAGCTGATACGCACTGTCATCTAGCAAGCTAACACCGCTGGTCGTAAAGACATTGATTTCATTGTTTTCTTTTTCGTACGTATCAATATCCATATACTCAGCAAGATTTCTAAGTACGATATCGCGGCGATCAAGCAAGTCACCGAGATCTTTACCAAGCAGCGTATCTTCAGTAATGGTTTCATTAAGCGCTTTGAGATCACGCAAATTGGTATTAACCACAGTGATGGCGGCATTAATATCGTTCTCCGCCTGCAAGCGCATATCTTGCAAAGACTGGGCTAATGCACGTATTTCACGCGCAATCGCCGCACCATTATTCGCCGCACCAACACGCAGTGTAGAATTTTCTGGCGTTTGCGCGAGGGTTTGTAATGAATTGAAAAAGTTCCCCAGATAATTAGGCAAACTGTTTTGACTTCCTGGGCTACCTAGCAGCAACTGCGTACGATCTGCATAATCTGCAACCGTCCCCAAACGACCTACTGAGGCGCTTTGCAAACGGATTGATCGAAGCAGAAAACTATCAACCTTGCGACTAACATCATCAATACTAACGCCCGAGCCGCGCCCATCCAGATAAACTGCCGACTGATTGATAATCTTTCGTGAATAGCCAGCCGTATTTGCATTGGCAATATTTTGCGATAATACCGACAGGGCATTTTGGTTAATGTTGATCCCCGACAGGGCATTATTTAACGCAAGCGACAGGCTCATAAGAACTCCTACACGGTCTGATTAAGCGTGACAGAAAGTGATTCATAAGGCGCGGTGCCGTTAACGCCTTTTTCGTCATACACTTTGCTTTTGCTCTGATCTTTCACCACACTGGTAACCGCCTCAACAATACGCTGGTTGATCTCTTTAGCGATCATGAGCTTGCGATGGTTTTCTTCCAGCACATCATCAAATATTCTTGCCACCTCTTCTAGATCATGGCGATCCTGAGATGGGATTGTATCCATCACCTCTGGTTTTTTGGCGATAAGCTTTTTTTGTGCCTCTAGCGCATTAGTCAAAAACAGCTTTTCATTCTGTAGGTCTTTGACTTTCTCTACTTTCATTTCAGCAAGCAGATCGACCTCTTCTGCCAGCAGCTGCGCCAAGCGTGCTGTTACCGTAATAATCGCACGCACATCCAGTTTTTTTTCTGCGGGAACCTGTTCTGTTTCTGCCATCTTAGCTTCACTACTCATGGTTATACCTCCTGTAATCTAAGTAATTCTTGCTTCACATAATCAGCAATTCCTATGCCGCCCGAGTCGGAAATACGTTTGCCGTACTCCTCCAGCATCAACCCTTTGTAGATATCGCTGGTCTCCTTATCCCCGAACAAATCTGTGCCCAGCGATTCATCGCTAAACATGTGCTCCATCATTTGTGTGATAAAGAGCGATTCAAAATCCTTGGCAACGGTTTCCACTTGTGAATCGCTAAGCTTCACACCCGAAAGACTCACCCCGCGAGATGCAAGTATGCCTGGAGCTTGCGATTGGATTGATCCATTACCTGCATACATTGCTGAAATTGGGCTCGAAATCATGCGCTACCTCGTCTGTATATCTGCCTGCAGCGCACCTGCGGCTTTGATGGTTTGCAAAATAGTAATGAGGTCACGCGGCGTAACACCCAACGCATTCAGTCCATTCACCAAATCCTTCAACGTCGCACCAGTTTCCAGTAATGCTAACCCCTTACCCGGCGCCAGCTCTTCTACTGAAACCACTTGCTGTTCGGTTGTTACGGTTTCCGCACCCTCTGGTGCCAATGGGTTAGGCTGTGATACCTGTTCTGTTTTTTCGACTTTGACGATCAGGTTGCCCTGCGCAATTGCCACCGGATCAATAGATACATTCTCGCCCATTACAATCGTACCCGATGCCTCATCAATAACGATCTTGGCAATCTGGTCTGTTTTCACCTTCAGTCCCTCAATATCCGCAAGCAACTGTGTAGTGTTTCCCTGATAAGCGGCAGGAATGGAAAGTAACACTGTTCCCGGATCAATCATGCTGGCGATGCCAGGCCCCATACTGGAATTTATCGCCTCGACGACATTATTAGCGGTAGAAACATCTGGGTTTCTAAGCGCCATTTTCAATTCCGGCAGGCTGTTTAATGCGAAATCAATTTCTCTTTCCACCATGCCACCATTAGCGATAAAGCCAGATGTCGGCACGC
The DNA here is from genome assembly GCA_964231325.1 of Rickettsiales bacterium. Taxonomy (GTDB): domain Bacteria; phylum Pseudomonadota; class Alphaproteobacteria; order Rickettsiales; family SXRF01; genus JAJTHB01. The sequence continues at coordinate 259,485 of CAXRIF010000003.1, read as the reverse complement.
CCTTGGTCACAGTTGTTGCGCCATCACCGGCAGTGAATCCGCCGATAGAAACAGAACCCTGCGCTACGGCATATACTTCACCATCCGCACCATAAAGCGGGGTAGCCAGCAACACGCCTCCCTTCAGATCTTTAGCATCACCCAGCGCACTTACCGTTACATCAATCTTGCTACCGCTACGTGAAAATGGCGGAAGCGTCGCCGTAACAGTTACTGCCGCCACGTTTTTGGTTTTGAGTTCAGTACCGCGCGTGTTCACACCCTGACGCTCCAGAAATGCGATAAGACTTTGTTCAGTGAATGCATTGTTATTGAGCTTGTCACCCGTACCGTTCAGGCCCACAACCAATCCGTAGCCCATCAGCATGTTTTCACGAATACCTTCAAAACTTGCTATATCTTTGATACGTGCATCGGCACGAGCAGTGGTTGGGAAGGAGAGTAAATATCCCCCCATTATCATCGTAAAAATGAGTGGCAACATCACAAAACGCCACGCAACTATCCTCATGTCGATCGATGATTCAGAATGTCTTTTCATGGTAATCCCCTAATTTTGACCATTACTACGTCAAACTCAGGAGCGATTTGCGTGCCAACAGGGCAAAAATCAAATAAAGCTATAAATTACATTTAGTTATGATGGCACGCGCACACAATACAGGGGAATAAGCATAACCAGCTTGATAATGCGAAAATTTAGATAGGAATTTTTTGCCGCCCCTACATCACATAAATCCGGGCTTTACCGCTTTACCACGATTGCGCTATGATGAGCGTCTATGAAAATTACAGAATATGGCACTATACGTTCCGCTAGCGATCTCAAACGTCGCAAGGTGGGCAGCACCTCTTCTTCCAGCTTTGCTGATTTGCTGGATGCCACTTCGGATGCAGGTAGCGCGGATAGTGTAAGCGCACTTAGCGATATATCGCCTACCGCACCACTCGATAACATGCTGGCAATGCAGGAAGTTTCCGACGAGGAAATTGCTCGTAAGAAGCTGATACAAAATGGAAATAACATCATAGAAGAGCTGGAAAAACTACGTCAGCAACTACTGATCGGAGAGGTACCACTTTCCACGCTCAGAAATTTAAACGCCAGACTTTCCGTTCAAAAACAATCTGTTAGCGATCCACACCTACTATCACTGATGGATGATATTGAGCTGAGAGCGGCAGTGGAGCTGGCTAAGCTGGAAAAAGCCCGTATTGATGCGGGCAACACCTAAAACCTTGCCTTTTACCGATGATAGCGCTATACACCCCAAACCTTAATATTATACTGTTTTCTTTAACCTCCATTAATTTTGAGGCAAACGATGACCAAACTTCCTAAAGGCTATAAACCGCTTAAAAGTGAAAAATACATGGGCGCTAAGCAGCTCGAGTATTTCCGCCAGAAACTACTTGCTTGGCGCAAGGAGCTTCTCGCCGAATCTCAAGAAACGATCAATAACCTTAAAGAAGAAAACTGGCGCGAACCTGACTTGTCTGATCGCGCTTCATTGGAAACAGAGGCAGGTGTGGAGCTACGCACCCGTAACCGCTACCTAAAACTGATTGGCAAAATCGACGCAGCGCTTCAACGCATCGAAGATGGTGAATATGGATTTTGTTCTGAAACGGGTGACCCTATCGGCATTAAACGCCTCGAGGCACGTCCTATTGCTACCATGACTATCGAGGCACAAGAGCGCCACGAGAAAATGGAAAAGCAATATATCGACGAAGAGTAAACTTACGTCGTCTCCTCATCCAACTGCTGTATTTTAAGCAACACATCACGTGCCACTGGTGCGGCCGCTGACGATCCACCACCGCCATGCTCCACGCATACGGCCATGGCATATTTCGGGGCATCAACTGGGGCAAAGCCAACAAATAAAGCGTGGTGGCGGTATTTCCACGGCAATAGTTTCTGGTCCATCCCGCGCTGTTTAATTCTGCGCACCTGTGAGGTTCCCGTCTTCCCAGCGAACGCAAAACGTGGCTCCGCTATGCGTTTCCAATAAGCCGTCCCTTTCTTATCATTTACCACAGCATTCATCGCTTCCCGGTTTAGCTCAAGCAATGATTCCTGTATTGATAGCGGCTCGAACGAAACATCCTCCGCCCCTTCAGGCACCCATAAGCGTGGCACTACTTTCCTACCATTCGCCATGCGTGCTGTCATAATTGCAAGCTGCAACGGTGTCGCCAACACGTAACCCTGACCGATTGAAGCATTAATGGTATCGCCACCTGTCCAGCGCTGCTTATAACTCTTCATCTTCCATTCCGGATCCGGAATTAAACCTGATTTCTCACTAACTAGTCCTAAATTCGGCAATTGCCCCAACCCAAACCGCTGCGCCATCTCTTTGATGCGGGCGATACCTAAACGGTCGGCAATCGTATAAAAATAGGTATCACAGGATTGTTCAATGGCCGTATGATAGTTCATGTAGCCATGCCCCCCACCTTTCCAGCAATTAAACTGGTGGTTACCAAGCATAAAATGCCCGGGGCAATACACCGTTTCCCTAGGGTTAACGACACCCGCTTCCAGCGCTGCCAACCCAACAATCATTTTGAAGGTCGATCCTGGTGGGTATTGACCGGTAAGCGCCTTATTAAGTAGCGGGCTTTTTTGATTCTTGGTAAGCCCTTCCCACTCCTTATGCGAAATACGCTTACTGAAGCTATTCGGATTAAAGCCAGGCATGGAAGTGAAGGCTAATATATTGCCTGTATCCACTTCCATTACCACCACAGATGCGCTCTCATCTTTCACACGTTCTGCTGTATATTCTTGAAGCTCACGATCAATAGTAAGACGAACAGTTTCTCCGGGCACACTATCTTTTTTACTCACTTCACGTACCGGCATACCATGTACATTCACCTCTAACTGGCGTATCCCCGCTGTACCGCGCAACTTATCCTCTAAGAGTTTTTCAACGCCGTTCTTGCCCACTTTAAAATCTGGCAAACGAAGCAATGGTTGGTCACCTTCCGACAGCTCACTTTCTGTTACGGCTCCGACATGACCCAACAAATGCGCAGCCTTATCTAGCAATGGGTAGTGCCTGAGCTGGCCGATATCAATATACATCCCAGGTAAAGAAATAATATTGAGCTCAATAAGCGATACATCTTCCCAGCGCAAATGTTCAAAAATCATTACCGGTCTTGCAGCTGTAGATACTCTTGCAGACTTCAATTGCTGATGTATTTCTTCCGGCATCGGCAGGAGATCATGCAATTTATCGACACTGGCCTGAAATGAATCCTGATCCAACGTGCTGTAATCAATGAAAAGCCGGTAATTCTTTTCGTTAATTGCAAGAGGCATTCCATTTCGATCAAATAACAGTCCACGCTCGGGTGTTACTAATTGCAGCTTAATGCGGTTATTTTCAGAAAGCGTTTTATATTCACTTGATCGGATAAATTGCAGATAAAACAACCGGCCTGCAAGCACACTAAAAGCTAGCGCCTGCACACTGCCAAATATCACGGCACGTCGTGAAAAAACGCGCTGTTTTTCGCTCTCTTTAGGCATCAGAAATCACAAATGTAAGAATCATAATGACGGCATTATATCCACCCACATCTATCCGTCACTTCTTATCTGCCATGCATAGCAAGCCATTGTTGTTTAGATATACGTTGCTGCAAAGACTCGAAACCACGATGAAATAATGGATAACAGCATAGGGTAAGGAACCACTGTATCAGCGCTGGCTTAATACCATGTAGGTCCATATAGAAAATGGCAATCAATAGAAAGTGAATCACTGTTATCGCAAGCAGCAACATGCAAAAATATATCCACTGAATCATAAACCCTTCTTTGTGAATATACTTGTACTGCGCCTGAATCATCACCAGAAAAGCAATATTAAGAAGCGATGACAAGCCAAGCGGCTGCCCTGTCACGGCATCCTGAATAATACCCATGGCAAACACAAACCAATAAGGAATGGCCTTTGGATAATGCACTGCCCAGAAAAAAATCGGGATCATAGGAAGCAACGGCATAAAACTATCCAGCCCACTAATGCGTTTGGGTACCAGATAAAAAGCAAGCAGGAATACTGTAATCAGCGCAGGAAGCACCGACCAGAATAATAGGGAAATACGTCTATGTAATGGCATGTATCAAAACGTCGTTTTAAGTAACCCTGCTGGGAATACAAGTAGTCAAAATGCTTATAATATTGATTAAATAGCCATACGTTACTATGGACGCTCATAAAGACTCGAGTAAATGCTTACATACTCAACTTTACTGAAATCTACAAAAGGTTGCACCTGAACTATACCATCTTTAATCGCTGTCACTACACCCACCGGCACACCAGAAGGGAAAATACCACCATCTCCAGATGTCACGATGCGTTCACCCACCGTAATCTTGCTATTTGCAGCTAAATAGGTAAGCGAAGGCAATCCATCATTCTTACCGGCAAGAATGCTTTTCTCACGCACTGTTTCAGCAATAACAGGCACGCGGGAATTAATGTCATTTAGCAATAACACGCGCGACGTTTTTTCACCTGCTTCAACTACACGCCCTACTAATCCATGTTCACTGACAACTGCCAGATCATGCGTAATCCCTTGAAGGGCACCACCATTGATAAGAGCGCCATGCATGTATGGCCCGCCAAAATCAGAGACCACACGCGCCGTTACAAAATCACGTTTTGTTTGCGGCACCACATTAAGCAAAGCACGAAGCGAAGCATTTTCTGCTTCCATTTCTTTCGCCAATGACTGCCACTGTAATAGCTGTAAGTTCTGGTTACGAAGGGCGATATTTTCAGATCGCATATTAATAGTTTCCGCAACCCAATTGCCCGCATTCGACACTACATCCATAGGACTTGCCGCCACTGTCAACACAGGGGTGATAGCATCGGTAATAGAGGTACGTAACTTTAGAACCGCTGGATTTCCCGTCTTGCTCATCACCACCAGAGCAGCGGCTACCGTCAACATAAGCAAGAGACTCGCACGGTGAAACCAGTGTCTGGAAGGTTGTTGTGTCAAGCGTATGGATTGCGTTTTCATAGACCTTCATTGTTACGTTTCTTGAAGCCAAGCGCAACCAAAAAGTAAACAGACGCAGCATTTACCGCGTAGCTTTAATAGATTTTTAAGAAACCATTTAGAAAGGCTTTACTATTCTTGCTTGAACAGCACATGTTTTAGCAGATCAGGGTGCTCCAACACCTTACCAGACCCAAGCGCCACACAATTCAACGCCTCTTCTGCGACAAACACCGGAAGCGATGTAGCGTTAGACAGTACCACATCGAGATTTCTAAGCATCGCCCCACCACCAGAAAGCACGATCCCCTTGTCCACAATGTCAGATGACAATTCAGGAGGCGTAGACTCAAGAGCCACTTTTACTGCCTCAATAATTTGCCCCACCGGCTCCACCAGTGCTTCTGCAATCTGGTATTCTGACAAGGTAATTTCTTTTGGCACGCCATTCATCAGATCGCGCCCCTTAATGTCGATCAACCGGCCCTCGCCATTTTCGGGCGCACAAGCAGCACCAATCTCTTTTTTGATCTTCTCGGCGGTCGTTTCGCCGATAAGCAGGTTCGCATAACGACGTATATAAGATATGATAGCCTCATCCATCTTATCACCACCAACACGCACACTACGCGCATATACAATACCGCCCAGTGAAAGTACCGCTACTTCTGTAGTACCACCACCAATATCCACAATCATAGAACCGGTTGGCTCTGTAACTGGTAGCCCTGCACCAATCGCAGCGGCCATAGGTTCTTCAATAAGGAAGGCATCACGCGCGCCGGCATTCTCTGCCGCCTGCTGAATCGCACGACGTTCAACCGGAGTCGATCCTGAGGGCACACAAATAATCACCAACGGGCGCGGTTTAATGAAGCTGTTCTTGTTATGCACCTTATGGATAAAATGCTTAATCATCTCTTCCGCAGACTGGAAGTCAGCGATCACGCCGTCTTTTAGCGGGCGTTTAGCATCAATCTTTGCAGGCGTACGCCCCAACATCATCTTTGCTTCATTACCAAAAGCAAATGGAACCATTACACCACCAGAATCGCGCATCGCGACTACTGAAGGCTCATTAAGCACCACACCGCGATCTTTGACATAGACCAGCGTGTTTGCGGTACCCAGATCGATAGCCATATCGGAGACCATCATGCCGAACATTTTATGAAACATAGGCTTACGGAGTTATTGGTTCACCTGTTTGGGTAGCAGCGAAGTACGCTCCTGTAAAGTCTGTAGTTTCACAAGCGCACTCACATAGGCCTGAGCGGACGCCACCATGATATCGATATCCAAACCGCGCCCGTTATAGAGGTTACCCTCTGGCGATTCGAGACGCACCGTTACTTCGACTTGCGCATCGGTTCCCTGCGTTACCGCCGATACCTGATAGAGTTTAAGCACAGCATTATGGGGCACCAATTTCTTGATCGCGTTAAATGTCGCATCAACCGGCCCGTTACCTTCCGCTGTCACTTCTTGCAGCTTACCAGAAATCTTCAGTCCTAGCTCCGCTGTCTGGTGCCCTGCACTACCACAACTTACTTTCAATGAATCAAACTGAATCACATCTTCACCACCTGACTTCGCATCAATTAGTGATAAGATATCCTCGTCATATACATCTTTTTTCCGATCAGCGAGTTCTTTGAAACGATGGAACGCATCTTCCAACGCATTCTCGCCAATCTCAACCCCCAGCTCTTTCAATTTATCCTTGAATGCAGCACGCCCAGAGTGCTTGCCCAACACCAAATTAGATTTCGTTAGCCCGATAGATTCCGGTGTCATAATTTCATATGTGCCGGAATGTTTGAGCATACCGTCCTGATGAATGCCCGATTCATGAGCAAACGCATTCGCCCCCACAATCGCCTTATTCACCTGCACCGTCGCGCCCGTAATACCCTGAATCAGGCGTGACATTTTCATAATATGGGTCGTATCAATATCGCATTCATAATCGAACATATCCGCACGGGTCTTGATCGCCATCACCACCTCTTCCAACGAGGTGTTACCGGCACGTTCACCGATACCGTTAATTGTACATTCAATCTGACGCGCACCATTGCTAATCGCTACCAACGAATTCGCCGTTGCCAAACCAAGGTCATTTTGACAATGCGTAGAAATAATCGCCTTATCAATATTCGGCACGTTATTGCTCAAGTAAGCAATCAGCGCACCATAATCCTCTGGCGTAGCGTAACCCACCGTGTCTGGAATATTGACCGTTGTAGCGCCTGCGTTAATGGCGGTCTCAACGGCCTTACATAAATAATCCTTATCAGAACGTGTGGCATCCATCGCCGACCATTCCACATTATCGGTGTGTTTGCGTGCCAGTCCCACCGTATCTTTAATAATCTCCAGCACTTCTTCTTTGGAAAGCTTGAACTGGTACTTTAGGTGAATATCGCTGGTGGAAATAAACGTATGAATGCGTGGTTGTTTTGCAGGTTTCACCGCTTCCGCCGCGCGCTCAATATCAATGGCTTTCGCGCGCGCCAACGAACACACCACCGCATTTTTTGTGCGCTCTGCAATGGCATGCACCGCTTCAAAGTCACCATTAGAGGCAATGGCAAAACCTGCCTCAATCACATCCACCCCCATCATATCGAGACCCTCAGCTACCTGAAGTTTTTCTTCCAGGTTCATCGACATGCCGGGCGATTGCTCACCGTCACGAAGTGTAGTGTCAAAAATAATGATGCGTTCTTTTGCCATAGTCCTAATCCCGTTACTTATGTTTTTGTTATTTGATAAAATTATCTAGCAGCCTTTTTCCCACCTGTCCAAGACATCATGTCACGCAGCTTCTTTCCTACCGCCTCCATAGGGTGTTGTCCGGCTTTGCCGCGTGCTCCCATAAGCGTTTTGCCACCTGTCTTATGTTCTGCCATCCAGTCTTTGGCAAATGTCCCGTTCTGTATATCGCCAAGCAGGCGCTTCATTTCCTGTTTAGTATTATCTGTGATGAGACGGTCTTCGGCAATATAACCACCATATTCCGCGGTGTTTGAAATTAACTCATTCATGCCAGATATGCCGCGTGCAGCAATAGCATCGGCCACCAACTTCACCTGTTGTACACATTTGAAATAGGCGATCTCAGGCGCATATCCGGCTTCAACCAGCGTATCAAACCCAGCGCGCATCAATGGTGGCAAACCGCCAAACAGCACAGCCTGTTCGCCAAACAAATCCACTTCACATTCTTCCGCAAAGCTCGTCTCAAAAACACCTATACGACCACCACCAATCGCGGCGGCATACGAAAGCGCAATCTCTTTTGCCTTGCCGGTTGCGTCCTGAGCAATCGCCACCAAACACGGCACACCACTTCCCTTTTCATACTCACTACGCACCACCGGGCCAATTTCCTTGGGTGCCACCATCCATACATCCACGTCATCAACTGGCGTGATAAAACCAAAATGCACATTAAACCCATGCGCAAATGCCAGCGATGCACCTGGTTTCAGATTCGGGGCAATATCATTCGCGTAAAGTTCGGCTTGCGTTTCGTCGGGCGTCAGAATCATCACCACATCTGCCCAGGCGGCTGCTTCAGCCACACTCATCACTTTCAACCCAGCTGCACTCACTGCCTCTCTTGAAGGCGATTCCTCACGCAACGCAACACATATTTCCTTCACGCCGGAATCACGTAAGTTTAATGCATGCGCATGCCCCTGACTGCCATAACCAATAATGGCAATTTTCTTGCCTACGATTAATGGAAGGTCGCAATCTGCATCATGGTAGGTTTGCATAAGCATCTACTCACATGGTGTTTTAATAAAGCTATATATATTTATTGATAGGTGAAGATACACACATCCGCATCCACCACAAGTGGTTTACTATATTCATCCACCTGTAACGGTAATAAAGTGTTCAGCAATGGTTTTAACCAGCTCAGTTTTTTTGACGAAAACCCTCTGGCAACATTGAAAAAACCTGTTTTCTGACGAATAACAAATTCTACTTTCGGCTGGCTAGTTCCATTCAACGATAAAGCCACATATGCCACATGCGGCTTTTCTTCGAGCATAAGTAGAACCTGCCCCGTAATAGGCTGTATATAGGGCGCCCCGCCATCATTGGAATAGTTAATATAATCCAGTTTTGTTAAAATGGACTGTTTTCCATTATCCCAACTTATGCGCGCATAATAGTCTGGGCTTTCCTGCGGGTGTTCTGAAAGAAGTTCGTACATTTCATCAAAACCAACTTCTTTAGTCTGAGCATGCTTCACATGGACATGAGAGGTGATTTTACCATCATGGCTAGGCGGTAATAGCCCCTTAACCCCATGCCCAGAGCGCATAAAATATGACGATGCTTCACCTGAGGACTCCTCATTTCTTACCGCAACGTTTACAAATTCGTAATAACGCTCAAAGATTCTATTATTACTAGAGCGTTCTAACATTTTCTCCGCACGGCACGGGTAACCAAGATAGAAAAACTGCATGCCCGTATTTGACCGCACACGGCAAAATGATTGCACACGTGTCACCCACGTATTGGCATTATCTGATCCATGCACAATGTTAGATGTTCGCAGATCTAGAAGATCTTCCATATTTGCGTACCTTAACTCCAGTCATTTGAGGATTTGGGGCTCACCACAACGACACCACGTACGTAGCATATATTGCATCAAGTTTGCAACTGATGCCTAAACCATGTCATCTGGCGTTTGGCATAGTTGCGGGTGGCTTGTTGTGCCTTAGAGATAGCATCTTCCAACTCCATATCGCCTTGTATGTATGCAACAAGTTCCGGCACACCAATTACCTTACGAATACTGGCATCATCCGCAATACCTAACTCAAGAAGCGCTTTGACCTCTTCCACCGCCCCTTGCTCAACCATCTGTACAAATCGTGCATCACACCGCGTGTAAATTTCCTCTCGCGGCAACGTAACGAGCTGAATGGAGAAACACTCTTTCGGATAAAGCGGTTTGGTCTCTTGTTGCTGCCAATAGGTGAGCGGCTTGCCACTGCCTAACCATACGCTATAGGCACGCACCAAGCGTTGTTTATCATAAACTTTGAGGCGTTCAAAAAATTCCGGATCCACCGCCTTCAAACGCTCACTAAAAGCCTCTTTTCCCATCGCTTCAAAATCGTTCTCTGCCTGATTGCGTACGGATTCATCAATATCCGGAATCTCTGCCATGCCTTGTGTGAGTGCTTTAAGATACATTCCCGTACCACCAGTAACGATGGGGTGTTTACCTTGTGAAAGCACCCAGTCAATTTCCATCTTAGCAAGCCGCAGCCATTTACCAACAGAAGGTGATTCATCAGCCGCCAGTATCCCATATAGCTTATGAGGTATATTTGCCTCTTCTTCTGGTGTTGGTCTCGCGGTAAGCGTTGGCACATCACGATATAATTGCTGCGAATCCGCATTGATGATGACACCATCGGTTTTTTCCGCTAGCTCTAATGCAGTAGCTGACTTGCCACTGGCGGTTGGCCCGCAAATAACTGTAATCTGTTGAGTTCCCATGACATACGTCATAACCCTACTTGCCCATCCACACAAAGAAAAACTCACCCGCGAACACGTGCAAATGGTGTGCGCCGCTCTATCCATGAAGAATATTGAGGTCGTAAGCGAACAATGGTTAGCTGAAGGAGCGGCCTGTGAACTTCAGGTGAGCAATGAACCCGACATGGCTGAGATTCTTAGGGGCACACAGATTGACTCCATCACGCAACCTTTCCCCAAACCCAAATACAAACTGCTGATTGCTGATATGGATTCCACCATGATCACCTGCGAATGTGTGGATGAACTGGCCGATTTTGTAGGAAAGAAAGCAGAAGTTAGCGCCATTACCGAACGTGCCATGAACGGAGAGCTAGGCTTTGAAGAAGCACTGACTGAGCGCGTAGAACTGCTAGCAGGATTACCCGAGACCACGCTGCAACAATGTTATGATGAACGTGTACAAATGATGCCAGGTGCAAAAGAACTCCTCGCTGCACATAAAGCAAAAGGTGGCTACGCCGTGTTAGTTTCGGGAGGTTTTTCCTTCTTCACATCACGTGTGCGCCAAACGCTGGGCTTTGACGAAGATCATTCCAATCAACTTGAAGTGAAAGACGGAAAACTTACCGGACGTGTTATTCTGCCCATCTTAGGTAAGGAAGCAAAGCTCGCCACCCTGCAAGCTACTTGTACAAAATTGAGCATCGAACCTAAAGATGCGTTGGCTATTGGTGATGGGGCAAATGACCTGCCCATGCTGTTGGCAGCCGGCATGGGCGTAGCCTATCATGCAAAACCAACCGTCCGCGCTCAGGCCAAATCACAAATAAATTACTGCGACTTAAGCGCACTTACTCACTTGTAATATCACTTTTCTTCCGCCACAGGCAATGTGATAAACGCCTCGCTACCGCTGCGACTTACACGTACCAGAGCGTATTTACGTCCGGCTTTTTTCGCCGATGCAAACCCCTTTTTCATATCAGCAACGCTTGCTACTGGTTCACTATTTACTTGCGTAATCACATCACCTTCACGTACACCGCGTTTGGCAGCTTCCGACCCACTATCAACATCAAGCACAACCAACCCTTTTACATTGTTTGGCAGTTTAAGTTGTGCACGTAGCTGTGCATTGAGCGGTATAAGCTCTAAGCCTATAAGGGATTGCGCCCCAGGTCGAGAAGATTTGAATTGGTCTTTCTTACTTCCCCTAATGCTGGCTTCTTCACGTTCCTCCTCCAGCTTACCCACCTTAAGCTTCACTATTTTTTCCACATTCTTGCGCCATAGCGTAACTGGTACGGCTTTGCCTATTTCAGCTTCTGCAACCATACGTGGTAGAAAACGCATCTCGGTCACAGCTTTACCATCAAAATGAGTGATGATATCGCCAGACATAATCCCCGCCTTATCCGCCGGTGTATCTTTTCCTACTTCTAATACCAATGCACCCATTGGTTTTTTAAGACCAACACTATCAGCCACTTCTTCTGAAACTTCTTGAATTTTTACACCCAGCCAGCCACGCGTTACATGGCCTTTGGTTTTGATCTGATCAATCACCGGTTTGGCCAGCGCCGTGGGAATAGCAAAGCCAATGCCCACCGAACCGCCGGATGGAGAGAAAATCGCGGTGTTAATACCAATCACTTCACCTTGTAAATTAAACAATGGCCCTCCTGAATTACCACGGTTGATTGGTGCATCAGTTTGCAGAAAATCATCAAATGGGCCCGCATTAATAGAGCGCGCACGAGCCGAAATAATGCCCTTAGTTACCGAACCACCAAGACCAAATGGGTTACCAATGGCTACTACCCAATCACCAACGCGCATCGCATCAGAATCTCCCATCTTGACGAATGGAAAATCTTTCTTTGCATCAATTTTCAAAAGTGCGAGGTCGGTTTTAGGGTCACTGCCTACCAATGTAGCTTTGTATTTGCCATTATCAGCAAAAATGACCGTAATATCATCTGCCTGCTTAACAACATGGTTATTGGTGATGACGTATCCTTTTGCGTCAATCACAAAGCCAGAGCCCAGAGAGGTCACCTCACGTTCCGGTGCGCGCCTCCCCATATCCTGGTTAAAACGCTCGAAGAAATCACGAAAAGGCTCCATTTGTGGGCTATTAGGCATATGCTCAAAAGGCAGCCCAAACATCATGGGAGGGTTCTTCACTGTTTGCGTGGTGGAAATATTGACCACCGCTGGCGATAGTTTTTCCACCAAATCCGCAAAACTTGGCGGAGTTTCCTGCGCAAACGCCGGAAGGCTTACCACTACAAAACTAACAAACGCGATCAATCTTTTCATATTCACTCCACACTAAATGCTTTGCGAAAAGATATAATAACGCAAAATTAGAATTTCAAGTTACGGAAATGTAATTAACGCGCCGAAGAATTACTCTTTTCCATATATTTCAGGAATTCATTGTCAGGGCTAATTACCAATGTGGTATCGCCTTTATCCAACGTTTTCTTGTAAGCCTGCATGGTGCGATAGAACGCAAAGAAATCCTGATCCTTACCAAACGCATCAGCAAATAATTTTGTTGCCGTTGCATCACCTTCACCGCGTGTAATCTCTGCTTGTTTCTTAGCTTCCGCTAGAATAATCGTACGCTCTTTATCCGCTTGTGAACGAATCTTTTGCGCATCCTCGGCACCTTGCGCACGAAACTCTGCAGCTTCACGCTGACGCTCTGTTTGCATCCGCTTATAAATACCTTCAGAGTTCGCTGGGGGTAAATCCGCGCGTTTAATCCGCACATCTACAACCTCAATACCAAAGCCGCCCTTAGTAACGCGCTCTTGGCCTTCTACCGGAACCCCTTTGGCCTGCGCGTTCACCAGATCACGAATATGCTCCATGATGACATCGCGCTTCTCAGAAATCACCTCTGAAAGTGGCACACCACCCAACACCTGACGCAGGCTTGATTCCAGAATCGAGTTTAGACGTGAACGCATGGTGCGTTCATCAGCCACTGATTGCTTGAAGCGTAGTGGATCCGTAATACGGTAACGCACAAATGCATCTACGATCAGACGTTTCTGATCAGACGCAATTACCTCTTTCGATTCCGCATCAAAAGCAAGCAAACGTTTATCATAAAACTCCACATTTTGGATGAATGGTACTTTTGCATTCAAACCCGGCTCCTGCACCACACGTACTGGTTTACCAAACTCGAGAATCAATGCCTGCTCAGTTTGATCAACCGTAAACAGCGAATTCGCCAACACAAATAACCCAAGAAAACCAACTATCAATAAAACGGGACGAGATTTCATAATCAGTTACCTCCCCCGGCTTTGTTTTTTAATTCCGGTAGCGGAAGATATGGTAATACACCTTGCGTTCCTTTACCTTCTACGATCACTTTATTCATACCAGCCATAATTTCTTCCATGGTCTCTAAATAAATACGTTTCTTGGTTACGTCTTTTGCTTGTTTAAATTCGTTATACACCGCGATAAAGCGCGACGCCTCACCCTGGGCACGTGCGATCACTTCCTGTTTATAGGCCTCCGCCTCTAGGATCACCTGTTGTGCGCGGCCACGTGCCTTCGGAATAATATCATTGCGATAAGCATCCGCTTGGTTACGCGATGTTTCCAAATCCGCCCGGGCAGTTTGCACATCACGGAAAGAATCAATCACCTCCATTGGCGGATCAGCTTTTAGCAAGTTCACTGCTATCACTTCTATACCAGCATTATACTCATTGAGCATATCTTGAATAAGTTTTTTAGTATCCTGCTCTACCTGCAACTTACCTTCGGCTAACACCGTAGCAATACGCGCCTTACCAATAATTTCACGCATGGCACTCTCTGCTACTGCCTTCACCGTATCTTCAGGGTCACGTACATTGAATAAGAAATCTTGAGCCGAATCAATTTTCCACTGTACCTCAAAATTCACATCAATAATGTTTTCATCGCCCGTCAACATCAGGCTTTCTTCTGCGATATCACGGTTACTGTTACGCCCGCTGTAACCGGAGCGATAACCCACCTCCGCACGGTTAATCACCGTTACTTTAGGAATCTGAACAGACTCGATTGGAAATGGCAGATGATAATTCAGACCAGAGCTGGTGGTGCGGTGATAAGCTCCGAAGCGCTTAACCACACCCTGCTCGTCCGCCTTCACAAAATAAATACCTGAAGACATCCACAGCAGCACGACGATAAAACCAAGCAGCACAAATCCTTTGGTGCCACCATCGCCATCTTTGGGGAACATGGTTTTGAACTTATCCTGACTTTTGCGAATCAGCTCATCAAAGTCAGGGCCTTGCGGGCCATCGCCACCTTGATGGCCACCACCGCTATTATTGCCACCACCACCGCTAGATGGCTTCCCCCAAGGTCCTTGTTGATTATCTTGTCCCCAACCCATTAAATGTAATCCTCTCTGGTAATTCCCATATTTGCTACTATATAGGGGTTATTCATTTCATATCAAGCTTATGTCGTCAAACCTTATACAGGGCGAAACGCCCCTCAAAAAACCAGCCGTCTGGGTTAAAGAGCCATTGCCACACGTAAAGCGCATACTTGCAATCGCTTCAGGCAAGGGCGGTGTGGGTAAATCCACCACAGCAGTTAACCTCGCCCGCTCACTAACACAGGCAGGAAAACATGTAGGCATTCTGGATGCGGACATTTACGGCCCCTCCATTCCACGCATGATGAACCTCTCAGGAAAACCAGAATTCAAAGAGCAGATGATCCCACTGGAAAATGAAGGCATCAAATGCATGTCCATGGGATTTATCACAGGGGATGAAGCAGCCATACTCCGCGGCCCAATGATCACTAAAGCGCTACAACAAATGTTACGTATGACCGCATGGGGAAGCGAAACTTCTCCACTTGATGTGCTATTGGTAGATATGCCCCCTGGCACAGGCGACGTTCATATAAGTATGGTACAGCAAGTGCCGCTTGATGGTGCTATTATCGTCACCACACCGCAGGAGGTAGCACTTCTGGATGCGCGAAAATGCGCCAAAATGTTTGGCAAAGTAGATGTACCTATTGTAGGCATGATCGAGAATATGAGCGGCTCTATCTTTGGTACTGGCGGTGGAGAAAAACTAGCACAAGAATTTTCATGCCCTCTGCTCGGCGCGGTGGATATGGACGCACAGATTTGTGAAGCAACAGATAATGGCAAAAGCTACCTGCCTGAAGCTTACAGCATGATTGCACAAAAAATTATTGGATAAATAGAATACTAAGCGATACGGCCACGAATTAGACAGAAACCACTAGGACGTAAAATCGGCTCCATATGCATCGCAATGGAATGCACCGTATGCTCCTTACTTCCTTCAATCTGTAGATTAATCGTAGTTTCGTGATCTTTTTTGATCGCTTCCAGTACGGTTTCACGATTGGCTTCTGACGCATTATACATTCCCAGTAAATCCTGCACAGTGCGGCGCGGCTGATTTACCATATCCGGGAACATTTGCTGGAAAGAACGGTCGAGATAAACGATCTCACCATCCTGCTTCGCAATCATACAAAACTTGTGACCTGCACCAAGTGCCGAAGCAAATAACGCATTCAGAAATTCGGTCGCCTGCATTTGGCGTTTGTGTTTTTCGTCCTGCTTAGCAGTAATGAGAAGCACGGTACCCACCATCACACACAGGATAGAACCCGCCATCATATCGTTATAAACAAGGAAAGTTACACCACAGACAATAACCGTCGCCGCAAGACACAAACTATATACTTGTTTTGTTGAGAGGCCACGTTTGCGTGAAATAAAATCACGATAACCTCCATCCGCAAAATCTTTGCGGTCCATAGCTCTGATGTTTTTCGCTGATGACATATACTCGACCTTGTAGATTACCCACGCAGGAACGCCCTGCTCAACCTCGATTAGTAGCAGTTGTTCATTACCATTTGGTTAATAGTCTAGGCCTTAAGTACGCCGCGCTTCACCTGATCTTCTTCAATCGACTCAAACAGTGCTTTGAAGTTTCCTTCGCCGAAACCTTCATCACCTTTACGTTGAATAATTTCGAAGAATATAGGGCCAATAACCGTGGCGGTAAATATCTGTAGCAAGATACCGCCATCATCTGCCCCCGGTTTAGATTCCGGCGCACCGTCTACCAGAATACCATTTTTCTGCAAACGTGGCACATCCTCTTTGTGATGAGGCACGCGCTTTTCCAGATTGTCATAATAGGTGGCAGGAGGCGCATCCATGAAACGTACGTTCTTTTGTTTCAAGGTTTCAACAGTCGCGTAAATATCGTCCGTCGCCAGCGCGATATGTTGAATACCCTCCCCTTTATACTCATTCAGATATTCTTCGATCTGCGATTTATCGTCTGAAGATTCATTGATCGGAATACGAATCTTACCACAAGGGCTAGTCATCGCACGGCTTTTCAGGCCAGTCAGTTTTCCCTCAATATCAAAATAACGAATTTCACGGAAGTTAAACAACTTCTCGTAATAGCCTGCCCACTCATCCATCTTTCCACGATATACGTTGTGAGTCAGGTGATCGATATAGGTAAGCCCGCCACCTACTGGATGTTGGTCTACACCTGGCAATGGTTCAAAATCTGTATCATAGATAGACCCTTTATCGCCATACTTGTCCACCAGATATAGGTAGCTCTCGCCAATACCCTTAATCGCTGGAATATGTAGCTCACCTGGCCCCACCTGAGCATCAACCACCTCGGCGCCTAGCTCTTTCGCGCGTGCAATTGCAGCAGCCGCATCTTTTACACGAAACGCCATCGCATTTGCGCTCGGACCATGTGCATTGAAAAAACCTTCTGCGTGCGAGTTTTTTTCCGCGTTCAGGATAAAGTTGATATCGCCCTGTCTCCACAGCCACACATTTTTTGATTTGTGTTTGGCAATCTTAGTAAAGCCAAGCGTAGTAAATAACTCTTCCAAAGGTTTAGGGTCGATTGATGCGTATTCCACAAACTCAAAACCATCGGTTCCCATTGGATTAATTGTATCAGGAGTTATGTTTGTTGCAGTAGAAGCTTGCGTCATAAGAATACCCTTTCTTTACATCATCATTTACAGTGTTAGTTGGCTATGTTCAGCGTGATCTGCGGAGTTTTCGCACAAAATGGTAGCCAAGTATAGTAAATCTTTCCCGAAAATAAAAACGGTGTGCTGCACCATCCTTGGTATAGCTATCTGCTCCAACATGATTCGCTTTTTGTTTCTTCGCTTCCTTTTCCACCCATTTCATCATAAGCGCGCCAACCCCTTGACCACGAACACTTTTATCAACCACCACATTATCCACATCGATAAAACGGCCGCACCAGAAACGTGTTCCACACCACATACCGCAAATCCCTACTAACTTTTTGCCTTTATAGGCTGCGATACAACGATAATTCTGCTCCAGCATTTCCTTAAGCAGCTGTTTAAATTCTTTTTTTGTCATGTCGGGGTTGATTTGCGCAATCAACGGATAGATCGACTCAAACTGAGATTTTGTTTCTAATTCTACAATGCTTATAGCTGAGTCTTTACGAGGCATAATCAAATCGTATATAGTGAGCGTGAAGTCCCTATATAATAAAATAATAATAATAGGGAAGCACAAACAGAACTAAGCAATGGGAAATGACAAGCACGATGAGAGCAGATGAACATCCGGCGGATATGCGCCCCGACTATACGTTTGACTTCAACACATCCGAATATAAAGAAGATGACCACGCCGTATGGGATTTTTTGTTCCAGCGCCAGAAGCCTATTTTACAAAATCGCGCTTGCAAGGAATATCTCGATTCGCTCAACATGCTGGGTATTCTGGATTCGAAGGGCATTCCCGATATGTACCGCGTATCCGACATGCTGGAAAAAAAGACACGCTGGAAAATTGTTGCCGTACCTGGGTTCATTCCCGCAGTAACCTTTTTGGAACATCTTTCCAAACGTCAATTTCCTGTTACATGGTGGATTCGTGAACGTGAAAAATTGGATTATCTACAAGAGCCGGATATTTTTCATGATCTATTTGGTCACGTCCCCATGCTCGCACATCCCGTCTTTGCCGATTACATGCAGCAATGGGGGCTAGGCGCACTCAAAGCCAATAAACTCGACGCAGACAAACTGATTGAACGCCTCTATTGGTTCACCGTTGAATTTGGACTTATTCGTAATGACGAAGGGTTGCGCATTTATGGCGCAGGGATTGTTTCTTCATCGAAAGAATCTGTCTATTGCCTGGAAAGCGATGTGCCGAATCGTCTGGAGTTTGATCTGACACGTATCATGCGTAGTGACTATCGTATTGATGACGTGCAGAAAACATATTTCGTGATCGATTCATTTGAGCAATTGTTTGAAGCAACCAAACCAGACTTCACGGATCTTTATTCCAAGGTGAAATCTATGCCAGAAATTCCGGATGGCCAGTTAGATTCACACGACAAGATCATCACGCGCGGGAAAGTAGCTGCATAAATAATTTGTAATCTTCCCGTAGGATTCAGCTCATCACCGCTCGCATATGGTGCCTCCATAACTAAAAGGAGCACATCATGCGTATTATGTATGTTTTACCACTAGCACTATTATTGACCGCAACCATAAACCCTTCGGCTTCCCATGCCGGCGACATCTCCATTTCCATTGGCAATGATCACCATGGCCCTCATTACAAATACAAAAAATATCGCAGACACTATAAGCATCATAATCACCGCTATAATCGCGGGAGTCACTATGGGTGGCACAAAAATCACCACCGTAAATACAGAAATAATAGAGTAATTTATCGTAGCGCTCCCATCATACATCGGACTTATGTCAGCACGAATTATTACGTGCCAAATTATCCACCTAATTTCGTATATGCGAACCTTCCCTACCGTGAGTACATGACAGATTCAGGGCGCTATTGCCGTGAATATCAATCACAAGCCGTCATCGCAGGCAGACCACAAGAAACCTATGGCCAGGCCTGCCTGCAACCAGATGGAAGCTGGGAAATAATACACTAGAATTAGTTCATATTATTCAATATAATAGCCTCAATAACTGTCAAATACAGAACTGTGAATTAGGCTCATACTTGTGGCGTGGTGATACAAACCTCTCCATTTGCGAAAAAAGAGGTTTGCTTTGCCGGTCATATGCTATATAAAGCGCCCCTTGCCCGTTTAAGGGGGCAACGGGTTAACCACCGAAATTTGAAGTATTTGTAGGAATTAAGACCATGGCAGTACCTAAGAGTAAAAAGAGCGTATCAAAGCGCAATATGCGCCGCTCACACCACGCATTGGGCAAAACCACTGTGGGTGAAGACAAGACCACTGGCGAGCTGAAACGCCCGCATCACGTGTCTGTTGATGGCTATTATAATGGCCGTCAGGTAACTAAGAGCAAAGTAAACCACTAAGGTTTTTTGATGGCGCACGGCAAGCTACGCTTACCCATCGCCCTCGACGCTATGGGCGGCGACAACGCGCCTGAATGCGTCCTTAAAGGCGCACAGATGGCGCTTGCACGCCATCCTGGCAGCAGGTTTATCCTGTTTGGCAATCGTTATATTCTAGAACCTATGCTTGATAGCATGCCAAAGCTCAAAGCATGCTGCGAAATCGTGCACACAGAAGAAGCTATCGCAATGGAAGACAAGCCTTCCACTGCTGTTCGTCGTGGCCGAAAATCCAGCATGTGGCTAGCCATTAAGTCGGTCAAAGAAGAGCGCGCCTGTGCAGTCGTTTCTGCCGGAAATACTGGCGCACTGATGGCCATGTCTAAACTCATTTTACGCACCCTACCCGGCGTATCTCGCCCCGCAATCGCTGCGCTATTTCCTACCATGCGTGGGGAATGCGTGATGCTTGATCTGGGTGCCAACGTAGAATCCAGCGCAAATGATTTGTTCCGTTTTGCCGTGATGGGCGATGCTTTTGCCCGTGCTGTTCTCGGTCTTTCACATCCCAAAATTGGCCTACTTAATGTGGGCGCAGAAGATTTAAAAGGCCGCAACGAAGTTAAGGATGCCAAAAAACTCATCGAATCTTCTGGTCTTGATCTAAATTTTCATGGCTTTGTCGAAGGAAACGACATCGCAGAAGGCACCACCGACGTGGTGGTCTCTGATGGATTTACCGGCAATGTGGCGCTTAAAACTGCCGAAGGTGCCGCACGGTTAATCCGCACCTATTTGCGCGAAGCATTTTCCAGCTCCCCTGCGGCTAAGGTTGGTGGCCTAATGGCCTCTGGAGCACTTGGTGTAGTGCGCGACAAATTGGATGATCGAAAACGCAACGGCGCCATGTTCTTAGGTTTGAACGGGATTGCTGTGAAGAGTCACGGTGGAGCAGATGCATTTAGTTTCTGTAACGCAGTAAGTGTAGCTATTGAATTAGTTGCACATCACATTAATGATCGTATTCAACAAGAGCTTCAGCTTTCCACACCGCCAGAAATTCCGGGAGTAAATCTGGATGCTATCGAAGGAGAGGCTGATTAATGAAACGCGGTATTGTATTATCTACAGGCTCTTACCTACCTGAACGCATCATGCCGAATAGTGAGCTAGAAGCAATGGTGGAAACCAGCGATGAATGGATCACCGCGCGCACCGGTATTAAACAACGCCACATCGCAGCCGAAGGTGAATTCACTTCCGACCTCGCCGTAAAAGCCAGTAAAGAAGCTATAAAAAAGGCAGGTATTGAAGCGGATAGCATTGATCTGATTCTGGTTGCAACGGCCACACCGGATGAAACCATGCCATCTACTGCTGCTACCGTTCAGCATAAATTAGGCATCACCAAAGGGGCAGCTTTTGATCTCAACGCAGTATGCAGCGGATTTGTTTATGCACTGGCCACTGCTAATGGTTTTATTGCCACCGGACAAGCCAAACGCGTGTTGGTGATTGGGGCAGAAACATTTTCACGCCTTCTCAACTGGGAAGATCGTGGTACGTGCATTCTATTTGGTGATGGCGCTGGGGCGATCATACTTGATGCGCAAGAACAAGCTGGTACCAGTGCTGATAAAGGCCTGCTCTACGCCAACATTTTTTCCGACGGGCAGTATGGCGAACTACTCAATACTACGGGTGGCATCTCTTCTACACAAACTGCGGGAAAACTTACCATGGCAGGCAAAGAAGTGTTCCGCCACGCAGTTGCTAAAATGCCAGAAGCGTTAACCAGCGCCATGAATGCTTTATCATTGCCACTGGATAGTATTGATTGGCTGGTGCCGCATCAAGCGAACCAGCGCATCTTAAAAAGCGTAGGTGAAAAGCTCGGCATTGATAGCAGCAAAGTTATCACCACCGTTGATCAGCACGCAAATACCTCCGCCGCCTCTATTCCACTTGCGCTAGATGTTGCCTGTAAAGACGGGCGCATTAAAGCTGGAGATCTCGTCGCTTGTCCTGCCATGGGGGCAGGATTCACTTGGGGATCAGCTATTATCCGCTGGTAGCCTTTAGGCTTGCACCTAGCAACAATAACTCCTAATAACTACCCATGTCTAAACCGCAAAAACGTCTTGCTGTATTATTGCTAACATTCACCATCGCGTTTAACACGCTACTGCCGTTTTTTGCATTTTATCAAGGACAAACCGAACCATCACAGCTCGCAAAACTCTTTGGCGACAAGGTGCTGATATGCACCTCTGATGGGTTTCAATGGGTGTCGTGGGAAGACCTGAAATCTGGAAAAATTCCCGTGGAGCAACACAAGCAGTTCTTCTGCCCTGCCTGCGTTATTGCCGCTAGCCCGATAAGCAAAATATTCGCCTTGGGGATATTTGTTTTTGTTATTTCAAGACAATTCCTATCCTTGTTACGGTTTGCGCCAACCGCTTATATGGCATTTCAGCCCTTGTGGAGCCTATCCTACAGCCGCGCACCACCGATTAATTAATAAATCAAATAAATAAAGCTTTATATAACAATAGCTTCTGCGCATTTCGCCGGTTTCATTAAACTGTCATGCAGCCAGCTGTTTTCTGCCTGTAATATAGTGGCTTAAAACAATCTGCCGCGGAAGACACACACAAGGAATATACAATGAGTAATAACAAACCTTCATGGGTAGGTAGAACTGCCATCGCGGCTACTGTAGGAGCAGCAAGCCTTGGAATACCTGGATGCGAACCATCATCCTCACCCGGCTCTAATTCATCCGGCTCAGCACACACACAAACACAACATCAAGGGCCGAATCTGTACGACATTCTTACTGGCCCTGCGGACAAAAACTACCGTTGGATTGATGCAAATGGTGCGGAAGTAAATATAGAGGCGCTAAAAGCCAAACTCAAAGATAAGCACGTAACATTATCTTTTGGTTTTCAATCATGCACTCTCATGTGCCCAACCATTAACAATAATCTCAAAGAGCTGGGGCAAGATAATCCAGACCTAGCAACGATCGTCGTTAGTGTTGACCCGCTAAACGATGGCAAAGATGCCAAAGCGCGGGAAGCATTTGCGGCACATCTACGCGATGAAGGTATTCGTAATGCTATCACCCTCTTTCCTGTTAAGGCATCTCCTTCAGGTGATCTGGTGTTAGATCCGAAAACCACTACCAATGCGCAAATGCGTGCCGGTGCTATTGTGAATGCGGGTGATTCTCTAGCCCATACTTCGAAAATCTATTTATTCCTAAACGGAGAAAACCTAGCCACCAAATCCGGGTTAGCTTCTCCGCAGGAATTTAAAGAATGGAATCAAATCATCAAACAAACCGGCAAAACTGGACCATAATATGGTAGCCACTGAACACCACACTCACACCGAACATAAGCACCACTGGATGCGCTATGCTGCCATTGGCAGTGCGCTTGCGGCGGGTGCTGTGGTGGTTTCGCCATATGTATTGCCCGTCTTAGGCGTGGGTAGTATGGAACTTGCTGAAGAGTCTATGTTAGCACTGCATGGGTCTGGTGCGGGAAATGGTCTGGCAGGTGCTGTAAATAGCGCCATTAATGCTATTCCATTGGTGGGGTCCTCACTGGCCAGTGGCGGGCTAGCTACAGCAGCTACTTCCGGTGTGATTGGTATTGGTGGTGTATTGCTTGGGCGCTACGTCAACAAGCGTGACGATGGCACCAAGCAGATACGCTGGGGCAATGTGATAAAAACGGCAGCACTACTCACCAGTGCCATGATTGCCTTACCCTCTATCCTTACCGGCATTAGTACAGGTATTGTATATCTCGCAGCCGTTACCTCGGGCGTGGAATTAGCAAGTAGTGCCGTTGCACTCATGAGTAAAACCATTGGTTCGATTGGTGCAGCCAGCATGGCTGCTGCTGGCGTTAGCGGCGCAGCACTAACCCTGCCTCACCTGCTTACTTGTGGTGCATCCATAGCTTCTGTAACTGCCGCATGGGGCGTTAGCAAAGCAGATAACTCTGCAAAGCACATTCCCATATTACATACACACAGGCAGGAAGAAATAACCGTTAGCATCACCCCCGATCAACCTACTTCCGCCGGTGTACCATGCGAAGCAACTATCACACTACATGATGCAAAAACTGGTCTACCTATCAGCGCAGATCAATTAGCCATCACACATACTAAGAAGTTACACTTACTCGTGGTTGATCAAAGTTTGAAAGATTACCATCATATTCATCCGACACCTGCCGAGCAGCCGGGCAGTTATCGTTTTACCTTCACTCCAAAAACTGCAAACAGCTACAGCGCATGGGCAGACTTCACATTAAATAACGACAGAAAAAGCCACCAGATAAAAACAACTATCCAATCATCTATGCGCCGCAATATTAAACCATCTATTCGCCGTAATAGTTCTGCAGAAGTAGCGAATATGCGTTTTGATTGGTCCGGCGCGCCGCTACAAAAAAACACCCCTTCTATTGTTGAGGTGAACATCAGCGATACGGCTGGCAAACCTGTGAGCGATCTGGAACCCGTCATGGGCGCATACGCACATTTGGTAGGGTTTAGCGCTGATGGAAAGTCACTTATCCATTGCCACCCCCTGGGATCTGAACCAAAAACGCCGCAAGATCGCGGTGGACCTAATTTACGCTTCCATGTTGAAGCTGAAAATGATGGCCCTATTCAGTTTTATTTGCAAATAAGGCGTAATGGTGAGGATATTTACGTGCCATTTGGCAAAGAAATAGGCAAAAATGCCTCTTTTTCCTCCCAAATAGGCCTTTCCCGCGCTACTATGGCAAACCATAGCCATGCTCACTAGGTGCTTGATTTTATTCCCGAAATAGGGTAGATTTACTACTAACAGTAACTTTTTACGAAAAGAGAAAGCCATGAGCAAAACACTTACCCGTGCAGATTTGAGCAACTCCGTATACAAACAAATTGGCCTGTCATTGCAGGAATGTAATTCGCTGGTTGATTCGGTAATCGAAGAAATTTGCGTAAGCCTTGAGCAAGGTAATACGGTTAAGCTTTCATCGTTTGGTACGTTCAATCTACGCCGCAAAAAACAACGCATGGGTCGCAACCCTAAGACTGGGGTGGAAGTGCCGATTACTTCACGCACGGTGCTGTCATTTAATGCATCGAATTTGCTAAAAGCAAAAGTAAATGACCACCTAACCAAAAGCAGCAACGATACGCCACCACCACCGGTTACTCCGGTTACAATGTAGTTTCATATTGCATGGCTATTCGTCATGTAATCATTATAGGGGGTTAGAATACGGTGACACAGATGGATTTCCTTCCTAAAGATGAGGATGATCTGCTGACCGGTATTCCGGCAAAAACCACCCCATCAACCTCTGAAAAAGACGGTGCCGTTTCAGATGACGGCAAAGCACCGAATGCCTTCAAAACAATCAGTGAAGTGGCCACTTTTCTAAACGTCCCACAACATGTATTGCGTTTTTGGGAAAGCAAGTTTTCACAGATTAAACCGCTCAAGCTACGTGGTGGCAGACGCTACTACCGCCCAGAAGATATTGAAACGCTCAGCACCATAAAAACGCTTCTTTATAAGCAAGGCTACACTATCAAAGGGGCAAAAAAAGCATTTAGCAAAGATTTAAAAGCAAAAGCATCAGCAGAGAAAACTGCCAAAGCTAAGCCTGCTGCCATTAATGATAAGCAACGCAATCAACTCACCGTAATACGCCACGAATTAGTAGCATTACAGGATACACTTAAACCCTTCGTGTTTTAAGCTTCAAACACTATAAAGCTGATAAAATACTTCGACTGTATATTTGATGTGTTTATCAATTTCCGCCTTTGTTGGTTGCGGTTTAAGCTTAAGTAACATACGCATCTGATACCAGCTTTTCAGCATCCCAAAGAAATGTGAAGCCGCACATTCTACATTTTCAATACGAAAATTCCCTAATGCCACTTGTCGCTCTAAATAGCGCTCCAATAGATTCTGCATCTTTTGCGGACCAGATTGATAAAACAATTCAGCCACCCTCGGATGTCTTGGTGCCTCTGCAACAGCCAAACGGTGCACCCCTAGCCCTATGGAGCTAGATATAGTATCCATAAAACCTTTGGAAATTTTCAGTAATGCCTCCTGCGGCGGCAACTGTGGGTCAGCAAGAAAGCTTTCCGATGGTGTGTGCAAATTACACAATTCCTCAATCATGCAACGAAACAATAATTCTTTATTCGTAAAATAACTATAGACCGTTTGTTTAGACACACCAGCGGCAAGCGCAATCGCATCCATACTTGTATGGGTGTAGCCGTTCTTTAGAAACAAACGCCCGGCCGCCTTTAGAATAGCAGCGTGTTTTTGTTTGGCGCTTTTTCGTAACCGAGGGGCATCTGCCGATACACCCATGCGCTTCTCCTCATATGTTTTGTACCAAAAAGGTACTCCCCTAGGGCATATAAGTCAACGCGTAGTAGTAATTTATCAATGTTATTCAACCAGTCAGTCTAGTTTTCTGTTTGTAGCGCGCACACTACCTAAATCTGGGAGAATCAAACTATCTGCATGTATTAATCCTTCCCTCCAAAACAATGCAGAAATTTACATCATCTACCCAAAAAGAAATCCTACATACAGTTAATCAGTAGTGTTTTTACCTACTCACATTAACCTAACTTTTACATGTGATAACTACAGAATAGTGGCGTATCGATAGATTCCACGAAGGCATCATTTTTTTCCAAGTAAGGGTTCTCTTATGAATTTACGTCTCTCACAAAAAATCCCCGCAATCATCACGCTTGCCACGCTTATCACCGGGGGTGCACTTACCTATTTTGCAACTCATGAATTAAGGGTCAGCGCAGAACATACCGCCCAAAAATCCATGCAGAACCAGCTTATGGTTCGAGAAAAAGCCCTTACCGCCTACCTGCAAACAATCATTGCCGACATGCATACGCAAGGCAACAGCCCACTCATCATTCAGGCAACAAATGATTTTACCAGAGCATGGGCTGCGCTAGGAAACAATCAAACCAAATATCTGCAAGATTTATATATCACCAATAATCCTAATAAAACTGGTGAAAAACACTTGCTCGATGCGGCGCCAGACGGCACAGAATATAGCCGCCTACATGCCTTCTATCATCCTTACCTGCGCGATTTCCTAGTAAGGCAGGACTACTATGATATCTTTATTTTCGATACTAAGGGCAACTTGCTATATACCGTATTTAAAGAGCTGGATTATGCAACAAACCTAAACACCGGTGAATGGAAAGACTCTGGCTTAGGTGAGATTTACAGAATGGCGTTAGCACAAGAAAGTGCTCAGGAAGTTTCCTATATCGATTTTGCACCATATGCCCCTAGTCATGGCGCACCCGCTTCCTTCATGGGTCGCCCCATTGAAGACGCGAAAGGAAATCGCATCGGTGTGCTAGTATACCAAATGCCTATCGCTAATCTAAACGCCATATTCAATGACGAACGCGGTTTAGGTGAAACTGGCAAAATTGTGTTGGTTGGTAATGATGGCTTAGCGCGAAACGATATCCGCTTTGCAAAAGAGTCAACTATTCTTAAACACAAAGTAGAATCAGACGAAGCTAAGGCCGCTTTGGGTAATGAAAGCGGCGTTAATCTTTATGCAAAGGATATAAATGGTGAGCACGTTATTACTGCTTATATGCCCTTTGATTTTAAAGGAGCACACTTTGCGTTAATGTATGAAATGGCCTATGAAGAGGTAATGCGCGGCATGGTAGCGGCTCGTAACGAGCTCTTCATGATATCAGCCGTAATTATCGCACTAATAACCATAGCAGGCATCTTCTTTGCACGCACCATTAGCAACCCGCTCAACCGTATTACCGGTGCCATGGAAGAAATTTCGCAAAATAAACTGGAAACCGAGGTACCCGCACGCGATCGCAAGGACGAGATCGGAGAAATGGCTGCCGCACTACAAGTATTTAAAGAAAATGGCATTCGTATGAATGATATGAAAGAAGAACAGGCTCGCCAGGCGAAAAAGGCCGAGGAAGAGAAGCGTAAAGCCATGCAACAACTTGCGGATGATTTTGAGAGCAAAGTACAAAGCATCATTGATACGGTCGCAACCGCTGCTTCACAAATGTGTGATACTGCAGAGGGAATGAAAGGATCGGTCACAAATGCCAGCACACAAGCAGGTGAAGCGGCTAGCTCGTCTGGACAGACATCGCATAACGTAGAAAATGTTGCAGCCGCCATTGAAGAAATGTCTGCCTCTGTTCGGGAAATCGCAGGACAAGTATCAAAATCTTCGGAAATAGTAACTGATGCTGTTGATAA
The DNA here is from genome assembly GCA_964231325.1 of Rickettsiales bacterium. GTDB lineage: Bacteria > Pseudomonadota > Alphaproteobacteria > Rickettsiales > SXRF01 > JAJTHB01. The sequence goes on along the minus strand of CAXRIF010000003.1, from coordinate 231,148 downwards.
GGCACAAAACGCTGATGAAATTGTACGCTCACTTTCAGAAGCAGTTACACAAATTGGTGATATATCTATATTAATTCAAGGCATTGCAGACCAGATCAACCTACTGGCACTCAACGCCACTATTGAGTCAGCCCGCGCTGGTGAAGCAGGAAAAGGCTTTGCTGTCGTAGCCTCGGAAGTGAAAAACCTGGCCACCCAAACCGCCAATGCTACGGATCAAATCATCCAGAATATTGAGAATGTAAAGGTGGTATCCGAGAAGGTTAGCGAGGCATTGGTACAAATTCAGGGATCGATTAAAGACGTAAACCAATATTCATCTGGTATTGCCGCAGCAGTTGAAGAGCAATCTGCGGCCACGGATGAAATTACTGCCAATATGCAGCAAGCTTCTCAAGGCGTACAAAACATCAATAACAACATCTCCAACGTATCCAAAGATGTTGAAATTGCAGACGCAGGAGCCATAGAAGTTCTGGATTCTGCTAAGTTGCTCTCGCAACAATCAACCGCCCTTAGCGAGCAGGTAAAACAGTTCCTAGCCAGTATCCGAAGCGACAAGGCCGCGTAAGAATAACAAGGCTAATTGTGTTTGGTGTTTGGTGTTTGGTGCTCGCGGCCGGAATCGAACCGGCACGATCGCAATGATCGAGGGATTTTAAGTCCCTTGCGTCTACCAGTTCCGCCACGCGAGCACAGTAATCACCAGTAGTGATGGTGAAATGTCAGAAAATGAATGATTTGTCAAAGCTTAAGCGGGCTATTCTTCGCGGATATCATCCGTAAATTTCAACAACAAACTACGAATTTCTGCCATACAGGCATCTAGTATTCCCTTATCAGGTGTCCGCGCGACCAGGCTAGTACCCAGTTTCCCATCGCGTACGAAAGGATAACTGCCAATTTCCACCTGAGGGTAGCGCTTTTGAATCTCACCAAGTCCTGCCGCTAATGTCCCCTCTGTCACATAAGCGGAATAGCTTTTAGACAAGGTCTTATCCCCGCCCTTAAGCTGGTCTTTGATGCCATCAAACATAGCCTGCATGATTCGTGGCACACCTGCTAACACAAACACATTCTCTAACCTAAAACCTGGCGCCAACGACACAGGGTTATCAATCAACGCCCCACCCTGCGGAATATCTGCCATTTTCATGCGCGCCTCATTCACCTGATCCGGCTTGTAGTGGCCAAGCAACCTGCGCTCTGCCTCCGGATGACGCAATAGCGGCACCCCAAACGCCTTAGCGATAGAGCTACTCGTAATATCATCGTGGGTCGGGCCAATACCACCGGTAGTAAACACATAAGTGAAGTTTTTGCGGGCGAAATTCACGGTATCTACGATGGTCGCCTCCACATCCGGAATCACCCGCACCTCTGTAAGCGCTACCCCACATTCATTTAAGGCTTTGGCAATCCACGCTAAATTCTTATCCTCCGTGCGCCCGGAGAGGATCTCATTACCAATAATAATTAAACAGGCGGTCGCTTGCATATTTCCCTATGTCCTAATAGTCTTACGCCCGTTATACCTAATTCAATCACATACTGAAATACATTTCGAGAGACCATGTTGGAAGATCACAGAACTATTACTATTCACAAACCAGAAGATTACGAGGGCATGCGCAAAGCAGGCCGTCTGGCAGCAGAAGTGCTCGACATGGTCAGTGAACATGTGGATGTTGGCATCACCACTGGTGAGCTAAACGATATGTGTCATGATATGATTACCGCAGCAGGCGCCACCCCTGCCCCATTGGGTTATCGCGGTTTTCCCAAATCCATCTGCACATCGGTGAACCACGTCGTATGTCACGGCATCCCGGGTGACCAAAAACTCAAAGATGGCGACATCGTAAATGTGGACGTCACGGTTATCGTTGATGGATGGCACGGTGACACTAGCCGTATGTTCTGGGCAGGCAAACCTTCCGTTAAAGCAAAAAGACTTACTGAAATCACCTACGAGGCAACCATGCTGGGCATCGAACAGGTCAAGCCTGGCAATACGGTGGGTGATATTGGCCACGCCATTCAGACCTACGCAGAAAAACATGGATACGGCGTAGTACGTGATTATTGTGGTCACGGGTTGGGCAAAGTATTCCACACCGCGCCAAACATCGTTCATATAGGCAACCCCGGCGAAGGTGAAGTACTAAAAGAAGGCATGTTCTTCACCGTAGAGCCAATGATCAATGTCGGCACATGGCAAACCATTCTAAATCGTCATGATGGTTGGACAGTCACCACACGTGATAAAAAACTCTCCGCCCAGTTTGAACATTCGTTAGCTGTGACAAAAGACGGCTATGAAATTTTTACCAAATCACCCAAAGGACTGGATCATCCGCCCTATGAGTGAAGCACTCCTTAAAAAAGAAAAACCGCATTACACAGGCCACCGAAAACGCCTGCGTGAACGATTTTTGAATAACGGCTCTGAAGCGCTTGCAGATTATGAAGTATTGGAAATGATCTTGTTTCCCGCCAAACCCATGGGGGATGTAAAGCCTATGGCCAAAGCATTGCTTGCCAAGTTTGGTAGCTTCGGCAAAGTGCTCATGGCTGAACCTTCAGAGCTAGCCAAAGTAGAAGGTGTGGGCGAGGCCGCTATTGTGGCCATTAAGGTGGCCAAAGCTGCCTCCGAGCGATTGCTCAAAGATGAAGTGGCTGAACGCACCGTAGTAAAAAGTTGGACACAGCTTTTGGATTATTGCCGTATTCATATCGGGCATAATAAACACGAAGAGTTTCACGTGCTTTTCTTGAATACAAAACTTCAGCTCATTGCAGACGAACGGCAACAAAAAGGCACTATCAACCACACACCGGTCTACCCTAGAGAGGTAGTTAAACGTGCGCTGGAGCTCGGCGCTTCCAGCATGATTTTAGTGCATAATCACCCTAGTGGTGATGTAAACCCTAGCAAAGCCGATGTTGATATCACCAAACAAATCATCGATGCAGCACGTCCGCTAGGCATTGAGATTCATGATCATCTCATCATCGGCCCTAAAAAACATTTCTCGTTTAAATCTAAAGGAATCATCTAGTGCACGCATGGGGCATTACGGATGGCAGTGCCGGCATGAAAGCGCAGATTGATGCCTTAGCCCATGCATTGGACATCCCCTGCGAGCATAAAACCATCGCGCTAAAACCCATGTTTTCGTGGCAACCAAATGCGCTTTGGGCGTTTCGCCATCGCAATATCATCGTCGATTATGCGCTTGATAAATCACGCAGCGATAGTTTAGGCGGAACATTACCAGACCTTGTTATCAGTTGCGGGCGAAAAGCCTCGCTTATTGCCATGGGCATGCGCCAGAATATGCTGGATAGGAACGAACATTCCACACAGTTTATCAACATCCAGGACCCCAGATGTCCCGCCAGATATTTTGATCTCGTCATAGCCATGGCGCACGATAAAATTACCGGAGAAAATGTGCTAAAAACGCTTTTTGCATTGCATGCCATCACCCCTGAAAAACTTTCAAAAGCACAAGAATATTTCACTGCACGTTTTGCTAGTTTTCCAAAACCTTATATCAGTGTTCTGCTCGGTGGAAGCACCAATAAATACAAGCTTTCTCTACACGCTATGAAAGAACTTATCGCACAGTTAGAAGGTGTATTATCACAAACAAACGGTTCCCTACTCATCACCCCATCACGCCGCACAGGAAAAGAAAACATTCACCTGCTCAATGAATATTTCAAAAATAATAAGCGCGTTTATATTTATGATGGAAAGGATGAAAATCCCTACATAGGGCTTCTTGCGCTGGCAAATACCATCATCGCAACCAATGATTCAGTGAACATGATGAGCGAAGCACACGCGACTGGAAAACCGTTCTATATCCTCCCCCTGCCCGGTCACAAAAACACCAAACCTGCACGGTTCGCTGACGCGCTTATCAAAACAGATATTGCACGCCCATTAGGGAATAAATTAGAAAACTGGGAATATACAAAAAGCAATCATATGGAAGAGTTAGCAACCGTGATCAAGCAGCGATTAGCGCTTCCGTAAGGTGCTTGTTGCTGGCACGTAAATCCCGATCATAGATCGGGTGATAATTACCGTGATAAAACGCAGCCTTCTCTCGCGTAGGAGGCATAGTTACCCCAAACAATGTTTCTAATTGCTGTTGCTTTCCTTCAAACAACTCCTGCCAACGCTCCAGAAAATCTGCGTAGCTCCAGCATTCCCACTTATTGACAAATGCCTGCCTGTCTTTCTTGCGTAGCTCCACATCTTCCTGCGTCAGCAAATCAATCCCCATACAGCGCGCAGCAGAATCCAGCACACGCCATAGATCTTCACGGTTTTCTGGGGGGCGGTCATCCCAGAATTCGCTCCTGAGCGGGGCAATGAGCAACCCTTGTGTAAACGCACTACGTAGGAAAGCTGCTTCACGTATCAATCGATTGTGTTTGGCCAATTCTGAGATTTTATCACCCGTATACGCACGGCTATTGGTCTCCATATTCAAATGGTCGAAGTGCCCGCCCATTTCTACTTCTTTTCCATCGCTATCAATCATCATACTATCTACTGCCATGCCTTTATTGTGTGCACTCTGCCCCGGCATGGCGAGAAGCCCGCTGGCAATGTCATCCTCTGTAGCTAACTGATATAGGTTATAGGCTCCTTCAACTGTACGCAGCCCATCATAAAGAACCGTGGTCCACCCCTGTGTTTGATAAAGATGAATGGCTGCACCCACCACAATATCCGCCAGTGTTTTATGCATCTTAAACACCGCATCATGCCGATACGCCAAGCCAAACACATTTACGCGTTCACCACGTGGTGTAGCAGCATACTGCGCCTCATCCACTGCCATCGGCTGACCTTTTGCGTCATAGATCAGCTCATCTTGTGCATATGCAAGTAAGGTGCGAATCGGGTCATGCCCACCACAAGCGGCCATGCGTTCTTGCTTGCGATAATGATCCATTTCCACCAAATCATCCGATGGAATATGCGCTGCACATTCCACTAAATCAGGCACGAAAGAATTCGAGGTTACTTTCTCAAATTCATTCCAGCGTCTTTTAGTCATTCAAAATCTTCATGGTTTCAGAACGAAATTCGCGGCGGTGTGTCACATGTACGACCCAGGCGGTGGCAAGCATAAAGAAGTATGGGTGGACGATCCACGCAAGTGCCGCTAACCCAAAATAGTAAGCACGCAGTCCGTTGTTGAAATGTTTTGCTGCATTCATCGTCAGCCGGGTTCCTTTTTCGGCAATCGCTTCATGCTCATCCTTGCGCTCACGATAATCCGGTGCAGCACCAATGAAAATACTGACATAGTTATATTGCCTAAGCGACCATGTGAATTTGAAGAACGCATACACAAAAATGATGACCAGAAGTGAAACCTTCATTTGCCAGAATAATTCGTCACTAATATGCGCAAAAGGTATTTCCGCAAGCATGGCATTGACTCTATCGCGATAACCGATCATTGAAGCAAGCGCAGCGATAACGAAGATAGTGGTACTCGCAAAAAACGTGAAGCTGCGCGTAAAATTCCCGATGATCATCGCATCGACAGAACGGTTATCCCGGTTTAGCATTTCACGCATCCAGTCCATACGCATTTTATTAGCTGCATTAAACAATGAATCCGTATCTGTATCATGACGCTCGCTGTAATTCGCATATGCCATCCAGCATATAACGAAAAACCCTAACGCCAGCCATTCCTGCCACTGCGCATATTCTACGATTGTAAAATCCATCACCCACCCAGTAATTGTCTGGTTGCTGCCTCAACATCACGTTCACGCATCAATGATTCACCTACCAGAAAACATGATATTCCGGAAGCGGATATTCGCTGAATATCATCATGCGCGGCAATACCACTTTCGCACACGCCAAGAATATGGGTTGGCAGATCCTTTACTAGCGTCTCTGTTGTTGTCAGGCTAACTTCCATCGTCTTAAGATTACGGTTGTTAATGCCAATCAACGATGATTGAAGATTACTCAACGCACGCGCTAACTCGTCATGATCATGCACCTCTACCAGCACATCCATGCCCAATTCTATCGCAAGCGACTCCAGCTCACGCGCCTGCTTATCAGAAAGCGCCGCCATAATAAGCAAAATGCAATCCGCACCCAATGCGCGCGACTCAATAATCTGATAAGGGTCGAGCATAAAATCTTTACGCAATACTGGAAGCGAAACGGCATTACGTGCCAGTGCCAGATTTTCATCTGCCCCCTGAAAATAGGGTATATCGGTAAGCACAGAAAGACAGCTGGCTCCACCTAGTTCATAAGCTCTGGCCAACGCCGCAACATCAAAATCTTTTCGAATCAGCCCTTTGCTGGGTGAGGCTTTCTTAATTTCTGCAATTAACCCTGCTTCATTACCCTCCACACGCGCTTTAAGGGCACTCAAAAAACCACGTGGCGCATCTTGCCCAGCAATCATTTCACGTAATTGCGCTTCAGACACTCGCTTCCGTTGCACCGCCACATGCTCACGTTTAGTTTTGCATATATCAGCTAAGGTTACATTCATGGAAATGACTGAATATCAGAATATTAAAAATTAAAATTAATGGCGCAAGATGGGATCTCGCCACGAGGCGGGGCCACATCATAATTCACTACTCCGTTTGCTCCTCGGATGTTGCACCTATCCGCATCCCAGAAAGCGGTGTTTTCTCCGTGATACACGCGCATTCCATTTCTTTCCTGCTCATCAAAAGACGGCATATAATCACCTCCAACCATACGTCCTGTACCGGAGCTGCCATCATCAATTTTCTTGTCCAGCGAAAAGGCATCAAACGGTGTTATACCCTTATCCTCGGAAACAAATTGGCCGAATGGTGCCGATGTGCTTTTGATTTGCCGCATACCAAAACAAAACTCGTTTCGGTAACAACCAATACTTGAATCCGCAAGGGGCACATCAGAAAAAATGGTTATGTAATTATTCTGACCTATCTTCGCTTTGGGGAAATATTGATCTAACTGATCCTCTGTTACCACTATGTAATCTCCCACCGCCTTATCAAACCTTCCGGAAATAAGCTGCGCATATGAAAGATCGCGCCAAAACAAAGCAGCCTCACAGCCAAATCCTGCATATGAAGAAAAATCACATGTTTCGATGTATTTATCACCATCTCCATTGCCTTCCTCTCCATCACGATATTCCATCCCGTAACCTTCAGCCTCACTAGCTAATATATCGCCGGGTAATCCTCCATACTTATTCATAAACGTCTGGGTAGCCGTTTCTATCTCTTGAATTTGCGCAACCTGCGCACGCAACTCTGCAGCTTTAATAAGGTCTTTTCCAACCAGTAAGCCTGCCGCCACCAACCCGATAATGACGATGATGATCGCAAGCTCGACCAATGTGAAACCAGCACTTTGGGATTGGTTCATAGGATCAACCGGCGCGTTTTAGCGGACGATATTTCACTCGGCTTGGCGTCAACGTATCCACACCCAGCCGCTTCTTAAGGTCAGCCTCATAGGCTTCATAATTACCTTCGAACCATTCCACATGGCTATCACCCTCAAAGGCAAGAATGTGCGTTGCGATACGATCCAAGAACCAGCGATCATGCGAAATAATCACCGCGCAACCTGCAAAATCTGCAAGTCCTTCTTCCAATGCACGCAACGTTTCCACATCAAGGTCATTGGTTGGCTCATCGAGCAACAGCACGTTATGCTCACCGCGCAACATCTTCGCCAGATGCACACGATTACGTTCACCTCCAGAAAGCACACCCACTTTTTTCTGTTGGTCAGAACCTTTAAAGTTAAAGCTCGAACAATAAGCACGTGATTTCACCAGTTTTTTACCAAGCGAAATTTCTTCATCACCGTTCGATATTTCTTCCCATACGGTTTTCTTATCATCCAATGAATCGCGCGACTGATCGACATAACCCAGCTTCACTGAATCACCCACCGTAAACGTACCGGAATCTGGTTTTTCACCACCCGTAATCATACGGAACAGTGTTGTCTTACCCGCACCATTCGGCCCGATGATCCCCACAATGCCACCAGGCGGCAGAGAGAAGGACAAATCATCAATCAATAATTTATCTCCAAAGCCTTTGGAAATACCTTCAGCGCTGATGACATTGTTACCAAGGCGCGGTCCATTAGGAATAATAATTTGGGCGGTGCCCACTTGTGTTGGCCCCTCCTTCGCAAGCAATGCTTCGTATGATGCAATACGCGCTTTACTTTTCGCCTGACGTGCTTTCGCACCTTGGCGAATCCATTCCAACTCACGCGCAAGCTGCTTCTGACGGCTATTTTCTTCGCGCTCTTCCTGAGCCAAGCGCTTCTCTTTTTGCTCAAGATACGCAGAATAATTGCCTTCAAATGGGTGACCCTGCCCACGGTCAAGCTCTAGTATCCACCCCGTCACATTATCAAGGAAGTAACGATCATGCGTTACCATTACCACGGTACCCGCGTAGCCTTCCAGGAAGTGCTCAAGCCATGCGACTGACTCAGCGTCCAAATGGTTGGTTGGCTCATCGAGCAAAAGCATATCTGGCTTTTCGAGCAGCAATTTGCACAGCGCAACACGGCGTTTCTCACCGCCAGAAATTTTTGTAACATCTGCATCACCTGGAGGGCAACGCAACGCATCCATCGCAATCTCTGCCTCTCGCTCCAGATCCCACGCGCCTGCTGCATCAATTTGGTCTTGTAACTTTGCAGCTTCATCTGCAATCTCATCGGAGTAATCGGCCATCAATTCGTTATAACGGTCTACCAGCGCCTTCTTTTCACCAAGCGAATCCATTACGTTTTCAAGCACGCTCTTCTTTTCATCAAGCTTTGGTTCCTGCGGCAAGTAACCAACTTTAGTGCCTTCCGCTGCCCACGCTTCGCCGTTGAAGTTAGTTTCAATCCCCGCCATAATCTTAAGCAGGGTTGATTTACCCGCACCATTTGGCCCCAATACACCGATTTTCGCACCAGGATAAAAAGAAAGGTAAATGTCTTTAAGTACCTCTTTACCGCCCGGGAAGGCCTTAGAAAGCCCTTTCATTACATAAATATATTGATGAGAAGCCATAAATTACAACCACTTGCTTAGTGTTTAACGAGGTTTTATTGTCACAAAACCTTCATACATAGAAATACAAAGATGTTTTAGTCTATAAGGTGTAGAAAAGGCAACTTTTTATGGCAATGGATCCTAGTGGAATGATGCACCCTTCAGATGGCAGTGCGATGTTGGCGCCTGATGACGCTAGCCTGCACAAGCTGCATGGAGATGGTCGATTGGAGGCTGACGATGGCGGAATGCATGCTGCCGCGCAGACTCAAAGTAATGGAGGCAGATCCCCCAGTGTGCTGACACGCGCAAGCGCAGAATTTTTAGGCGCACTAGGTTTTGTATCTATGTTTGCTGCTATTGGTGGTACGTTAATACCAGCGCTTACTGCAGGGTTTACAGCTGTCACAGTAGCCACTATTGCTGTTGCCGTTACTGTCGGCATCACCTCAATGATAGGGGCTGCAGCGATTCGCAAACACATGGAGAATGTAAAATCATCTTCGCAGAATATGCAGCCAACATCTTCTCAAGGAAAAGAGCCCTCTCAGGTCATTATTAATAACGTGCAACTACAACCTAATGTTGATGTGGAAGCACAGGCAAACTTCTTCACCAAAATGATCGAAGCCGAGCGCAATCAACAACACACACCGGAGCGTGGCTAATGGAAAACCCACGCTTAGCAAGTGAGATTGTAATTGGCGGTATTTTCGGGGTAATGGGCGCCGCCTTCAACCAGTCAACCATGGGAAATGCAGGCACTTCCTTAGGTGCCAGCTTAATAGGCAGTGCGATTAGTGTGTGGCCCCTAAAGAGTCAGGAAAAATTCTGGACACGGGAAACTGCACTCACTGGTTTGAACATCACTGCCTCCAGTGTGGTAACCCATCTTGTTGCACACGCACTTATTAAAAAGCATCACAACCACCAACCGGTAATTGTGTATGCTCCGGGCTATGAAGGTAGAGAGAATGGCTGGGCTTCGCGTGTTGCACAGGGTAGCGATGCAGAAATGTCTATGGAACGCTAAGCCCTGCGTTCTTTAAAAAACGCCTTTAGCAACTCTGCGCATTCACGCTCACACATCCCGCCATATATTTCTGGTTTATGATGACAAGTAGGTTGTGAGAAAATACGCGGTCCATTTTCAACACCACCACCCTTCGCATCATACGCACCAAAATACAAACGGCGAATGCGCGCAAAACTAATTGCCTGTGCGCACATAGGGCACGGCTCTAACGTGACATACACATCGCAATCAGTAAGTCTGGCATTGCCCAATGTCTCGCAGGCAGCCCGTATCGCAAGCATCTCCGCATGACCTGTAGGATCGCATGCGGCTTCGGTAGTGTTCGCCGCCTCGCCTATAATCTTATCACCATGCACCACCACCGCGCCAACAGGCACTTCACCATCACGGGCGGCTTGCTGCGCTAATTCAAGCGCGCGTTGCATGAAAGGATTAGGGGCGGTCACTTCTTGCGGAAAGAATCGAGCGAAATCACTTCTGCTGATTCGTCATCATTCTCATCATCGCCGACCATGTCTTCGAAGGATAACATTTCTTCACCTTCTTCGCCGATGATCTCTGCCTCATACATGTCGATTTGCTGGAACTGCAACCCAAACTTGGTAGACGGATCTGCAAATGCAGTGAGCGACGCAAAAGGCACGACCAGATTTTCCGGCACACCGGAGAATGAAAGCGTCACGTGGAACTGATCTTCTTCAACTTTGAAATCCCAGAATTGATGTTGCAACACAATGGTCACATCTTTTGGGTATTTTTCTTTCAACGTCTCAGAAATTTTGACACCCGGATAGGTCGTGTCGAATGAAATATAAAAATGGTGGTCGCCAGGAATGCCCGACACACTCACCTGTTTTAAAATATCACGCACTACGCCACGCATCGCGTGGTCTACCATCTGGGAATAATCTATCGTATCTTCAGTCATGTTCATTACGCTTGTCATTGTTGTCTGCCGCTAGTGTAGACCGTTTTGAACCAACCAGCAACCGGTAAGAAAAGTGGGGACTTCTGTTGCCCGGCGTCCCCTGACCGCGTTACGAGCTAGTGCTCACACCCGCCGTTAGGCTGCAGCGCGAACAGCTACGACTGCGTTGTCGTTAGCTGCAACAAATGCTTTGTTATCGTTAGCATTTATAAAATCGACCTGATAACGCCAGTATCATCACGGGCAAAAACAATATTTTTATTACGCTTGTCGAAGCTGAGTCGCCCCCGCCGAAATTCGCCTATTTTTTGCGTACTACATTTGCGAACTTTGGTGGAGGCGCCGGGTTCTGCCCCCGGGTCCAATACGTCTATTCTATATTGCGTTTATCGCCATAGTCACCGAAGTAACACTTATATTATAGTGCAGCACAGGCGGTTTGTGAAGGGGGTGTTTAGTTGAGTGTTGATACTTCTTAATGGATGGTATAATCCTTAATAAACCCATCAACTAGCGAGTCCGAAAATATGCCTTTAAACGCCCAACAACAAGCTGAAGTCGATTCCCAACGTAGCAACCCACAGCAAACCCTGCGCGATGTTTCCCCTGCTCTGGAGGACATGCTCTATAAGCCACAGCAAGTTCTGGATCATGGGTTTGTGCGCGTGATTGATTATATGGGTACGGACTCAGCCATCGTACAGGCCGCTCGCGTGAGCTATGGTGCGGGCACCAAAAAGGTGAATGAAGATGCCGGGCTGATTAATTATCTGATGCGCCATCGCCACACCACGCCATTTGAAATGTGCGAAATCAAGTTTCATATCAAGCTGCCCATCTTCATCGCGCGTCAGTGGATTCGCCACCGCACCGCGAACGTGAATGAATATTCCGGCCGTTACTCGATCATGGATAAAGAGTTCTATGTGCCTGAGCCAGAGAAGCTCGCCGCCCAATCTACCACCAACCGCCAGGGACGCGGTGAAGTGCTGGAAGGCGCGCAGGCTGCGCGTGTGCTGGAGATCCTCAAGGCTGACGCCACCAACGCTTACACACATTACGAAGAGATGATGAACTGCGACGAAGAAGGCAACATCTTCGACGAAAGCAAATCTGGCCTCGCACGTGAACTGGCGCGCATGAACCTGCCAGTGAACTTCTACACGCAATGGTACTGGAAAATCGACCTGCATAACCTGATGCATTTCCTGAGCCTACGTGCCGACTCCCATGCGCAATACGAGATTCAGGCTTATGCCAATGTAATGCTCGATTGCCTGAAAGCATGGCTGCCGATTACGCATAAAGCCTTCATGGATTACTGCATGGGCGGCGCCAACATCTCGGCCAAGGGGCTGGACATCATCAAACGCATGATCGCGGGTGAGAATGTGACGCAGGAAACCTCCGGCATGAGCAAAGGCGAATGGCGCGAATTCGAATCCATTTTAGAGCTGCAAAAGCAAAAAGAAGCTGCTTAATAGCTATTAAGACCCGTTTCTGCTCTGTTTAGCGCTATCTGGTGCCGTTTAGCGCCGTTTAGAACCGCACACTATTATTATACATCAAACACTTAACTGGGTTTCGCGCCCAAAAACCATTTTTTCTTGCGCTTTCTTGACATTCCTTGGCATTTTCCAACCCCTACAGCCTACAATAAAGGCTCACGGCCGGGAAGAGGATTTATTAACCTCCCCACCCAATTGTAACAAAATGTTAACACTATTTTTTGAACTAATCTTGCTAGTCTAGTCGTTCAAATGAACAAAACGTACAAAACTTACAGGGAAATAATATAATGGTAGAAAGACGCAGACCACAAGAGGGAACTGGTTCACAAGGGCCTAAACCAGCAGATAAATCTAAATTGCCTCCACTAGAGGAACGCAGGGAACATACTATCGAGCCTGGCACAACGAATGAACAGGCACAGGCAGCCAATGCCTCCTCTACGGACGATGTCGTGGCAGACCTAGAGCAGGCTGTCAGAGACAAAAAAGCCCGCGTGGAAGCGGCAGCCCCTGTAACGCCAGGCAATCAAGAGAAAGTCATTGGCCTTGCCGATAGTGATGCGGGTGGAATCGGCCTTGCTGATTCCGGAGCACCGATTGATACCAAGCCCAAGACAGATCCAAATACCGCTGAGGGCCTTACCGAGATACTTAGCGAAAAGATTATGGCACTAAGTAAAGGTGATAAAAAATCAATCACTGGTAAACCGCGCATTCACTATGTCCCTAATGCTGAAGAAGGCAAAAGTGGTACCTTTGTAGTACTTGCCAAAAAGGAAGTAGTGGCAACAGGCCCACTCAAAAAACTTGGCTTTAATAAAGAATCTAAACTATCGCCAATGAAGGTGGAATCGTGGAATGTATCCGCCACTATTATGAAAAATATTGACCCCGAAGGGAAAATGGAAGCGTCCGAATTAGGCGAAAAGATACGAGTTAAGGGTAAGGCTAAGCCCTCTGATTTCAACGGTATGGAATTCGCTTCAGTCTCGGGTGATTGGGATAAAGGCTTTACCATTAGCAACGTGGTCGGTGCCAGCCGAGGCGCTATTTTTGGCAAAGAAGACGGTGGGTCGATCGACAAAGAAACAAGCAAAGCATCCGCCGCGTTTCGTATAAGCGAAAAGCATTTACGCGATGCTATGACCGGCAAAAACCAGATAAAAACTTATGAGCGTGACGAATTAATACCGGAAATTCCCGAAGGCGGTTTAGACATGGCCGGGTTGATCGCAGCAGAACGCTCTGCGCCGGGAGTAATGCAAGAAGACCACTCTCCAGTTGTAAAAGGTGAAGGCTCATCAGGCGGGCTCTTAAAACGCTTTGGATTTGGTGGTAAAGGCGGCGGCAAAGGCAGGTAACCATGGCACTTTGGGGAAAAAATAAAGGGAAAGGCGACGGCAAACCAGCAGCTAGTGAGGAGCAGGCAGGAGGCGCAGGAAAAATTGATGATGGCACACCCATTTTCGAAGGGGACGATACCCCCAAAGCTTCTACGCCTGACGATGATGAGGAGCTGGATCTAGCAGCGATTGAAGCAGAGCTTGAGGCGCGCGCAGCAGAGACCGACCCCAGCCATGATAGCACCGCGGAGACCCCCGCCATCACAGATAGCACACCCGATATTAATGACCGCGAAGCAATGCAGGGTCGGCGCGCCAAACTAGAAACACTCATGCGCGATGATCTGGAGCGCGCCATAGTGGTGGAAGAAGACTTTGACGGCAACCATGATCACCTGATTAAAGTGCCGCTACATAGTAATGAAATCGTTGATCCTGCCACCAAAAAAGCATCCAGACAAGCTGCCGCTAATAGCGTTAGTAAATTGCTGGACGAAATCGGCGTTAGTGGTGAAGACCAGAAAAAGTTTCATCTAGAAAAACAAACGGAAACACAATGGGTGGTGCCGGAAGCTGTGATGAATGCTATCGTGCCAGAAGATGAGCGTGATATTAAGGCCTATATCCAAGAGCTTGATGATACGTTTGCCCTATCTGATGTAGTGAAAATGGGCGATAACTACGTGATTACAGGACTTGAAGGCAACCCTTCGCGTAGCTTGCTGCTCCAAGACATTACCGACAAAGCACAACAACAGGCTCTAAAAAGCCAGATCAGAATCGATCATGTGATGATCATCTCAGTGGATGATAAAGACGTAGACATCGTCCTGAAACCTGAGCCTAAACAAGAAGTAGCCGAAGAACCTGCAACAGAAACACCTTCTACCACTGCTGAAACACCGGCCGCACACGAAGAAGCACCCACAACGAGCGACCCTAATGCTATTCCGCTCTCAACGGATGAACCGATGGCCCATGTAGGTGACAAGCCAAATGGAAATGGTGGCAAAACAGTGGATATAGGGCCACAAGGTGGCGAAGACGCACTTCCGCTAGTGGGTGATGATGAGCGCATTGGCTCCATGGACGATATTGAAAAGAACGAAGGCCCTGGAATTAGGCGTAAACCACGCGATGGCGGCAATGGCAAAACGGTGGTGGTGCTTTCAGCAGACGCTGCGGCGGCACAGGGAGTAACAGCTAACATTCCCGAACCCACAACCTCCAAAAAGCCAGTAAGAAAGAAAAAGCTGGAGCGCCCCCATACGGTAAATGAAGAGCTGGACACCAAGCTTAAAGGCAAACTTAACAGCCATTTCAAGCTCGATATTAAAGGCGACAAAGTTGAAATTCTGATGCCTGAAAATGGCGAAGTACTCGATAATTTTACGTCGATTTTCAAAGGAAAAATTGGCGAATTACTGAACGAGAAAAAAATCAAGAATGAAAATACCGAGCTAGTGCAATGGGAGATGGCCGATAAAGTATTGCTGAGTATTGGGCTTCGTACAGGTGCATTAAAGGCAGACGGTGTGCGTGCGCCCGATCTTATTCATTGGGTAGGTGATCAGGCATTGGGCGGAAACATCACCTTCAAACCACCGGGTGACGACGGGCGATCTAACAGTAATGCCGTGAATGACCTTGCACCACGATTGGGTGACGAAATCGGGTTGGTGAAAAGTAAAGGCGACTACATTATTTTTGGCGTTAACAAAGGGGTGGATGCTGAAAGTTATCAGATCCCCCAACCACTCGAACAGGTATTAACCAAAAAACAACAAAAAGAACTAGACGAAGCAAATGGACCAGATGAACGCGAAGAAGAAATTCGCAAGAGATGGAAAGAAGCCTCGGGCAAAGACAAAAAACTCGTAAAAGCGGAATTGGATCAATATCTCAAAGACAAAGAAGAACAGAAAGAAAGAAAAGAAAAAACTGCCGAAGAAGCACGCAAGATTAAAGTAAGCGGCATACGTAAAGTCACCGTTGATAAAGCAGCATTGCTAGAAGCGTTGAACATTGATGAAGCCGCTATCAACCAGGCGATGGCTGATTACCAAGCCGCTACTACAGCCCCCGCGAGCAATCACGCGGATAGAATTGCAGCGGAAAGAGATATAGGCCGCAACTCCGCCGAGCGTGGAGCATAACGAGCTAAAAGCGCACGACTGGTTCGCTATGGCCGGAAGCCGGTGCTTTTACAGTTACCGTGCGTAGGTTTCCAGTATCATCCGTTACTTCGAAGATGTATTTGCCCGCTGGCAGGCTCACGTAAAAATACGGCCCTGCTTCTGGCACGGTGAATAGTACGGTATCTTTAGTGTCTACCACGCGCACTGTTGCATCACCAACGAACTGACCATCTTTGCTTGCAATCAACATGCGCACATTGAAATCATTTTCCATGTTTTTAAGCTGCAGCAATTCTTCCTCGCCGATACCACCAGTGACATATTTCATCGTGCCGTTTGACATCACCGTAAGCGGCAAAGCTGGAATCGCACCACCACCAGTGGAATCAATAATCTCGCCATCGCGCGCGCGAATATACATCGGGTTTGTGGTATGCCCACTACCTTCAACAGAACCCGCCGCAGGAGATGCCGATGCTGGCCACTCACTTGCAGGCATTGCAGATTGTTCATATGCGTAGGCAGATGCGCTGCTGAAAATCATCAAACTGGTTAGTAATGCTTTGTTCATTGTGTTTCTCCTTATTTACCCTAAATCTAGGACCAAATCTTCGCCCTTGCAAGGGCAAGCCTGACAAAACCAGCATAAAAAACATATAGGCAATTGATTTTTTTCGCTTACGCAGTAGGATGACCATCCACATTTGATAGGTTTTACTTATGAAACAATGGATTAGATTCCCCCGCACCAGTGGAAACACCTCTCGTCAGGCGCATTGCGACCTGCCGGAGGGCACATTTGAGCGCGAATTCGGCCGTGAGGGCTTCTTTGGCCCCATGACACACATGTATCACACTCACGCCCCTACTGGCTGGGTGGAATGGGAAGGCGAACTGCGACCGCGCGCTTTTGACACAGTAAAAATGGCTAACGCCAGCAACTGCCCCTCTTCTGCTAAGCCTTTGTTTCATAATAAATCCATACGCGTGCGCTTCTGGCGTACTGAAGGCAAAATGGATCATCTATTCGCCAATGGCGATGGCGATGACATGCTATTTATCCATGCTGGAAGCGGTCATTTATTCTGCGATTTCGGCCATATGGAATTTAAAGAAGGTGATTATATCCTGCTGCCGCGTAGCACGCGCTGGCGCCTGGAGTGTGATTCGCCTACGGCCATCCTGATGATGGAAGCCACCAACGACAGCTACAAACTACCAGATAAAGGCATGGTAGGTGAACACGCCATCTTTGATCCTGCAATGTTTGACGTACCGGAAATTGATGAAGCCTATAAAGCACAATACGAAGAAAAGCCATGGCAGGTAGTGATTAAATGTCGCGATACATTGAGCAAAATTACCTACCCGTTTAACCCGCTCGATATTGTGGGCTGGAAAGGCGACAACTTGCCGGTGAAAATTAACTGGCGCGATATTCGTCCACTGATGAGCGCACGCTATCACCTGCCACCATCGGCACACACCACGTTTTTGTGCAGCCGTTTCGTAATCTGTACTTTTGTACCACGCCCGTTTGAATCTGATCCCGGTGCGTTAAAGGTGCCGTTTTACCATTCCAATAATGATTTTGATGAAATCATTTTTTATCACGCAGGCAATTTCTTCAGCCGTGATAACATTCATCCCGGCATGATGACCCTACACCCAGGCGGCTTCCCGCACGGACCACACCCTGGCGCGATGAAAAATGCATTTGTACAAAAAAGTGAAGCGACCGAAGAAGTAGCCGTGATGATCGACACGCGCGACGCGGTAGAAATCTCTAAAGACGCACACGACGTAGAATGGAAAGAATACTTGTATAGTTGGAAGGAAAAGAAATGAAACTAGCTACATTAAAAAATGGATCGCGCGATGGCGCACTTGCAGTTGTAAGTAAAGACTTGAAAAAAGCCGTAAAGGTTGACGGTATTGTACCCAACCTGCAACAAGCACTTGAAAACTGGAGCGCCATTGCGCCCGAGCTCGAGCGTGTGTCAGCATTATTAGATGCGGGTGAAGTCAATGATGCTTTTGATTTTGATGAGACTCAGGTTCATTCCCCTCTTCCACGTGCTTATCAGTGGCTCGACGCATCTGCTTACGTGAACCATGTGGAACTAGTGCGTAAAAGCCGCGGCGTGGAAATGCCGGAAAGCTTCTGGACCGACCCGCTCATGTATCAGGGAGCGTCCGATATCATGCTTGACCCGCGCGGCGATGTGCGACTACCAAGTGAAGATCTGGGTATCGATTTTGAAGCTGAAATTGCGGTAATTACCGATGAAGTACCAATGAATACAAGCCCGGAAGATGCAGCAAAACATATCAAGCTGATCGTGCTGGTAAATGATGTATCGTTACGTAAAGTAGCTCAGGAAGAAATGAAAAAAGGCTTCGGTTTCGTAAACGCTAAACCCGCCAGCACTTTTTCACCAGTAGCTATTACACCTGACTCACTGGGTGATGCATGGAAAGATGGCAAGGTGTGCCTGCCACTTATCACATATTATAATGGCGAGCTCTTTGGCAAACCAAATGCGGGAGTGGACATGGTGTTTAACTTCCCAAAACTCGTATCACATGCCAGCACTAATCGCGTGCTATCTGCCGGCACCATCATCGGCTCAGGCACCGTCTCTAATAAAGACAAAAGCGTTGGCTCAAGCTGTATCGTAGAAAAACGCACTATCGAAAAAATTGAAACTGGCGAATCCAAAGAACCATTTATGAAATTTGGCGACACCGTAAAAATCGAAATGCTAGACGCAGATGGCAAATCTATCTTCGGCACCATCGAACAGAAAATCGCTAAATACGAGTATAAAAGCGAAAACAAAGCTGCCTAAAGGTTAGTGTAACGACTCTTCTATGATGTATAATGGGCGGCGTTTTGTCTCGCGATAAATACGGCCGAGATACTCTCCCAAAATGCCAAGTGAAATAAGTTGTACGCCGCCCATGCATAGCACCCCTACCATGAGAGAGACATAACCAGGCGTTACAATTCCCCAAAATAGGGCGCGTACTATAAGCCAAAACGCATAAGCAAATGATACTATTGATATAGTAACACCAAGATAGGTGCTAATTCGCAATGGCAAGGTAGTGAAAGAAAATACCCCGTCTTTGGCAAGTCTTAATAAATTTCCAATGTTTTGTTTTGCTTCTCCAGCAACACGTTCAGGCCGGTCAAAATAAACAGTGGCAGTACTGAACCCCACCCAGGCAAACAACCCTTTCATAAAACGTGAGCGCTCAGGTAACAGGCACAACACCTCTACTACCTGCTGATCCATCAAACGAAAATCTCCTGCGTTCTCAGGTAAATCTACGTGCATAGCTCGCATGCCTTTGTAAAACAGCTTTGCGCTAACACGTTTTAACCAGCCATCACCGTGACGAGTTCGCCTTACCGCAAGCACCACTTTAAAGCCTTCTTTCCATTTAGCTACCAACTCAGGAATTAATTCGGGCGGATCCTGTAAATCTGCATCAATAGGAATTACAGCTTTTCCTTTCGCATTCTGCAAGCCAGCAGTTAGTGCAGCCTCTTTCCCGAAATTGCGGGATAACGAAATCATGTGTACACGAGGCTCCTTAGCATGCCAGCTACGAAGCCCCTCCAAAGTTGCATCCGCACTTCCGTCATTAACACAAAGAATATTCCATTCGCGTGTTATGGACTCAAGCACAGGAACTAATCGTTCAAAAAAAACGTTAAGCCCCTCTTCTTCATTATACATCGGAACAACAACAGTCAGTTCTGGCTGCACTTCTGACATGACAATTTTTTCCTCGTGTAAGCACCTAAGTTCTATTAGTATAATCGCATATTAATCTATTCTCATGGCGTATAATGTTCAATCATATTAATCGCAGTGCTGCTTTAAAAGTTTATTATGTCATAGATCACATGTTACCCCCAATCATTCGCGATAGCAGATGGTTGATGAAATTCCCGTTATGGTTAGTCTTTGGCCGACACTACCGCACCTATATGAATTTCAAAGACAATGTAACCCATATGACCGAAAAAGAGTTTCGGGATATCTATGTTAAGGTGAGCGATACTGCGATCACCAGACGAACAGATTTGAATCAACCGTCGATCGATAAGATTCTGGAACATACTTCTGGATCAAACGTTATAGATGTTGGCTGTGGCCATGGCTATATGGCTTCATTACTAAGTAAAAAACACAACGTTACGGCTGTAGACATAGTAATTTCTGATTCACTAAAACAACAACATCCGCGCATTAACTTCCAAGAGGCAAGCGTTGAATCACTACCATTCGAAGACCAGATGTTCGATACAGTTATTTGCTCCCACACATTGGAACATGTGTGTGATATTCAGGGTGCTATTAAAGAACTACGGCGCATAGGGAAAAAGCTGATCATTGTAGTACCACGCCAGCGGCCATACAAATATACCTTTGATTTGCACATTAATTTTTTTCCCTATCTACATTCACTACGCCTAACAATGGGAAAAACAACAAAACAAGTCATGTGTGATGATGCAGGCGGCGATACATTTTATATGGAATATTAACACTAAAGCACCCCTAGAAATCAAATGACTTCAAAAGTGAAATTATATCTTACCCCACATCATGTAATACATTTACTTCCTCTAATCAGCATATTACTAGCCTGGAAGATGCTCATTAATCACGATGCCGCAATCTATCTTTCTTATGCTGAGTTATTAATGAATGGCAAACAATTCTACACCGATATCATTGAGGCTAATACCCCTTTAACAGCATACCTCTCCTTGATCCCCGTTTTATTATCTGACTGGACAAATATCAGCATCATCAACAGCTTTTTTCTGTGCGTTGGCTTATTAGCCATAATTTCCTCACGAATCACCTATACATTAATGATTCGACATCCAAACATCAACAGTTCGAAAAATCGTATTCTAATACTGTTAATGATTTATGGATTGCTGTTCCTTTTTCCTACCGTATTGAGAGAATTCGGGCAGCGCGAACATTTGTTCATAATATGCATTTTTCCTTATATCGCACTACTGACAGGTTATGCTCAGGATGTATCTTTTGATATGCGCCATAAAATTACAGTGGGATTGCTAGCTGGAATAGGGTTTTCACTTAAACCACACTTCATCGTCTTGTTTGCTTTTGCGGAACTTGCATGGCTTATATTTCATCGTAGATGGCTAGGTATGTTTCGTATAGATTCAGTACTTATTGGATCAATCTTTGTCATCTATCACATATGCGTCATACTATTCTTTCCCGAATGCTTTGATACATTGCCAATTTTCATGGAGGCATATGCCGGCTTCCAAGCACCCTTATCTTTTATACTAATAAAAATAGTATGGTACCTATCTCCACTCTATTTTTTCTTAATTTTAGCTTATAAGAAAAAAACAAACATTCGATTAGTAGCTATATTTACTGCGCTTATTGCCGCTTCAACATTGCTTTATATAGTTCCGCTTACAGACTATTACTATCACCTCATTCCAATGCATACGCTGATGTTGTGGTTTGCTGTAGTGATTACATTGAGTGCCCGCCTATACAAACTTTGCATTGCACTAATGATATTATGGGTCACACCCGCAATAAGTTTAGTAAAACTTGAACAGAAAACTATTATGTCTGTCGTGGAAAAGATTACTCCCTTGGTACAAGGAGAAGATATTTCCATATTAAGTAGCTCAGTACATCCGGGCTTCCCAATTCTCAATTATGCGGGGGCAAAGTGGAAACTGCCAGTAGCTCATCAAATCCACTTACCTGGAGCCTATATGAACGCACGCGGTACACACGCGGAGCCGAACTACCGCACCATGGATGAAATGGATGAAACGGAACGCTTCTTCACCGAACGCACTATTATTGACCTGGAATCACTGCCAAAACTCATTATTTTTGATAAACGCCCGGAAACACAAGCATTCTTAGAGATGAAATTCGACATGCAAACCTATTATATGAAACAGCCGCGCTTTCAAAAACTGTGGAAACATTATGACTACGTAGACACCGTCAGCGATTTTGCTATTTATCAACGCAAAGATTAGCTTATAATTGCCCCATGAAACTCTACACCTATTTTCGTTCTTCCGCCTCTTACCGTGTGCGCATTGCACTAAACCTCAAAGGTTTGGACGCCGAAATGATTCCGGTCAATCTGCTCAAAGGTGAACAGAAAGAAGAGCAATATACGAAGCTGAACCCGCAAGGGCTGCTGCCATCTTTGGTTACGGATGATGAGCAGCTACTCACTCAGTCTCTTGCCATTATGGAGTATCTCGACGAGATGCATCCATTGCCACCATTACTGCCCAAAGATCCTGTAGAAAAAGCGCGGGTACGCGCACTGTCTTATGCGATTGCCTGCGATATTGCGCCGATCAATAATCTAAGCATCCTGAAATATCTCAAGGAAGAGCTGAACGTTTCCGATGAACAAAAAATGCAGTGGATTCAGCATTGGATTGCTAAAGGCTTCACTGCGCTGGAAGTGATGCTACAAGACAAAGCGACAGGAACATTCTGTCACGGTGACACACCAACCATGGCGGATTGTTGCTTGATTCCGCAGATATTTAATGCCAAACGGTTCGAATGCGACCTCAGCCCCTACCCTAAAATTATCCAAATTGTAGAAAACTGTGAGGCGTTACCTGCTTTTGCCAAAGCACACCCCAGCAAGCAACCTGATGCAGCTTAGCTAAGCTGCAATATCTCGATTACTGCGCGGCCATAGCGCCTGCCATCTAGCAACGTATAGCTTTCCGGCAGCTCGAGTATTTCCTTGATGTCATGCTCAACCACCACCATGCCATCTTCGGCAATCCACCCGCCTTTACGCAGGCTTTCCAGCGTGGGGCCAATGAGTTTGCTGAAATAAGGCGGGTCTAAAAACACCACATCATACGCTTTTCGCGCTTTGGGAAGTTTGGTGGCATTGGCGAGCAGAAATTCGGCATTATCCATCTCATTAATGCGCTGCGTGTTGTGCTTCGCGGTTGCTAGCGACTCGCGCGCCTGATCCACAAAGGTCACCGATTTTGCCCCGCGTGAAAGCGCCTCTAGGCCAAATGCGCCCGTGCCGCAAAACGCGTCCAGCACGTGCTTGTCATCAAAAGTTTGGCCATTTAAGCCATATTTACCATGGGTGAGGATGTTGAAAATAGCTTCGCGCGCATATTCCGAGGTGGGGCGGATAATATCCAAGGCTTCTTTAGGAAACTCGATCCGACGACCTTTGTGCTTACCGGAAATAATGCGCATAATGATTAGCCATAATGCAAAAGCAAGGTGCTGACTACTAGATTTTCACAAAAGATTTAAGCGTCTTTTCCGGAACTTCCTTCACATCCCCTTTAGGTAGACTACCAAGCACAAATGGCCCGTAAGATAAGCGAATAAGCCGGTTCACTTTGCAATTAAAATGATCAAATATTTTGCGAATTTCGCGGTTTTTTCCTTCGGTGAGAGACACGGTAAGCCAGCTATTGCCACCTTGCTTTTTATCAATCACCGCTTCGACAGAGCCATATTTTATGCCCTCTACCGTCACGCCCTTTTGCATGGCAGCAAGCACGCCTTTATTAAGCACCCCATGCGCACGCACGCGGTAGCGCCGCTTCCATCCGGTGGCAGGAAGCTCAAGCTTTCGTGCAAGCTCTCCGTCATTAGTAAGCAATAACAATCCTTCGCTATTCAAATCGAGCCGGCCAACTGAAATCACCCGCGGCATACTTTTTGGAAGTGCTGCAAACACTGTAGGCCGTCCTTGTGGATCTTTGTGCGTGGTCACCAAGCCAGTAGGCTTGTGATAGAGCCACAGGCGCGTTTTTTCCTTTCCGGCAAGCAACTCGCCATTCACCTCAATTTTATCCGTTTCGGATACATTAAGCGCTGGTGAGGTGATTTTTTTGTCATTTACTAACACCCTCCCCGCCTCGATCAATTTCTCAGCTTCACGCCGCGAACATACGCCCGCCCGCGCGATACGCTTTGCTATGCGCTCTGACTGCTTTTCTATTTCTGACATGCAGCTACGAATGCTTCGAAGATTTTTTTATCAATCGGCGACACGTAATATTCCGGGTGCCACTGCACGCCTAAGCAAAACGGGTGATCAGTCATCTCAATACCTTCCACTACCCCATCGCTCGTGGAGGAGTTGATAATTGTACCTGGCGCAGGCTTGGCCACCGACTGATGATGCGCGCTATTTACTGCCGCTTTTTCTACACCGACAATTTTGTGCAATAATGAATCAGGCACAATCGTGATCTCATGTCCCGGTTCTGTACGCGCATTTTTCTGCTCATGCTCCAGCGGATTTTCATAGCTATCCGGAATATGTTGAATGAGCGAGCCGCCCAGCGCCACATTAATCAGCTGTTCGCCGCCGCAAATACCTAATACCGGCATTTTTTGCTCAATCGCTCCTCGTGTGATGGCGAATTCAAATTCCGTGCGTTTGTCTTTGGTAGAGACCTTATCGCTGGTGGTTTTCTCGCCGTAATATTCCGGAGGCACATCAAACCCACCGCCCGTGATGAGAAGACCATCAATCAATTCCAGATAGTCTGCCACCATCTCCACCTCATGTGGCAGCGGAAGCGGAATAGCGCCAAGGCTGGACACCGAGGTCAGGTAATTTTCGCGTATAGCGTAATGCGGCATGCTGGAAAAGCTGCCTTTTACTTCGAAATCCAGCGTAAATCCAATAAGTGGACGGCCAGATTTTGTCAGCTTCTTCATAGTAAACTCACTATTTTTTGGCAATTTATTAACCCATACATGGTTTTATGGAAGATGAAAATAACAAAGCCACTTCTGGCTAAACTATTATTTTAGCAAGTTTTATGGAAAGCATACGACAAACCATCTCTATCGCCACTATCGCCGGAACCGTGTTCGGTGTGGCACTGGTACTAGGTGCCATTGCCCACGGTGCAGGTAATTACTGGTCTTTCCTAAGCATCGAAGGCTTTCTGATCGTCATTGGCGGCACCATCGCCAACGCCTTTATGAGCTATCAGGCAAATTATGTAATCAAAGCGTTTAAATCCATGTGGAATATGCTCAAAAAGCCTAAAGCCACCCGCGAAGGACTGAATGCAGAAATCATGCGTCTGATTAAATGGGCATATCTCGCACACTCTAAAGGCCTTGCAGGGCTGGAAAGTGAAGTGGGGACAAAAATCAAAGAACCGCTGCTACGTTACGGTATGGATCTGGTCGTTTCCAGCTACAAACCGGAAGTGGTGCGCAGCATGATGAATACAGCAGTTGAAGCTGATTTTGAACGCTCTATCACCCCTGTTACGGTGTTACGTAATATGGCATCCACTGCACCTGCCTTCGGTATGGTGGGTACGCTTGTGGGTATGGTGATCATGCTACAGAATATTCAAGGTGACATGACTAAGATCGGCACCGGCCTTGCCGTTGCCCTACTGGCTACGCTTTATGGCGTGCTGGTTGCCCGCCTGCTCTGCTTACCTGCAGCAGATAAGTTGATGCAAAAAGAAGAGATCATGCGCTTCAGAAATTACATGATGACCGAAGGGCTGGTACTGCTTGCAGAAAAACAAAGCCCTCGCTTTATGCAGGATCGCTTGAATAGTTTCCTTGATCCGAAGATTCATTTTGACCTGGATGAGCAGCTAAAAAAAGTGGATGAAGCTCCCGATACAAAAAAAACAGCCGCTAAAAAGGCAGCTAAAAAATGATACCTAAACGCACAGACCACTCGCAAGAGGAAGGCACTGATTCGTGGCTGATGAGCTATGCAGACATGATCACCCTGCTCATGTGCTTTTTCATTATTTTTGTTTCTGTCTCCGAACCCAAGAAAGATAAATTCTCACTGATCACAGATGGTATCGCCAGCAAGTTTGGTAGCGTGGATATGTCCACCCCGCTGCAGGGTGTGTATAGTTCACTGCAAGGCATTATCGAAAATAACCAGCTGTTCCGCGACATGGCGATTCAGAAAAATGAAAAAAGTATCGAGATGGAATTAGCATCTGGCTCGTTTTTTAAAAGGCGCTCTGCAGAATTCGACCCCGACAAACTACAAATACTTACCGAAATGGCCGAGACCTTAAAAAAAGGCGCCTATCTGGATTACCGTGTGCTCATTGAAGGACACACGAGTGACGCACCAATTAACACCACCATGTTTCCTTCCAACTGGGAGCTTTCGACAGCTCGCGCCTCACGCGTCGTACGCTATTTTATAGAGCATGGCATGGAGCCCGACAGACTGGTGGCCATCGGCTATGGAGACAGCCAGCCCAAAGCAGCCAACCGTGATGCGGGAGGGAATGTGATTCGCGAAAACCGTGCGTTAAACGAGCGCATCGTAATTAAATTCGAACGAGGTCACTAAACCGCGATATTAGCACACACTGCCTTAGTGAGATCGCTACGGTTCAACGTGTAAAAATGCAGATCGTTACAACCGAAATCCAGCAGCTCCCTGCACTGCTTTGCCGCCACCTCTACTGCCACCTTGAATCGTTCTTCAGGCTTATTATCCAGCCCTGAGAACTTTTCTTCCAACCAATCCGGCACATGAGTCGCGCACATGGCGGAGAATTTTTTCACCGTCGCAAAATTACCAATGGGAATAATGCCCGGCACGATAGGAATCGTAATCCCTGCCGACTGCGCGCGCTCGATTAAGCGGAAATAATGTGCACTATCAAAGAAATACTGCGTAATCGCACGCGTTGCACCCGCATCAATTTTCATTTTCAGATAATCGAGATCCGCCTCAAAGCTAGGCGAATTTGGATGTTTTTCCGGAAAGGCTGCCACAGAGATTTCAAAATCATGCAGTGCCTTCAAGCCTGCAACTAGCTCACAGGAATATTGATACCCTTGCGGGTGCGGCACGTAATCCGTCATACCTTGCGGCGGATCACCACGCAGCGCCACGATATGACGCACTCCCGCGTCCCAATAGCCTTGCGCTACCGCGTCCACCTCGTCACGCGAGGCATTCACGCAGGTTAAATGCGCTGCCGGGATCAGGTCTGTTTCCTGCGCGATGCGCCTTACAATGTGATGGGTGCGTTCCCGGGTGGAGCCCCCCGCCCCATATGTCACGGAAACGAAAGAAGGCGAAAGATCACTAAGCTCGTCTACACTACGCCACAGCTTCTGCTCCATTTCCTCGCTTTTAGGTGGAAAAAACTCTAAGGATAGTGTGGCTGACATAGAATTGTCCTTGTGGCAAACTTGCAACAGGCACCACCTATTGTGAATGACCGCATCAAATAGCCTGCTTTTACTATTTATAATTGCCTGAAAGAACACTAGATTGCGCCCTTAAGTCAAGCGTATTAAGTTTGCGCATTTCATAAATGCTTAACGAGTCTGAGCTATATTAACTAAACGTATAAATATAGTTTTAAGGTAAAAGGTTATGAGTTCACTGGAGTCACGTTATTCACTGGGTTTTAAGGCCGCATTATGTGCTGCATTGCTGGCTGTTTCTGGCTGCGCTCATGCCCCTCAAGGTGAGCCTTACGCAACAGTGGATGAAGATCCTTTGGAACCAGTGAACCGCGCTATTTTCCAGTTCAATTATGCGCTTGATGGCGCAGTAATCAAACCGGTTACGCAAATCTACCGTGGCATTACCCCAGAAAAAGGCCAGGAAATGGTCTCTAACTTTATCGACAACATGTATATGCCGATAACGTTCTTTAATTCAGTGCTACAAGGTGATCCGGAAAATAGTTTCTCGTCACTATGGAGTTTTATCCTGAACACAACATGGGGTATCGGCGGTGTGTTTGATGTGGCTAGCGAAACCGATCTAAAAGTACGCAAAACTGACTTTGGTGAAACGCTGGCAATGTATGGTGCAGGCAGAGGTGCATATGTAGTCTTACCACTGATCGGACCTTCCAGCACTCGCGATTCTATTGGTCGCCTTGCTGATGCCTTTATGAGTCCAGTCAGCTATGCGGACGAGCCATGGCCTTATATAGCGTGGGGCGCAACCGTCATCGAAAGACGCTCTGAGAATATGGAACTACTTGATGACATTTATCGTACATCACTTGATCCATATAGCACCTTCCGCAGCGGCTATTTACAAAAACGCGAATCTGATGTGCGTCGTGCTATGAGAAGTCGCAAAAGATCTTTGGAAAAAGCAGGTTTTTAATCAATGAATCGTATTATTTCTTCGCTTCTGGTAACAGTTGCTCTGACTCTTGGCCTAACGCAAGCGGCTAATGCCACTTCTGCTGAGAGCGCCGGTAAATATGTAGAATCCCTAGGCAACAAAGCCGTTGGCATCATTTCGAGTGAAAAACTGTCTAAAGACAGCAAACAAAAAAAACTGGAAAAGATTTTTTCAAGTAACGTCGATATTCCATGGGTTGGACGTTTTGTCATGGGTCGTTACTGGCGCAAAGCAACCGATAAGCAAAAGAAAGATTACCTGAAAGCTTATGAGGATTTTGTCGTAAGTCATTACGCCGCACGTTTTGCCGAATATTCGGGTGGAAAATTCAACATTACCGAAACACGTGATGCAGGTGATGACGAATACACAGTGAGCATGGAGATGCTTAATGACGACAACTCGGAACCCGTTTATGTAGATTACAAAGTACGCAATGAAAAAGGCCGCTTTAAAGTCTTCGATGTAATCGTTGAAGGGGTGAGTATGATCACCACACAACGTTCAGAATTTAGCGCGGTGATAGGCAATAAAGGCATTGATACGCTTATTGATAAACTCGCCAATAAAACCCTGACGGCCGACGCAGCAGCCAAGCAATAATTCCCCACAAATAAACGCGCCCTCCCCGCAAGCGAAGAAGGCGCGCGCATTCACCAAACTATTAACTAATAGTATCGGGCAACAGGGGAAGAGCTATGCCGTCGTGAATGTAACAGGGCCGGCTGAAGCCAGCGAAAGCGAATAAGTTTCTTCGTTATTGTAACTACCAGCACGCTGATAAGAGGTGATTTGAAACGCACCTTCGAGCATGTCGCCATTACCAAATGTCATTTGGTAATTATGAATAGCATTGCTCATCGCATAACCACGCACCATTTCTTCCGACGCGGCATCGGTAAACACGCCGGAACCAGCAATGTTCATTGAACGCGTACCCGCATCGGCAAGCAGCTCACGCCACGCACCAGAGTCTTTGTTTGTCGTATCCACCGTTTGGTTGTTGTGTGTAAAGCTAGTGGTGCGTAGGCCACCTACCGTTGTAAATGTTTCGGTAGGTGTGCCACCATCACCGACTTTCAATAATACTAGTGATCCTTTTTGTGCAGTCATATCATCTCCTTGGTTGGGTTGTGGCTCAAGCCTAAGGAGATTCGCATGTCCCGGAAGGGGCAAAATGTACATTTCTCCCCTTCCCGGCCACAAAAGACGCCAGTAGCCTGCACACAAAGGAGAATGTATGAGCCCGCTATTATTTGCCGACACACCAATTCGCATCAATGAACACACCTACAGGCTGCGCCCCACCATCGGCGCACTATGTAGTATCGAGGCACAAACCGGGCTTACCACCCTGTCGATGATATCGCTACTACACGGTGCACGTCTACCCGCGGCCGCACTACGCATCATCGTAAATGAAGGGATGAACGCCATCGAAAACGCAAGCGACATTCCAGAATGTTCAGACGAAGCACTCACAAAAACCTCCATGGGGTTATGTTCGTTTCTACTCACCGGCATTGGTTGCGACATGACATCACGCAGCTTAGACAGCGTTACCTTTAGTGGGCTTACGCAGCCAGACTGGCAGGATATGTTTAAAACCTATGTCGGGATGATGGGGCGCAACGCAGAGGAATTCTGGCAACTCACCATGCATGAATATATGCTCGCAGTCGAAGGCTTCTGCGCACTTAAGGGCATCGAGACTCTTTCAGCCTCTGCCCCCGCCACTTCCCAAGACCTTGCCGAGATGCTACAAAAGTTTCCGGATGAGAAAAGAAGATAATTTGCATAGTTATAGCGACCATATGAAAGAATACCTTAGATCCTTAAAGTATATACTTGCTGCCTTAGCCGGAGCACTTATTTCTATTGGTTTAATAATCTTTCTTTGGATTTTTGGACCACCCATTCCTTCTCTAAACGAATTACAGTTTAAATGGAAAATGGATGGAGTGTTAGACTCCCCCAACCACATAAAAAGACTAACATCATTTGAGTGGGAAAAAGTTTGTATTGATGATGATGCTAATGGATGGCTGACCGATAAAGTCCAAAGAGAATATTTCATTCTAGTTTTTCTCAATAATAACTCCGAAATAACCGAACGATTTTTCTTGCATAGCGATAAACATAAATATTTAGAACTTCATCTGACACATTGCTTTACCCCAGATCAAAGGTTCTTTCATAAGATAAAGGCATAGCCAAATGAGACGATTCTTTAAAGCTCGAAAAATATTTAATATTCTTGGCGTAACATTTATATTAGGGCCAGCGGTATTAGGTTTTTTAATGTTTGTAGGAATCATGATATATGACGCTATAAACTACCCAACACATCCTCTAGCCTCTAAATTTTATACACACCTAAGAGAGGTAAAAAAACAAGGAAAGCACCCTGTCTATATGACCGACCTAACACCCTTTAAGTGGGAGGTAGTGTGTTTTCTTTATCCATACTCGACTATAGAATCTGCTTTAGGCGATGAATATATTGCCGAACCTGTATTAGCTGAAGATGGTTTCTTTCATATCGCTTTTGGATTGCCCGATAAACACACAGTCCCAGTAAGTATATCAAGGGAATTTTACGATCTCAATCACCAACAAAAAGAGTGCATTACCTACCAAGAGGCAAGCCGTATACCACTCAAACTTCCAGAATAAATCACTCCTTCAGTACTAATTATTCAGTTTTACTCTTCCTGGACACATACTTTCGATTATCCTTAGTTAATGATCATTTCACACATTCACAGGATAAATTATGAATGATGAATTACCTAATTCAGTAGATATAGAAGCCTGGAGAGAACGGGCAAGGACAAAGGCTAAAGAAGCTGGTTTCCAAAAAGGCACCCCTGAAGACGATGCATTTAGACATGCCTATGTTGCTGCTATGGTCAGCAAATTTCAAATTGGAGATTTTCTAACCGCAGGATTAGGCTATGTTGTCGAGGTTCTCGGAGCTTTTCGTAATACTGGCTATGCTATAGCCGGTATTTTTGATAGCGAAATAGAATCTGATTCGTTAGGAACTGTTGAAAAAGAAGCATTCAAAGACCTATTTAACAATAGGAAAGGTATTGCCATAGGTAATTCAGCAACAGATGAAGCTGATATAATCCGGCAGATAACTGAACAGATTCACAGTGGTGAAATTATCACTGATCCTGAAGGTTCTATGGAAAGGTATGAGAACGAGTTTGGGTCAGTAACTAAGGATCCTACCATCGGCCGCATGGGCGGAAGTGCGCCTATACCTTTCGTCGCCTCCAGAGAATCAACAGCAGGTGAACCATTTAATGGTGGCATTAATCCTCAAAATCCCCAAGGCAATTTCGATCCTTCTGCGTTGATCCGTATTCTGGGTGGCAATCCCGGTAGTAGCCCACGCAGGAATGCGAATGGCCAGTTTATTTTTACCACAATCGCCGCACTGGCTCGTGAGATTCACAAAGCAGAACGTGCTAGATTGGAAGAAGATTTGATCGACATTTTCACTGGCGGTAATGGCACGGGGGGTAGAGGCGGGCGCATCACCACCCCACCCTTTATTCCGGGTAGCAGCAGTGGCAATCCGTTTAGCAACATCTTAGGTGGCATCTTCGATAACATGATCGGCGCGGCCTTTAGCCGCCACCGCAGCAGCTCCTCCAGTCAGGAATCTGCCCGCTCGCGTGACGCACTAGCCGGATATAGCCAAAGTCAGCAAGCTGCACTCTATGCGCAGTGGCTACAACGCGGAAATAGGAATGCTTAGTAAATTAGAGCAGTTGATCTACCAGTGAACCGCTAGGCAACTTACCCGCTGCATCGGGATTGGCCGCAAGCAAACTAAACACCGGATCAAGCGATGACGTGCCTTCGGCATTACCAATTTTGAGGAAGGACTCCAGCGCGGCGATGCTCGAAAGTAATTTTCCCTGATCAGCCTCACCGACATTATCCAGCACAAAATTCTGTAGGTTAGAAATCGCACCACTCTGCACGCTGGTAAGCGAAGTAGTAGATTGGGTAACACCACCAAACAACGAGGTGGTGACATCCTGATTCACCCCGGTAATCAAATCCGACACTTTGGAAGATGGCGGCTTTAGCGAACCACCGAGTAATGTACCTACCTGTGTAACATCAAACGTCATAACATGCCCCTCTTGGACGTCTATATACCCTCATTATACGCTTTTTTGCCCATTAACACAAGAAGATGGCACTCATATAAAACTATATGAATCATATGGTTAATATGGTATCCCACGCTTATGCTCAATACTGCCATGGATATGCTGATCTTATTCGCTGCCTCCTTACTGGCCGCTACGATCATCCCCGCGCAATCGGAGACCGTTTTAGCCGGGCTGCATCTTACGGATACATACGATCCTATGGTGCTAGTAGCCGTAGCCACACTGGGAAACGTGTTGGGTTCGTGCGTTAACTGGCTGCTGGGTTGCTACCTCATACATTTTAAAGATCGCACATGGTTCCCCATTAAAGAAGCGGCGCTTGCACGCGCGACAAAAACCTATCAGCGATATGGGGTATGGACATTACTGTTTGCATGGCTACCCATTATCGGTGATCCACTTACCGTGATTGCGGGCATATTCCGCACCAAATTTTTGCTGTTTCTTACGCTGGTCACCATTGGCAAAGCAGCCCGCTACATCGCTATTGTTGCGGTGTTGTAATGGCGTTCCCGAGAGGATTCGAACCTCCGACCTACGGATTAGGAATCCGTTGCTCTATCCTGCTGAGCTACGGGAACGCAAACTATAAATTATATTTGGCGATGTATTTATTCATCTCTTCTTTTATGCGACCGCGCAGCACATAAAGCACTACGATATTTGGCAGCGCCATGCCGAGAATAAGCAGGTCAGAGAAATCAAGCACAATGCCAAAGTTCAATACGCCACCAAAGAAGGTCGCCGTGCAGAAAATAACGTAATACAGTTTGCGCAGATTTTTATTATGACCAAACAGATAGCTCCAGGCGATCTCACCGTAATAGCTCCAGCCAATCGTGGTGGTGTACGCAAACACCAATACGTTCGCTGCCAACATGATGGTAAACCATGGTGCAACGGTAGCAAACGCGTTGCTTGCGATCATCGCACCGTCATTCACTGATGCGCCATCATACACACCGGTGATTGTCACCATTAATCCGGTAAGCAGTGCAATGAGAGCAGCAAAGAATGGCTCAAGCAAGGCAAGCGCACCCTCACGCACTGGCTCATTCGTTTTGGCAGTCGCGTGTGCAATCGGCGCAGAACCAAGCCCCGCCTCGTTGGCAAAACTCGCACGCTTGAACGCCACAGCAATCATACCAATAAAACCACCCGTAGCCGCATCACCGCTAAATGCTTCACTAAATATGAGCGAGAAGGTCGGTAGTAGGTTTTCAATATTTGCGCCAACAACAATCAACGCACTGATCAGGTACAAAATACCTTTAAGTGGCACCAACGCTTCTGCCACTTTTGCAATACGCTTAATTGAACCAATCAACACAAAAAATACGAGCAGCGCAAAAGACAAAGACATAATCCATTCCATGCCTTTGAGAGAATCAAACGTGCCGGCCATGATACCTACCGCCTGATTGGACTGGAACATATTACCCCCGCCCAGCGCGCCGCCTAAGCAGAACAATGCAAACAGAATCGCCAGAAACTTACCCGCTTTGGTAAAGCCCTTATCGTTCATACCGTTCTTGATATATTCAAACGGCCCGCCGTAAACTTTGCCATCTGCATCAATACTGCGATAACACATAGAAAGCGTCACCTCGGCAAATTTGGTGGCCATACCGAACAGGCCGGCAAGCACAATCCAGAAAATGGCGCCCGGCCCACCGATGGCTACGGCAACGGAAATACCTGCGATGGAGCCCAAACCAACAGTAGCAGAAAGCGCAGAAAGCAGTGCCTGAAGCGGGCTGATTTCCCCCGCATCTTCCTTGCGATCAAACTTACCTGCGGCGATGGCAATCGCATGACGGAACAGGCGAAAATTCACGAATTTCAGGTAGAAAGTGAAGAAAAACGCAGCCACCACCAGCCACAGCACGATAAAGGGAAACCCGCCAATATCGAAGAATAACACGGCGGCCAGCCAGCCGACTACCGCTTCCAATGCTTGTTGCGCCATCACTATCTCCCTGTTTATTATTACTTTTATACGTCGCCAGTGACACTAAACTGTAACAAACCTCCTGTATACTGGAAAATGAAAAACCCGTATGATGGTAGTATGACCACCTCCGAACAAGATTCGAAGAAACAGGGGCCTATCGACGCGCTCAAAAACCAAAGCCTGAAAGCGGCTGGTGTCGCCTATCTGGTTGGCGATGCAGCGATGTTTGCCGCAGGCATGATGGAAGGTGACCGCGGTGGTGCCACCGGCGGCCTGGTATGGGGGCTAGGAAGTCTGGCCGCTGCACGATACGGCAACCCAAACACAGAAAAGCAGCTGGAATTACTAAACCGTCGTTTGGGCAATTATCTGAAGGAACAAGGCGTAGAGATTCCCGCAAACCCAACGACTGCTGAGCTTGCTAAAGAAGGTGGCGTTATTGATCATATTGAAAAATTTCTATATGCGCATCCCTCTCAAACGCTAAACGCTATTTACGCTACCGGCGGCTTAACCACTGCCCAAGGCGGTTTCAGGAAAAATGTAAAAGGGGACTTTGCCAAGGGCGCGTTAGTAACAGCCGGTGGTTTGTCCGGAATACTTATTCCTGAGAAAAAACCCGACCCTAAACACCCACCCAAAGACGGCCTAGGCAAAGTATGGTCATGGATTCAGGAAAAACCATTACGTGTTTCGGGATTATTTTATCACGGTAACAACGTGGCTGCCGCCTATAGCATTTACGAAAAATGGGGCACACAAAAACATGCCCCTAAGATGAATCTTTATCTTAGAATGGTTACGGTGAGCAGCTTCATCTTCGCCAACACCATGTTAGCACTCTCCTCTAAAGGGCACGGTGCCGGAGGCGGAGATGACGAAAAAATCATCGATCAGCTAGCCAAAGAATCTGCCGCGGTCATCGCAGCCCAACCCAAACCACTTCAGGAAGCACTGGTACAGCAAATTTCCGGCTACCTCGCGGCTCAGCCCGATATTGACAAAAAGTCCAATGAAATCGCTAGCTTAATGCATAACAAGCTCAGAGAGATGGGAAATACGCAGACACAATATGCCGATAATAGCTGGCAAAATCGTGTGCAAAATAATAGCGAAATAACCTCACCAGCCATTTGACGAAACCGATTCTCCTGCTAGCATGCGCCGGTATATTTTTCAGGAGTCATTTATGATGTCTAACGCCGTCTCAGCCCAGCCTTCTGGCAACCCGACCACCCTTTCAGATATTAGCCACAAAGCACTGATGGATGAACATGCCGCACTTACCACATTGCTTGCAGCTGTGGAGCCATTGGCATCGTTAGAGCCAGAAATCATGCGCAACGGAAAAACCTACGCCAACGCCATGCGCGCAGCTGGTGCCGGACATGGTATGGAAGCGTTCCTGCATACTTATGGGTTGGATACACGCGAAGGTGTAGCGCTGATGTGTTTGGCCGAAGCATTGCTGCGTATTCCTGATAGCGAAACCGCCAACCAACTCATCGCCGATACGTTTGAAGATAAAAACTGGCGTGCCCCCATTGAAGGTGATGAATCATGGTTGATCTCCGCTTCCAGCTGGGGATTGTTCTTCACTGGAAAAGTGGTGGATTTTGGAAACAACCCCGTCAAAGGCATCACCAGCACATTGCGGAGTTTAGTAGATAAGGCGGGCGATCCGGTCATTCGCCAAGCACTACGGCAAGCCATGCGTGTGATCGGCGCACAATTCGTGTTGGGCGAAACCATTGAAGCCGGTATTAAAAATAGCAAGTCCTGGGCAAAAAAAGGCTTCCGCTTTTCTTACGATATTCTTGGTGAAGGCGCACGTAGTGATGAACAAGCGCAGGCCTACATCGCTGCTTATCGTCATGCCATCGCGCAAGTAGGCAAAGGTGCCAAAGACCTGCCACTTTTTGCCGCCCCCAGCATTTCAGTTAAGCTTTCTGCGCTACATGCACGCTATCAGCTAAATCAGAAAGAGCGCGTGCTTTCCGAGCTTGCGCCGCGCCTGAAAGAAATTTTGCTGCTCGCCAAAGAACACAACATCACCGTGTCCATCGACGCGGAAGAGGCCAACCGGCTTGATATCGAGCTGATATTGTTTGAACAGATCTTTGCTGATGCAGACTTCAAAAACTGGAACGGTATTGGTTTCGTACTTCAGGGTTATCAGAAACGTGCCTATTACGTGATCGATTTCCTGCGTGAACTCGCACACAAACATGGGCGCATCATCCCTATACGTCTGGTCAAAGGCGCTTATTGGGATTCTGAAATTAAATACGCGCAAGTAATGGGGCTTGAAGGCTATCCTGTATTCACACGCAAAGAACATACCGACGTATCCTACCTCGCCTGCGCCAATAAAATCCTACAAAATGCGGATTGTTTTTACCCACAATTTGCCACCCATAATGCACGTACTATCGCAAGCATTCAGGCACTCGCCGGCAAGTATCGCGTAGCAAAAGACGCGTTTGAATTCCAACGCCTGCACGGCATGGGCGAAAACCTGCATGACATGATTATCAAAGATTACCCATCGCGCATTTATGCTCCCATCGGGGAACATCAAGACCTGCTGGCTTATCTCATTCGCCGTCTGTTGGAAAATGGTGCGAACACTTCGTTCGTAAATTTGCTGATGGATGATGACACCAGCATTGATGAGCTGCTTGAAGATCCGGTGGCAAAAACCAAACAACACCAAGCCAGTATGAACCCTGCCATTCCCCTGCCCTGCGATATTTACGGTGATCGCAAAAACTCACTAGGCTATGAAACAGGCTACCTAAAAAGTCGCGATGAGCTGCAGTCAAAACTGTCTAAACATGGCGATATCATGACGCGCATGGGGCATATTACTCCCGTCGATAAAGACACACTCACCAATGTTATTACTACTGCACATGCCGCTTTCCCTGCATGGTCTACCCGCACGGTGGAAGAACGCTGCGCCATCGTAGAAAGCATCGCCGACAAGTTCAGAGAACACGAAGATGAGTTGTTATCGCTGTTGATTTTCGAAGCAGGTAAGACCTACGCGGATGCGATTTCCGAAGTACGCGAAGCAGCAGATTTTTGTCGCTATTATGCATTGCAGGCACGCAAGCTTATGGGCACACAAACAGCACTTACCTCGCCTACCGGAGAAAGTAATAAACTGGGGCTATATCCACGCGGCGTGTTTGGTTGCATCAGCCCGTGGAATTTCCCACTAGCTATTTTTACCGGACAGGTAATTGCTGCACTGGTAACCGGAAATTGCGTAATTGCTAAACCAGCGGAACAAACACCCCGCATTGCTATGTTTGCCGTAAAATTGATGCACGAAGCAGGCATCCCCAAAGAAGTGCTTAACCTTGCTATCGGCAAAGGTAGCGTTATTGGTGGCACACTCACTTCCGACATGCGCATCGGCGGCATCGTCTTTACCGGCTCGGTTGAAGTCGCACATATCATCAACCGAACCCTCGCCGCAAGGGATGGCGCCATCGTACCATTTATTGCAGAAACAGGCGGTATGAACTGCATGATACTCGATAGCTCGGCCCTGTTGGAACAGGCAGTAGACGACATATTGCTCTCTGCATTTGGCAGTGCGGGGCAGCGCTGCTCGGGCTTACGCATCCTTTACGTGCAAGACGACATTGCGGACAAACTCATCGCACTACTTAAAGGCGCCATACAGGAACTACATGTAGGTACATCCTCTAAGTTCATGACCGATGTAGGGCCGGTTATAGATACAGGTGCGCAAAAAGAATTACTCGCTCATATTGAACATATGAAACAAACGGCCACCTTTATTACTGCCGCGCGCGAGCCAGATGACGTGGGAAGTTTTGTACCTCCACATGCGTTTGAGATTAAACATATCTCTGAGCTGGAAAAAGAAGTGTTCGGGCCGGTGCTGCATATCATCCGTTACAAAGCAACCGAGCTGGAAAAAGTGGCAGATGAAATCAACAGTGCTGGCTACGGCCTTACTTTCGGTATCCATAGCCGTGTGCAGGAAAATATCGACTTCTTTACCCAGCACATACATACAGGCAACATGTATGTGAATCGTAGCATGATCGGTGCGGTGGTCGGGGTGCAACCATTTGGTGGCGAAGGCCTATCGGGCACTGGCCCTAAAGCTGGTGGCCCTTACTACCTGCTCAAATTCCTGCATGAGCGGACATTGACGGTAAACACTGCAGCCATTGGCGGCAACCTTGATCTGCTGACACAAGAAACATAAAAAAAAGGGTGGTTAAGAACCACCCTTTTCCCTGTTATATGCCTATGGCTTATTTGTTTTTCAGTAAGTCGCGAATTTCTTCCAGCAACACTTCCTGTTTAGGTGGTGTAGCAGGTTTCGCTTCTTCTTCTTTTTTAAACTTGTTTGCCTGTTTTACAATCATAAAAATAGCAAAACCAACAATCATAAAATTAATCACCTGATTAAAGAACAGGCCATAATTGATGGTGGCAGCCCCCGCCTCTTTTGCATCAGCAAGCGTTGCGTATTCACCGCCAGAAAGATTGATAAAGTAATTCGTAAAGTCGATGCCACCCATAGCAACACCGATTGGCGGCATAATGATGTCTCCCACCAGTGACTTTACAATACCAGTAAATGCTGCACCGATAATAATACCCACCGCTAGGTCGATTACATTACCGCGCATCATAAATGTTTTGAACTCACTAAACATACTCACTCCCTGTATTTTTTTATAAAGTTAGTAAGGCGGGTGTAGCCGAGCGTTAGATTAATGGCAAGGGGGTTTTACCAAACGTTACGCAGCATCTTTATGGGTAAGATGGATAAAAATATCCTCAAGATCAGCCTCACGCGTTGTCAGATCAGAAATACCAAGATTTGACGATTGCATCGCAGCAATAATGTCACCGATATTATCTTTGCTTGGTTTGTAGCACACGATAAGCTTGCCCTCTTCGTCAAAACTGCTCGCCCAGCGCTGCAAAGGCTGTGGCACTTGGCTAATAGATTCACTCGGCGTAATCACCAATTGTTTGCTGTCGAACTGACGTAGCAAATTATTTTTGCTGTCACAGGCTACCACTTCGCCATGATTAATCACCGCAATCTCATCACACAGCGCTTCCGCTTCCTCAAGGTAATGGGTGGTAAGCAAGATGGTGGTGCCTTGCTTATTAAGCTCGCGTACATAATCCCACAGCTGCACGCGCAACTCCACATCCACGCCTGCGGTAGGCTCATCCAGAATCAACACCGCCGGGTTATGCACCAGCGCTTTAGCGATCAACAACCGGCGGCGCATACCACCAGACAGGCGGCGTGGGTGAATATCCGCCTTATCGCTAAGCCCCATCGCATCAATGATTTCCTGCGTGCGGCGCTTATGTTTCGGCACCCCAAAATAACCTGCATGGTTTTCCAATGCTTCACGCACGGTAAAGAATACATCAAGCACTAACTCCTGCGGCACCACACCGAGAGAAAGCCGCGCCTGGCGCATCTGTTTTTCAATATCATAACCCATGACACGCGCTTCACCGCTGCCCTTAATCACCAACCCTGCAAGAATGTTAATCAAGGTTGATTTTCCGGCACCATTCGGGCCCAACAACCCAAAAAACGAACCCTTAGGCACATCCAAATCAATGCCTTTGAGTGCATGCTTAGGAGGTGTTTTCTTGCCACCTGTATAGGTTTTTTCCAGTTTGCGAATTTCAATAGCGTTAGTCATGTGTCTTTCTCAACATACGGATTCTTATTTTTCTTCACCCTAATGCGAATCGGCACCCCCCACAAATCAAAACTTTCGCGCATATCATTGGCGAGATAGCGCAAATAATGTTCCGGCACTTCCGACATGTTGGCAAACAGGAAAAACGTCGGCGGGCGTGCAGTTTTCTGCGTGATATAGCGGATTTTAAGACGGCGCTTACTCACCAGCTGTGGCGTGTGTTTTTCCAGCGCATATTCCAACCAGCGATTCAGCTTGGCAGTGGTAATTTTAGTATTCCACAAATCGTAAATCTTAAAACATTCACGCAATAATTTAGGAATCTGGAAACCGGTTTCTGCCGAGATCGGCACTACCGGAATCCCTTTTACTTGCGGTAATACTTTGGTAAGCCGCTGGTTAATTGCTTTCAAATAGGCTGGTTTGTCATCCACCGTATCCCATTTATTCACCGCAATCACCATGGCGCGGCCTTCCTGCTCCACCAATGCCGCAATGGTGTTATCCTGTTTTTCAAGCGGCTGGTTGGCGTCAATCACCAACACCACCACATGCGCATATTGCAGCGAGTCAATCGAATCGGCTACCGCTAGCTTCTCAACCTTTTCATTTACATTCGCTTTGCGGCGCATTCCTGCGGTATCGACCAGTTTTAGCGGCCTGCCTTCAAACATATAATTCACCATAATGGAGTCACGCGTAATGCCTGCTTCCGGGCCAGTGAGCACGCGTTCTTCGCCAAGAATCTTATTAAGTAAGGTTGATTTACCCACATTCGGGCGACCAATAATCGCAAGCTGCAATGGAGTGTTCTCGTTTTCTTCTACTTCGTGCTGTTCTTGTTCCTTGGCTAATGGCGCAATCACATCAAACAGGTCTCCCATCCCCTCGCCATGTTCTGCAGAAATGCCTATCGGTTCACCAAAACCCAGCTTGTGTGCCTCGGCGATTGACGCTCCCGCCTTGTTGCCTTCCGCTTTGTTGACCACAAGAATTACGGGCTTGTGTTGTTTGCGCAGCCAGCCGGCAAAATATTCATCCACCGGCAACACGCCTGCGCGACCATCAATCATCATGATCACCGCATCACTTTCATCCACAGCTTTTTCCGTTTGCGCGGTCATGCGTGCTTGTAATGTGCCGGTTTCTGCTGTTTCTAAGCCAGCCGTATCCAACAATGTAAACTCAACACCCCCCAGATTTCCTGCGCCCATACGGCGGTCTCTCGTCACCCCGGGCATATCATCGACCAACGCCTGACGTTTGCCAGTAAGGCGGTTAAACAGGGTAGACTTGCCAACATTCGGGCGGCCTATAAGTGCGATGGTAAAGCTCATGTTGGTAGTGCCTATTGCAGCGAATAAAGTTCAGCAGATTTATTAATCAGATACATTTTACCGCCCACCACGATAGGTGCCGTGTAAATATCATCTGCCACATCAATGGTGGAATCGAGGGTGCCATCAGCAGCAGAATAAAGCCGCAACTCGCCACGCGAACTCACTACTGCAAGCTTACCATTAGCCAGCACGGGGCCACGCCAGAAAATCGAATCCAGTTTCTTTTCTTCATTTTCAAAGCTCGGTAGACGAGTTGCCCAGCGAATACGCCCATCATACTTCACAAAAGCAACCAGCGTATTATCTGCCGTCAGCACAAACAAATAATCCCCCGATACCCATGGAGTATTAACCGAGGAAACCTGTTTTTGCCACAAAGGCTGGCCATATGGCATGTCATATACTGCGAGTAACCCGCCACTACTTGCCGCAAACACCACGGTGCCATCAATCACCGGATCACCGCCGATACCTGCAAATATGGCGCTGGCTAACGTGCGTTTGCCTACGGCCAGAGAATTGGTCCATAATTGTCGCCCGTCAGGTGCAGAAAGCGCATAAAGCTCGCCCGATTCGTAGGGCACCACGATCGTATCACCATCAATAGTAGGCGATACGGCGTTCATCAACCCGGCCGTTTCATCAATGCCGCGATGGCTCCAAAGTGGCTCCCCGCTAGTAATATCAAACGCGATTAATTCGCTTTCAATCGTGATAGCAAACAGTTTATTGCCTGAAACACGAGGGGCAGAGCGGAATGGCAAATAGCCAGATTTACGCCAGATTACCCCACCAGAACCTGCATCCATGGCGACGACAACACCACGACCAGACACCGCATATATACGCCCCTGATCATAGGCCAAACCACCACCATTGGCGTTGTCGATATCTTCCTCCGATACACCGTCCGATACCCATTTTTTCGTGCTGACATCAGCCATATCATGCGCAGAAATTTTACCTTCCCCGTCCATGGCAAACACCATACCTCCGCCTGCAACCGGACGGGCTATAAGCGTATGTTCGAATGCCTCACCATCTCCGGCACTCGCATAATCAGTTTCACTGAAATTGCCGCTCGCACCCAGATTACTACCTGCTGAAGAAA
This sequence comes from Rickettsiales bacterium, assembly GCA_964231325.1. GTDB lineage: Bacteria > Pseudomonadota > Alphaproteobacteria > Rickettsiales > SXRF01 > JAJTHB01. Next base: position 188,545 of record CAXRIF010000003.1, on the reverse strand, counting down.
AATAGCCAGAATGTTGTGGCCATTCCATATTCTGATTCACTGCAGGCAACGCCACCGGAATGGTTGTTAAGGAGGCGTCTGCCTGCAAGTCTGTCGCCACGGGAAGCACCGTGATACGTTCACCCGGAAGGCGCTCAATTTCTTCGTCCGCACCGCCCAGCCAATCAGGCACATAATCACAACCCGAAATCACAACAAGCGAAAGCGCTACAGAAGCTATACGACAAAAATTATTCATGATCTTTGGAAGTTATTTCAAGTTTTTCAGGTGCCATATATTGCAGCGCCAAGGTAACACGTTCCTGCATGGAAGCAGGTGTTTGTTTGTTGTGATAAAGCTCACCAAAAAGGGAAGCGGCTTCGTCTTTTTTGCCTTCCGCCAGCAACGCCCATGCTTTTTGCTCAGTTAATGCTGCGGCGATAGGGGAGTCTTTTTCCACTTTCATATCTGCTGAGGCAAGCTGCAATTTGGCCAAGTCAGCAAATAATTGCGCATCTCCTGTGTGCCTAGCAAGCTCAGCAAGGGTTTTCTCTGCCGCTTCTTGATCGCCTGCTGCCCTCTGCGCTTCAGCTTTACGCAACATAGCCAGGCCATAATGTGGCCCATCTACATTATCCATTTTGGATAATGTGGTGATAGCCGCTTCATTATTACTATCAAAAACCTGATGTGTAGCACTAATCAATAGATTCGTGTTTTGTGTGGCGTTGCTATGCTGGTAATTTTTCCACAACACGCCGCCCGCTGTGCCGGCCACAATGGCCACACTCGCCCACACCATACTTTTGCCAAAACGCTGCATGAAGTCCTGCGAGCGCTGGGCACGCATATCTTCTTCAAATTCTCTTATAAGGTCGTCACTCATATCATTCCCACTCGATAGTTCCAGGTGGCTTACTGGTGATGTCATACACCATGCGGTTAATGCCGTTCACCTCATTAATAATACGGTTAGATACCTGACTCAAGAACTCATGGGTGAAATGGTAGTAATCGGCCGTCATCCCATCTGTAGAGGTCACCGCACGCAAGGCACACGCATAATCATAGCTTCTCGCATCACCCATCACCCCAACAGTTCGCACGGGAAGCAACACAGCAAATGCCTGCCATATTTCATCGTAAAGACCGGCTTTCCTGATTTCATCAATGAAAATAGCATCTGCTTTTTGTAGCAACTTTACCTTATCCTTAGTGATTTCTCCCGGAATACGCACTGCCAATCCCGGCCCTGGGAATGGATGCCTACCCACCATATGTTCCGGCATGCCAAGTTCACGCCCCAAATCACGCACCTCATCTTTAAACAATTCACGCAGTGGTTCCACCAATGACATCTTCATGCGCTCTGGCAAGCCTCCCACATTATGGTGCGACTTGATGGTAACAGATGGCCCGCCAGTAAACGAAACGGATTCAATCACATCCGGATAGAGCGTTCCTTGCGCTAAAAAATCTGCTCCGCCTGCCTCATGTGCTTCACGTTCAAATACTTCGATAAAGGTTTCCCCAATAATTTTACGTTTGCGCTCAGGATCAGTTACCCCTTCCAAACGATTTAAAAATAGTGCGCTTGCATCCACATGCACCAGCGGCGTATGGAAATGATCCTTGAACAGTTTTTCCACCTGCTCAGGCTCACCTGCACGCAACAGCCCCGTGTTCACAAAAATACTCAGGAGCTGGTCGCCAATAGCTTCGTGCAACAAACCAGCCACCACGGACGAGTCCACCCCGCCGGAAACACCACATAATACGCGCCTATCACCTACCTGTGCACGAATGTTGTCAATAGCGGTCTGCTTAAATTTAGCCATTGTCCAATCGCCTGTGCAGCCACATATCTTATGCACAAAATTGGAAAGCAATTTCGCACCATCCAGCGTGTGTACCACCTCTGGATGAAATTGTACGCCGTAAAAATGACGCGCATCATCAGCAATCGCTGCAAAGGGCGCAGATGGGGTAGTGGCTACCACTTTGAAACCAGATGGCAAATTCACTACGCGATCACCATGACTCATCCATACCTGATGCTTACCACCCGTTTGCCATACACCTGAGAATAACGCACAATCTTCAACCACATCGATCATGGCGCGGCCAAATTCACGATGATCAGATGGCTCTACCTTACCGCCCAATTGCTGACACATGGTTTGTTCACCGTAACAAATTCCCAATACTGGTACGCCGAGCTCAAACACTTTCTGGCTTGCCTTCGGTGAAACATCTTCATGCACCGAAGCCGGACCACCAGAGAGAATGATACCCTTGGCTCCAAACGCCACAATATCCTGTTCTGGCGTGTTAAATGGCTTAATCTCACAATATACATTTGCCTCGCGCACGCGCCGTGCAATGAGTTGGGTTACTTGTGAGCCGAAATCTAAAATGAGAATCTTATGTGTCATGTGGCCTTATCTTGTTGTTTTTCGTGCCTAGGTAATAGCCTTGCCGCACTAAAAGCACAAGATACAAAGCAAATTTTCCTATTCGCCTAAGAAAATTTCCACCCGACGATTGGCTGGCTCCTTCACCCCGTCTTCAGTCTCGATCTTGGGGTAGGTCTCACCAAAGGCAAACACCTGAATTGCTTCAGCTTTCACACCTTTAGCCACCAACCTTTCCTGCACTGCATCTGCACGACGCTTGGAAAGCTGCAGGTTATATTTAGCATCTCCCGCCGTATCGGTATGGCCATTTAGCACCACCTCATAACCTTCTTCGGACTCCAACGTTTTAGCCACACCATCGATAATCTCCGCACCAGCAGCATTAACCGTGGTTTGCCCCCACTCAAAAAATACGATGTAAGACGTAGTATCCACTGCTGCTTTCATCTCACCCTGCTCAATTAAAAGCTCTTCATAAGAAGTGTCATTGAGCTCGGCGATACGTTCTTTGAATTGCTCGCGGCAATAAACAATATCACCTGTCTGCCAACTTTCTTCCGCTTGTTCTAGCCAACAATCAAAATAAAACAGCGCATCCGCCGCCACAGCAGGGCGTTCTTTACGGTTCTTATCCGTAAGCGCCGCAAGCAGGTCGCTGCGCGCTTTATCCAACTCCAGGCGCATCTCTGCCGTCAGCAAATAATGAGCCGTTTCCTCTGGCCCTACCTCATTATCATAAGCAGCAAGCAATCCTTTATCAGCAAAACGCGCCGAGTCCACCCAGTCATAACGCTTGGCCTCTTGCTCTGCAAAATCCAGATAACGATAGGTAAGCAGCTGATTAAACTCCGAACCAGAAGGCTGGGTCTTGCGTAATTCCTGCAAGCTATAGCCTGTACATGCCGATAGGCTGAGCATCGCCGCCACTATAACAATTACACGTTTCATGTTTTTGGCCCTCCTGGCATTGCATAAGTATGCACAATAATATCTACCGTACTGGTTTCTTCCACATCACTACTTAATAACACAGCATTGCCACTTCCGGCAGTTTTTTCTGAGATCTTATCTGGCCCAATGCCTGCCTCTGCAAAAGCGAGGGTCACTTTTTCTATGCGTTCACGAGAGAGGTCACTCAGCACATTATCGACCCCCGGTTCATTTGCCTGCAACTCAATATTGTATGTCGCTGCACGCTTCATTCGGGTGGCGATTTCTTTGATAATGGCCTTGGAACGCGGGGTTATATTGCTACTACTTGGGGAAAATTTAAGCGTGTGCTTTGCTTCTTTACCATAGACAAGCACGTCAGCCACCTTCTGCAACTCATCAAGCGTGTTGCGGAAACCATAGGCGCAGGAACTATCTGCATCTTCATCACGCTGACGCTCACGCGATAGCCAACAATCATACAATAGCTGCGCGCGTGCAGCACCTTGCGCATTTACTCGCTTAATGTCATCGGTCAGCAGCGCCATCAACACGGTGCGCGCTTCGACTAGATCCTTCTGCGAGTCACTGGGTAAAAACGTAGTGGGCATTTCTGGCGCCACATTCTCACCGCGCGCCGATCTTACACCCTTAGCAGCAAAATACTGCGCGTTATCCATATTATCCTGCTCAGCTTCCGATTCCGCATAATCAAGATATTCTGTTGCAAGCGCGCCTTCAAAGCCATTGGCAACCGGACGCAGCTCCCTAAGCTGTGCGAGATGATCCGCACAACCAGACAGCATCAGCATAGCTACAGTTGCAGCAATAATGCGCATGAGAAAACTACCACCCGTTGTATGTTTTTTTATTATTGCCCCCAACATATACAATTTATCCTATTTGTACAGGGCTTTAACCGTTTCAGGAAAAAAGTTGCTTTCTGAAGATTTTGCCCCTATATACCCAGCCAACAATCAAACTGGAGCAAAAAACATGGCTAAACAACGCACTTTCTCAATCATCAAACCAGATGCAACTACTCGCAACCTGACGGGTAAGATCACCGCTAAATTCGAAGAAAACGGCCTGCGCGTAGTAGCAAGCAAACGTGTTCGCCTGTCTCGCCTGCAAGCACGCGAGTTTTACGCTGTACATAAAGACCGCCCATTTTATGACGAGCTCGTAGAATATATGGTATCTGCACCCGTTATTGTTCAGGTATTAGAAGGTGAAGATGCCGTAGCTAAAAACCGTGAAATCATGGGCGCTACTGACCCGTCACAAGCTGCCGATGGCACCATCCGCAAAGAATTCGCTGAAAATATCGAGCGCAATTCTGTGCATGGTTCTGATTCACCTGAAAACGCAGCGAACGAAATCCGCTTCTTCTTCAGCGACATCGAAATCGTAGGCTAATTATTTATTTAGTATCACGTGGCTTAGAGCTGTCGGATAAATCCGATGCTCTTGCTCGTGCATGCGCTCAGTAAGTGATTCCAGTGTGTCACCTTCCAGCACCGGCACTTCTGCCTGCATAATGACTGGCCCTGCGTCCATTTCCGCTACCACATGATGTACCGTACAACCGGTCACTTTTTCGCCTGCTTCAAATGCATCACGTATTGCGTGCGCGCCTTTATATTTTGGCAGCAGCGATGGGTGGATATTCAACAATCGATCTTTCCATTGCTCCACAAACCATGGGGAAAGCAATCGCATAAATCCTGCGAGGCAAACGATCTGCGTAGAATGACGCAGCAATAATTCATGCACCGCGCGATCATACGTTTCACGGTCTGAATAATCTCTATGGTCAGCAATATGAGTAGCAATCCCTGCATTGCTTGCGCGGTTTAGCCCAAACGCATCTTTGTTATTGGAAATAACGGCAACTATCTCAGCCGGATAATCTTCCGCCTTAGATGCATCAATCAAAGCCTGCAGATTACTGCCATTACCCGAAATCAATACCGCTACTTTCGCCTTCATCACGAAAGCGTCACTTCCTGATTGTCACTTTCTATCAGTGTGCCAATTTTCCACGCAGCCTCACCTTCAGATGCCAGCGTTTTAATCGCTGCATCGGCCTGCGCGCTGTCCACCACCATCACCATGCCAATACCTCCGTTAAAGGTGCGCCAGAAGTCTTTCTCGGGCACATCACCAACTTCTTTCAACCACGTCAAAATCGCGGGCATTTCCCATGATGATGCATCTATTTTAGCACCGAGCGACTCAGGCAATACGCGCGGAAGGTTCCCCGGCAGGCCGCCACCGGTAATGTGGGCAAGCCCCTTGATACCATCATGCGCACGTAATGCTTTCAGGCAGCTCTGCACATAAATCTTAGTAGGGGTCAGCAATATCTCACCCAGTGTTTTGCTGCTATCGAACGGCGCTTTCATATCGTAATCTAGCTTTTGCTGCTCCATAATATAGCGCACCAAAGAAAACCCATTGGAGTGTACCCCGCTAGATGCCAAGCCAATCAACACATCGCCCGCCTGCATGTTTTGCTTAGGCAGCAACTTGTCGCGCTCTACTGCACCAACAGTGAATCCGGCAAGATCATACTCTCCCGCCCCATACATGCCGGGCATCTCTGCCGTCTCGCCACCAATTAGCGCACAATTAGCAAGCTTGCAGCCATCAGCAATACCTTTAACCACCTGCTCGGCTGTATCAAGCGCGAGCTTACCAGTGGCAAAATAATCGAGAAAGAAAAGTGGTTCCGCACCTTGCACCACCAGATCATTTACACACATCGCCACCAGATCAATGCCGATCGTATCGTGCTTATCTGCAAGCTGCGCAATCTTTAACTTCGTCCCCACGCCATCAGTCGCCGATACCAGCAGCGGATCATTATAGCCAGCTGCCTTTGGGTCAAACAGCGCACCAAAGCCTCCAAGACCCGATGCCACACCATCACGGCTGGTCATTTTGGCAAACGGCTTAATACGCTCAACCAGCGCATCACCTGCATCAATATCAACTCCGGCTTTTTGGTACGTAGCACCTGACATTTACAATCCTTGCGATTTACTCATTTTCTGGTTAAGAGTAATGCCATAGTTTACTTACGGTTCAAGCCTAATTATGAAATTATTTATCACATGCTTAACGGTCATTTTTTCGCTGGCAATGACGCTGCCGAACCCCAGCTGGGCGGGGGAAGCGCTGGTAACAAGCGAAGTAAACGTTGATGTTACCGGCAAGGATGCCGCAGATGCGCGCACTCAGGCCATGGCAAAAGGTGAGGTTGATGCACTCATAGAGCTACTTGCAAAATTAACACCTCCCGGTCAGGCACAAGATATTGTGGCTACACTCGATTCTAAAAAAATCACCGCACTAGTGCGCGGCGTAGAAGTATCAGAAGAAAAAATTACCAGTGATCGCTATCGTGCGCGCCTTATCGTAAGCTTCGATGCTGATGCGGTAAGCTCTCTTATCAAAACATTCACAACCGGAGAAGCCAGCGAAGAGGCTTCCGTAGTTACAGGCGCATTCTTAATCATTCCCGCCTATGAAGAGGATGGACAAGCCGTGCTATGGGGAGACGATAACCCGTGGCACAAAGCGTGGAGTATTTTAGGTCTTGAAATCACCGCTGGCGATATGATCGTACCTTACGGCGATAATAACGACTCTGCGATTGTGAATATCAACAACGTGTCATCGGCTAATTACTCAGCGCTTTCACCCCTCGCCATTCGCTATGGCATTACCGATATTGTAATCCTTCAGGCCAAATATACCCGCGCACCAGATATGATGCTCACTGTGATAAAGCGCCGTATCAACCGCCTGAAAAACGAAATAAACATGCTGACCTATCGCGCTGATCCACAGGAAACACGTGATACGTTACTGGCACGTGCCGCCCGTGATATTGCCGACAACATGCAAACCAAAAAAACCGAAGAAGTGTCAGAAATACGCGGTGTTCGTGCGGGTGATCGTAACAGGATGATGATACTAGCCAGCATTACCACACTGCGCTCATGGACTGATTTACGTGCACGCCTATCGTCACTTCCTATGATCGACCGTATAGAGCTGCTCGCTATGTCCCCACAGCAAGTTGATATGGTGATCCATTATCGCGGAGAGCCGGAGTCGCTCGCGGCAGGTATTGTCTCACAGAAAATACGTCTGGTAAAACATGATCGATATTGGGTGGTGTCTCGTGATTAATCGTCGCTTATTATTCTGGGGCATGGTTGCGGTATTAACCATCGCTTTCGTCTATCTTATCCGCTCGGTATTGCTACCCTTTGTCTTGGGTTTGCTGATTGCCTATTTTCTTGATCCTGCTGCGGACAAGCTTGAGAAAAACAGTATGTCACGCGGTATTGCCACCACTTTTATCACGGCCGGATTTTTCACTACCCTTGCATTGTTATTGCTACTCATCATCCCGGTCGTTACTGAACAGCTTTCCGGCCTCATGGGTATATTGCCAGAACATATCAACTCCCTGCGCGCGCAATATGGAGGGTATCTAGACCAATGGATAGGGGCGTTAAACCTGGAGGAAATTGGTGACAACAAAGAAACAGCGGCCAATGCATCTGGTGTGGTAGCCAAATTACTGACCGATTTCGTAGGCGGCTTATTCTCTTCAGGTGTGGCGGTAGTGAATGTGCTTTCACTCGTACTCATCACCCCGATCGTTACCTTCTATATGCTGCGTGACTGGGATCGGATTGTGAAGAAAATTGATGATATGATTCCACGCAAACATGTTGAAACAGTGCGTGAACAATTTGCCATCATAGATCAAACACTGGCCGGGTTTGTACGCGGACAACTCAATGTTTGTCTGCTGCTCGGCACGTTCTATGCGATAGCACTCTCCATTACAGGACTCAAGTTTGCCATCCTTATCGGACTGGGAACCGGCCTGCTTATTATTCTACCTTATGTCGGGTTTCTGGTTGGGTTTCTGGTCGGTATGATTGTGGCCATTTTTCAGTTTGATAACAACAGTGCTGTGCTCGCTGTATTTGGTATTTTTATGGCAGGACAGGTGCTGGAAAGCTATTTCCTCACACCCAAACTGGTGGGCGATAAGGTAGGGCTACATCCCGTATGGATCATCTTTGGGATGCTAGCTGGCGCCGCACTGTTTGGCTTTGTCGGCGTGTTGCTTGCCATCCCCGGTACCGCCGTAATCGGTGTACTCATACGTTTTGCGCTCGAGCAATACCGAAAGAGCGATTACTACCACAATACCGGAACATAACATGTCTCAGATCGCGCTGCCCTTCGCGCACGCCACCCATTTCCACGAAGATATGTTTGTGGTATCCGAATGTAACAAGCAGGCCTATGACTGGATCAAACGCTGGCCGGATTGGAATAGTCATGCAACCATCATTTACGGCGCTACGGGCTGTGGAAAATCACATCTCGGTCATATTTGGGCAAAGCAATCAGACGCCATTACAGATGCCGTCGATGCTGAAAACCTTGCAAACAATGCACTCGTCGAAAACATTGAGCAACATGATGAAACGTCACTATTTCATTTGCTCAACGCCGCCAAAGAGAATGGATTCTTCCTACTATTAACGGCCAGTTGCGCTCCCAAACAGCTCCCTTACGGCCTGCCTGACCTTACCTCTCGTGTGTTGGCGCTACCAGCTATTGCCATCAATCCGCCCGATGATGAGGTGCTAATTGGTGCCATGCGCAAACAATTCTCCGATCGTCAGCTCAAAGTAGATGATGAGGTGATTGCCTATCTGCTACCACGCATGGAGCGCTCATTCAGCGCCATTGCACAAGCAGTAGAAACGCTGGACAAACAGGCACTAAGCGAGCAAAGAGCGGTGACCATTCCTTTTGCCCGCAAAATATTGCAGCACCAATAGCTCCGCCATGAAGAACCTACCACGCACCTTGCAAGCCATATTGTTCATGCTACTTAGCATGGCGTCTTTCGCATCCATGAGCAGCGTGATTCACTTGCTGGCAGGCGAGCTGCATTCCGCGCAAATGGTTTTCATGCGCAACCTATTCAGCCTGCTTATTATCGTTGCTGTCTGCGCTTATCTGCAACGCAGAGCCATTCCACGCTTTACGACCGAGCGCATGAGCGGCCATTTCTGGCGCGGTACTATTGGCTTACTGGCGATGGAATTATGGTTCTATTCGCTGACCTTAATGCCTATCACACTGGCCACCGCCATCTCCTTCATCACCCCCATTTTAGGCACCATTATCGCCATTACCTGCTTAGGTGAGAAAGCAGGCATACGCCGCTGGTCTGCCATTATGGTCGGGTTTGTGGGTATGCTTGTCATCCTACGCCCCGATGCCGGGCAAATGGAAAGCAGCGCGCTTATCGTGCTCGCCTCATCACTACTCATGGCCATTGCAGGTACGCTGGTAAAGACGCTTACGCGCACCGAATCACCGGAGACTATCGTGTTCTATATGTCGATCTTCATGCTGCTTTGGTCTATCCCCCCTGCCTTCTATTACTGGCAGGAACCATCGCTCTATGAAATAGGGCTGATGTTCCTAATCGCCGTCTTTTCGACCATCGCGCATCTGTCGCTCACCCGCGCTTTCATGCGGGCAGACATTGTAGTGTTAATGCCGTTTGACTTCACACGGCTGGTATTTACCGCCATTTTGGCCTATATACTGTTCGGCGAAGTAATGGATAGCCAAACTATCACCGGCTCGCTAATCATCGCTGCCAGCGCCATTTACATCACCCACAGGGAGGCTAAAATCCGCAAAAAGTCTGGGAATTCCTAGGTTTTTTGGGTATACTGATCTTATTATGCTGATTTCTACTGACTTACTCACCTTGTTCGCCTTAAAGCCACTGGAGAAGCTTGATCCACCAGAGGTTTCACCTGCCTGGGCGGAATCTTCGCTCGCTTTTCTGGCGAACATTCACCGCCCCAAAAGTGATGCGCTCAAGACCATTGTGGAAGAACATGGCTGGCCAACCGAAAACGAGTTTAGCGGGCACGCACATGAGGCAGCATTCATGATTGTACTGCATGCGGATTACGATGTGGAGTTTCAAACCCACTGCCACAAACTACTGCTGGAGCTGGCGTCGCTGGATAAGGTGGATACGTCGTTCATCGCCTTCCTGACGGATCGCATCCTGTGTAATAAAGGGCTGCACCAACGGTTTGGCACACAAATCCGCGAAGCGGAGAATGGCTGCTTCGTGCCGAAGCCTCTCGAGAACTCCGACAAGGTTGACGAGCTTCGCAGCGCGGCAGGCATTGAAGAAAACATGTTCGACTATTACCAACGCGTCAATGGTGGAGACATGCTGTTGCCACGCTACATATTAGGTGAGTATGCCGATGTGTGGGAGCCACCAAACAACCAGCCTACTAGTAGTGGCAGTAGCGTGGTGGAATTTCCCGGCAACGACCAGCCCTGATCTGTTAGGTACCGTTTGGTGCCTGTTTGTGACTGTTTCGAGCTGGTTTGTGACGATGTAGAGCTGTTTGGAGCCGTTTAGAACCATTTTATTCCGGCCTGTATTCAATCATTACAAACGGTTGCACCTAAAACAGGCAAAAAATTTTTCATTTAGTTGCGTTTGCTTGACATTCCTTGACATTTTCGCGCGTAAGCTACGGGGAAACAATATTTCCGTCATTCCGGTACAAACAGGAATCTCGAGATTCCAGCTTCCGCTGGAATGACGATATCTGGATTGCCGCGTAGGCCTATCGGCCTCCTCGCAATGACGAGTATGACTTAAAAACGAAAGGCCGGGAAGCGACGAATTATACGTCTTCCCACCAGGTTTTGCGCGCGAAGTTATGCTCGGCTTCGATAGTACGCACCGTACCGGTTTTCGAACGCATCACGATCGAATGAGTAGATGCAGCGCCAGGATAGCGACGCACACCTTGCAACATGGTACCATCCGTTACGCCAGTGGCCGCAAACATCACATCACCTTTGGCCAGTTCTTCCATGGTGTAGATTTTGTTCAGGCTGGTAATACCCATACGCTTGGCACGATTCTTCTCTTGTTGGTTTTTAAAGAGTAGTCGACCTTGCATCTGCCCGCCCACGCAACGAAGCGCCGCCGCAGCCAACACACCTTCCGGCGCACCACCAGTGCCGACATACATATCCACGCCCGTATCAGGCAGTGCCGCGGCGATTACACCGGCCACATCGCCATCCAAAATAAGCTGAATACGCGCACCTGCTTCGCGTGTTTTTGCGATGAGTTCTTTATGACGGTCACGCTCCAAAATACAGATCACCAAATCAGAGATGTCGCATTTTTTTGCCTTGGCCAGATTCTTCAGATTGGTTGAAGGCGCATTGTCGATACTCACCACATCTTTGGGTAAATCGCCACCCACGGCAATCTTGCTCATATATACATCTGGTGCGTGCAGGAAACCGCCTTTTTCTGCCATGGCAATCACCGCCATTGCGTTCACACCACCCTTGGCACAAATGGTCGTACCTTCCAATGGATCAAGCGCAATATCCACCGATGGGCCGTAGCTGTTGCCCACTTTCTCACCAATATAAAGCATCGGCGCTTTGTCGCGTTCACCTTCACCGATCACCACCGTACCATCAATGGCAAGCCCGTTTAGCGCTTCGCGCATGGCGGTTACTGCGGCTTGGTCTGCGTCTTTTTCTTTACCACGCCCCATCCAACGCGAGGCAGCAAGCGCCGCCGCTTCGGTTACGCGCACCGCTTCTAATGCAAAGTTGCGGTCTGACCAAAAACTTGGTTGTTCCTCGGGTGCCTTGGTCGTTTTCTTTTTGGCGGCAGTTTTCATAATGTCTCCATGCGAATCATGTAAGGTTGTTCTTTTACACTATCTAAAGTTTCAATTGCTTTCAATGCGCGCTCCATAGCGGCTTCTTGTGTTTGGTGTGTGGTCATCACCAGATGCACCATCTCGCCCGGCTTGTGCGAATGCTGAATCACCGAACGCATGGAGATTTTCTCCTGCTTGAAAATGTCGGTTACCGCAGAAAGCACACCTGGCTGGTCGATCACCCCGAGGCGAATATAATAGCAATTTTCCAGCTGTGCCATCGGTGCAATTTTCGCATCTGCCAGCTTGGAGGCCGGTAAGGTTAGCGGGTTATATTTCAAGCCACGCGCAATATCGAGAATATCGGCCACCACGGAAGATGCCGTTGGCCCCTCACCCGCGCCCGGCCCTTCAAAGATCGCTGTGCCAATTGCATCACCTTCCACCAGCACCGCGTTGGTCACACCATTGATATGTGCCAGCTGGGAATCCTTGGCGATCAGGCATGGATGCACACGCACCTCCACCCCGCGATCGCTTTGCGTGGTGATGCCAAGCAGCTTAATCACGCAACCCAGCTCATCCGCAAACAGCATATCAGTAAGTGTGACACGGCTAATACCTTCTGCATGTACTGCATCAATGGCAGGTGCCATGCCGTAAGCAAGGCTTGCGATAATGGCGAGCTTATGTGCGGCATCAATCCCGTCAATATCAAGGCTTGGGTCCGCTTCCACATATCCCATTCCTTGTGCTTCTTTAAACACTTCGCTGAAATCGCGCTGCGTATCCCACATGTTGGAAAGAATGTAGTTACAAGTGCCGTTTAAAATGCCGGCAATGCGCGTAAAACGGTTTGCGCCTAAGCCTTCGCGCAGGCCTTTAACAATCGGGATACCCCCCGCCACGGCTGCTTCAAAAGTGAGCATCGCGCCGGATGCTTCTGCAAGCTTGGCAAGCGCCAGACCATGATGCGCGATCAAGGCTTTGTTGGCCGTAACTACGGATTTTCCGTTTTTCAAAGACTGCTCAACCAACTCTTTGGCAATGCCATCCGCACCACCAATCACCTCTACCACCACGTCGATTTCAGCGTCAGATGCCATATCGAGCGGGTTGTCCATCCAGCGGATATTTGCCATATCGACGCCGCGATCCTTGCTTTTGTCGCGCGCTGACACAGCCGTGACCACAAGCGGACGACCACAACGATCAGAAAGCATCTGCGCCTGATTCATCAGAATCTTCAACGTGCCGCCACCAACAACGCCGAGGCCGGCAATACCTATACGAAGTGGTGTGCTCATGCGGTATTCTCCGAACGCATATTATGGCCAGGATCTTCCGCCATGAACTGTTTGATATTACGCAGTGCCTGGCGAATACGGTTTTTGTTTTCTACCAGCGCGATACGCACGAAACCTTCACCGCCCGGCCCGAAACCCACACCCGGCGCTACGGCCACATCGGCATGTTTCAGCAGCAACTTGGAAAATTCCATGCAGCCTAAATGCGCATAGGCCTTCGGCACCGGCACCCATAAGAACATAGAGGAAGTCGGCACGGTGATGTTATCCCAGCCCGCATCACGCAAGCCAGCCACCATAATGTCGCGGCGCTCTTTATAAAGTTTACGCATGTCTTCTACATAATCCTGCGGGCCATTAAGCGCTGCCGCAGCGGCCACCTGTACCGGCAGGAACGTGCCGTAATCGAGATAGGATTTCACTTTCGTTAGTGCAGAAATCAGCTTCGGATTGCCGGCACAAAAACCAATGCGCCATCCGGCCATGGAATAGCTTTTACTCACCGAAGTGAATTCCACGGCAATGTCTTTTGCACCTTTCACTTGCAAAATAGAAGGTGGCGGGTTGCCATCGAAATAAATTTCGCAATAGGCCAGATCAGAAATTACGTAAATGCCGTAATGTTTGCACAGCGCTATCACCTCTTCAAAGAACGCGAGGTCGCATGATTCTGCCGTGGGGTTACACGGGAAGTTCACCACCAGCGCTACCGGTTTCTTCGGCGCGGACTCAATGGTTTGTTTCAATGCGGCAAAAAATTCCGGCCCCGTGGTGTTTGGCACCGTTACCACTTCTGCACCGGCAATGACAAAGCCCCACATATGAATCGGATAACTCGGATCAGGCACAATAAATGTGTCGCCCGGGCTGGTGATCGCATTGGCGAGGTTAGCAAGCCCTTCTTTGGAACCGATAGTGACCACAATTTCTGAATCCGGATCCAACTCCACATCAAAACGACGCTTGTAATACGCCGCTTGCGCCTTGCGCAGGCCGTAAATGCCTCGCGATAGCGAATAACGACTCGCCTTCGGATCTTTCAGTGTTTCCGTCACTTTATCAATCACGTGCTGCGGCGGTTTGGAATCAGGGTTGCCCATACCGAAGTCAATAATATCGTGGCCAGCCGCACGTGCTTCGGCCTTCATCTTGTTTACTTCAGCGAATACATAGGGTGGCAGCCGCTGGATGCGGTAAAAATCATCACTCATAACGCTGCCCTACGGTACCAGATAAAATTCACGATCGCGGTTTTTGTAGCGCGAAGCGGGAAGGGTTTTCACCTTGTCCAGCATGCCTGGTGATGGCAGACCATCGGCTTCTTTGCTGTCCTCTTCCCCGGTTGCAGCTTCCATTGCAGCTGCTGGTTTTGCGACTGCCGGCGCAGCATACTCCACGGGTGCCGCCACTGGCTGCGTAACTTGCGGACTAAGTGGCTTAAACGCCGCCACAGTAGAATCCGGACGCGCATCAATCACTGGTGCTGCCTTTGGAGTATCCACCACAGCTTTTGGCGCTGGCGCTTCCACCACTGCCGGTACTTTTTCTTCTACCATCTCCGGCGCCGACTCTTTGTCTTTGCCTACGGTTACGTTCCAACGCTCCCACCATGGCTCACTCGATTCGGCTTCTTCTTTAACCATCACTTTCGCAGGAGGCACTTCTTCATCCGCCGCATATTCTATTGGGGCAGGTTTTGCTTCCATGCTCATTTCTGTTTTGGGTGCCGCTTTATTATCGCCCATCTGACCAAGCAGAACCGGCTCATCGGAAGACATGCTTTTTTCTACCACAGGTGATGGTACAAATGGCTCACCCTGATCTTCTACTGGCTTATTCACTTGTAGCTGCGACGGCTCCGCGTCTAACTGCTGCTTCGACTCCTGCGCCATCGCATGATCAATTTGCAATTCCTGCATTCTGAATGTTTTTTCATTTCTCACTTGGCTAAACACCTGAGGCGTTGCAGGCACCGAAGAAAGTGATGGGTAATCCTCTTCAGCATCATCGCCTGCATCGCTTGCCGTTTTTACGTTGGTCAGCTCAGAAGTTGTATCATCTTTAGCTATAATCACCCCATCATCCGGCTTGCTTTTTAGTGGTGAAAATAAACGGCTAAAAAAAGTCGATGCTGGCGCTTCTTCCTCCATCGCTGGGGCTGCCTGCACCTCTTCATCTACCACCGCCATTACTTCTGGCGCGGATGCTGGCGCTGCCGGACTAGGCGAATCCACCATAGGCGAAAACGCGGCCACTGTGCGATCCGCACGCGGTGCATCATCCATATGCATATTGCCAATGGCAACCGGCGCAGCAGGTTTTTCAATTACAGGCGGCGGCGTATATTCCACACGCGGCGCGGGGCGAGCCACTTCTTCAACCATGGGGGGAGCGGATTCTGCCATCTCTTCCTCGATATAAGGATTATCCGCTATGGGCTTACGTACCTTGCCTTCGCCCGCATCCTGACCAAAAAATTCGTTAAAATAATCCCTGACATCCGGCGCTTCATCGCCAGCCGGCTTTTCCTGCACCGCATTGCCACGTGGCTCATACGCCGCTGGAGGCGGAGGTGGAGGCGGCGGACGCAAACGTGAAGTTGACGCTGGCGGCACTTTTTGTGGTGATGGTTCTGGGTTAAGGATAGGCGCACGGCGTGGCCCATCCACATGTTGTGGCACACGCCCTTCATTGCCCGTCAATTTATCGATCATAGAGCTGGGGGAACAGGCTGCAAGCACCACTACAGACGCAGCAGTGACAAGAAGGGTTTTCCTGATTGAATGGGTATTGGGTGCCATAAATAACCTAACCGTCTATATAATAAAATTATTTCCTTATTACGCTGTTCTTGATGGGCTTACAAGCGTTGCATAAAAACATCTAACCAATAGCGCCAGAAATGTATATCCTAGCTTGCTTTCTTACGCAATTACCTATTTTGACACGCCATGACACATTCGCGCCCACATAAAGATGACGCTTTTCATAGCGAAACCCCTAATAATCCGGTCGAATTTGCCGAAAATATGGCAAAGGCTGCGGAGCAGTGTCAGAAAATCATGCAGGAATTCTTTGCGCGTCAAACTCAGAATATTGGTGACACACCGTTTGACCCGCTTAATGTGGGCAATGCTTTCATGGAATTTTTCACACATATGGCAAGCAACCCGGAAAAACTCTGGGAAAACCAGCTAGCACTCTGGGAACAATATCTGCAGCTCTGGCAGAATGCCGCCGAACGTGCCATGGGTGAAGAGGAAAAACCGTTTATTGAACCCGACAAACGTGATCGTCGTTTCAAAGATGAAGCATGGCAGGAAAATGTGGTGTTTGACTTTATCAAACAATCCTACCTGCTGACCGCCAAATGGATGCAGCATTCTGTGCAAGATGTTTCTGATATCGATCCCAAAACTGCTAGGAAGATTGACTTTTACACGCGCCAATTTGTCGATGCGATGAGCCCGAGTAATTTTCTAATGACTAACCCACAAGTGCTTAAGGCCACGCTTGAAAGCAAGGGCGAAAATCTGGTCAAAGGGTTTACACGCCTGCTGGAAGATCTGGAACATAGTAAAGGTAACTTGCGTATCAGCATGACCGATTATGCAGCCTTTAAAGTGGGTGAAAATCTCGCAACCACGCCGGGCAAAGTCATTTATCAAAATGAGCTGATGCAGCTCATTCAATATGAGCCAACCACCAAACAGGTGCATAAAACACCGCTGCTTATTATTTCTGCATGGATCAATAAATATTATATTCTCGACCTGCAGGAAGAAAATTCCATGGTGAAATATCTGGTCGATAATGGCTATACCGTATTTGCCATTTCGTGGGTGAACCCGGATAAAAAGCTGAGCAAGAAAACCTTCGATGATTATATGAGCCTTGGCCCGCTTGCCGCACTGGATGCGATCGAACAGGCCACCGGAGAAACGGAAGTTTCTATTGGCGCCTACTGTCTTGGCGGCACACTTACCAGCATCACACTGGCATGGCTCAAAGCGAAAAAACAAAGCCGCCGCGTAAAGTCGGTTACCTATCTTACCACCATGATTGATTTTTCGGATGCGGGTGAACTTGCTGTATTTATTGATGACGAGCAGCTGCAAATCGCCGAAGCAAAAATGGCCGAACATGGGTTTCTTGAAGGTTCGGAAATGGCCATGACGTTTAATATGTTGCGCGCCAATGACCTGATCTGGTCGTTTGTGGTCAATAACTACCTGCTGGGTAAAGACCCCTTCCCATTTGACTTGCTCTACTGGAATGCAGACTGCACACGCATGCCTGCAGCAATGCATAGTTTTTACCTGCGCAATATGTATCTGAAAAATTTACTTATCGAGCCGGGCGGCATCACCGTTGCCGGTGTGCCTATTGATCTGACCACCATTGATACCCCGACCTACATGCTCTCCACGCGCGAAGACCACATCGCACCGTGGCAATCCACCTACGTAGGCACGCAAACTTATAAAGGTGATGTGCGTTTTGTGCTGGCTGCGTCTGGGCATATTGCTGGTGTGATAAATCCACCCGCCAAAAACAAATATTGCTATTGGGTGAATGAGGAATCTTATCCTGAGTCTGCAGATGAATGGGTGAATAGCGCCAAAGAAATCAAAGGCTCCTGGTGGCCAGACTGGCTTAAATGGCACCAACCACATGCAGGTTCAAAAGTAGATGCACGCATACCAGGAGAAGGCACATTAAAGCCTATCGAAGAGGCGCCAGGCAGCTACGTTAAGGTCATTGTTTAGCGAATTTCTAAATAAGCATCGCGGCGCAAATCACGGATATATTTCTGCGCAGCCAGTTCCATTTTTTGCTTATAAATAACATTCTGCACACGCTCTACATCAACCAATGCGGCCGGTGCTTCACCACGCCCGCACAGCATGTAAAGCTGAATGCCCTCATCAGTTGCAAACGGAGCGGATATCTCTCCCACGCTTAAGTTCTCTACAATGGTTTTTACTGCTGGAGAAAGAGAAGACATACGTTCTGTTTTCATGGCCACCTCGATGTTAAATTCATCCAGATCATCCACTCCGGCAATACCTTTTTCTTCACAACTGCCAGGATTACGTGCCACCTCTTCGCCAATAGTCAGCAACACCTCTGCTTCCTTATTTTCCGCATCAGCCTTCAGTTTCAATAAGATATCTTTGAGCGTCACTTGTTGTTCTTTTTCTGCCTCGTTTTCCAGCGCACGCGTGTTATATACCTTCACGATCGTGAAACCATCCGGCGTGCGTAATGGTGGCGTAATAGTACCGACTTTAGCGCGTGCCAACGCCTTACCCACGATTGGATGAAGCTGTTCCGGACGCACCCAGAAGGTCTGCACCTTGCCACCCGCGGCTGCCGCACCACTGGAGAACTGGCGCGATAATTCCTCAAAACTTGCACCACCTCGCATCTCTTTAGAAAGCTTATCAATGAGTTGTCGCATCTCTGCCTCATTGCTTGGTTTATCTACCGGCAAAGTGAGTACGGCAATCTCCATTTCCTGTTTTACGACTGGAATGGATAAACGTTTTTGTGCGAGCTCCACTTCTTCTTCCGTAATATCAACTGTGGGGCGCACCTTTTTTATCAGAATACTATTCCACGCCAACTGAGCGCGAATCTGGTTGATGAAGGTTTCCTTCGGTACACGATTGCGCTTCAGCATAGAAAAGATAGCGCCCGGTTTCATCCCGCGCTGACGTTCCAGACCCGCAATCGCTTTGGTTACTTCATCATCGCTGATTTCAATATTAAGGCGTTTGGCTTCCGCCAACTGCAACCGTTCATCCACCAGTGAACGAATCACCTGCGGGCGCACCCGCTTAATCGTTTCAGCCGAATTAGTAAGCTTGGTCGTGGCAATCACAAAACGCATACGCGCGTCGACATCATAAGAGGTGATCGCCTCATTGTTAAGCACCGCAGCAATGCCAAGCCCGGAAGGAGCCGCCTGCGCTGCAACAGGAAACGTCAAACATAACAATAATGAAAAAATACGAATCAGCATGCTATTCCAGATTTTTAAGAGCGATACGGAACAAAAACGACGTGGTCGGTTTAACATCACGGTCACGCGTGTATTCTTTGCCTAGCACACCCGTAAAGAAAGTACATTCATTTTTAAAGGTGAGGCTCGTGCTCGCCGAAGTAATCTGATCGAGATTCAGATCCCTACGTCCTCTTACATCCCACTGCCACTGGTCTGTTAGCCACACAGCTGCCCGCCCATAAATCTCTTCACGGGTAGCTAATACCGGATCATTTTTAAGTGACAAATAGGCCGTAGTTAAAGTTACCGGATTGTAGCTGAAGCTTGCATCCACCTCGTTACGTTTGGCGCTCAACGTCTCTTTATCTAAACGGAAACGATACGATACATCGAACGGTAAATAGGCAATACCAACCTTTCCCACATAGTCAGAGAAATGGTCGTCCAGATCATTGGAGAATGGGAAGTTGCGATCGGTATCAACACGGTAATGCTGACCAAATAACCAGTCGATATATTTGTCAGAGAAAAGTTGTGCCTGACCGCGCATACCATAACTCACGCGTGGCCCACTTTCGATACGGTCATAGCCAGAAAAACGGTTTGAATCGAACAAATTACTATCGGTAAATTCTGGCACCAGACTATCTTCGTTGGGAATTTCTTCCGGGTTACCACCACGTGGACTCACCGCCATCGCCACCACGGGCTCAATCATCACACTATGGCCATTGCCCCACTGATTAAGAAACGGATAGCGCCAGTTAAGCGATACCTCAGGTACTAGCCGTCCTGTTGATCCATCATACACTTCTGAATTGGCCAACGTATAATCCTCGACCGAATACACATCCCCACGCAGTTGTGTCTTGAATTCGATGATCTGCCCATCGTTGGTAATGAATGGGAGTTTCCATTCCCCTGTAAGTGATAGGCGACGGCTCTTTGAGCCAATATCCCTAAACAATACCATGGTGTTCGCGTCTAATGAAAAACGCGAATTATACACCCCCGGATCGGTTTCATAATGCATGGTGGCAAGCGGCGCGATGACAGGAATCAAATCCGAATTATCGCTCGCCCGAAGCCCCTGAAATGATATCCCCTCGATGCTACCAAAGCTGCGATCGTTATCACCTATTAAGTCATAACTTTCGGCATATACCCGCGAGGTTAACAACGTTTCCGTGCCAAAATCATACCGGCGCAGATAGGTGTCATCCGTGGTGTAATGTATGTCAAACCCAAGATCCGTATCCTGGCCGGCAGCAAATTTACCATTGGTATTAAAATGCCCACGGAAATTCTTTCCTCTTTCCACAAAACCACGCCCATCTCGATCCTGCGGGCGCGTGATACTGCCATCCATGAACCACTCGCCATTGTCAAACTTCTGACGATAGCCGCCCGCCATGACCAACCCCTCTTGCGATGTGTAAATGGGGGTGATGGTCAGATCCTTGTCTTGCCCTATCACGTAATAATAAGGCACCTTAACTACTGAACCCAAATTACCATTCTGCTGAAACTCAGGCGCTAACAACCCACTCTTGTTATCGGCACCTGGCGTAGCGTGTGACAAGTAAGGCGTATAAAATACCGGCGTGCCATATACTTCAAAATTTACATCATCATAGGTGACCAACTGCTCTTCTTCATCTACTCGTACTGTTGATGCGCGCAGCTGCCACATGGGATCGTGGCCAACACTATCTTCATCACAGGTAACCTTACAAGGTGAATAGACCGCACGTGTGAGCTCTGTCACATCTTCGTCTAACTTATTTGCCTGCGCCGCCACAAACAGCGAGTCATCGGAAAGCCGTGCTTTAAACTGACGTATAACCCCGGCATGCATGTCATCTTTTAGCTGCACTTCTTCGGCAAACACTACGCTACCTGATGCATCCATCATGCTGACATTGCCAATAGCTTTTACTTGGTTATTAAATTGGTCATACACAAGTTTATCTGCCAGCAAGACCGTTTGACCCTGCGTCACTTCAACATTTCCTGTCGCGGTAACAATGTTATTTTGCTGGTCATAATCCATCTGTGTAGCCGTAAGCAACACCGGATCGTCTTCACTGAAAGGAATATCCCGATTAAAATCGGTGCGTTTGAACTCTTGTTTTTCTTCTACAAGGGATTCCAGCGAACCGGGTGGTGGCTCCACTTCTCTCGCATAAACGGTATGCAGGGAAGTAAAGGACAACAAGAGCGTAGCAACTGTGAAACTGCCGTAACGATAGGTACTATGTTTTGGCGGTGTATCGTTCAATGCGCTCTACTCGCTTTGCTAACTTCATGTTTTTTCTTCACTACAGCGACATAGTCCACCGTATATTAGTGAAGCTTTCTCCACAGATTCCGTTTAGCAAGATACATGAAACCGGTGAAAATAGCGAGGAAGACTAGCACTTTAAGACCCATTTGCTTACGTGCCTGCATTTCAGGCTCAGCTGCCCACTGCAGGAATGTCACCACATCTTTGGACATCTGTTCAACGGATGCCTGTGTGCCATCTTCGTAACTTACCAGTTCATCTGAAAGCGGTGATACCATCGCAATCTGCCCGCCAGCGAAATATGGATTATAGCTCATACCTTCGCCTATCTGCATATCAGAAGGGGCTTCTTCATAGCCTGTCAGCAATGAATGCACATAGTTCGCGCCATCCTGACGTGCTTTGATAATCAAGCTAAGATCCGGAGGATAGGCACCATTATGGGTAGCACGTGCTTGCTGTTCATTCGCATAAGGCTCCGGAAAATAATCAGACGGTTTACCGGCACGTTCAAACATATCACCATCATCATTCGGCCCATCGACAACTTGATATGATGCGGCCAACGACTTTACTTCTGCCTCAGAAAAACCAATCTCCGTAAGATTACGAAATGCAATTCGCTTCAGACCATGACACGCGGCACATACTTCTTTATAGACCTGAAAACCGCGCTGTGCAGAAGGCTTGTCCACATGGCCAAATACGCCATCAAACGCCCAATGCATCTGACGCGGATGCTTAGCATCGCCCGCCGCAAACGCATAGGCCGCAACCAAACTTCCCACCAGAACCGTTGTAAAAATCGTTGTTGTCTTTTTCATAATATCAATCCTCAGTGGGTATTTGCCGATTTTGCAAGCACCGCCTTACTAATACTTTCAGGCAGGGGCAATGTTTTCTCGTTCTTACTGATCAACCACAATGCAGCAAAGTAACCAAAATAGATGCATAAAGCGATGCGCCCTAATGTGATGTAAATACCTTCAGCAGGCATGGCACCGAGATAGCCAAGGAAAATCGCATTGGCAATAAAGACCCAGTAAAGCAACTTGAATGTTGGGCGGAAATTACCGCTACGCACTTTGCAACGATCAATCCATGGCAACACAAACAGGATGAGAATTGAGGCAAACATCAGCAATACACCTGCGAGTTTGGACTCAACAAACACAATGTTAGTAAACGGAATACCGATATCTGGCGTGGCACGCAGAATGGCATAGAAGGGCAGGAAATACCATTCCGGCACAATGTGCGGCGGCGTTACCAGCGGGTTCGCTTCAATATAGTTGTCCGGATGTCCCAGTGAATTTGGCGAGAAGAACACGAACCATGCAAACACCATGAAGAACACACCGAAACCAAAGAAGTCTTTGTAGGTGTAATAAGGGTGGAATGGAATCGTATCTTGCGGGGTTTTCACATCAATCCCCAACGGGTTGTTAGAACCATGTATATGTAGTGCCCAGATATGCAGAATCACCACACCCACAATCACAAACGGCAGCAGGAAATGGAACGAATAAAAACGATTCAACGTAGGGTTATCAACCGAGAAACCACCCCACAACCAATGCACGATAGATTCACCCACCAGAGGGATGGCAGAGAATAAGTTGGTGATTACCGTAGCACCCCAGAAGCTCATTTGCCCCCATGGAAGCACGTATCCCATAAAGGCGGTTGCCATCATAAGCAGGAAGATGATCAAACCAAGCCACCATAAAATCTCGCGCGGCGCCTTGTATGAGCCGTAATATAGCCCGCGACAAATATGGATATACACCACTACGAAGAACATGGATGCACCCACCGCATGCGCATAACGGATCAACCAGCCGTAATTCACGTTGCGCATGATTTGTTCAACACTGTCAAACGCCAGACCTACATTCGGTGCGTAATGCATCGTCAGGAACAGCCCTGTAAGGATCTGCATTACCAGACAAATGCCGGCGATAGAACCAAAGTTCCACCAGTAGTTTAGATTGCGTGGTGCAGGATATTTGGATCCTAGGCTATTATCGATAAACGAAAAAACGGGCAGACGATATTCAATCCATCCCTTAACGCCAGGTTCTTGTTTAGTAGGTTTTTGTGCCATGTTTAACCAATCTTGATACGGTTATCACTTAAAAATACATATTGGGGAATCGTCAGGTTTTTGGGCGCTGGACCTTTGCGGATACGCCCTGCCGTGTCGTAGTGCGAACCATGACATGGGCAGAACCAGCCACCCTCACCATTCGGCGCGCAATAATCACCAGCATCAGCCAAAGGAATACAGCCAAGATGTGTACACACCCCAACCATCACCAGCCATTGCGCTTTACCTTCTTGAACACGATCCTCATCTTTCTCGGGATCTTTCAGATCACCCATAGGCACCGCACGCGATGCTTCAATATCTTCTGTGGTGCGATGACGGATAAACACCGGCACACCGCGCCATTTCACTTTAATAGTCTGCCCTGGCTGGATCGGCGCAAGATCCACCTCGATAGATGCAAGCGCTAATACATCGGCGCTAGGGTTCATGCTATCGACAAATGGCCACAACGCGCTAGCGCCACCTACAGCGGCCATGCCAGCAGCGGAAAGTGCCATAAAATCGCGACGGGTAACTTCGCCAGATTGATCGGAATGAGAAGAAGATGCGGTGTTTTGACTCATGAAAAAACCCAATAAATTGTGGTGTTGGCTTTTTCTATAACAAAACGTTGTGAAGTTTCAACAGGAAAGCGCGAAATAGCTGCGACTTATTTATAAATAGTGCGATAAGTACATCACACAAATGTGCTTACGCGTTAAATGCCGCGCGGATAATGGCCTCTGCCCAGGCAATCATATGATCTCCCATGGATTTGAACGTGCCCACCCAGCTCTCTGCCTCGGCAATACACTGATCCACTGTGTCTAAATTGAACAAACACACACTGAAACCAGATGCAAAGGCAAACATGGTAACGCCGGTAAGCAGAAAAAAAGCACCCATTCGTGGATCAATCATAACTACACTTCATCTAAAAAATTATGCTAAGACCATTGTGCCAAAAAAGTGCCGCGTGATATATGGCTTTTTTGTGAAGTTTTGATGATAACCACAATCAGTTGATTTATATGAATTTATGATCGTTTGCCTCTACCAGCCCGATATACCGCAAAACACCGGCAGCCTGATTCGCCTATGTGCCTGCATGGGCGTAGCACTACATATCATCGAACCGTGTGGTTTTATTTTCGACGATAAAAAAATGCGCCGTGCCATGATGGATTATTATGATCTGGCTTCCGTCACACGCCATCAATCATGGGAAAAATTTCTTGATTATTGTCAAACACGGGGACGATTGATCCTGCTAACCACAAAGGCAGAAGACAATTATACAGAGTTCACATTTCGCCCGGACGACATATTATTGTTAGGTAGCGAATCAAAAGGCGCACCACAAACTGTGCATGGCAAAGCAGACGCACGCATTAAAATACCGCTGCATGCTGAGGCAAGATCGCTTAACATTGCACAAGCAGCTAGTATGATATTGGGCGAAGCACTCAGACAAACCAACCAATTTCCAGCGTAAGGAAAACACATGACATCACCCGCAGAGAAAATCACCGCTCCTGATAGTATCGAAGAACAGCAACAGCTAGCGAGTGGCTGGTTTCGCAACCTTCGTGATGCGATTTGTGCGGAGTTTGAAAAAATCGAAACGGAATCAGACGGCAACGCCAAATTCAAACGTACGCCATGGCAACGACCAGATGGCGGGGGCGGTGAAATCTCGCTGATGAAAGGCAAGGTGTTTGAAAAAGTCGGCGTAAATATCTCCACCGTACACGGCACTTTTTCTGAAACCATGCAAAAAGAAATTCCTGGCGCCGATAAAAACCCAGAGTTCTGGGCGAGTGGCATTTCGCTGGTCGCGCATATGTGCTCACCGCTGGTGCCTGCCGTGCATATGAACACACGTATGATCGTTATTGGCGGCGGAGCAAAGCAATGGTTTGGCGGTGGTGCGGATTTGACGCCGATGTTTGAAGTCAAAAAAGATACGCAGGATTTTCACGCGGCATTTAAAAAAACCTGCGACGCATTTGACCCTGAGTATTACACCAAATTCAAAAAATGGTGTGATGAGTATTTCTTTATTAAACACCGAAATGAACCACGCGGCGTTGGCGGTATTTTTTACGACTATATCAACACCGACAACTGGCAAACGGACTTTGATTTCACGCAGGCCGTAGGCAAAACTTTTCTGGATATCTACCCGCAGCTTGTGCGCAGACACATGCACGAAACATGGACAGATGAACAGCGTGAACACCAGCTGGTAAAACGTGGCCGCTACGCCGAATTCAACCTGATTCAAGACCGCGGGACACGCTTCGGACTGATGACCGGCGGAAACCCGGAGGCCATCCTGATGAGCCTGCCGCCTGAAGTGAGGTGGATATAATAATGAAAAAGAACCCCCAAGATGGCTTCACCCTTGTCGAGTTTTCTATCGTAATGATTATTATAGGTTTAGTGCTCGGAGGTATTTTAGTCGGAAACGACCTTATAAAAGCCTCAAAATTACGTTCCGTTGTAAGAGAAGTAGAAGAATATAAGACGGCAATTAATGCCTTTAAACTTAAATATAATGACCTGCCTGGAAATATAGAAAATGCCTTTGACTATTGGCCGGACACACAAGCTTGTGGGGTAGCTGGCAGTGCCGCAGATACTGATTGGCATTATTGCAATGGAACTGGTGATGGTCAAATAAACCGTTATCAAGAAGCCGTTAAGGTATGGCGACATTTAAGTCTTGCCGAGCTGATAGAATATACTTTTCGTAGAGATATAGGAAATGGCCGACCTTATGTTGCGTCAGATTGCGGAGTTGGATCTCACGGCGATTGCCCAAGCCAAACCATCCCTTCATCAACAATAGAAAAGGCAGGGTATGAGTTTTCACATACCACTCTTATAGGTAGCCCTGATGATTCTTTGTTTGATCGGACAGGTCATATGTTAGTGTTAGGCAAAGACTCACTAGGTGGTTCCTCAAATAATAATGGGCCCTCTCTTAATGTACAGGATGCGATGAGCCTTGATCTAAAGGCCGATGATGGCACACCTAGCGGGGGCAGTATTATTGTAACCGAAACACATTCTGTACCGGGCGACTGCACCACGAATGGCGCATGGTGGAACGCAGATGTTGGTTTATCTTCCGACTGGATAAGTACAGATAAGACAGAAAGCTGTGTTGTGTTTTTTATGATGGGTTTTTAGCGGCTTACCTACGGGTTTTTACAATTTCATCTACCCGCCTCTATTACCAAATATATAAATAACTGTAATATAACAACATAATAACTTAGCGGCTGTCACTAAACGTTAATATTCTTATACGCTTACTCATGCTATTATCTGGCCATATGAGCTACAAAGCAAAATATGGCCTTACCCGCGACTGGTGGCAAAAGAAAAAGCAAAGCTATATCTTTGATGAAGAATGGTTCAAGCCGTTCGCGCAAATGGATAGCCGCTTAGATTATCACGAAGCCAAAAGAGATAAAGATACACCGACCACTACCGCCATTGTCTTCATGCATGAAGAAGATGGAAGAACCTTGCTTCCCGTAGGGTTGGTTGCACGTTTTGGTGATGAAAACCTATTTATGTATCACCCAGACTATGTTGATGACCCAGACACCAAGCCCATTGCACGCGCACTTCCGAAATCACACAAACTATATAAAGATGAAAACGCGCATGCATTACTGCCATTTTTTGACAATCTGGTTTCTGAGGGATGGCTAGGGCTCGCGCAACGCAATGCTTATCATCGCCATCATGAAGGTAAGATCGTCAATGATGAACAAAAATTTGCAGCACTGGAAAATGGGACAGAACGCTTCAGGCGGTTGGCCACATTCGGCTCGGGCTTTCAGGGTGCGGTCTCTGTTGTAGACGTTGCGGTAACGGATCTTGAGTTAGACAAAGAACATAAAGATGTGCAGGAAGCACTGACCTCCCGCGGATCACTGACTGGTGCGCAACCCAAGATGCTCGCTGTAGAGCGCCCCATAGACAGCGAATCAGATCAGTTGGCATTTCGTGGAGCCGCGCGGAATGAAACCAGCCAGTTCATCGTTAAAATTGGCCAGACCCGATATAAAAACATCGTACCGAATGAGTTTTTAAACGTGGTGGCCACCGAAATATTAAACCCGGATGATGTCACACATAATGTGAGTCTGGGCACACTTGCAAGAGATGACGTGCCGGTATTGGTGCTGGATCGCTTTGACCGCACACCACAAGGAGGCAGAATTCATTTTGAAGAAGCCCTCTCATTACTCGAAAAACCCGCCCACGAAAAATATAGCCATAGCTATAAAGAACTCGGCAGACTAACCAGAGAACTGGCAGGCGAAGAAGAAGTAAAACGCCTATTCAGACGCATTATTACACATTGGCTGTTGGGTAATACGGATGGACACTGGAAAAATTTTGCTTTCTGGGAAAAAGATGGCAAATGGCAGCTAACCCCGAATTATGATCTGGTCTCTGCCGATGAGTTTGCGGACAGAAAAAACTACGCAAATAAAGTACTCCCCATGGCCATAGAGGGAAATCGTTTCGAGAGTAAAAAACGTATCGGAGATGTAAACCCCAAAACTATTTTTGCACTTGGTCGAGCGCTTGAGCTTGATGATAAGGTAATCCATGATATTGCCCAAGACGTAAAAAACAGAATCCCTAAGGCTGTAGCCGCCGTAAGAACAATAGATAATCCTTTGGTAACCGACGACTATAAAGAGCGCTTCGCCGAAAGATTGGAACAAAGAGCACACGGACAATACGACACGTTAGACAAATATTTTAAATACTCAGCAAACAGGCAAGGCGGCCAGCGAAGCCTGGGCGGCTAAGCTTTACGCACGAAGATTGTTGCGTCCCATCCACCACAGCACCACTAGGCCTGGTATTGCCAACAGCGCAGAGAACATAAAGAACAATTCCCAACCTAATGTATCTGCCACCCATCCTGCAGGAGTGGAAAAAGTGGTGCGACCGAATGAGGCGAAGGAAGAAAGCAGCGCATATTGCGTGGCCGTAAACTGCACATTGGTAAGCGAACTAATGTAAGCCACAAATGCCGCCGTACCTAACCCGCCAAACAAATTTTCTGCCGTAATCACTACCGCAAGCACGCTCACATCTGCCCCTGCCTGTGCCTGCCACACAAAGAGCAAGTTTGTGAACCCATGCGCAAACCCACCGATCCATAAGCTGCGCATAATACCTAACCGATAGACGAGTGCACCGCCGATAAAGGTGCCGATGATAGTGGCAAATAATCCGTATAATTTTACTACCGCGGCGATCTGTTCTTTAGAAAAACCGACCTCGAGCAAAAACGGATTGGTCATGATGCCGATAAATGCATCGGCCAGTTTATAGAGCAAAATAAATAGCAATATGGCGAGCCACTGCTCACGCTTCATAAAATCGGCAAACGGGGCAATGACATGTTCACGCAACCAGCGGATCGCAGAACTGCGCTCTTTTTGCTCTGCTGTTTTTTCTGTGCTGCCTTCCGGCTCACCAATCCACATGGCAGCCGCCATACCGATGAGCAACAACAACCCCATGGTGAAATAGGTCATCGTCCACCCCACCGCACCGGCAAGGAATAACGCACCCGCGCTGGAAGCAATCATGCCAAAACGATAACCCAACACCACGCTCGCTGCACCCGCCCCCTGCTCTTCTGGTTTTAAAATTTCCACGCGATACGCATCAATCACAATGTCTTGCGTAGCCGAACCAATCGCCACCATTAATGCCGCAAGGGCGGTGACCCACGGATCAATCGCAGGATCAGCAAAGCCCAGCGCAAGTAATGCTGCAATCAGAAAAAGTTGCGTGGCAAATAACCATCCGCGCCGACGCCCAAGCAGACGACATAATATCGGCACACGAAACCCATCCACCAATGGGGACCACAAAAACTTAAACGCGTAAGGCGTGGCTACGGCGGCAAACAACCCGATGGCCGACTTACTGACCCCCGCCTCGGCTAGCCACACGGACAAAGTAGAAGCCGTAAGCGCTAAGGGAAGACCACTGGCAAACCCCAGACACATAATCGCCAGCATTTTGGGCTTTAGGTACAGCAACAAAGACTCTTTAAATGACTGATTAATAATCATAATTTATTTATTATTTACCATTCGTTTACCTTTGGGCGATTTTGTGATATGGTGCCCGAGTTTTGATGGATGCGCAACGAGCAAATAATAAACAAAAAAGGCAGGGATTGATGAACAACAAAGAAAGAGCTCTCGAACAGCAAATCAACGAATTTCGCGGCTATTATGAATTTAGCCTCAAAAGCCTGATTACTGCACTTAATGATGCAGGTATCTCGCACTATTCCTCAGGTTGCGGCGATAAGAGCGTTACCTTCCATATTTTCCCCGCCGCTGCGTATGTAGAAGAAATCATCCACATGCTCTCGCTGAAACGCGATTACAAAACCAAAAGCCACAATGGTTTCCGTGATGCAAGAGGCCGCACAGAATACAGCCCCGCCGTTGATTTCATCCAATATATGAAACGCTGGTCGCTATTTGCAGAGCAAGCCATGCGCTCTGAAGGTGCTTCTAATCGCGGGGTGGCCGCAGCGCGCGCCAAACTGATTATGAATGATTTGATCGAACGTTTAAGCGAAGACAAAACCGGCCCTGCGCTACGCACCACCGGCTTTGCTAAATTGTTATATCTGATTGGCCAGACATTACACGATCGTGCCAAAGAGGAAAAAGAACACTCGCATCATGCGCGTTCGCATCAGGGTAATGAAAATTATTACGAGGCACTAAACGCCGCACAGGGCATTACCGGCCATCGTGAAAGCATTGCCTCTTAAGCCACCAGCTCTTTAAGCGGTTTCATACTTCTGGCACCAAGCTGCTGAATAATTTCACCTGCACAGCGGTTGCCTTTTTCGGCACAATCGACAAGCGCCTCACTGTTTGCATGTGCATGCAAGAACCCTGCGGCAAATAAATCCCCCGCCCCGGTTGTATCCACGAGTTTGGCAACCGGCTTGGTCGGCACACGGTGCGTATGTTCGTTGGTGACCACCACACTGCCTTCTGCACCACGCGTGATCGCAATGATCGGCGCCATGCCTTTTACAGCAGCAATCGATTCATCAATGCTCGCCGTGCCAAGCAGCGAATTAATCTCCTGCTCATTGGCAAATAATATATCCAGATTATTTTGCACTAGCGCCAGAAACTCATCGCGGTGCGCTTCCACACAAAATGTATCCGACAAGGTGAAGGCAATCTGTGCACCATGTCCGCGCGCAAGCGACATCGCTTTGCGGATCGCCACTTTGTTATGATCGCCATTCCACAGGTAGCCTTCGATATAAATCACCTTGCTGGCGGCGATCATTTCTTCGTCAATATCGTCTTCATTAAGAAGCGCGCACGCACCAATATACGTTGCCATAGTACGCTGCGCATCCGGCGTGACGAATACCAAACAGTTTGCCGTAGCAGGCGCACCTTCGCCTGCAGGCGGTGTGTGATAACGCACACCAATTGACTGCATATCATGCGTAAAAATTTTGCCCAACTGATCGTCTGCCACCTTGCCGATGAACGCGCCACGACCACCGAGCGAGGCCATGCCCGCCATGGTGTTTGCCACCGAACCACCGGAACATTCCGTGCTGGGGCCGATCATTTTATAAAGTTCTGCCGAGCGCGCTTCATCCACCAAATGCATGGTGCTTTTTTTCAAATCCTGCGCGTTCAAAAAATCATCTTCGCAGTAACTGAGTACATCGACAATGGCGTTACCAATACCCAATACGTCATATTGTTTAGTCATTTTATTTCCTCACATTTAGTTTACTCTAGACCAAGCTTCTTAGCTTCCGATTTAACATATTCTTGCCTGGCCGTTTTGTGATCCACACCGGCCAATTCCTCCAGCGCAGCTTTATCTAAAGTCACAGAATTGTTACCTTCATCTAAAATCAATCCTTCTTTTCTAAGCTGCTCGTTAGTCACCGCCAAATCCTTACGATACCTATCAACCAGAATCAGTCTTTCCATACGTTCATCAGCGGAAGGCTGCTCTGCTTCTGCCTTTTGCTGCGCACGTAGTAACTTACCATGCGCTTCTGCTAATTCTCTAAATATTTCCTGCTCATCCGGACGAATCAGATGATCCCTCATAAATTCAGTCAACTCGTCACCTTGTAACTCGCGGGCAATTTCTAGCAATGTCGTGAGCTCTGCTACTCTCTGAGGGTCCTCTGCAAGGCCTGGCACTTCTAACAGTGTAAGCATTTTCCGATTGCCTGTTTCCTTATTGGCAACCTGCAGATGATCTAACGCCACATCATCAACATCTATACCGGCTAGTGTTCCTAATTGATGGCAACGCCCAAGCACTTCACGTGCCATATCTTGAGTTAATTCTCTAACCATTTATTCCGATCAATCTGACGCCAACACCTGGCGTGCCTTTTCCAATGTTTCTTTCGTATCCACCCCTAGCGGTACCGTATCTACTACCGCTACGTCAATACGCATGCCTGCATCCATGGCGCGGAGTTGCTCCAGTTTTTCACGTTTTTCTGATTCACTTTGGGGCAAGCCAATAAATTTTTCCAACGCCGCACGACGATACGCATAAATGCCGATATGATGATAATGTGTATCCTGTGATTCATCTGGCCTGCGCGAAAAACTAGTCGCCCTGCCCTGCTCATCAAATATCGCCTTTACCACTGCCGGATCATTTTTTTCTTCCTCGCTGGTCACTACCGCAGCAAGGGTCGCGATATCTACATCTGGGTTTTCAAGCAACGCCACCGCGTGTTTAATAATATCCGGATCAAGTATCGGCATATCGCCCTGCACATTAATCACCACATCGTATTTTTTTTCGGCATCAATCTCGCCAAGCGCGGCAAAAATACGATCTGATCCTGATGGCAAATCAGGATCCGTTATCACCGCTTTATAGCCAGCAGCCTCTACCGCGTGCTTAATTTTTTCACCATCACACGCCACCCACACGTCGCCTACGCCTGATTTTGTGGCACGCTCAGCCACACGTACAATCATCGGCACACCCGCAATATTGGCAAGAGGCTTGTCTGGAAGCCGCGCGGAAGCTAGTCGTGCCGGAATGAGAATTATCTGATTCATTTAGTCTTCTTTAATCATGTTGATTGAGGATGGCCAGCATATTATAACGTTCTGGAATAAGCATAAATAAATTACTACAAGGTATATTATGGACAACTCATCATTCGAAATGAACAAAATCGTTGGCGCTGTATTGCTCGCCGGCTTAATTGCTATGTTTGCCGGTATTGGTAGCGAAATGCTGTATCATGGCGGCGCTCCAGAGGGGCAGGACAAACGCGGCTATAGCATCGAAGTGGCTGAGGAAACATCGGGTGGAACAGCATCAGCCGAACCTGCGGCTCCGGTTGATATTGCTGAG
The DNA here is from genome assembly GCA_964231325.1 of Rickettsiales bacterium. Lineage (GTDB taxonomy): Bacteria > Pseudomonadota > Alphaproteobacteria > Rickettsiales > SXRF01 > JAJTHB01. Next base: position 155,277 of record CAXRIF010000003.1, on the reverse strand, counting down.
TTTATGGCCACGGCAGACGCAGCGGCTGGGGAAAAGCTGCTCAAAAAATGTACGGCGTGTCATACGTTTGATAATGGTGGCAAACACGGTGTTGGCCCGAACCAATGGAAGATTGTCGGCCGCGCCATCGCTAGCGCTTCTGGATATAGCTATTCCGATGCACTGAATGCGATGAAAGGCAAAACATGGGGTGAGCAAGAGCTTTCTGAATTTTTGACCAAACCAAAAGCCTTTGCACCTGGCAACAAAATGGCCTTCGCTGGCATCAAAAAACCACAAGATCGTGCAAACCTAATCGCCTATTTGAAAACCCTACGATAGCCACCTAACCAAGGAGACCCTATGGAATCACTATCTCCCACCGAAATCTGGCTGATAGCCGGGGTCCTCATGTTAGTAGCAGAAGCGCTTGGTGTGTCGGGTGTGGGGTTGTTGTTTGCCGGTCTTGGCGCACTCTCTTTGGGTGCATTGCTCGAATGGGAGTATGTGGCGCTTGATGATACGCTGATGCAATTCATCTATTTCCTCGCATTCACCGCCGCCTGGACACTGGTGCTATGGAAACCAATGCGACGTTTTTATTCTAACCGTAGTGGCACGGGTTATAAAAACATGGTGGGTGATATTGCCTATGTTGGCGAGGCGGGCCTTACCAAAAACCAACCCGGCGAGGTGACATGGTCTGGCACCATTATGAAAGCCATGCTCGCTGATGAACTGGAAACCCAAAAACTTGATGCGGGCGTAGCCGTAGAAATTGTGCGTGTGCACGGCACTACATTGATCGTTAAACCCAAAGCGTAAAACGGAGATTTCACTATGGACTTACTATTAGCCCTTGGTTTTGTTGGCCTCATTCTTGTATTTATGGGCGTTAAAACCGTGCCCCAACAACAAGCATGGATCGTCGAAAGCTTCGGTAAATTCGATCGCAAACTCGAACCAGGCATCAACTTTCTGATACCGTTTTATCAACGCGTTGCCTACAAACATTCGCTAAAGGAGATGGCGGTGGATGTACTGGAGCAGGCAGGGATTACCGCTGATAACGTGACGCTGAATCTCGATGGTGTGCTGTATATCCGCATTGTTGACCCGATTGCCGCTTCGTATGGTGTGTCTGACCCGATTTATGCGGTGCAGCTATTGGCGCAAACTACCATGCGTTCCGAAATCGGTAAGATTACACTGGATAAAACCTTTGAAGAGCGTGAAACCCTGAACGCTAATATTGTGACCGCTATCAACCAAGCCGCGCAAAGCTGGGGTATTCAGTGTATGCGCTATGAGATCAAAAACATTACGCCACCTGCCACTGTGCTAAAAGCCATGGAACTGCAAGTGGCCGCCGACCGACAGAAACGCGCGGAAATCCTGGAATCGGAAGGTAAGCGCCAATCCGACATCAATATCGCGGAAGGTAACAAGCAGGAAGTAGTACTGGAATCCGAAGCAGCGAAGATTGATCAGGTTAACCGCGCGCAAGGTGAAGCTGAGGCGATTCTCGCCGTTGCCGAAGCGACCGCGAAAGGGATTGAAATGGTGTCTGCTGCCATCACCAAACAAGGTGGATCAGAAGCAGTCTCACTCAAAATCGCTGAGCAATATGTGGCAGCATTTAGTAAACTTGCCAAAGAGTCCAACACCATCTTGCTACCGGCCAATACCGGTGATGCGGGAAGCATGGTGGCGCAAGCGCTGGGTGTGTTTGGCTCTATCAAAAACAATGCCGCCAACGATTCTGGCAAAGGCCCATGGGGCGATAGCGGAAAATAACTTGGTAGCTAACCGGCATATACACAAAGTGTTACGGGCTGTCTTTTTGTCCGCTATGTGCTGCCTGCCATCAACTGCACATGCAGAACCTTCCTATTGCCTCACGCTTTACGGCGAATGTAAATACAAGCCGGGCTTTACGCATTTTGACTATGTGAACCCGAACGCCCCCATAGGCGGAAATATCAAACTTGCCGAAACCGGTACGTTTGATTCGCTGAATCCGTTTATCTTAAAAGGCGTCAAAGCGCCGGCTATTAGTGGTTTGTTTGAATCACTCATGGCTACATCCCTCGATGAACCGATGACCATGTACGGGCTACTTGCCGAAACGGTGGAGATCGCGGATGACCATAGCTATGCGGATTTTGTGATCCGTAAAGAGGCGCGTTTTCATGATGGCTCACCTGTTACTCCCGAGGATGTGGTGTTTTCTTTTAGCGCCCTGAAAGAAAAGGGTGATCCTACATTTGCTATTTTGTATGCGCCGATTACCAAGGTGGAAAAAGTGGGTAAACGTAGCGTGCGCTTCTATTTTGATGACCCGAATAATAAAGAACTCCCCAGCATGGCCGCCGGTATGCCGGTACTTTCCAAGGCGTATTACGAAAAGGTCGATTTTGAAAAAACCACTCTGGAACCACCACTAGGCACCGGCCCTTATCAGGTGGAAACGGTGGAAGCAGGCAAGACCATTATTTATAAACGCAACCCCAACTATTGGGGATGGCACCTGCCGGTGATGCGCGGCCAGTTTAACTTTGAGACTATCCGCTACGACATGTATCGCGATGAGAATGTGACGCTCGAAGCACTCAAAGCCGGCTCTTACGATTTTCGCAGAGAATATATTTCGCGCAACTGGGCCACTGCCTATGATTCACCGGCCGTAAAAGATGGGCGTATTGTCAAAAAACTCATTCCCGGTGAAGTGCCGCAAGGCATGCAGGCCTTTATCTTTAACACGCGCAAAGCCAAATTTGCAGACCGCCGTGTGCGCGAAGCCATTAGCCTGAGCATGGATTATGAATGGCTGAACAAAACCATTTTTTATGGTGCGTATTTACGCAACACCAGCTTCTTTAAAAACACCGCTTTTGAAGCCAAGGGGGTTCCTGCAGGCAAGGAGCTAGAGCTACTGGAACCATTCCGAGAACAACTGCCCCCTGCCCTGTTTACACAAGAATTTAGCGTGCCCAAAACGGATGGCTCAGGCAATAACCGCCCGCAGCTTTTAAAGGCACAAAAATTACTCAATGAAGCTGGTTGGAAAGTAAAAGATGGCAGGCGCGTTAATGACGCTGGCGAGCCATTACATGTTGAGTTTTTACTTAGACAGCCCACTATGGAACGCGTGATCGGCCCGATGCGCCGTAGCTTAGAACGGCTTGGTATAAGCGCCAGTATTCGCATGGTCGATAACTCCCAATACCAGAAACGTATTGATACGTATGACTTTGAAATTATCAGCGTATGGTTAAACCGCGGCGTGTTCTTCCCCGGCAATGAACAAATGACCTTGTGGCACTCCTCGCAAGCAAACCTCAAAGGCAGCAATAATGTAGTGGGAGCGCAACACCCTGCCGTGGATGCCGCCCTTGCCGCGCTAATTGGCGCTAAAGATTTAGAGGAGCTGAAAGTAGCCGGACGGGCGCTGGATCGTATATTACTGTGGGAACATTACGCCATTCCGCATTGGCATTCCGCCGGTTGGCGCGTAGCCTACTGGAACAAATTTGGCCTACCCAAAACTCAGGCAAAGTATGATTTATGTTTTCAGTGCTGGTGGGTGAAGGAGGATAGTCAGTGACCGCTTATATTATCCGCCGCTTGCTCCTGATGGTCCCTACTTTGCTGGGGATTATGGTGCTGAATTTTGTGATCGTACAAGCCGCACCGGGTGGGCCTGTGGAACGCATGATTGCCCAGCTCACTGATGTCACTTCGATAGATGCCACCAGCCGCATCTCCGGCGCAGGTGGTTCGGATATGGCTGCCAGAGGGGATTTGAATAAAGGCGACATCCAATCCATGTATCGTGGTGGGCGCGGGCTTGATCCGGAAATTGTCGAACGTATCGAAAAAATGTATGGCTTTGATAAACCGCCGCTGGAGCGCTTCCTGCAAATGATGGGCAACTATCTGCGCTTTGATTTCGGCGAAAGCTTTTTCCGCAATGAGCGGGTAGTTGATCTCATTATTGACACGCTACCCGTGACTATTTCGCTGGGGCTATGGACGACCCTGCTCGTCTATCTGATTTCGATTCCGCTGGGTATTCGTAAGGCCGTAAGCGATGGCAGCCGGTTTGATGTGGCCACCAGCTGGGCCATCATTATCGGCTATGCGATCCCGAGCTTTTTGTTTGCCATTTTACTGATCATTCTGTTTGCCGGTGGGCAATATTTCCAGTGGTTTCCATTGAAAGGATTGGTGTCTGATAACTGGGCAGAACTTTCTGCCATGGACAAAATCATCGATTATTTCTGGCATATCGCCCTGCCCGTTACCGCCATGGTGATCTCGGGTTTTGCCTCACTTACTATGCTCACCAAAAACTGTTTTTTGGATGAGATTTCCAAACAATATGTGCTAACCGCTCGCGCTAAGGGGCTGACGGAGCGGCAAGTGCTGTACGGCCATGTGTTCCGTAATGCCATGCTGATCGTGATCGCAGGCTTCCCCTCTGCCCTGCTGCGCATCCTCTTTACCAGCGCACTGCTGATTGAGATTATTTTCTCACTGAACGGGCTTGGCTTGCTGGGCTATGAAGCGGTCATTGGCCGCGATTATCCGGTGATGTTCGGCACGCTGTTTATCTTCACCCTGATCGGGCTGGTGTTCAATCTGCTGGGTGATATCGTCTATATGTGGGTGGATCCGCGCATTGATTTTGAACGGAGGGCAGCATGAACCTCCCTAATATCGTGAGCGCTGAGCCGTTTGTGCCCCATAGCTACCAGCATATACTAGACAAAAAAGTGTTCCCACCCGGCGCGCTGCCCGAACCGGCTTACGCTAAAATGCTCAAAGATTATGAGGCGATGGAAGGGCTTGAAGTACTTCGCATTGTTTATCTGAATGACGGGCTGAAGATCACTGGCCTTGCCGTATTGCCCAAGGACTGGAACGAAGGTGGTCATCCGGTAATGCTGTATAATCGCGGGGGAAGCGGCGAATATGGCAAACTCACCGTGCTTTCCGTGCTGCGCTCCATGGCTCCATTCGCGAAAAAAGGCATGCTGGTGTTTGCCTCTAACTATCGCGGCAATGATGGCGGCGAAGGGCATGACGAGTTTGGCGGCGATGATGTGGGCGATGTGCTCGCCCTGCTCAACATCGCCAAAAAACACCCCGGTTTTGATGGTAAAAACAGCTACATTCTCGGCCATTCACGCGGCGCAATGATGACCATGATGAGTCTACGCGAAGAACCCTCCATTAATGCCGCCATCGCGCTGGCGGGGGTGAGTGATGTGTATGACTGGGCGGAGGCTTCTCCCGATATGCGCAACACCGTGTTTAAACGCTTCATGCCCAAGGAACCGGAAGACGAAGCCTTTATGCGCCGCTCGGCCTATCGCTGGGCAGAGGATATTCATGTGCCGGTGCTGCTGATGCATGGTGATGCGGATGAGGTGGTCACTGCGAACCAAAGCATCAAACTGGCCGAGGCGCTTGAGGCAGCAGAGAAAAAACATGCACTGCATATCATCAAAGGTGGCAACCACGCGCTCTATCGCCATTGGGACGATGTGCTCACCCGCAGCCATAACTGGATTGAGGAGCACCGCAAATAACTAGTGCCTTCCACCTCTTTCTTGCTGCGCCTGTAATTTATCCTGCAATATCAATTTGTCTTCATTGCTAACAAGCTTTTGACTTGTTTGATCAGCGTTCTCTATAAGTTCTGCTACTAATTTATCTGAGGGAATAGACCTGACATGATCTTCTTGAGTAATTTTTTTACTTCCCTCTAAAGTAGAACGCTCCGGATAGGTCAAATAACGCACATCCAGCCCTAGCTTGCCAAGTTTAGCACCAATATCATACCAGGCTTTTTCTTTATCTGTATTTAATGAATCACGATCTCCACCGTTCAATCCCGCAATTGCTGCACTTTCAGCTTCCTCACCATGTGAATTACGAATCCAGTGTGGATCCGATGCAATACGAGGAGAAGTCGGACCACTAAACTTATCTGCAGCGGCAGCTAACACTTTACCTCCCTGACTTTCAATATGGCTTATTAGGCTAGCCATCGTGCTACCCCTATCAAAGATATCATCGTAAACAATAAAATATCGCTGATCTTTGTTTGGTTTTGAACCACCACCAACCGTAACGAAATGCTGTTGTTTGAAATAATCATATTCTTCCGCATCAAACATAACATCATAGAAATCTACAGCATTGTTTTGGGCTCGGTTTAGGTAGCGAGTAGAATACGTATCTTCTGCCAAAGGCCATTTTACGCCAGTTTTATCCTCTAATTTTTTTTGTATGCCGTGCATCATTTCTTGTATTTCACCCTGCCTATCGCTTACGCGTTGCACTGGGCCTTCATACCAAACCCTGCGAGGCTGGTATTTAATCCTCTGGGGAAAAGCAATCGTGATAGAGCCTGCAGTCTCCAGAGTTTTACCATCCTTGGCTAACTCCGCCTTTATCGTATCAATAAACGCATCAAGCCTTTCATCATTGTTAGGAAAGGCAACATCGGGAAAATCTTCTCGAATAGGCCTTCGCATTAAAGGAGAGAAGGCGAAATCATTATTTGCTGGTACGTGAGAAGATTGATGTTCTGACACAAAATATCTCTTAAAAAAAAACAGAATCCTGTTACTGTTGAAGGCTAATATTAACACACCATACCATTAATATTTAGCAACCTTTTGTGACATTCCTGTGACGCCCAATCCACTCCTTAAACGCCGTCTTGCTCAATTTCGCGCCAATAAACGTGGGTTTTATGCGCTGTGGATTTTCCTGGCGCTGTTTATGGTGACACTTTGTGCCGAGCTGGTCGCTAATGACAAGCCCATCATACTGAAATATAAGGACGAACTTTATTTCCCTGTCGCCAAAGCCTACTCCGAACAAACTTTTGGTGGCGACTTTGAAACCGAGGCGGTGTATCGCGACCCTTACGTTGGGAAGCTGATCGAACAGGAAGGCGAAGGATGGATGCTCTGGCCGCCGATTCGCTATAGCTACTTAACCATCAATTACGACCTTGGGCGCCCTGCCCCTGCCCCGCCAACGGGTGAAAACTGGCTGGGCGTTGATGACCAAGGGCGCGATGTGATGGCGCGGCTGATTTACGGCTTTCGCATCTCCGTGTTGTTTGGTTTGGCACTCACCATTTCCAGCGCCATTATCGGTGTGCTGGCCGGTGCCGTGCAGGGCTATTTCGGTGGGTGGGTTGATCTGCTGTTCCAACGCTTTATCGAGATATGGTCTGGCCTGCCGGAGCTGTTTTTGCTGATCATCCTTGCTTCCATCATTACCCCGAATTTCTGGTGGCTGCTGGGCATATTGCTGCTCTTTACCTGGATGTCGCTCACTGGCGTAGTGCGCGCCGAGTTCTTGCGTGCGCGCAATTTTGACTATGTAAAAGCCGCCCGCGCGCTGGGTGTTTCCGAGTTTCGTATTATGATCCGCCATGTGTTGCCCAACGCGATGGTAGCCACCATGACCATGGTACCTTTCCTGATGAGCGGTGCGGTAACTGCCCTTACTACGCTGGACTTCTTGGGCTTCGGCTTGCCACCCGGCTCGCCTTCCCTCGGGGAGTTACTCTTGCAAGGAAAAAGCAACCCACAAGCGCCATGGCTAGGCTTTACCGGGTTTTTTGTAATCGCCATCCTGCTGGTGTTGATCATCTTTATTGCGGAAGCAGTACGCGACGCGTTTGACCCGAGGAAGGTGCTGAAATGAGCCTTCTTTCCATCAAGAATCTAAATCTCTCCTTTGGCAACAACCATGTGGTAAAAGATGTGTCGCTCGAAATTGGCAAGGGCGAAATGGTAGCATTAGTGGGTGAATCCGGCTCTGGTAAATCGCTTTCCGCCCTGTCTTGCATCGGCTTGCAACCTAAAGCCGCGACGGTGACAGGCAACATCACGCTTGATGGGCAGGAAATTATCGGAGCAGGAGAATCCGTACTTCGCGACGTGCGTGGCAATGTGGCATCGATGATTTTCCAGGAGCCAATGACTGCGCTTAACCCACTCCACACGATTGGCAAACAGCTGGGCGAAATGCTTCATATTCATGACCCGAAGGCAGATGCGAACACACGTATCGTCGAGCTGCTGGATCAGGTGGGGCTGTCGAAATTTAAAGACCGCTTGAACACCTATCCGCATCAGCTTTCAGGTGGCGAGCGCCAACGCGTGATGATCGCCATGGCGATGGCTAACAAGCCGGAACTGCTTATTGCGGATGAGCCGACTACCGCGGTGGATGTCACCATTCAGGCAAAAATACTTAAACTTCTCAAAGAGTTGCAAACCACTACCGGTATGAGCATCCTGTTTATCACCCATGACCTCACGGTGGTAAAACGCCTGTGCGACCGCGTGGCGGTGATGAAAGCAGGTGAGATTGTCGAGCAAGGTAAAGTGGCGGAAATCTTTGCCGCGCCCAAACATGCATATACGCAAAAGCTGCTTTCGTCTGAACCTAAAGGCGCAGCAGACCCCCTGCCCGCCGATGCGAAAACCCTGATCAACGCCGATGATCTTAAGGTGCATTTTCCGATTAAAAAAGGTGTGTGGCGTCGCACGGTGGGGCACGTCAAAGCAGTAGACGGGGTGGATATTTCTATTCCTGAAGGCGCAACGCTCGGCGTGGTCGGTGAGTCTGGCTCGGGTAAAACCACCCTTGCCTTTGCGCTGCTTCGGCTGATTCAAAGCCAAGGCACAATCAGCTTCGCCGGCCGTGATATTCACGATGTGCGTGGGGAGGAACTGCGCGCGCTGCGCGGCGATATGCAGCTCGTATTCCAAGACCCGTTTGCGAGTTTGAACCCACGTATGACTATCCGCCAGATCATCGGCGAAGGCCTCAATGTGCATTACGGTGATGTAAGCGACTACGGAAAAGAAGCAGCCATTGATGCAATTCTGGAAGAAGTTGGGCTGGACCCTGCCATCAAATATCGCTTCCCTCATGAATTTTCCGGTGGGCAACGCCAACGCATCTCGGTGGCACGCGCCATGGTGCTTAAACCCAAGCTGGTGGTACTTGATGAACCTACGAGCGCACTTGATCTCACGATTCAAACACAAATCATTGACCTACTTAAAAAACTACAGAAAAAACATAATCTTACCTATATATTCATCAGCCATGATCTGCGTGTGATCCGCGCTATTTCACATAAAATCATCGTGATGAAAGAAGGCAAAATTGTCGAAATGGCTGACACTGAGGCATTATTCAATGCGCCTAAAGAAGCCTATACCAAGGCGCTTATCAAAGCCGCCTTTCTGGAAAGCTAGAAAAATCGGGAATCGTTACGGTATCAGAATGATTGAACCAGTGGTCTTGCGTGCCTCCAGATCCATCTGCGCTTGCTTGGCATCAGATAGCTTATAGCTGCCCCCTTGCCTCACCTTGATCGCTCCGCTGCTAACCAGCCCAAACAATTCTGCTGCGTTCGCCTTATAGACTGCTTCGTCCTGGATGTGATGCATAAGCGTTGGGCGTGTGATATAGATGGAACCTTTTTGCGAAAGCAGTAACGGCTCAAAGGCCGGCACCGGGCCAGACGCATTTCCATAGCTTACCATGGTGCCAAATGTTTTCAGGCAATCGAGCGAATCCATAAAGGTGGCTTTGCCCACCGAGTCATACACCACATCAACCCCCTGCCCGCCTGTGATGTCTTTCACACGATCCACGATGTTTTCCTTGGTGTATACGATAGTGTGATCGCAACCATATTCACGGGCAAGCGCAGCCTTCTCATCACTACCCACGGAACCGATCAGCGTGGCTCCCAAATGCTTCGCCCACTGACAGGCAATTAACCCGACACCTCCTGCCGCTGCGTGAAGCAAAGCTGTATGGTTTTTTCCCAATACAAAACTATGGCGAAGCAGATAATGCGCGGTTAGCCCTTTGACCATGACAGAAGCGGCCACCTCATCCGAAATAGCATCCGGCAACGTTACCAGCCAACGTGTTGGAATAGTTCGATATTCGGCGTATCCACCAACCGGCCCACCGCAATAAGCTACGCGCTCACCCACGGCGAAACCCTCTACCCCCTCACCTAACTCTTCGACCACGCCGGCCGCTTCCATACCCAACCCGGTCGGATAATCAGACACCTTATACAGGCCGGTGCGAAAATAAATATCGATGAAGTTGATGCCGATCGCGGTCTGGCGGATCAATACCTCACCTGCCGCCGGTTTAGGCATAGGAATCTCATCATATGAAAGCACCTCAGGACCACCTGTTTGCGCTATACGAATGGCTTTCATCATTGTCTCTTTCTTACCTCAGTTAAATTTACTTCTGGATACCAGCTTTGGCTGCTATGACAATGACTTTATGAGCAATACAACTATCTTCGCACTCGCAACCCCGCCCGCAAAATCCGGTGTAGCGATTATTCGCATCAGCGGTGAATGTGCGCTTGCGTCTTTGCAAAGCCTTAGCGGAAAGAAGGACTGGCAGCCAAATAGCGCGCGTTTATGCCATATCAAAAACCCTGAATCTGGCGACGTTATTGACCAAACACTCGCCTTGTATTTCAAAGCGCCGGCTAGTTTTACGGGTGAAGATGTGGTCGAACTACAGATTCATGGTTCACTGGCTATTATCAAAGAAATGCTCGAATTACTTAGCAAACAACAAGGCCTGCGCCACGCCGAGGCTGGCGAATTTACCAAACGTGCTTTCCTGAATGGCAAGATGGATTTGGTTGAAGCCGAAGGCCTGGCAGACCTTATCGACGCTGAAACCACCGAGCAAAAAAAACTGGCACTTACCCAAATACAAGGCGGGCTGAGCCGCCATTACGACGATCTGCGCACCCGTACGCTAAAAGCATTGGCACATCTGGAAGCCTATATTGACTTTCCCGAGGAGGAAATCCCTGAAGAGGTATTATCCGGTTTGGATAATGAGGTGGGTGATATTAAGTCGCTGATAAATAATATGTTATCGGATGATAGGCGAGGGGAGCGCATCCGCGAAGGGCTCAATATCGTGATACTTGGTGCGCCCAATGCCGGAAAATCAAGTTTGCTCAATTGTTTGGCTAAACGTGAGGCAGCCATCGTTTCTCAAACTGCTGGCACCACGCGCGATGTCATTGAAATACATATGGATATCAAAGGCTTCCCAGTCGTACTGATGGATACGGCGGGCCTACGGGAAGGGGAAGACGACATAGAAGAAGAGGGGGTGCGCCGCTCCTTAGATCGTGCAAAACTGGCCGATTACAAGCTCATTATGTTTGATGGGGCTGAGCAAGCCAAAGATGAGCAGAGCAGGGGGCTAATTGATGATAATAGCCTGACTATTATTAATAAAATTGACTTACTCAAAACCGAAACCACTGCTCAAAATAGCGATTATTTCTACATTTCGACCAAAACAGGAGAGGGATTGGATAAATTACTCTCTGCCATTGAACAAAAAATCATAGATGGCTTTAGCGGTGCCCACGCCCCGATGATTACCCGCAGCCGTCATCGCGCATTATTGGCAGAGGCACTTTACCATCTGGAGCGATTCGATAGTTCGGCCGCCCTGGAGCTGGCCTGCGAGGAACTTAGAAGGGCGGCCACCGATATTGGCAAAATCACTGGCAAAATAGCGGTGGATGATGTATTAGGCGAGATCTTTAGCGAATTTTGTATAGGCAAATGACAGATCATTTCGACGTCATAGTAATAGGTGGAGGACACGCCGGAACCGAGGCAGCCGCAGCGGCAGCCCGTCTTGGCGCGCGTACTGCCTTGATCACTCAGAAGGCAGACACTATTGGTCAGATGTCTTGTAACCCGGCAATTGGTGGTATTGCCAAAGGCACGCTGGTCAAGGAGATTGACGCGCTTGACGGGGTGATGGGACGTGCAATCGACAGGGCAGGCATCCATTATAAAATGCTCAATGCCAGTAAAGGCCCGGCCGTACATGGCCCACGCGCTCAGGCTGATCGCAAACTCTATCGTCAGGCAGTTCAGAATATTCTTAAAGAATATGACAGCCTCAGCATTATTGAGGCCTCGGTGGAAGACCTGATACTGAATGATGCGAATACACAGGTAAGGGGTGTAGTCACCGATTCTGGTGAAGCGATTATGGCCACTCAAATTGTCCTGACTACAGGTACATTCCTGGACGGGCTAATCCATATCGGCGAAAAGAAAATCAAAGCAGGCAGAGAAGGGGAAGCCCCTTCTATTGGCCTATCTAACACACTGAAAAAAATGAATTTATCTATGGGGCGCCTTAAAACTGGTACTCCGCCTAGATTAGATGGCAAAACCATTGATTGGAGTGGCCTTACTGAGCAAAAAGGGGATAACCCACCCGTACCATTCTCCTATTTGACGGACAAAGTAACCGTCCCTCAAATCTCTTGTTATATCACCCATACGAATGAAAAAACCCATGAGGTGATCCGGGCGAACCTTGATCGCGCTCCGATGTATTCCGGACAAATTGAATCTACCGGACCACGTTATTGCCCATCGATTGAAGACAAAGTGGTGCGTTTTGCCCATCGTGATAATCATCAGATTTTCCTCGAGCCGGAAGGTCTCGATGATGATACGGTATATCCAAATGGTATCGCCACATCACTCCCGGAAGATGTTCAACTGGCCTTACTTAAAACCATCCCCGGACTGGAAAATGCTAAGGTACTTAAGGTCGGATACGCCATTGAGTATGACTATGTAGATGCCCGAGAACTCAAGGCTACTCTGGAAACCAAAAAGATTGGCGGACTGTTTTTTGCCGGGCAAATCAACGGCACTACAGGATACGAAGAGGCAGGCGGGCAGGGGCTTATCGCTGGTTTAAACGCAGCACTTTCATCTAAAAATGCCGAGCCATTTATTATTGATAGAGCAGATGCCTATATAGGGGTAATGATTGATGATCTGATTACCCATGGTACAAGCGAACCATATCGTATGTTTACCTCACGCTCTGAGTATCGACTTTCGCTAAGAGCTGACAATGCCGATTTACGTCTGACCCCAATGGGTATAGATATTGGCTGTATTTCAGATAAACGAAAAACGGTATTTTTGGATAAACAAAACGCCCTTCACGTTTCACGTGAAACATTAAATAAACTTACTATTACCCCTAACAAAGCAAAAGCTTACGGTGTGATATTAAATCAGGATGGAATACATCGTACTGCTTTCGAGCTCCTATCTCATCCGAAAGTGTTATTGGATGACCTTAAAAATATCTGGCCAGAACTAGGTGGCATTTCTGATGAGGTTATAAAACAAATTCAGATTGAAAGTATGTATGCCGACTATCTGGAAAAGCAGGAAATGGATATCGCAAGCTTCAAGAAAGAAGAGGGGCTCACAATCCCAGACGATTTTGATTATGATGATCTGCCGTCATTATCCAACGAAATAAAACTGAAATTAAAATCTGCTCAACCAAATAATATTGGAGCCGCCAGTCGAATCCAGGGAATGACTCCGGCCGGTTTAGTCGCCATCATTGTCCATCTAAAAAAATTAGCTCGACAGAATGATCAAAGGCTACGCAAAAGTGGATGATAATCATTTCGATCTCTTAAATAGCCATCTTAAAGTTTCACATGAAACATATGAGAAGCTTTCTACCTATCATGATCTACTGATCAAATGGCAATCCAAGATAAACCTTATTAGTAATGATACTGTTTCGGATATATGGTCGAGACATATCCTAGACTCATTACAGCTTATACCCCATATCCCATCTTTAGATAATACAATGATGGATATAGGTACAGGGGCTGGCTTCCCAGGAATGGCCTTAGCTATCTACGGATATAACAATATTCATCTCGTAGAAAGTGACGGAAAGAAGATCGTATTTTTACGAGAAGTTTCACGTGTAACAAATTCACCTGTTACTATTCATCATCAAAGAGTCGAACAAGTAGAAATACCAAAATGTGATATTATTCTGTCACGTGCCTGTAGTGATTTAAACAAATTACTCAACTTATCGATAAAAAATGTTTCACATGAAACAACTTCTCTCTTCCATAAAGGAAAAAATTATTCTATTGAAATAGAAGATGCCAAAAAACACTGGTCGTTTGACCACGAGATAACAAAAAGCATCACCGATCCAAACGGGGTTATTGTTAAATTATCTAACATATGCAGGCGGACATCATGACAGAAAATAATGATAATATTCAAAAGCCTAAGCCAAGAATACTTTCCGTAGTCAATCAAAAGGGCGGGGTGGGGAAGACCACTACCACAGTCAATCTGGCAACAGCATTAGCCGCCGTTGGCAAACACGTCCTTATTATTGACTTTGACCCACAAGGCAATGCCAGTACTGGTTTGGGGATAGAGGGAAATGATCGTGACATTACATCCTATGATGTAATCCTCAACGATATATCACTCACCGAAGCAACTAAAAAAACAGTAGTGCCTAACCTTAATGTAATCCCCGCCACCATAGATTTGACTGGCGCCGAAATTGAAATGGTGAGTTTGGTTCGTCGCGAGTATCGACTCAAAACGGCTATTGATAATTGCCAGGATTATTACGATTACATTCTTATTGATTGCCCACCATCACTAGGGTTACTGACGCTCAACGCGCTTACCGCATCGGACGCCGTACTCATTCCATTACAAACGGAATTCTACGCTCTTGAAGGACTCAGCCACTTAATGCGCACCATCAAACTGGTACAAAGCGGACTTAACCCCGAACTCATGATTCAGGGCATTATCCTTACTATGTATGATCGCCGTAATAAGTTCACCGAACAAATCGAAAATGATGTTCGTGACTATTTTGGTGACCAGGTTTATCAGGCCGTCATCCCACGTAACATACGTATGTCGGAAGCGCCGTCACACGGCAAACCCGCCCTTATATACGATATGAAATGTGCTGGATCCAAAGCCTATATCGCGATGGCCAGCGAACTACTGAAACGCGAAAAACATCTACAACAGGAATTGACTGCCGCCTAACAGGTAGCACTCACAAAAGGAGAACACATCATGGCAACGACCACCAAACAACGGGGACTAGGAAAAGGACTATCAGCACTTATTTCTGAGAGCGCAGACACACCAGTATCCACACAACCCCAGAAAAGTTCCGCCCCCGCAACAACTGGCTCTGGCTATACTACTTTGCCGATCGGCAAACTCACTTCTGGCAAATATCAGCCACGTACGCAGTTTGACGAAGGCACCCTGACAGAGCTTGCTGAGTCGATCGAAAAAAATGGCATTATGCAACCGATTGTCGTGCGCCAATTACAAGGAGCCGAAACTTACGAGATCGTGGCGGGTGAACGCCGTTGGAGAGCCTCTAAAATTGCAGGCCTGCAGAATGTTCCGGTTATTATTCGCGAAATTACCGATAAGCAGGCGCTTGAACTTGCCCTCGTTGAAAACATTCAACGCCAGGACCTGAAACCGCTGGAAGAAGCGGCTGGCTATCAACGACTCATCGAAGAATTTGATTACCTTCAAGAAGAGCTCGCCACTGTTGTGGGCAAAAGCCGTAGCCACGTAGCCAACCTGCTCCGCCTACTTGGGCTTCCTGATGAAGTAAAGGAACTGCTCGATAAAGATGAGCTAACCATGGGCCATGCACGAGCGCTGCTGAACGCGCCAGACCCGGTGACACTCGCCCGCGAGATTGTTAAGCGTGGCTTGAACGTACGTCAGGCAGAGGCAGTCAGCCGTGAAATTCAGGGCAATAAAAAACGCAGCTCGCCTCGCGCGGGCAGCCCCTCACGCAATTATAGCAATCCCAATAAAGACCCGGACATCATTGCGCTGGAAGAATCGCTTTCTGAAAATCTTGGGTTGCAAGTATCGATTGATGATCGCGGTCAAAGCGGCCACATCACCATCGCTTATGAAAACCTGTCTCAGCTTGATGTGATCTTACGCAAACTGGGGGCAGATGCCGAAGAGCTGGTATAACACTATTTACCAGAAGTCAGATTAAAATAGTCTTCCGTCAGTCCTTGCGTAAGCTCGATGACTGCCGTTTGCGTTTGTGCATCTAGTTGTACATTAGGCGCAAAGCCTGTCTCATCCTTCTTGCGCATATTCTCGGCCATCATGTCTTTAATGCGACGTTCGACTTCCTGCATAATCTTAGCCTCAATATCCATGCGTTTTCCCTCTGGCATAGCAGCAAGTTGCTCAGGAGTGATCCCCATAGCTGCCATTACTTCCGCCGCTACTTTTTTCTTGAGCTCTTGCATCTGCCATTCCCAAAGGCTGGTCACGCCATTTTTGGTAATAGCCTCAAGTATTTCCTCAGGTGTTTGCTCATCCAGATAGGCAGAAAAATCCTGATTATCGCCATATAAACCCGTAGGGGCTTTTTCCTTTGGCAAAATATCATTCGCCTTATCACCTTGAATTTTATAGGAATATGAAGGCACCATAGAATCTATAAGCATAATATCTCCTGTGTATTTTCAGCAGATATGATGCAAAAAATATGCCGCTCAGCGCAGTTGCGTTAGCTGCATCAGTTTGCGTGTGGAAGCCGGAGCAGGGGGCACATCAGAGCTTTTACAGACCAGCTCTGCCTCAACAAGCAACTTAAGCGCCTTCGCAAGCGCAGGCAGGCTCCATTGCTGGAGATGGCGCGTCATCAGCGGTACCTGACGGAAAAACACAGGTGGGCGGGATGACTTAATCACCATCTCAGCGCTTTGCCCCTCATCCATTTGCGCCCTCATAGCATAAAGCCGGTTAAAATAGCGCTGTAGAGCCCGAAGATAGGCCACGGGCACCATTCCCTCCCTTAAGGCGTTTGTTAGCGTCTTTTCCATGTCTCTGAGGTTTTTTGACGCCACCGCGTTTACAATATCATCAAACGCCGTATCCCGATTATAATCGACCAGTAAACGCACCTCATCCAGCGAAATGGTTTTTTCGTCACCTGCATAAGTGATGATCTTTTCCAGCTCCTGACGTGTGACATAGCGGTCATTGCCCAACTGCTGGGATAGATACTCCACACAATCACGATCAGCATTAATACCCGCCTCGGAAAAACGTTGACGGATAATGCCCGCCACATCACGAATTTCATCTTTGTAAGCGGCAAGTGCGGCGCAGTTTTTCTGTTTCTCAAACCACGAACGCAATGATGAACGAGTGGTTAGCTCACCAGCAGCTACTAACAGGAATGCATCGGCATGAAAAGTAGAGGACGCTTCCTCAATTACCTTAGTGCATTTATCTGTAGCATCACGAATCACAATCAGACGTTTGCCGCCCATCAAACTAATCGCGCCCAATTCGTCGGAAAGGCGTGCCGGATCTTCCAATAGCTGAGAAGCTTCAAACTCCACAAACGCAAAGGGATCATCATTACCCGCTAAAATCGCCGTCTTGATTTTACCTATACGCTCACGCGAAAGCCCGCTATCTGGCCCGTAAAGCAGGCACGCCTGATGTGATGCATCGGGCGCGGCGATAAAAGATTCAACTTGTTTGGGAGCAATTTTCATAAGCCAATCATATCGGCAGACATTATGAAGTCGAGTATTATTCGATCAGAAATGCTTACGAAGCGTCTTTGGCTAAATAGGAAGAAAGGCGTTGGCGATAGAGCTCGGCAAGCCCTGTTAGGCCGCGTTTCATCGCGTCTTGTTCCGAAACGTAAGTAGAATAATATTGGTTCACAAGGTTGTTGTAACTACTTACATGTCGTAATTGCCCAGAAGTCACCGGCTCTTTCTGACCAATTTTATACAGCGTATAATCAGAAATCAGATTGATGTTGTAACGCGACACCGTACCGTCACGTGCTACACCAATTGATGAGGTGGTGCTACGCACACTCGCCACTAAACGGTAAGTCGGATTGGCGGGAACGCGACCAGACGGGTTGAGCTTGTCTTCCAGATCAAACTGCAATTGCCTGGCGACTTTACGCGTTTCAGAGGAAGCTTCGACAAGTACACCAGAAAAATTATTATTTCCCTGCTTGCCATACATCGGCTTAAATCCGCATGCACAAAGGCTCAGCAAGAGAAATAAGGGAATAACCCAGCGACTACTTTGCGACCACATTGACAATCCTGTTTGGCACCACAATGACTTTGTTTATCTGCTTATCTTTAAGCGCATCTTTGATGGCTTGCAAGCCCAGAACCTTTTCTTCCGCCAGCGCTTTTTCCATATCTTTCGGTAATTGAATAGTCGCGCGCAGCTTGCCATTAATTTGTACCGCCACCGTCACCTCGTCATCTACCAACAAGGCGTCATCGGCAACGGGCCAGGGACGACCCACCAGCACATCGTCATTATCGAGCTGCTGCCATAACTCTTCGGCCAGATGCGGCATGAAGGGCTGAATCAGGTGAATGATCGTATCCACCGCTTCTTTATACACCACCAGCGATTCAGTATTATCTGACTTGATATCGCTTAGCAGGTTAGAAAGCTCACGCACACGCGCGATTGCCTTATTGAAATGAAAACGCTCAATATCCTCAGTGACCGCGGCTATCGTCTTGTGCGTTGCCTTGCGTATGGTAAGCAGCTTGGCATCATCCAACGAAGAAAGCGCCAGCGATTTTACCGAGATTAGCTTCTCGCGATCGGCCATCACCAAGCGCCATAGCTTATTGATAAAACGCCACGCGCCTTCAATGCCCGCATCTGTCCATTCCAGATCGCGCCCCGGAGGCGAATCGGAAAGCATGAACAAACGCGCCGCATCCACGCCGTACGTTTCCATGATATTACGTGGATCCACCGTGTTCTTTTTGGACTTACTCATTTTTTCAACACGGCCAATGGTCACCGGCTTTTTTGTTGCCAGTTCTGTTTTGCTTTCTATGTCTATTTCGTCGGGTGAGAGCCACTTTCCTTCAGATGAAGTGTAGGTCTCATGACAAATCATGCCTTGTGTTTCAAGCCGCTTAAACGGCTCGGTGAACTCCACCACATCACACTGCTTAAGCGCACGCGAAAAGAAACGCGCATAAAGCAAATGCAACACCGCATGTTCGATACCGCCAATATAGCAATCCACCGGCATCCAGTAATCTAGCGCTTCCTTGTCCAGCCCATCTTTAGATTGCGGCGAACAGTAACGCGCAAAATACCACGAGGACTCGAAGAACGTATCAAACGTATCCGTCTCACGCACGGCGTCTTTGCCACATTTCGGACACGCCACATGCTTCCAGGTTTCATGCCGATCAAGCGGATTACCCGGCTTGTCGAAATTGATATCCTTAGGCAGCTCCACCGGAAGGTCTTCCTCTGGAACCGGCACTGATCCGCAATCATCACAATAAATAATCGGAATCGGGCAGCCCCAATAGCGCTGGCGCGACACACCCCAGTCACGCAAACGGTAATTGATTTTGGCCTCTCCACATTCTTCTTTTTCCAACGCTTCGATCACTTTTTTCTTGGCGTCTTCTACTGAAAGGCCATTTAAAAAATCGGAATTGATGATGGTACCACCATCTGTATAAGCCTCTTTCAGCTCAGCTTTTGCTTCACCATTTTCACCCACCACCTGAATGATCGGCAGCTCATATTTAGTAGCGAAATCAAAATCACGCTGATCATGGGCAGGGCAGCCAAACACAGCACCAGTGCCGTAATCCATCAATACAAAATTGGCCACATAAAGCGGCACTTCACGCCCATCAAACGGATGAATAATTTTCAGATCCGTATCAAAACCTTTTTTCTCTGCTTTTTCGATGGCCTCTTCCGAAGTGCCGAGTTGATTACATTCTGCAATAAACGCGGCCAGTTTTTTGCTGCCGCTAGCCAACGACTGTGCCAACGGATGACCGGGGGAAATGGCACAAAATGACATGCCGAAAATCGTGTCCGGACGGGTGGTATAAATTTCCAGTTTTTCTGACTTATCTTTGATCGGAAGATGCAAGATTGCGCCATGCGATTTACCAATCCAGCGCTCCTGCATGATGCGCACTTTATCCGGCCATGCCTCCAGCGAACCAAGGCCTTCCAACAGATCATCTGCAAAATCAGAGATGCGTAAAAACCACTGTGAGAGCTTCTTTCGCTCCACTACCGCACCGCTGCGCCAGCCGCGCCCATCAACCACCTGCTCGTTGGCAAGCACGGTGTGATCCACCGGATCCCAATTCACTTCCGCTTCCTTGCGATAAGCAATACCTGCCTTTAAGAACTTCAGGAAAAATAGCTGCTCATACTTATAATAATCCGGCAAACAGGTAGCAATTTCGCGTTCCCAATCATACGACAACCCAATCAGCTTGAGCTGATCACGCATGGTCTCGATATTCTGTAATGTCCATGTCTGCGGATGATCATTACGCTCGATCGCCGCATTCTCTGCCGGCAAACCAAACGCGTCCCACCCCATAGGATGTAACACATTAAAGCCCTGCGCACGCTTGGCACGGGCAATTACATCACCCAACGTATAGTTACGTACATGCCCCATATGGATATTACCCGAAGGGTAGGGGAACATCTCCAGCACATAATATTTAGGTTTTTTAGGATCGTGTTCAGCGGCAAAACTGTGTTGTGTTTGCCAGTATTCCTGCCATTTCGCTTCCGTTTCGCGAAAATTATAACGGATGGGTTCTTCGCTCATAAAGGACTACTGCAGCTGATCGACTTTCATCTGACGCGCACGTGTCAGGATTGTATCTTCCAATGTGCGCTCCAGTTTTTTATCCACCTTTGTATCGCGCCATTTCCCACCGGTATATTTTTGCTTAAATAAAGTAAGCTTCACCCCATCGGCGCGCAGGGTTCTATCGAGAATCAACACATTGGCTTTAAAGCGCTCACCCGGTGTTTTGGGGTCTTCATACCAGTCCGTAATAATCACCCCGCCAAATGGATCCGCAGATACAAGCGGCATAAAAGAAATCGTATCCAACGTGGCACGCCACAAGAAGCTGTTTACACCAATAGGAGAGGCGGAATCTTCTTTCTTCGGCCCACCGCTTAGAATAATACCATCATCCCCTGTAAGCCTGCCGCGTGCCTCACGACGCATATCTTCATCACTCATTGGTTTGCCTGCAGGCTCTTGTTTTATGCCAGAGCAGGCAGAAACAGCGAGAATCATAAGAACGGAATAAAAGATTTTTTTCATAGATAAAGTGTCCAGCATTGTGAAACCATGGGATTAAATAAATCAGGTGCCGGATACTACACAAAGAAAAAGGGCGGTGCAAGCACCGCCCTTAATCTAAAGTCTAACTTACGTTCAAATTAGAATGCAAGCTGAGAACCTACGATGAATACTGTACCATCGTTGTCTTCTGCAAGACCAGTGCCTTGCTCGTCGATGTCGAAGAAGCTAACTTCGGCATATGGCGTGAAGCCAGGAGCAAGTTTGTAGTCTACACCAACAGACAGGTTAGAGAACTCGTTATCGTCACCAGCAGCAACTTGGTAGTTACTAGCAAGGTAAGTAACGCTGGCACCGAATGCACCCATTTCATAGGCTGCACCAACTGTCCAGTAGTCGCGATCATCAGCATCAGCAGTTTTCAGTGCTAAGCTGTCGCCCCAGTCACCGTATGAACCAGCAAGGCTGAAGCCCATAAAGTCTAACTGAGCACCAACTTGCCAAGTACGTAGGTCTTCGCGAGTTGCAACTTCAGAGTCACCAAATTCACCAGTAGCACCTACCATGATACCAACTTGGTCGAATTTACCTTCCCAGTTAACAGCACCGAGGAATACGTTTTCAGCTTCACCAGCATTGTTATCAGAGCGAGTTACAGCTTGTGCACGATCTGTTGTATCGAACAGGTAGCTAACACCAGCTTGGAAGCCAGAGAAGCGTGGAGTGTAGTAGCTGAGCTTGCTGAGGTTTTCAGTAGCCTCGTTACCCAGAACAGCTGTACCGTAGTCCAAGATAAGGTCTGGAGTAGCGATCACTGTTTCAGGACCAGTAGTAGTAATACCGAAGTAACGGAAGTCACCATCGATACCACCAGTAGCGCGAGCGATACGAGAAGCATCAACTTTCATAGTGTTAGTTACACCAAGATCAGAACCACCTTGTACACGACCCCAGTTACCTTCAACATAAAGGTAAGTGCGAGCAGCGTTAGTACCTTGGGTATCAACGTCGTCTTCAACGTCTGCTTCCAAAGTGATGTGACCACCATAACGAAGACCGTTATCAGCAACACCATCAATGTCGAAAGTCAGTTCAGTATCGTTGCGGAAAGCACCGCCACGTTCGTTAGCATCGTTATCTTCAGAAACGAAGCCAGCTTGGAAGTCAGCAACGCCACCGAGAGTAACCTTTGGCCCTTCAGCGTTAGCAGCTGCAGAAAGAGCTACCGCACCGAAAAGGGTGGTTGTACCGAGAAGAATTTTTTTCATAATATTTTCCCTTTAGAGTTAATAATGTGACTAGAATTAGACACTCTAGGCTACACAGGATAAAACACCCCGTGCATTTACCTGCGCATAGTTATTGTGCAAACGAACCCAGCTTGCAAGACGGATGTACGGTTGGAAGTCAAAAACCCCCTGTTTTCACCCCCGATGTTGCAATTGGGCAACAAAATAACCATTGAAATCTCCTTTTTTTAAGGGTTTATTAACCAACAAGCCACTGAGAAACCTTTATATATGTCTACTACCCTCACATTAGCCAACATTAGGGAAAATATAGAAAAATCGTTGCAAAAATCCCCTTTTGCGACCCAGAAGGTAGCCATTTTGGGAGCCAGCAAGGGTCAATCTGTTGCAATTATCGAAAATACGATCAATCGAGGCATCGCTTTGTTTGGTGAAAACAAGGTACAGGAAGCCTCAGAAAAGTGGATAGACCTCAAAAAACAGCATTCTGATGTAAAATTACACCTGATTGGCCCTCTGCAAACCAACAAAGTGAAACAAGCCTTGTCATTGTTCGATGCCATTCAAACCGTGGATAGGCCTAAACTAGCCGAAGCAATAGCTAAAGAATTAGCCCGTATCAATGAAATGAGCACAGCAGCGCGAACCAGCCATGAGCCAGGTTCCATGGCATTTTCAGAAGAAAATGCCGGGAACAAAACATTTTTCATACAGGTTAATACGGGTGAAGAGCCCCAAAAATCAGGGATTATACCTAGTGAAGCCGATGATTTTATCGACTATTGCAAAAATGAACTGAAACTTCCCATTGTGGGGCTAATGTGTGTGCCACCTGCAGATCAGCCACCAGCGCCACATTTCGCGTTGCTTAAAACCATCGCTGACCGGCACGGCCTACAAGAGCTTAGTATGGGGATGAGCAGTGATTATGAAACCGCTGCGCGTATGGGCAGTACCTGCGTTCGCATAGGCACAGCCTTGTTTGGCGCACGCGAAAATTAAGACGTCAACTTAGTGGTTTGGTCGTATTTACTGGTAGCAGCCGCGAATAAATGCTCGCCAATATCGCCGCCTGTATGTTCTTCAATAATAGCACTGAAAATAGAAGCGAATAGACCAAGCGGCCCACCAAATAATGCCCCACCGGCAATACGTGCGCCGGAAGAAACTTCATCGCCCGTAAGCTCACGGTAAGCCGTGGACACACCGGGAATATGCTGAAGCGGATTAATCACGTCTAATATATCAGCAAAATTTCCCAGAAAATCATCATTAACGATCTCAGGCGCTTTTGCCATACGCTGTTGATAGGGTGATAAATGCCGCACCGGCTCGGTGGCTTGCGGCAAAGACTGTGGGGGGCGAATCGTAATTTGTGTGGCCATAGTTTCTCCTGCTTAAGAGGAGAGCAAAAGCCGTGCCAGAAAGCTTAAGCGGCAACTTCCACCAGCAAACGGCAACGCTCTGGTGCAACTTCAGCAATACCGCCGGTCACGCCAAACTCTTTGCGCTCACCCGAAGCAAGCTCCACACCCACCATACCTTCTTGCAGGGTAGATACTTCCGGTGCATGACCCGGCATCACGCCGAATTCACCTTCGCTGCCCGGCACCTGCACATAGGCAGCTTCGCCTTCAAACAGGATTTTTTCCGGAGTAATGACCTGTACTTTCATTATGCTGCCTCAGCTGCCATTTTCTTGGCCTTTGCGATAGCTTCTTCGATGTTACCCACCATGTAGAAAGCTGCTTCCGGCAGATCATCATATTCACCTGCGCAGATCGCTTTAAAGCCTTTGATGGTATCAGCAAGCGATACAAGCTTACCAGGCGCGCCAGTAAAGATCTCCGCTACGAAGAATGGCTGTGACAAGAAGCGCTGAATCTTACGCGCACGTGCTACTACCAGTTTGTCTTCTTCCGAAAGCTCGTCCATACCCAAAATCGCGATGATGTCTTGTAGCGATTTGTAGGTTTGCAGAACGCGTTGTACTTCACGCGCTACTTCATAATGCTCTTCACCAATCACCGCAGGATCAAGTACGCGTGATGTTGAATCAAGCGGATCTACCGCAGGGTAAATACCCAGCTCGGCGATCTGACGTGAAAGTACGGTCGTCGCATCCAAGTGAGAGAATGATGTTGCAGGGGCAGGGTCGGTCAAATCATCCGCCGGTACATAAATCGCCTGTACGGACGTAATCGAACCTTTTTTCGTTGACGTAATACGTTCCTGCATCGAACCCATGTCAGTCGAAAGTGTTGGCTGGTAACCTACCGCTGAAGGGATACGACCCAGAAGCGCAGATACCTCAGAGCCCGCTTGCGTAAAGCGGAAGATGTTATCTACGAAGAACAGTACGTCTTGGCCTTCTTTATCACGGAAATATTCCGCTTGTGTCAGACCCGTAAGTGCCACACGTGCACGTGCTCCTGGAGGCTCATTCATCTGGCCATATACCAGTGCCACTTTTGATTTGGTTTGGTCTTCAAGGTTGATAACGCCTGATTCCATCATCTCGTGGTAAAGATCGTTACCCTCACGTGTACGCTCACCTACACCAGCGAATACAGAGAAACCACCATGCGCTTTCGCAATGTTGTTAATCAGCTCCATGATGAGTACGGTTTTACCTACACCCGCACCACCGAACAGACCAATTTTACCACCCTTTGCGTAAGGCGCCAAAAGATCTACTACTTTAATACCCGTTACCAGAATCTCAGTAGTGGTAGATTGATCGATAAAGTCAGGGGCAGGGGCGTGAATAGGCGCTACTGCTTTGTTGCCAATATCACCACGTTCGTCGATAGGCTCACCTACCACGTTCATAATACGACCCAGAGTTTCCGGCCCTACTGGTACAGAAATCGGGCTACCTGTATCAGTTACTTCCTGACCGCGGGTTAGACCATCGGTCGCATCCATCGCAATGGTACGCACTTCGGATTCACCCAGATGCTGAGCCACCTCAAGCACCAGACGCTTGCCGTCATTTTCGGTTTCCAATGCGTTCAAAATCGCAGGCAGTTTGCCCGCCGGGAATTTAACGTCTACCACCGCACCAATAACCTGCGTGATAATACCTTTAGTTGCTGTCATGTCTTTCTCCTTACAAATCTCTTATACGGCTTCCGCGCCGGAAATAATTTCAATCAATTCTTTGGTAATCGCCGCCTGACGTGTGCGGTTATAGGTGAGGTTCAGTTTCTTGATCATATCACCTGCATTGCGTGTTGCGTTATCCATCGCCGTCATACGCGCACCTTGCTCAGACGCCGCATTCTCGATTAGCGCGCGATAAATTTGCACACCTAAGTTACGTGGCAATAATTCATCCAACACTTCATCTTCACCCGGCTCATATTCATATGGCGCCTCCGGCACTTCTTCCGCCAGATTATCATTAGCTGGCATGGTAAGCGGAATGAGTTGTTGGAAGGTCACGATTTGTGAAATGGCCGATTTAAATTTGCTGTAGGCAATGTGACATACATCAAATGCGCCAGCGTCAAATTGCTCAACAATCCAATCCGCGATCGGATCCACTTCCGCATAGGTCACCTGCTTTTTCGGCACACTCGCACGATGCACAATGATATCCTTATATTCCATGGCAAGCTGTTCATAGCCTTTGCGCCCCAAACACATGAGTTTGACCTCACGCCCTTGTGACTTAAGCTCTTTGATTTGCTTACGCACGGCGCGCACAATAGAAGAGTTGAAACCACCACACAGGCCGCGATCACTAGTCGCTACGATGATAAGGTGTGTTTTGCTACGCCCCGTACCCGCCAGCAATTTTGGCAAGTTATGACCAATATCGCCATCGCCTAACGCATGACCACCACCACCTTCAAGCTTTTGTGAAGGCATAGCGTTTTTAAGCGCGCTCGCCGCAAGGCTAAAGATCATACGCTCCATGGTTTCGGAGTAAGGACGAGACGCTTCTGCAGCCTCTTTCGCACGACGCAACTTCGCCGCCGCCACCATCTTCATCGCTTTGGTGATCTTCTGCGTGGATTTAACTGAGTTAATCCGTGTTTTAAGATCTTTGAGTGAAGCCATATCGCTTACGCAAACCTCTTCGCCATTGGTTCAACCACTGCCTTCAGCTTGGCTTCGATATCATCAGTAAGCTTTTGCTCTTTCTCAATGGCATCCAAAATGTCTTTGCTGCCACCACGCACTTCTGCAAGCAGGCTTTGCTCAAACTCGCCCACCTTTTTAGTGTCGATGTTATCGAGATAGCCCTTCACACCAGCAAAGATCACACATACTTGCTCAGCCGTGCTGAGTGGTGAATATTGTGGCTGCTTCAGAAGCTCAGTCAGACGCGCACCACGTGCTAGCAACTTCTGAGTTGAAGCATCAAGGTCGGAACCGAACTGTGCAAACGCTTCCATCTCGCGGAACTGCGCAAGCTCAAGTTTAATGGTACCGGCTACTTGTTTCATCGCTTTAATCTGCGCCGCAGAACCTACACGTGATACTGATAGACCTACATTTACTGCTGGGCGCACACCTTTATAAAACAGGTCTGTTTCCAAGAAGATCTGACCATCGGTAATCGAAATCACGTTGGTTGGAATGTAAGCCGATACGTCACCCGCTTGCGTTTCAATGATCGGAAGCGCGGTCATGGAACCAGCTTTTTCATCATCCGACATTTTCGCCGCACGCTCTAGCAGACGTGAGTGAATGTAGAATACGTCACCCGGATAAGCCTCACGTCCTGGAGGACGACGAAGCAGAAGTGACATCTGACGATAGGCTACTGCTTGCTTAGAAAGATCATCATAAATGATCAGTGAGTGCATACCGTTATCACGGAAAAATTCACCCATCGCTGCACCTGTGTAAGGCGCAAGGAACTGAAGCGGCGCAGGCTCAGATGCAGTCGCTGCTACCACGATAGAATATTCCATCGCGCCTTGCTCTTCGAGCTTCTTCACCACTTGCGCAACAGTCGAACGTTTCTGACCGATACATACATATACGCAGTAGAGTTTTTTGCTCTCATCATCCGTAGCGTTTACTTGCTTTTGGTTCAGGATCGTATCCACCGCGATCGCCGTCTTACCGGTTTGGCGGTCACCAATAATCAACTCACGCTGACCACGACCAATCGGAATCAGTGAGTCAATCGCTTTAATACCAGTGCTCATTGGCTCATGAACCGATTTACGCGCGATAATGCCCGGAGCTTTCACTTCCACACGGCTACGCGTTACGTCTTTTAGCGGACCCTTACCATCAATCGGGTTACCCAGACCATCTACCACACGACCAAGCAGGCCTTTGCCCACCGGGCAATCCATAATGGTGTTGGTACGTTTTACCGTGTCGCCTTCACGCACCGCGCGGTCATCACCGAAAATTACCACACCCACATTGTCAGAAGCGAGGTTCAGCGCCATACCTTTAATGCCGCCAGGGAACTCCACCATCTCACCCGCCTGAATGTTTTCCAGGCCGTAAATAGTAGCAATACCATCACCCACCGATACCACCTGGCCGGTTTCTGACAGCTCTGCATCTGCTTCAAATGAAGTGATTTGCTTTGTTAAAATTTCTGAAATTTCCGATGGGCGGATATCCATTTATGTTCTCCTTACAAACAACAAATTATCTACGCTACCTTTAGCGTGTTTTTCAAACGATCCAGCTTTCCGGCCACCGAGCCATCGAGCTGAACACTTCCAATTTTTACCACCAGACCGCCGAGAATCTCCGGCTTAACCTGGGCATTAAGGGCTACTTTTTTGCCATAAATCTTCTCTAGCTTCTGGCTGGCAAGCGCCAAATCTTCAGGCGATAATGTGCTCGCACTAATAAGATCCGCCGACAGCTCACCGCGCGCATCTGCAATGGCTTTGGTAAAGAGCTTCGCGATCATCGCAAGCGCAGGCAGGCGTTTCTGACGCGCCAATGTCGCAATAAATTTGCGGGTTACCTCATGCGCACCCAGCTTGGAAAGCATGGCTTCCATTGCTTCTTCGGATTGTGCGCGGGTAAGTAGCGGATTGTTTAAGAAACTAGAAAATGCATCTTGTGTCTCGGCCGCTTCGGCGAGAACGTGCAAATCTTTTTGCACAGCATCAAGCGCGTTTGCCTTGTCTGCCACTTCGAAAAGGGCGCTGACATAGCGACTGGCGAGCTTTTGTGAACCGGTGTTTTTCATCAAAAATATCGTGGTTTTTGTTTAGGGAGTCGGCAAATTAGCAACTTTATCCCCAAAGGCAACAGTAAAATACGGGTTTACATAAAACTCACCGGATCCATGTCGAGTTTTGCCCGAACCGATGACGGAATCTGTGTATTTTTGACCCAGTCAGTAAGCAACTCCGGCAGGTTCACCTTGCGGTCTGCCTTAATAAGTAGCCGATAACGATATTTGCCGCGCAACATATATATAGCAGCAGGGGTGGGGCCGAGCAGGGTAAGGCGTGCATCATGGCTCGCAAATTGCGCCGCAAGCGCCCTAGCCGTTTGAATTACCTGCTGTTCTTTGGTTCCTTCTACAATCACTGCTGCCAATCGAGAGAAGGGGGGCATATGCGCATTTTCCCGCGCGGCCAGCTCTGCGGCAAAAAATGCCTCGCGGTCGCCCGAAAGCAACGCCTTCATCACCGGATGCTCCGGCAGGAAACTTTGCAGATAGACCTTACCCCTTACTTCCGCACGGCCAGCGCGACCGGAAAGCTGATGTAATAATTGGTAAGTTTTTTCTGCCGCACGCAAATCACCACCGGCCAACCCCAGATCAGCATCCACCACCCCTACGGTGGCGAGCCCCGCAAAGTGATGCCCCTTGGCGATCATCTGCGTACCAATAAGCAAATCCACCTTGCCGTCCTGCATGGCTTTAATGGTTTCTTGTATATCGCTATAGCTGGAAAGCTGATCGCTCGCCATCACTGCCACACGCGCGGTGGGCAGAAAATGCTTCACCTCTTCCAGCAAACGCTCCACACCCGGCCCGCATGCGTGAAGCTCACCTTCCGTGCCACATTCCGGGCAGGTTTCGGGGATAGGCTCGCTATGGCCACAATGATGGCAGGCAAGGCGAGGCTGGCTTTTATGTGCCACCAGCCAGGAAGAACATTCCGAACACTCAAACCGATGCCCACAAGAACGGCACAACATAAGTGGTGCGTAACCACGCCGGTTCAAAAACAGCATCGCCTGATGGCCATCTTCTATGGTTTGCGCCAATGATTTACGCAGCGGCTCACAAATAAACTGGCCGCGCCCGGTTTCCACCTCGCGCATGTCGAGCATTTCAATATCGGGCATTTGTGCCTCATTATGCCGCGAATGCAACTGCACCTCGTGATACTTGCCCGTTTGTACATTGTGATAGGTCTCAAGCGACGGGGTGGCCGACACCAAAATCACCGGAAATTTTTCGAACCGCCCGCGCGCTACCGCCATGTCGCGCGCATGATAAATCACCCCATCTTCCTGTTTGTATGAAGCGTCATGCTCCTCATCAACAATGACAAGTGACAGGTTTTTATATGGCAGGAACAAGGCCGAACGCGCACCCACCACCACGCGCGCTTCACCGCGGGAAATCGCTTGCCAACTCGCACGTTTTTGCGCGGGCGTCACTTCCGAATTCCAGATCAATGGACGAAAGCCAAACCGTTTTTCAAACCGTGCAAGCCATTGTACAGAAAGTGCAATTTCAGGAAGAAGGATAAGCGCCTGCTTGTCAGATTGCTTTAATGCCGTGGCAATCGCATCGTAATAGACTTCGGTTTTTCCCGACCCGGTCACGCCATCAAGCAGGCTTACCGAAAAACCCTGACCAATTTTTTCAGAAAGCCTATCCGCTGCTGTTTTTTGCATGTCGGATAACTCCGCCAGCGCGATCTTGCTTTCATCAATAGAAGTATCGAGTTGGATGCGCCCTTTTTTGGCAATGTCGGAAACCGGCAAGGCCATTTTCAACATCGCACCAAGCGGTGCACAATTATACCACGCCGCCCAATTAATGAACTCGCGAAACGGCTCAGACAATGCAGGAAACTCGCTGTGATGGAGCGCGATTGGTTTTAATTTTCCTGCAGCAAGTTGTGCTGTGCCATTCCCCCATACCACGCCAAGACTTTCGCCGCGCCCAAACGGTACGCTGACAATATCGCCAACTGATGGTGACAAACCATCCGGCACGGCATAATCAAAACCATGCGGCGCAGCAGATGGAAGCAACACTTCCAACTGTGAAGAAACAGTGTGGTGAATCGGTTCGGGTTTCATATTGCCAAGACAGTATCAAGATTATATCGTCTTGCCATTGATAAAATCATAAAGCCTAAAACCCCTGAGGATAATAGATATGAAATTTTTTGTGGATACTGCTGATGTAAATGAAATACGCGAGCTGGAAGAAACCGGTATGCTGGACGGGGTGACCACTAACCCTACGCTAATCGCCAGATCTGGCCGCGACTTCTTCGAAGTGATCAAAGAAATTTGCGACATTGTATCCGGCCCCGTATCCGCAGAGGTGACGGCTACCGACGTGGACGGCATGATCAAAGAAGGTGAAAAACTGGCGCGCATTGCAGACAATATCACCATCAAACTACCGATGACCTGGGACGGGTTAAAAGCCTGCCGCCACTTCACCAGCAAAAATATCATGACCAATGTGACGCTGTGCTTCTCGCCCGCACAAGCTGTGCTTGCGGCAAAAGCAGGGGCTACGTTCGTGTCACCGTTTGTGGGTCGCCTGGATGATATCGGCGAATCCGGCATGGGGCTGATCGAAGATATCTGCACCATCTATTCGCAATATGAGAATGTGAAAACACAAGTGTTGGTAGCCAGCATCCGCAACAACCAGCACATCATAGATGCTGCGAAACTTGGTGCGCATGTGGCCACCATTCCACCAAAAGTAATTCGCGAAATGATTAACCACGAACTCACCGATAAAGGCCTTGCCGCCTTCCTCGAAGACTGGAAAAAAACCGGACAAAAAATCGCATAAGGATAAAGACTCATCCGTAAGCTGTTTACGATTTTGTTTATAATATTTGTTATCCTCGTAATCTACAGGACGGTGCCGTTTTTCTTCATCGCTTTTTCTAACATCCTTGGATTGTGACGACACACATTATGGCCAATCAACCCGCTGAAAAAATGACGATCACAGACGAACAAGTGCGTGATTTTCTACAAAAAAATCCAGATTTTCTGGAAAAGAACGCCGACGTGATCAACGACATGACACCGCCCGAGCGCGAGCTGGATGACGGGATTATCGATTTCCAGCATTTCATGGTGAAAAACCTGCAAGCCGGCAGCAAAGACCTGCAGGATAAATATGACCTGCTGGTGGAATATTGCCGCGATAATATGTCGGTGCAAACACAGGTGCATAACGCCGTGCTTCGCCTGATCCGCACGCGCAATATCGAACAATTGCTTGAAGTCATCGCCATGGATCTGGTGAGCCTGTTCGATGTGGATGTGGTGCGCCTTGCCATGGAATCCGACATTCGGTTTGATACGTCTTATGGCGAGCAAAGTTTTTCCGGCATTGTGTTTATTGACCCCGGCATGATTGATGCTGCTATCGGCCACGATAAAAATGTGTTGCTGGTCTCTGACTGCGAAGCGACTCCACCCGTCGGCATGGAACAAATCTTTTCCGACTGCGAAGATATGATCGAATCCTGCGCACTTTTAAAGCTGGAAATGACCACCATCGATCGTAATATTATTCTGGCCTTTGGTATTCGCCATAAAGACCGCTTCCATGCCAGCCAAGGCATTGAATTACTTAATTTCTTAGCGCAAATTGTCGCCCATCAGCTCGATCTGTATTTAGCCGATTTAACTGAATAACGAATTGCGCTATACTTGCGCACATGAGTAACCTCGACGACCACATTGCCGCATGGCTCGACTGGCTGGCCAGCGTGAAAAACGCCTCTGAACATACGGTGACGTCCTACGAAAATGACCTGAATCATTTTTGCGCCTTTATGGCCGAGCATCTCGGCGGTAAAATTAACCTCGACCATCTGGCAGCACTCAAAGCGCGTGATATTCGTGCGTGGCTTGCCTCACGCAGCGGGGAATATGAATCCACCTCCAACGCGCGCGCATTATCGACGGTGAAAAGTTTTTACCGCTGGCTGGAAAAAAGGAACAAGGTGAAGAATGCCGCCATCTTCCATGTACGCGGCCCGAAGATTAAAAAGGCGCTGCCCAAAGCCGTGACCGAAGCGCAAGCAGCCGAGGCTATGAATGTGATCGCCACGCAACATGAAGAAGAATGGCTGAACAAACGCAACCTCGCATTGTTGATACTGATTTATGGTTGCGGCCTGCGCATTAGCGAGGCGCTGTCACTTACCTATGGAGAGATCCCCAAAGATGATGCGCTGCGCATCATAGGGAAGGGGAACAAGGAACGTATGGTGCCAATATTACCCGCGGTGAAAGTAGCTATCGCCGAATATGTGAGCGAATGCCCATATCCTTTTACCAAAGCCACCCCGCTGTTTTTGGGCGCACGCGGGGGCGAGCTGAACCCCGCCATTTTCCAGCGCGAACTGCGCAAATTGCGCGCACAACTCAACCTGCCCGAATCCACTACGCCGCACGCATTTCGCCATAGCTTCGCTACCCACTTATTATCCGCAGGTAGCGACCTGCGCTCCATTCAGGAGCTGCTTGGCCATGCCTCGCTTTCTACCACCCAACGCTACACCCATGTCGACCGTGACCGGCTGATGAAAGCCTATAAAAACGCCCATCCGCGCGCCTAAATAGTTCATTTGACCAATATCAATTACGAGGCTGCAAACTCCTGATTTCATCTGTCGAATGCATAATCATTATCAGGTGTTCTTATGACGTCATCGACAGAAAACGAATATGAACAACTATTTTCTGCCTATCTGAAAGTATGTAATCGCGCGCTTGAAAATAATAAGGACGTTTTCCCTTACAAGGAAATATGCGGCGCCACAGAAAAAATACTAGCCAACACCAAGGTGAAGATGGCCGTGTATGATGACCGCCCCAAAGCCTGCTACAAGGTGCAGATGGAAGGTAGTAATATGCACGCGACAGAATCAGAAAATGCAGACGATGCCAGAGATGCATGGCGACTAAATTACAGCTACTTAAAGCAGGTGGTCGATAATCCTGATGAGTATATTAAACACCCGGCAAAGCTGGATTGGGATTGGCTACGCAACCGCCTGGGTGTTTAGCCCTGTTTTAGATCATTACAAGGAAATTCATTAGAACAGGTGCCGCAGCAAAACACGGACAGTTTACTGACATCCGGAACATGTATGGCAGCTCCTTTAATAGTTATTCCTGTCTCTTTTTTTAGTGTGTTTAATGCTCTGGAGAACGTCTCAGATTTCATGCCTAAGCGCAATGCGATGAGCGATTTGTCGTAAGGCAAATGCACTACAGCATGATTATTTTTATACTGCTCCGCCAAACATAATCGCAACAATAAACATCCAATACGCTGTGGCGCATTCTGTGTTTTTAAATGCTCAATTTCCTGATCACGCTGCTCACGATATAAGGCTGTAGAACGTAATATATTCATCGCCACCTGATTATGCTGCTGGGCTTGTTGCTGCAAAATACTGGTAGGCCACACCATCAAGCGCACATCATCAACTGCCTGCGCACTCCATGAATAATGCCCTCCATCAAAAACCGCCGTTTCACCAAAAATATTGTTGGTGGTGAGCACATCAATGACTGCTTCCTGACCATCCAGCGTCTCACGAAACAGCTTCACCCATCCTTCCTGCACCAGATAGAAATATTTAGCGGGGTCTCCCTGCAAAGCAAGCAACTTGCCTTTGGGCACTTTTTCTTCCCGTGCATGTTCTATGAAATAAGCAAGGATATTGTGCGACAGTCCACTGAAAAACGGAACCTGCTCAAGCAAAGCAAATGGTGTTTCTTTTTGGAACGATGAGGAAGCTGACATAGAAAGATTTTATTCACCTGAAAAACGTATGTTCTTGTTATCGCTATGCGGCTGAATAGGCAATGTTTTATTAATATGTTTCCTGTTTATCCCTGCATTACACAACACAACATGATTTGAGTTATGTCTTTTGACATTTGTCAAATATCTTAAACGCCACATCGCTATACTGGCAGCTTTATTAGTGAAACAGGCATTATGGACATATTGCTGGCACAGTGCAGCCAGATGATTGCACAAAATAATGGTATATATACCAGCATGTTAATGGCCGGCCTCATTGGCAGCCTCACTCACTGTAGCACCATGTGCGGCCCTATCGTCGCCGCACAAATCATGTCCCCGACACATCACAACAGTTCATTCATATGGTATCACGCAGGCCGCATCACCACCTATGTTGTTTTGGGAATAATCGCCTCCATCGCTAGCTATTGGATTTTTAGCCAACGCTTTGCGCAATTCTCACACATCATGTTATTCCTCGCTGGCACATTATTTATCATAAGTGCTGTGGTTCCTAATGCCACGCACCAATGCAACTGCAAATTATCTGGCTTCACACGCTGGATTGAAACAATGATTCCCAACGCATCATTACAGCTTTATCTGCACGGCCTGTTGCTGGGCTTCATGCCATGCGGGCTAGTGGTCGCAGCGCTGCTATTAGTCACCACAACACACAACACAACGGTAGCAGCCAGCTCCATGCTGGTATTTGGATTAGCTACCGTTCCTGTGTTGCAACTTATCGGATACACGGCACGTAAATCAGTGCAACAATGGAAACCTCTTTTATCGACTATTGGCCGCGCAGCCATGACGGTAAATGGTGCTGTACTATGTGTACTGGGAATGAATGTTTTATAACGGAGAGCAGGAATGCAAATATCGACGATAACCACTAATTATAATGACGACATCGTCAAAAAATTCACGATTGCCACCGTGTTTTGGGGCATCGCAGGATTTGCCGTGGGGCTATTCATTGCGTTACAGATGGCGTTTCCTGCCCTGAACTTTGAACCCTACTTCACTTTTGGTCGCCTGCGCCCACTACATACCTCAGCCGTTATTTTTGCTTTTGGGGGTAACGCCTTATTCGCCACTAGTTATTTTGTGGTTCAGCGCACCTGTCGTACACGATTATGGGGAGATGGCTGGGCAAACTTCACCTTCTGGGGCTACCAGCTCTTTATTTTGATGGCAGCTCTCGGCTACCTTGCCGGTGTAACACAAAGTAAGGAATATGCAGAGCCAGAATGGTATGCAGATCTGTGGCTTACTGTGGTTTGGGTTGCGTACCTAATCGTGTTTTTAATGACCTTGGTGAAGCGTAAAGAACCACATATTTACGTAGCAAACTGGTTTTTTCTTGCCTTTATCGTGACCGTTGCTGTGTTGCATTTAGTCAATGGCGTGTCACTTCCTGTTTCATTGCTTGATGTGAAAAGTTATCCGGTTTGGGGTGGGGTACAAAGCGCTATGATACAGTGGTGGTATGGGCACAACGCCGTAGGGTTTTTCCTGACCGCAGGCTTTTTGGGCATTATGTATTACTTCGTGCCTAAGCGTGCGGAACGCCCTGTCTACTCGTACCGCTTATCCATCCTGCATTTTTGGTCGCTGATCTTTATTTATATCTGGGCAGGCCCTCACCACTTGCACTACACCGCACTGCCTGACTGGGCACAAACATTGGGGATGACCTTTTCCATCATACTGTGGATGCCGAGTTGGGGCGGCATGATTAACGGTATGATGACCCTGTCTGGTGCATGGCACAAATTGCGCGAAGATCCGGTACTTAAATTCATGATTATCTCGTTGGCTTTTTACGGCATGAGCACCTTTGAGGGGCCACTCATGTCGATTAAGGAAGTCAACGCGCTAAGCCATTACACGGATTGGACCATTGGCCACGTGCATTCCGGTGCGCTGGGTTGGGTGGCATTTATTAGCTTTGGCGCGCTGTATTACCTGGTGCCAGTGCTATGGAACCGCCGCGAAGTCTATTCGCTTAAGCTGGTCAATACACATCTGTGGGTAGCCACTATCGGTATCGTACTATACATCACCGCCATGTGGGTATCCGGGATTATGCAAGGGCTAATGTGGCGCAGCTACGACAGTATGGGCTTCTTGGAATATTCATTCGTTGAAAGTGTGATGGCGATGCATCCATTCTATCTGATCCGTGCGTTAGGTGGAGCGCTGTTCTTAGTCGGCGCACTTATCATGGTATATAATTTGTGGAAAACGGTGACGTCTGCTCCGGATGAAGTTGACAAGCCCGCCATGGAATCACGGAGGGCAAAACATGCTTGAGAAACATCAAAAACTCGAAAAAAACTCTATCCTGATGCTGATCTTCATCGTGGTTGCCATCTCGGTGGGCGGGCTGATTGAAATCGTACCGCTGTTTCGTATGGAGACCACGATTGAACCTGTAAAAGGTGTGCGCCCTTACACGCCGCTGGAACTTACTGGCTATAATATTTACATTCGTGAAGGCTGTTATAACTGCCATAGCCAGCAAATTCGTCCACTGCGTGATGAGGTGGAACGTTATGGTCACTATTCGCTTGCAGCAGAAAGTATGTATGACCATCCGTTCCAATGGGGCTCCAAACGTACCGGGCCAGACATTGCACGCGTGGGCGGGAAATATTCCGATGAATGGCATGTGCAACATATGATTCGTCCGCAAGACGTGGTGCCGGAATCCATTATGCCGGCCTATAGCCATTTGATGAACCGAAGTGCTGATCTGGGTGATATTGCGCGCCATATGAAAGCCTTAAAAGCACTAGGCGTTCCCTACACCGATGAGATGGTCGAAAACGGCTATAATGATGCGATGGCGCAAGCACGCGCGGAAAGCGATAACCATGATGGGCTGATGGAACGTTATGGTGAGAAGGTCAACAAACGCGACTTTGATGGCCAAAAACAATTCGTATCCGAGATGGATGCGTTGGTGGCGTATCTGCAAGTACTAGGCACCATGGCTGAACTCAAGGATTACGATCCAGACATCAACTATAAAGGTGGGGAGAAAAAATAATGAAACAGCTCTTTGCCAGCGCCGATGCCGGGATGATCGGCTTGTTATTCTTCTTCGCCGTTTTTGTCGGCATTGCCGTTTGGGCCTTTAGGCCATCCAACAAAAAACAGATTGAATCGCATAAATATATACCGCTTGCGGAGGAATCGCATGAACCAAGATAATCACAACAAAGAAGTGGACCAACATAGTGGGGTCGAAACCACGGGTCATGAATGGGATGGCATTAAGGAGCTGAACAACCCGGCACCACGCTGGTGGCTGTGGGTGTTTTATCTTACCTGCATCTGGGCAGTGGGCTACTGGATAGTGTATCCTGCCTGGCCAACCCTTTCTGGCGAAGGCGAAAGAGGCGGCACACGGGGCACATTCGAGTGGACACAATATAAAAAGCTTAAAGAAGAACAGGCAGAAATTATTGAGCGCAAATCCGCTTACTTGGAGCGCTTCCGCAATAGCTCATTCGAAGAGATTATGAATGACCCGGAACTTTATAACTTTGCGGTAGCTGGCGGCAAAACGTCCTTTAAAGATAATTGCGCTACTTGTCATGGCACGGGCGGGGCTGGTGCGAAAGGCTACCCTAACCTGAATGATGATGACTGGTTATGGGGCGGCTCGCCACAAGACATATACCAAACCATTAAATACGGCATACGCGCAACTCATGACGACTCCCGCTATTCGCTCATGCCCGCTTTTGGCGAGATGCTATCGAGTAAGGAAGTAAATGCTGTGGCTGGCTATGTGCACGACATGTCACTAGGCAAAGCAGAGCTGCTCACCGGCGCCGAAACTGAAGCACAAATGGCGAGCCTGCCAGACGGTATGCGCCTGTATAAAGAACATTGCGCGGCTTGCCATGGTGTCACGGGGAAAGGGGATCGCACCATGGGTGCGCCTAATCTTTCAGACGCACTCTGGTTTTATAGCGAAGGTGATAAGGCCAGCATCGCTGCACAAATTGCCAAACCCAAACATGGCATGATGCCTAACTGGAACGGGCGGCTTGATGATGAGACCATTCGCCAGCTTACCATTTTTGTGCATTCACTCGGAGGGGGCGAGTAAGTGTGGCAGAAAAAATCCAATTTTTTGCCAAACAAAAACGCATCTATCCGAAACGTACCTGGGGTAAATATCGTAAATTAAAATGGGTGGTGATGATCATCACGCTGGGTATTTATTACCTCGCCCCATGGATACGCTGGGATCGTGGGCCGCACGCCCCTGATCAGGCCATCCTCATTGATATACCTCATAGTCGCGCCTATTTTTTCTTTATCGAAATATGGCCACAGGAAGTCTATTACCTCACCGGTATTTTGATTCTGGCTGCCGTGGCATTGTTCTTTGTGACCAGTTTATTTGGCCGAGTGTGGTGTGGCTATACCTGCCCACAAACCGTGTGGACGGATTTATTCGTATGGGTAGAACGACTTGTGCAGGGCGATCGCAATGCACGTATGCGGCTTGATCAAGCACCGCTATCATTCACCAAAATATGGAAAAAAGGACTCACCCATTTTATCTGGTTAGTAATCGGATTATGCACAGGTGGCGCCTGGGTGTTTTACTTTAACGACGCCCCAACACTTGCCGAACAAATCTATCATATGAACGTGCCATGGAGCGTGTTGGGATGGGTAGTGGCACTCACTGGATCAACCTATTTGATGGCCGGTTTTGCGCGCGAACAGGTCTGCACCTATATGTGCCCTTATGCACGTTTTCAATCGGCCATGTTTGATAAAGACTCGCTCATTATCGGCTATGACGAAACACGCGGCGAACCTCGTGGCAAACATAAAGCCGGCGAAAGCTGGGAAGGTAAAGGACACTGTATTGATTGCACTGCGTGTGTGCAGGTATGCCCGATGGGCATTGATATTCGTGAAGGGTTGCAGATGGAATGTATTGCCTGCGGTATGTGCATTGATGCCTGCAATGACATCATGGACAAAGTCGGCTTGCCGCATGGGCTTGTACGCTATGACACGGTGCATAACCAGCAAGAACGCGCAAAAGGCAAGCTAGAAACCGCGCATTTCATAAGACCACGCACCCTATATTACAGCCTTATTCTCGCGGTGGTGGGAGGCATTATGCTGTATGGGCTACTCACACGCTCGCCACTTGATTTACATGTGCTGCATGATCGCAACCCGCTTTTTGTCAAACTTTCAGATGGCACCATACGCAATGGCTATGACATAAAAATCCTCAATAAAACCCACGAAGATCGACACTACGTGCTTAAGATTGAAGGGCTGGATAATGCCACCATCAAAATTCAGGGAGCAGGCAACATCGAAAGTGATAACCTGCATGTGTTTGCAGATAGTGTGGGGCATTTTAAATTGTT
Organism: Rickettsiales bacterium; assembly: GCA_964231325.1. Classification (GTDB taxonomy): domain Bacteria; phylum Pseudomonadota; class Alphaproteobacteria; order Rickettsiales; family SXRF01; genus JAJTHB01. The sequence goes on along the minus strand of CAXRIF010000003.1, from coordinate 115,498 downwards.
TATCACCTCTACAAAACAGCCTAATATCCGTCAGGACGTCACCTTCACATTAACGGATAAACAAACACAAGAAACCGACAGCAAAGACAGTATTTTTGTAAGTGGGAATTACTAATGTCAGACGTAGCGAAACGCCCTAGCGATAAATGGATACCATGGTACTTCGTGGCTTTCTTTGTGGTGCTCGCCATTCTTGATGGCATCTTTGTCACCATCGCGTTTTCCACCCATCGGGGAGTGGTTACAGAGCATGCCTACCAGAAGGGGTTACACTATAACCAAACCATTAAAGCCGCGGAGAAACAAACCACACTGGGATGGGAGTCCGATATCGCTTATGATGCTCCACGTATTTCCATCGCCCTGAAAGATGCTAAAGGACACCCAATCACAAACGCTGAAACCATTGCCTATTTCAAACGCCCCAACCAATCCGGCGATGATTTTTCCGTGGCATTGAAAGAACAACACAAAGGGATGTATGGCGAGGACGTCTCTTTTCCACTAAAAGGACAATGGGACGTAAGGATCGTAACAACATGGAAAACGCAGCAATATCAGAAAGCCAAACGCATCGTAGTCAAATGACCTCATATGGCGCACTCGCCAAGCTGGAAGCCGATGGGCATTATCATCTGACATTTCATATTAAGGGAGTACATTGCGGCTCCTGTATCCAGCTTATTGAAAACGCACTCAGCAAACAGCCAGATATCATTCATGCCAGGGTAAACATGTCTACCGAACGGCTGGAGATGGTGTGGGATGGAAATGCCGAACGCGCCGATGCGCTTGCAGAAATGGTAACAACACTGGGTTATCAGCTTACCCCTTTTGACCAAACAACCGAAAAAACGCCCGCCCTCTCGCAGGAGAAATTCCTGCTACGCTGTATCGCCGTTGCCGGATTTGCTGCGGGCAACCTGATGATGATTTCTATCGGACTGTGGTCAACAGATGGGCAGACGATGGGCATGGCCACCCGCGAATTGTTTCATTGGGTCTCTGCATTAATCACTCTGCCAACCATTATGTATGCTGGCCAGCCATTCTTCAGATCTGCTTTTACAGTGCTCAAACAAGGCCACACCAACATGGATGTGCCGATCTCGCTGGCAGTGATTCTGGCCTGTGCGATGAGTTTATTAGAAACAATCAGCCACGGCGAACATGTGTATTTTGATTCGGCGGCCATGCTGCTTTTTTTCCTGCTTATCGGACGCTATCTGGATGTGCGCGCAAAAGGTAAAGCCAGACAATCAGCACAAAATCTGTTGTCACTCCTGCATAGCACCGCCACCATTATCGTGGATGGCAAACAAGTAGTTATCCCATTGCGGGATGTACGCGAAGGCATGGTAGCACTGGTAGCCGTTGGCGATAATATTCCTGCTGACGGGGTGGTAAAAGACGGCACGTCAGAGCTGGATATGTCGCTCATTACAGGTGAAACCATGCCTGAGCAGGTAGCCTCTGGCGATCATGTATTTGCCGGCACCACCAACCTTTCTGCACCACTTTATATTACCATTGCCAAAGCCAGTGACGAAAGCCTGCTGAGCGATATTGTAAAACTGATGGAAAAAGCAGAGCAGGGGCGTGCGCATTATGTGCGACTGGCAGAAAAAGCAGCGCGGCTTTACACCCCCGTCGTACATACGCTGGGATTGATTACGTTTTTAGGATGGTGGATGGGCATGGGGATGACATGGCAGCCCTCACTGCTCATCGCAATTACCGTGCTGATCATCACCTGCCCATGTGCGCTAGGCTTAGCGGTTCCGGTAGTGCAGGTGCTTGCCAGCACGCGGCTGATGAATAAAGGCATCTTACTGAAATCAGGCGATGCGCTGGAAAAACTGGCCGCGATTGATACGGTTATTTTTGATAAAACCGGCACGCTTACTTTGGGCAAACCCCAGCTACTATCTGGTGATAAGGTAGCCAATAAAGACATGCAGCTCGCCGCGTCGCTGGCACGCCACAGTAAACACCCGCTTTCACAATCACTGGCACAATCCTTCACCGGCGCTCACGTGGCCATAGATGATGTGCAGGAAATACCAGGCAAGGGTTTGCAAGGACGTTACGAAGGCAAAACGATCCGCTTAGGAAGCCGTGCATGGTGTGGTAACGCAAATGCCACCCAACAAAAAATGCTGGAGCTTTGGTTAGCAATTGAAGGAGAGGAGCCTGTGTCATTTACCTTCTCAGACCAGCTACGCGAAGATGCCAGCGATGTGGTGGGCGCGTTGCAACGGGCAGGCTTGCGCACGCTGCTGCTCTCGGGAGATCGCAACGTGGTCGTAGAAGATGCTGCCGCGGAAGTAGGAATTACCGAATATAGATCACAACTTTCTCCTACCGAGAAATGTGACATTATCGCACAATTAAAAGAGCAAGGCGCAACCATCTTAATGGTAGGAGACGGGCTGAATGACGCCCCATCGCTTGCCAGTGCCGATGTATCCATGTCACCCTCAACTGCCATCGACATCGCGCAAAATACCGCAGATATTGTGTTTCAGGGAAAGCAATTATTGCCTGTGCTCTTCGGCTGGGAAACAGCGCGGCGTGCAGGTAGTTTGGTGAAACAAAATTTTGCACTGGCAGTGATGTATAATATCATCGCCATTCCGCTTGCTGTAATGGGCTACGTAACCCCCATGATTGCCGCGATTGCCATGTCGGGATCATCGCTGATAGTGATTGCAAACAGTTTCAGATTAGGACAAATACACAAATAATTCCATGGACGTTTTACTCTATCTTATTCCTATTGCGCTAACACTTGGGCTGATTGGTCTGGCGGGATTCTTATGGTCCCTCAGGAACAATCAATATGATGATCTAGAAGGAGCAGCGCACCGTATTTTGATGGATGACGATCAACCTAAAGATTGATTATTGTCAAATACAACGCCTGTCATAACCGCTACATGCTTTTCATGCATAATGATAGGAGTACCTAATGAAAAAGTTACTAAGTTCACTACTCATCGCAAGCGCCCTGCAAACCCCTGCCACTATTGCATTGGCAGAAGACAAGCCGCTATTTGATTTTTCTGATAAATCACGCTGGATTATTCGTATGCGTGCTATCAATGTTGAGCCAGCCGAAGGGAGCTCTGTTACCGGTCTGGCAACGAAAGTAGATGCCGATGGAGGTTATGCACCAGAGTTCGATTTCACGTATTTCTTCACCGATCACGTAGCTGCCGAGCTTATTGCCGCTACTTCTAACCACGATATGTCCACCACTTCTGGCGTAGATCTGGGTGATGTGTGGGTGCTGCCACCAACCATCAACCTACAATATCACTTTAATCCCAAAGGTCAGATACGCCCTTATGCAGGCGCTGGTCTGGGCTACATCATCTATTGGGGTGAAGATTCAGGTGCCGTAAATAATATCGAGTATGACAATGGTATCGCCTACTCATTCCAGGCCGGTGTTGATTTCGGTATTGACGAACACTGGGCTATTAACGCAGATGTGAAAAAGTTGATTCATAACACAGATGTAAGCATCAATAACGGCGCAATCAGAGCAGATGTAGACCTGAACCCATGGGTGTTTGGTGTTGGGGTTGCCTACAGGTTCTAACCTGCACTATCTTCACGATAGAAAGTGCAGCAACCATTGATCGCTGCCTGCTATGCTGATAAAAACCCGTGATGAAATATGATGTAATAATAATCGGCGCGGGTGCGGCAGGGTTTATGTGTGCCATTGAAGCGGGTAAACGCGGGCGCTCTGTGCTGCTGATTGATCACGCTAAAAAACCCGCAGAGAAGATTCGTATTTCAGGCGGGGGACGATGCAACTTTACCAACCTTCACGCATCGCCAGCCAACTATCTTTCCAACAACCCGCGTTTTTGTATTTCCGCGCTTAAACGCTACACCCAGCATGACTTTATCGCGCTGGTCAAAAAACATCACATTGCCTTTCACGAAAAAACGCTCGGACAGCTATTTTGCGATGAGTCCGCGCTGCAAATCATTGATATGCTGAAAAAGGAATGTGCATCAGCCAATGTAACCATCCAACTGGAAACATCCGTAAGCAAGATCTCTCGCGAAGGTGATGGCACATTCACCCTAAAAACGAATAGGGGGGATTACTCCTGCGCGTCATTGGTGATCGCCACCGGCGGCAAATCTATTCCCAAAATGGGGGCCACCGCGTTCGGCTATGATATTGCCAATCAATTCGGGCTTAATATTATTCCTCCACGCGCAGCATTAGTCCCTGTTATTTTTGAAGGAGACATGCTGCGGTTTGTGAAAAACCTCTCCGGAGTTTCACTGAATATTTTGGCCGAATGTAACAAAACAACCTTCAAAGAAGCCATGCTATTTACCCATCGCGGGCTGAGTGGCCCTGCCATTTTACAGATTTCATCCTACTGGTGCGATGGTGATGAAATTAGCATTAACCTGGCACCTGATATCGATGTTTTTGAATTACTGCGCAGCAACCCCACACAAAAACCACTTGCTGTGTTGGCAAAAATTCTGCCCAAACGACTTGCTGCCTGTCTTTGCGAGAATAGTTGCTATGGATTTAAACTGGCGGAAATTTCTAACAAAAACCTGCGCGTACTGGCCGATAGCGTTAATCGCTGGAAAATCATCCCCACTGGCACCGAAGGGTTTCGTACGGCAGAGGTAACCATAGGCGGCGTAGATACCGACGAGCTATCGCCTAAAACCTTCGAGAGCAAATCCACTCCCGGGCTGTATTTCATTGGTGAGGTGGTGGATGTCACCGGCCATCTCGGTGGCTTCAATTTCCAATGGGCATGGTCATCCGGCCACGCCGCCGGGCAATACGTATAATCTTCCGCAAACAAACCCATGCGGATGATAATAATGATAGTTTAGAGGAGGATGGTGATCCCTACGGGATTGACTCGGGCCTGCTGCCCCTCGCCCTTCGGGCGGCTACGCCGTCAAAATCGTCCTGCTGACGATTTTTCGAACCCGAGGGTTCGATCGCATATATCCAACCATTCATCAGAACAGTCTTTTAGACTCTTTTGATGAATGGTGATCCCTACGGGATTCGAACCCGTATTGCCGCCGTGAAAGGGCGATGTCCTAACCATTAGACGAAGGGACCACAAGGGTCGAAAAACAAGGTCGCCAATATCACGGTATCACCACGCGAAGTCAACGATAAAAAGCGACTTTTTGCCATTAAATAGGCTGTTCAGCCCTATTTTTACGAAAAATCGCCCATTTACACGACATATCGGCGCACCCGAGACGATTGACTCGGGCCTGCTGACCCTCGCCCTTTGGGCGGCTACGCCGTCAAAATCGTCCTGCTGACGATTTTTCGAACGTCGTTCTCATCGATAAAGCTTCATACAACCATACTGCACGCGGCACATGTTGTGTGTTTATGGTGCACCCGAGACGATTCGAACGTCCGACCTTCGCCTTCGGAGGGCGACGCTCTATCCAGCTGAGCTACGGGTGCTTGAGAATCTCACACTATAGGTGAGATATGGTCAGTTTTAGCAAATATGCTATTTAAAACCATTTGAATTTTTTGAACAATACCACCTGCAGACCAACCAGCAACCCTAAAATAGCGCAAAATATCACAAAGGAATCCGGATTATCGGCACCGGGAATACCGCCTACATTGATGCCAAGCAAGCCAGTCAGAAACCCTAACGGCAGGAAGATGGCTGCGATCACCGACAGGATATACATGTTTTTATTCAGCCGGTCAGAGAGAATATTCGCAAGTTCATCTTTGACGATTTGCGCACGCTCGCGCACCGCATCCAGATCCTCCACATAACGCGTTACCTGGTTGTAGCTCTCCTGCAAATGACGCTTATGCTTTTCATTCAACCAGCTAAAATCTGCCATACGCAACTGACCAATCGCCTCGCGCTGTGGCGCCATGTGGCGACGGAACAAGATGGCCTGCTTGCGCACATCGATGATTTCCTCCCGCAGCGACGTATCCACCGTCTCCAGCAGCTTTTCTTCAATATCATCGGTCATGTCATCCAGCGTGGCCAGCACCGGCTCCATGCGATCAAACATTAAATCCGTCAACATGCTAATGAATTGCCCTGCATCTTTTGGCCCGTGGCCAGCTTCCAGCTTTTCGCGTAAATCCTGCACTGCCTTGGACTTGCGACGCCGTACACTAACGATGCGATGCGGATCAATCCACAGACGAACCGCCACCATGTCTTCCGGCTCTTCATTTTCGTTCAGATTTACCCCGCGCAAAATGAGCAGCGCGCCATCGCCAATCTGCGTCATGCGCGGGCGGGTGGCTTCCTCCAGCAATGCCTCAATGATAAACGGATCGAGATAAGAGATTTCTTTTTCCAGCCATGCAGGCGTATCGGGATGCAGCGCATCCAGATGCACCCAGGCAAGCGCCTCATCTTCCAGCTGCTTTGCAATAGCATCACCGATGAGCTTTTCTGCGCCACCTTTGCCATCAAACCCGTAAGAAAATAAAATATGCTCGCCCATCATGTCCTCATCTTTGAGGCCTCATGATAGAAGCAAGCGGGGCAGGGGCGCCACCGTTTTTTACTGAATGTTCTGCTTGTTGTGCTTCATGCGCTTATAAGCACCAAGCCCGAGCATGGCCGGCGCGATGACCAGACAGGCCGGGCACAACCCACCCGTGGCTAGGAAATAGCCCGTGCCATAAGTGCATACGCCTGCGCCAATCGCCAGTTCTGGCGTGCCTTTATCGGCAGGGGGCGGTGTTTGCTCATCCCTAAAACGCTGTTTTATCTCATTTTCGTCCATAATATCGCCTCTATAGCTAGATTCGCGCCTATCCCTAAAAAGGTTACAATTAATTATTTTAGAACCGGTTAGCCAGAAGCGTTAACTTTCATTTATTTGTCACATTCCTTGCCACATTCCCCGCTATAATGCCTGCAACAATACGTAAAAAGAAGGAAACAATATGACTCAAGCAACCACCCCTGAAGCTCCAAGCCAAACGCCACAATTTACTGGCGACAGCACCATAGGCGAAGTAGGCCTGTCTTACGGCTATAACGGAAAAGGCACGCGCCCTGAAAGCGTAAACCCCGATGAATGGGCAGCTATTTTGCAGACCACCTACGAAACAACACCTAAGCCCAGCGCACTGGTAAAACCCGCCGATATGCAAACAGATCGCTTTGAGGAAATCAAAGCTGCTATTGTTGAAATGGAACATGCCCACACAAAAGAAGGTGTCGATGCGTATAATGCAAAACGCAAACTCACCCAAACCGAACGCCTGGACGCGCAAAGAACGTTGGAACAAAAATACGGCTTTAAAGGGCTCGGCTAGACCTGATTACCCGCGTTTATCGAGCGCAACGAACGGCTTGGTGGACGGGCCAACATAATCTGCCGACGGGCGGATCAGCTTGTTGTTCTTGCGTTGCTCCATCACATGCGCTGCCCAGCCGGAGGTGCGTGACATCACGAAAATCGGCGTGAACATTGGGGTTGGGATACCCATCATGTGATATACGCTCGCGCTGTAGAAATCGAGATTCGGGAATAGCTTTTTGTTGTCCCACATCATGTTCTCGATGACTTCGGACACTTCAAACAAGTTCTTATTACCACCGTCTTCACATAGTTTTTTCGACCATTCTTTGATCACCTTGTTGCGCGGGTCACACTCGCTATATACGCGGTGGCCAAAGCCCATAATAAGCTGTTTTTCTGCAAGCATTTTCTCAATGCCGCTTTTGGCTTCGACGGGATTATCAAACTTCTCGATCAGCTCCATCGCCGCTTCATTAGCGCCGCCATGCAATGGCCCACGCAGCGTGCCGATGGCACCGGTGATGGTGGAATAGAAATCAGACAGGGTGGAAGCACACACACGCGAGGTGAAGGTCGAGGCGTTGAACTCATGTTCCGCATACAGGATAAGCGATACATCCATCGCACGCGCATGTAATGCTGATGGCGCCTTACCGTGCAGCAAATGCAGGAAATGCTCACCAATACCTTTGCCATCGCTGGTGCAATTAATGCGCTCGCCACCATTGGCAAACTTCCACCAATAGACCAACATCGCAGGGAAGGTAGCAAGCAGGCGGTTGGTTACCGCAACCTGATCGTTGCTATCTGACTCCGGCTCTATGTTGCCCATGAAAGAACAGGCCGTGCGCATCACATCCATCGGATGGGCGTTCGCCGGAATACGTTCCAGCACTTCTTTAAGCGCCTGTGGCAAATCGCGCTGCTTGTGTAGCAATGCGCGGTATTCATCCAACTGCTTAGCGTTCGGCAATTCGCCGTAAATCAGCAAATACGCCACTTCTTCAAAGGTAGCATGCTCGGCGAGGTCGTAAATGCTGTAGCCACGATAATCGAGATCATGCCCACCGCCTGCCGCTGAGATGGAGGTTTCCCCTGCGGTGATGCCGGCCAGGCCGCCTGTTTTTTTCTTTGCTACTGCGCTCATTTTTTTCCTCCAAATAATTTATCCAGTTTCTGTTCGTAATCGTGATAGCCAAGCATGTCATACAGCTCTTCTCGCGTCTGCATAGTCTCGACCACATTTTTCTGATGCCCATCCTTGCGGATGGTTTCATACACATGCAAAGCAGCTTTGTTCATGGCACGGAAGGCGCTAAGTGGATATAGCACCATATCCACACCCACACCGGCCAGCTCATCCTTGCTATAGAGCGGGGTTTTGCCGAATTCGGTAATGTTGGCAAGCAGCGGTACTTTTACCGCATCTTTGAATTTTTGATAATGATTGATGTCGGTCATTGCCTCGGCAAAGATCATATCCGCACCTGCTTCTACGTAAGACACCGCACGACCAATGGCCGCATCCAGCCCTTCGCCTGCAAGCGCATCGGTGCGCGCCATGATAACAAAATGTTCATCACTACGTGCATCTACCGCCGCTTTAATGCGGTCACACATTTCCTCGGTAGAGACGACTTCCTTGTTCGGACGATGGCCGCAACGTTTCTGCGCCACCTGATCTTCCATATGTACTGCCGCCACATTAGCGCGAATCATTTCACGAATCGTGCGCGCAATATTGAACGCGCCACCCCAACCCACGTCAATATCCACCAGCAGTGGAACATCCGTTGCATCGGTAATGCGGCGTGCGTCTTCTGCTACGTCTGCAAGGCTGGTAATACCAAGATCGGGCAGGCCGTGTGAAGCATTGGCCACCCCACCACCAGAAAGATAAATCGACTTATAGCCCACACGCTCAGCCATCAGCGCCGCGTAGGCATTGATCGTACCCATTACCTGTAATGGGGCTTCTTCTTTCAGTGCGGCGCGAAAACGCTGGCCTGGGGTCATAACATTACTCCTTATTTTGCTGTAAGGCGGGTGGCACCATCAAGACGGATCACCGAGCCATTGAGCATTTCATTTTCAACTATGTGCAGCGCAAGCGCGGCAAATTCTTCCGGCTCAGCAAAACGGCTGGGGAAGGGAACGGACGCTGCGATCGAATCCTGAATTTCTTGCGGCACATCACCAATCATCGGCGTGGCCACTGCACCCGGCGCAATCGCCATCACACGGATACCGAAACGCGCAAGCTCACGCGCAGCAGGCAACGTCATCGCTACCACACCGCCTTTGGAGGCAGAATAGGCTGCCTGTCCAATCTGGCCTTCAAACGCAGCAATGGAGGCGGCATTGATAATCACCCCGCGCTCGCCAGATTTGGTAAGCGGATCGAGCGGCGCCATTTGCGCGGCTGCCAAACGCATGATGTTAAACGCACCACCGAGATTGACGTTTATCACCTTCATGAAATGCTCAAGATCTGCCGGGCCTTCCTTGCCAAGCACACGCTTGCCGATCAGGATACCTGCACAATGCACGATAATGCGTGGCGCGCCGTGTGTTTCTGTAGCTTTGGCAAACGCCGCTTCCATGTCAGAACCGCTAGTCACATCACCCGTGACGGCAATACCGCCAATATCGCTGGCAACTTTTTCAGCTTTTTCCTGATTCATGTCGAGCACACACACTTTGGCACCTGCTGCCGCTAGTGCGCGCGCTGTGGCTTCGCCCATGCCGCTGGCTCCACCCGTTACCAGTGCGGAAATGTCTTTTTCTAGCTTCATGCGTGTTCCTTCGTAATTTCCTTGGCGATGATCAAACGCTGAATATCGCTGGTGCCTTCATATATGCTGCATACGCGCAAGTCACGGTAAATACGCTCTACGTTGTAATCCTCCACATAGCCATAACCGCCATGAATCTGGATCGCCTCACGCCCCACGCGCTCTGCTACTTCCGACGCGTAAAGCTTGGCCATCGCCGCTTCTTTCAGGCAAGGCTTGCCCAGATCGCGCAGGCTGGCCGCATGCAGCACCATAAGACGCGCGGCTTGCAACTGGGTGGCCATATCGGCCAGACGAAAACCTACCGCCTGATGCTGGGCGATTGGTTTGCCAAAACTCTCGCGCTCCAGCGCATAGGCCATGGCCATTTCATAAGCAATTTCACCCAAACCTAGTGATTGCGCGGCAATACCAATACGCCCACCCTCAAGGTTGGAAAGCGCAATACCGTAACCATCCCCCTCCTTGCCAAGCAAAGAGGTTGCGGGCAGTTCCATATCGGTAAAGGTGATCTGCGCCGTATCGGACGAATGCTGCCCCATCTTATGTTCGATGGACGCCACCTCATATCCCTTCGTATCTGTCGGCACGAGGAACGCGGAAATACCTTTCTTTCCTGCGGCCTTATCAGTGACTGCAAACACAATAGCGAGGTCACCATATTTGCCAGAAGAGATGAATTGTTTGGTGCCGTTTAGCACATAACCATCACCTTTTTTCTCGGCACGGCACTGCAGGGCAGATGCATCGGAACCAGCTTGTGGCTCCGTAAGTGCGAAAGCACCGATCATTTCGCCGCTCGCACATTTACCTAGAAATTCTTCCTTTTGTGCATCATTGCCATAACGCATCAATGCGGTGCAGATCAGCGAATTCTGCACGCTCATTACGGTAGATACACCCGCATCACCTGCTGCAATTTCCGCAATAGCGAGTGCCAGTGACACATAATCCGCACCAGCACCGCCATGTTGCTCAGGCACTATCATCCCCATCAGACCGAGCTTACCCATCTCGCTAATTTCGTCTTTAGGAAACGCTGATGTGCGGTCACGCTCGGCGGCACCGGGTGCAAGCTGGTTGCGCGCAAATTCGCGCGCCATGTCACGAATCATGCGTTGTTCTTCGGTAAGCTGCATCAGGCAGCTCTTTCAACTGCAATGGCCGTTGCTTCACCGCCACCGATACACAGGCTGGCCACACCACGCTTCACATCATAGGTTTCCATAGCGGCAATGAGTGTTGCCATGATACGCGCACCAGACGCCCCGATCGGATGACCAAGCGCACAGGCACCACCATGCACATTTACTTTATCTGCTGGCAGATCGAGCTCTTTCATGGCTGCTAGTGTGACCACTGCAAAGGCTTCGTTCACTTCAAACAGATCAACATCTTTCATGCTCCAGCCTGTTTTTTCTGCGAGCTTTTGCATCGCACCCACCGGGGCAGTGGTGAACCACTCCGGCTCATGCGCGTGCGTGCTGTGGCCGATGATGGTCGCATGGATCTTAAGCCCACGCTTCTCGGCTTCTGAACGACGCATTAATACCAGCGCCGCCGCACCATCTGAAATGGAGCTGGCATTAGCAGCCGTTACCGTGCCGTCTTTATCGAAAGCGGGTTTAAGTTGCGGAATTTTATCAAGACGCGCCTTGCCAGGTTGCTCGTCAATCTCCACCGTCACCGAACCTTTGCGGGTTTTGACCTCAACCGGCGTGATCTCGCTTTTAAACTTACCTTCCTCTATCGCCTTTTGTGCACGCTTCAGAGAATTGATCGCAAATTCATCCTGCGCTTCGCGCGTGAATTGGTGATGAGTCGCACATTTTTCTGCAAATACGCCCATAAGTTTTCCACGATCATAGGCATCTTCCAAACCATCGAGGAACATATGGTCTTTCACTTCACCATGCCCCATGCGGAAACCACCACGCGCCTTCGGCAGAAGGTACGGCGCATTCGTCATGCTTTCCAGACCACCTGCAATGGTGATGTTGTTTGTGCCCGCAAGAATCTGATCATGCGCCATCATCACCGCGCGCATGCCTGAGCCACACATTTTGTTGATCGTGGTGCAACCTATTTTTTGTGGCAAACCAGCGCCAAGCGCTGCCTGACGTGCGGGCGCCTGACCAAGCCCAGCGGAGAGCACACAGCCCATAATTGCTTCGTCGATTTCTTCGCCTTTCACGCCACTGCGCTCTACAGCAGCTTTGATTGCCGCCGCCCCCAACTCCGGTGAGGACACTGCACTAAAGTCTCCCTGAAACCCACCCATAGGTGTGCGTGCGTAGCTGACAATAACAATAGGGTCTTTATCCATAGTCTTTCCTTTGCGATTATTTCGCTGCTAAGATAGTCATATGCACGCTGATATCAAGTTTTTCAAACTATTGCCCAGAATGACAAAGAGCCATGCCCCATTTTAATCTGCGCTATTTTCTTGAAACTGTTGGTCAAAAACGTGGCGATGCTGTGTTTATTGCGCAAATTGGGGCGCTGGATGGCAAAACCTTTGATCCGGTACATGAATATATCACTCGTTTTAACTGGAACGGCATCATCCTTGAGCCCATCAAAGAACATTTTGAAAAACTGCAAACCACCTATCAGGGAAACGATAGGCTTACCTTAGTCAATGCCGCCATCGGCGAAAAAGACGGCACCGCCATCATGCACCGTATCAGCAATGAAGACATTAAAAACGAACGAGTGCCTAAATGGGGCCCGGGTCTGGCATCATTTTATACCGATCGCAATGCGCTGGCGTTTGACGAGGTAAAAGAATTCGTCATGACAGAAGAGGTAAAATGCATGACGCTTGCCTCACTGCTAGCGCAGCACAAGATACAACAGATTGATGTGCTGCAAATTGATGCAGAAGGACATGACTATCACATTTTAAAACAGCTCGATTTTAACACATTCATGCCCATGGTTATTAACCTTGAAATTGTAAACCTGCCTAAGGGCGAACAAACGGCGTGCAAAAAGCTGCTCGACGAACACGGATATCTTCACACAAAGGCGGGCTATGATCTGCTTGCCGTATCCCCCAAATTTTTCCGCGAATTTGTATAATAAATAGATTACCGGCGGCTTCCTTCCATACGATAAGCCGGGCTGCAATTATCACGCACCGTACTGGTAAGATTATATTCATTATTGAATACGCAATGAATGTTGGTTTGTGTTGGATTGCCAAAATAAAATTCCGATAGAGCAGCCCCATTATATTGGAAATGCCTCATCCGCCCAGTCATAGGCGAACCATCATCCATTTTACTGTCAATTGAATAGGCTATGGCCGAAGGGATCTTCCGGCTCAGAGTTCCACCGCCAGCATTCTGATAATTCAGTCCACTTAAAATAAACCACATACGTGAACTTGTATCCTTCATTATCACCACCGCGTCACGTGCTGCTTTTGCTTCTGGAAAATATTCCAGTGTCTCATCCAAATTATCACTCGACATATCCGCATCGGTTGCACGAGTAAATGTTCCTTCGATCATCTCGGCTGCAGAAAGATCTGACCAAAAAAGAATGTTCTCACAACCATGTGCTTTTTGTACGCCAAACGTGCTTTCTGGATTACAGCGTTCGATTAATTGGTTGCCATCTCCATGCCCACGCGCACCACTTCGGGCTGTAAACCCCAGATTACTCGCATCACTTGCCAGCAGATCACCGGGCATTTGTCCATATTTGATGCGAAACGTAATAACCGCGGTATTGAATTCTTCTAACTGACTAATCTGGCTACGTGCTTTCGCTGCCGCAATCAGATCCTGCCCAATCACGACCGCGCCCAGAACCAACCCCACGATGATCATCACAATGGAGGCTTCTATCAAGGTAAACCCATAAGATATTGATTTTCTGGCTACATTCATAGGGCGCCATCATAGCATAGTTTACGCATTATCATAGACGTGAAAATAGCACAGCACTCGTTAACAGAACCCCGCACTCAGCCATGAGGATCAATTAATCTATTGTATTATATGAAGATTAACTTCTCCGTCACGCAAATGTAACAAATTTAACGTTTATTTTACCCTTTATAAAGGATAGTATTTGCCTATCTATCGGATTTATCGGTAGATATTTGGTTCGTATGTGACGGCCTAAAGAATATAGCCTAGGGACATACGATTTTTCAATGTTTAGTAAAAGGTTAATATTATGAAAAACCAAACTAAAGACTTGAGCATTGCTTGGCAAGCTAGCCTTATGGTGATGCTGACAGCTGTCATCGTTATGATGCCAGATATGTCATTTGCTACGGATACCCCAATGGGTAACGTACTTTGTACTGTAGTTGAGTGGTTTACCGGTAACACTGGTAAAGGTCTTGCTACCATCGCGATTACCGTAATCGGTATTGGCGCACTTCTGGGTAAAGTTTCCTGGGGTATGGCAATCATCGTTGGTATCGGTGTGGCTATCGTATTCGGTGCCGCTGGTATCGTAGAAACGATGGGTGCTGGTGGTGGTTCTACCCAAGCTTGTAGCATTACTTAATAAGTAATCTACACCCAACAAAAAACCCTGCCAGGAAACTGGCAGGGTTTTTTTATTCTGGTCATGAATCGCTAATTAATACGCTCATAATAAATAAAATAGAGTTGGTCTTTTTCCATTATGGGCCCATGCACATATCTCGGACTGCCTTTATATTTTAGATTATCTTCTGCCATTACATGTAATGGCTCAATGAGGCCAGCTGGAGGATTAACCAACAGCTCTACACGCTTATAATGTTGTGCAAACCCTTCCAGTTCAAACAGCTCAATATCCGATAGGAACCGTGGCTTCTTCTCACCCCACGCATCGCCGAATATAATGTAATCAGGCTTACGGCTAAATACATATTCTCCATCTCCTTTTAAATGCCCTATAGGGCGATGGCGAATTTTTCTCATCATATCCGCATCATCTAAATATATTTCACGCTGGGCGATATGCTTATCGTTAAGCCCCAGCATATCGATGTAATGATAGTTTGGCGCATAATACGGAAGCGCCCCGGCAGGGTTTACCGCTATGGTGGAACCTTCTGGCCAATTAGCATTAACATAAGGTGCCACTGCTTTTCCTGAAAGCGCCCCGCGGGAAAGCTGGCCATCGAACGAAACATAACCAAACTGGAAAATACACAGTACGATCAATGCCCCTGACACATCACGGAAAGCACGCTCTCTTTTTTCGATTAACGCATTACACATGTAATAAAGCGCAAGAGCCAGTAGCGGTATTACGGGAACAAAGAAACGTAAATAGGGCATATGATCGCCACCACTGGCAATGATGTGCCAGAAAAACAGCGCGAGCAGAGAGATCAAATAAAGCAGGCTGCGAGGCGGTATCGTTTTTGTATATAGATAGAGAAATAACCCTATAAAACACACCACAAGCAATGGCGGCACATACAAGAATTGAAAGGCATAAAACCAGCCAAAATGCGTTAGAAGTTCTGGTGATACGGCAAATGCCTTGGCGTAGTACGTATTAGGAAGCACATCCCCGTAATAGGAATATTTCCATGCCACATACGGGACAAACAACGCAAGAAACCCTGCACCCAACAACACAAGCTTGGCAAAATTCAGATGCGTTGCCATCCTTCCGCTCAGCCAAAACAGACCAAGCACTATACCGGTGATCCCCCATACCATCAGCGCTTCCAGACGGGTCATCGCAGCAAGCGCAAAAATAACACCGGTAACAAAAGCGTATTTATGCTCTGCACCTGATTCCAACCACCACAAAATACGACACACTGCATATGTCAGTAAAAAGGCGAAAAAAACTGCCTCCAGCCCCCCCATACACCACGTCAATATAGGCACGGAAGAGGCAACCAGCCCTACACATAATGCGCTGTTTACCTGATAGGCATAATGTTTCTCGGTAGAGGCATAATACTTATGGTAAATAGCCCGGGTGAACCACACCAAACACCACACCAAACCAATATACCCGATAAAATTAACCAGACGGCTGGCCAATACCAGATCAACACCCAGCCATCCCAGCCCGGCAATTACGGCAAGAAATAAGAAATTAGAGTAGCCCTCCACCGGTACATCGCCACGGCTCCACACCAGACCAAACCCTTCCAGCCAGTTACGAACGTAAACCAGCGTAATATAGGAATCATCCTGATATAGATTTTGCGTAATCCACCAGGTTGCAACGGCAATCAGCGCGCTTTGTAAATAGATATATATCGGCGGCCAGTGAGCTTTCTTCGGCAACGCACTCATTATCCGGCCTATCGCCTATGTCGGTAATTATTCGTATAGGTGCCCATCAGTTCACCCTTGGCTAACACGTGGCCTTGCATGGCGGCCATCACATCGCGGCCATTGAACTTACCAGATAGGCCCAACGTTTCCACATCAAGTGCGTACACCATAAAATGATAATGATGCATGCGCTCATCATTCCATGGTGGGCAAGGGCCATCATAACCACCGAAAGTGCCATCCATAAATGTGGCATAGTCATTCTGTCCATTAATGCCGTATGCCACGCGCCCTAGCGGTTTTCCTCCCGGCACTTTTCCATTACTCGCCTTGGCTTTGGCAATACCCACCATTGCAGCAGGCACATCGACCAACACCCAATGATAAAAATCCTGACGCGGGAAATCATAAGGGATGGTTTTGTCCGGCTGGTTTGCCAGCTCGAATGTTTTTGGCACATCCTTATCAACCATCAAAATGACAAACGATCTTGCATTCTCTGGCGCACCACTCCACCCAATGGCCGGGCTCATATTCTGACTATCTTTGGTCTTGTTCTTTCCATCCAGCGTACAAAACGCATATTGATCCGGAATTGCTCTGCCATTCTTTACATCTGACACCTTAACCGTGATTGTATTGGGCATGTCTGCTTGCGCAGTAGAAAACATAAATGCATTAAAAATGAACAGGATAGCAGATAGCCGCATAGAATTCTCCGTTGGGTATGTATTGATCTTATCCACAATAGCAATTGAAATTGCGCAAATAAAGACCTATCTACAGCTACAAGAGATAAAAAATTAGGAAGCACAGCATGTTTATTCAGACCGAATCTACCCCCAATCCACTCACCTTGAAGTTTCTTCCGGGCGTGGAAGTCATGAAATCGGATACGATTTTTATCACCACCGAAGAGCAAGCGAAAACATCGCCCCTCGCGCAATCACTGTTTAAGGTTGAAGGGGTGAGCGCTGTATTTTTTGGTAGCGACTTTATTACGGTGACCAAAGATGATGATAGCCACTGGGAAGCACTTAAACCCATTATACTTACCACCATCATGGATCATTTCGTAGCCGGTAAACCAGTGATGCTGGAAGAGAAGAAAGCGGCCAGCAACGAAGGCGACACCGAGCTGGAAAAGCAAATTCGCGAGCTGATTGACACACGTGTGCGCCCCGCCGTTGCACAAGATGGTGGCGATATTGTGTTTCATGGTTTTGAAGATGGCATTGTTAAGCTGGAACTACACGGTGCCTGCTCAGGCTGCCCCAGCTCTACCGTAACACTGAAAAACGGTATTGAAAATATGCTTAAACACTATGTCCCCGAAGTGGTTGCTGTTGAAGCCGTAGCATAGTACCGTTCCGGTATGTCTGCTTATTTCCTGCAAAGCCTTTTTGGTATCCTGTTGCTTTTTGCAGGCGGTGAGTTGCTCGTGCGAGGCGCCGTTGCGATTGCCGAACGGTTTCACCTTCCAACGGCGCTGATTGGCCTGACCGTTGTTGCTTACGGCACCTCCGCTCCGGAATTAGTCGTGAGTGTACAAGCAGGCGCAACTGGCAGCCCCGACATTGCGCTGGGCAATGTGATTGGCAGCAATATCAGCAACATTCTGCTAGTGCTGGGCATGACCGCCATGATCTCAGCGATACCTGTTTGTAAAAACACTATCCGCCGTGATGGGTGGCTAATGATCTTCTGCACCTTGCTGCTCTTTGCCATGTGTGCCGATGGGCAGATTAATCGTCTGGAGGCTTTGGTGTTGTGCGCAGGGGCGGTGAGCTATGGTTTCTATGCGTATCGTAGCGCCAAAAAACGTCCTATCCTTCCCGCACCACACATGCTGGGCGAACAAAAACATTGCACCATTTGCGCCATCGCCTATTTGACGGTAGGGCTCGGACTGCTTACCACCGGCGCCGATATATTGATTGATGGCGCCGCCGCACTTGCACGTGCCTTTCAAGTATCCGAGGCAGTAATCGGCCTGACCATCGTAGCGATCGGCAGCTCAGCACCAGAACTCGCCACATCGGTAGTGGCTGCATGGCGGAAGAAACCCGACCTTAGTGTAGCCAATATCATTGGCAGTAACATATTCAATATCCTGGGGATTATTGGTATTTCTGCCCTGATCACACCGTTGGCGGTTTCCTCACAGTTCCTAGGCTTTGATTTGTATGCACTTCTTGGCATATCCGCACTGGGCCTCATGATGCTCTATACTGACCACACACTTACCAGGAAAGAAGGCACCGCGCTGGTTGCGCTCTATCTCGCCTATGGTATATACCAGTACCTCTTTACCTCCATTAATTGAGTTTTTTATGCCACTACGTTTATTTGCCAAACGCCCGGATTTCGATTTCATGGGTAAACGCTGGATGGGTTTTACCGTCTCGCTATTACTTACCGCTTTATCACTTGGAATGATCTTTTCCAAAGGCCTGAATCTAGGCATTGATTTTACCGGCGGGATTTTGATGGAAATCCATACCGAACAACCGGCCGATCTGGGCAAGCTGCGCTCGACGCTTTCCGGGCAAGGATTTGGCGAAGTATCACTGCAAAATATTGGTGGCGATAAAGACGTAATGATCCGTATTCAAGTTTCTGAAAACGATGATCAGGCGATAATGATTGAAAAAGTAAAAACATTGCTGGCTGAAAATATCAGCGAGTCGATCGATTTTCGCAAGATTGATTATGTCGGCCCAACCATTGGCCGTGAACTAGTAGAAAATGGCATTAGTGCCGTGTTAATTTCATTCATCGCCATCATGGTTTACGTATGGTTCCGCTTTGAATGGCAATATGGTTTTGGCGCCATTGTGGCACTTGTCCACGACACCATCATGGTGTTGGGCTTCTTTGCCGTTACCCGTTTTGATTTCGGGCTAGCCGCCGTGGCTGCCATTCTAACCATTGTGGGGTATTCGATCAACGACTCGGTGGTGATCTATGACCGTGTTCGTGAAAATATGCGTCGCTTCAAGAAAAAACCTGTCTCCGATATATTGAATTTAAGTGTAAATGAAACCATGTCGCGTACCATTTTGACTGCGGGTAGCACCTTGGCGGCAGGATTGGCACTCGGCATTTTCGGCGGCAGCGTGATCGAAGGATTCGCCTGGGCGATTGTGTTTGGTGTAACAGTGGGAACCTATTCTTCGGTTTTTATCGCTGCACCGACATTGATCTATTTAAATATCCGCGGTAGCGAAGCGCAGGAAGCAACCGCCTAGCATATCACCATGCATATCATCCGCGACCTGAAACATATTGGCGATGAATATAAAGGTAATGTGCTAGCACTGGGCAATTTCGACGGCATGCATCTGGGGCATCAGGCCATCTTGCGTGAAGCCGTAGCCCTAGCCAATGCCCATAACACCACCCCGATGGTGATGAGTTTTGCACCACACCCTCGCGAATTTTTCTCTAAAAACGATACACAACACTGCATATATTCCTTACGCCAAAAAATTGATGCGATTCGCGATTGCGGTATCGAACGGGTCATACTTATGCGCTTCAACAAACAACTTGCTTCGACCTCGGCAGCTGATTTTGTGCAGCATATACTACATGATATATTAGCCGTGAAGCACGTAGTGACCGGTTATAATTTCGCCTTCGGAAAGAACCGTCAGGGCGATTGCCTGTTCCTCACCGAAAAAGCACAGGCGCTGAATTTTGGCTTTACCGCACATCCGCAGGTAATGCTGGAAGATGGGGGCACCATCTCCACCAGCGCATTACGGGGACTGCTGTCAGAAGGCAGGGTGAAACAAGCAGCCACTTTGCTCGGAAAACCATACAGCATTTGCGGCCATGTAGTGCATGGCGAAAAACGTGGGCGCGAGCTGGGCTTTCCTACCATTAATCTATCGCTCAAAAAACGCTTCCGCCCACGCTATGGAATTTATGCATGCCGCGTGCGTTTTTCTGGCGAAACAAAAGCCTATGATGCGGTAGCAAGCTTAGGTGTTCGCCCAACCTTTAACCACACCGAACCACTGCTTGAAGCACATTGCTTTGACATGAATCATGAAGTGTATGGCAAACTGGCACATGTTGAGCTTGTCGAATTTATTCGCGATGAAGTAAAGTTTGAAAACGTCGTCGCCCTAGAAAAACAAATGCATGAAGATGCTAAACAAGCAAAGAGTCTGCTTTCATGACCAACACCCCACAAATGCGCTATTCCCTAGCCACCGGATTTATGGTGGCGCTTTCTACACTAATATCTGATCAGCTCAGCAAATGGTATCTCATCGAGATTATTAACCTTCCCTCCAGGCAAGTAATTGAAGTTAGTTCTTTTTTTAACTTAGCGATGGTATGGAACCGCGGGGTAAGTTTTGGCATGTTCGCAGAGCATGATCAGCCCTATATACTTATTGCCCTTTCACTGGTGATTTGCGCCATCTTAGTAATATGGCTTACCCGCGCGGACAAGCCATGGGTCAGTGCCGCATTAGGGCTGGTGATCGGCGGTGCACTGGGCAACGTGATTGATCGCCTGCATTATGGTGCCGTGGCTGATTTCTTTGATTTTTATATAGGAAATGCCCATTGGCCCGCATTTAATATTGCTGATTCCTGCATCTTCATAGGGGTTGTACTTTTATGCATAGACAGTATGTTTATGCAGCATAAACAAGGAAATGAATGATGACTCTTACACGTGTTTTTAGCTTAGGCTGCTTGCTGCTTGCCACCGCCTGCACTGGCAATAGCGTTAGGGAAATGGTGGGGATTGATAGCCGCGCACCCGATGAGTTTCGCGTGGTCTCTCGTCCACCACTTTCAGTGCCGCCACAATTCAACCTGCGCCCGCCTGCTGTTGGCGACGGAGCAAACCCTTATGCCACCGACAGAAAAGCTGAGGCACTGATTACGGGAAACGCCGTGGAAACGCCGCAATCTGGCCAAACTTTCACGCTTAAAAGCGGCGATGCGCAAACAGCCGTACAACCGGTTGCACAAAGTCCGGTAAGTGGCATGGCTGGCAGCTCTGCAGAATCACAATTGTTGCTTAATGCTGGCGCCAATAATGTTGACCCCACCGTACGCCAAACGCTGATAGAAGAAAAATACGTACGTCAGGAAGAAAAACAAGAAGAAGGCTGGTGGGAAATCTGGTCGGATGATGATGAAGCCACTGTAAACCCCAGCAAAGAATCAGAACGTATTCAGAAAAATCAAGACGAAGGCAAACCGGTAAACGAAGGCGAAGTGCCGGTAGTTGACCCTAAAGGCGAAAGCACACTTAGACGCATTCTGGATTTCTAGATGTTGCGCTTACTAAGCCATATTGCCGCTTCGATTCTTTGTATATGTAGCATAGCGACGACGTCTTCCGCTGGTGATTTTTCCAATGTTGAGACCTTTCACCTACAAAATGGAATGGAAGTGATCGTCATTCCCAATCATCGTGTGCCAGCCGTCAGCCATATGTTGTGGATTAAGGCTGGGGCGGCGGATGATCCGCTGGGAAAATCCGGCCTGGCTCATTTTCATGAGCACATTATGTTTCAAGGCAGTGCTAACTATAAACCCGGCGAATATGCAAAAACGATTGCACGCCATGGCGGGCAGCAAAATGCCTTTACCGGACAAGATGCTATTTCCTACTACGTCAATATTGCCAAAGAAAAACTGCCCCTTGTTATGGAGCTGGAAGTGGATCGTATTCGCGGCGTAAAGCCCACCGATGCGATTATTGCTAAAGAACGTGAGGTGATCCTCGAAGAACGTCGAAGCCGTATTGAAAATAACCCTGATGCACTGCTTGCTGAACAGGTAAACGCTGCGCTGTTTCGCCATCACCCATATCACCTGCCAGTCATTGGCTGGAAGCATGAAATGGAAACGCTCACCAAACAAGATATTTTAGATTTCCATAAGCGTTACTACCACCCGAACAACATGATGCTGATCGTGAGTGGCGATATTACCGCCAAAGAACTCAAACCGCTCGCACAAAAATATTACGGCAAATTGCGCCGCAAAAGTATTCCCGCCCGTAACTGGACAACAGAGCCACCACATAACGCTGCAAGACGTATCGTGATGCATCATGCAAATGTGAAGCAGCGTGTTTGGGCACGCAATTACGCTACGTCCTCTATTGCCTATGGAAAGAAAGAAGACGCACTTCCGCTATTCGTGTTGAGCTATATACTTGGTGGGGGCAAAACCAGCCGCCTCTATCAATCACTCATCGTAGAACAAAAAATCGCCAGCGCCATTGATGCCTCTTATGGGGGCTTTGCTTTAGGGCCATCTGAATTCCAGATTCAGGCAATACCCGAACCCAGCGTCAGCATGAAAACAATCGAAAACGCTATCGATAAAGAGTTGGAAAAGTTGCTAGCAGAAGGCGTAACCGATAAAGAAATGAAGCGCGCAAAAACCCTGCTTAAAGCCGAATCTATCTATGCACGTGACGGCATTACCTCCATGGCACGCATCATGGGCTGGATTCGCATCGCCGGACTTGATAGTGACTATTTCGAGCTGTGGCCTGAGCTGATTGAAAACATCACTGCTGAACAGGTGTTAACTGCCGCAAAACATACATTGATTATGAAACAAAGCGTAACTTCCGAGCTGCTTCCTGAAACGAAGGAGGCGCCATGATACGCTTGTCGTTCTTGTTTATGTGTATCGGCCTGATTGCTAACCCTGCGCATGCCACCAAGGTACAGGAAGTAACTAGCGAAAAAGGACTGACTGCGTGGCTGGTGGAAGAACATTCGCTGCCATTGGTTAGTGTGCGTATCGCCTTTACAGATAGCGGCAATATTTACGACCCGGATGGCAAGGAAGGGCGCGCCAATATGGCCGCGGCGTTGCTGATGGAAGGGGCAGGGGAGCTAAACTCGCTGGAATTTAGCGAAGCACTGGAAAACCACGCCATCGAAATGAATACCGGGGTGGATGAGGATTACCTCAATGCCAAAGTCGAAAGCCTGAGCGAATATAAAGACAAAGCATTTTATTATCTTGGCCTTGCACTAACTAAACCACGCTTTGACAACAGTGCAGTCGCCCGCGTTAAAAAACAAACCAAATCCATCATCCTGAAACAACAAAGCCGCCCGGGTTATTTACTGCATCGCGCATGGCAGGAAATGGTATATAAAGACCACCCTTATGGCAAACCCGCACTGGGAACAAATGACACGGTAGATGACATTGATAGCGATGATTTTGAAACCTATCGCGAACGCTACCTGACTAAAGAAAATATTATTATTTCAGTAGTAGGTGACATTACTCCTGATGAACTCCGAGCACTACTGGATGAGCATCTCGCTGCCCTGCCAGATAAATATGACCCGGAAACCACTATCAAAGAAGCCGCTCTTCCCGTTACACCACAAACCAAGATCGTAGAATTTAATGTGCCGCAAACCATGATTACCTTTGGCACACGTGGCATTAAACGTAGCGACCCGCATTACATTGAAGCGTACGTTATGAATCATATTCTGGGAGGAGGCGGCACGCTTACGGCCAAACTAGGTCAGGAAATTCGCGAAAAACGCGGCCTTGCCTATTCGGTGTTTTCATACCTCAACCCGATGACACATACGGCCAGTTGGCAGGGTGGGTTTGCTACGCGCAACGAACAGGTAAAACCTGCGCTGGAAGTGCTAAAAACTACACTTGCTGATTTTGTGAAACACGGCCCTACTAACAAAGAGTTTCAAAGTGCCAAGGACTATCTCAAAGGCTCTTTTGTGCTGAATCTGGATAGTAATTCCGAAATCGCCAGCTTTCTTAATGTGATGCAAATACATAATCTCGGTAAAGATTATTTCGAAAAGCGTAACGCGCTGATCGACGACGTAACCAAAGCAGATGTAGAGGATATGGCACGTAAACTGGCCGACCCTGAGAAGCTGTTAGTGGTGATGGTGGGCAAACCAGTCATGCAGGAAAAAGAGGCTGAGTAATGTTTTATACGCAACATATTGATGGCTGCTTTTCCGAAAAAATTACAAAACCGATTAATAAAACAAACTACGAGGCATCGTTAAACCAGCTCAAAAGTGCGCATACGCAACTAAAAAATGGCAGCAATACACTCGCACAACCACTGCTTGATATCGTAACTGCTACAGATGACCTGAAGGTCATGAATGAACTGGCAGAAGACATTCGTAAAAACTTCTCGCATGTGGTGATGGTGGGAGCAGGGGGCTCTGGCTTAAGTGGCAAAGTTTTTTCCGGGCTTAAGCCTGCGGTAAACCCAACGCTACACTTTCTGGAAAATATTGATCCCGATGCGATTGACGATATGTTGGCACGCATTGATCTTCCCAACACCTTATTTATTGTAACCAGTAAATCGGGCACCACTGCAGAAACGCTCGGCCATTTTTATATATTGCTGGAGGCCACACGCCAGACAATCGGCAACGATGTGGGTGCGCATTTTCTGGTAGTGACCATGCCCGGTGACAACCCATTGCGACAAAGCGCTAATGAACATGGCATATGCGTACTTGACCACCCGACGGATATTGGTGGGCGCTTTTCCGTGTTTACCTATCAGGGGTTATTGCCTGCCGCGATTGCCGGTATTGATATTGCGAAAATACGTGGCGGCGCCGCAACGCTTATCGAACAGCTGAAAAACACACCGCACGATGAATATGCGCCGGCTATCGGCGCCGCGTTACAATATGCATTTATGGAACAGGGCTATCCTTTAAGCGTAATGCTGCCCTATGCGCAACGCTTGCGCGGCCTTTCTGCATGGTATCGCCAGAGCTGGGCGGAAAGCCTGGGCAAAGATGGTAAGGGCACCACCCCATTGCGCGCGGTTGGCTCCACCGATCAACATAGCCAGCTGCAGCTCTATCTCGATGGGCCGAAGGACAAGTTCTTTAATGTAATCACCACCAAACGTGCAGGCACTGGCCAACCTTTTGATGTGCCTGATCGCGAGGACATCTCCTATCTTTCGGGCAAAACGGCTGGCGATATTATGGCTGCAGAACAAAAGGCCACCATTGAAACATTGATGAATAATGGTTGCCCTGTGCGATTGCTTACGCTCGATACATTAAACGAAGAATCCATCGGGGCATTGTTTATGCATTTCTTCCTCGAAATCATTTTCATGAGTGAGTTGCTCGGCGTAAATGCGTTTGATCAGCCCGCCGTCGAAGAAAGCAAACAAGCCGCACGTGACTATTTGCAAACGGGGAACTTATGAGCCTGCGCCTGCTTCCTCCTACATTGGTAAATCGCATTGCCGCCGGCGAGGTGATCGAGCGCCCTGCATCGGTCGTGAAGGAATTAGCAGAAAACGCTCTCGATGCTGGCGCTACGCGTATTGATATTGTCCTCGAACAGGCCGGTAAAAATCGCATATTGATAAGTGACAATGGCAAAGGCATGAATAAAGACGAGCTGGCCTTATGTGTTCAACGTCATGCCACCTCCAAATTACCATCTGATGATTTGCTCGATATTCAATTTCTAGGTTTCCGCGGTGAAGCACTACCATCCATTGGCTCCGTCAGCCGCATGAGCATAGCCAGTCGCGCACGTGGTAGTGATGACGGATGGCAACTGCATATTGAAGGCGGCAATGTTAGCGATCTCGAACCGGCGGCCATTGCCGAAGGAACACGCATCGAAGTGCGCGATTTATTTTTTGCCACCCCGGCACGGCTCAAATTTTTAAAAAGTGATCGCGCCGAAACCGGTCAGATACAAGACATGGTAAAACGCCTCGCTATGGCCAATCCACATGTGTCGTTCAGCCTTCGTAATGAAAAGAAAACCATGTTTAAGGTTGATGCTTCACAGGAAGAATTATTCGATGCACGGCTTACCAGACTGCGCGATATATTAAGCAAGGACTTTGCCGATAACGCGCTGATGCTCGATAACGTGCGCGAGAATATCACCCTTACCGGTTACGCGGCACTACCCACCTTCAACCGCGGCACTTCCACCGAGCAATATCTGTTCGTCAATGGCAGACCGGTACGCGACCGCCTGCTGCTCGGCGTAGTGAAGGCCGCCTACCAGGATGTACTGGCGCATGATCGTCATCCGGTTGTAGCACTATATATTGATATGCCGCCGCAGGAAGTCGATGTAAACGTACACCCCGCTAAAGCAGAGGTGCGCTTTCGTGACGCACAAATGATCCGTGGGCTGATTATTGGCGGCATCCGAAATGCGCTGGCCGAAGCAGGCTTCCGCGCGTCTACCAGCAATAGCACAGATATGTTGCAGCGTTTTGCCGTAGGGCAATCGGCGAGCAACTCTGCTCCTGCCCAATATGCCTATAGCGAGGCGGGAATGTCTTTTGGTGAGAGTACCGGACATCATTTCGAACCGCCGGCGCAGACTGCGTCACTGCTTTCTGGCGATATGCTTCCGCCCATGGCACGTGCGCCACAAGAAGAGCCAAGCGCTATTGACTATACTGCTTATCCGCTGGGTGCTGCGCGCGCACAGCTACACCAGACCTATATCGTAGCCGAAAATGCCGATGGTATGGTGGTGGTCGATCAACACGCAGCGCATGAGCGGCTGGTGCATGAACGCATGAAAGCTGACATGAAAGAGCAGGGCATTAAGCGCCAAAAACTGTTGCTGCCTGAAGTGGTAGAGCTAGATGAAATGCTGGTAGAAGCCCTAATCGCCAGAACTGATGAGCTTTTGGAATTCGGGCTTGCGATAGAGGCCTTTGGCCCCGATACTGTCATGGTAAGGGAGATACCCGCCATGCTGGGAGATATTAACGTGAGCGCTATGATCAAAGAACTTGCCGATAATATTCGTGAGTTTGGTGAAGCGCTGGTGCTTAAAGAAAAGATTGAACAGCTTTCCGGTACCATGGCATGTCACGGCAGCGTACGTGCCGGCAGAAGCCTGAATATTAGCGAAATGAACGCCCTACTCAGGCAAATGGAGGCCACCCCGCATTCTGGCCAATGTAACCATGGCAGGCCGACCTATGTTTCGCTAAAACGAAGCGATATTGAAAAACTGTTTGGACGGAAATGATGCCTTATTACGCCATTCTTTCCCTATGCGCTTTTTTGCTGACTCTGATCGGCACGCGGCTGACTATTGTCGCGCTACGTAGACGCACTATGCCCGCTGATATCGCGCAGCTGCGCGGGGACAAGCCTGCACCCATACCTACGGGTGGAGGTATTGTCGTGGTATTCGCCTTGGTTATTTGCCTGCTATCTGCCGATCTCAGCTACGGAATGGTCATTGCCATGCTGCTGCTTGCTGCTGTTTCGCTTCTGCACAACCTGATCAATATTCCTTTATTCGTGCGTATTATTGCACAAGCCATGGCCATACTTATTCCTATGAGCGTTATTGAAACCGGGTTATTTGCAGAGTTTCTGCCGCCCTTAATGGATAAAATACTAACCGGAATTATCTGGCTATGGTTTATCAATATCTTCGCCTCTATGGATAATGCAGACGGGCTATGTGCAAGCAACGCCACCAGCATTGCAGGTGGGCTATGTCTGATTGCCGTATTTACCGGCGCATTCCCCGATGTGCTTTCTGTATATAATTTAATTCTGGCATCCGCTTTTATAGGGTTTTTATGGTGGAACTGGCCGCCAGCCAAAATACATCTCGGTGAGGTGGGCACCGCGCCGATTGGCTTTTTATTAGGCTACCTTTTATTACATGCATTTAATGCGGGCTATACGCATAGCCTGCTTATTTTACCCGCTTATCTTCTGGTAGATGGCGTGGCAACCTACGCATCGCGCCTGATTTTTAAACGCAAACTTTCCGTGCCGTATTACTACCAAAAAGCACTTGCTGCCGGGCTTAGCCCAGAACGTATCGTACGCTATGTTACAGGCAGTAATATTCTGCTGGTGTTTCTTGCCATGCAAAGCGTTATTGATCCCGACTTTGCTATGATTTATATCGCTACCGCTTATTTCTGTGTTTTCCTACTACTAGGTTTTTTTGCTCACACTTCTGCGAAGAACCCGTCATGACCTTCGGTAAAAAAGGCACGCACCGCAACATTATTGCAGGCCTGCACGACATCAGCATGGCAACTGCCAGCTTCCTAATCGCCATGATGATTCGTCTCGGCGAGGATTTTAGTTTCTCGCTGGATTATATCACACTCGGCACGCCACTATTTGCTGCCGTATCACTTGGTGTGCTCATCTATATGCGGCTTTACCGTGGTTCGTGGCAATATGCCTCTATGCGCGATCTGATGATTATTGTCAGAACCGCGACGCTGATCATTCTGGTATTCTCACTTACCATGTTCTTTATCACCCGCATGGGGAACATGCCGCGTTCGGCATTACTTATTTGTTGGATGCTGCTTTTGATGTTGTTGGGTGGCCCGCGTTTCGCTTATCGCGCCTTTGCCGAACGGGCACAATTTCAGGACAGAACGACTCCCACTATCACCAAAATTCCCGTGTTACTCATCGGTGCTACGGATAATGCCGAACAATTTATCCGCGACCTTATACGCAATAAATTTGCCTCTTATGAGGTGGTAGCCATTGTTGATAACCGAGACAAAATGAACGGCCGCACTATTCACCATGTGCCTGTTTATGCCGACATGTCTGCCTTTGATAACGTGATTCGCAAGCTGGAGCGTAAAGAAAAACGTCCCCAAAAAATCATCGTATGCAGCAACCAGATAACCGGCGATGAACTAAACAGACTTTTTGTACTGGCCGATCAATATGGTATTCCACTCGCGCGCTTGCCTAAGATGGATGACTTTAAACAAGGCATTAGCGACACGCTGGATATACGCCCCATCGCCGTGGAGGACTTGCTAGGGCGCTCACAGAATGTGCTGGATCGCGATGCTATGCAGCAACTGATCGAAAATCGTACTGTGCTGGTGACCGGGGCAGGGGGCACCATCGGAGGCGAGCTTACACGCCAGATTGCCTCTTATCACCCCTCCAAACTCATCATTCTGGAGCTGAGCGAATATCACCTTTATAAAATTGAACGCGAGATGATGGAGGCGTTCCCTGACCTTCCTATTGAAGCCGTACTGTGTGACGTGCGCGATAAAGCCCATGTAGAGGATGTATTTTCCAAACACACACCAGATATTGTTTTGCACGCCGCCGCCATCAAACACGTACCGATTGCCGAATTTAATATTGAAGAAGCAGTGCTTACTAACGTGTTCGGCACACGTAATATTGCCGATGCCTGCCTGCAACATAATACCAGCGTGATGCTGATGATCTCTACCGATAAGGCCGTCAACCCCACCAACGTGATGGGTGCCAGCAAACGTCTTGCAGAAAGTTTTTGTCAGGCGCTGGGAGATGATGCAAACGGGCATAGCACAAAGTTTATCACCGTGCGGTTTGGTAACGTGCTGGGCTCAACCGGCTCAGTTGTGCCTCTTTTTCAGGAGCAGCTAGCCAAAGGGGGGCCACTCACCGTCACACATGAAGAAATGACACGTTATTTCATGACCGTGCGTGAAGCGGTGGAATTGGTGTTGCAGGCAGCCGTGCTTGGCGTATCGATGGAAGATCGTAAAGAATGTATTTTCGTACTCGATATGGGCAGGCCAATGAAGATTACCGAACTGGCCGAACAAATGATCCGACTGGCAGGTTACGTCCCACATCAGGACATTAAAATCGTCTATACAGGCCTGCGCCCGGGTGAAAAGCTTTATGAGGAGCTGTTCCACGGTGGCGAGAATGTGGCAAAAACCTCCCATAGCAGTATTTTCCTCGCTTCTCCGCGCGGCTGCGATATTAGTTCTTTACGAGCCAGCCTTGAATCGCTATGGAATGCAGCATCTACTCGTCACACACAAGAAACCCTAAACACACTTAAGGAGCTTGTGCCTGAGTTCAACCATGACCCAAGGTATCCCGCAAAATGACCATTAAACGTGCATTGATTTCTGTATCCGACAAAACCGGCCTGGTAGAATTTGCCCACGCTCTTAAGGCACATGATGTGGAAATTTTATCCACTGGAGGCACAGCAACCACGCTACGCGATGCCGGCATTGAAGTGGTCGATGTGTCTGACCATACCGGCTCTCCTGAAATTATGGATGGGCGCGTCAAAACCCTACATCCAAAGATTCATGGCGGATTGCTGGCTGTGCGTGATAACGCTGAACATAAAGATGCCATGGATACACACAACATCGCCCCGATTGATCTGGTGGTGATCAACCTCTATCCATTTGAGGCCACCGTGGCTAAAGGGGCAGGGTTTGATGAATGTATCGAGAATATTGATATTGGCGGGCCCAGCATGGTGCGCTCTTCTGCCAAAAACCATAAATACGTCACCATCGTCATCGACCCTGCTGATTATGATCGCATCGCAGATGAAATGAATAATCATAAAGGGGCGACTACGCCTGAAACACGTCGTGAGCTAGCGGCCAAGGCCTTTAGCCGTACCGCCGGTTATGATACAGCCATCAGCATGTGGTTTGCCGAACAAAGTGGCGAGTTGTTCCCAGAAAACCTTAGCATTAGCATGACACGCAAACAGTCATTGGCCTATGGCGAAAACCCACACCAGCAAGCCGCTTTTTATAGCTTTGCCAACGCACAACCTGGTCTGGCCAACGC
Source organism: Rickettsiales bacterium (assembly GCA_964231325.1). Lineage (GTDB taxonomy): Bacteria > Pseudomonadota > Alphaproteobacteria > Rickettsiales > SXRF01 > JAJTHB01. The sequence goes on along the minus strand of CAXRIF010000003.1, from coordinate 84,481 downwards.
CAAACAAATTCAAGGCAAAGAGCTTTCCTATAACAACATCAATGACACGGACGCCGCGTGGGAATTGGTGAGTGAATTTTCTGAACCGGCCGTGGCCATTATCAAACACGCAAACCCTTGCGGTGTTGCCAGTGCAGATGATTTGCATACAGCTTACCTACGCGCTTATGAATGCGACAAAACCAGCGCCTTTGGCGGTATCATTGCACTAAACCGCACGCTGGATGCAAAAACAGCAGAAGAAATCGCCAAGTTGTTTGTTGAGGTCGTGATCGCACCGGGCATCGAACCTTTTGCCAGCGAGGTACTCGCTTCTAAAACAAAATTACGTGTGCTTATTACCGGTGACATGCCTGATCCCACACTAACTGACCGCGTGGCAAAAACTGTTGGCGGGGGCATATTGATCCAAACGCGCGACAATGTGACGCTGGATGAAAACACGTTAAAAACGGTGACTAAGGCAAAGCCTGCCAAAGAACAGATGGGCGATCTTAAAATGGCGCTTACGGTTGCCAAACACGTGAAATCCAACGCGATCGTATTGGTTAAAGATGGGCGCACCGTAGGTATTGGCGCCGGGCAAATGAGCCGTATTGACTCCACCAAGATTGCCTGCCGCAAAGCAGAAGAAGCTGGTCTTTCTACCGAAGGTGCTGCACTTGCCTCAGAAGCCTTCTTTCCTTTTGCCGACAATGTAGAAATGGCTGCTGAAGCGGGCATTAGTGCTATCATTCAACCGGGCGGCTCGATTCGCGATGAAGAAGTGATAAAGGCTGCCGATGAGGCCGGGATCGCCATGGTGTTTACCGGCATTCGCCACTTTAAGCACTAGACTTACGCTACATCCTTAATCTCTTTGTTGCCAAAATAGGCAACCCAGGCGAGCTCAATAAGCTCTTTATCAATCCGCATATCTTCCTTACGGTATTTACAAATATCGCGCGCACGTTCAATAAGATCTCGCGGCTCACAGGCGCGAAGTTCACGGTTTTCGTTTTTATAACGTGCCAGCAACCAATCCATAAACTCTTGCGACATTTCCAGATTATAACGCGACGCATAATCATGGAAAATCTTCGTATAACTTTCCGGTGTCGGACCCGGCACATGTAACCGGTAACCCAGACGACGCAGGAAAGCGGGGTCTGTTACATCTTCCGGCTTCAGATTTGTTGCAATAATCAGCATCAATAAGAATGGCACCTGAATTTTCTGACCGCCAAATAGAGTAAGAAAGTCGATGCGATGCTCTAACGGAATAATCCAACGGTTAAGCAACGCAGATGGCTCTACATGTTGCCTGCCGAAATCATCAATAAGGAACGTACCCCCGTTAGCCTTCATATGTAATGGCGCCTCATAATAGCGCAGGGAAGGCAGGTAGGCCATGTCTAGCGACTCAAGCGTCATCTCACCACCTGCCACTACAAATGGGCGCTTAATCTTTATCCAACGTGCATCCACCGCGTGGGTAGTTTGTGGTTTCACTTCTACCGGCTGATGACAATGGCTATCAAACAGACGAATAATATTATGTTCTACCGCAATACAATGCGGGATCCATATCTCTCCCGGGCGCACATTATGCAAACACCGCCCCATACTGGTTTTCCCGTTGCCTGGAGGGCCTGATAAAAACAAGCTACGGTTTGACGATACTGCCATACCGGCAATTTCTATTGCGTCATCTTCCATCACCAATTCAGACAAAGCACCTTTCACCTGATCTGAAGAAACAGGGTGAGGCTGTGCATCCAACCACTCAAACATCGCTGTGTAAGATTCCAGCGACACTGGGGCAGGGCCAATATAGCCAGACACCTCCAGAAGCTGCTGCGCACGTTCACGACCTTGTTGTGCGATTACAAACCGATACCCTTTATCCTCTGTATGCCCCAACACTTCGAGCATCATCTCACTACGCAACTGTTCTAGTAGCTCTGCCACGACCACTTGTGGTAAATACATGCGTGCCGCTACATCCTGCGTAGTAAACTGAGGCAAGACATAGGCAGTTTTTAATGCCAGATCTAATAATACCCCTTTGGCAATACCCGTAGCTTTTACACTGGAAGGGGCAAGCGGCGCATAACCATCTTCAAGTTGTGTCATCTTAGGAAGATGTTTGTTGATGTCTGCTTCGCTCATCATGGCAAGCCTCTACCCTAAAGAGCGCACTTGTTGCAACGCGACCATCAATCGTGATACGTCGAACGTATCGCTGGTTCTAAGGTCAGCGATAAACTGACCATAAGCCTCTATGTCTTTAGCGTGTTTCTTTTGCCATTTTTCGAAATCGCCCGACTTGATAACCGATGTGGTAAGCCTGCGTTGCTCATCAGACAGGCTGGCATCAAGCGCTTGAATCGCATGCCGATCCCAGTGTGACTCTACTTCAATTTTCTCTGCACTCAAACGCAGCCAGAAAATATTAAAGAGGGCACTGATTTCAAAATAATGCGACCCAACTTCTTCCACTGGTTTCTTAAGTTCACGAGCTACCTTGATGATATCCAGCGCCGAAGCCAACAGCTCAAGGTTGGCAATGCGCTTAGCCAGCTTAGCTGGAACACCTGTTTCTTTAAGGTCAGCAAGCAATGCATCAGCTTCTTTGCGCATCGTATCAGAATGTAGTTTCGTTTTGTGTTTCTCAATATCCGCTATCCCCGGCATGATATCGGCAATAGCCGCATCAATATCCAACGGTTTTGGTAAATTGCGCAACATCCACAGAGACGCCTGCTTAAGGAAACGGTTGGCTTCTGCATGCATCATCACTTGTATATTGAGTGGTACTGAAGCGGGCAGAGCTTCAATATCGTTCCAAATGGTACGCAGATCAAATGCATCACGTGCAATAGCATAAGCCGCCGCCACATCGCGCGACGAACTTTCTGTATCCGCATTCAGCTCGTAATAAAACGTAATACCCGCACGATTCACGATGCTGTTGGTCATCACGGTAGCGATGATTTCACGACGCAGACGATGATCTTCGATCGCCTGCTCGAAATTCGCTTGCATGGCCTTAGGGAAATAGCGCTTGAGGTCTGACACGAAATACGGCTCATCCGGTAAGCTAGACTCGAGAAGCAGCGTGTATAGCTCCATCTTACTATAGGCAAGCAGCACCGAGATTTCTGGCCTGGTGAGCCCCTTCCTAGCCGTTCTTAGCGCATCAATCTGCTTATCGGTGGGCAGAAACTCTATCGCCCTGTTAAGCAGGTTCTTGCGCTCCAGCTTATGCATGAAACGTTGCTGCGCATCGAGCAAATCCACCCCTTGTTTTTCTGCAATGGTAATGGCCTGCGTTTGCAGCACATTGTCCTTAAGCACCAGCGATGCCACTTCCTTGGTCATTTTTTCCAGTGTCGTATCACGCTTACTTTGCGATAACTTCTTAGAGGCAAGCAACGGACTGAAAGCAATCTTGATATTAACTTCGTGATCCGAGCAATCCACCCCGGCCGAGTTATCAATCGCATCAGTATTTATGCGTCCGCCGTTTTGTGCATACTCAATACGCCCTTTTTGCGTAAAGCCAAGATTTCCGCCTTCACCAACAATTTTACAGCTTAGATCCTTACCATTCACACGCACAGCGTTGTTGTTGCGATCGCCCACCTGCGCATGCGTTTCATCTTCCGATTTCACATAGGTTCCGATACCGCCATTCCACAATAAATCTACTGGTGACAGTAAGATCGCGCGGATTAACTCATCCGGAGTGAACTTGGAACGATGTACGCCCAATGCATTTTGCGCTTCGCGGCTTATCTCGATGGTTTTCTCACTACGGCTATACACGCCGCCACCCTTAGAGATCAGCGATTTTTTATAATCCAGCCAACTCGAACGCGGTAACGCAAACATACGCTTGCGCTCTGCATAACTCTTCTTTGCATCCGGATTAGGATCGATGAAAATATGCATATGGTTAAACGCTGCCACTAAGCGAATATTATCCGAAAGCAGCATACCATTACCAAATACGTCACCGCCCATATCGCCAATACCAGCCACGGTGAATTCTTCCTCAGCGATATCGACACCCATCTCGGCAAAATGACGAATGACTGACACCCACGCACCGCGCGCAGTAATACCCATTTTTTTGTGGTCATACCCCACCGAGCCACCGGAAGCAAACGCATCACCCAACCAGAAACCATACTCTGCGGAAATGCCGTTTGCGATGTCGGAGAAGGTGGCTGTACCTTTGTCTGCTGCCACCACTAAATACGGATCATCTTCGTCATGACGCACCACATCTACCGGCGGCACGATCTTCCCTTTAACGATATTATCCGTAACATCGAGTAAGCCAGACAAATACATCTTGTAGCAGCTCACGCCTTCTTCCATGAATTCTTCTCGAGTGCTGGTCTGGCGCTTAACCACAAATCCACCCTTAGATCCCACTGGAACGATCACTGAGTTTTTGACCATCTGCGCTTTCATTAGACCCAACACCTCAGTACGGAAATCCTCATGACGATCCGACCAGCGCAAACCACCACGCGCCACCTTGCCGCCACGTAAATGAATACCCTCTACACGCGGGCTATACACAAATATCTCTGCAAATGGATGTGGCTTTGGTAGCTCCGGTATATTGGAAGAGCGGAACTTAAACGCCAGCACAGGACGCGAATCCTCATTAGGGTCAGGCTGGTAGTAGTTAGTACGCATAATCGCACACATCAAATCCATGTAGCGACGCAGAATACGATCTTCTACCGCACTAGATACATTAGAAAGCTGGTGTTCAATCGCCGCGCGCGCTTTCTTCTCTTTCGCGTCATGACCTTTCGTTTTCGGATCAAACCGCGCAGCAAAAAGATCGGCCAGACTGCGTGCGATTTCCGGATGATTTAACATGGTCTGCTCAATAGTAGCCTGACCTTGTGCAAATTTCGCCTGTTTCAGATATTTTGCTAAGGCACGCATACACACAATTTCACGCCAGGTGAAACCAGCGTAAAGCACCAACGCATTGAAGCGATCACTCTCCATGCGCTCAAACCAAACCTTGAGCAACACTTCTTCCAGAAGCGGTTTTAATTTCGCAACGGAAAGCTTTAACGCGCCTTGTAACTGTAGCTTAAAGTCGCGCAACCAGACTATTGTGCCGTCTGCCAGCGTCACATGATAGGGCTGCTCTTCAATAACGCGGAAACCTGCATTTTCCAACATAGGAAGTATGTCGGAAAGTGCGATTTGTTCGTTAGGATTATAAATTTTCAGATGCAGTAAATTACTATCCTGCCCCTTATTCTGATAAAGCGCCAATGTGAGATCATTAATCTCCAACGCTTCTTCAACCTTATCAATGTCATGCACCGCACTCATCGCATCGTGGCGATTGATATAACTTTGTGAAAACGCGTTGCCGTAAATACGCTGAAGCTTTTCTGCGCGTTGCTCGCCATGTTTAATGACCAGCCCTTCAAGCAATAAATCGCCCCACAGATAGGCGCGCTTGGCTATTTCGTCTTCTATCTTTTTGAGATTAGCTTGCGGAATATCGCCCGGCGCCGTCTTGATCATCAGATGTAAACGTGCGAGCGGTGCTTCGGTGATTTGTGTGCTGAAGGCAGAAGAGGTGCCGCCATAAGCCGTTTCGATAATCTTCTGGATTTGCTTGCGTAGCTCGGTAGAAAACTGCTCGCGCGGCACGAAAATCATCGCGCTGACAAAACGCTCAAACGTGTCTTTACGTGCAAATACACGCACTCCCGGTTTAGACTCCAGCGACAAAATACCCATACTGGTTTCAAACAACTCGTCTTCAGACATTTGTAAGATTTCATCGCGCGGCAAAAATTCCAAAATGGTCTTAAATGCCTTGCCATCATGGCTTGCTTCCGCATAGCCAGAACGCTCCAAGGCCCGCTGCGCTTTCTGGCGCACAAAGGGAATATCATCCGTGCTTTGGTAATATACGTTTGAGGTAAACAGCCCTAAGAAGCGGGCCTCGCCCACCACATTACCCTTACTGTCAAAACGCTTAAGCGCGATATAATCCATCGGCACTGAACGATGCACAGGAGAGCGACGATTGGATTTAGTGATCTCAATAAGCTGCGGCATCATTAAGAACTGTCGCGCTTCCGACGAAAGCATTTCCATACCACGCGTATTCAGCTCATCTGTGATTTTCAAAATACCCAGTCGAGAGCCTTCAACCACCACTAGTTCTTCTTCGCCCTTTGGCCCCAGGAAGTCATATTCCGCGTAACCAAGGAAAACAAAATTCTTATCAACAAGCCAGCCCAGAAAATCTTCTACTTCCTTGATATCGCCATCGCTAAAACGTGTCTCAAGTTTATGTAGCTGCTTGATGTTGCCTTTAGCCTTAGCAACGATCGGCTTCCAATCGGCCACCGCCTCGCGAATATGCGCAAGCACCCACTCTAAATCACTGATAAGCTGATTAACCGTCAACCCTTCGGGCAGCGCAGAGATTTCAAAATGAATGAAGGATTCAACAACTTCGCCCGCTTTTGTACCCTTATCTGAACCTAGCGACTCAAACTCACCATTCTTTTTTCGCTTAATAGGAAATATCGGATGCAGCGTTTCATAAAGCGTAAAGCCATGACGCGTAAGCTCTGCAGAAAGCGAATCAATCAAAAAGGGAATATCATCGTTGAGCAACTGAACCACGGTATGGTGGCTGTCATATCCTTTCACCTTATCTTCTGGTGTGATGATACGAATTTTAGGGCTGCCCATTTTACGCTTTTGCATAAATTCAAAGGCAGATTTCGCCAGCGCCACCGCATTCTTCGGGTTCATCGCCTCCAGATCTGCTACCGGCATTTTGCCGTAAAATTGCTCTACGAACCTGACAAGCGGTGTGCTTGCATTTTTAGGTAATGCAGAAAGAATATTATCAATTTGTGTCGCGTGTTGTTGCTGGTAAGCAATTTTCATTTATTTTTCCTACTATTAGGATTATAGATAAAATATATGCATAGTATTAATTTCAAAGAACTTCTAGCCCCTTGTTGCACCATCGCCAAAGAAGCGGGAAAGATCATTCTGAAGCATAATCCTTATAATACAGAAGTGTTAAGAAAAGCTGACGATAGCCCTGTGACCTTGGCAGACAAGCAGGCTAATGACCATATCACTGCTGCGCTGCACAAACTAACGCCTGATATTACCATTGTGGCGGAAGAAGACGAGGAAATGGCTACTCATGCTCCGGATGTGTTCTGGCTGGTAGATCCACTGGATGGCACGCGTAGCTTCGCGCGAGGAGAAACCGAATATACGGTTAACATCGCCTTGATCCAAAACCACCTGCCAGTACTTGGGGTGATTTATTGCCCCCCTACCGACATGCTCTATTATGCAACAAAAAACAGCCCCGCCATGCGTGAACATAATGGGCAAACAAACGAGATTACGGTGCGTGAGGTGCCCCAAGAAGGGCTTACGTTAGTAAAAAGCCGTTCCCCCGCCTCCCCAAAAGGGCAAGCTTATTTGGACACGCTGAACCTTCACGAGATCAAGCCTTCTTCCAGCTCGATTAAATTTTGCCAGATAGCAGAAGGCAGCGCCGATATTTACACGCGTTTTGGGCGCACCATGGAATGGGATACCGCCGCCGGACACGCCATTTTAAATGCAGCGGGAGGATGCCTGGAAACCACGGATGGTAAAGCCTTTACCTACGGCAAAGCCGGATTTGAAAACCCGCATTTTATTGCATACGGCGCTAAAGCCTAGCTTCTACCGCATCCCAAATATCAGACTCGATACTAAGCCCATATAACTCGTTCATCTGTACTAAACCGGTGGGAGAGGTGATGTTAATTTCAATCAGATAATCGCCGATCATATCAAGCCCCGTAAATACCAGCCCGTATTTTTTCAGCTCAGGCCCTAAGACATCACATAGGGCTTTTTGTTCTGCGGTAAGCTCTCTTTTAGCAGCACTCGCGCCCACACGTAAATTAGCACGAATCTCGCCCTCTGCCGGCATGCGCCCCATGCAACCCGCCACCTTGTCATCCACTAAAATGATGCGCCGATCACCATCGGCAATCTCCGGCACAAAACGCTGTACCACTAACGGCTCTTTGCTGCTTGCAAAAAAATGCTCAAGCAAGGCATGTAGATTATCATCATCTTGCTTGATGCGGAAAATAGAACGCCCGCCATAGCCATATAACGGCTTGATGATGATGTCGTGATGTTGCTGCCGGAAATGATCAATCGCTGCCGGATCCGCACTTACCAGCGTAGGGGGCATATATTGGCTAAGCAGGGTCGGAAATAGTTTTTCAGGCAGGTTGCGCACACTCGCCGGATCGTTCACTACCAACACATCATCAGACAGCTGCTCAAGGATGTAGGTGGTGGTAAGGTAGGTCATATCAAAGGGAGGGTCTTGACGCAGCCACACCACATCCATATCACGCAGGTCTATAACCTCTTCATCGCCTAATTCATAATAGTTAGTGGCATCATCATAAAATTTAACAGGAAAACCGCGCGCCACAATTTGCCTATCACACATGGAGAGCTTGTCTGGCGTGTAATACCAGAGTTTGTGACCGCGCTTTGTGGCCTCGATACCAAGCACCAATGTTGAATCACCGGCCGGGTTTAACGACTCGACCGGATCCATTTGGAATGCAACGTTAAGCGCCATAAGAATTACAGATTATAGCCGCGCTTAGGGTCTTCTTTCAGACGCACATAACTCACCACACGCTGCACATAATTCGTTGTGCTGGCAACATGGGTTACCTTGTTAAGTTCTTCCTGGTCTTGTGCAACCCCCATCAGATAGACCACCTGGTTTACCGTAAGCACAGAATAGTTGATGGAACGCACACCTTTTTCCAAAATGATGCGCGCGCGCACCTGCGTGGAAATCCACACATCACGCGTATAATTCCAGATGCCAGATTGATCGTTGATCTGCACCTCGTTGATCACTTCTTTTACGCCATCCACCTGCCAGGTAAGACGTACCGCTTCAATTTGTGACTCAGGTTTATCCACATTACCGGTAAGCAACACACGCCCTTCGACCACCTTTACCTCTACGTTAGCAAGCAGGTCTTCAAAGTCTTTATTGGCAAATTTGTTTTTGATCTGAACCAGAATGCCCGCGTCATCCATCGCATTACCGACAGAACGCTCCTGCGCAACCACCACTGCTGTTTCCGTTCCTCCTGCAATAAGCAGAGGCACACAGCCTGATGTGGCCAACATTAATGTTACCAGAAAAGCTACATTCAATTTGCGCATTACATCCTCCATGCATCTTTAATATGCTTGGGCCAACAGCCCGGCGCGATCCAGATTACGTCGAAACGTATATTACGGGTTTGCTCACGCACAAGTCCAGCAATTTTCCCATGCCCTGCAAGAAGCCCTTCCGCCGCGCGCGCAATCTTTTCCTGCTTGATGTTCATCACAGTTTCTTCACAGTCTTTAAGTGTTTTGCGTGCCTTTACTTCTACTGGCACTAGCGTATTCCCTTTCATCGCCACGATGTCGATCTCACCGCCACCATTGCGATAGCGCATGGCAAGCACGCGATAGCCCTTACAGATTAAATACCATTTAGCCATTTGCTCAGCACGCACACCAAAATGATAAGCTTGCTGCTTGCTCGCTATATTCATGATTTATCCTGCAGACTAAGCGCAAGTGTATAAAGCTCCTTACGCGGCCTGCCTGTTTGTTCAGAAAGAATAGCAGCCGCTTCCTTCACGCTATGATCAGAAAGCAACGCAAGCATCTGCGCGCGTATCTCTTCATCACTCACCTCTTGTGCTAAAGGCGGTGCCACCGCGATCACTATTTCCCCCTTAGGCTCACCCTGCTTACTGTAATGTGCAATGAGTTTCTGAAGAGTTCCACGCTCAGCTTCTTCATGTAGCTTGGTTAGCTCGCGCATCACCGCCGCCTCGCGATCACCCAGCCCTTCATGCAATGCTTCGAGGCAGGCCACCAAGCGCTTAGCTGATTCAAAAAAGATGAGCGTGGAGGGAACAGCTGCGAGCAATGCAATGTCTTTTTTGCGCGCTTCTGTTTTGGAGGGCAGAAATCCCGCAAAGAAAAAACGATCACTCGGCAATCCAGAAAGGCACAAGCCAGTAATTACACTGGAAGCGCCGGGAAGGGCGGTTACATAAAACCCTTCAGCCATAGCATCACGCACCAGCTTATAGCCAGGGTCAGACACCAACGGCGTGCCCGCATCTGATATAAGCACCACTTTTTGATCATCCCTGATCGCATCAAAAATCTGATGTCGCCGCTCACCTGCATTATGATCGTTATAAGAAAGGAGTTTGCTTTTTATGCCGTAAGCTGAAAGCAACTTTCCACTCACTCGCGTGTCTTCACAGGCAATGAGGTCAGCCGTTTTCAACAACTCTAATGCACGCAAGGTAATGTCTTGCAGGTTACCAATCGGCGTGGCCACCACATATAGCCCTGCAGGCTGATATTGCTTTGGTAGTGTTTGACTGAAATCTGGTTTCACGTTAGCTTTCTTTCAAATCTTTCAGGGGACTATAGCGTGACTTTTTCCATGATGAAACGACCTTTCTTAGCAGCTGCGCTCAGTGCAGTTATTGTACTTGGTGGCTGTACCAGCTCCAGCCAGCGACCAGCGCCTTCCAGCCAACACATCGCTGTTGACCCGCCACCTGTAATGTCTAAAGGAAGCACCTATGTTCCCAAGGGAGTAATCCCCGATGGCGCAGCTTCGGTAAAAGTGGCATTGCTGGTACCCTTATCCGGCGAATCACTCGCCGTGGGTAACGCTATGATGGATGCCGCAAGCATGGCTGTTTATGACGCCTATATGGGCGCTCCATCTAATCAGATCAAAGCCCAGATTATTTTGCTACCTAAAGATACAGGCAACACTCCCGCCAGCGCAGCACGCGCGGCACAACAGGCCATTGACCAAGGCGCAAAAATTATTATCGGCCCACTTTTCAGCCAGTCGGTTAAAAATATTGCCCCCATGGCAAAAGCAGCCGGCGTGACTATGATAACATTCTCCAATAATAAGGCCGTTGCCGAAGATGGCGTATATACATTTGGCTTTCTGCCAGAACAACAGGTGGAGCGCATGGCAGAATATACCTACTTGCACAGCCTGCAACGTGTGGCCGTGCTTGCCCCCAACGACTCTTATGGTGAGAAAGTGCAGGCCACATTAAAACAGGAGTTTCATAAGCGTGGTGGGGTCGTATCCCCCAGTGAACTTTATGCGCCTAGTCCTGCCAATATTGATGCTGCAGTCTCGCGCTTAGCCGCCAGCTACACCAACGCAAGCGATGATAGAAAATTTCAGGCGATTTTTATTGCTGATGGCGGCACCCAACTAAAAAATATTATTGCCTCGCTCAAAAAAACCACGCTTGATTTGAGTAAAATAAAATTGCTCGGCACTGGCCTATGGGATGATCCGGAAATTGCGAAGATTCCAGAAATGCAGGGCGCGTGGTTCCCCAGCGCACCACCTAAGCCCTATGCAAAATTTGAGCGTCACTTCATGGCCATGTATGGCTATAAACCAGTGCGTCTTGCAAGCCTTGCTTACGATGCGGTAGCGCTCACCACTTCACTGGTCATGAACTCACCCGGCGGACATGTAAGCAAAGATATTCTAACCGACTCGCAAGGTTATATTAGCCCTGCTAACAGTCTTTTTCGTTTACGCCGCAATGGTATTTCCGAACGCAAACTCTGCATAATGGAAATCACCCCGTCTGGCTTTAAAGTGATTGATCTCGCGCCTAAAGTGTTTGAGAAGCCTTAAGCCAGCAGCTCCGCCGTTAGTTGATTGAGCAAAAGCCTGCCCTTAAGTGTTGCCTGTAATTTATCGGGGTCATTTACCAGCAGATCTTTTTCAATAAAGAAGGTGCGCTTGCTAGCATTAATATATTGGCTGAGATCATAACCTGTTTGTGCGGTGAATTCTGCCAAGTCGATGCCTTCTTTAAGACGAAGCCCCATCATCACACGCTCTTCAATCTCGGCTTGCTTATCTACCTCTTCCCATAGATCTATCGCGTGACCATTTTTTTCTACGTTCTCCAACCAACGCTCCGGGCTTTTAAGCGTAGCCGTAGCGATGCGGTTTCCATCTACGGTAATTCTGCCATGTGCACCCGCGCCAATACCTACATAATCATCCCCTCGCCAGTAAGATAGATTATGCCTGCTTTCCTCACCGGCTTTGGCATAGTTCGACACCTCGTAGGCTTCAAGCCCTCGCGCGGAAAGCATTTCTCCGGTTAGCATATATAACGCTTCTGAGGTTTCCTCATCTGGCAACTTAAACCCACCTTTTTTATAAGCGTGTGCAAAGGCCGTGTTTTCCTCAATAGTAAGCTGGTAAAGTGACATATGCCCCTCGATCAAAGGCAATGCTTCGGCCAGTTCCTTTTCCCAGCTTTGCACTGTTTGCTGCGGACGTGCATAGATCAAATCAAAGGAATAGCGCTCAAAGTTTTTGCGCGCGAGCTCGATCGCTTTTAATGCTTCCGCCGAGCTATGCTCCCTGCCTAGAAATTTGAGATCCGCATCGTTAAAAGATTGCACACCAAGTGACACGCGATTAACACCCGCTGCCTTAAAACCAGGAAAAGTCGAGGCCTCCACTGAGGTAGGGTTAGCCTCTAGCGTGATTTCAATATCATTTGCCACTGACCAATGCTCCTGCACGCGGGCAATCAGTGCCTCGGCAATGGCAGGGGGCATGAGTGACGGCGTGCCCCCACCGAAAAAAATACTGGTAACCTTATGATTTTTCACATGTGATGCCATGTGATCAAGCTCAGCAAGCATAGCCACTCGCCAACGATCAAACTCCACGGACTCGCGCACATGGCTATTAAAATCGCAATACGGGCATTTGGCCTTACAGAACGGCCAGTGGATATAGACGGCGAGCGGTTTTTGCATTAAGACTATCTAGCATGAAACTCTCGCCTGAAGAACAAGAATCCATTATTGGGCTGCTCACCCGCATTTATACCGATATTTGCGAAATAGAGCAGCAATATCAGCTATTTATCGGCGAAGGCGATTTTCGCCCGCGCATTGAGCATTTTCACGATGCCATTCGTGCCTATAGCTCGCAGAAGCCTGAGCATTTCGAAGATGGCGGCAGGCTGGGAATCGAACTGCTTAATTACGACTTAAGCTGCCTGCGCTATATTCTTTCCATGCCACTGTCGCCTTTTACACCAAATGGCGAGATGCTCTCACCTTCCGCAGACATGGTGGCACTTGACCACAAGCTAGTAGCGCAAAAAACCCGCCCCGACCGTAAAACCAAAGAGCGGCTGGTGGAGCTTTATCAGAATTATTCTGTGTTGTTTGCTGCGCTGCTTAAACCGCAAGCCGATGACGACTATCACGAGCGCACAGATGATCTGAATAATGACGTAAAAAACATCAACACCATTATCGAACAGCTAAAAACAAACAACATGAATGGTGTCGCCCAGACCATGCAGAACCTGGAAGATGAACAACTACACAAAGAACTGGTCGCACTAATCCAACATGAAAATGGCCGCAGTCCGGAGAATATTAAAAAGCTTATCCGCTATCTGAAAGAACGGCTGAAACGCAAAGACAAACAAATGGCCACCATTGAAAAAGCCTATATGGATTATGGGCTTAACCAGCTATCCTTGTTCGAAAATTCCCGCGATATGCTCAAAAAAATGGCTGCACAAGGCATGAATCTGGTGGGTAATTTTGTGGAAGCCTCCATCGCCGAAACGCGCCGCGAAATGGGACGTTAAGCCGGCTTGCGAGAAACGAAGGCCTTTGCTAGATTCAGCACATGAAAATATTACTCATCGAAGATGATACAGAGTCAGCTAAATACCTGCTCAAAGGCTTGCGCGAGGAAGGGCACGTGGTTGATCATTCTGAATCTGGCAAAGATGGCCTGTTTCTAGCCGCTTCCGAGAAATACGACGCCATGATCATTGACCGCATGCTGCCAGAAGTAGATGGCGTGACCATTGTGCAAACACTGCGCGCCTCTGATAACGATACGCCGATTTTATTCCTGACCGCGCTTGATAAAGTGGATGAAAAAGTGAAGGGGCTAAAAGCGGGCGCGGATGATTACCTCGCCAAGCCCTATTCCTTTACCGAGCTGATGGCACGGCTGGAAACCATCACCCGTCGCCACTCTGGGGAAAAGGCGGTAACCAAACTCACCTGCGCCGATCTGGAAATGGATTTACTCACACGCAGCGTAAAACGTGCCGGCAAGGAAATCGACCTGCAAGCACGCGAGTTTGCCCTACTTGAATATATGATGCGCAATGAAGGCACGGTGATTACCCGCACCATGCTGCTGGAAAATGTGTGGGATTATAATTTCGACCCGCAAACCAATGTGATTGATGTGCATATCTCGCGCCTGCGCCAGAAGGTGGATAAGGGCTTTGATAAAAGCCTGATCCAGACATTGCGCGGCGCTGGCTATAAGCTTACAGCCTGATATGGCAGCAAAACGCTCCAGACTATTTCACACCTTCACCTTCCGCTTCGGGTTGGTTTATGTCGGGCTGTTTAGTTTATCCGTCATACTACTCTTCGGCTTTATTTATAGCTTCGCCATGCGCTATCTGGATTACCAGGTAAGCGATGCAATCCGCGTACAATATTCCTACCTGCTCAATGAATATCGCAATAACGGCTCGGAAGGGGTAGAAGCACGCATCAATAAACTGATTGATGAAGATGAAGAAGCCACACGCATTTTCCTACTGGTCAATGGTGACTATGAAAAAATAGCAGGCAATTTAAATGAATGGCCAATCGGCGCCCAACAGGAAGGTACCTTTGAAGAAAACGGCAAATGGGTGCGTTTTTATTTGGAAACCGTGCGCGATATTCCCGAAGGCATTGCCGTAAAAGCGCTGATGATTCCACTATCAAAATGGCGCTCCATACTGATTGGCCAAAGCCTGCATAACAACAAACGTATCGAACAACTCATCATTCAAACATTTTGGGCAAGCCTGATCGTTACCCTCATCATGGCAAGCATCGGTGCACTAATCATGACACGCAGTGTCATGAAACGCCTTGGCATCATTAACCACTCAGTGCAAACCATTATGCGCGGCAATATGTCTGCACGTATTCCTTACACGAGCGGCGGCGATGAATTTGATGATCTGTCATCTAATCTAAACCGCATGCTGGATCGTATCGAAACATTGATGCAGTCCCTCTCACAATTTTCAAGCAACATTGCTCATGACCTACGCAGCCCATTAAACCGCATTATCAACCGGCTGGATGAGGGGATGCGAACTATCAAACCCGAAAATCCTGCGCGCCCATTACTGGAAAGTAACATCCGCGAGATGGAAGAACTGATTGGCACCTTTAACTCCATCCTGAAAATCTCAGAGCTGGAAGCACGGCCAGATGTTGTTCAGCTAGAGCGTTGCGATCTGGCACAGATCATCAGCAAGCTCACAGAATTTTATGAGCCTTACGCGGCAGAAAAAAATATTTCTCTTAGCAATAATGTGAGTGATTCGGTGATGGTGTCTGGCGAGAAAAACCTGCTCACGCAAGCATTTGCGAATCTCATAGATAACGCCATCAAATTCACGCCTAACGGCGGAGCCATCACCATTGATTGCGAAAACTCCGAAGCAAAGCTTGAGGTCGTTATCGCCGATTCGGGACACGGCATCGACGAAAAATACCGCGACAAGGTGTTTGAAAAGTTTGTACGGCTGGAACAAAGCCGTGGCAGTAAAGGCAATGGGCTTGGGCTTTCCATGGTTGCTGCTACCTTGCGCATTCACCACGCGACGATTATGCTCGAGGATAATAATCCCGGGCTTAAAGTCCGCATCCGCTTCAGATAGGAGAGCATATGCTTACAGGAAAAAATGCCATCGTCACTGGTTCTACCAGCGGCATTGGCCTTGCCATTGCACATTCACTGGCCGCACAAGGCTGCAACCTGATGATCAACGGGTTTGGCGATAAGGATGCAATCGACAAAGAAGTACAAACCCTCACACAAAATCATAACGTAAAGGTGGAATATTCCCCTGCTGATATGAGCAAACCAGATGAGATTACCGCGATGGTTACGCAATGTGAAACCAGTCTCGGCAGCTGCGATATTCTGGTTAATAATGCAGGCATTCAGTTCACGGCGCGCTGCGAGGAGTTCCCCAATGAAAAATGGGACGCCATCATCGCGATTAATTTATCCTCCAGCTTCCACACCATGAAAGCGGCACTGCCCGGCATGCAAAAACGCGGCTTCGGACGCATCATCAACATCGCCTCAGTGCATGGGCTGGTGGCAAGCCAGAACAAAGCGGCCTATGTTGCAGCAAAACACGGGGTAGTAGGGCTTACCAAAGTAATCGCGCTGGAAAATGCCGAAGCGAACATTACCTGTAACGCCATCTGCCCCGGCTGGGTGCATACGCCTCTAGTGCAAAAACAAATTGAAGACCGTGCGGCAAATGAAGGCATGTCGATAGAAGAAGCCACTGCGAAATTACTAGGCGAAAAACAGCCCAACAAACGCTTTAATAAACCAGAAGACATCGGTGGCATGGTGGTATTTTTATGCGGTGAACATGCACAAGCCATGACCGGTGAAGCACTCACCATGTCGGGCGGATGGGCAGCGCAATAAAATCAGCCCAGAAGAAGCCCCAGAAAAATAAACACCAGTATTATCACCGCACCATAAATACTGAGCGCCCTTTTGACATCCGTCCAGCCTGCTTTTGGATTACCTACACCAAACCAGCTTGTGTTTACATAAGCTGAAGTAGAGCCGCCAAGCGAAAGCCCCAACACCGTAGCAGCTGTAAAAAGGATGTAAGAAGAAGAGGGCGCACGCGCTGCCTCAGCTTTGAATTTCTCGATAGTTCTATCGAGGTTGGAATTGGGAAAAATAACCGACGACAACACCCATAGCAGCGACGCCAAACGTGACGCTATCCACAGCATCAAGGCAGGGAATTTGAGCAACAACTGATCGATATGTGTGGCGGCACTAAAGCTGGAAGGCAGAGACTCTTTAAGTAAGGAAATAGTGCGGCACACCAAAAAGCCCGGCAGGCCAAACAGCAAATACCAAAGCAGCGGGTTTAGAATTTTCTCGCAGAAATTCACCGCGATCAGCTCGATCGCTGCCCGCGCCACCCCATGCTCATCGAGCAATATATGATGCTTCCACACGGTGCCTTCCAGTGTTTGCTTGGCCGCCAGTACATTGCCCGCCCGCAAAGCAGCATAAATACGAAACGCGCGCTCAAACGTGGGGCGCACAGGAAGCAACAGCGCCAGAATAGCAATCTCCACAAATTTGAGATCCCCTTTTAGCGTATAGTGCAGCAACACACCGATGGCAAACGCCGCAAATAAGGCATAGGCAATCAGTAAAATCTGCCTGCCCGGCTGGTTGAACCTTGATTCACGGTCGCGCAGCAGCTTGGCGGGAATGCGACCTATACGCACCAGATTGGTAGCCTCATAGAAAGAGCGCGGCCCACCCAGAGCAGCATTTAGCAACAGCGCAAATATGGCGATTAATGCATTATCCATCCGTTTTTCCTTCACCTGCTTGTAGCAGCCTGTGCTTCATTATATAAGCTTAAACCATATGAACAAGCTCGCCGCACTTCCATCACTATCCGCCCTGATTGCCAGCCACCAGCTGGCGGCCAAAAAGTCACTCGGACAGCATTTCCTGCTCGATAATACCATCACCGATGATGTAGCACGTTTTGCGGGCAAACTTGACGGCCATCACATCATCGAGATCGGCCCCGGGCCAGGGGGGCTTACGCGCTCACTGTTAAATACCAATGCCAAGCACGTCTATGTGGTGGAAAAAGATGACCGCTGTATTGCCATCATGAAGCTAATGCAAGAAGCTGCGCCTGAGCGGCTTACCATTTTGCATGAGGATGCGCTGTCGGTAGATTTGCTGAAAGAAGTGTCCGCACCACGCAGGATCATCGCCAATCTGCCTTATAATGTGGGTACGGAAATGCTGCTGCGGTGGCTGGATCAAATTTATACACACGGGCAGGGAGCCTTTGAAAGCCTGACCCTGATGTTCCAAAAAGAGGTGGCTGAGCGCATCACCGCCACTCACGGCAATAAACATTACGGCAGGCTGTCAGTCATCTGCCAGTGGCTGTGCGAAGTGAGCTACGATATGGAGCTGCCACCCGAAGCTTTTACCCCACCGCCGAAAGTCTCGTCCGCCGTGGTCACCTTAACCCCTCGTGCCAAGCCGCTGGTCGATGTGGATAAGAGCGCACTGGAAAAAGTGATGGCCGCCGCCTTTGGCCAACGCCGCAAAATGCTCAGAAAAAGCCTGAAATCACTGGGGTGCGATGTGGATGAATTGCTAGAGAAAACAGCTATCGACGGTACACTAAGAGCCGAACAGGTAGAGCTGAAAAGCTTGTGTGAATTAGCTAAGGCCTATCAAAGCCCGCCAATAAACTCTGGCAAACCTTCCTGACGCGCACGTTTCAAGCGCTCGGCCTTCAGGATAGCGTCGATTTTATCGAGCGTCTCGTCGAGATCGTGATTAATCAGCACATAATCATATTCCGCCCAATGGCTGATCTCAGCTTCGGCCTTACTCATACGCGCTGCGACCACCTCATCGGAATCCTGCGCACGATTGCGAAGCCTGCGCTCAAGCTCTTCCATCGAGGGCGGAAGGATAAACACGCTCACCAGATCCGCTGCACTCTTGGCACGTAGCTGCTGCGTGCCTTGCCAATCAATATCAAACAACACATCGGTGCCTTTGGAAATATTGCCCTGCACAAACGGGGCAGGGGTGCCGTATTGATATTCAAATACCTTTGCATGTTCGAGCAGGTCTCCTTGCTCGACCATCTGCTGATATTCGCCGTCACTGACAAAGAAATAATCCTGCCCATGTTCTTCACCGGGGCGCTTAGGGCGCGTGGTGACCGATACGGACATACGGATCGCCTCATGTGCAGGTGCATCTTTATAACGTGCGAGTAGGCGGCGCGAAAGAGTCGTTTTTCCTGCACCTGATGGGGAAGAGAGGATGAATAATAACCCCCTGCGATTCAGCTCTATATGTTGTTGTAGCGACATAGGACCTTACTGTAGATGTGGCGCAAGCGCTTCAGCCAATTCATCAACCGCTGCACTATACTGAAAATGGGTAACGTATTTTCCGTTTCTGTCCATCAAATAAATATAGCCAGAATGGTTTACCATGTAATCGCTGCCCGCAGGTGCATGCTGCATACCTTCTTCCATCGGGGTTTGCGCTTTGGCGATCGAATAATAGGCTTTATACGCATCGGCCGCTTCCTTGATTTGTTCTTTGCTGCCGGTAAGCCCAACAATACGCGGATCAAAATTAGCAAGATAATTCCGTATTACCTCCGGCGTATCGCGCGCGGGATCGACGGTAATAAAAACGGGCGCAAGCTGATCCGCCTTATCACCGAGCTTTTCCATCAGGGTTGATAAAGTCGTGGTACCTATCGGGCAAATATCCGGACAATGGGTAAAACCGAAAAATACCAGCATCAGCTTGCCGCGAAATTCTTCTTCTTTCACCACCCCACCATGCTGGTTAGTCAGGGTAAAGGCACCGCCAATCACCGCTTCACCGCTACTGCTTTCTTCTTCTTGTTTGGCAGAGGTGGCAGGTGGCAGGCCTTTGGTGTACCAAAGATTGGCCGAAGTAAGGAGGGCAAGGGTAACCACAAGTAATATAAGTATTTTTCTCATAGCAGGACTGAATTCTTTCTATCTGAATATTTTAGCTAAAATTTTATATTTTTCAGTAATTTCATATGGTTAGAAAACTCCTTACTTGACATTTTGCGCAATCTTGCTAAACTGGCAGTAATGAGTAATCCATGGGGAGCGATTGGCAATGTGCCAGTATCGCGGGATTACATCAACAAGAAATGCTCAATTGGAGCACTCAAGTAGAGTAAGGCTATGTTGCCAGCGATAACCGCCGCACCAACACAATCGCCACCGCCTATTGTTGTGGCCACTCCTATACCCGGGAATAATACCGTGCGTGTACCGCCGAGTAATGTGCCGCCTACGGTTTCCAATGTTGAAATTAATAATAATCGTGGTGGAGGCAACACTGCTGCGTCTTCTGCGAATCCCCAAACACAAAGCGCACCAGTTACCTCGGTATTCTCTTCATTCATTCCGAATTTCAACGGCACGCCAACCACGCTTAGCCTAAGCGCACAAACCACGTTTCTTACACAGCTACTTAGCCAGGATGTATCTGCGCCTGCTAAAAGCGTGCTTGCTGAGTATGAAAAGCTAGTGCAAGTGGCAAAGGTGAAATACGCACCAAGCAATGCGACCGCACCTCAGCCGGAACCATCCAGTGTGTTTGGCAAACTAATCCAGCAGCAACGACAGCAGCGACCAGTGCAACAACAAACGGCGACTAATTCACCCGCCGCACAAATTGCAGCGGCCAGCGCGGTAGCACCCAAAGCCGTAGCAGTAGCGCCTCCCGCACAACCAGCAAAAGCGGCAGCACCTGCGGCCAAGGCAAAAACATCTTCTCAATCAAGCAAAGCAAATAATTCACCAGTCCCACCCGTGGGAGGCATACGCGCGTATCAAACTACGGCAAATCGTATTGATATAGAAAACGCAAAACCACCAGCACTAAGCTGAGAATTTAATCGCTCCGGTGAGTAACACATCGGTTTCCTGAATATCGAGCTGCGCCATATTGCGTGTCACGTAATCAACGATAGCCATCAGCGCTTTGTCATCCGGCGCATCACCACGATATAGATTGCGCACCAGACTATCACTTAACGTATCTGTCTGAATACCTTGCTCATAGGCCTGCAACCGGCCGTAAAATGCCTGCGCCATTTTCTTAATGCGCTTACCTACCCCCGTATCGGTGGATCCCATTTCGCGTACACTGCGATCCATATCGGCAAAAAAAACTTCCTGCAATGCACGGATAAATAGCGAAGCATGTGAGCCTTGCGGCGCCACACGCAGACGGTGTATCACCATGAACATATGCAACACGATGACGTCAAAACGACCATCTACCGTGTCGGGCACGGCGCCCTTATCGTAAAAGAACGGGCTTCTCGCCTGCGTTACCAGCGCCACATAGAGCTTATGCGCTTCGTCACGACAAGCAGGAGGGGTAAAGATGGATTTGATGGCAGATAACATGAGTGTGCTTTACGACTTACTGAGTAATTAGTTGTTCGCGACCATTTCTTTTTGCAATTTTTCAAAAGCACGCACCTCGATCTGGCGCACACGTTCGCGGGAAATGTCATATACCTGACTCAACGCTTCCAATGTATCTGGTTCATCTTTCAGACGGCGGCGTTTTAAAATATCGCGCTCGCGCTCATTGAGTGTCTCCAGTGCTTTTTGTAGTAATATCTGCTTGGCGATCAGCTCTTCTTTGTCAGCCAGTATCTCTTCATGGCTTGCAGATTCATCCGCAAGAAAGGCCATGCGCTCTTCCTGGCCTTCACCAGAGATCGGCGAATTGAGATACACATCATTGCCAGACATGCGCTGATCCATATCCACCACATCCTGCTTTTTTACATCCAGCATCTGTGCAATATCGCCAGCCTGTTCGTCGGTCATCCCCTGATCACCATTCGCGTTGATCTTCTTTTTTAGTTTACGCAGATTGAAAAACAGGCGCTTTTGCGCAGCAGAAGAACCAATCTTCACCAGCGACCAGCTACGCAAAATATATTCCTGAATCGCCGCGCGAATCCACCACATCGCATAGGTCGACAAACGGAAGCCTTTTGACGGCTCGAAACGCTTAATGGCTTGCATCATGCCGATATTACCTTCGGCAATCAGATCCGCCACCGGCAGACCATAACCGCGATATTTAAAGGCGATCTTTGCTACCAGACGCAAATGCGAGGTTACCAGCTTGTGCGCTGCTTCCATATCCTGATCTTCATGCCAGCGACGCGCAAGCTCTTGCTCTTCTTCCTGCGAAAGCACGGGGAACTTGGAAATTTCCTGCAAATAGCGCTTCAGCCCCTGCTCGGGAGAGAGAGGAACGGGAAGGCCAGAAG
Organism: Rickettsiales bacterium; assembly: GCA_964231325.1. Taxonomy (GTDB): domain Bacteria; phylum Pseudomonadota; class Alphaproteobacteria; order Rickettsiales; family SXRF01; genus JAJTHB01. Next base: position 62,327 of record CAXRIF010000003.1, on the reverse strand, counting down.
CTGGTATAATAGCGTTTGCTGTTGTCATATCTAATAACCTACTAAATTAGTCGGTCTTTGTCATCAAGGAAGCGCACTATACGCCGAAAAGCGCTCTCATGCAAGGAAAACTCTATATATACGCATTGTGGCTTTTATCATGTCACAGCATAATTCAGCTTTATATTGAGCTTTCTTTATACCCGTTTTACATAAAGTTAGCGTTGTTTTCTTTACTTTCTGCACATCGCACCCTAATGTACTAACATAAATTAATATATTAGGAATTATACCGATGAATGATAAGAATTTACCTAGCGTAGGGCGTATTGAAGAAATTTTAGGAAAAGGAGCCGTGACCAGCATGGTGCCATATGTACGCCGCCTGACCAAAGATCCCCGCCCCACGAGCGAGATAGCAGAGGCCATCCTGAGTACAAAATTTACTGTAGATAATGCAACCGTTGGGTTTAAGACACACTTTCTAGACGAAGAAAAACCGGGCGAAGAGGCGTATAAAACAATGCTAGAATTTATGGGAATCCTTATCGTTCTTACCAAAGGGGTCACACCAGATCTATCGAAAACTGATAAACAAATTTTAGCCAATAAGCTGGATTATTTTACCAATCTCCGCGATATTGCAGAACAAATCGGTATTCACGATACAAACATAAAACTGAATGCTGTGGATCCTAATGCAAAGGATGCTTCCGAGCAAAGAACGAGTCTAATGTCACAGATCGCTGAATATAAGGGACTAACAGAATCCTATAATAGTCTTGTGGAAAATCTGAGCATCATTAACGAACGGCTTGGTATCGGGCAACAACCGGCAATGTCGATTTAGCTACACGTGCACCGCACGGCCAAGCACAGCTAGACCGGCTTCTTTCACCGCTTCATTCAGCGTTGGGTGGGCGTGGCAAGTGCGCGCAATATCTTCTGACGATCCGCCATATTCCATTACCAGACAAGCTTCGTGAATCAGCGTTCCTGCGTCGGGGCCAATGATGTGACAGCCCAATACACGATCCGTTTTCGCATCCGCTAATATCTTCACAAACCCTTCCGTTTCACCTACCGACTTGCCGCGGCTATTGGCCATGAATGGGAATTTACCGGCTTTATATTCCACGCCCTCGGCCTTGAGCTGCTCTTCTGTTTTACCGACCATCGCCACTTCCGGCCACGTGTAAATAACGCCTGGCACCAGATTGTAATCGATATGCGGCTTCTGACCGTCCATCATCTCAACAGCGCATACACCGTCTTCTTCCGCTTTATGGGCAAGCATCGGCCCGGCAATTACATCACCAATGGCATAAATACCTTTAACGCTGGTTTCAAATTGCTCGTTCACATCAATGCGGCCACGATCATCCATTTTCACGCCGACCTTATCCAGACCCAGCCCTTCTGTGTAAGGCTTGCGGCCAATTGACACCAACACCACATCCGCCGTCATGGTTTCCTTATCGCCACCCTTAGCTGGCTCCATCGCAAGCGTCACGCCTTTGCCTTTGGCATTGGCCGCAGTCACCTTTGTGCCAAGCTTGAACTCGATGCCTTGCTTGGTGAGTGTTTTTTGGAAATGCTTGGCAAGTTCCGCATCCATCGGCCCGCCAACAGCATCCATGAATTCTACCACGGTTACTTTCGCGCCCAGACGCTTCCACACCGAACCAAGCTCAAGACCGATCACGCCGCCGCCAATCACCACCAGATGATCCGGCACGCTTTCAAGGGCAAGCGCTCCCGTAGAAGAAACGATTTTCTTTTCATCAATATCAATACCCGGCAGAGTAAGCACATCCGATCCGGTAGCAACCAGAATACGCTTGGTCTTAAGCGTTTCTTTGCCATCTACAACCACTTCCGTTGCTGATTTAATTTCCCCACGACCTTTTACATAAGTCACTTTATTTTTCTTGAACAGAAACTCGATGCCCTTAGTAAGCTCAGTAACCGTTTTATCTTTCTTGCCCATCATGGTTTTAAGGTCGAGATCAACCTTGGCCTTAATACCAATGTCCGCAAAATGTTCGCGCGCTTCTTCGTATTTATGCGAGCTATGGAGCAACGCCTTGGAAGGGATACAGCCAACATTGAGACACGTGCCGCCCAATGCACCGCGCATTTCCACGCACGCCGTTTTCATACCCAACTGCGCCGCACGAATTGCAGCGACATAACCACCCGGCCCACCGCCAATAACTACTAAATCAAATTCAGACATTCTTATAATCCACCTGACATTATCAATCTTAAATAAAACACAACTGTGGTCGTTACGATGGTTATCCCTAACCAAAAAACAATTCGTAAGACTACTATTGACTCCTTTTCTTTTTTAGCGCGTTTACCTAACACAACAGATAATATTATCAAAATGCTTCCGCAGTAAAAGGGAACAAAAAAAGGAACCCAAAATATATCCATTAAAGTCCTAGCAACAGACGGCTCGGATCTTCCATCGCTTCTTTTACGCGCACCAGGAAGGTCACCGACTCTTTACCATCAATGATGCGGTGGTCATAGCTAAGCGCGATATACATCATCGGACGGATCACCACTTCCCCGTTTAGTGCAATGGGGCGCTCCTGAATCTTATGCAGCCCCAGTATGCCGGATTGCGGCGGGTTGATGATCGGCGTGGCCATCAATGAACCATACACACCACCATTGGTGATAGTGAAGGTACCGCCCTGCATATCAGCCATGGCAAGCGAACCATCGCGCGCTTTCTTTGCCAGACGGCCAATTTCTTTTTCAATATCCGCAAGCGAAAGCTGATCGGCATCGCGCACCACCGGCACTACCAGCCCTTGATCCGTACCAACGGCCATGCCAATATCGTAATGGTTTTTGTAAATAATCTCATCGCCATCAATCTGCGCATTTACTGCCGGCAAATCCTGAAGCGCATTAATCGCCGCCTTCACAAAGAACGACATGAAGCCCAGCTTCACCCCATGCTTATCCTGAAAGCTTTCTTTATATTGCTTGCGAAGCGCCATGACGTTAGTCATATCGATTTCGTTGAACGTCGTAAGGATCGCCGCGGTGTTTTGCGACTCTTTGAGACGGCGCGCAATGGTTTGGCGAATTTTGCTCATTTTCACACGCTCTTCACGTGGGCCGGATGCTTTCGCACCAGCCATGCCCGAAGAAGCTGCATTCATCACATCACCTTTGGTTACGCGGCCATCTTTCCCGCTGCCAGAGTCCGGACGCACGCCAGTTTCTTCCATCATCTTACGTGCCGCAGGACCAGCCTGTGGAGCAGAGCTACTCGTCGCAGCCGGAGCAGGGGCCGCCGCTTTTGGCTCTTCTGCCTTTGGCGCAGCAGCAGGAGCCGATTTCGCGCCTGCAGCACCCGCTTCAATAAGACCAAGAAGCGCGCCCACCTCCACGGTGGTGCCTTCGCTGATTTTAATATCTTTCAGCGCACCAGCTACCGGTGCATTTACCTCAAGCGTTACCTTATCGGTTTCCAGCTCACAGATTGGTTCGTCTTGGGCAACCGCGTCGCCCACTTTCTTAAACCATTGAGATACCGTTGCTTCTGATACGGATTCGCCCAGAGAAGGGACTACGATTTCGCCAGCCATAACTGCTCCTTAAAGATTTGAATGGCTTAGTATTATAGAGGCTTAGCGCGTAAGTAAAGTGGCAGTTGTGCAACTTACGCTTAAGAAAGTGGGTTAACCCGCCTTTTTTACCTTAGCCGTCGACGCCTTAGATAGCGCCTCTTCTACCAGTGCTTTTTGCTGTGCCTCATGCACTTTCAAATAGCCACAAGCAGGCGAAGCCGCTTCCGGGCGGCCGGCATAGATCAGGCGATCTTTGCGGCCAATCGACTCCATCACCTCTTCAATGCGCGGCGCCATGAAGAACCATGCGCCGTTATTTTTCGCTTCTTCCTGACACCAGACAAATTCAGCATTCTTATAACGGGACAACTCTGCCTTCAGTTCGCGTTCAGGGAAGGGGTAATATTGCTCGGTACGAATGATAGCAATATCATCAATTTTACCTTCGGCGCGTGCTTCAAACAGATCGTAATACACCTTGCCAGAAGTAATAACCACACGGCGAATCTTATCGTCCTTCACCAGTTTCTCTGTCTCTGGGATCACACGGTGGAACTGTGTTCCTTTCGCCATATCTTCTAGTTTACTGGTACACAGCTTATGACGAAGCAATGATTTTGGTGTCATAATAACCAGCGGTTTGCGGAAATTACGATGAATCTGGCGGCGCAGAATATGGAAATAGTTAGCAGGAGTCGTACAGTTTGCCACCTGCATATTATCTTCTGCACAAAGCTGCAGGTAACGCTCCAGACGCGCCGAGCTATGTTCCGGCCCTTGGCCTTCATGACCATGTGGAAGCAACAATACCAGCCCCGACATACGCAGCCACTTCACTTCACCTGAGGAAATAAACTGATCAACAATCACCTGCGCACCATTGGCGAAATCGCCAAACTGACCTTCCCACATGGTAAGCCCCTTGGGCTGTCCCATAGAAAAACCATACTCGTAACCCATGATGGCAAACTCAGACAGTGAAGAATCAATCACTTCATATTTTTTCTGATGCTCAGAAATATTATTAAGCGGCTCATAGCGCGCTTCCGTATCCTGATCGATCAACACAGAGTGACGCTGCGAAAAGGTACCGCGCCCGCAATCCTGCCCGGAAAGACGCACGCCAAACCCCTCATCCAGCAACGTGCCAAATGCAAGCGCCTCTGCTGTTGCCCAGTCAAAACCTGCGCCCGATTCCAACATTTTACGCTTGTTGCCAAGCAGGCGAACAATCTTTGAGTTGAGCTTAAAGTTTTCCGGCTCTTTAGAAATAGCCGCGCCCACTTCCTTGAGCTTTTTAATGTCTACACCAGTATCGCCCGCCGGATGTTCACCCTTTGGTTTTTCCAGACCAGACCACTGGCCTTCCAGCCAGTCTGCCTTATTCGGCTTGAAGTCTTTGGCCAGCTCATACTGCTCTTCAAAAAATGCCTTATGCTTGGCGAAACGCGCATCCACTTCTTCCTGCGTGAGCACGCCTTCTGATACCAATTTGTCGGAATAAATTTTTGCTGGTAATGGCTTTTGTTTAATTTCGCGATACATGATCGGCTGCGTGAACATCGGCTCATCTGATTCATTGTGACCATACTTCCGGTAACAGAAAATATCGACCACCGCATCGCGCTTGAATTCCTGACGGAATTCCGCGGCCAACTTACATACATAAGCCACTGCTTCCGGATCATCGCCATTCACATGGAAAATCGGCGCCTGCACCATCTTAGCAACGTCGGTCGGGTAGGGGGTGAAACGAGAATATTTTGGTGAGGTGGTAAACCCAATCTGGTTGTTCACGATAATGTGAATGGAACCACCTGTGCGATAGCCGCGTAGCTCAGAAAGTGCCAGCGTTTCTGCCACAAGACCTTGTCCGGCAAACGCAGCATCGCCGTGCATCATGATGCCCATGACTTCATTTTTCTCTTCGAGGTCATCACGTATGTCCAGCTTGGCACGCACCTTGCCGACCACCACCGGATCAACTGCTTCCAAATGTGATGGGTTGGCGAGCAACGATAAATGCATATCACCATGCTCCATCTGACGGTCTGACGACACGCCAAGATGGTATTTCACATCACCCGATGAGCTGACCCAATCCGGAAAATCAAGATTACCATGGAAAATAGAAAGCAAATCCGCATAAGGTTTGCCCATGATAGTAGTAAGCACATTCATGCGGCCACGATGCGGCATGCCAATTACTATTTCTTTTACTCCTAGGCGCGACGCCGTTTGGATACATGATTCCAGACCCGGCAACATCGCATCGCCACCTTGTGCAGAGAAGCGCTTGGTAGACGCATATTTAAGCTGCAGAAATTGCTCGAACGACTCAACCTCTACCAGCGTATCCCAGATAACTTTTTTCTCTTCGTTTGAATAAGAAAAATTACCGCGATCTGCCTCGAAACGCTTTTGAATCCAACTCTTTTGCTCGGGATATTGAATGTGCATAAACTCCACACCAATATTGCCGCAATAGGTCTGACGCAAAATGGCCAGTATCTCTGAAAGCTTAGCCTTTTGAATACCAAGCGAACCATCGAGGAATATCTCTTTGTCTAAATCCGCTGCGGTAAATCCGTAAGTCTCTGGATTAAGCTCGGCATGCTGGTCTTTTACATCTAGGCCCAAAGGGTCGAGATTCGCAATCAAGTGCCCGCGCACACGATACGCACGCACCATCATGATCGCACGAATGGAATCATGCGTGTATTTCTCAATATCTTCTTGCGACATACTGCCAGATTTTTTGCCGTCTTTGGTAGGCGCTTTTTCTGGCGTTCCTACCGCGCCTATCACCTGGCTCTTAATGCGTCCCCAGCTTGGTTTGCGATCTGCCGAACCGGCACCGTTAGTGCTATCTTTAAAAAAGGCACGCCAGCTCTCATCCACATTTTGTGGGTTTTCTAAATAGCGCTCATAAAGCTCTTCAATGTAAACGGAGTTGCCAATAAAAAATGACGAGGTGGAATCAGACGGGTGGGGCATAATTTATCCTTGGCGCCCTGCAAAAACCGCAAGGCCATTAACGTAAACTACTGCTAACCATAACAAGTTTTTGAAATCAAGTGAAACGGTTTTGCGCCCCAGCTTTACAAAAATACACTAAGGAATAATTAACCGGCAGAACGAGAGGGGCCTTGCAAGGCTCTTATATCTTCCATGATAACCTCCAAGACATTGTGGGTAAGTTTTTCTGCTGGTGCATCTCTTAGTTTTCCCGGGTCCATACAGGCTAATATTTTCTCAATATTTTCTGAGGTTGCATCAAAACAGAACGTAACGCGCGGCCCTTTTTCTTTATCTTCTTCTTTTTCTTCTTCTGTTAGTAGAATCTGCGGATCCTTTACCATCGCCTCCCTCATACTGCTAGGAAGGTTTTCCAACTGCTCTTTTACCGCATTAACCAGTGCTTGCGTAACATGCCCACCATGCTCGCTTAAATTAGGATCTTCCCCACGAAGGCGAACCACCACCGTTGGCGGCTGCGTTTTCTGAACGCGAATAGAATCAAGCCAAGCGATGGCATTTTCGGGATTAGTGTATGTTATCACCCCTACACCATCAATGACGCTTTCTACACGCCTTGGAAAGTGACTGGGATAATACGGATACTCGTCTGGGTCTCTTTCAACTGCCATAAAATGTCTAGCCCCCTGCTAAGACAAAAATTTAGGCTGCCTTTTGTTTGAGTAACTCTGACAGCGTCTTCCCTAGCATAGCAGGTGAGTCAGAAACTGCAATACCTGCGGACTTCATCGCTTCAATTTTATCATCTGCGCCGCCTTTACCACCGGAAACGATGGCACCAGCATGACCCATGCGACGCCCTGGAGGAGCAGTACGGCCTGCAATAAAGCCAACCACGGGTTTCTTCACCTTAGAAGATTTAAGGAATTCAGCCGCTTGCTCTTCTGCATCACCACCAATTTCACCAATCATTACGATGGCTTCTGTCTCAGGGTCACCCAAAAATGCATCCAGCACATCAATAAAGTTAGTGCCATTCACCGGATCACCCCCAATCCCCACACAGGTAGACTGACCGTAACCTTCCGCCGATGTTTGCGCTACTGCCTCGTAGGTTAACGTGCCAGAACGAGATACGATCCCCACCTTACCTTTTTTGTGGATATGGCCAGGCATAATTCCGATTTTACACTCGTCTGGCGTGATAATTCCCGGACAGTTTGGTCCTATAAGGCGAGTTTTGCTTCCAGAAAGGGCGCGTTTTACCTTCACCATATCGAGCACCGGAATACCCTCGGTAATACATACAGCAAGCTCAATTTCCGCATCAATCGCTTCTAAAATTGCATCTGCAGCAAATTTAGGCGGTACATAAATAACTGAGGCATTGGCCCCCGTCATCGCCACCGCTTCTTCCACCGTGTTATAAACCGGCAGATCAAGATGCTTCTCACCGCCCTTGCCAGGCGTTACACCTCCTACCATTTTAGTGCCATAAGCAATGGCTTGTTCCGAATGGTACGTACCTTCACGACCAGTAAAACCCTGGCAAATAACTTTTGTGTTTTTATTTACAAATACTGACATATTACGCCGCCTTTCTGTTTACTGCGCCGACAATTTTTTCTGCCGCATCGCCTAAATTATCCGCTGAAGTAATAGCAAGGCCGGATGATTCCAACATCTTTTTACCCAACTCTACGTTAGTTCCCTCTAAGCGCACCACCAATGGAATAGTAAGATTGATTTCCTTCGCTGCAGCAATAATGCCTTCGGCGATGATATCACAACGCATAATGCCACCAAAAATATTTACCAATATGCCTTTTACATTGGGATCAGACATGATGAGCTTAAAGGCTTCGCACACTTTTTCTTTATTGGCTCCGCCACCAACATCAAGGAAGTTGGCAGGCGAGGCACCGTTTAATTTAATAATATCCATGGTCGCCATGGCAAGGCCAGCGCCGTTTACCATGCAACCAATGTCACCATCCATCTTGATGTAAGAAAGGCCAAAAGTAGCGGCTTTTTGCTCAAGCGGATCTTCTTCATCCGGATCACGCAGATCATGAATATCCGGGTGACGGAACAGCGCATTTTCATCGAAATTAAATTTCGCATCCAGCGCCACCAGATCATCGCTATCAGTAATCACTAGAGGATTAATTTCCAGCTGTGATGCATCAGTGTCCATGAATGCTTCATAAATTCCGTGAATGAATTTGTTAAATTTGCCATGCATCTCTTTTGGTAAGCCAAGCCCAAACGCAAGCTTACGCGAATGGAACGGCTGCATACCAGCTGCCGGATCGATGGTCAGTTTCAGAATTTTTTCTGGCTGCTTGGCAGCTACTTCTTCAATTTCCATGCCGCCTTCGGTAGAGGCAACAAATGTCACGCGTGATGTTTCGCGATCTACCACCATGGAAAGATACAGCTCTTTTTTAATACCAGTACCTTCTTCCACGTAAATACGTTTTACCAGCTTACCCTCTGGGCCTGTCTGGTGCGTAACCAGCGTCATGCCCAGAATTTCTTTAGCGAGTGACTCCACTTCATCCAGCGATTTCGCGAGCTTCACGCCACCTCCCTTACCACGGCCGCCTGCGTGAATTTGCGCCTTAACAACCCATAGCTTGCCACCTAGCCCTTGCGCAGAGGTCACGGCTTCTTTTGGGGTGAACGCCACATGCCCGTTAGGTACCGGCACACCATATTTCGCTAAAATTTGCTTCGCTTGATACTCATGAATATTCATGCTGATTCCTTCGTTATGCTGCTTTGTTTTGATCAAGGTTTACGGCGTCACACAAACCTTTTACTGCGTCGACTGATTTATCGAACATCGATTTTTGTTCTGCGTTCAAATCAATCTCTACCACTTTTTCTACACCGTTTGCGCCAATCACTGCCGGCACACCCACATAAAAATCTTTCACACCATATTCACCAGAAAGATGTGCCGCGCATGGCAGGATGCGCTTTTTGTCATATAAATAAGCTTCCGCCATACGAATCGCTGAGGCTGCAGGCGCATAAAAGGCCGAACCGGTTTTAAGCAAGCCTACAATCTCCGCACCACCGTCGCGCGTGCGCTGTACGATCTGATCAAGTTTTTCTTGTTTGATCCAACCCATCTTCACGAACTCAGTAAGCGGAATACCAGAAATAGTGGTGTAGTTCGTTACCGGTACCATCGTGTCTCCATGGCCGCCCAGCACGAATGCGTTGATATCAGAAATCGACACGTTCATTTCTTCTGCAAGGAAATAGGCAAAACGTGAAGAGTCCAATACACCCGCCATACCCACTACTTTATTGGCAGGGAGGCCGGAGATCTTTTGCATTACCCACACCATCGCATCAAGCGGGTTAGTGATCACAATCACAAACGCGTTCGGGCAATATTGTTTGATATTTTCACCCACCGTTTTGATAATATTGGTGTTGATATTGAGTAGGTCATCGCGGCTCATACCCGGCTTGCGCGGAACACCCGCAGTCACAATCACTACGTCAGAATCTTTCAGATCCGCATAGTCGTTGCTGCCTTTAAGGTTTACATCGTTGCCATCAACCGCCGAACTTTGCGAAATATCCAGCGCTTTTCCTTGCGGCATACCTTCTGCAATATCGAACAATACGACATCACCAAGGTTTTTAAGCTCAATCAAATGGGCAAGTGTGCCCCCAATCATGCCAGCGCCAACCAGCGATATTTTTTTACGTGCGGCCATAGGAAACTCCTTATCAACGGCTAATTACAATTTAGTGGGGACTACGAAAAAAGTAGTCTTTAAGATTTAAGGTGAAGTTAACGCGCAACGTACCATAGATGGACTAGGCGTCAAGTGCCGCTATTTGTATTATCAAACAAACGTTTAGTTTGTTTTTGCTGGCGGCTGAACATGAGAAACCAGGCAAAAATAACAAGCCCCACCGCCGATGACATGGGCAAATCACCGGTAAATAGCGCAATGAGCATAGAAAAAATGATACCGAGTAACGCTCCGGCGATCGCCGTATAGCCACTACGGATCTTGCCTGCGCGATGCGCATAGAGTGTAAACCCCGTAAGCACACAGGCCGCAAAGAAAAAAAGTAAAACACCAAGCACAGCAGGAATCGTCATGCGACGAATGGTAGTGTGATTTTAGGATGGAGGCAAGTAATAGCGCCTTACGGCTTATTCATCTTATCGAAGAACTCATCGTTATTCTTCGCTTCGCCAAGTTTATCGAGCAGGAATTCGATGCCGTCCATCGGCCCCATCGGCGCCAGGATTTTTCGCATCACCCACATTTTTGTAAGCGTGGCTTTATCCACTAGCAGGTCTTCCTTACGCGTACCGGACTTAGTGATGTCCATGGCAGGGAAGGTACGTTTGTCGGCAAGTTTGCGATCTAGCACAATCTCAGAGTTACCCGTTCCTTTGAATTCCTCAAAGATCACCTCATCCATACGCGAGCCAGTTTCGATCAGCGCGGTAGCGATGATGGTGAGTGAACCGCCTTGCTCGATGTTACGCGCCGCACCGAAGAAACGCTTCGGGCGTTGCAGCGCGTTTGCATCCACACCGCCGGTTAACACCTTACCAGAAGATGGCACCACCGTGTTGTACGCACGACCCAAACGGGTGATGGAATCAAGCAGGATAATCACATCCTTTTTGTGCTCAACCAGTTTCTTGGCTTTTTCGATAACCATTTCCGCAAGCTGTACGTGACGTGTTGCAGGCTCATCAAACGTGGAAGATACCACTTCACCTTTTACCGTACGCTGCATATCGGTTACCTCTTCCGGGCGCTCATCGATGAGCAACACCATCAGGAATGCATCCGGGTGATTTTCGGAAATAGAGTGTGCAATATTTTGTAGATAAACCGTTTTACCTGTACGTGGCGGTGCCACAATCAATGCACGCTGGCCAAAACCTAGCGGCGTTACAATGTCAGCCACACGCATGGACAGATCTTTTTTGTCTGGCTTGTTTTCTGTTTCCAGCTTAATGCGGCGATCCGGATAAAGCGGCGTCAGGTTGTCAAAATTAATACGGTGCTTCACCGCCTCAGGATCATCAAAATTGATCTTGTTGATTTTAGTTAGGGCAAAATAGCGCTCGCCATCTTTCGGCGCGCGAATTTCCCCTTCTACCGTATCCCCTGTGCGCAGGTTAAAGCGGCGAATTTGCGATGGCGACACATAAATATCATCCGGGCCTGGCAGGTAGTTCGCTAACGGCGAACGCAGGAAGCCAAACCCATCCTGCAAGGTTTCAATCACCCCTGTACCTATAATGGCTTCGCCGTTTTCTGCCTGCTTCTTCAGAATGCCAAAAATCATCTCCTGCTTGAGCATACCGGCAGCGTTTTCTACGCCCGCATCTTCAGCAAGTTTGAGTAATTCGTCAGCTTTTTTCTGCTTAAGTTCTTGTAAATTCATAATAATATATTGGAATAGGGGTTATAAAAAGGAGAGGGTAATCACTATAGAAAAGGGGGGTAATCCAAGGGCGAAAAGAGACTGCGCCCCGATTGATGAGGAATTATTAACCTATAATCGTGTGTCAGTCAAGGAATATCACACAGGACGCACCACTACCATAATGATAATACCTATCATCAGCAGAGTAGGGATTTCGTTTAAGATACGGAAAAACTTCTCAGATTGTGGGCGTTCGTCTTTAGCAAATTTGCGCCGATAACGTGCCAGCATCGCATGCGCGATTTGCATACCAATAAGCAGTGTAAGTTTCCAGTGCATCCAGGTGCCATTCACCGGATCCAATGCATTCGTGTAATGAATCAGCCATCCTCCTAGCAGCCATGCCGTAATCATCGCCGGGTTGATGATGTAACGAAGCAAGCGCCTTTCCATGGTTTTAAACAGCTCAGACGCTTCACTACCTACTGCCAACTGTGAATGATATACATATAGGCGCGGCAAATAAAGCATACCCGCCATCCATGCCATTACGGCAATTATGTGAAATGCTTTTACCCAATGATATGCTGAATCAATCATCTCAACTCCTTAACACGGACAGGCTTTGAATTTTTTTGTACAAAAACGATCTTTATTAAACGAACACACGCCTTTGCTTCGGTTGAATTTAAGGCACATGTCTGCCAACGCTTCAATGTAAAGTGAATCGGCGCAAAGCGCTGGCACACGCCAGTAATCCTGCACCCCATGCTTATCCGCATATTCGCGATATTCTACATCCAATTCCACCAAGGTTTCTGAATGTTCAGATACAAATGCCACTGGTACTACTACCACTGGCACGCCATCTTCTCCCGCCTTAGCAATCTCTTCTTCTGTTGATGGACCAATCCATTTCATAGGCCCCACACGGCTCTGATAACAGATACGATGCTCCGCCTCATCAATTGCCATCACTTGCAAAATAGACGCTACGGTTTTTTCGACCTGCCACTGATACGGATCACCTTTTTCAATCACTTTTTCTGGCAAACCATGTGCAGAAAATAAGATGCGTGGTTGGCCGTGTTCTGCCGCTTTCCAATACATGTCTTTAATCTGTTTTACGTGCGAAGCAACAAAGCTAAACTCTTGCGGATAACAACAAATACGCGACGTTTGTACTTTCAAATTTATATCTTCTGCTGCCCTGTCCCAATCTTCAAAAGAAGAGCCTGTCGTGGTGGTAGAAAATTGCGGATAAAGAGGCAGTAATATAATCTGATCCGGCCCATAGGATTTCACATTTTTAGCCACGCTATTACTCATCGGATGCCAATAACGCATACAAACAAAAACTTTATATTCACCACTTTTTTTTAGTTGCTCTTCTAACGCTTCTGCTTGCTCCATCGTCAGATCTAAAATCGGAGATTTCCCCCCCATCTGCTGGTATATCGCACGTGCTTTTCTTGCACGTCTGGCAGAAATTAATTTCGCTAATAACCAGCGAAATGGTTGCGGCATATCAATAATATTATGATCATTGAACAGGTTAAATAGAAATGGACGTACCGCAGAAAGATCATCTGGCCCACCCAGATTAAATAATACTACCGCCGTCTTTCGCATTTATTTCGTACCTTGTTCTTTTAAAAAATCACACAACGCCGCCATATTTTCTACCGGCGTGCGCGGCAAAATACCATGAGAAAGATTAAACACAAATGGTTTGCCCCCTAGCACGGATAGAAGATGCTCCGCTTCCCTTAGCATAAATTTTTTATTATCCGCGAGTAACTCTGGTAGCAGTGATCCTTGCACTACGCATTTTGTTTGCAAAGATGATTTTGCCCATTCTGCCGGAACAGAATTATCAAAACTCACTGCATCTATTTTCGTCTCTCTTACAAAGCTTGAAAACTTAATACCTGACTGGCGTGGAAAACCAATCATCGGCACATCTGGGTGCAGTTTTTTAAATTCCGTGACAATGCGAATGGTTGGCTCTATGACCCAGCTCATATAAGCTTCTTCATTCAAAAGTCCTGCCCAGGAATCAAACAGCTGCACAGCTTCTGCACCTGCCTTTACTTGCGCATCCAAATGGCGAATCACCGCCTTGGTAAGCAGCGAAATAAGCCGTTCAAAAAATAATGCATCTTCTTTTGCAGCTTTGCGTGTGCGTTCAAAACTACGTGTGCCTTTCCCATCCACCATATAACACGCTAATGTCCAAGGTGCGCCGCAAAAGCCAATCAGCGCCGTTTTATCGTCCAACTCTGCCTTAGTCATTGCTAGCGCTTCATACACAGGCTGCAATTTTTCTTCCAGACGATCTAATGATAAATCATCCAAATAAGATTCATTTTTGATGGGAACAATCCGTGGGCCAAACCCTTCTTCAAAAGTAACCTCTGCTCCCATTGCATCCGGTATCACCAAAATGTCTGAAAAGATAATCGCTGCATCCATACCAAAACGCTTAATAGGCTGTAATGTAGCTTCACAAGCCATTTCCGGCGTATAACAAAAATCAAGAAAGCTTTTCGACTTACTTCGTAATTCGCGATATTCCGGTAAGTATCTACCTGCTTGACGCATGAACCAAAAAGGAGCTCTCGGCACATCGTGTCCCTTAAGAGCGGAAAGAAAAATCTTAGAACTACTATTCATAATATTTATATATAAAAGAGATTGTAGTGGTAGTTATGCGGTGAAACCTTGGGATGTTTTTTACATAACCATTTTATCAACGGCTATTACTAAACATATAAGCTGTGGATTACAAAGCTTATATCTGACTAAGTATAAGTAACTAAAATATAATAATTATATTTGCAGTCATTTTATTAGGAGGATAAATAAACCTATCCCCAGTTTTCATAGGCACATATTTTTTTTATCCACCTGTGTATATCACATAGAACAGATAAAGAATTGCCTTAACAAAAAATTCTCCACACTCTACAACTTAATTCATACAAAGCTTATACACAGGATCATGAACAAGATGATGTGTGTAAAAACTAAGGTGCCAAAATGAAAAAATTCAATCTGCATTTGGTTTCAGATTCTACCGGAGAAACGGTTGGAAGTGTTGCACGTGCAACGCTCGCGCAATTTGAAAATGTAGATCCGGAAGAGTTTAACTGGACGTTGATACGTAATGAAACGCAACTGCAAAAAGTAATTACAGGTATTACCGAAAACCCCGGGGTAGTGATGTTTACATTGGTAGATACGAGCCTGCGCGATATTCTTAAGGTTGAGTGCGCAAAGCGAGGGCTACCCTGTATTGCCGTGTTAGGAAATGTGGTAACAGAAGTATCTGCTTATCTGGGTGAAGAAACACACGCGCATCCTGGCAAACAACACGAGCTTAATGAAGAATATTTTACGCGTGTTGATGCCATTAACTATGCGCTGGCTCATGACGATGGGCAAGGGCACTGGGAACTGGAAGAGGCGGACATTGTGTTAGTGGGCGTATCGCGCACCTCAAAATCACCGACATGTGTATATCTTGCCTATAAAGGGTATAAGGCAGCAAACATTCCGTTTGTGCTTGATTGCCCGCTGCCGCCTTCTTTAGAAACATTGAAAAACCCGCTGGTTGTTGGGCTTAGTATTAATCCAGAGCGTTTGCGTGAGATCCGCAAGACACGCCTGCAATCGTTAAACCAAGAACAAGACACTAACTACGTAGATAAGGATTACATGAAGCGCGAAGTAGTCGAGTCACGTAAGCTGTTTACCAAAAACAAATGGCCGGTGATTGATGTGACGCGCCGCTCGGTGGAAGAAACCTCAGCCACTATTATGCAATATCTGAAAAAGCATCGCGAAAAGCAGGAAAAAGATGCGTAACGCTTTTGTGATAGGCCACCCGGTAGCGCACAGCCTTTCACCTGCTTTGCATAATTTCTGGTTAAAACAATATGGTATTGAGGCAGGATATTCAGCCATAGATGTGGCACCTGAATCGCTGGAAGACTTTATCCATAATATAAAAAACGAAGGGTATGTGGGTGGTAATGTGACGCTGCCACATAAGGTCTCGGTGTTACCTTTAATGGATGCTTTGGATGAAGCGGCGGAAACCATCGGTGCCGTAAATACTATTATTGTAAAAGATAAAAAACTGCATGGTGTGAATACGGATGCTTACGGTTTTATAGAAAATATCAAACAACAACATACGCTTACTAATAAGGATAAAGCGGTGTTATTAGGAGCCGGTGGGGCAGCCAAAGCGGTCATCCACGCCCTATTGAAAGAAGGGTTTGCACAAATTATGGTGACAAACCGAACGAAAAGCAAAGCAGACGATCTACAAAAACAATTCGGTGATAAGGTTGTTTCAGTGGGGTGGGAAAACCGTAATAGCATATTGGTGGATACGGACTTGTTAGTAAATACCACCAGCTTGGGACTTAAGGGAAATAGTGAGCTGGATATCGACCTCGCTTTGCTACCCGAAACCTCCATCGTGTGTGATATTGTGTATAACCCATTAATGACATCGTTATTGTTACAGGCAAAAGCACGCGGCAATCCTGTGGTGGATGGGCTGGGAATGTTACTTCATCAGGCGGTTCCTGCGTTTGAGGCTTGGTTTGGGGTGCGCCCAGACGTGAATACAGAGTTAGGTGCATATATGCTGGAGCAACTCGTATGACTAAAATTATCGGTATTACCGGTGGAATAGCTATGGGGAAATCAACGGTAGCTAAGCAATTTGCGCAGTTTGGTGCGAATGTTTCCAACGCTGATGATATAGTGCATGCCCTACTGGCTAAAGGCGGCGAGGCGGTCGAAGAGGTGAAGCAATACTTCCCATCTACGATTATTGATGGAGCAGTAGACCGCAGAAAGCTGGGTGAAATCGTCTTTGCAGACGTAGATAAACGTAAAAAACTGGAATCAATTCTGCACCCGATGGTGGCGTTTCAGGAGCTGAGCTTCATTGAAGAAGAAACCAATAAGGGCGCCAAAATGGCCATACTTGATATTCCACTGCTATTTGAAACGGGCGCGGATACTAGATGTGATGTGACGGTAACCGTAAGTGCGCCGCTGTGGATTCAACGAAGACGCGCGATGAAGCGTCCCCACATGACTAAAGAAAAACTTGAACATATTATTGCTATGCAAATGTCGGATGCAGAAAAGCGTAAACGCGCCGATTTTATAGTGCAAACCGGGTTTGGAAAGGCCTATAGTTTTTGGCAAGTAACCCAAATTGTAAGGAAGCTTAATGTCACGTGAAGTCGTATTAGATACGGAAACTACGGGAATGGACCCGCATAGCGGCCACCGCATTGTGGAGATTGGTTGCGTGGAACTTAAGAACGGTATGCGCACCGGTCACCATTTTCATTGTTATCTGAATCCGGAGCGCGATATGCCAGCAGAAGCGGAGCGGGTGCATGGGCTGAGCCTGGACTTCCTGCTCGATAAGCCGCTATTCGCAGAAAAGGTAGACGAATTCCTGGAATTTATCGAAGACTCGCCGCTAGTTATCCATAATGCGGGTTTCGATATGCGTTTTTTAAATGCAGAGCTGGACCGCTGTGGATTTCCCGTCATGCCTATGGAGCGCGCCATAGATACAGTACTGATTGCGCGCAAAAAATTTCCCGGTGCACCCGCTAATCTGGATGCACTTTGCCGCCGCTTTGACATTGATCTTTCCGCGCGTACTAAGCACGGAGCCCTACTAGATGCAGAGCTGCTTTCTGATGTATATATCGAGCTTCTGGGGGGAAGGCAGGTAAAGCTTGAGCTGGAGGCAGAAGAAGCTGATAAGCAAGCATCACGTATAGAAATCCAGAGGGAAAGGCTAGAACCGCGCATTTTTGAGCTCAGCGAGGAAGAAAAACAAGCCCACGCGAAGATGCTGGAAAAGCTTAAAGAGCCGCTTTGGTCTGAATAGAAGTTGATAGAGATAAAAAAAGGGGCTCCGAAGAGCCCCTTTTGTTTTAGCTTGCGCTAATCGAATTATCTAACAAAGTTGAATTCGATTTCAACGCGGCGATCTTCAGCAAGACATGCGATCTTAGCTGCGCGATCTGTTTGGTCACAGTTAGTAACTGAACCATCTTCGCCCATGCCTTTCAGGCTAACGTTGCGAGTACGCAGACCTTTAGCAGAAAGGTATGATTTAACTGTGCGCGCACGACGCTTAGAAAGTGTTTTGTTGTAACCAGCATCACCGATTTCATCAGCGAAACCTACGATATCAACGCTTTCTACGTCTTTAGCACCACGAACGATTGCAGCAAGCTCATCAAGCTTCGCTTTTTCTTTGCGGTTCAGAGTAGAACGGTTGAAGTCGAAATATACAGTGCGCATTTCTTTGTCGATTCTGCGCAGGTCTGCAGACATACCGCATTGGTTGCTGTTAGAGTCCCATTTAGTAAGAACACAGTTGTTGAATGTGTTCATTACAATGTTAGAGCGTTCGTCAGATACCACATCTTGGTACACACCAGCAAAAGCAGCAGGAGCGAACATTACGCTTACAGTAGCTGCCAGGCAGGCCTTTTTGAAATTGTTCATGAGCATTTTCCTTTAGTTTTTTAGTTACAGTTAAGCATAGGGAATAACTATATGATTCAGGAAACTAAATGAAAACCCCCCCAAAGGCAACGCCTATTTTAGAGGGTGTTGCACCCGCCGCATTGCCCTATATAGTATTAAATTTCAATGACTTGTACGGGTATTATCGTCGCAAAAAAACCGAAAACCTCAATAAAACCCACAAGGTGATGCAGAGTTGCCACAGCTAGGCTTGGGCTTGGGCTGTCTTTTTCTTGGCCTGATTTTGCAGGAAAAGCGCGTGGAAGTCGATTGGATCGAGCATCAATGGCGGAAAGCCTCCGTCTCTGGTGACGTCTGCGATGACCCGACGAGCAAACGGGAAGAGCACAAAAGGACAGTCAATCATGACCAATGGCTCAATGCGATCCTCTGCTACACCCGCAACTTGGAAAATACCTGCATAGGCAAGATCAACCAAGAACAGTGTATTGCCGTCAGAGGAAGCCTTGGCGGAAATATGCAGGGTCATTTCATAAATATTTTCCTGTAATTTCTGAGCCTTAAGGTCGACATTGACATCAATAGAGGGCTGTTTTGTAGCTGCATTCAGGCTTTGCGGCGCGTGAGGGTTCTCAAAGGATAAGTCTTTAATATACTGTCCCTTTACCATGAAGCTGGGATTTTGTGTTGGTGTGTTCTTTTCCTCAGTACTCATTATGGATTGCCTCTTTGTCAGAAATTTACCTGCTGTGCCTCCACGGGCTTGCAAGCCTAGTTGCAAAAAACGTTAAAAACGATATGGTGGCGCTTATATACACACAAACCATTGAGGCTACCAAGTAAATTTTATGAACAATGCTGTCCCTTATGCTGATATTATCATTTTGGCTCTTATCGCCGGGTTTATTTTACTGCGCTTACGTAGCGTCTTAGGCCAGAATACGGGCGATGATAATATGGATGCGTTTAAAAAGAGCATGCGCACGCAAGCCGAGCAGGAGCCAATCATTAAATTGGGAGACCATAACCCGAAGGCAAAAACGAAAGAGGAACCAGAACCGGACCACTATCTGAAAGATGTGACGGATTTGAGTGTGGCCTCGGGCCTTAAAGCCATCAAAGAGAAAGATGCAGAGTTTTCTGCGACGCAGTTTATGCAGGGTGCTAAGATGGCATTTGAGATGGTGTTTGACGGGTTTGCTAAAGGCGATAAAGCGCCGCTGAAGATGCTGCTTTCCGACGAGCTGTACCAGCAATTTGATGCAGAAATAGAAGCACGCAATAAAAGCGAAGATAAAACAGAGACCACGCTAGTATCGGTTAATGCTAAAGATATTACCAAGGCGGAGTTGGATAAAAATAATGCCCGGATCACGGTGCGATTCTTAAGCGAGCAAATTACGGTGGTGCGCGACAAGGATGGCAAGATCATTGATGGTGACCCTTCAGAAGTGAGTGAAGCGGATGATGAATGGGTGTTTGAACGCAATGTGACATCGAAGAATCCTAATTGGACTATTGTGGACACTTGATGCAAAAGAGCCTTTTTGCGGTATTGCTGCTTTCCTTGCTGGCAGCCTGCACACAGCCAGACAAATTTGGCGCGCGGGAAATAACCTATGCTGACCTTCCAGGCTGGGAAGAAGATAAGCACGAAGAAGCGCTTGCTACATTCATTACCAGCTGTGAAGTACTCTCACGAAAAGCACGCGATGTGTCTACTGGCAGTAATTTACAACTAGATGAAACGCTATGGAAATCGCTGTGCGACGAAGCAAAATGGGCGCAGACGAATCCCGCCCAGGCACGCTTCTTTTTTGAATCACGCTTTGTGCCGTTCCGCGTAAATAATAACGATAGGGAACAGGGATTATTCACCGGCTATTACGAACCGATGCTTTACGGATCGACCCGTAAAGGTGGCGATTTCCAATACCCGTTGCATATGGCCCCGCCAGAGCTGAAAAATAATAAACCGTACTATACGCACGCAGAGATTAATCGCGGAGCGCTTGATGGGCGCGGGCTCGAGATGGTATGGGTGAGTGATCCGGTGATGAAATTCTTCATGCAGATTCAGGGTAGCGGACGTGTGCGCATGACAGACGGGCGCGAATTTTTCATCGGCTATGCGGATGGCAATGGGCATCCTTATGTGAGTATCGGCAAGGTGATGATTGATGAAGGGTGGATGGAAAAAGATGAGGTGACGTTTTTCTCGCTGCGCAAATGGCTATATGACAACCCGGACAAAGCCTTTGATCTGATGGAGCGCAACCCGTCTTACGTATTTTTTAAAAAGCGCAAAAAACCTGCTACGGGTTCGATTGGTGTGGTGCTCACCCCGATGCGTTCGATTGCGGTGGAAAGCAGGCACATTCCTTACGGCCTGCCAGTCTATATGGAGGCGGTGCTGCCGCCAGAAGAAAACCCTGTATCATTTAATCGTTTGATGATTGCACAAGATACGGGCGGCGCGATTAAAGGCCCGGTGCGCGCTGATATTTTCTTTGGCCCTGGTTCAGACGCCGAATATTACGCGGGCAATATGAAAAACCGTGGATTCTATAACCTGTTAGTTCCCAAGGAAATAGCTTCAAGCCTACGAGAAGAGTAATGGCAAAGCGGCCACTCACCCCTGAAGAAGAAGCACTATGGCAGCAAGCAACCGGCGGGGATAAGAGGCTATCCAAAGCTAAAAAACGCACACCAACCTTACCAACGGCAAAGCCGGAAAAAATCACGGTCAAAAAAAGAGTGTTTAAACCACTTCCGGCAAAACCGGGAACGATGCAACCTGCGCCAAAACAAAAAGGTATTTATGCGGGGATTGATAAGAATACGGCCGAACGTTTTCGCAAAGGCAAATACCCACTCGATGGCACGCTGGATCTGCATGGCATGACCAGTGAAAAAGCCTACGGGGCATTGATGCGTTTTATCGATGCGCACTATAATCGCGGCAGCCGCTGCTTACTGATTATTACCGGCAAAGGTAAAATGGGTAGTGGAGTGCTTAAAAATTCGCTTCCGGGCTGGTTGAGCCATGAAGAGGTGGCGCCGATGATACTGACCTTTGATAGTGCACAGATAAAAGACGGTGGTAGCGGCGCGTATTATGTATTATTGCGCCGCCAGCGATAAAAATCTACTATGGCCGCTATGGCTGAACATTATCAACATAAACCTCATATATTGATCGTCGATGACGATGATCGTCTGCGCGCGCTTTTGCAAAAATTCTTAAGCGAGCAGGGGCTTATGGTTACGGCAGCATCCGATGCAGCGGAAGCGCGCCGTAAAATGGAATGGTTTGATTTTGACCTGATGGTGCTGGATGTGATGATGCCAGGCGAAACGGGTCTGGAGTTGCTTGCTTCGATGAGCAACAAACGTCATGTTCCTGTGTTGATTCTTTCTGCTATGGCTGAGGCGGATGACCGTATTGCAGGACTGGAAATTGGTGCAGAAGATTACCTCATTAAACCGTTTGAACCAAAAGAGCTGGTGCTACGCGTGCGTAGTATTTTGCGCCGCGCGAATATTGAAAAAGAAAAATCTCAAACCATTACGTTTGGTAACTCCGTATTCGATCTATCGACAGCATTGTTAGAACGTGCAGGAAAAACGGTGGCACTAACCTCCACGGAGGCGGCTATGCTGAAATTGCTCGCAGAGCATAAAGGCAGCCCAGTATCGCGCGAAGAACTCTCTGGGTTAATGGCAGGTGGCGCAAGTGAACGTAGCGTGGATGTGCAGATCACACGCCTGCGCAAGAAAATTGAAGAAGGTGATGGTAAACCGGTATATTTGCAAACTGTTCGTGGGGCTGGATATGTTCTCTACGCAGATTAGGGGCAGATATGATTGGTAAGCGCTTCCTTCCTAAAAGTCTGTTTGGTCGCACGCTGCTTATCGTGGTATTGCCAACGGTACTGATCCAGCTGGTGATGGCGTATGTGTTCTTTGATCGTCACTGGGATTCGGTAACACGGCAAATGTCTAAAGCGATGGCAGGGGATGCAGCGTTTTTAGTGCGCCAGCTTAATCGCGTACCGACACAAGATGAATGGCGAGTGCTTAGTGATTTCAAAGAGACCACGGGAATTGTGGTAGGGTTTGAAGATCCACAAAGTTTTTCGCGCCACCGCAATATTGGTGCGTATAAAGAATTTCAACAACAGCTCAAAGGCAGAATTGAAGAAGCATTTACCGTACAGCGCCCAGCGGATGATGATGTGGTGGAAATACGGATTCTTTTAGACGATAAGGTGTTAAAGTTACGCGCCAGTATCAAGCGCTTGGAAAGCCGCACAACCCTTGCCTTCATTGCCTGGATGATGGGGGTCTCAGCGCTGTTCTTATTTATTGCCGTGTTGTTTCTGCGTAACCAGATACGCCCGATTAACCGCTTAGCGAATGCGGCCGATAATTTTGGTCGTGGCGTGGAAACGCCAGACTTCAGACCACACGGTGCTACAGAAGTGCGTAAGGCGGCGAAAGCATTTATTATCATGCGTGAACGGCTTAAGCGCCAGATACGCACACGTACGGATATGCTTTCTGGTATTTCGCATGATTTGCGCACGCCGCTTACCCGTATGAAATTACAGCTTGCCATGATGGAAGGTAATGAGAGCATTAAAGAACTAACCGATGATGTACATCAGATGGAACATATGATTGCCGAGTATCTGGATTTTGCACGCGGCGAGGGAAGAGAAGAGGCGGCAAATACTAATATTCGCACGTTGTTGATGGAGGTAGTGAACG
The DNA here is from genome assembly GCA_964231325.1 of Rickettsiales bacterium. Classification (GTDB taxonomy): domain Bacteria; phylum Pseudomonadota; class Alphaproteobacteria; order Rickettsiales; family SXRF01; genus JAJTHB01. The sequence goes on along the minus strand of CAXRIF010000003.1, from coordinate 39,027 downwards.
ATTATCAGCGTATGAAAATGGACGTGGAGTTAAATGACTGCGCTGATGTTTCTGCGGATATTCGCGTGAGCGCCTATCGTCGTATGTTACATAATCTAATCGACAATGCCATGCGCTACGGGAAATCTGCAACGTTATCGCTTACCGCCGCTGCTAATTATTACGAAATTATCATTGATGACGATGGGCCGGGTATTGAGGAAGAAAAACGTGAAGAGGTATTCAAGCCATTTTCACGCCTAGATCCGTCGCGTAATGTAAAAACAGGCGGTGTGGGGCTTGGGCTCACCATTGCACGTGACGTGGCGCTGGCACATGGTGGAAATATCACGCTTGGCGCTTCACCTAAAAATGGACTTCGGGTAATAATCAAATTGCCTTTATAAGGAGAAAATATGAGCTTATTTATTTTTCGTTTCTGGCCAGTGCTTATCCCGTTGCTTATTTACTGGCTGTGGCATTTGCGAAATAAAAATAAGGCAAAAAAAGCAGGCAGCCCACCACCGCGCTTTCGTGATGGCCCTTGGTATTGGGCAATCATTGCTGCATTAATGACTGCTTTTGGCTGCTTTGTATTTATCGGGCTTTCCGGGGAACATACTGATGGGCGCTATGTGCCGCCAACGCTTAAAGATGGCAAGGTGGTTCCCGGTCATATTGAGCCATGACCCTAACACCCAAATGGCTGAACCAGCCAGAAACACAAACGTTGATAGCGGCTTTTAAACAAACGGACGTGCCGTTGCGTTTTGTGGGGGGCTGTGTGCGTGATTCGCTGCTTGGAAAAGAGGTGCATGACATAGATGCGGCAACAACGCTGCCTCCTGAACAAGTGGTTGAATTGCTAGAGCAGGCAAACATAAAAGCCATTCCCACCGGCATTGCGCATGGCACCATTACCGCGGTTATTGACAAAAAACCTTTTGAGATTACGACACTACGCAAAGACGTGGCTACCGATGGCAGGCATGCTGAAGTGGAATATACCGGTGACTGGCAGCAAGATGCGCAGCGCCGCGACTTTACTATGAACGCGCTCTATCTATCGCCTGAGGGGGAGGTCTTTGATTATCATGATGGTGAAAAAGACGCACGTGCTGGCCGGGTGATTTTTATCGGTGATGCCACCAAACGCATCGAAGAAGACTATCTGCGTATTCTGCGTTTCTTTCGTTTCTTTGCGCATTATGGCAAAAGCACGCCAGATAAAAAAGCCATGGAGGCTTGCACGCAAGCAGCTGCACAGATTGAAACACTTTCGGCAGAACGCATCGGTCATGAAATGCTAAAACTGCTTTCTGCTAAGCGATCACATCATGCCCTGTCATTTATGGCAGATCAGAATATCCTGCCGCATGTAGTCGGGTTTAACATCACTAGCCGCGCTGTGATAAGGCGGTTGGAGGAAATGAACGCGGCCTTTTCACATGCACTACCCGCAACGGCAAAGCTTGCTGCGTTATTGTTGGTGGCAGATCAAAAAATAGCCACAGAAGAAGTGGCTACTCGCCTGCGACTTTCCAACGCCGATACGCAGCGCGTAAAAAACTTGCTGGCACTGCAAGAGAGCATATCTACCTCACTTTCTTTCCCGCAGCAGAAACGTCTTATCCGCAAAGAAAGCGCATCGCTATTCTGCGAAGCCGTGCTGCTGGCCTGGGCGCAGACGGATGAACTTATTGATACATCTCACCCTTATCACGGGATGCTAACCCTCGCGCAGGAATGGAAACCGCCTGTATTCCCCGTTAGTGGAGACGACCTTAAAGCACTCGGCCTGAAGGAGGGAAAAGCAATAGGAAGGGCGCTCGCCGAGCTGGAAGAGGCGTGGGAGCAAGATGATTATAAAATGAGTAGAGGTGAATTGCTTAAACGTATAGAGCTGTAAGAGCTACTTCTCTTCGCTTTTGCTCTCTTCCTCTTCGTCTGAAATTTCTTCCAGCGCATAGCCGGCAGAACGTACCGTGCGAATGAGGTCGGGCTGTTTACCATCATAATCGAGACCTTTGCGCAGGCGACGTACATGCACATCTACCGTGCGAAGCTCAACGTAAATATCATGCCCCCATACCGCATCGAGCAGTTGTTCACGCGAGAACACGCGGCCCGGATGCTCCAACAAATAACGCAGGAGTGAAAACTCGGTGGGTGATAAATGCACATCTTCGCCATCACGCGTCACTTTGTGGCCGGATACATCCATCGAGATACCGGCGAACGACAGGGTTTTTTCAGAAAGTGCAGGGCGGAAGCGACGGAAAATAGCGCGGATACGCGCGATTAATTCAGCCGGAGAAAATGGCTTGGTCAAATAATCATCCGCACCGGAATCCAGCCCGCGAATACGATCGCCTTCTTCACCGCGTGCAGATAGCATGATAATCGGAATGGATTTAGTCTCAGGGCTCCAGCGCAGCTGTTTGCAGATGTCTACGCCAGACATGGAAGGCAGCATCCAATCGAGTACAATGATGTCGGGCTTGTATTCCTTGACCATGGTTACGGCTTCCTCGCCATCACCAGTGGAATAGACACGAAACCCTTCGCGCTCCAGATTGTAGCGCAGCAAAGTGACGATTGCGACTTCGTCTTCAACGATGAGAACGGATGTTTCCAAAAGACATATCCCTTTTATTTTGGTGGTCGCTACTCTAGCATAGCATCCTAGAAAGACAATAATGTCTATGAAAATGCTTAATAAAAGGTGTAAAATTGGACTCTAAGGTAAAACTAGCGCTCGATCTTGGCCCTTTGCTGGTCTTTTTTCTGGCCTATAAATTTGCAGATTTACTCACAGCCACTGCGGCTTTGATCGTTTTTACACTCATTTCTTTGGCCTATACCTACTATAAAGAAAAACGCTTGGCCGTGATGCCGCTGGTGTCGGCCATCGCCGTGACCGTGTTTGGCAGCCTAACCCTCATTTTGCAGGATGAGTTGTTTATCAAAATGAAGCCTACCTTCGTGAACCTGCTGTTTGCCATCATTTTGTTGGCCGGTGTGTGGCGCAAACGCCCCTTGCTTAAATACCTGCTCGGTGAGGCCATGGAGCTGAAAGAAGAAGGGTGGTTTAAGCTCTCACGCAATTGGGGGCTATATTTCATTTTTCTGGCGGCGCTGAACGAGGTGATCTGGCGTAATTTCGACACGGATTTCTGGGTGAGCTTTAAGGTGTTTGGCATGTTTACCTGCACCATGCTTTTTACCATCAGCCAGATCCCGCTAATGAAAAAATACTGGATTGAACCGTCTCCTGAGAAAGCTAGCGATCAGTAGATCGCTCAGCCTTGAGCGTCGCTCCATGCGAGAGTCAGCAGGCTCGTAGCGGGAGCAATGATTATTTCAAGGCACGCCAGGCGATGTCTGTGCGGCAGAACCCTTCTGGCCATTCAATGCAATCCACCGCGCGATAGGCTTTTTCCTGTGCGTCTTTAATCGTTGTTCCCAAGGCCGTGACGCCTAGTACGCGCCCACCTGTCGCTGCAATTTCGCTGCCGCGTTTTTCGGTGCCAGCATGGAATACTTTTACGCCCTCTATGGCATTTGCTTCTTTTAGCCCACCAATGAGCGAGCCTTTTTTATAGGAGCCGGGATAGCCTTTGGTTGCCATCACCACACATACGCCCGCCTCATCACAGAATTCTATGGTTTCGTTGTTCAGATTGCCTTTAGCACAAGCCATGAGGGGCACAAATAAATCGCCTTTGAAGCGCGCCATAAGCACTTGCGTTTCCGGATCACCAAACCGCACATTATGTTCGAGCAATTTGGGCCCTTCCGGAGTGAGCATCAGCCCGGCAAATAGCACGCCCTTAAATGGTGCGCCTTCTTTGGCCATACCATCTAAGGTGGGCTGAACAATACGCTCCATGACTTGTTTGGCGAGCGCCTCATTCATCACCGGAGGAGGGGCATAAGCGCCCATGCCGCCCGTGTTTGGGCCTTTATCTCGATCATAGGCACGTTTGTGATCTTGTGCGTAACCAATAGGCAGCGCCTTTTTTCCATCACATAGCGCGAAGAAACTCACCTCTTCCCCGCGCATGAATTCTTCGATGACTACCTGACTACCGCCAGCAATTTTGCCGGCAAACATATCTTCAATAGCGGCCACGGCATCGGCTTCGTTTTCTGCGATGATGACCCCTTTGCCGGCAGCTAGCCCATCGGCCTTAATGACAATGGGGTAAGATTGTTGTTCAAGAAAGGCCATTGCTTCTGCGGCATTATCAAAGAACCCGTAAGCTGCGGTAGGAATATTATGGTTGCGGCATAGTTCTTTCATGTAGCCTTTGGAGCCCTCCAAACGTGCCGCACGTGCGCCGGGGCCAAACACTGGAATATCGGCTGCTTCCAAAGTGTCAGCAAGCCCCTCGACCAATGGTTGTTCAGGGCCGATCACCACCAGCGCGATCGCTTCATCTTTACAAAACTGAACGATTTCATCAGGCGTTTTAATCGCAACACAAGTGGCATCATCGGCAATGCCGCCATTGCCCGGTGCACAAAAAACTTTTGCTACTGATGGCGATTGTTTTAATCTCCAACATAACGCATGTTCGCGTCCGCCTGATCCAATTACCAAAACATTGTTCATTAACATTTCCTCATGTATTCTTCTTTATATGTCAGAATCTGCACAAGACTTTAACCACAACCAGCCGGTCTATTCAATCGGTGAAGTGTCTGGCGCTATAAAACGCCTGCTTGAAGACCATTTCGGGGAAATTCGCCTGCGTGGCGAAGTCTCCGGCTGGCGCGGCGCACATAGCTCTGGACATGCGTATTTTTCCTTAAAAGACGACAAGGCCACCATTAACGCCGTATGCTGGCGTGGTACGCTTGCCAAGCTCCAGCACAAGCCAGAAGAGGGGCTCGAGGTGATCGCCACCGGGCGTATCAGCGCCTATAATGGCAGGTATCAGCTGGTGATCACCCATATCGAACCGGCGGGCGAAGGCGCGCTAATGGCGCTGTTGGAAAAACGTCGTAAGCAGTTACAAAAAGAGGGACTGTTTGACGAGGATCGCAAAAAGCCGTTACCGTTTTTACCGCGAAAAATAGGCGTGGTGACCTCGCCGACGGGCGCAGTGATTCGTGATATATTGCACCGTCTGTCTGACCGTTTTCCTATAGAGGTGCTGGTGTGGCCAGTGGCCGTGCAGGGGGAAGGAGCAGCCGAACAAATTGCCGCTGCGATTGATGGATTCAACAGCCTGAATGAAAAACCAGATGTGCTGATTGTGGCACGCGGTGGCGGTTCGATTGAAGATTTGTGGTGCTTTAACGAAGAGATCGTAGTGCGTGCTGCGGCGAATTCCTCCATTCCGCTTATTTCTGCTGTGGGGCATGAGACAGATACCACACTAATTGATTTCGCCTCAGACCGGCGAGCGCCAACCCCAACGGCGGCGGCGGAAATGGCCGTGCCGGTGCGCGATGAATTGCTGCAAGGCGTGCGCGAGCTGGAAATGCGTATGCGCTCAGTGGCCACCCGGCTGTTTGAAAATGCCACACAAAAACTCGATGACTGGTCAGAGCGTTTACAAAATGCGCTGCCCGCATTGCTGGAACGTAAAAGCCAGCAACTTGCGCTACTTGCCAGCAACCTGCAACCACGCATCTTTTTTGCCGATATTAAAAACGCGCAGGAAAAATTGGTGGATGCAGGAGAGCGTATGATAAAAGCGCTAAACCATCAGCTGGAAAAACGCGAAGAAAAGCTGAAACATTTAAGCGCCCTGATGGAAAGTGTGAATTATAAACGCGTGCTCGAACGCGGCTTTGCACTGGTACGAAACCCTGAAGGCAAGGTGATAAGCTCAGCCGAAGACGCAACCAAAGAAGAGCAAATGGAAATCACCTTTAAAGATGGAAGTGTGGTGGCGAAACCAGGCTAGACCTTAATGATTGGCCAGCGTTTATGCACCCAGAACCATTGCTCGGGATGTTCGCGAATCCAGCTTTCTAACAGCTTATTGATCTGCGTCATGATTACCTGCATGTCTTTTGTGCGATCGCCCGTTTTTTCGTATTGCAACGCAGGCAAAATATGCACATCAAAATGTGCGCCCTCTTTGCGCACGGTGCGCGCCGGAATAATCGGCAAATCATAATGCAGGGCTAACTGCGCAATGGCTGGCGCGGTCATGGCAGGGCGATCAAAGAACGGCACCTCCATGCCATCATTCATTTTTTGATCTACTAACATGCAGATAGATTCTTGGTTTTTAAGCGCCTTGGCTAAATGAAAAGCACCGCGGGGGCCTTTTGCAATCTGGCGGTTCACATGTGCACTGCGCAGATCCGCAATGATGCTATCAACATAAGCGTTGTTGGCATGACGATAAACCAGCGTGGTAGGCGCGCCCTCTTGTTTGGCAATGGCAGGAAGTAATTCCCAGTTGCCCAAATGGCCGGAAAAGAACAGCACCGTTTCACCATTTTGTGGCAGGTTTTCTGCGCCATGTACGGTAACGCGTTTTACCAATTTTTCACCGGGTAAATGAGGGAATTCTCCGGCGACACGCCCAAGATTATCCCACATTTTCGTCATAATATCATAGCGCTCACCGAGCGTCTTTTCTGGAAAAATCATTTCCAGATTTTTCTTGGCGGTTTTATTGGCAGAAAAGAAAGGGCCTAATGCTCTTGCGATAAGCCCGCCGGTGAAGGAAGCCATATCCACAGACATGGCGCCAAGTGCAGAAAACAGCCATTTAAGCAGCGCAGCTTCGATGAAATGTTGTAGTTTCTTCATGTAATTCCTGCCTTGGCAAAAAGAAATTCGGCGAAGCTTTCTTTATCATCAAACTCTAACGTAATGTTCAACACCTCAATATCTGCGCGTAATTCTTTGGGAATACGTACCCAATCTTTGGCCGTAGTGATTAGCACACTGCCTTTTGCCGCCGCTTGTTTTTTAAGTTTTTCGATTTCATGTGCGCTGTAAGAATGGTGATCAGCAAAGCCGTGACTGCTTGTTACGCGGGCGCCAAGATTATGTAACGTAGAGAAAAACTTTTCTGGATAGGCAATGCCGCAAAAGGCGAGTACCCGTTTTTCCTTTAGAGAATTTATCTCTACCGGTTGTGTGCTGGCGCTGAATACCTGCTTTGCTTCCTCCAGAACCATTTCACCTATGCCATTTACCACGACAGCCGCATCGCAGCGCGCCAGCCCTTCTGCTATTGGCTCCCGCAAAGGACCAGCAGGAAGCAACATGCCGTTACCAAAGCCTAACGTGCCGTTTACCACAACGAGTGAAACGGTTTTTGCTATGGCATTATTTTGCAACCCGTCATCCATGATGATGGCTTTTGCACCTTGTTTAATGGCAAACTGTGCCCCTGCAAGACGGTCTTTAGAAATAATCGTTGGAAGCATATCCGCAAGCATCAATGGCTCGTCCCCCACATCATGTGCGCTATGGTTATTGGTATCGACTAATACGGGACCTGCCAGTTTTCCACCATATCCACGGCTTAAAAAGAAGGCATTGATGTTTTGCTCTTTAAGTAATTTTCCGATGTGTAGCGCGACGGGAGTTTTGCCCGCACCGCCTGCTGTTAAGTTGCCAACACAAATAATAGGAATTGATAACGCTTCGGGCTTTGCCAACGTATTTTTGATTCTACGCACAATGTCATAACCCCAGGAAGCGGGGAGCAACGCTAATGACAGCGGATTTTGTGAATACCAAAACTCTGGCGCGCGTAGCATTATTTTGCCATATCTTTCAAGACGGGCATTAATGCGGCAAGCAACTTATCCGTTGCTCCTTGTTGTGTTTCAACAAAGTTACGCGCTTTTTTCCCTGCTGTGTCACGTGCGGCAGAATTGCCTAATAGCCTATCGATCTGTGGTGCGATTTGCTTGGCATTTTTAAGCACTGTGCACGCGCCTGCTTTTTGCATATGTGTATAAATATCGGCGAAGTTTTGCGTATCTGGCCCGCTGACAATCGCACATGCAAAACGTGCGGCTTCCAGAGGGTTTTGCCCACCATGCCCATCCAGCGAACCGCCCATAAACGCGACCTGACTTAAGCGGTAAAACAAGCCAAGCTCGCCCAGCGTGTCAGCGACATAAAAATTCGTATCTGCCGCGATAGGCTCTTTTTTAGAGCGTAACGCAACCTTGCCTTTGGCACGCAACATATGTGCAATTTGCTCGCCACGACCAGGATGGCGCGGCACGATAATGGTGAGCAGATTACCGCGTGTGACGGAGAGTAATGCATGCGCTCCTGCTATCTGCTCTTCCTCGCCAGGATGCGTGCTGGCAGCAAGCCAGAGCGGCCTGTCTCCAATGGTTTTTTGCATGTTTAGAAGTTCGGCCTCATCGCAAGGCAGGGTAGTGGCATCATATTTGAGATTACCCATGTCCTCACAGTTTTTTGCACCGAGCGCTTTGAAACGTTTTGCATCTTCTTCGCTTTGCGCCACCACAAAACTAAAACGCGAAATCAAATTGCGAATCATCTCCGGTCGTTTCTGCCATGAGGCGAAAGAACGCTTGGACATGCGCCCGTTAATAAGTCCCATGAAGCACTGGTAGAAATCGGCATTGAGAATCAGGTTTGGCCATAACTCGGACTCCACGAACAAGGCAACATCAGGCTTCCAGTGGCGCATAAACCGGCTGGTATATTGCTGTGTATCCAGCGGTACATATTGATGCACACAGCCTTTTGGCAGGCGTGTTTTCATGAGCTGTGCAGAGGTCACGGTGCCTGTGGTCATTAAAATATAAACCTGTGGTAGCTGCGCACGTAGTTTATGAATTAATTCCAGTACGGAATTGGCCTCTCCAACACTGGCAGCATGTATCCACACTAATGTACCTTTGGGGCGGGGGATGGAGCTAAGGCCAAAACGTTCGCCTAAGCGCGCAGGATCTTCCTTGCCACGTTTTTTGCGAATCCATAACCACCAAGGCAGGAACGGTTCTGCGATTTCGGTGGCAATGCGGTAAGCATTAAGCACCGGTGACCTCATCTGCTTTTGTTACTAATGCATTCATGGCTTGCTCCAGCTGCACCCGGGATGCTTCATCATCGCCTTTATGTACCATAATTGGTGCGCCTACGCAAAAAACAATGCGCCCGAAGGGGAGCGCTAACATAAATTTATCCCAACTACGCATACGCTTATGGCGTGTGGCAGAAAAGGTGACCGGAATAATAGGGCGACCTGATATACGCGCTAGTGAAATAATACCCATAGCTGCTTCTTGATTGGGGCCGCGCGGCCCATCAGGCGTGATGGAAATATTGTCGTTATTTTTCAGCGCACGCACCATTTCCTTTAGCGCTTCCGTGCCGCCCTTGCTGGTGGAACCACTTACGGTCTTTTGGTTGAAATGGCCAATAACAGTGGAGATTAATTTTCCATCGCGATGCAATGAAATGAGCACACGCATTTGATGACCTTTTGGGCAGATGGTAGGACACATCATCATGCGCCCATGCCAGAAAGCAAAAATGGCATTTTGTGTGCCGCGCATGAAAGGAAGCGCCCGTTGATCATAATCATAGGTTTTACGATTCGTTGTATATACGAGCCGGATGAACGAGGCGAGCAACCATGCCAGAAAGCCTTGCGTGAGTGGGTGTTTTAAAAGGCGTTTAGAAAGTGGCATTAGGCAGCCGACTCCGCGAAGCTACGCTGATAAAGCTGGAAATATTTCCCCTGCGCAGCCATCAGACTGTCATGCGTTCCAGAGTCGATAATGCGCCCTGCTTCGATGACGTAAATAATATCCGCGTTGACGATAGTGGAAAGACGATGCGCCACGACGAGCGTGGTGCGGTCTTTCATCAGGGTTTGTAGCGCTTCCTGAATGACGCGCTCTGATTTGTTATCAAGGGAAGAGGTGGCTTCGTCTAACAGTAATATAGGCGCGTTTTTCAACATGGCGCGCGCGATGGCTAGTCGTTGGCGTTGGCCTCCAGAAAGTCGCACACCATGTGCACCAATCATGGTATCGTACCCTTGTGGCAGGCTGTTTATAAACTCATCCGCGGCTGCATTTTTGGCAGCGATGATGATCTCTTCCTCACTGGCATCCAGGCGACCATAAGCAATGTTCGCGCGCACGGTGTCGTCAAACAGCATGGATTCCTGCGGCACATAGGCCATGGACTCGCGCAGCGAATGTAAGCTTACATCGCGAATATCCTGCCCGTCGATGGAAATGGAGCCAGCTGATACATCGTAAAAACGCAAAAGCAAATTCATTAAAGTAGACTTGCCCCCGCCTGATAGCCCGACCAGTGCCGCCGTTTTACCGGCAGGAACTTCGAGTGATATGTCTGACACACCATGTCCGCCTTCATAAGAAAAGGAGGCGTTGTCAAAATTGATTTGGCCTTTTTTGATATCCAGCGGAGGAGCATCTGTCTTGTTGGTGATGACCGCAGGGGTGTCCAGCACAGCAAACAGGCGATTGGCTGCGGCCAGACCTTCTTGCATTACGGCATTCATGCCAGACATGGCGCGTGCCGGGCGATACGCCATCAGGAAGGCGGCGATAAACGAAAAGAATGCGCCCGGGGAAGTGACGCCGTCTAGCACTTGCATACCGCCATACCAGATGACTAGTGCAATGGCGACACCACTTAAACACTCCATCATAGGAGCGGCGATGGCTTGACGGCGTGCGGCTTTGAAATAGAGCTGAAATAATGACTCGATAATGCCGCGCGCACGCGATGCTTCAAAGTCCTCGCGATTGTAAGACTTTACAGTGCGCACACCCATGAATACTTCATCTAAGGTGGCCGTAAACTCGCCTAGCTCTTCCTGCGTTTTATCGGAAATGCGGCGCAGTGATTTGCCCAGTTTTACTACGGGGTAAATGGCAATCGGATAGACTGCAATAGCAATAAGCGACAGTTCAATATTTTGATAAAACATCACGCCTAATAAAAAGATGAGGCTTAAAATTTCTTTGGCCAATGACGTAAGCACGCTGGTGAAAGCCGCGCGCATGAGGTTGATGTCGTTGGTAAAACGCGAAATCATGCGCCCGGATGATTCGGCAGTAAACACACCTAAATCACTTTTGATGAGATGCTCAAAAAGTCGTGCTTGTAAGTCTGCTACCAGCCGCTGACCGATATAGCGCATGGAAAAGGTGTTGCCATAATTCGCCGCGGCACCAATGACCGCCACGGCAAAAACAGCGAGCGGTAGTATGTGCAGCATGTCGCGATCATGGTTGATGAAAATACTATCAAGTACTGGCTGCATCATCCAGGCATTGGTCGCAGTGGCTGCTGCCACTACAATCATACAGAAAATAGCAAGGAACAGACGCTTGCGATAATGCCAGACATGTTCACGCACCAGACGGCGGATTAATACTTTTCCACTTTCCTGCATGTTATGAACCCGCCACCGTCATCGATTCAACACGTAAGGTGGGCGCGTTGGTTGCATAATGAAATGCAAGGTCATTGGCCGGAGTGAGGCCGCCAAACATGTCCCTTAAGCCCCCTGCGATAGTGAGCTCGGAAACAGGATATACTATCTCGCCGTTTTCAATCCAAAAGCCGGAAGCTCCTTGCGAATAATCACCCGTTACAATGTTTACGCCCATGCCGAATGTTTCGGTGACATAAAATCCGCTTTTAATATCTTTGATTAATTCAGCGGGGCTTAGTGATCCGTTTTCGATATACAAATTAGAAGAGGATGGCGAGGGAGCAGAGGCCAACCCGCGCGACGCATGGCCGGTGGTTTTAAGTCCTAATTTGCTGGCTGTGCGTGTATCCAAAAACCAGCTTTGTAAGGTGCCATTTTCTACCATGGCGAGCTTTTGATTTGCTACCGCCTCGCCATCAAATGGCTTGGATGCTAATCCACGAACCTTGTGTGGATCATCTATGATAGAAATCGTTTCGGGGAAAATATTTTTGCCCATGGAATCTTTTAGAAAGCTGGAGCCGCGTGCGATAGCGCTGCCGGAAGCGGCGCTGGCAAAAATACCAAGCAATCCTTTCCCCACACGCGGATCAAACACCACAGGCACTTTGCAGGTAGAGATTTTGCGCGGGTTTAAGCGCTTGAGTGCGCGTTTTGCGGCCTCTTCACCAATGTCCCTGGCGTTTTTTAAATCAGCGCGGTGGCGCGTGGTGGAGTAATCATAATCACGCTCCATGGCAGTGCCTTCACCGGCAAGTACAGATACGGAAACAGAAAAGAAACTCGACGGGTAGCTTTCGGCAAAACAGACATCTTTGCCACGAGCGATACCCAGACTGATAATGTTTTTGCCGTAGCTTGCATCGGCGCCTTCCGAGTTGGTAATGCCATTAACCGCACGTGCAGTTTCCTCTGCTTCGTGGCATTGTTCTGCCAGCCACTTAGCATCCGGTTCTTTATCATCAAATAAATCGAGAGCCGGTTTCTCTTGAACATAAAGCGATGCGTCCGCCAATGTGCTATCGGCATCTTCCGGCGCACATTTCGCCATGGCGACCACACGTTCGGCCAACTCGCCTATGGCATCTTTTGACATGTCGGTGGAAGAAACAATAGCTTGGCGCTTGCCTACAAAACTGCGCAGACCCAGCCCTTTGCTTTCTGAGCGTTCCAGCCCTTCTGGTTTGCCCAGACGTTCGCTCGCAGAAATATCTACGCTTTCAAAAATAACCGCGTCGGCGGCATCTGCCCCTGCCGCATGTGCTTTGCTTAGGGCGAGGCTTAATGTATCAAGATGATTATTCATTGCAGTTGCTTAGCCTATATTGTGTATTTTCGCAACGCCACGAAGAAAAATAACCATAAATAAGATTGTCATGAATCATTAGATTGAGTAAAAGAACATATTCAACTACCATATGTAGCGTATGAGCCAGCAAGCAGTAATATCACTTTCCCGTCCGAAGGTACACAGACTGCCTTCCGCAACCCCTCGTACGTCCAAAAAATTCACCTATTTTAGCATTGTTTTTGCGGCCATTTTACTTTTGGTGCTGATGGGCATGATGCTCAACCGTATGATTTTTAGTATGACGGAAGCAGTGCCAGTGCCAGAAATGGCCCCAATGAAGCCATCGCTTGCTGCTCCGGTAGTGCCAGCAAAGGAAGAAGGCACCATAGTAATTACCGATAAAAGTCAGGCGATTGTTGGCCAGCTCACCAAGATCCCCTCGCAAAACCAACAGATTACAGGCATAAAATCTGTTTCAGAACCGGACAAAAAACCGGGCAAAGAACTGCTTTCAATCGTCAATAAGCACTAAAACACGACAGTTTCTTTGCAGATAGCCCGTGCGGGTTGCTTTCCTTAATACCAGCGAATAGAACATATATAAATGCACTATAGACGTTAGCAGGGGGAAACTAATGCGTTATTGCTTATTTATTATTATGTGTGTGTTGTGGTCGGTCTCGGCGCAGGCAGAACAACCGCTTGGCATTGTTACCGGTCCTAAAACAGGAACTTACTACGCGTTTGGTAAGGATATTGCCGCAATAATGAATAAGCCGCATATCGAAATTGAGGTCAAGGAATCGGAAGGCTCTATTGACAATATTAAACGTATCAATAGTGCAGAAAATGCCGGGGTGGGTATTGTTCAATCGGATGTGCTCGGGTTTTTAAGCCGCTCTAAAAATCCGGACTCCATAAAAATGGCAGAAAATCTGCGCATGATTTTTCCGTTTTATAACGAAGAAATACATGTATTAGCCCGTAAGGAGGTTACGGACTTTTCACAGCTTGCAGGCAAGAATGTTTCGATCGGGGAAGATGGCAGCGGGAACATGCTTACCGCGATTAATTTGCTTTCCATCATGAACGTAGAGCCCAAAGAAACGCGTAAAATGCCACCAGCGGAAGCAGTGGTAGCCGTGCTAAAAGGCGAGCTGGATGCGGTGATTTTTGTAGGTGGCAAACCGGTGCGCCTGTTTAAAAACCTGGAAGATTTGAAGCTGGCTGAAAATAAAAAATACGCTGCCATGCTTGATCAGGTGCATTTCCTGCCAATGGCATCTCCCAAAATGTTAGAAGAGTACAGGCCGGCTAAAATTACATCAGCGGATTATAATTTTGTGAGCAAACCGGTTCCTACCATCGCGGTGCAGGCGGTGATGGTGAGCTATAGCTTTAAGGGAGCCAACAAAGAGCGCTGCGGACAAATCAAAAAATTATCGCAGGCTATTCGTAAAAATTTAGGCGAGCTTAAAACCAAAGGACATAGCAAATGGAAAGAGGTCGACCTGGATGCGGGTTCTAGCCTATGGAAAAAAGACGAATGCGCAGAAGACGTTAAAGCAGACAACGAGAAAAAAGAGCTGCTTAAAATTTTAGAAAAGAAATAAGCGTTAAAATAAATGGCCGGCTTTTTTGCCTTTAGCCTCAATATAGGCGTGGTTGTGTTCGCCCGCTGGCACAATGAGTGAAATGCGTTTTGTAATGTTGATGCCACAATCTTTAAGCTTAGTAAGCTTCATTGGGTTATTGGTGAGTAGTTGAATCGTGCCGATATTCAATTGTTTCAACATTGCGGCAGCCAGCGAGAAATCACGCTCATCTTCTTCGTATCCTAACATCAGATTGGCATCGTATGTATCAATGCCTTGCTCCTGTAGCCGATAAGCGCGCAGCTTGTTGGTGATGCCAATACCCCTGCCTTCCTGATGCAGATAAAGAAGCACACCGCTGCCTTGTTTGATGATTTGCTGGATGGCCAGATGTAACTGATCTCCACAATCGCAGCGTAGACTTCCTAATATATCCCCTGTAACGCAGGAAGAATGGACACGCACCAGTGGGGCGTCATCTTGCTGGGGCTCGCCAATCATAAGCGCCAGATGTACAGATGCAGCATGCTTAAGTCGGAAACTTATTAGCCTTGCATCCTGCGCGCCATTGATAGGAAGTTTGGCTTGGGCGGTTTTTATCACCTCAACTTCTGGCGCGTTCAAATAATGTGTGATGGCTGTGTGATTGATCTGCATCCAATCACTAAATGCAGACGCATCATTAATTTTCGCTACTAACAAAGCGGGCAGTAAAGAGGCATGTTTAGCCAGTGATAATAGAGCGTCAAACCTGCTGCCGTCGCTTGTCGAAAGAGATGTTTTTATACTTTCCTTGTGCGTAGGGTCTGCTACCGCCAGAATATCATCCAGACTAAATGTATTCACGTCTATTGCTGTTGCGCTACCGGTAGCAATATCAATGGTTTTTGCGCGTGCTGCAGAAATAATCAGTTTCAGGTCATTTTTTTTAAGTGTAGTAAGCAGCGCGTCATCTGCGAACTCGGCAGGAATGACCGCATATGTTGCAGATTCATCGCTATAAACAAGCCCCATCTGACGGCGCAGCTCATCGATGGCGCGGGCAGCCATAAGTGGGGCATTATTAACGTTTGTTTCAGGTGTAACCATGAGTAACTCTTGCGAAAAGGGGGTTTTTATACTACCAAAGGCGCATAAAACCTAACAAAAATTAGCCATGATTATTATCATCAGTAAAGATAAGGATTTTTCGCACACACTCGCCGAGCAAGTGGTGCGCGAGCTAGAAATGCCGTGCGAATGCATCCAACATGTTGATGAAACAAAAGAAATGGATGTTTCCGCTATTAACATAGTGGTGAGTGATGAAGAGCTGACGTTGGAAAATATTCCCATCTTAAGAGTTGTAGCACCGATTAGGATACGCGAGATATTGGCGCGTATAGAGCAATTATCACAAAAATCCGCCCTGCAATCCCTTAAGCTGATGAATGATATGACGCTATCACTGCGTAGCAAAACCTTAAGCACCGGAAAAAAAACCATAGATCTGACCGATAAAGAAACACGGCTATTGCAAGCACTGGCCGAAGCAGGTACGCAAGGCATTAGCAAAGACGAACTGCTAAAAAAAGTATGGGGGTTTGAGGCAGACTTGAATACTCATACGCTGGAAACCCACATTTATCGGCTGCGCGCAAAGTGTAAAGAACTGACCGATAGCGAAATGATCACGGCAAATGATAAAGGGTATGTGTTAGAATTATGACTACTCCACTTAGCGATGCGCAAGAAATACAAATAACGAAATTAAAATCACAAATAGAAATACCCGATTTTTATATTTCAGCAGATATACGCCAAGACTATGAAAAATTATTTGAAGACATAATGCTTCTAGGTGTCAGAACAGATACGCAGGCACGTTTAGATGCAAATGTTACCGTTGAAAGAACGCAACGTGTACTAAGTGCGCTTTATCATGCCTTATCACCAAATGACCAAGAGATAAAAGATGCTATCGGTGGCACCATGCACGATATGGGGATTACCCGCCTTTCTGAAAAAGAGTGCCGTGGCGCGGAAAGAGGGCGTGGGTAAATGAGTGACAAAACCCCCATCATTGGCCTGACACGTGACGAGCTTACTGAGCAACTCACCGCACTTGGTTTTGAAAAATTCCGCGCTAAGCAGATTTGGCAATGGGTGTATGTGAAGGGTGCTACTGACTTTTCACAAATGACCTCGATCAACAAAAAGCAACAAGCGCAACTGGCAGAGCATTTTACGCTCGCGCGCCCAGGCATTGATAAAGACCTGACCTCTTTTGATGGGACGCGAAAATGGCTGCTGGAATTTGGTGATAAAAACAAAATTGAAACCGTATTTATTCCGGAAGAAGATCGCGGTGCGCTGTGTGTTTCGTCACAAGTGGGTTGCACGCTTTCCTGCACGTTTTGCCATACTGGCACCATGAATCTGGTGCGCAATTTACATGCGCGCGAAATCATCGAGCAAGTATTGGTGGCACGTGATGGGCTGGGTGAATGGATGAAAATGCCCAAAGACAAAATGCTCACTAATATTGTTATGATGGGTATGGGTGAGCCGCTCTATAATTACGATCAGGTGGCACGTGCGCTGAAAATTATCATGGACGGGGAAGGGGTGTCTATTTCCAAACGCCGCATTACACTTTCAACGTCCGGTGTCGTGCCCGCCATCGAAAAATGCGGCAAAGAGCTAGGCGTGAATCTGGCAATTAGTTTGCATGCGGTGCGCGATGACCTGCGTGATGAAATTGTCCCCTTAAATAAAAAATACCCGCTCAAAGAATTGCTGCGTGCATGCAGAGAGTACCCGGCGGCAAACAATGCACGCCGTATCACCTTTGAATATGTGATGCTTAAAGACGTGAATGATTCCGACGCCGATGCGCGTGAGCTATGCAGGCTGCTGAAAGGGATTCATGCAAAGGTGAATTTGATTCCGTGGAACCCATGGCCGGGGGCACCCTATGAAACCTCTAGTCGCAACCGCCAACGTGCCTTTGCGCAGATCGTCAATGACGCTGGCTATTCTGCGCCTATCCGTGCCACACGCGGACAGGACATCTTCGCCGCCTGCGGCCAGCTCAAGAGTGACTCCGAACGCAAAAAAGGCGAAAAAGTATGGCTGGGAAAACAGAGCTGACAAGCCTCAAAAATATTGAAGAGACCATATAAGTTTTATCGTAATAAAATAAGAAAATGCGCTTACTTGGCGCATCTGGTGCAAGTATGTTACGCGATGGTTTATACGCGTTATATATTCTTAGCTCCAATTGATACGCCTCTTCTGCGGTGAAACAATATGCCGCACGGAAGTAAGTGGCTTTTCCTATATGGTCTTTCAACCTATCGGCCAAATCTGTATCGGAACGTCCGACATATGTAGGTCGTGCCATCACAGAATTGCCTTCTTGTAGTAGATAAACCCCAGGCATTTTCGCCTGTAGCACGAAGTCTACATTGTCATGGGTTAGTCTATAAGTTGCTGTAAAATTAGATAAAATAGTATTCATTGTAATTACCTTTCAGTAAAAGTTAAAAATTTCCCACTTTACTTCCCGGTAACCATTTTGGTATAGACTGTAGTTGCTAGACTTCGTTCTACACCAAGAATGGAGACCGGGGCCATCGCAGGGAAACTTGCTTTGGCCCTTATATCTTATGATTCGCATCCCCCTTGTCAACATGTAGATAAATTTCATTGCACAACCACAACATATGTGGTGCTTAGTCTTGTTGCTAATTTTTAGATAATGCACAGTCAGGCTTGATTATGCGAGTTTCTGATAAACCAAGATGGTGGCTGTTAAAAAACTCTTACTTCATCGTCGTTAAGTTAACCGTTGGGACTTAGAACTATTTTAAATATAAGAAGTGCGAAATGGATGAAGAATCAAAACTTACTTCCCTCAAAAATATTGGTCCGGCGATGGCCCAGTGGTTGAAGCAGGCGGGAATAACCACGCCCAAACAACTGCATGAGCTTGGCGCGGTGGAGTGTTATTTGCGTATTAGCAAGCTGCACCGAAATGCGGCAAACCGCATGGCGCTTTATGCGCTGTATGGTGCCATCCACGATATTAACTGCCTAAAACTTGCACCGGAAATCAAAGACATGCTAAATGGCATGGTAGAAGACGCAAAAAACTAAACAGGGATCTGCATGAAAAAAGTCGTCGTCTCCGGCATGATCGGCAACGGGCTGGAATGGTATGATTATGCGCTGTATGGCCAGATGGCCTGGTTGCTTGCCACCTTGTTTTTTCCGGAGGGCGATGCGACCGTAGCGCTACTTGCTACGTTTGGTGTGTTTGCCGCAGGGTTTATCGTTCGTCCGTTGGGCGCGGTGTTGTTTGGTTGGATAGGTGACAAGTATGGCCGTAAACGCGCCATGGTCATTGCCGTGCTGATGATGGCGATTCCTACCGGCTGTATCGGCTTGCTGCCGACCTACGCAGAAATCGGAATCTTGGCCCCCATATTACTTACATTGATTCGACTTACCCAAGGCTTGTCGCTGGGCGGCGAGTTCTCTGGCTCTATCACTTACATTGTAGAACACGCACCGGAAGGCAAGCGCGGCGTGGCGGGATCAGCCTCGCTGATTAGCCTGAATCTTGGTTTTATGCTGGGTATTTTAGTCACGCAAGGTTGTCTGCATATCATGGGCGAAGATGTGTTTACCGAGTGGGGCTGGCGCTTGCCGTTTATTGCAGGCATTGCGATCGGGTTGATTGGTTTTTACATCCGCACACATTGCAGCGAAAGCCCGGTTTATGAGAAAGCACGTGCGGAAAATGACCTTTCGGAGCAACCGCTGAAACAAGCCTTCAAAGATCATCCGTGGGAGATTATTCAGGGCTTCTTTATTTACGTAACGGTAACCATGCCGTTTTACCTGATCGCCATTTACTTTATCAGTTTTTCAAAAAACCAACTCGGTTTAAGCACGGCAGACGCGCTGATGCTTAACATCATTAATGTGACGTTGATGATGTTGATGTATTACCCCGCGGCGGCGCTATCCGACCGCATTGGCCGCAAGCGCGTTATGGTGGCTGCCGCTATCGGCATTATGCTGATGATCTACCCGGTCTTCACCTTCCTTACGCCGGGGGCTTCACTGATGACTATTGTGATCGCCATGGGTGCGCTAGCGCTGGTGCATGGCGCATATCTGGGGCCGGTTGCTGCCTTGCTGGTGGAAATGTTCCCCACCTCGGTGCGCTATACCGGCATGGCAATTACTTATAATGTCTCTGCCGCTCTGTTTGGTGGAACGGCACCGTTTGTGTGTGAATGGTTGATCAGCACCACCGGCACCAGCTACTCCATCGCGTGGTATGTGGTAGTGTGCTGCGTAATGTCACTTGCCGCCTTTTACTTCTATAAAGATAGGCATACAGGCGCATTACGCTAAAATTATAACGCCAATTCCATATAGTAAGCGCTGGTGCATAGATAGATGGCCTCAAAAAGAATCGCGGCGATCATCATAAAGCTAAAGCCTTCATTTCGCTGTGCGAGGAAGAACATGCCGTATTTAACGAAATGATAAGCGGCCATGCCAAGATAAAGGGGATTGCTGTCTAAAAAAGCCGAGGCATTGCCTAAGATGTTCATTAATAAATAAAAGGGCGCGCCATACACGGCCATATTATAAAATATTTCAGCCGAGCTCATTGCGTAGCTAATGCCCATGATAAGTAGCTGAATGATGGTCAGCGCGAACAGAATAAATGAATACATGGCTCAATCCCTCAGGTTTTTTCCATATTATGGGCATAAAACCCTAATATCAATTGACTTTGACAAATGAGTCAGTTACCTGAAAGCCCCTTATTGTGGAGGAGTGGCCGAGCGGTCAAAGGCAGCAGACTGTAAATCTGCCCACGTATGTGTACGAAGGTTCGAATCCTTCCTCCTCCACCATTTTTTCCCAGAGTAGTTTTTCAAAGATCGAAACAGGTTTATTATTTTCCTGTTGATTCAGAAACAATGTTAATTCTTAATGGTTGTTTCCAACAACAAGTATAGAGAATGCAGGCCATAAATGGATGAGGCAGATCGCAGAATACTTAAAGCGCTACAAAGTGAGCCGATGCTCACCATGCGTGAGCTAGGGGAAAAAACGGGAATTAGCCACACCCCTTGCTGGCGACGGCTAGATAAATTAAAAAAGGCTGGCGTTGTCGAAGAAAAGCGCTACATCATAGACCCGCAGGCGGCAGGATTCGGCATTAAGATGATATGTTTTGTGCGCCTGAAGGAACATAGCCGAGAACAAATGCAGGAGTTTGAGCGCGCTGTGGTGGGCGTTCCTGAGGTGTTACAATGCTATACTATTACCGGAGATTATGATTGTATGTTGCATGTGATTGCAAAAGATGTGGCAGACTATGAAAGTACGGTTAAAAACTCACTTATGCGACTACCCAACGTGGGCTCTATCAACACCAGTCTGTCACTAAAAGAGATTAAAAATACGTCTAAAATTCCACTTTGAGGTCTTTAATGAGAACATCTATTTCCTCCATTTTTTAAAACATTGTTGCTTTATATGTTGATTAACCCAATATATGTTTCATTATATGCGTTATTTTCCTAACATAATGATGACAACGTTATGTCTAATTTAGCTTATGATCATTAAATGAAGAAAACACAAAAACAGCCCAAAAAGCAGCCATTGAGCATGTATGTACCCGAGCCCAAATGCCGGCCTGGGGACACGCCTGATTTTTCAAATGTAGATATCCCTGAGGCAGGTTCTGTCCGCAGGCCAGAGGTTGATGAAGACCCCGAATCAATGCGTGATTTGGCGTTCTCCATCATTCGTGTATTGAACGATAAGGGCGAAGCTGTTGGCCCATGGGCAGATACGTTGTCAGATGAAGATTTACGCATCGGCCTTAAACATATGATGACGCTCAGGACATTTGATAACCGCATGATCGTTTCGCAACGTCAGGGCAAAACATCTTTTTATGTGCAGCATCTCGGTGAAGAGGCGATTAGTTGTGCGTTTCGTCGTGTGATGCATGACGGCGATATGAACTTTCCCACCTATCGTCAGGCTGGCCTGTTGATTGCCAATGACTTTCCGCTAAAAACGATCATCTGTCAGATTTATAATAATGAAGAAGATCCGCTTAAAGGGCGTCAATTGCCCATTCTTTATTCTTTTAAGGACGAAGGCTTTTTCTCCATATCGGGCAACTTGGCGACGCAATTTATTCAAGCGGTTGGTTGGGCTATGGGATCTGCGATTGCGGGAGACGATAAAATTGCTGCCGGATGGATTGGTGATGGCTCTACCGCTGAGAGCGATTTCCATGCCGCACTGGTTTTTGCATCTACGTATCGCCCGCCAGTCATCCTTAATATTGTGAATAACCAATGGGCGATTTCCACATTCCAAGGTATTGCACGTGGTGGCTCTGGTACGTTTGCCGCGCGCGGGCATGGTTTTGGTATTCCATCGTTACGCGTTGATGGTAACGATTATCTTGCCGTGTATGCGGTAGCGCAATGGGCGGCAGAACGTGCGCGCCGTAATCTGGGGCCGACTATTGTGGAATATGTCACTTACCGTGCAGGTGGACACTCAACATCAGATGATCCTTCGGCGTATCGCCCTAAAGAAGAGGGGCAGGCATGGCCACTAGGAGATCCTATCGAGCGACTCAAAACGCACCTTATTCAAAAAGGGGCATGGTCAGAAGAGC
This sequence comes from Rickettsiales bacterium, assembly GCA_964231325.1. Taxonomy (GTDB): domain Bacteria; phylum Pseudomonadota; class Alphaproteobacteria; order Rickettsiales; family SXRF01; genus JAJTHB01. Next base: position 16,995 of record CAXRIF010000003.1, on the reverse strand, counting down.
GCCACACTCAGGCAGAAGCTGAGATTATGGACAAGGTGATGAAGGCACAAAAAGAAGCCGAGGCCGTAGGTACGTTGAGCACGGGCAAGCAGCTTTCTGCTAGCAACATGTTCAAAGACGTGTATGCAGAAATGCCACCACATCTGGTAGAACAACGCCAAAAGGCAGGAGTCTGAGCATGACGCAAATGACCATGATTGAGGCGATTCAAAACGCCCATGATGTGATGATGGATCGCGATGAGCGCGTTGTCGTCTTTGGTGAAGATGTAGGCTATTTTGGTGGCGTGTTTCGTTGCACGGCTGGCCTGCAGAAAAAATATGGCACCAATCGTTGCTTTGATGCACCTATTAATGAGCTAGGGATTGTTGGCGCAGCGATAGGTATGGCCACATACGGTTTGCGCCCATGTATCGAAATTCAATTCGCAGATTATGTGTATCCTGCCTATGATCAAATCGTATCAGAAGCAGCACGTATGCGTTATCGTTCATCTGGTCAGTTTACCTGCCCGATGGTGATTCGCATGCCATGTGGTGGTGGTATTTTTGGTGGCCAAACACACAGTCAAAGCCCGGAATCATTGTTCACACATTCAGCCGGCCTTAAAACGGTGATGCCGTCTAATCCCAAAGATGCTAAGGGGCTGCTTATTGCAGCGATCGAAGATCCCGACCCAGTCATTTTCTTAGAGCCCAAACGTCTTTATAACGGGCCGTTTGATGGTCATCATGACAAAGCAGTTGTGCCATGGAAAAACCATGTGCTTGGGGATGTAGATCCTGAATATTATACCGTTGATCTTGGTAAAGCCGCGATTGCGCGTGAAGGATCAGAGCTTACTGTGTTGGCTTATGGCACCATGGTGTATATCGCAATGGCCGCCGCAGAAGAAACAGGTATCGACGCGGAAGTGATCGATTTGCGTACATTACTGCCTTTGGATAAACAGACGATTGTAGAGTCAGTGAAAAAAACCGGCCGTTGTGTGGTTGCGCATGAAGCAACGCTTACCTCTGGTTTTGGTGGTGAACTTGCAGCCATTGTGCAGGAAGAGTGTTTCTTCCATCTGGAAGCGCCGATTGAACGCGTTGCCGGTTGGGACACACCATATCCGCATGCGTTTGAGTGGGATTATTTCCCCGGCCCGGCGCGTGTAGGCCGAGCGATGAAACAGGCGATGGCGGCATAACAGGGAGAGCGCACCATGGGAATTCAAACAATTAAAATGCCGGACATTGGCGAAGGTATTGCTGAAGCAGAAATTACAGAACTTACGATTGCCGTTGGGGAGCCTGTCAAAGAAGACGAGGTGTTTGCCTCTGTGATGACTGATAAAGCAGTGGTGGAAATTCCTTCTACGTTTAGTGGAAAAATCACATGGTATGCAGGCGGGGTTGGCGATAAAATTCCGGTTGGCGCACCATTTGTCAAAATTGATGTCCCTGGTATGGAAGACGGGGTCGTATCAGAGCCTGAAGTAAGCGCACCCAAAGAAACAGCTAAAAAAGCAGAGGCACCGAAAAAACCTGAAGCGAAGAGTGACGTTGCGGCAAAACCGGCTGCATGCTCTGCAAAAAAACAAGCGCCTGTTGTGCAGAAGGTAAAAGCACCAACCAAAGCGACACGCCGCAAAGAAGGTGAAAAGCCACTTGCCGCGCCATCGATTCGTGATCGTGCACGCAAAGCCGGTGTGGACTTACGCATGGTGATGGGTAGTGGCCCGGCAGGACGTATCACACATGATGACCTGGACACTTATCTGGAAAGCGGTGGCCAAGTGGTTGGCGGAAGTAGTGGCAAAGTGCGCAATAACACAATCACTGAAGTAAATATCACGGGTATGCGCCGCAAGATTGCAGAACGTATGCAAGAGGCAAAACGGCATATTCCTCATATCTCCATCGTTGAAGAAGTGGATGTTACTTCATTAGAAGAGCTGCGTGCCAAACTTAATGAAGAGGCGCGCACTAAAGCAGAAGAGACGAAACCAAAGCTAACATTGTTGCCATTCCTGATGGGATGCATCGTGAAGGCGGTTAAAGAACAGCCAGAGTTAAACTCACATTTTCATGATGATGAGAACCGGTTGGATATTATTGGTGCTACACATGTTGGCATCGCAACTCAAACTCCTAAAGGGCTGATGGTGCCGGTTGTAAGGCATTGTGAGGCGCTTTCAATTTGGGATATGGCCGCAGAAATCAAACGCCTTTCAGAGTGCGCGCGCGAAGGCACCGCCAAACGCGAAGAGCTTTCTGGCTCCACCATTACGATCACATCATTGGGCAAACTTGGTGCGATTGCGACAACGCCTATTATTAACCGACCCGAAGTTGCTATTGTTGGCATCAATAAGATGGCGGTGCGTCCTATGTGGAACGGTAATGAGTTTGTGCCGCGTCAGATGATGAATATTTCATGCAGCTTTGATCATCGCATTATCGATGGCTGGGATGCGGCAGTATTCGTGCAAAAGCTCAAAACTTTGCTGGAAAACCCGGCGATGATTTTTATCGATGATTAAGACGAATAGTATCGCAGAAAGTAGCGTGTAAGGACAAAAACATCATGAGTGAAATGAAATGCAAATTGCTGGTAATTGGTGCAGGACCAGGCGGTTATGTTTGTGCAATACGTGCCGGGCAACTCGGCATTGATACTATAATTGTCGAAAGCGCAAAAGCCGGAGGCACTTGCCTGAATGTTGGCTGTATTCCTTCCAAAGCCATTATCCACGGCGCGGATGATTACCACAAACTGGTAGAAGCCGCAGAAGATAAAACCGGCATTGGCATTACCGCTAGTAAGCCTGCATTGGATTTGAAAAAAATGATGCGTTGGAAAGATTCCATAGTATCTAAACTTAACGTTGGCGTAGGTGGATTACTTAAAAAAGCCAATGTGAAATTGGTGGAAGGTCACGCCGAATTGATCGATGGAAAAACCGCTAAGGTGAAAATAAAAGGTGGCGAAGTAACGATTTTGGCAGAGAAAGTGGTGATAGCAACTGGCTCTAAACCTATTGAGTTGCCTAACCTGCCCTTTGGTGATCTCGTATGCTCTTCTACCGGGTTGCTCGCCTTAAACAAGGTGCCTGAAAAACTGGTGATTGTTGGTGGTGGCTATATCGGGTTGGAGCTTGGTACTGCGTTCGCAAAACTGGGCTCAAAAGTTACCATCGTTGAAGCAACGGACAAGTTGCTGCCGCAATATGATGCAGAGTTGGTAAAGCCTGTAGCAAACCGCCTCAAAGCACTTGGCGTTGAGGTGCTCACGAGCACTAAAGCTGAAAAGCTGGATGCGAAAGGCAAAGGGCTGGTAGTGACCACCAAATCTGGCAAAAAGAAAACGCTGGCGGCAGATAAAATCGCCGTTACGGTGGGGCGTGCTCCGGTAACGCAAAATATCGGGCTAGAGAATGTTGCGATTGATCAGGATGGGCCATTTATCAAAATTGATGAGCGTTGCCATACATCCATGCGCGACGTATATGCCATTGGCGATGTGACTGGTGAGCCGATGCTCGCCCATCGCGGTATGGCGCAAGGTGAAATGGTTGCCGAGATTATTGCCGGTGAAAATCGCAGTTGGGATAAACAATGTATTCCCGCTATTTGTTTTACAGACCCTGAAATTGTGTGCGTGGGGCTGTCCCCAGATGAAGCAAAGGATGAGGGCTATGATGCGGCAGTAAGCAGTTTCCCGTTTCAGGCGAATGGCCGCGCTATGACTACGCAGCGTGAAGATGGCTTTGTGCGTATCGTGTCACGAAAAGATAATAATCAGGTGCTGGGTATTCAGGCCGTTGGCGAGGGCATATCTGAAATGTCTGCAAGCTTTGCACTTGCCATTGAGATGGGCGCATGCCTGGAAGATATCGCAGGAACGATCCACGCACACCCAACTAAGGGTGAGGCATTGCAAGAAGCTAGCCTTAAGGCACTAGGCCACGCGCTGCATATATAAGCTATACCGCCTCATTTATTGCTATTGGCTACAATCGTAAGATGCGCCTGCGGTTATTTTCGCTATAATAACATCTGATTGATTCCTCGGAGGTGATATGATGATCCGATTTTTAACAGGGGTGTTGCTTATGTTTTCAGTGTTTTCCAGTGCCAATGCAGATGATCATAAATCAGCACAAAATGCTTACGCATTTGTTTTTGAAGGGTTGATAAGCCAAGAGCCTATGCCGCTATCGCAATATGAAGGCAAGGTAATGCTGATTGTGAACACCGCGTCAAAATGTGGTTTTACGGGACAATATGAAGGGCTGGAAAAACTATATAAGAAATATCAGGATCAGGGCCTTGTCATTATTGGTGTGCCGAGCAATGACTTTGGTGGGCAAGAGCCAGGCAGTGATGAGGAAATAGCCAATTTCTGTAAGCTAAACTACGGGGTGAGTTTCCCGATGGCCTCTAAAGAGGCGGTGTCTGGTGACGCCGCGCACCCGTTTTATAAATGGGCAAAAAAGGAGCTAGGGTTTGGCACAGCACCAAAATGGAACTTTCATAAATATGTGATAGATCGCAAAGGAAAGCTTATTGACCATTTCCATTCAACCACATCCCCTGAATCAAAAAAGTTAATAGAGGTCATAGAAAAGGCGCTTGCAGCAAAACATGACTAACGTAATCCATTGGTTCAGGCAGGATTTAAGACTCCAAGATAATCCGGCGTTATACGAAGCCAGTAAAAAAGGCGAGGTGCTTGCCGTTTATATTCTGGACGATGTGAATGCCCAGGATTATAAAATGGGCGAAGCCAGCCGTTGGTGGCTGCACCACTCTCTCGATGCGCTGAACAAATCGTTAGACGGCAAGCTTGCATTATATGCAGGCAATCCGGAACATATTCTTCCAAAGCTGGTGGCGCGTCATGGCATTGATACTGTGTATTGGAACCGTTGTTATGAGCCGTGGTCAATCCATCGCGATAAACGCATAAAAGAATTGCTAGATATTGAAGCGCATAGTTTTAATGGCTCGCTATTGTGGGAGCCACGAGAAATAGCCAAAGATGATGGTACGCCCTACAAAGTATTCACCCCATTTTATCGCAAAGGGTGTTTAAAAGCTGCCGCACCTCGACAGCCGCTTCCCGCGCCTAAACTTTCATTGGTGGATGATTCATCGCATAGTAGTTCGCTCGATGATTTACACTTACTTCCAACTATTCCTTGGGATTCTCAATTAGAGCCGCACTGGCAGATTAGCGAACAAGGCGCAGAGAAACGACTAGGTGAATTTCTGGAAGAGGGGCTTGCACATTATAAGGATGGCCGCAATCTTCCTGCGAAACCCTATACATCGCGCCTGTCACCATATCTGCATTTTGGTCAGATTTCTGCGAATCAGGTATGGAGTGAAGTGCGTATGCGCGGCGATGATAAGAACGTCGACCATTTTTGTAGTGAGCTAGGCTGGAGAGAATTCTCCTATAGCCTGCTCTATCACAACCCAACCTTGCCCACCGAGAACTTGCAAAAGAAATTTGATGCATTTCCATGGCAAGAAAATGAAGCCTATCTTGAGGCATGGCAAAAGGGACAAACAGGATTTCCTATTGTAGATGCAGGTATGCGTGAATTGTGGCAGACAGGTTACATGCATAATCGTGTGCGTATGATCGTAGGCTCCTTCTTGGTAAAAAACCTGCTTATGCATTGGCATCATGGTGAGCGTTGGTTTTGGGATTGCCTGGTGGATGCAGATCTGGCCAACAATAGTGCGAGTTGGCAGTGGATTGCAGGAACAGGCGCCGATGCCGCACCTTATTTTCGTATTTTTAATCCGGTAACGCAGGGGCATAAATTTGACCCCGAAGGTGAATATACGCGTCGCTATGTGCCGGAGCTTTCCAGCCTGCCTAATAAGTACCTGTTTAGCCCATGGGATGCACCGAAGGATGTGCTCAAAGAGTCTGGGATCACATTAGGCGACGACTACCCCCACCCGATAGTGGACTTAAAGGAATCTCGCACGAGGGCACTAGACGCGTTTCAATCACTCAAAAAAGAAACGTAAAAACGCAAGCCCATTGCCAGTGGTCGAAGGAGCGTATTTAATAGAAAAGATATTACCTGTGCTGCACGTGTGTTGAAGGAACAGATGTACGCGCTACCCAGCCTCTTTTGGCGCCTTCATTACCGCGGGTTTCCCTGACACCGTCTTCAATCACATCTTCAACTTTTTGAGCCGGGCCCTTTTTCCCATTTTCATAAATACCCGCCCGATTATGATGCAGCGTAAGCATACGATCATTTTTATTACTTAGATGATCATCAATGTCTCTTATTATTCTATGAAAGGTCACGGGCTCTGATTCTTTTAATAGCTGACGTAGTTCAGGCTCACGCCCCAGTGATTCTGCCCTTATATATTGGGAGGTGCTGGCCTGTGCCACAGGCATGCCCTTGCCAGTGGTGCGCGGCGCATGTTTAAAGTAGCGCGTATCATCTGATATGACCACAAAAGGGTTATCAAAAGGAATGCCCTGTAATATGCGATCAATAGCTTTTTCGCCTTCGTCATTTTTATAGATTTCATTATGGAAGCGCTCTCTTCTAACCTGTGCATTGGGTTCCGACTGAATTTCACGAATGTGATCATATAGCTCTCTGGTGGCAGGCGTATCCATGATGATGATGTTTTTATTCGCCCCTTCCTGATAGTCCGTTTTCCCATCAGGATGTACGGTGGCACGCGACGCACTGCTTAGAAATGAATCAATGGCTTCACGTTCTCTAAGATGTGTTGCTTGTTGCTCTAACTCATTGCGCCTTCCATCCTGGTCGTAGGTGGCGATCATGCCGCGCAATTCCCAATCGGCAATAGTGGAGGGGATGATGACGGTAACATTAGGTAAGCGAGCCGTACATTTAATCAGATCGAGCCAGGTGCGACCATTATCATTACGTGGCGCAGATAGGGTGTCTAAGGTGTTTGCATCAAACACTATCAGCGTTTTCTTCGGGTCCAGATTCAGCGCAATGGGTTTTTCACGTTCTTTGGGTGTTTTGTCTTCTGTTAGTGATTCAATATCAGGAAGTATTTGTTTGCGCTGTATCTGATCTAACCAGCCTTCAATGGTTGTGGTTCCATTGGCACTCAGATATCCGCGTGGTGCAAGGGTAACTTCACCACACTCCGGATGCGCCAACTTGATAGGACCAGTCGCGCGCCCATCATCATCAACCCCGTCAATGGTAATGCCTACTTTTGCCGCTGCTTCCAGCAATACTTGTTGTTGCAGCGCTTTTGCTTCAAAGGCTGCTTGTGCATCGACCAAAGCCGTTGTCTGATCGGCTTCTTTTCCCTCTAATGATGCGGATATTCCATATTCGGTATGTACGAGGCGGGTTCCTTCTTCACCAAAAACAATCTGGAACCCGGCTTCATCGCCTAGCTTCCTGATCAGCTCCATATTGGTTTCATGCTGGGCGCATTCTACTCGCAGATCTGCCAGCATTTTTGTTACGGTAGATAGGCCTGCGCTGCGTTTGATCTCAATAAATTTATACGGAACACTATTGCTAAGAATGCGGACATATTTCTGGTTTTCAGGTTGCTCTGCATGGAATTCATCACCCATAGCTTCTTTCCATGTTTCGGGCACATTGATATCTTGGCCAGTAGACTCTTTTATTTCTGGAACATCGGCTGATTCAATATCTTTTAGTCTGCGCCCCTGAACCACCAGGCGAATCTCCTTCGCCAGATCCTTTCGAGCATGGGCAATATCACGTTGTGTTTCGGCAAGCTTTTCTTGTGCTGCCCTGAGTGTTTTTACTTGCGGATCATCCGCAAGTTCTTTCAGATCATCCTCCGTAAAATCTTTGAGGGGCTCTTGTAGTGCGTCAACTTTTTCCTGAGCAGCAGCAAGGATACGCTGCTCCTTAGTAATAAAGCTGGCATAGTTTTTACTTCTGGATGGGCTTCGGGTCAGGCTGGCCAATAAAATGATGCCCGTATCATTTTCCAGCATTCCATCTACTATATGACGGACCCCGACGGACGATGTATATAGCTGTTTCAGGCGCTCGATAGTGGTTTTAGAGACAACCGTATTTTCGGGATAATCTGTTTGTTTCTTTGTGCCGTTGGTGCTGATTTGTGCTTCTACATCGAAAGCCCTTGCTGTTTGCAAAAGGCTGGACTTAGAAAACACAATATCGCCAAGGGTTTTAACACTGTTATTACGTATATCGAACGCGCCAATGGTTGAATCAATGGCGTGCTTCATGGTTGCGGCTTCTTTGGCATTTTTTGACGAGCCTTTAGCGTAATGTGATAGCTCTCTGTAAATCCCTGCCGCTGCTGGCGTTTTGTGATAGGGCTGAAACTCAGCCATGAAGGCTAAATGTTCTTCATGCTCTTGTCTGGCACGAGCAAGGGCCGCTTTTGCCTCGTTTTCCCTTTGTTCTGCGGCATATCTTTCTTGTTGTTCTTTTGCCTCTTGCGCGGCAGCATTTCTTTCTTGCCTGTGTTTTTCTTCTTCCCGCTCTCTTGCAGCAATCTCCTGTTCGTGTGCGCCCAGCCGATCCCCTAATGTCCCGACAGCAGATAGAATGACCTCAGGCGGTATTCTATGTTCTTTTGGGCCAAAATGACTCATATTTGCTGCGATAAAAGTTTTGAATGCTTTTATGTCTTCAGGATCACTAAAAATAGAATCGCGGTAAGTAAATTTGCCACTATGCCATTGCGCCATGAAGTTATCTGCATCTACGGCTTTGAAATTTTTTGAAAATCGTTCGATGCGGGGCAGGAACTCATCTAGCAGACCGTTGAGATATGTTGTTGCTTCACTGTCCAGCCCGACTTTGGCGGCACGCTCCATGTATAGTTTCCTTATGGGGAAACCTATACAGTGTTTTCTTGGGGTGTGATATTTGGTCTGTGCATCGCCAACCATTGCATAAAAATCATTATTCTCAAAGGCTGCTGCAATATGTTGCTGCACTTCTTGAGAGATGACACCATTTTTTATGTCACTTTCCATTCGATTAGAAATCATGGCCTGTGTGCCTAGGCCGGGTAGTGATAAAAGTTTAGAGGCGTTTTCAACAACTATTTTATCTATTGCAGAATGATCGGTGACTACCTTGCCTTTTATAAGAGCCTTTTTTATAAAACCCAGAAACCGGGTAATAGACTGACTTTCCGCAGGCGTAAGAGGGGTACCGGTTGGTGCTGGTTTAGGGTGGTTCATAGGCTTAACGTGGTTAAAAAAACAGCCTACAGGAATGGGATGGTAAAATATAGTTAAGGTATTGTTACAATAAAATGTAATATACTGAAAAATAGCTATAAAATTTGACGTATGGATGAAGGCCTGCCCGAATGGCCTATGGAAATTTGCAGCTATGGCGCAAAATCGCTATAATGGACGCAACGTAATCATGCATGCAGGTAGCGGATGATTGGTGGCATAAATTCCACGCCCTCATTTTTTATCCAAGATACAGCCGATTTCCGGCAGGCAGCCGCGCGCGCAAAATCAACAGCCACACAATAACCTCTCTTCTTCTGCTTCACAGACTGATTTGGAAACACGTATCGCCAGACAAGTAGCATCTGCACCGGTGGGGGCAGATGTGAATGTTCAATACCGCTATGAAACGGGGCCGGATGGTCAGTTGGTGGTGGCTGGTGCGACAGTAACGGTGAGCGAAGAAAAGCTGCTACCCGCGCAATTGGGTGGCACAGGTACACCAACCCAGCAAAGGGCAAACAGCTTGCCGCAGGATATTGTGGATATCGGTAATCAAAATGGCGCGCAGGAGGAAATAGGACTCAGCGCATCCGAGCGCGAACAACTAAGACGTTTGCAAGCGGCAGATACGGCGGTGCGTCGCCATGAGGGGCTGCATTTCCGAGCAGCAGGTGGCTTGGGTGGTACGCCAAATTACCAGACTGTAACCGGGCCGGATGGCAAGCAATATGCGGTGGCGGGTAGTGTGGACGTATCTGGCACGCGAGGCGCTGATGCCGAACAGGCTGCACGTGAAGCACAAACCCTGGTGCTTGCCGCAACCGCGCCGGGGGATGCATCAGCAGCCGACATTTCTGCAGCCAGACAATTTGCTACACAAGGGAATGACAATGCACGCGCTGTGCGTCAGGAACAAAATAATTCTATTGCAGCGCCCGGCATATTTGTGGATTTGCTGACATAGGTTTTTCCTGTTGGGATTGCCCTTGATTTAGCCTTTATTGCCGAATAGCATCCTATCTCGAACATAAATAGGGGATAAGATGAATAAACGCACTCCACTATATGACGACCATGTTGCTCTGGGAGCTAAGATGTGTCCATTTGCCGGATATGACATGCCCATTAATTATAAGCTGGGCGTGATTAAAGAACATGAATGGACCCGCGAAAAAGCCGGAATGTTTGATGTATCACATATGGGGCAAGCTATTGTGCGCGGCGCCAAAGCGACGGAGTTTTTTGAACACATCACCCCATCATCTTTTGCAAACCTTGCCAATGGCCGCGCGAAATACACAGTGCTGACCAATGAGCAGGGCGGCATTATTGATGACCTCATTATTACGCGCTTTAATGACGAGACGTTCTTTGTGGTGTTTAACGCAGGACGCAAAGAGGTGGATATTGCCTGGATGCAAAAAAACCTGCCACAAGGGGTGAGCTTTGAAGAATTAAAAGACCGCGCCTTGATCGCGTTGCAGGGGCCTAAGGCAGCACATGTGCTGATGCAGGAGCTGGATGATGAGGGCGTGACCAACTTGCCTTACATGAGTGCAGTACAAGCGGAATGGGATGACGAAGACCTTTATGTTAGCCGCCTTGGTTATACGGGCGAGGATGGGTTTGAAATCAGTGTGCCGGTTGATATGGCGCTTTCTTTTTGGAAAGCCTTGCTGGCTTATGACGAAGTCGAAACCATAGGTTTGGCCGCACGTGATAGTTTGCGTCTGGAGATGGGCTATCCGCTTTATGGTCATGACCTAAGCGAAGAAACCTCTCCGATAGAGGCATCAATTGGTTGGGTGATTGGCAAGGATAATACAGGGTTTATTGGTGCCGATAACATTCTGCCACAACGTGAGAATTGTCCGCGCAGGCGGGTTGGCGTGAAAATCGAGGGCGCAGGCATAGCACGTGAAGGTGCCATGATCTATGTAGGAGACAAGAAAATTGGTGAACTTACTAGCGGCGGGTTTTCCCCATCACTAAAAGTTGCCATTGGCCAAGGCTATGTTACAAGCGAATATGCAAAAGAGGGTACGAAAATAGAAGTGGAAGTGCGCGGTAAAAGAATTCCTGCCAGCATTCACGGACTTTCATTCGTTCCTGCTAAAACCAAATCATCTCAATTAAAGAAGGCGAGTTAATATGAGTAATGTTCCCGCGAATTTGAAATATACGGACCAACATGAATGGCTGAATATTGACGGCGATGTGGCGACTATCGGCATCACCGATTATGCACAAAGCTCGCTGGGTGACCTCGTGTTTGTGGAGCTTCCTGAGGTGGGCAAGCAGGTAAAAGCAGGTGACTCATTTGTGGTGGTTGAATCAGTAAAAGCGGCCAGCGAAGTGTATGCCCCCATCTCTGGTGAGGTAGTGGAAGTGAATAGCTCGCTTGATGGGGCGCCGGAACAGATTAACCAGGCTCCTTATGAAGCAGGATGGATCTGCAAGATTAAAGCAAGCGATACGAGCGAACTTTCCAAGTTGCTTGAGCCTGCCAAATACGAAGAACTGGCAGCGTAACCGTCTATGCGCTACTTGCCACTTACCGATAAAGACCGCGCTGAAATGCTTTCGGCTATCGGTGCAAAATCTGTTGATGAACTGTATGACATGGTGCCAGAAGCTGCGCGCCTGAATGCGCTGATTGACCTGCCAGCCCATCAGGGTGAGCTGGAAGTTGAAAAAGCGCTGACGGCGATGGCTGAAAAAAATCAACCGGCAAATAGTGGGCCGTTTTTCTTAGGCGCAGGGTGCTATCACCATCATATTCCCGCAACGGTAGATCACATTATTCAGCGTTCGGAATATTTAACTTCGTACACGCCGTATCAGCCAGAAATTTCGCAAGGAACGCTTACGGCTATTTTTGAATATCAAACCATGATCGCTAATTTAACCGGTATGGATGTGGCCAATGCCTCAATGTATGATGGTGCGACATCGGCGGCAGAAGCAGTGTTGATGGCGCGCCGCATTAGCAAGCGCGGTAACATTGTGATTCATGGCGAGCTGCACCCCGAATATCGCAGCGTGATTGAAACCTATATTCGCAATTACGATGATATGCAGATTGTGGATGGTGCGCCTGACGAAAATACATCATGTGTGATCGTGCAAACGCCAGACTTCCACGGCACACCACAAGCGCTTGAAGCATTGCGTGAAGAATGTGATGCGTGTGGCACCAAACTTATTGTGGTGGTAAATGAAATTCTATCACTGGGTATGTTGCCCGCGCCCAAGGAGGCAGACATAGTGTGTGGTGAAGCGCAATCTATCGGTGTGCCGATGAGCTTTGGTGGGCCGCATTTGGGCTTCTTTGCTTGCCGCAAAGAATATCTCCGCCAGATGCCGGGAAGGCTTTGTGGTGAGACGGTAGACGCAGATGGAAAACGTTCTTTTGTGCTGACACTTTCTACTCGTGAACAACATATACGCCGTGAAAAAGCGACCTCGAATATTTGCACGAATCAAGGGCTCTTTGCACTGGCATTTACTATCCATATGAGCCTGCTTGGTGAGGTAGGGTTTAAACAACTGGCGCGGCTTAATCATGAGCGAGCATGTGTGCTGGCGGATCGCCTGTCCGCCGTCAAAAACATCAATATTATCAGCGAGCATTTCTTTAATGAGCTGCTGGTGGAGCTGCCAGTAAATGCGAAAGAAACGGTAGATAAACTGGCTGCCAAAAACATCATCGCAGGCTATCCGCTGGAAGGTGGAAAGTTGCTCGTTGCCGCAACTGAAATGACCAGTGAAGAAGACATTGAAATTCTGGCAAACGAACTTGAGAAATGCTGCGCGGGTGTGGCACCTAAGGAGGTGGCATGAGCGCAGATTTAGATAGAGGTCTAAACATAGAAGAAAACCTGCTGTTTGAAAAAGGGCAGAGCGGCGCATGTGGCGTTGATTTACCGGAACTGAAAAACACAAAAACCAGAACTGGAATGGATGTGCGCGAAGAAGTGGGCTTGCCAGAAGTAAGTGAGCCACAAGTAATGCGCCATTTTGTACGCTTGTCGAAGCTTAACTATGCGATTGATACGGGGCTTTACCCGCTTGGCTCCTGTACCATGAAACATAACCCTCGTTTGAATGAAAAAGTGGCGCGCCATCCGGGCTTTGCCGGCTTGCATCCATTGCAACCGGAATCGACCATTCAAGGCGCACTGGAAGTGATGCACACGCTGGAACAATGGCTTTCCAGGCTTTCTGGCTTGCCTGCGGTAACACTGAATCCTGCGGCAGGTGCACACGGCGAATTTGCCGGCATCATGACCATTCGCAAAGCACATGAAGCAAAAGGCAAACCACGTAAACTGGTGCTGGTACCTGATAGTGCGCACGGCACTAACCCAGCAACGGCTGTGGCCTGTGGGTATGAAACCAAAACCATTCCTTCGACTAAAGAGGGTACGGTGGATGTGGATGCGTTTAAAGCAGCACTTTCGGACGATGTGGCAGCGATTATGCTAACCAACCCCAACACGTGCGGCTTGTTTGAGCCTCGTGTAAAAGAAATGGCAGATGCGTTGCACGACGCAGGGGCGTATTTTTATTGTGATGGTGCGAACTTTAACGCGCTGGTAGGGCGTGTGCGCCCGGCCGATTTTGGTGTGGATGTGATGCATTTCAACCTGCATAAAACTTTCTCTACACCACATGGCGGCGGCGGGCCAGGTTGTGGCCCCATTGCCGTTACCGATGAACTTGCACCGTATTTACCCGTGCCAAAAATTATCAAAGATAAAGACGGCTACCGTCTGCGTAAAGAAGATGAAAAATCAATCGGTAGGCTGAAAGGGTTTCAGGGGCAGTTCGGCATGGTAGTGCGTGCGCTGGCCTATATGATGTCACATGGGAATGATGGGCTGAAGCAGGTGGCAGAAGATGCAGTGCTTAACGCCAACTATATTCTAAGCCAGCTTAAAGATGATTATCATGTGCCATTTGAAGGCAGCTGTATGCATGAATGTTTGCTTACCGATAAGAAACAAAAAGAGCAGGGCATTACCACTAACGATATTGCCAAAACATTGATTGAATATGGTATCCATCCGATGACGGTATATTTCCCCTTAGTAGTGCAAGGGGCAATGCTCATCGAACCGACAGAAACGGAAACCAAAGCGTCGCTTGATCACTTTATTAGGGTGATGAAAAACATTGCCGAAAAAACCAAGGCGGGCGAGATTGAAGCGTTGAAAAATTATCCAGTTAGCACGCCACGCAAAAAACTGGATGAAGTAAAAGCAGCACGCCAACCCGTGCTTAAATGGACAGCACAAAACTAATACAATCATTAGTTGAAAATTAATACTTAAGGTATATTTTCAATAACAATAATGCGCGTATTGGTTGAATAATGTATTGTCCTGCCTATGGTTTTTCCTGCTCTAAAATACTCTCTTAATCTGCGTATTATTTCGCAAGTTATTGTACTGAGCCTGTTTATTTTGCTGCTTGGGATGATGGGGGTGCATTACTTTATCGAGCGCCAGATCGAATCGGATGTACAGAAACGTAAAAATGCAAAGCTTCATGCATTGGAGATTATTACTAATTTTAGTGAAGATGAAACCCACATTAGACACGCAGTAGCATTACTGGCTGAACAGGACGAGGTGCATTCGATTATTATCGGTGAAGAAACTAATGGTGAAATAATAGTGCTTGCCGCCAGTAACCCCGCCTGGAATGGCAAACCACTTGATGACCATGCGATTGCACAAGACCAGCGAAATGATATATACGCAACCTTCGATGAGTGGAAGGAGCTGAGCCATTACCATGACAATCTGCAGCTACATTCGACAAAGCCCATATATATTACAGGTGCTGATGCAACGCAGCGTCGCCGGGCAGTGGTTAGTTTGGCTCTGGATACGCAACCTCTATATGCGCAAGTATGGGAAGAGCTTTTCTACATCTTTTTATTGCTAGCTGGCGCCGTAGTAGCCAATGTCACTGCATACTATATTGTAGTACGTAGGAATATCTTTGCCCCACTTGCTAATATTAAACGTGCTATGGAGCAACGCGCCGCGGGTAATAAAAACGCGTATGCTCAGGTATGTTGTCCGGATGAGGTGGGTATATTGGCTAAAACATATAATGACATGTTGGATAAGCAAAAAAATACAGAAGAAAAAATATCGGAATTTGCCAGTGAAATGGAATTCAAAAATATTGAATTACAACTGGCAAAAAATGAAGCAGAAAAGGCAACACGCCTGAAGAGTGAGTTTCTTGCTAATATGAGCCATGAAATTCGTACCCCGATGAATGGCATTATCGGCATGGCCGAATTAATGATGGATACCGAATTAAATGCCGAGCAACAAAAATATACAAAATCGTTGGTTGATTCTTCGGAAACCTTGCTCACGATTATTAACGACATTCTAGATTTTTCTAAAATTGAGGCGGGTAAACTTTTATTAGAAATGAAAACATTCCGTCTGCGTGATGCCGTTACCAACATTATAGGCCCGTTGGTGGTTAAAGCAGAAGAAAAAGGCATTAGTTTAAATATTGACTATGATGAAGATATTCCTGAGCTCATAAGCGCTGATAAAATACGTCTGCAGCAGTTGATCGCTAACCTGCTTACGAATGCAATTAAATTTACCCATGAAGGCGGCGTTCTTATTACCCTCAGAAAAGAGGATAACTCTGAGTTAGCAAAGAACGAATTTATGCTGCGTGTAGCAGTACAAGATAGTGGTATTGGTATACCGCTTAACGTGCAAAGCCATATTTTTGATAAATTCACTCAGGCAGACACATCCACTACACGTAAATTTGGAGGAACGGGCTTGGGGCTCGCGATTTGCAAACAACTCGTATCCATGATGCATGGTGATATTGGTGTGGAGAGCAGACCAAAGAAAGGGTCGACATTTTGGTTTACTGTTCGCGTCACAGAGGTGAAAGAGTCGGTTCCCTCTATAGCTAAAATTGAAGCTGATAGTGATAGCTTGCAAAATGCGCACATATTGCTGGTGGAAGACAACGAAGTGAATCAGCAAATTACCATCATGATGCTACAAAAAATGGGGTGTGATACGATATGTGTAAATAATGGGCATAAGGCAATAGCCCATCTTAAACAGCACGACAATGTGGATCTGGTATTGATGGATTGCCAAATGCCGGAAATGGATGGGTATGAGGCGACGCGCGTAATACGCAAAAAGCAGAAGCTGGGTGAGATGACCAAAATACCGATTATTGCTCTTACGGCTAATGCCATGAAAGGTGACCGGGAGTTATGTTTGGCTGCAGGTATGGATGATTACCTAAGCAAACCAGTGCAAAAAGAGCCGCTACGGTCGATCTTGGCCAAATGGTTATCGGCGAATAAAGCCACCATCTGAATAGGTTGGAGCGGGTGAAGGGAATCGAACCCTCGTATGCAGCTTGGAAGGCTGCCGTTCTACCATTGAACTACACCCGCGTATATTTAAGGCATAGTCCATTAGCTTAGTTTGTTCGGAAAAGCAAATGACGAATGGCTCGAGTATCACTTTTTACTAGACTTTACCGCGCGTGAGCCTTAAAAGCGCAGCAGGAATTGTATCACTTAAAGCTTATTTAGAGGAAATTATGAGTAAGGAAAAGTTTGAGCGGTCGAAGCCGCATTGCAATATTGGAACGATTGGTCACGTGGATCATGGTAAGACGTCGCTGACTGCGGCTATCACTAAGGTGTTGGCTGAGTCTGGCAAGGCGGAAGCCCAAGCCTATGATTCAATT